>FNZT01000003.1:0-610748 GCA_900109435.1 Ruminococcus sp. YRD2003 | reverse complement strand
ATCAGGAGAGTACCCCATAGGGGCAAAATTTGGACTAAAAGTCTTTGGAAAGGGGTTCGGGGGAGAACCTTTCTTCAGAAAGGTTTCCCCCGATATATGTCCCGTATTGCTTCTGTATGGGTACAGCCCTTAAAAGCGGGAGTTTTGCTGTTATATCGTTATCGGGTCTTCACCGTAGTTGGCGGGACGTGTGGTCGTCTCTTCACTGCGTTTATCGCTGCTGTCCGTGGTCACCGAGTTGCTGCTTCCGCTCTCGGAGGGAGCAAGCATCCATGCGTTCTGCTCTTTGTACTGTCCGATGAACTGTCCGTAGAAGTCGCTGAAGCTGTTCATACCCATTGAGTGCCATACCCAGTCGTACTTTGATGCACCGTACTTCTCGAATTCTTCGGGGACTTCTCCTGTTTCTTCATAGTCGTCGATGTACTCCTGTGCGTTCTCGGAGAACTTCATCATGTCTTTGAGCGGTTCGCTGAGGAATATCAGTGAGAAGAGGAGGGAGACTATCATCAGTGCGGAGACTATGATACCCGCTATCGCGAAGCCCTTGCCGTCCCTGTGTGAGGCGAGGGAGATGATGCCAAGCACAAGCGCGAGCACCGATACAAGCAGCAGGAATACGGTCACCGCAGGATATACGTTAAAGCAGCAGAGCAGTATCGGCAGGAGGCTGAATATGAAGGAGCATAGTGCGAAAGCAAGCCTTTTAGGCTGCTTTTCAGGCATTCTGTAGTAATTGCTGCCGCTCGGCTGCGGTTGCTGTGGGTACATATCAATATCCTCCTAAGTCTGATGTTTCATTGAAGAGTTCACTGAACATCGTAAATGCTGTCTTGCCCGCGATTATCGCGATGAACGCGAATACAGCGATGCATATCGCCGCCGCTGCCATTCTGTTCACGGGAGCTGTGTCGTCGCCCTCACATTTCTTTACCGAGCCCATTATCATGAGTGCAAGCACTATGCATATCGGGAGCATCAGGAATGAACCGAGGCAGCTTGACGCTAAACCGATGATGATGAATGCGGTAAACCACTTTGTTGCCTTCTGCTGTGCGGGAGACATCTTCGGAGTTTCGGCGGGGCGGTCGTATGTCCTGCCGTTGACAACGGTCGTCTGCACGGGGCGCTCCTGACGTGGGGCTGCCTGCGGAGTGTACTGCTGCATATGCGGCTTCGGGTACGGAGCTGTGCTCTTTGCAGCAGGCTGTCTCGGGGGCTGAGGGTAGGGGCTTGTCCGCGGAGTAGTATTATAAGCGGCAGAAGCCTGTCTGTCCACATATTCGTGGAACTGTCCCTCGTCGCAGAGATGCCCTGCGTGAGTGCCGCTGCGCTTTTCGTCCCTTATATCATCTACGACATCATAGTCCATTTCGTCTATCATATCGTATGATGATTCGTCTATCATTTGTCTGTCTCCGAACATACTGTTTCACGTCCTTTCGGGGAGGATTATATCAGAAGTTTGTTTCCCATGTCCAGCTGCGTATCTCGAGCTCGTCGAGATTGTATGGCGTTTTCTGGTATACGCAGTAGTTGAGCCAGTTCGAGAACATCAGATTCGCTGTGCATCTCCATGAGAAGAGGGGAGTCTGAGTCGGGTCGTCATTCGGGAAGTAATTGTACGGGAGCTGTATATCCAGCCCCTTTTCTTTATCGCGGAAATATTCGGCGGCAATGGTGTCACGGTCGTACTCCGAGTGTCCCGTGATGAAATACTGTCTGCCGTTTTTGTTGGCAACGATGTGTACGCCCGAAATCTCCGACGAGGTCAGTATCTCGAGCTGCTCGACCTTTTCGATGTCCTCGCGGCGCACCTCTGTATTGCGGCTGTGGGGGACGTAGAATATATCGTCAAAGCCGCGCAGGAGCTGGCGGTTCTCTATCTCTACCCTATGGGGGAATATGCCGAACATTTTCTGCTCCAGCGCGTACTTAGGTACGCCGAAGTGGTAGTAAAGTCCCGCCTGAGCTGCCCAGCAGATATACAGCGTTGAGAATACGTGTGTCTTTGACCACTCGAAAATGGTGGTTATCTCGTCCCAGTAATCGACCTGCTCGTATTCGAGAAGCTCAACGGGAGCTCCCGTGACTATCATGCCGTCGTAGCGGTCGTTCTTTATCTCGCTGAAGGTCTTGTAGAAGGCTTCGAGGTGGTGGTGCGAGGTGTTGCGCGACACGTGCGACGCCATTTGCAGGAGGTCTATGTCTACCTGAAGCGGCGTGTTGCTGAGCAGACGCAGAAGCTGACACTCAGTTTCTATTTTCTTTGGCATTATGTTGAGGATGATGACCTTGAGCGGACGTATGTCCTGATGCTCGGCACGCTCCTTCGACATTACGAATATGTTTTCTTCTCCAAGCGTTTTGAACGCAGGTAGTTCCGATGATATGCGTATCGGCATTCCCGACGCTCCTTTCTTTTGTCAGTATTACTTTTTGCAGTGCTCGCAGGCATTCAGGAAACCGTCCACATTCTCGCAGACATTGCTTCCCTCTGCGAGAAAGTGAAGTTTCACGAGGCTTGCGAGCTTGTCTTTTTCGGAGGGCTCGAATGTCATGGTCTCTATGCCTTTCATGGCGCTTTTGAGCATGACCGAGCGAACAAGTCCGTCGCACAGCATCAGGTCTCCGCCGTCGTCGAAGTCGTACACGACAGTGCGCTCTGCTTCGTAGGCGTAGGCGATGTAGCCGACAGCTCTGTTTCCGTCGAGCGCTTCCGTGATGTGGACATTGTTTATTCCTGCCGCGGCGATTATGTGCTCATAGCCCGCGGTATCAAATCTTTCCTGTATCTCGAGCATATCAGTTCACCTTGCCTATGGCAGTCCTCAGTGCGCGGAGCTCCTCGGCTGTAAGCTCGCGCCATGTACCAGGCTTGAGCATACCGAGCTTCACGGGTCCTATGCTTATTCTGCGCAGTCTTGCGACCTCAAGCCCTACAGCTTCGCACATCTTGCGTATCTGACGGTTTCTTCCTTCTTTTATAGTGATGAGCAGGACGACTCTGCCCTGTTCCTTTTCCTTTACTATGACCGATGCGGGGAGCGTCTTCCTGCCGTCGATGTCCACGCCCTCGGAGAGCTGTACGAGCTGGTCGTCGCTGATATCGGGGTGAACCGTGACTCTGTATGTCTTGGAGACGTGACGGCTCGGGTGCATTATGCTGTTTGCAAAGTCGCCGTCATTGGTGAAGAGGAGCAGGCCCTCGGAGTTGCGGTCGAGCCGCCCTATTGGGTAGACACGCTCCTCGACGCCGTCAAGCAGGTCCATTACACAGCGGCGGTCGAGCTCGTCGGATACGGTCGTGACGTAGCCGCGCGGCTTGTTCATCATTATGTAGACCAGATTCTTCTTGCGGGGCATATAGATGCGCTCTCCGTCTATGGTGATGATGTCCTTGCAGCCGCACTTGTCGCCGAGCTTGACGGGATGACCGTTGAGTCTTACCTTCCCGCGCGAAATGAGTTCCTCAGCCTTGCGGCGTGAGCAGTATCCGCTGTCGGCTATCATTTTCTGAATCCTTATCTTTTCCACGTTTTATCCTTCACCTTCCGAAAAATAGCGTTTTCTTCTTCTTTTTTGCAGGCGCGGACCTGTACTCTGCGTCCTCGGAGGCACACAGAGGTATGCGCCTTATCTCATGTCCGTCATAGCTGATGCTGAGTTCGCCGAGCTCGTCGCCCGCCTTGATGGGAGCGTATATGAACGGCGGCGAAATGACGGTATATGTCAGTTCGTCCTTGTCCGCGGCGAGTACCGTCACAGGCTCGGGCGGAGCTTCGGCACGGACGTGTATGCTTTCGTTTTCGCCCCCTGCGAGAGCGAGCGTGATATCCTGCGGCAGTTCGGGCTCGGCAGTATGTACCTGTCCGAAGGCATAGTCGTACATAGCCATGTGGTCGTTCCAGTCATTACGGTCGTTGAGCGTGACACAGACAAGGTTCCTGCCTCCGCGCTCGCACGCCGACACAAGACAGCGTCCCGCTTCGTCGGTGAAGCCGGTCTTTACGCCGTATGTGCCGCTGTACATCGACAGCAGCTTGTTCGTATTCCTCAGCCAGCGCGTGTAGGGCGGGTTGCCGAATTCGAGCTTTATGCTGTCAGATGAGCATATATCACGAAAAACAGGGTTCCTCAGTGCGGCAGAAGCAAGCAGCGCCATATCATAGGCGGACGAGCCGTGTCCTTCGCCTTCGAGCCCCGAAGGTGTGACGAAATAAGTCCTGGTCAGACCGAGTTCCTGCGCGCGGGCGTTCATCAGTTCCGCGAACTTCTCATTGCTGCCCGCGATGCGTACTGCTGCTGCATTTGCGGCGTCGTTCCCCGACGGAAGCAGCATTCCGCAGCAGAGCGCGTACTTCGTGACGATGTCGCCCTCCTGCAAGCCCATGGATGAGCCCTCGACGTGTATAGCTTCACTGTCCACGACAAACGGTTCGTTGAGACCGCCGCTCTCTATGCAGAGCAGTGCGGACATTATCTTTGTAGTGCTCGCCATGGGGAGCTTCTCGCCACTGTTGTGTGAGTATACGACCTCGCCAGTGTCCGCAGAGACGACTACTGCCGCCTTTGCCGAGACTTCCGGAGCTTCCTCCGCGTGCGCTACAGGAAAATGCAGTCCCACTGTCAGCAGGACCGCAGTAAAAGCAGGTACTAACCTTTTCATACGCATACCTCCGCAGTAAAATAACTGCTGAATTATATGCGGAAAAGGGCAGCTCTATGAATCAGTCGTTTATCACGATATCTCCGTCTTCCTCGGAGCTGCCTTTTCTCTTTGCGAGAAAGTCCTGCACCTTCTCTATGAGCGAAGGAACGGAGTTGATCGCGCTGGAAATGGGGTCATTCGTTGTTTCCATGCCGATCATCTTTGCTTCGCCGTTCGGTGATATAACGAGGAAGCCCTCGGGCTTGATGCTCACGCCTGCGCCCGCTCCGCCGCCGAAGAGGTCCTTGTCGTACTTGGAGGGCAGGTCGGAGCCGCCCGATGCGAAGCCGTAGGATATCTTTGAAACGGGTATGATCGTTGTGCCGTCCGCGAGTGCCATAGGCTCGCCGATGATAGCGTTGACGTCAGCCATTTCCCTTATCTTGTCGATAGAGATGCCGAGTATTTCGTGTACGGGTGTCTTTTTGTTATCCATAGTTTATTCCTCATTTCTGCCTTGCGGCTTGTTTCCTGAGCTTTCTGTCCTGCAATATTCCCGGTATAAGGAATTTGAACAGATATGTCAGCAGGAGCCCAACTCCTGCAACAACAGCGGTTATGGGGCGGAACTTTATCTTTCCCGCCGCGTCCCAGCGCGGTTTGTCGACCGCGAATCCGGGGGTTATATCAATTGTCTTCAGCTTGACGCTGAACAGCACGCTCAGCCATGCGAGCACGTTGTACAGCGCGCCGCTTATCCTGCCGTAGTTGAGCGCGCACTTATATGCGTCCTCGTTGGCTATGACGAAGTCGATGTACAGTCCGTGGAGCTTTACGCCCTTGAATATGCGAAGTATCGGACGGTCTGCCGCGCGGACGATGTCGAGCACGAAGTCTATCTTCTCGATAAGCGTTTTCGGCGGCTTTTCCTTTTTCTTCTTCTTTTTCTTGGAGCTCTCCTCCTCGAACGGCTCGTCGATGTCGTCGAAGCTGTCGTCCGCAGGCGGCGGAGCTTCCTCAGCCTCGGGCTTGACCTCTTCGGCTGTCTGCGGGGGCTTCTCCTCGGGGGGAGGGGGACTATCCGCGGGAGGCTCGCTCACCGTATCTGCGGGCGGCTCCTCGTGGGACTCCGCGGCACTTGTGGGAGCTGCCGCTTCCTCCTTGGCTTTTTTCTTCTCGTCGCGCTTCTTTTTCCATTTGAGTATCAGCGGGACGAGTCCCTTCTTCTCCGAATTATACAGCAGTATCACCGAGTAGTGCGCGCTGTAGGTGAGCTTGCCCTCAATGTAGCTGACCGCTCCCCTTATCGGCAGGCACAATATCAGTATGATAATGCCCAAGACGGCAAGAAGTATCCACAGCAGAATTTTCAGTACGATCATTCCTGCCGTTCTCCTTTCGTAGTTTAGTCGGTAAGTCCGACGTTTTCGTCCTCTTCATCGTGAGCTTCCGCGGGAGCCTCTGCCTCCGCGCTCTCTGCGGGGACTTCATCTGCGGCGGCTTTTTCATCTTCTTTTCCGCTGAAATCGAGCGGGAGCTGGTCGTCCTCGAGCGGGTCGCCTGTCCTGCCTCCTATCGGCGGGAGCTCGTCGATGGAGCTGAGTCCGAAGGTGCGCAGGAAAATCGGCGTCGTTCTGTAGACTATGGGCTTGCCCGGGACGTCGAGACGTCCTGCTTCTTCGACGAGACCCTTTTCGACGAGGTTGTTGACGACGGACGAGCTGTCTACGCCTCTGACATTTTCAACGAAGCTCTTTGACACGGGCTGGTTGTAGGCGATAATGGTTAGTGCCTCCATAGCCGCATTCGAGAGCGGTGTATTCTTTTTCGTTTCGAGCACGGCACGTATCTGAGGTGCATATTTCTCGCGCGTACACATCTGGTAGCTGCTGTCGAGTTTCTTTATGCAGATGCCGCTGCCGCAGTCGTCGTAGCGCTCGTTGAGCAGCCTTATCAGCTGAGGGAGAGCTCCCACGTCGATGCCGCTTGCCTGAGAAAGACGGTAGAGCTCCACAGGCTCGCCGCTCGCAAAGAGGATAGCCTCTACTGCGCCGAGTTTTTCTTTGATCTCCACTTTTTGCGTCCCTCTCTTTCCATTTCGCCCTTGAAGAAGATGATAGTGTTGTCCTCGCTGATGGTTATCCTGCCGAAGCGGGTGAGCTCCAGCACTGCGAGGAAGGTCGCCACTCTTGCAGAGCGGTCGGTAACGCCTTCATAGAGCTTGTCCATATATACCTCGCCCGTGGTGTAAAGCTCGCGGAGGATATGTACCACCTTCGTGAGCACGGGCACTATTTTGCGCTTTACAACTGAATTTATCTTGTTCTCGATATGAAGTTTCTGCGTATCGGGGCGCATTTTCTTGTTTGATATCGCGGAGTAAGCTTGTATGAGCCTTTCGGGCTCGTGTACGAGCGTATATGTCATATCCGCTTCTATCTCTATGGGCTCGCGGACGAAGATGTCGCTGCCGATGTTGCGCTCCGCGAGGGCTCTTGCAGCCTCCTTGCACAGCGACAGCTCGATGAGTGCGCCTTCGAGCTCCTTTTTCATCTGCTCGGCTTCCTCGGGCTGAGGCAGGAGAGCAGCGGTCTTGATATAGACGAGCCTTGCCGCCATTTCGAGAAATTCGCCTGCGAGCTCGAGGTCCTGCTTGTGGCACTCCTCGATAAAGAGGAGGTACTGCTCGAGCAGTTTTGATATCTCGATGTCGCAGATGTTGAGCTTGTGCTTGGTTATGAGTGAGAGCAGGACGTCCAGCGGTCCTTCGTAGACGTCAAGCTTGTAATTGATAGTCTCCATTAATAGCCCCACTTCAGCTTGGGAATCCACTTGACTGTGTCCCAGAGCAGGTCGGCAACAAAATTGCGTGCGTAGTAGAGCGGGTTCAGCCACGAAGGCATATAGCTCAGACCGATTATAACGAGGAAGAAGGTGATGGATATCTCGCGCTGGTGCTGGTGGAACCACCTGTCTACCTTGGAGGAGGTGAAGTAGCTGAGCACATTGTAGCCGTCGAGAGGAGGGAGAGGTATCAGATTGAATATCGCCAGACCGATATTTGTATGGTACAGGTATACGAGCAGCAGCTTCACGCAGCTTATGGGAGTTACAGCCGTTTCTATAGAGGCGTCATGACCTGCTTGCGTGGATACCAGTATCGCATATGCGAGCACTGCGACAAATGCAGCCAGTATGTTCGACACAGGTCCAGCAAGAGCTGTCAGAGCGATGCCCGCACGGTATTTTTTCATACGCATAGGGTTGATCGGCACGGGCTTAGCCCAGCCGAAGCCCGTAAATATCAAAAGGATAGTTCCGATGGGGTCGAAGTGATCCATCGGGTTGAGGCTTATCCTGCCCGCACGCTCGGCTGTATCGTCGCCGAACCACTTGGCAACGAGGGCGTGGGCGCTCTCATGTATCGGGATGACGAGCAGCAGTGTCGCTATTCTTGCAAAAAACCTTAAAATCGTATCTAAATCCATAAGAATCCTTTCCTGAACTGTATATACAGATATTCATATTTTATTATACTACATACTGAACTTTTTTTCAAGTAAAATAATAAAAATTTAGGCTTCTCAAAAAAATTTTGAGTTTTTTTCAAAAAAGGCTTGCATTTTTCTGAATGATATGATATAATAGTCACGTTGCTTAATTTGAAGCTAAGATCAATAAGGAGGTGCAGCCTGATGGCAAAATGTGATATCTGCGGAAAGGGAGTTACTTTCGGTATCAAGGTTTCCCACTCACACAGACGTACAAACAGAACATGGAAGCCTAATGTTAAGCGTGTTAAGGCTATCGTCAAGGGTACTCCTTGTCATATCTACGCTTGTTCAAGATGCCTGCGTTCGGGTAAGGTTGAAAGAGCTAACTAATTGTACTATGTGAGCATGGAGCGTTCCGTATGGAACGCTCTTTTCATTTTTTCGGATAATGGCTGTATCAGCGCGTTACTGTGGTGACGTGCTGTTTTTTTGTACGTGCGGTCAGTTATTAATTGTATATTTATCTAAATATTCTACGTTGAGTAATCTATTGTTGTTGATTCTTCTCATTGACGTTTTTACCAATTTTTTGATATAATATATGTGTATTCTGCAAAAAACTCTTTTGCAGACAGATTCCGAAAAATGGAGGTTAATATGAGCAGCAGATTCAAAAAAGGTCTTTCTGCACTGTTGGCTGTCGTATCCGTTGTCTCGACGGGACAGTTCCATGCAGGCGCTGCCGCGGCTGCCGAAGCTGTCAATGAAGCAGCTTCTAAGATCGCGGGCGGCGATGTGAACGGCGACGGCAAGACCAACGACGCGGATGTTGACGCGGTGACGGCTTTCCTCGGAAAGACCGCAGCGGCAGCAGGTAAGGATTCCAAATTCGATGTCTACAAGGACGGCGCTGTTGACGCGCGTGACCTTCTCGCGGTAAGCCAGCTCGCGGGAGGGCTTGCTCCTGTCAAGCCTGAGAATGAGGCTTCGGGGGACACTGTGCGGATAGAGGTCGGCGATGCGGAGTGCGTTCCCGGCGAGCAGGTCTCTATTGATGTCAATATCATCGACTGGGACCAGAATATAGGCGCGGTCGAGCTCTATCTCGACTTCGACAGCAGCCTGAAGCTCGCAGAGGTCGACTGCACAGGCAAATACCAGTTCGTTTCCGATGGCAACAAGCTCAAGCTGTTCGGTCTGACAGAGTATGCCGATGTGTACCGCGGTACGGTCGCGACACTTAAATTCGACGTTCCCGATACGGCTTACGGCGACTACGATGTGAAGGTGAATTCCTGTGCCGTGTATAACGATAGCTTCCAGACTCTGAAGCCTTCGACCAAGGTGGGGCTCATCGCGGCTGATGTTACCGAAAGACCGCTGTATCTTGCTCCCTCATATACGAACAGCAAGTCGATGTATCTCACGTGGAGTATGCCGTATTGCAGCGGTGAGCTCGAGGGATATATCGTGTACCGCGACGGCAAGGAGATAGCGCGCGTCAAGGACTGCGGCTATTATGACGATGAGCTCGAAACAGGCAAGAAGTACCGCTACGAGGTGCAGGCTTACGGTGCGGACGGCTATCTTTCGGCAAAATCAAAGGCTGTAAGTGCTGCTCCGCAGGCTCCCGTGATAAGTGCGCTCGCGTTTGCGGATAATGCCAAGGTCATCGGCGGAAAGAGCGCGGACCTCCGTGCGACTATGGAAAAGACCGTGGACGCGGCTTCATACTCGCTTTCTTACCTTGACAGGCAGGGGATGGAACAGGTTATCTACAGCGGCGAGAACACTGCTGTTTCCGCTGCCGATATTCGCTGGAACATCAAGGAGGTCCCGAGCGGTGAGTACACTCTCACTTTCAGAGTCACCGACAGGGACGGCGCATCTGCCGAGAAATCGGTGACTGTGAACGTTGATACAGCTCCTCCCGAGCAGGTATTCGGCTTCGATGTTTTCCAGGGCGAAAAGGAAATGAAGCTCACATGGGGCATCGCTGCCGAGGCAAAGGTTGTCGGCTATAATATATACCGCCGCTCCGAAACAGGCACGTATAAGCTCCTCAAGTACATAGACAGCCGCGAAACACTCGAATACTCGGATAAGGACCTCGCCGAGGGCGATATCTTCTTCTATATGATGTGCGCTGTCGATAAATACGGTCAGGAGGGTATCTACTCGGATGAGAAGTCCGCTGCCGCAAAGGGCGACGAGACTGTCCCCGAGGTCACTCTATTCCTGCCCGAGAGTGGCAAGGTGCTCAGCCATTTTGTCACTGTCTCGGTCAAGGCTGAGGACAATATCGGCGTGTCGTCCGTTGCAGGCTTCATCTCCGAGGACGATGGCAAGACGTGGAGCAAGCTCTTCGAGGGTAAGGGCTCGTCTGTGAGCTACAGCTTCGATACATCTGTGTACGGGGAGGCTGACATAAAGCTTCGTGCCGCTGCTTACGACTATGCGGGCAATGAGAGCAAGGAGCTCGTACACATCTACGCTGTGGATAATGCAGGCCCCTCAAAGGTAGTGAATCTGCTTTCGGTCGCGGTCACTGACGTAACTGCTTCTATCGCGTGGGACGACGTCCCCGAAAATGATTTCAGCTACTTCACAGCGAGATACTATCCCACAGAGGATAAGGAAAAGGTCAGCACAGCTACGACTTCCACAACTCTCGGTATGAACCTTACGGGGCTAACTCCCGAGACCTCTTACACATTCGAGGTCGCGGCAGTTGACATCTACGGCAACGTGGGCGAATACTCCGAGCCATTCACATTTGTTACGGCTGCGGATACGGTCGCTCCTATCATAGCGGCTTTCGCTCCCGCTCCCGCTTACTTCAACAAATCCATCCCGCTCACTGTAACGGCTCAGGACGATTTCAGCGTTGCGAGCGTTGCGATACAGGCTTCGCAGTCCAACGAAAAAGATGCCAAGTGGAGCGATGTTGCCGTTATCAAAAACGAGAACGGCGGAGCTTACTTCAATGCTTCATATGAGCTCGACCTCACTCCGTATGCTGAGGGCAAGCTCTATCTGCGCGCATCTGCTTCCGATGCGGCAGGCAACAAGGGCGAGCTTTCGGCTGTATATGAGTATATCGTCAAGCGTACTGCTCCTGCGGCTCCGACGAAGTTCAGCGCTTCGGCTGACTCAAATGCTATCGAGCTGAAATGGGAGCCCTATGAAGATAAGACCGAGTCTGCTTATTTCTCGCTCTACAGAAGCGACAAGGAGGACGGCGAGTATGCCGCTATCCTCGAGAAGAGCAGCTCGCTCAACTACTTCGACAGGTCTGCCGAGACGGGTAAGACATACTTCTATAAGCTCACAGCTATAGACGCCGCAGGCAACGAAAGCGCGATGTCCAAGGCTGTAAGCGCTGTCCTCAAGGAGGACAAGGAAAAGCCCGAGATAGTGAGCGTTTCTCCCGCTGAGACCGAGGTCATCAGCACCGCAAACAACAAGGTGTCATCTCTCGTGAGCGATAATGTTAAGCTCGCTTCCGTGACAATGGAGTACCGTATCAGCGAAAACGACACCTTCAAGCCCTTTGTTGAGCTCAAGGACATCAACGACTATTACACTGTTGCCGAGGGCACTCTCCCCGAGGCTGCTCTCAAGGCTGAGAGCGTGGAGGTGAGGGTCAGTGCTGCCGACGGAGCAGGCTTAAAGGCTGACACGAAGACGGTCAAGTACACCGTCGACAACTCCTTCACCGATATCAAGGAGATAAAGGCAGAGCAGCTCTCCGACCATATCGCCCTCACATGGAAGGCGGAGGAGAACAAGCTCTCTACAGGCTACTACATCTATAAGAAGGCAAATACTGCTTCGTGGCAGCGTATCGGCTCTTTGGAGGTCGATGCCGAGAAAAAGGGCGAGTATGTATTCACTGACTACAGCGTCAATGCGGCGGGAACTCTCACCTACAAGGTCGAGGCATACTGCTCGAACGGCATAATGACAAGCAAGGAGACTGCTCCTATGCAGATATACACCGCTCCTGAGGCTTCACTCGCCGTGGAGAATGCACAGCAGAAGGGCGTCGAGTACATCTTTGACGCGACAGGCTGCCGCGACTACTACGGTATCGAGAAGATAGAGCTCGATTTCGGCGACGGTACTTCTGTCAGCGACACTTCTGCCGCTACTGCCAAGTTCGTGCATAAGTATACGGAAACAGGTACGTACACGGCAACTCTCACCTGCACGAACGAGCAGGGACTCGTTTCGACCTGTAAATGCGTCATCGACGTTATAGAGCGCGTTCTCATCGGTGAATCTACGGTATATGTGAAGACTACTGACGGCAAGCCCGCAGCAGGCATTAACGTATACGTTGACCTCGGCACCGAGCGTCAGAAGAAGCTTGCGACCGATTCAAACGGCAAGGTCACTTTCAGCACCGTCGCAGGCATACATACCATAGGTGTATTCGGAGACGGCTATCTTCCCGCCGAAAAGGAGTGTACTATCCTCGCAGGCAAGGGCAACAGCTTCTATTTCTCCGTTGTCGAGGAGGATATCGTCACAGCAGATTTCAAGGTCGAGCGCATGAAGCTCGATGAGATAAAGGCTGCGGGTATCGACATAACCGCTCCCGAGAACCAGCACATCGTTGAGGTTGAAGTGAACATCACCTATAAGGCTCACGAGCATGACAAGGGTAGGATGCACTTCTACGCCAACAGCAAGGGCGGCGTTGTCGGCGGCGGCGGCTGGGGCGGCAGCTGGGGCGGCGGAAACTGGGGCGGCGGCTCGGGCGGCTCCGTAGTTACCAAGCCCGTATATGTTAGTATTGACCCCGTCACAAACGAGGTAGACACGCTCATCACTATGACGGTCCCCGTTAAGGCGAGCTTCCTGAAGGAATTCTTCCACGCAAGCCTTACAGTCTACAACAATGCAGACCGTCAGTACACTATCTCTCAGAATGAAGTAAAGCTCAACCTTCCCGACGGGCTTTCCCTCGTCGAGACCGAAAAGAGCGACAGCGCTAACGTTTCGTTCGATGTTCTCGAGGGGCAGTCGTTCAAGGATATCGACTGGATAATCCGCGGAGACAAGGAGGGCAAGTACGACATCTCAGCCTCCTATTCGGGTCATCTCGACAGGTTCAACGAGCAGATAAATGCCGAGTTCACCCCCGATGAGCCTATTACCGTTTACGGCGAGAAGGCTGTAGCTGTTGATATCATTATCCCTCAGCAGCTCTTCGACAACCGCTTCGTTTTCGAGGTGCGCATGACGAATAACTGCCCCGTGGACGTATACTGTCCGAATACCGACGTCGGAGCTATCGTCTCCAGTGCGCTCGGAAACTTCAACAGCAAGCTCCCCTGTATCTACCAGAGAAGCATTAAGAAGGACGGCAGATACGTTAGGATCCTTGCGGCAGACGAAGCTCCCCTCGAGATACTCGAGCCCGGCTTCTCGTACAGCGTTATCTACGAGTGTGAGGAGGTATTCAACAGCATCGACGGCGTCGGCGAGGACAGTTTCTATGACAGCCGTCTTGATGTGGTCAAGGCGTCACTGAAGGTGCACAACGGCTCACGCATACCTGTTACGCTCAGCGTTGTTCCCAATACAGAGTTCATCATCGTTGACGAGATAAAGGAACTCGATTACGACCACGATACTCAGTTCGTACTCTTTATCACAGGCGGCAGATACGAAAAGCCGCTCAGGAATGCAACGGTTTCCTTCAACGGAACATCTGCGACTACCAACGAGGACGGCTATGTTGTTCTCGATATCCCGACAGACGGCGGAAATCACAATATGACCGTCACCTGCGGCGGATACAAGCGCAAGGTCATTCTTCCCTACATCGGCTATACCAATGGCATCGACTACGTACAGCTCGAATCCAACGGGCTCTATGAAGAGGAAGAGACAGACGAGGATAAGCACTACGAACCCGGCCATGT
The DNA here is from genome assembly GCA_900109435.1 of Ruminococcus sp. YRD2003. Taxonomy (GTDB): domain Bacteria; phylum Bacillota; class Clostridia; order Oscillospirales; family Ruminococcaceae; genus Ruminococcus; species Ruminococcus flavefaciens_G. The sequence continues at coordinate 596,667 of FNZT01000003.1, read as the reverse complement.
TTCGCAGGGGTATTCCGACGGTAAAGGCAATATCGCTACTCCCGGTGCATTCGGTGACCCCGAGGATGATACATATGCATGGGAGAAGTACAAGGGCTCGATGACTCTCGGCGACGCGTTCGAGTATGAGTTCAACGAGGATATCCCCATAGTGGGCGGCAAGACATTCAAGCTCGACAACCTCAACCTCCCCGTAACGCTCTCACTCGATGACGAGGGCTTCGCATCGCTCGTACTCATGGACGAGGACTTTGATCTGCTCGCTCACGGTGACGACGATGATGATGACGATGACGACGACGATAAGTCCATTCAGGAGGAGTTCAAGGAAGCTCAGAAGATAATCGAGCAGTACAAGGGCAAGACGATAAAACAGGTAGCCGACGATATAAAGAAGGCTCCTATCAAGAAGAATCCCCTCAACTTCAAGGAGGGTGATTTCAAGGCAGAGATGAACGTAATGGGTGCTCTGTCTGCAAGCTACGACCCGAAGAAGGGCTTTGCCGAGTGCGTCCGCACGGGCGGCATCGTGTTCCGCGGACAGCTCCTTATACAGTTTGAATTCAAGTATGAATGGGAAACGACCGTTGTGGTCGCTTCTATCCCGATCGCGATAAGCGTGGGCGTAGGTCTCAAGCTCAACGTGAACACATCGTTCACTATCGAGTGTAACGACGGCGACCTCGAGATAACAGGAAGCCTCTCGGTCGAGGCAGAGGTATCGGGCGAGGTGTTCGCGGGCGTAGGCGTCTCGGGAGCTGCCGCCGCAGGTGTATACGGCGAGGTCAAGCTCACTTTCTTTGTTACGCTTCTTTCCATTGTTCCCGAGGACAGGGGCCTGAATAAGATAACGTTTGAATATGAGGTCGGACTGAAGGCTTATATCGGACCGTTCGAGCTGAAAAAATCACTGCTGAGTCCCGACGACCCGATAGTCCTGTACTCTAAACGAAAACAGCAGCAGGGCAAGACTGCTTCGCTCGGAGGTCTGTACTCCGCACTGTATGACGAATCACTCTATAACCTCGCTGAGACTGCGGAAGGCAGCGTCTGGACTGCCGACAAGAAAACTCGGATATCAGGCGATAACGGCTATCTTGCACTTACCGAGCTCGCCGGCAATGCTCTCGATATGACGCAGATACAGCTCGAAGCTGTTGACGGCAAGCTCGTTATGGTATATCTCGACAGCGACCCGACCCGCGGTGCGGCAAATGCATACAGGCTCATGTATACCGTATACACGGCGGATAAGGGCTGGAGCGCTCCCGCGCAGGTCGACACCGACAAGACGGGCGACTATGCTCCGTATCTGTGGTCGGACGGCAAGAAGATGTACCTTATCTATCAGAATACGGCTGAGGGGCTTTCCGATAAGGCTGAGCTCACTGACTGGACAGCTGCACAGAATATAGCTGTTTCAGAGTTTGATGCAAAGAACGGAAAGTTCGGCAGCGTAACAGCTCTTACAGCTGACAAGGACGTCCTCGACATGAAGCCCGTTATTACGGCTGTTGACGGTACTGCATACGCAGTATGGGTGGCAAACAGCGAAAACAGCTACCTCGGCACAAACAGCTCGAATTCCGTTATGGTATCCGAGCTCGGCGAGAACGGCTGGAGCGCTCCCGAGGCTGTACTCGAAAATGCAAATGCTGTCACTGATCTCACGGCGGCTTCTCATAACGACCAGCTCTATATCGTTTATGTTACGGACGATGACAACGACCTCAGCACAGTGTCGGATACAACTCTCCGTACGATAAAGAGCGGCGAGGCTCAGCCGTATATCATTGCTTCGGGCAATGTTTCCGCTCCTGTATTCGCTAAGGCTGCTTCCGACAAGGCTGCTTGCCTCTACTGGCAGCAGAATGACAATATCTGCCGCTCGGAGAACCTCACGAATGCCGACTACCTCTTTGACGCGGGCGTTCCCGCAGTACAGGCAGGCTTCGAGATAGTGGGAGACCGCATCATCTGGACGGCTGCTGACGGCGAAAAGGCCTCTAACCTCTATGAGTCTGTTTACGACAGCACAACAGGGGAGTGGGGCGAGCCCGTCAAGCTTACCGAGCAGGGACAGTACCTCAGAAATGTAAGGGCGGCTTCGTTCGGCGACAGGATAGTTACCGTTATGGACAGGACGAGTGCAGTTGTTTCTGCTGAGGATGTGGCTACTTCAAACAGCATCGTTTCTCTCGATATCAGCAATATCAAAAACATCGCCCTCACTGACGTTTATTGCGATAAGGACGACTATAAGGCAGGAAAGACTATGCCCGTTGACCTTACCGTTGAGAACCGCGGCGACTGTGCTGTAAGCGGAGTTCACGTAACTGCCGCGGATGCTGACGGCAAGATAGTATTTGACAAGGTCATCGAGTGCGTGATACCCGTTAACGGCGTAAAGCACGTCAAGGCGGAGATAACTCCCGATACAGCGAAGGAATTCACATTCACCGTCAATACGGCCGACGACTCCGACTCCTTTGCCGATGATAACACTTTCAAGCTCTCGACTGCTTTCAGTGTGCTCGAGATATCGGCTGAAAAGACCGATAAGGACACACTCGCGCTCACAGTTACCAATAACGGTACGGCTGCGGGCTCTGACGAGATAGTTGTCTCCGAGCTCGTTACGGGCAGGGTGCTCGACACGGTATCGTTCAAGGACATTGCGGCGGGCAAGAGTGCAACTCAGAATATCGACCTTACCAAGTATGCAGTAACAACGGGCGGAATCACTCTCAAGGGCAGCGGTCTCTCTGCCGAGAAGGTGCTCTATAACGCTATGGAAGGCGTTGAGAGCGTGCCTGCCGAGTATAAGCCAGGTGATGTGAACGGCGACGGAAATGTCGACGCGAAGGACGCAACTATGGTACTTGTTTACTACTCCAAGGTCTCGACAGGCGGCGATGGCGGTCTCACAGACGACCGTAAGAAGGCTGCGGATATGAACGGAGATTCATTCATCGACGCAAAGGACGCTTCAGCGATACTTGCCGCGTATGCAGCTGCTTCGACAGGCGCCGTGACCAAGTAAAGGAGGAGATACACAAATGAAAAAACTGAATAAAAAGCTTATTTCCGCAGTGCTCAGCGCCTCGCTCACGGTGACATCATTCCCGTTTGCGGGAGCAGGCACTATTGCGGAGGATAATACAACGGCATTAGCTGAAAAGAATACATTCGCCCTTCCCTCGGAGCCGTCGGTCAAGACGGCAGACGAGGCGGCGGAGCTCCCTGAGTTCTCGACAAAGAAGGAAGAGAGCGGTACGCTGACTATCACTGCATACAACGGTACTGCTGCTGATGTCGTTATCCCCGATAAAATAGACGGAACTGCCGTCACTGCCATCGGAGACAGCGCATTTATGGGAAAGAACGTCACTTCGGTGAAGATACCGAGCGGTATCGTGACTATCGGCTACCGTGCGTTCCGTGACTGCGAACTGCTCGGGGAGGCAGCTCTCCCCGATACGGTGACCGATATCGGGGCTGAAGCCTTCTATAGCTGCGGCAAGCTCGTTACGGTCAATATGTCAAAGGGCATAAAGACGATAGGGGCAAATGCTTTTGCGGAGGACCCCTCTCTGCTCGGCATCGAGATACCGACAGGTGCGGAGAGCCTCGGCAACAGCTGTTTCCGCAACTGTGATGCGCTCTCGCGTGTTATCCTTCCCGACGGCATAACGCTCGGCAATGAATGCTTTGCATACTGCGACGGTCTCGAGTATCTGAGCCTTCCCGATAATGTGACATTCGGAACGAGCGTATTCTATAATTGTGCGGCTCTCAACAAGGTCATGTTTGAGGGCAGGACGGCGGCTCTCGGAGCAAACGCGTTCTACGACTGCAATGAGCTTCAGTATGTCGTATTCCCCGAGGAGCTCGGAGCTATCCCCGACAGCTGTTTCCACAGCTGCGACAAGCTCAAGGCCATATCTATCCCCACGACCGTAAAGACTATCGGCAAGAGCGCTTTTTCGTACTGCGGGGCTCTGACGGCGATACAGCTCCCTGACGGAGTTTCGCTCGATGATTCTGCATTCGCACGCTGCGGGGCTCTTGCGAAAGTCACGTTTGCGGGGCGCTGCGAGACGATAGGAAGCAGCTGCTTTGCGGGAACTCCTGTCACGGAGATAGCACTTCCAAAGGGCGTTAAGGCGCTCGGTGCATCTGCATTCTCGGAATGCGGCAAGCTCGAAAAAGTCAGCTTTAACAGCGACCTTGAAACCGTCGGAGGATTTGCTTTCTTCCGCTGCGGGGCACTCACGTCGATAGTTCTTCCCGACAGCGTAACGACTGTTGGAGCCGAGGCTTTCCGCGACTGTACGGGGCTCACGTCCGTGACTGTCCCCGACAGCGTTACGGAAATGGGCGGAGGATGCTTTGCAGGCTGCCGCGCGCTCGCTGATGTTAAGCTCAGCAATGAACTGACCGCGCTCCCGAATTATGAATACGGCTTCTTCCAGAGCTGTATATCTTTGAAGAGTATTGCTCTGCCAAAGAAACTGACTTCTATGGGCTCATATATCTTCTACGACTGCAATGCACTCGAGAGCATTACTATCCCAGACGGAGTTACGGCTGTGTCCGACTACGCTTTCGGCAGCTGTGATGCTCTTGCCGAGGTAAAGCTCCCCGCGGGACTGACATCTATAGGCTCATATGCATTTACCGACTGCCCTGCGATAAAGTCTGTGGTGCTTCCCGAGTCTCTCGAGACAGCGGGCGAGCGTATTTTCAACAACTGTACGGGGCTTGAGAGCCTTACCCTTCCCGCAAAGATGACTGTCATCAGCAATGGTATGTATGCGGGTATGAAGGGGCTCAAGGAAGTTACCATTCCCTCGGGTGTCACCGAGATAGGGGAGAGCGCCTTCCGCGACTGTACTGCGCTTGAAAAGGTTACTATCCCTGCGACCGTCATCGAGATAGGAAATGCTTCGTTCTACGGCTGTACATCTCTCAGCGATGCCGTCCTTCCGAAGGGGCTGACGGTAATTCGTTCCGAGCTGTTCAGAGGGTGTACTTCGCTTACTGCGATAACGATACCGACAGGCGTTACGGAGATAGGCAGTTCGGCATTCTACGGGTGTACATCTCTTGAAAGCATTGAAGTTCCAGCCGGAGTAACAAAGGTACAGAGCTGGGCGTTCGGAGGCTGTACAAAGCTCGCGTCTGTCAAGCTCAACAACGGGCTGGAGCTCATCGGTGAGGGTGCATTTGCAAGCTGCAAGTCGCTCACTGCTTTCACTATGCCCGATTCCGTTACAGAGCTCGGCGGAGCTGTATTCGAGTTTTGTTCGGGGCTCAAAGATGTCACCATTTCCAATAAGGCGGAGGCTCTCCCAAACAGATACTACGGTTGGTATAACAGCGACCACAACGGTATGTTCGAGGGATGCACCTCGCTCGAAAAGATAGTTATCCCCGACAGCGTCAAGTCTATAGGCTATGAGTGCTTCAACGGCTGTACGGCGCTGACTGACATAACGCTCTCCAAGAACCTTGAAACTCTCCTCGGAGCTGAGTTTTACAACTGCAAGGCTCTGGAGAAAATAACGCTTCCCGCTTCGCTGAAGTCTGTTTCGGGCAGTATGTTCGAGGGCTGTGACAAGCTTTCGGCTGTTGAGTTTGCAAAGGAGTGCAAGCCCGAGAGCGTCGGAGCTCGTGCTTTCGCAAATTGTATTGCTATCAAGAAGATAACTCTTCCCGACAGCGTTGCGGCAATCGGAAATGACGCGTTCAACGGCTGTACATCGCTTGCTTCGATTACCATTCCCGCACCTCTGGCAGAGCTGCCCGAGCGATGCTTCAACGGATGCTCGGCACTTGAAACAGTCTCTTTTGCCAAGGAGCCCGCTCTTGCAAAGATAAACGGCTCTGCTTTCTGCAATTGCACATCGCTGAAGTCGATAACTCTTCCCGAGGGCATATCTGAAATGGGGACGGGTGTATTTACGGGGTGTACGGCTCTTACGAGCGCAGTGCTCCCGACGACGCTGACTGCTCTTGCACCAAAGACTTTCAGCGGCTGCATATCGCTTGCAAGCGTTGCGCTGCCCGATGCAGCAACACTTTTGCCCGAGGGATTCTTCAGCAACTGTACCTCTCTCAAAGAGGTAAAGCTCCCGAAGGCGCTCGTGACTATAGAGGGACTGGCATTCCAGAATTGTACGGCACTTGAGACTATCACTATCCCGAACAACGTGAAAACTATCATGGCAAATGCGTTCATAGGCTGCACCGCTATGAAGTCGGCAGTCGTGCTCAACAATGTATCGTCGATAGGTGAGAAAGCGCTCGGATACGGTGCTGAAGGACTTGTTGAAGGCTTCACTGTAAAGGGCTATTTCAATTCCATTGCCGAGGACTATGCAAAGGCTAACGGCATACCTTTCGAGCAGTACGGAACAAAGGACTACAGCAAGCTCTGCGTCGGATACTACATTGACGGCGAGAGCGTAGTCATCACTGACTGTGACCCGAAGGCTGAGACCATAACTATCCCCGCAACTATCGAAAAGCTCCCCGTGACCAAGATACAGGCATTCGCATTCAAGAATTCCGCGATGAAGAGCGTTGTCATCCCCGATTCCGTTACGACTGTCGAAAAGGGCGCTTTTATCAGCTGCACTAAGCTTGAGGCTGTGACGCTCCCCGCTGCTGTGACGGCAGTGCCCGAGAGCTGCTTTGAGGGCTGTGCGGCTCTCAAAACAGTAAAGCATTCCAATACGATCACAAAGATAGGTGCAAATGCTTTCAGCGGCTGTAAGTCACTCGTCGGCTTCACTGTTCCAAAGGCACTGACAGAGGTGGGCGCAGGCTGCTTCAACGGCTGTGCTTCACTCACAAAGGTCGATCTCACACTCGCGGAAAATGGCTTTAATATCCCCGCAAATGCGTTCAAGGGCTGCTCGGGGCTGACAGAGGTCGTATTCTCCGACAATACAGGCAGTATCGGCGAGTATGCCTTCAACGGCTGCACCTCGCTCACGGCTGTCAAGCTCGGAGCAGGCGGCAGACGTGACCTCGGCAAATACGCATTTGCAGGCTGCACTAAGCTCGCAAGCTTTGATTCTTCGGCTTTAAACGGTCAGCTCAATATCTACGACGGTGTTTTCCTTGATTGTCCCGCACTTACCGATATAACTATTGAAAAATCAAATTATTGCTCCAATGACGGCTTCAATCATCAGATAGGCTGGAATACCGTGACTAACGAGGCGGGAGAGAAGAGCTATGTTCTTACGCCTGATATGACTATCCGCGGTATGGTAAACTCCGATACTGCCGCATATGCAGTCAAAAACGGGATCAAATACCTCCCGACAGGCGGAGTTGATTATACCGAAGAGGAAGACCATATCGTGATCGACAAGTGGACCGAGCGTTACTGGTATATCACTGTTCCCTCGCAGATAGCGGGTAAGCCCGTTACCGTCATCGGCAAGAACGCGTTCAAGAACGTCGGTGACCTCGAGGACGTTGTGCTCCCGAACACATTAAAGGAGATACAGAGCGGCGCGTTCATGAACTCGTCGGCGAGAGATATGACTATCCCTGCCTCGGTCGAGAAAATAGGCAGCAGGGCGTTCTTCGGCTCGCGCTTCGAGGCGTCTTACCTCCGCGGTGAATTCGCTGTGGTGGGTGACGGCATACTCTGCAAGTACAACGGCACTGCCGAGGAGGTAGTGCTCCCCGAGAATGTCAAGCGGATAGGCGAGGACGCTTTCGCTTACTGCAATTACGTTACATCGGTGACGGTTCCCGCAGGTGTCACGGAGATATGCGCGGGTGCGTTCTACAAGTGTACACGACTTGAAAAGATCGAGCTTCCCGATGCGCTTACAAGTATTGATGTCGGAGCTTTCACAGGCTGTACGTCGTTGAAAACAGTGACGACGGGCAGCGGTATCGAGAGCATCAGCGATCTTGCATTCAGTGATTGTACCGATCTTTCGGCATTCTATGGGTATGCAGACTCATTCACGGCTTCATTTGCAAAGTCACACGGGTATTACTTCGAGGCTCTTCCCGAAAAGTCCGCAGAAGAAGTTCCCGCCGAATAATTGCAATATTACAGAGAAACGCCCTGAACGCAGGGCGTTTCTGTATTTATATAGGCAACACCGCACAAAGCCCGCCTGAAAGCTTTGTACTGGATATGCTTGCATATTTTCCGTGGCTTTTTTGGGGGGTTGACATTTTCGGACGGCTGTGATATAATAAAAATTGTAAAAGAACAAAAGTTCTTATATGACTGAAAGTGATTCTTACATAAAGGCGGTGAAATATGGACAAGGTATATATTGCTATCGACCTCAAAAGCTTTTATGCTTCGTGCGAATGCGTGGAGCGCGGGGCTGACCCGCTGGATGTCAACCTCGTTGTGGCTGATATGAGCAGGACGGAAAAAACTATATGCCTTGCTGTTTCTCCGCCTCTGAAAAGCTATGGCATTTCAGGCAGAGCAAGGCTGTTCGAGGTGATACAGCGTGTGGAGGAGATAAACAGAGAGCGTGCGCGGAAGGCTCCGCATGGACGGCTCACGGGCAAGAGCTGTATTCGGTCGGAGCTTGATGCGGACGCCTCACTTGCTGTCGATTATATCGTAGCACCGCCGCAAATGGCTCACTATATGAAAATTAGTGCGCAGATATACGGGATATATCTGAAATACGTCGCTCCCGAGGATATATTTGCCTACTCTGTCGACGAGGTGTTCATCGACGCTACGGGCTATCTCGGCATCTATAATACGGACGGCCACGGCTTTGCTCGTATGCTGATACAGGATGTGCTCGCGTCTACGGGCATCACTGCTACGGCAGGCGTAGGCACGAATATGTATCTCTGCAAGGTCGCTATGGATATCGTTGCGAAGCATATCCCTGCGGATAAAGACGGTGTGCGTATCGCTTGCCTTGACGAACAGACCTACAAAGAAAACTGGTGGTCGCATACGCCGATAACGGACTTCTGGCGGGTCGGCAAGGGTATCGCGTCGCGGCTTGATGGGCTTGGTATCCATACTATGGGTGATATTGCGAGCTGGTCGCTCGACAGGTATCATATCGGGCGGCTGTATAAGGCTCTCGGCAAGAATGCGGAGCTCCTGATAGACCATGCATGGGGTGTCGAGCCTACCAATATTGCCGCCGTTAAGGCATATGAGCCCTCAAGCAGCAGTATCACTTCGGGTCAGGTATTGCAGGAGCCGTGTAATTACAGCCGAACCCGCCTGATCGTATGGGAAATGGCTGATATGCTGTCACTTGATCTGGTGGACAAGGGGCTGGTCACGAATCAGATAGTGCTTACGGTCGGATATGACCGCGAAAGCCTTGCTGACGGGCAGTTCAGGGGAGAACTCACCACTGACTATTACGGCAGAAAAATACCCAAGCACGCTCACGGTACGCAGAATCTCGATAAACATACCTCGTCCACAAGAAAAATGACAGAGGCTGCTCTTGAACTTTTTGACCGCATCATTGACAGACAGCTGTATGCAAGAAGACTCTCGCTCGTTGCCTGCAATGTTATACGTGAGGAGGATATCCCCGAGAGCGAGAGCTATGAGCAGCTTAGCCTCTTTGATACGGAGGAAACGCTGAAGTCTCGCAGCGACGGCGAAAGAGCACTTGAAAAGGAGCGTGCCTTACAGGAGGCTATGCTCACGATAAAGCACCGCTTCGGGAAAAACGCCGTCCTGAAGGGGAAAAACTACACTGATGGAGCGACGGCGAAGGAACGTAACCGCCAGATTGGTGGGCATAAGGCTTGAATCGGAGTGATATATTTGCCAAATTCATTTATCTTGAAAATAAAGGAAGAACTTTCAGCTAAACCAAAACAGCTTACCAATACTTCTGTTTGGCTGTTTGTCGCTGTTAATACTGCAAGGGCGTTGATATGCAGCACGAATAAAGACGATCTTTCAAAGGTTTTTAAGGATTGCCAAAGTGTAGGAGAAATACAGCAAAATTTTGATATGATACAAGGTATCTATGCCAAAAAATTCAACCAAAAGAGAAATTCAGTATATAACTATCTCAGCTCACTTGTAGCATTCTTTCCTGACAAGGTGCTTGATGATAGTGACCGCAAATTGATAGAGGAATACAACAATATAGACGAATATCTTGTCTATGAAATGTAAAAAACATTGAGGACACGTTGATGATTACACTTAGATACGGTAACACAAATACATTCTTTCTTGAAGGCGGTCTGCTAATTGACACCGACTATGCAGGAACAATACAGAGCTTTTATCGCACTATCAAAGTAAACAATATCCATGTGAGTGATATTAAATATGTCCTTGCCACTCACTATCACCCTGATCACATGGGGCTGATAAGCGAGCTTATGAAGCAGAATGTAAAACTTCTGCTTGTAAACACCCAGCAAGAGTATGTTCATTACTCTGATAAAATATTTATGCGTGAAAAGCACTTACGATATGAAACGATTGACGAAACAAAAGCGGTCATTATTTCATGTGATGAAAGTCGTGAATTTCTGCAAAATCTCAAAATTTCAGGCGAAATAATATCTACACCGAGTCATAGTCCCGACAGTATTTCAATAATTTTAGATAATGGATGCTGTATTGTCGGAGATTTAGAACCTCTTGAATATTTAGAAGCGTATGAAGATAATGTGGCTCTGAAAACGGATTGGGATAGGATTTTGGGTTATGAGCCAAAGAAAATTATATATGCTCACGCAAATGAAAAGATATTATGACCTATCAAACAGAATGGAGAATCTGTATGTCCGATCAGTATGACGATATAAAACACCTCACCCGCCCGCAGTATGACGATTTTCCGCCTATGTCAATGTCCGACAGGGCTGCACAGTTCAGTCCGTTTGCTGCTCTTGTAGGATATGACGCTGCCGTTGACGAGACTGCAAGACTGACAGACAGCCGTGCCGAGCTGTCCGAGGATGAGATAGAAGCACTGAACGAGGGGCTGAACCGCCTGCTCGATATGCTCGGGGAACAGCCTGAGGTCAGGGTGACTTATTTTATCCCCGATGAGAGAAAATCGGGCGGAAGATATGCTGACAAGGTCGGTACGGTGAGAATATATGACAGCTATTTCAACGAGCTCGTTTTTACCGATGATGTGAGGATAGCGGTCGCGGATATGTATGCTGTTGAGATACTCGGGAATAATGACGATAAAAACAGAGGGAAGTCCTTTTGACAGGGCTTCCCTCTGTTTGTATGGCTATGCTTTTTATTCTTGTCCGAGGAATCTGCGCAGCTCCGCAAGGCTTGCTCTTGCTGTGTTCCTGCCTGTGCGGTAGACCTCGAGAAGCTTGTCCGTATCGTGTTCTATGTGTCCTATGGGAAGTTTCTCGGGCGGCGCTATAACAAAGGCTCTGCCTGCTTTTTCAGCTGAGCTGATATAGTGAAGCTCGTCGTTGTACATTTTCGGGCGCTCGGCAAAAGCGCGGACAAGCTCGGGATACTTCCTGCCGTAGCGCAGCTTCACAAGGCTGAGAATACGGCTCTGAGCCTTTACGTAGCCGCGCGGCTGAGTGAGTATAACGACGTTTCGCTCGCAGCCTATGCTCTCCATGAAGCGGAGCGGTATAGAGTCGGAGATACCGCCGTCGAGGAACTCGCGTCCGCCTATCCTGACTATCCTTGAAGCAAGGGGCATAGAAGCAGACGCGCGTATCCACTCGATGTCGTCGCCCTTTGCTGTTCGGCAGTTGTGGTATACCGCCTTGCCTGTATTTATGTCGGTTGCGACAACGTAGAACGACATCGGGTTCGAGTCGTAGGTATCAAAGTCAAAGAGGTCGAGCTTTTCGGGAATAGTGTGGTAGCAGAACTCTGCACCGAACACGTCGCCTGTACGAAAATACGAGCTCCAGCTGCAATAGCGCTTTTCATCGTGGAAGCGGAGATTATAGCGTATCGCGCGTCCGTTCTGACCTGATTTATAGTTGCATCCGAAGCAGGCGCCTGCGGATACACCGACAGATTCGTCAAATACGATACCGTTTTCCATAAGTAAATCTGTGACTCCTGCCGTGAAAAGACCGCGCATAGCACCGCCTTCCATTACAAGTCCGAATTTCATATTATTCCTCCAGAATTTAACTAAAAATGTGACGCAAATTCCCCATATTATAAAGAATTTGCGCTCGCAGAACGGAGTTCGGGACAATAACCGCCTAACGGCGGTTATTGAGGACTCATTAATTAATGTCTGCTCAACAACAAAAAAACGGCTTTTCTTTGCTTTTTAAAGCCGTTTTTTTGTTGTCAAAGTACAAGAAAGAATTATGATATTGATAATTTTTCTTGCACTTTGTTTTGCCATTTATGGCAAAATGAGCTTGACATCAATTAATGTGACGCGCAAATTCTTTATAATAAAGGGAATTTGCGCTCGCAGAACGAAGTTCGGGGCAATAACCGCTTAACGGCGGTTTATTGAGGACACATTAATTATAGCGGAATTTGCGGATTTTGTCAATATATTTTTGATTCGCCGACTAAATCTTGTAACCGATACTTCGTTTTTTTTTTGCCGTATCAATAATCGGTGAAAAGATTTCGGTCTGTGCCGAATCGAAAATGCGTGAGATTGTCCGACAGTGCATAGCTACATCAATAATTGAGAAATATCAATATTTTTTTGATAAATGTTTTATATAGGCACTGAATATCAACTATTTTACGATTTTTGTCAAAAAATGTTTGACAAGTTCACAAAACTGTGATAAAATATTATTAACTTATATTGCAACGTAAAACTATTTACTAACAGGATGCGTTTAAGGAGGTCGTATGAATGTACTAAAAAGCATAGTCCCTTTTTGTTTGTCAGCAGCTTTGATCGTGCAGTCGGTCCCGTCTTTCACAGCTCACGGTGAAGTCTTCGCTGACGACCTGCTCGTAAGCCGAGTAGGTGATCTTACTTTCCGTTATATCCCCGATCTGCCACGCAAAGGTGAATGTACTCTGGCTTCTGTGTCCGACAGCTCCGATAATATCACGATCTCAAGCCACGATACCCTTGAAATACCCGAGAAGCTCGGAAGATACACCGTTACTGCTTTAGGCTCCGATTCAAATTCAATAACAAGAAATCCCGAGAATTCAAAAGTTAAGCTCACTACTGTCAGGCTGCCGCATTCGATACGTGAGATACACGCTTTTTCTCTGCACGAAGACCGTATCCCGTTCCTTGATACGGTCTATATCGACTTCGCCGAACTTGACCAGGTCGAACGGTATTCGTTCGGGTATACACCGAGGCTCGGTGAGGTCTGCGTATATGATGCTGTCGATGATGCCTACTATCCCACTTCTGACGATATTGACAAGTTCCGCGAGCTCGTCAGCATTGAAGGGGTGAGATTCTCGGCTATCCCTGAAATATCTAACGGCTATATGCTCGCGGAAAGTGAATACAGGAGAGAGCCGAGTTTGAACGGCAGACTTGAATTCCTCAATGAACTCGGACAGTCAAAATATGAGTATAACGTTGCGCTGATGTATGCGGAGGAGATAACCCATAAATACGGATTCGACGATCCCGCACTCAGCAAGGTACAAAAAATGGAGATGATCACAAACTTCATCCGTGCCAATACAAGGTACTCTGTGCTGTATACCTATGATGCCGATCCAGAAAAGGCAATGAGACTCGAAAACCTCAAGAACTCACCCACTTCGGCTATTGCTTTTCATTCGGCTGTATGCGGCGGCTTAGCCTATGAGTTCGATATACTCAGCCGCGTCAGTATCGGTGACGAAACTGCGACACGTGACCGTGACCTTCTCTGCGTCCGTCTCCCCGGTCACGTTGTAAATGCTGTCAGGGTCGAACATACCGATGATAACAAAGGATACTATGTCGTTGACAATACTCTGGCTGTATTTATGCAGTGTGCGGGGGATGCGGCGAGTCATTTCAATGATGTATTGGATACTTACCTCTATGATTATATGGCGTATTATTCCGATGAACACAATGAGATAGAGGTCGTCAAAGATACTGCTATGTTCTGTGAGGGGATATCGTTCGTTTTTCTCCATGACGAAACAGAAGGTGCTCTGCACATCGAAATGTGTGAGAAAAACTCGAACGGAGCGAAGGATCTCTTCAACATAATGTCCTACGATGAGACTGAACCTGAAACATTCCTTGAACAGACCCCGCTGACAAAATATCCGCGGACATCGGGAATGAACCTCTATATCGACAAATCTAAAACATATGATATGATAATATCCAACTCAAAGGGAAGAGCTGTATTCAGTGCTGACGGTGTTCACGATTTTACTCTCGGTGATACGGAATATCAGTGTTCGGTATCGTTTGTCAGGTACAATACTCCGACTAAGTACGGTATTGTCAATCCCCACACCTCCGAGAACGGATATTTCGATATCACGATAAAGCAGCTCAGCGAGGACCCTTCGCCCGATGCTTACACGACTACTACAGTTCCGCACAGGTCAACAACGACAACAACTGTCTCTGCTCCCGTACTCTACGGCGATGCTAACTGCGACGGAAGGATAACTGCTTCGGACGCGGTGACTATAATGCTGTATATCGGCAACAAGGATAAGTATCCGCTGACTCCTCAGGGGAAACTCAATGCTGACTGCAATAATGTCGGCGACGGTATTACCGCGAACGATGCCCTTGCAATACAAAAGTATGACGCAAAAGTCATAGACAGTCTGCCTGAGTTCACGTGAAAGCCGTGTATATATTGAAAAAGATGCCTCCCGTATGGGAGGCATCTCTCTTATCATTTATTTAACTGCTTATCCATGTATTCTTTCATGCCCTCGACCTGACCTGTTGTGGTCGATGCAAGTGCGTAGTAAGAAAGGATAAAGGAAGCGTCCTTAGCGTCTATCTTGGAGTCGAAGTTGACATCTCCTGCGAGCTGCTGAGTATTGGTGAAGTCTCCTGTTTCGCCTGTGGACATCTTTGAATACTCGACGAGTACAAGTGATGCGTCCTTAGCGTCTACCTTGCCGTCGCTGTTCACATCTCCGAGCATATAACCCTCGCTTGATGCGATTTTGAGCTTGCCTGCCTTGAGGACAGCGTCGAACTCGATGCCGTCGTAGCCGCTCTCAACTACGTGGAATCTGTCGAGCTTCCACTCGTATGTACCCGGCTTTGCGTTTGCGGGGATCTTGATATCGAACTTGGCAACAGGCTTGGAAGTGTCGATCTCCTGGGGCTCGCCCGAATCGAGAGTGTCGCAGTACCATGTGCCGTTGAGCTCTGTATACTCGGGCTTTGTCGATATTGCCGAACATCTGAGGCTCGTCATTGTTGCTGTTGCGCCTGCGATAGGAAGATTATCGTCGATTACCTGTGCAACGAACTGACCTGCCTTGCGGTTGCTGCCGTTCTCGCACATAATGTTGACTGAAACAGTTTCACCCGGTTTGGCTTCTGCATCTGCGGGGGTGATGATGAACTTATCATCGATCTCGCTGTCAGAGGGGGCTGAGGATGACTGGCTGCTCTTGACTGTGAGCTTGCCTGTCTTGAGGACAGCATCGAACTCAATGCCGTCATAGCCGCTCTCAACTACGTGGAATCTGTCGAGCTTCCACTCGTATGTGCCTGGCTTTGCGTCTGCGGGGATAGTGATATCGAACTTGGCAACGGGCTTGGAAGTGTCGATCTCCTGAGGCTCGCCCGAATCAAGGGTATTACAGTACCATGTGCCGTTGAGCTCGGAGTACTCGGGCTTTGTTGATACTGCTGTACATCTGAGGCTCGTCATTGTTGCTTTTGCGCCTGCGATAGGAAGATTTTCGTCAATGACCTGTGCAACGAACTGACCTGCCTTGCGGTTGCTGCCGTTCTCGCACATAATGTTGACTGAAACAGTTTCGCCTGCTTTGACTTCCGTATCCGCGGGAGCGACGATGAACTTCTCATCGATCTCGCTGTCGGAATCGGCTGCCGCAGCGGTAATGCTGTCAAGGCAGAAGGGCTGAGTTGCAGGAAGCGATGCGAATACAGCTGCCATCGCCATCGTGGATGCGAATAATTTTTTGATTCTCATGGTTTACCTCCCGAAAAAAAATATTTTACAGTTTGATTATACCATATGTCCGAACATAAGTCAATCATAATATGCTATCTTCTTTGTGTATTCTTTTTCGCCGCAGGGACGGTCCGTGTTTACGATGCAGAACAAATTTTCCTTGTGAACAGCTTCGTGTATGCTCATTGAATACACTAATGAATGACTATACATATTATAGAACATTTTAAGCAAAAAATCAAGATGTTAAATGATTTTTTGTGGATAATGCTCTCGCTTTTACTCCATAACGCCGTTCAGTGAGGCAGTATATGGATCAGATGATCTGTATCTGTTGTATCCGCAAGCTATTCGGGGCTGTTACCTATTTCGGCTCTTTCCCGATGAGCTTTATAATATCGGCGTCATACGCTTCGGGGTAAAGCTCCTTGACTCTTTTGATTATCTTCAGCCATGAATCGTGCGGAGATTCACCGTATGCAGCTGTCACTCTGTCATATCCCCATAAAGTCTCGGGCGGAAGAAGCACTGAGACGGGCATACCGTATTCCGCGCCTTTCTTGTTTTTGCGCCTGTGGAAGTCAGCAGTAACAAGATACATCTTCATCATCAGGTCTGTTGTTATACCCGGGAAATTCTTTTCGCCGCCTTTACCGAAGCCTGCAAGCTTTTTAAGATCGGTAGTTAGGATCTGCTTGTCTGCCCACACTATATCTCCGTCGCTGTCGGTATCGGTGAGAATGTCCATTATCAGCTTCTCTCGACGGTTGGCTTTGCTGTCCTCCCATGCCGAGTCGAAGTCATAGCCGTCGCGTCTGTAATTTGCGAAATAAGGCAGCCATTCAAGACTGATGAAGCCTGCCTTTTTATCGAAGAACTTGCCGTATGCGACCTCGTGCCCTGCGGCGATCACCTCTCGCCACTCCCACGGGTCCTGCTCTTTGTCACCTGTCCACCAGAAGTCTGCCGAAACGTGCTCTTCTACGGAAAAACCTTTTACCTCGCTGCCAAACAAAGGCAGGAATCCCACTTCTTTTATCCGTTCCACAAGCTCTTTCGGACTGCGTATCCTGCGTGGGTCGTCTTGGGATAGTCCGAGCACTACCCACTCACCGTTTTCAACTAACATGATCTGCTCCTGATTCTTTCTATAGATTCTGACAAAAAGTCGCACTTCGCATCTTCAGCATGATATTTCTGCGGTGTTGCCTTAATTGTCACATTGATAAGTACATATTTATTATACCATATGTCCGTGTAATTTACAATAGCAGGAGTTGGTATCATAATATCACTGCTGCATTTAAGGATTGCTTAATAATTCACGTGTTATGATTAGAGCACGGAAGGAGATGGAGATATGTACTTCAATATTCTGAAAAAAGACCTCAAACGCAAAAAAACAATGAATCTGATAATCCTCATATTCGTTATACTCTCGTCGATGTTCTTCTCGTCGAGTGTGAACAATATCGTTTCCGTCATGGGAGGAGTCGACCGCTTCCTCGATATGGCGGGAATGAAGGACTATTTCGTTATGATAGCTGAGCCCGACGATGGTACGCCGTTCGGAGACCTGCTCGATGAATGTGACGATATCGGGAGCTACGTGCGCGAGCCGTTCCTGCTCTGCGATTCGGAGATGATAAGACACAACGGAAAGGTCATGAAAGGTATCGGCTCGATGAGCATGATAAATTCTGCCGACGAAATGTGCGTGACCTGCTTCGACAAGAACAACGAGCCCATAACCTCCGTTGATGAGGGCAAGGTCATGCTGACAGCAACTCTCGCAAACAAGGCGGGGATAAAAGAGGGTGATACGCTCGAACTCGATATTTACGGAGAAAAGCTCGAACTCGAAATGGCGGGCATATGCAAGGACGCTATACTCGGCAGCGATATGACCGACAGTCCGCGCTTCATCATCTCGCCCGAGGACTACGCCAAGCTCTACAGCAATGACACTGTCCGCAGGACACTGCGCTATGCTTCGTATATAATCGAGACCGACGCTCCCGATGCTGTTAATGATATTATCCTTTCATCCGGCGGATGTCTGCTGGGCAGCTCGAGAAGTCTTTTAAAGATGACGTTCATTATCAGCATATCGGTCGCAGCGATAATCATGGTCGTCAGCATTTTTCTCATTCTGATATCATTTGTAGTCCTTCGTTTTACTATCGGTTTCACTATACAGGAGGAGTTTCGCGAGATAGGCGTCATGAAAGCTATAGGATTGAAGAACAGCTCCATTCGTGCGCTGTATCTTGGGAAATATCTGGGGATAGCTGTCATAGGTGCAGCGGCAGGCTTTTTCGCGGCGATACCGTTCGGCAGGATGATGCTCAACACTGTCAGCGAAACTATGGTGCTTGGCAATGACCACCCTGTTCTTATCGGTATCATCTGCTCTGCGGCTGTAGTAGTGCTGATCCTGCTTTTCTGCTGGAGCTGCACCGCCAAAGTAAGGAAGCTCTCGCCGATAGATGCGGTCAGAAACGGGCAGACGGGCGAACGCTTCCGCAAGCACAGGTTCATGAACCTCGGGAAGAGCCGTCTCGGAGCTTCGGGTTTCCTTGCGCTCAACGATGTTCTCAGCAGCCCAAAGCAGTCGGGGATACTCACGGTCGTGTTCACGCTCTGTGCGCTGCTCGTAATGGTACTCTCAAGCACTGCCAAAACGCTTGCGAGCGACGAGCTCATTTACATCATCGGAGTTACAAGGAGCGATGCTTACCTCGATATACATTCGGGTACGCGCGAGATACAGAACGGTTTGAAATCGCTCGATGAAGTTGAACGGGGGATAGAGGAAAAGCTCGAGGAAAACGGAATGCCGTGCAGTGTGCGCGTCGAGTGCCTACACGCCGCTTCAGTGGAATTCGAGGGCAAGGTATCAACGTGCACATTCCTCCAATGCCGCGACACAAAATGCTCTGACTACGTTTACGGAGAGGGAACTGCTCCGCAGTATGCCAACGAGGTCGCCCTCGGGTATGCTGCGGCTCGGGAGGTCGGAGCAGGAGTCGGTGACGTTGTCGATATCACGGTAAACGGAAAAAAGGAGAAGTTCGTTGTCACGGCTCTTATGGATTCCATGAGCAATATGGGCAAATGCGGAAGATTCCATGAATCCTTTGATATCCCCGACAGCAGCATTGATCTTACCATGGCATATCAGATAGACTTCAACGACCGCCCCGACAAGAAAACGACAGATGAACGCATAAAAAAGATAAGTGAGCTCTACTCTACGAACAGAGTTTACAACTGTGCAGACTACGTGGACGATTCGACAAAGGCGTCGGGTGCTATCGGCAGCGTAAAAAATCTCACAATGACGGTTTCGGTCATGATAATTATACTGATAAGCGTATTGCTTGAAAAATCCTTTATATCGAAGGAAAGAGCAGAGATAGCTCTCGAAAAGGCGATCGGGTTCAGGAACCGTTCGGTCGTCGGGACCCACGTCCTGCGCTTCATGATCATAGCCGCTGTTTCCGTCATTATAGCAGCTCTGCTGAGTGCTCCTGCAACTAAGCTTGTTATGGATCCGCTGTTTGCTTTGCTCGGAGCGGTAAAGGGGCTGAATTACGACATCGCCCCTGTTGAGATGTTCATTGCTTATCCGCTCATCGTTATGATCGCTGTCGCATTAGGAGCTTTCATTACAGCACTCGGCACGAACGGGATAAAGCCCTCGGATACTTCAAATATCGAATAAAAAGGAGAAAATGCTATGAATAACACTATCCTCGAAGTCAAGGACCTTTGCAAGACATACATCATTAACAAGAGGCAGAACAACGTTCTGCGGAACGTCAGCTTTCAGGTTTCCGAGGGCGAAATGGTCGCCGTCATGGGACCGTCGGGTTCGGGAAAATCAACACTGCTCTATACCGTCTCGGGCATGGACAGAATGACCGCGGGCAGGGTGATGTTCTGCGGCAGGGACATAGGCAAACAGAGCGACAACTCGCTCGCGAAAATGCGCCTCGACGATATGGGATTCATCTTTCAGCAGATGTACATGATGAAGAACCTGTCAGTCCTCGACAACATCATTCTTCCCGCTGTCAAATCCGACAAGATAAAGGAATCGCGCAGGGAGACGGTATCCCGCGCAAGAGAGCTGATGAACAAGCTCGGTATCAGCGAGACAGCCGACAGCGATATCAACGAGGTCTCGGGAGGTCAGCTCCAGCGCGCGTGCATATGCAGAAGCATGATAAACCGTCCGCAGATGATATTCGCTGATGAGCCGACGGGAGCTCTTAACCGCACCGCTTCCGACGAGGTGATGGCGGAGCTCGAAAAGCTCAACAGCGAGGGTACTACTCTCATGCTCGTTACCCACGACGCTAAAGTCGCGGCGCGGTGTACCCGTGTTCTTTACATAGTTGACGGAAACATAAAAGGAGAGTATAATATAAACAGAACACAGTCACTCCGCGACAGAGAGCGGGCTCTCAATAACTGGCTGCTGGAAATGGGCTGGTGAGAGGTGCGATGCTGCATTGGACAGACAGCGGTGACTCTCACAGGACCGCTCGGTATGAACAACTTGCTGCCGCGGTCTTGTATGGAAGACTCTTTATATTTGCCTGAATGGAGGACTTATGGTCGATATACTTATCGTTGAGGACAATAATGAGCTCTGCGGACTGCTTTGCGAATTCCTGCGTGCGGAGGGCTATGTCGTGAGCTCGGCTGATACGGGAGAAAAAGCCTTGTCCCTGTATGAAAAATACGGGGCAAGGCTTGTCCTGCTCGATATAAACCTTCCTGGGATAGACGGATTTGCGGTCTGCAAGCGCATTCGTGCTAAGGAAAATACGCCAATAATCATTCTCACTGCCCGCTGCGACAAAGAGGACAAGCTCAACGGCATCGTCCTCGGTGCGGACGACTACATCGAAAAGCCCTATGATATTGATATCCTCATAGCCAAGATTAAGGGCATTTTCAAGCGCCGCCTCGCGATAGACGCAGTGACGGAAAATGATATCACTCTCGACCTCGTGAACGGTACGGTTACCAAGAACGGCTGCCCTCTGACAATGACTGCAAAGGAATTCGAGCTGCTGCATTTGCTCATAGAGAACAAGGGACAGACACTCACAAAGCAGATGCTCTTCAACAGGATATGGGGGGCAGACAGCGAATCCGAGCCGCAGACACTGACAGTTCATATCAAGTGGCTGCGTGAAAAAATAGAACCCGCCCCGAAGAACCCTACACGCATATTGACCGTATGGGGCAAGGGATACCGCTGGGAGGGCTGAGATGAAGCGATTCGACAGGCTTCTGATAGTTGTGCCGCTGCTGATACTGGCGGTCATTGCTGCTGCGGATCTCATCCTCCTGCGGAGCAGCAGTTCAAGCAGACAGTACATAGTTGATGCGAACCGTATCGAGCAGCAGATCCTCAGCGGTAAAATGCCGTCAGCAGACGATCTCCAAACCGTTGACGCTATTGTAAAAAATGACGGCGATGAGGACTTTTTCCGAAGCGACGGTGAGTACCTTATACGCGAGATAAACGGTGAGCTCTATCGCATTGACTATACCGACGACAAAAGTTCATCAAATATCGGCGCTGTCATTGCCTTAGACGCTGCGCTTGCTGTCCTGCTCGTACTGATAATGGCGGTTTTGCTCTATATCAGACAAAACATACTCAAGCAGTTCGTCAGACTGAACGATGTTCCGTATCAACTCGCCAAGGGAAACCTTTCAGAGCCGCTGAAAGAGAATAAGAGCCGCTTTTTCGGGAAATTTGTTTGGGGACTCGATATCCTCCGCGGTGAGCTCGAGCAGTCCAAAACAAACGAACTTGAACGCGCACGCAAGGAAAAGACGATGCTTCTCTCGCTCTCGCACGATATCAAAACGCCGCTAGCTGCGATAAAGCTATATTCCAAGGGGCTGTCGCGCGGACTCTTCGGAACTGAGGAGAAGCGTCTCGAAGCTGCTGACTGCATAGGCGCGAAGGCTGACGAAATAGAGGGCTATCTCGCAAGGATGATAGACAGTCTGAACAGCGATTTCATGAGCTTCGACGTAAGTGTCGGCGATATCTACCTCTCTGCCGTTATCTGCCGCGTGACCGCGTATTATAAAGACAAACTCTCGCTTACAGGCACTGAGTTTGCCGTCGGAGAGTATGACGACTGTATGCTCTCAGCTGATGCGGACAGGCTTGAGGAGGTTCTTCAGAATATTTTCGAGAATGCCATAAAATACGGCGACGGCAGAAGCATCTCCATGACCTTTGCAGACGAGGAGGACTGCCGCCTGATAACCGTTTCAAACAGTGGCTGTACACTCACGGATGCGGAGCTCGACCACATCTTTGACAGCTTCTGGCGAGGCTCAAATGCGGGCAGCAAGCAGGGGAGCGGTCTCGGACTGTATATCTGTCAGCGCCTTATGAATGAAATGGGCGGAGATATATTTGCCGAGATAGAAAACGGCAATATGAATGTGACGCTTGTTTGTAAGAAGATCGCCTGATATTTCGTGCGGATATGCTCCGAGGCATGAGTAATCAGTGAAGCGGCAGTTTTCGGGATTTTCGCAGAGCATCTCTGTCGTAAGTGAGCAGAGTTGTCCTTATATTGAGAAAACTCGGAACGACAACTTCTCTGATAATCATGCAATGCCCATTCATGTTTAAAGAGTGCGGTAGTATTGGCAAATACTTGTGTACGAGCCGTCTTTCATACGGAAGCCGTCGGGAATTATGCCAATGTGGACGAATCCGAGTTTCTCATAGAGGTGGCGTGCATTGACGTTTGACTCCACTACGGCGTTGAACTGCATTATGCGGAAGCCTTGATGTTTAGCCTGTTTGAGGCTGTCTACAACGAGCTTCTCGCCGATGTGGTGCCCGCGGCTGTCCTTGCTGACGGCATAGCTGGCATTGCAGATATGTCCGCAGCGTCCGACGTTGTTCGGGTGGAGTATATACAGTCCTATCACGTCGCCGTAGTTGTTTTTGGCGACCGCACAGTATGTCTGCGCGGCGAAAAAGCCTTTTCCCGAATGCGGGTTGAGCACCTGTTCCTGCGGGAAAGCGATGCCCTCTTCGACGACCTCGTTCCATATACGTATCATCTGCGGAAGGTCGTCGTTATTGAACTGAACGACAGAAACGCTCATGATCTCACCTCAGTTATAATCTTGTGCGGAAGTCCTCATATCCGAACTCGCGCAGTTTCCTGATATTTCCGCCTTTCTCCAGAAGCAGTATCGACGGCAGCGGCATACCGTTGAAGGTATTGTTCTTGACCATTGAGTATATAGCCATATCCTCGAAAACGAGCCTGTCGCCTATGCGGAGAGGCTCATCGAAGGAATAGACGCCAATGGAGTCGCCTGCGAGGCAGGTCTGCGAGCCAAGCCTGTAGGAGTACGGCTTTTCGCCTTGAACACCGCTGTTCATGAGCGGCGGACGGTACGGCATTTCGAGTACATCGGGCATATGGCAGGCAGCCGATGTATCAAGTATTGCAATGGGCATATCGTTTTCGGTCAGGTCGAGTACCTCGGTCACGAGATATCCCGCATTTAACGCTATTGCTTCTCCTGGTTCGAGGAATACCTCGAGTCCGAACCTGTCCTGCAACAGCCTGATACAGCGCTCAAGGCGCGGTATATCGTAGTCGTGACGCGTTATGTGGTGACCTCCGCCGAGATTGATCCACTCCATTTTTTCAAGCAAGTCCCCGAACTTCTCAATAAGGGCATTCAGCGTTCTTTCGAGGTCGTCCGAGTTCTGCTCGCAGAGTGTGTGCATATGCAGCCCCGTCACTCCCGCGAGATCGTCATCACGGAAGTTTTTTCTCGTGATACCGAGCCTTGAAACGGGGGAGCAGGGGTCGTATATCTCGTGCCCCTCCTGCGTGGAGAATTCGGGGTTCACGCGAAGACCTATCTTCTTACCCGCAGCGAGTACGCGTTCGCGGTATCTGTCAAGCTGTGAGAAGGAATTGAAGATGATGTGTCCGCAGTACGAGACTATCTCATCAATCTCGCTTTCGCGGTAAGCGGCGGAGAATACGTGGTTCTCCATGCCCATTTCCTCATAGCCGAGCCGAGCTTCAAACAGTCCGCTGCACGCTGTACCGTCGAGGTACTTCGCAACGAGCGGATAGACGTGATAGCACGAGAACGCCTTCTGCGCGAGAAGTATTTTTGCGCCCGTTCTCTCGCGGACTCCCTTTAGTATTTCGAGATTACGGATAAGCGCCGACTCGTCTACTATGTAGCATGGAGTCGGCACGTTTCCGATTATTTTGCTAAGCTCTGTCATACATATTTAACGGCTGTGCCGTACGCGTAAACGTTGACTATGCCGCCCTTTGAGCTGTCGGAGATGACACAGCGGTAGCCGACTACAGCGTCCGCCTGCAAAGCGATAGCCTGCTGTATGATCTTGCCTCTTGCTATCTGGCAAGCCTGCATGATGAGCTCGGAGTAGGCTTCGAGTTCACCGCCCGTGCCCCATGAATTGATTGCCGTGAAGCCTTTTCCGAGGTTGATAAGCTGAGTGACAGCCCCCTCGACGAGCTCAATCGGCTCAAACGTTTTTCCGTTTATCGTATCTGTCGTAACAATAAGCATTATTATCCTCCTCAGTCAACGAGGACAGGGTTGAAGTCCTCTTCCCACGGGAGTCCCCACTTGTTGAGAGCGTCCATGAACGGGTCGGGATCGAATTCTTCGATGTTGAATACGCCCGCACCCTTCCATGTGCCTGTCATTATCATCATTGCGCCTATCATTGCGGGAACACCCGTCGTGTAGGAGATAGCCTGTGAGCCGACCTCCTTGTAGCACTCCTGATGGTCACAGATATTGTAGAGGTAGTAGTTCTTGTCCTTGCCGTCCTTCTTTCCGCGGAAGATACAGCCGATATTGGTCTTGCCGACAGTTCTCGGACCGAGCGATGCAGGGTCGGGGAGAACAGCCTTCAGGAACTGGAGCGGCACTATCTCCTTGCCCTCGTACATGATAGGTTCGATAGAGGTCATGCCTACATTTTCAAGGCACTTGAGGTGAGTGAGATAGCTCTGGCCGAAAGTCATGAAGAAGCGTATGCGCTTGATGCCTTTGATGTTGAGCGCAAGGGATTCGAGCTCTTCATGGTGAAGAAGGTACATATCCTTCTCGCCCACGCCCTTGAAGTTGTAGACGCGCTTGATCTCCATAGGCTCGGTCTCCACCCACTTGCCGTCTTCGATATAGCTTCCCTTAGCGGAAACTTCACGGATGTTTATCTCGGGGTTGAAGTTGGTAGCGAACGGGTAGCCGTGGTCGCCGCCGTTGCAGTCAAGTATATCGATGTAGTTTATCTCGTCGAACTGGTGCTTCATGGCATAAGCCGAGAATACTCCCGTAACACCTGGGTCGAAGCCGCTTCCGAGGAGGGCTGTGATACCCGCTTCCTTGAATCTTTCACGGTAAGCCCACTGCCACTTGTACTCGAACTTGGCTGTGTCGAGCGGCTCGTAGTTGGCTGTGTCAACATAGTGAGTCTTCGTAGCGAGGCAGGCGTCCATGATAGTAAGATCCTGATAGGGAAGAGCGAGATTGAGTACAACATCGGGCTTGTAGCTGTTGATAAGCGCGATGAGCTCGTCAACATTGTCAGCGTTTACCTGCGCCGTCTCGATGATGGTTTTAGTCGTAGGCTGGAGCTTCTCCCTGAGCGCGTCGCACTTTGACTTTGTGCGGCTTGCTATCATTATGCCCTCAAAGACTTCGCTGTTCTGGCAGCACTTGTGGATAGCTACGGACGCTACTCCGCCGCAGCCGATTATCATACATTTTCCCATTTTTCAAACTCCTTTTCGTTTATAATATTAGTTTCATAGGCTTGAATGACGATATACTGTCCTCAAACCCGAGTTTTTTTATACAGCGGATATCCGTCAGCAGAGGCCTTTAGCTCGATGTAGTCAAGCTCCATTTCCTTTGCGTCGGATATGAGCAGCTCCATTAGCTGTGAGGCTATGCCGCGATGCCTGTATTCGGGCGAAACATAGACGTTCAGCACTGTCCCCGTTCTGCCGTGAGGAAAGCTCGTATTCGGCGGCATTTCCTGCACTGTGAGGAAAGCCGAGCCGATGATATTGCTGCTGTCTTCGGCGATATACGCGAAGAGATCGCGGTTCAGGTGCTCCGCATAATAACGCGGGAGTCTTGAACGTATCTGTTCAGCCATTTCTGCGGACATCTCAGGAAAATCCTCCATTAGGTACGCCATGCGGATATCAGTGAGCCCGTCAGTTGTCTTTGCTCTGAAAATGTTCATATAAGCGTCTCCCTCAAGCCGTATCATCGTCGACGAGCCTGTCGATGCTTGTGTTGAACTCGCGCCGCTTGTAGAGACAGTACCCGATGAAGCCGCCCGAAAGAGCCAGCCCGACGATGATGAACAATACCGAATTCTTTCTCTCTACGGAGTATTCGGGGATATACACCCTTGTCGGGTCGTCGGGGTCAACGCAGACCGTGACCTCCTTGCCGCGCGTGAGCTTCCCTTTGTCGGAGTACGAGCTCCCTCTGTAGGTGTACTCCATGCCGTCATAGGTGTAGGCGAATATGGGCGCATAGACGAGCGACGAACTCGGGTCGTCAGAATCGGAGCGCATTGAATCGAAGTCGAGCACAATTCCTTCCGTCTTCACGGTACACGCCATTTTGTCCCTGACGCGGGAGTACAGCCCAAATGCGCCGATGAAAACGAATGCCAGTCCTGCGACAATGAATGCCATATGTATAAGCAGGTAAAATCTGAACATGAACTTCTTCGCCGAGTTAAGGTCGCTTTTCATGCGCTCCGAGTCGACATTGCCGTTCTCGTCGGTGTATTTGCTGCGGAGCTCCTCGCTCAGCTCATAGTCTTTCTCTTCGTTCATTTTCTTATGACAGCGCAAGCAGCATCTCGCGTATCACCTTGCAGGCTACGGCAGTCGAAACGCCCGACTGGTCGTATGTGGGGCTGAGCTCGTTGACGTCACATCCTACGATGTTGAGGCTGCTGCACACGAGCGTTACCGCTTTGCGCAGCTCATCGAACGATACTCCGCCTGCCTCCGGAGTGCCTGTACCCGGGAATATCGACGGGTCGAGGACGTCGAGGTCGAGCGTGAAGTAGACATTTTTGCCCTTTAGCTTCTCAACGGTTTCTTCAAGACCGTCAAAGCTGAACTTGTGCATTTCGGTGTGTTCGTCCGCGAAGAAGAACTCGTCACGGTCTCCGCTGCGGATACCGAACTGGAAGATGTGGCCGTCGCCGACGAGCTCATGGCAGCGTCTCAGCACGCAGGCGTGAGAGAGCGGCTGACCGAGGTATTCGTCGCGAAGGTCGGCGTGTGCGTCGAAGTGTACGATGTAAAGCTCCTCGTACTTGTCCTTCACAGCCATCACAGAGCCGAGAGTGACGAGGTGCTCGCCTCCTATCATGAACGGGAGCTTGCCGTCATTGAGTATCGTGTCGGAGCGTTGGGCGATATCGGCGATAGTGCGCCTCACGCTTCCGAACGGAAGCTCGAGGTCGCCGCTGTCGAAGTAGCTGTAGTCGAGCATATCCTTGTTCTGGTATGGACTGTAGGTCTCGATTCCGAAGCTCTCACTGCGTATGACTGCGGGAGCGAATCGCGTTCCCGGACGAAAGCTTGTAGTTCCGTCAAAGCCCGCACCGAAAAGTACGACCTTGGCGTCGTCGTACTCCGCATCGCAGGCGATGAAAGTCTGAATGTTCTTATTCAACATCTCTGAGCATCTCCTCAACGTAATTGGGCAGTGCGAAAGCACCGCAGTGGAGCTTGGTATTGTAGTATTTGGTCTTTATGCCGAGCATACTCCACTTTGTCGGCTCGTAGTCGCGGACAGGGTGGTACTTCTTCGACGCAAAGCCGAAAAGCCAGTGCCCCGAGGGATAGGTCGGGATATGAGCCTGATAAACGCGGCTTATCGGAAAGCTCTCGACAATGCGTTTGTGCGAGCGCTGCATAGCGGCAGCGTCCTCCGCGTAGAACGGGCTCTCATGCTGGTTGACCATGATGCCGTCTTCGCGCAGAGCCTTGAAGCAGCTTCCGTAGAATTCTTTGGTGAACAGCCCCTCTCCTGGACCGAAGGGGTCGGTGGAGTCGACGATGATGACATCGTATTTGTCCTCACAGCGGCGTATGAACTTTACGCCGTCTTCGTAGTATATGTGGACTCTTTCATCATCGAGGCGGCAGGCAGTAGTCGGCAGAAATTTCTTGCTGACCTCTACGACGAGTTCGTCTATTTCGACGAGGTCAATGCTCTCGACCGAAGGATACCGCGTGAGCTCGCGGACAACACCGCCGTCGCCCGCACCGATCACAAGGATATTCCTTGGCTCGGGGTGGACCGCCATGGGTACGTGGGTTATCATCTCGTGGTAGATGAACTCGTCCTTTTCTGTGAGCATCATGTAGCCGTCGAGCGTGAGAAAGCGCCCGAACTCCTTTGAATCAAAAACGTCGATACGCTGGAACTCGCTGTTCCCGCTGTAGAGCTGGTGGTCGACCTTTATCGAGAATTTGACGTTGGGAGTATGACGTTCGGTGAACCATAATTCCATAGTTTGCCTCCTTGTTTATTCGCGTCTGCCCGAGGGAGGACCGCCTGCGGGGACTCCCGCGAGCTTTAATGAGAGCTTCATGAAGAGGGGAGTCACGATAAGTATGATGACAAATGCCGCGACAAGACTGATAACGAGCGAACTCAGGAACATCACCGCAAAGGGCGGGAGCTGAGCATGTCCACCGCTCATTTTATTCGCCATGAAGCGGACGAGCACTATCATCACAAGGGTGATAACGGGGGTGTAGATAAGGTCGGAGACGAGAGCGTCAACGAGCTTTGCGCCGATACTGCGGGGCTTCATATTCTTGGTTATCGCCGTTGATATCTTCCGCATGGGCACGACGAAGCCGATGACAAGGCTGATAAGCGTGCTCACGATGAAGCTCACGATGAACACTATCGGTTTGAAGCCGCCCTCTGCGAGCAGATTGCCGAGGAGCGAGAGGCAGAAACTGAGAGTTACGCCCATAAACAAGCTCATAAGTATACTTACGGTTTTCATCTTTTTTTCCATAAAAACATCCCTTTCTTATAATTCGGAGTCCGGGATCATCGGTGTCCGACATTCAACGGACACATTATCGTATAATACGCCGGTGTTGATCTAAGCCAAAACGTTGAGCCGTTCGATGTTGATATCCTCCGTGCCCGTCATCTGGCAGCCCTTTTCCTTGGCATACCTGATGTACTCGATTATCTCCTTGGTGATGAGCTCACCGGGAGCGAGGATCGGTATTCCAGGCGGGTAGCACATTACGAACTCCGTGCATACCTTTCCCGCCGATTCTCCGAGCGGCACGGACACCTTGTCCGCATAAAAAGCCTTTCTCGGAGCTTCGCTTACCACGGGAGCTATATATTCATGGCTGAGCATATCAGCGCCTGTTCTGCCGAAGCGCCGCTTTATCTCTGACATAGCGCTGATGAGTCGCTCTATGTCACGTTTCCTGTCGCCGACGGAGATATATGCGAGAATATTGCCGATGTCGCCGAATTCTATCTGTATGTCGTACTCGTCGCGGAGCAGGTCATACACTTCTATCCCTGCAAGACCGACGGGAAGCGTGAACACGCTCAGCTTTGAGACATCGAAATCGTAGATGCTGTCGCCGTTTATCAGTTCGCGCGAGTAAGCGTAATAGCCGCCGATATCGTTTATCTCCGAGCGTGCGTACTCAGCCATCTCTACGGTCTGAGCGAAGATCTCCTTGCCGCTGAGCGCAAGACGCTTGCGGGAGATATCAAGGCTCGAGAGCAGAAGATAAGATGCACTTGTGGTCTGCGTGAGGTTGATGACCTGACGCATATAGTCGGCGTTTACGTGCTCGCCCATGAGCAGGAAGGAGCTCTGGGTGAGGCTTCCGCCCGACTTGTGCATACTTACAGAGGCTATGTCTGCGCCCGCTGCCATGGCTGTTACGGGGAAGTTCTCGCCGAAGTAGAAATGCGTGCCGTGTGCCTCGTCAACGAGCACGAGCATACCGTGCGCGTGAGCGAGCTCGGTGATGCGGCGGAGGTCTGAGCAAATGCCGTAATACGTGGGATTGTTGACCATGATCGCCTTGGCGTCGGGATTCTCGCGGATAGCCTGTTCGACCTGTGAAACAGACATACCGAGCGCAATGCCGAGCTGCTTATTCACGTCGGGATTGACGTACACGGGGACTGCGCCCGTGAGAATGAGAGCGTTTATCGCGCTCCTGTGGACATTTCGCGGCATGATTATCTTGTCGCCCTCCTTGCAGGCGTACATTATCATGCTCTGTACTGCGGAGGTCGTACCGCCGACCATGAAGAATGCATTGGCGGCGCCGAAAGCCTGTGCCGCGAGCATTTCCGCGTCCTTAATGACGGATACGGGGTGGCAGAGATTGTCGAGCGGCTTCATCGAGTTGACGTCGACGTTCATGCAGTCTTCGCCGAGAAATTCGGTGAGCTCCATATTGCCGCGTCCTCGCTTGTGTCCTGGGACGTCGAACGGGACTACTCTCATGCGCCTGAAGCGGCGGAGAGCCTCATATATCGGAGCATTCACCTGTGAGAGCTCAGTCATTTCCGTACACGTTCCTTCCGCTGAAAATTTCTATCATTTCCTTCCTGAGAGCGTTCGTGATGTCGAGCCTGCTTCTCGGAGGGAGCTCGTGGACATCGGTGTTGAAAAGGTAATTCTGCAAAATAATGTCCTTGATGAGCATTTTAGTATGGAACATATTTGCCTGATATACGTTGATATCGACTGCGTCGTACTTATCGAGGATAGAGCTGTCGATGTAATTCTGGATAGAGGTGATGTCGTGGTCTATGAACAGCTTTTCACCGTCAAGGTTGCGCGTGAAGCCGCGCACGCGGTAGTCCATGGTGATGATGTCGGAGTCGAAGCTCCCGATGAGGTAGTCGAGCGCGGTGAGCGGAGTTATCTTGCCGCAGGTCGCAACGTCGATATCCACACGGAAAGTGGCTATGCTTGTATCGGGATGATACTCGGGGTAGGTGTGGACGGTCACGTGGCTCTTGTCGAGGTGAGCGACTATCTCGTTGCCTCCTGCGGGTATCATCGTATCATCGGCGATAAGGAAGGTCGCGGAGGCGCCCTGCGGGTCGTAATCCTGACGCGACACGCTGAGCACCTGCGCACCTATCATCTCCGTGAGGTGGGTCATGATATCGGTGATACGCTCGGAGTTATACACCTCGTCTACGTATGCGATATATTCGAGCTGAGCCTTCGGCGTCTTAGCGTAACAGACGTCATAGATATTGAAGCTCAGAGACTTTGTCAGGTTGTTGAAGCCGTATAGCTTGAGTTTGTTTTCCATAATACACACCTCAGAAAAATAAAAACGTACAGACTGATTCAGCCTGTACGTGTAAAAATCACACTGCATAAAAGCATGGTAACTTCATTCTGGTTTCAGAGTCTATATAAGCAAAGATATACCTTTTACTACTCTTATTGACCTTTCACAAGCTGAGAACTTATAAAAACAATAAGGCAACAGAAGTTGCCAGCCGAATGGGATATCCGGCAGTCGGCATTTGACCCGCTGTCCGTATGGCGTTTACCCCCGTATCGCGGGAGTGGTCAAAGAATCTTGCTCTGAAACCGAAGCTTCGCTGCAATTTTATTCATTTTAACATAAAAAGAGGATTTTGTCAATAGAAAAAGCGGTCTGAGAAGAAAAAACTTCTTCCTTATTGGGACTGAATGAGCTTGAAGGCAAGAAAGCCGAGGAGAGCGAGCTGCCAGAGCAGTCCCGCATAGTTTACTGCCCAGAAATACCAGTGCTTGGTCTTGTGACGGAAGAGCTTCATGCCCGCAAGAGCACCGACTGCGCCGCCGAAAAATCCGAAACCGAGGAGCGTAGCCTCTTTTGTGCGCCACTTACCCTTTTCAGCCTTTACCTTGTCCGCCTTGTAGAGCACAAGCGCGACAAGTGACATAACGGCGAAAAATACGGCAGTACCCGCCAGAATGTAAGCATACATATTCATTCCTCCTGTTCACTCAGACTGAAATCGGTATCAAGCGTGCAGTAGAGCTCGTATTCGGGATATTTTTCCCGCACGCGGTTTACGACGTCATTGTACACGGCATCTCTGTCGGGAGCATCAAAGCTGACGATGATATCGAACTGGATGCGTTTCTGCTCTTCATCAAGATAGAAGCCGTGCGCTTCGAGAACGTGCTCCACCGACATGGCGATGCTGTATATCTCGCTTCTGACAGCTTTGTCGCGGTCATCGGTGACGCTGAATGTATATACGCTCAGTGCCGTGAGGATTATCCCGTGACGGACGTACAGTTCGATGGCGATCTGCCGCTGGAGCTGGTCTATCTCGCGTGCAGACAGCGTATCGGGCACTTCGATATGACCCGAGCAGTTGAACTTTTCGGGACCGTAGTCATGGAAGATGAGGTCATAGACCCCGTGTACCTGCGGGAAGCTCATTATACACTCTCTTACCTTGCGGGCTGTCTCTACGCTGACACGCTGACCGAGCAGATGAGATATGGTCTCCCTGAGCATTTCAATACCCGATTTCACGATAACGACCGAGATAACCGCACCGAGCCATGCCTCAAGACTGATATGCCAGACAAGGAAAATAATGGCTGCGGCGAGGGTCGAGGCGGAGATTATCGAGTCCATGAGTGCGTCTGTGCCCGAATTTACGAGTGAATCGGAGTTCACGCGCTTGCCTGTGCGCTTGACGAAGGTCCCGAGCAGTATCTTCACGACGACTGCGACGGAAACGATAATGATAGCTGCTGTGGAGTAATCTGGCGTTTCGGGCGCGATTACCTTCTTTACCGACTCTACGAGTGAGGTGATGCCTGCGTAGAGGATGATGACGGAAATTATCATCGAGCTGAGGTATTCGGCGCGTCCGTGACCCCAAGGGTGTTTGCGGTCTGGCTGTTTTTTGGCGAGCTTCGTGCCGATTATCGTGATGAGTGATGAACCTGCGTCACTGAGGTTGTTCACCGAGTCGAGGATTATCGCGATAGAGTGCGAGAGCAGCCCCACGACAGCCTTGAATGCCGCGAGGAATACATTGGCCATAATGCCGATTATACTTGTTTTTATGAT
This sequence comes from Ruminococcus sp. YRD2003, assembly GCA_900109435.1. Classification (GTDB taxonomy): domain Bacteria; phylum Bacillota; class Clostridia; order Oscillospirales; family Ruminococcaceae; genus Ruminococcus; species Ruminococcus flavefaciens_G. The sequence goes on along the minus strand of FNZT01000003.1, from coordinate 563,365 downwards.
AGTGCGCTCCCTGTTTTTCTCGTCGACAGCATGGGAGCTGAGTATGTCAGCTGACATGGATAACACCGCCTTTTGGATTTGTTTCTATTATTATACCAAATCAGCAGGTTTTTTTCAAGTCTGAAAAGTAAGAGCAGGCAAATCACGTGTTTGTAGGGGAGTGCCATGATAGCGAGACCATGCAAAAATACTTGCAATTTCTTCGGAGTTGTGGTATACTTAATCTACTTGTTCTATGAAAGGAAAGTTACTTTGAAATCAAATTTTTTGCGCGGTATGCGTGACGGCATACCGATAGCACTGGGGTATCTCTCTGTTTCGTTCGGATTCGGGATCCTGTCTGTGCAGAGCGGACTGAGCGTATTACAGGCGTCAGCGATATCAGCCTCCAACCTCACTTCTGCGGGACAGATAGCGGGCGTGGGAGTCATCGCCGCGGGAGGCACGCTCCTTGAGATGATACTGGTCCAGCTCGTGATAAACATTCGCTATTCGCTCATGGCTTTGTCGCTGTCGCAGAAGCTCGACAAGAGCTTCACCACGCCGCACCGCCTGCTCGCCTCATACGGCATAACCGACGAGATTTTCGCGGTCTGCTCGGCACAGAAGGGTGTTATCGTTCCCGCTTATATGTACGGAATGATACTCATTTCGATGGCTGGCTGGGTGCTCGGGACTTTTCTCGGCGCGTCGGCGGGAGAGGTACTGCCCGATGAGGTCTCCTCGGCTATGGGGATAGTCCTTTACGGTATGTTTCTCGCGATAATCATACCTCCGTCGCGCAGAAAGAAGAGCGTGCTGTTCGTGACGGTGACAGCGGCGCTTCTGAGCGTGCTCTTCAGGTATGTCCTGACGATGATATCGGGCGGATTCGCTGTCATCATCTGCGCGATAGCCGCCGCAGGGCTCGGTGCTCTGTTATTCCCCGTAACAGAGGAAGAAGAGGAGGCGGAAGAATGACAGTCGCAGTATATGTATTCGTCATGGCGGCGGTGACCTACGTCATACGCATGGTTCCGTTCACATTTTTCAGGAAGAAGATAAAGTCGCGGTTTGTGCGGAGCTTCCTGAAATACATACCCTATGCCGTCCTGAGCTCAATGACTATCCCTGCCATTTTCACGAGCACGGGCAATGTCGTCACTTCGGCAGTCGGTACAGTAGTTGCGGTGCTGCTTGCGTTTTTCGACCTTCCGCTGATTGTGGTGGCACTTGCGGCGTCGCTTGCGGCTTTTCTCACAGGTATGGTAGTCTGAGCTGAGGTATCTCAATGAAAAAACGCACCGAAGCGACGAGCGGGAGCTCTTGGCGCTATCGACACAATCGGCAGAATGAGGGACGAAATCAGTGGAAATATGCTGTTCGGTAAGGAGGAGCGTATGGGAAAAATGTTTAGTCACGAGGATTTCGAGAAGCTTCGTGCAGATGCCGAGCGCGAGCGTGAGGCGGAAAAGGCTGCCGAAACGCCGATGAGACGGTGGGTAGTTTGTGCTATGCTGATATCGTTCGGAGCAGGTGTGCTCGGTGCTGTCATCGCCTCGATCTTTGGCGCGGAAATGCTCGCGGGAGCGTTTGCGGTGCAGGTGTTTGCAGTGTTCGGGCTCGGCTTCTTCATCGGGTGCTTCGAGAAGAATATCGGCAGCAGGATAAAGGGCTTTGCTTTCCCGCTGTTTATGGCGGTAGGAGCGTGTGCTTTCCTCGCGGGATGCGGAGCGTATCTGCTCGTGCGAGGCGAGGTCATTAGCGAGAGTCTGTACCGTTCCGTAAAGGGGGCGCTCGCAGGCAGTGCGTTCATCATCGGCGGAGCGTTGCAGGTGCTCCCCACGGCGTACTATCGCATTCTGCTGAAGGTGAAATGTACCGAGCCCGTCAGCGCGTGCTGTTTGGAGCTTGTCACCGTGAAGCTCGGAGAGATCAACGACAGACCCGTTTACGGCTCTGCGCCGCTCTGGCAGTATTACTATGACGGCGCTGAATACACCATTACAGACAACGTATACAAGTCAAAAGGCGAGATGCCGACGGTCGGAGAGATGGACGAGATACTAATCGACCCCGACAAGCCCGAGCGGCTGCTCTCACGCTACTGTATACCGAGATTCGGCTTTAAACCGATATTTGCAGCTCTGCTTATTACTGTGGGTATATGGATACAATGAAAAAGCTCTCCGAGGGGAGCTCCCTCGGACAGTTTCGTGGGCTACCGAATACGTAACGCAGGATTACGGCTCGGTAGCCCACTTTTTCCGTTAAGGGAAGCGAATAAGGGCTGTACCTATACGGAAGCAATACGGAGTATTTATTGAGGGAAACCCTTTTGAAAAAGGGTTCTCCCTCAAACTCCCTTCCTAAAACTTTCAATTTAAATTTTGCCCCTATGGGGTACTCTCATTGAAAAGAAAGACTTACTCTTTTCATATCAGGAGAGTACCCCATAGGGGCAAAATTTGGACTAAAAGTCTTTGGAAAGGGGCTCGGGGGAGAACCTTTCTTCAGAAAGGTTTCCCCCGATATATGTCCCGTAATACTTCCGTATAGGTACAGCCCTGATCGGTGAGACGCCGAAGTTAGTCACGGAGAACAGAGGGTGTATCAATATGTATCTATTCTATCTTGTCACGCGTGACGCAGGTCGCGCTCGATCTCCTCGGCGCGGAGGAGAGCTGTGTCAATATGCGAGCAGAAGTTCTTCTTTCCGACGAGGTTTACAAGCCCTGCTTTCTCCATAGCCTTCATAGGCTGCTCATTGACGTGCGAGAACACGACTTTGACGTTATGGCGCTCGCAGCGCTTAACGATACGATACAGAGCTTCAACGCCCGTCGCGTCGACAGCAGGAACGTTGCGCATACGAATGCAGAGCACGTCGATGTTCTTGTCGTCGAGCATATACTTGTACTTGTCAGCCGCTGCGAAAAACATAGGACCGTTTATCTCGTAAACGCGGGTGCCGTCGGGGATCTTCTTCAGGAGGATATTATCGGGGTCAGTCTCTTCATCGTCTATGTCTATCCATGCATGAGCCTCGGTTACGTCTGCCATACGCTTCATGAAGAGAAGTGCGGCGAGAACAAGACCGATGCCGATCGCAACAACAAGGTCAAAAACGACGGTGAGTATCAGCGTCACGAAGAGGACGATGATATCGCTCTTCGGAGCTGTCTTTATCGTATTGCGGATATTCCTCCAGCCGCACATATTGTACGCTACAACGAAGAGTATTGCGGCGATAGTTGGCATGGGGATGAGCGAAGCGAGCGGTATGAGCAGTACCAGTATCACGAGCAGCACTACGGAGTGTACCATGCCCGAAACAGGTGTGCGGCCCCCGTTCTTGACGTTGGCGGCAGTACGTGCGATAGCTCCCGTAGCGGGGATGCCTCCGAACAGTGCAGAGCCGATGTTGGCGATACCCTGAGCGATGAGCTCCATATTTGAGCGGTGCTTCGAGCCGATCATACCGTCCGCGACAACACACGAGAGCAGCGATTCCACTGCTGCGAGGACCGCGATCGTGAACGCATTCGGCAGCAGAGCCTTCACCCTTGCAAACGAAACGTCGGGCAGAGTAAGGCTCGGGAGCGAGGAGGAGAGGTCGTAGTTCATCGTGCCGATAGTGTTGACGTGCATACCTGAGAATTTGACGATGAGCGAGCATACGATGACCGCGATGAGCGAAGCGGGGATCTTCTCCAGCTTCTTTGGCCAGAAGATCAGGATAGCGAGTGATATGAGTCCGATGACGAGCGCCTGCCAGTTGAGCGAGCCGATATTAAGGCAGATAGCCTTGATCTTGTCGACAGTCTCGATGGGAGACTCATCAAGTGTAAAGCTGAAACCGAGTATCTTCATGCTCTTGCCAAGTTCAAAGTTCAGACCGAGGAAATCCTTTATCTGACCGACGAGGATAGTGACTGCGATTCCGAAGGTGAATCCGCTCGTTATCGTACTCGGGATGTATTTGAGCAGTGCTCCGAAACGGCAGAGACCCATTATAACGAGGATGATACCCGCGATAATAGTGGAGATGATAAGTCCGTCCATGCCTTCGGTGGCGACGATGCCAGCCACTATTGTGGCGAATGCGGCAGTAGGACCTGCTATCTGCACGCGGCTGCCTCCGAGGAAAGCGACGATGAATCCCGCAACAATGGCGGTATACAGACCCTGCTGAGGACCTACTCCCGATGCGAGGGCGAGCGCGATTGAGAGCGGCAGAGCGATTATCGCCACGATTATACCCGCTATGACGTCCTTGACGAACTGTGAGAGCGTGTAGTTTTTGAGAACCGAAAACAGCTTCGGTTTGAGTTTTTCTTCGGTCGGCTTGACTGCTGTTTTTTGCATACTGATACCCCTTTACGAAATAGTTAAGAAATCACGAACTTCTAAATTATACTACTAAGAAATGCGGATTTCAAGGGGTTTTTCAGAATAATGGAAAATTTGTCGGAATAGATAAATAATTTGCGTCGGTTGAAGAAAAATGATATGAAATGTCCCGATTTTACGTCATATAAAAATAATAGGGAAGTTTCTTTAAGCTCCTGTTGCATTTTATTGAGAGATGTGATATAATATAAGAATCAATGGAGAATTCAGAAACTGCTGCCGTATGATTTATTTTTGCAGCAGCTCTGCTAACTGGAGGAAATGTTTATGAGCAGTATTCCCGAGATATTCGGATGCAATGTATTCAACGAGACCGTAATGAAAAACAAGCTCCCGAAAAATATCTACAAGAATCTCAGAAGGACAATGGAGAAGGGCGAGCCGCTCGACACAGAGACAGCTGATGTGGTAGCAAACGCTATCAAAGACTGGGCACTCGAGCACGGAGCTACCCACTATACACACTGGTTCCAGCCTATGACGGGCTCCACCGCCGAAAAGCACGACTCATTCATCAGTCCAGGACCAAACGGTACTGCTCTTATGGAGTTCTCGGGCAAGGCACTGATCAAGGGCGAGCCTGACGCGTCGTCTTTCCCGTCGGGAGGTCTGCGCCAGACCAGCTCAGCCCGCGGATATACGGCATGGGATCCTACTTCTTACTGCTTTGTCAAGGAGGGGAGCCTCTATATCCCGACAGTTTTCGTATCCTATACAGGTGAGACTCTTGATAAGAAGACACCCCTCCTCCGCTCAATGGACGCCCTCAGCAAGACCGCTGTCCGCTTCCTGAAGCTGTTCGGCAATGAGAACGTTACCCGCGTGACCTCGACAGTCGGCGCCGAGCAGGAATATTTCCTCATAGATAAGAACAAATTCGACCGCCGTGAAGACCTTGTCCTCACCGGACGCACACTTTTCGGTGCCAAGCCTCCGAAGGGACAGGATCTTGATGACCAGTATTTCGCGAATCTCAAGCCGAGGATAGCCGCATATATGGCAGAGCTCGACGAGGAACTCTGGAAGCTCGGCATCTACTCCAAGACCAAGCACAACGAGGTGGCTCCCGCACAGCACGAGATGGCGCCGATATTCACCACGTCCAACCTCGGCACTGACCAGAACGAGCTTGCAATGGAGATAATGGAGAAGGTCGCTCTCCGCCACGGACTCGTATGCCTCCTGCATGAGAAGCCGTTCGAGGGCGTCAATGGCTCGGGTAAGCACAACAACTGGTCTATGTCCACCAATGACGGACAGAATCTCCTCGACCCAGGCGACACCCCTATGGAAAACCTCCAGTTCCTGACTATACTCTGCGCTCTTATCAAAGGCGTTGACGAATATGCCGACCTGATGAGACTTTCAGCCGCTTCCGCAGGCAACGACCACCGCCTCGGCGCGGACGAGGCTCCGCCCGCTATCATATCAATGTTCCTCGGTGAGGAGCTCGACGCGGTACTGAAGGCTATCGAGGAGGACGGTGTCTACAAGACGAAGGCAAAAGCCTTTGAGATAGGCGTTAACGCGCTCCCGTCGTTCCCGAAGGATTCGACGGACAGAAACCGCACATCGCCCTTCGCTTTCACGGGAAACCGCTTCGAGTTCAGAATGGTCGGCTCATCCGACAACATCGCGTGTCCGAACACTCTGCTCAATACTATCGTATCCGAGGAGCTCGACCAGTTCACCGAGATCCTCGAGCCGCACAAGAATTCCGAGCATTTTGAGGACGAGGTCAAGAAGCTTCTGAAGGACGTTCTCAAGAAACACCGCCGTATCATCTTCAACGGCGATGGCTACTCGCCTGAGTGGGTCAAGGAAGCCGAGAGAAGAGGACTTCCCAATTACCCGTCCACCGTCGACTGTATGCCGCACTATACAGACGAGAAGAATCTCCGTATACTGCGTAAATTCGGCATTTATAACCGTGAGGAGCTCACAGCCCGCACTGAGATACACCTCGAGAAGTACTCCAAGACGAGACGCATCGAAGCACGTACAATGGTCGAAATGGCAAGGAAACAGCTCCTGCCCGCCTCACTTGAGTACCTTGACAAGCTCTGCACAGCTATCGCGTGCAAGAAGTCGGTAGGTATCGTATCGAAGGCAGAAGAGCAGATCGCCGCTAAGCTCAACGACCTCTGCGACAGCTTCTACGACTCGATAGAGCGTCTTGAGAAGCAGGTCGCTGCCGCGTGCGAGATAAAGGAAGTTCAGAAGCAGGCGGAGTTCTACCACGACTATGTGCTCGCTGAAATGGATATCATGCGCAGCATTGCCGATGAGATAGAGCTGAATATGCCGCTCAGCTACTGGCCTATCCCGACCTACTCCGAGATAATCTACAACGTATAAAGCTATCCGCTGTCCGTATCGGGCAGCGGTTTTCGCAATAAACAGGAAGGAAACAGAATGGATACAGCAAAACTGATAATGTGCGCGGTATCTGCCGCAGCACTGGACATATGCGCGCTCGTGCTGATGATAACGGCGTACCGCGAGAAGAGCTCGGGGAGAAAGCGCTGGCGGAAGATATCCGCGGATATGGAGCTCGCCGACCGCGACCGCGGCTACCCGCTGGAGTGCGACGAGATACTGATAGGACGCCACGAAAACGCCGATATACGGATACATGATATGTCGGTGTCACGATATCACGCTATTCTCAACGTCGCCGACGGCAAGTGGACTATCACGGACATAGGCTCGAAGTCGGGCGTGTACGTGAACGGCGTACACGTCGAGCAGAAGCGTCTCCGCGAGAACGACGTCATCACAGTCGGAGAGCGCCGCCTCATTTTCAGGAAGAGGAGGGACAGACATTGAGTAACCCCCTCGCTTACGTTTTTTCGTGTATATTCGTGCTCCTCGCGCACGGAGCTATGCTTTTCAGCGTCTTTTACAACGGCAGCTATGACGACGTCAACGCCGTAATCGTGCTCATGGCGGCAGTCATCGGGCTCGATGCCGTATACTTCATAATACTGCCGTTCTTCAAGCAGCAGACCTATGCGGTCGACTTCATGCTCATACTGATATTGAATATGGGCTTGATCTTCCAGTCCTGCTTCGGCGGTGTGGAATTCCGCTTCAAGCACTTCATCACGATGATCGCTGCACTCATCGCGTGCAGGATAGGATATTTCGCCTGCCGTGACCACCGCTGGATAGAGGACAAGCGCAAGTTCATATGGATAGGCATCGGCATACTTATGGGTGTTATCCTCCTTTTCACGGGCAGCCGAAGTATGTGGATATCGCTCGGTGAGTCGACCTCTGTACAGCCGTCTGAGTTCATAAAGCCCCTGCTTGTGCTCGCGTGCGCGACATCCGTCACCGAGCAGCAGAAGAAGCACAAGCTCCTTTGCTTCAACGTCGTATATGAGAACCTGATACTCTTCGGTATCGTCGCTGGGGTATGCCTGTTCCAGTGGTGGTGCCGCGACCTCGGAAGCATCCCGACTTTCGGTGCGATATACGTTTCGGGCTTTCTGCTCAGGATATGCTATCCCAAGGGCAAGTACTCGAAAAAGCCGATAATCATAGCAGTAGCTGCACTCGCGGTGCTTGCCGTCATAGGTATCATCGTAGCTCCGCCTTATGTCCGCGACCGCCTTTTTGTTGACGTATGGAACGACAAGAACGGTCACGGATACCAGCAGGCGCAGGCTCTCATCGGCATTGCCGACGGCGGCTGGTTCGGCAAGCGACCCGGGCACGGCTTCCTGCACAATGTGTTCGCCTACAACAGCGATATTGTCTTCGCCACCATCAGCGAGGAGTGGGGACTGCTTTTCTCGGTAATGTCGGTATTTGTGCTGCTGATGATAATGGCAATACCGCTTGTGAACCCGCCGCGCTCGTACTACCACGGCTCGATGTGCGCTGGCATAGCAGCGGCATTCTCAGTGCAGATGGCGCTCAACATATTTGGCTCATGCAATATGATCCCTTTTACCGGAGTAACGCTGCCGTTCATATCAATGGGCGGAACGTCAATGGTCGTCAGCGGACTTATGGCGGGAATGCTCGTTGCTGCGCAGTCGCCTGCCTTCAAGGCTCCTAAGAAAAAGAAGCAGGAGCAGAAAAAGCCGCAGCCCGTCCCGAGCCAGCAGATGCAGCCCGTACCTCCGCAGCAGCCTCAGCTGCTTCCTCCGCGGCAGGATGTACCTCAGCAGCCGCCTGTCAGCTACACGCTGACGGACAGAAGAAAGTGAGGGATGAGCAATGAAAAGTATCAAGAGATGCCAGCATATTATCACGCTCTTCCTGAGCATATTCCTTGTGGGGATGGTAGTGCTCGTCATAAAGATCAACCGCGAGGCGTCATTTTATATGATGAATTCGGATGACCACCGTCTCGGCATGGTCTACGACAGGCGCGGCGACGTGCTGTTTGACGGCTCGGGAAGGGGACAGTACCCCGACGGCTACTTCACAGACGTCGGCAACCTCATCGGCGACGACAAGGGACAAATGGATAATACTCTTGTAGCACGGAACATCGACTGTCTCAACAACTACAGCTTTTCGTCGGGACTTGTGGAAAAGGGCGGCAAAGCTGCGATATACACGACCCTCGACCACGATGCCAACCGTGCGGTCTATAACGCCTATATGGGTGCAAAGGGCTGTGCGTGCGCATACAACTACAAAACAGGTGAGCTGCTCGTCTGCACGAGCCTGCCGTCGCTCGATGTTACGCGCGGTTACGCCGACATTGACAGCATGGAATCAGGTACGCTGATGTCTAAGGTGATGTATGGGACGGTCCCAGGCTCGACGCAGAAGGTCTCAACGGTGATATCCGCTCTCGAAATTATGGGCAGGGAGCGTCTTTTCTCCAAGACATACAGCTGCACGGGCTCATTCGTGAACGCAGAGGGCAAGAATATCGACTGCCACCAGTCGTGGGGACACGGCGACCAGAATATCCAGCAGGCGATCGAGAACAGCTGCAACCCGTTCTTCGCACAGCTGATACAGGACTCCGATATGCCGCTTGACCGCATAAAGTCGCAGTATGAGAAGCTCGGCTACGCGATAAACGGCGAGGATATGAGATACTTCGATATCGACGGCATACAGTGTGAGCGCGCTTCCACGACGCTCACAGACACAGGCGACTTCATCACCCAGTGGGGCTGTATAGGACAGGGTGACACGCTCGTGAGCCCGATGCAGCTGATGATGTGGCAGAGCGCCATAGCCAATTCCACCGGTAAAATGACCATGCCGTACATTATCTCCAAGGTCACGGATGTGGACGGCAAAGTCAAAAAGGAAGCGGATACCGAATACAGCAAGCAGCTCTTCACGCCGTCGACCGCATCAACCGTCAGACAGATGCTCAAGACAAACGGTGCGAACAACTACGGCTGGCAGGTACCTGGATACGATATCGGAATCAAGAGCGGCACTGCGCAGGTCAAAGAAGGTGCAGAGGAGAATGCACTGCTCGTGGGCTTTGTGGACGACGAATCTCACCCGATAGCCTTCTGCGTTGTGCTGGAGAATAAGTACAGCACACCCGTATCAGCGGAGCAGATACTGACGACAATGCTCAATGCGCTGTACTCGTAATTTGTTAAATCTTACAAAAATGAACCCTTTAGCTGTACAACTTTAACAAAATTAACAAAATTCACTTGTAAACTCGATATTTTTATGGTATAATATAACCATAAAATAAAGTTCTCATAAGAGAGCTTATCAAGGAGGCCATCACTCTATGAAAACAACCATAACAGCTAAGAAAATGCAGATTCCACAGAACTTCACAGAACACGCCGAAACAAGGATAGCACAGAGACTCGGAAAATTCTTCGGAGATGAGGCAGACGCAAAGATCGTAATGTCAGAGATAAAGAACAAGATAGTTCTTGAGCTTACAGTGAAATACAACAGTATGATCTACCGCGCCGAGCGTTCTGCCGAGGATAAGGCAGTCGCTCTTGACGACGCGATTGACAAGATAATCCGTCAGATACGCAAGAACAAGACGAGGGTCGAAAAGAAGCTGAAGGATACAGCCTTCAAGGAGGCTTTCACCGAGCCCGTAGAGGAGATAACCGACTACGAGATAATCAAGGACAAGAAGTTCAAGCTCCGTCCGATGAATGTAGAGGAGGCTATCCTCCAGATGAACCTGCTGAGCCACGAGTTCTTCATGTTCCTGAATGCGGACACAGGTGTTATCAACGTCGTATACAAGCGTGACGACGGCAACTACGCTCTTCTTGAGCCTGACAACGATTAACAAGTAATATCAAAAATGCGGAGCCATATGGCTCCGCATAGTTTTGAGCAGGAGAGTAACCATGAATGATAATAAGAAAAAGATAATAGAAAAACGTATAAACAAGGTTGGAGAGAATCTGAAAAAGAACAATATGGAGTTCTACTATGTACCTACAGCAGCCGATGTCTGTCCGCTTGTAGAGAAGCTTATGCCCGAGGGCTGCACCGTTACCCACGGCGGCAGCGAGTCGATGAAGGAGTGCGGGATACCTTCGGTTCTCAATTCGGGCAGATACAACTATATCGACCGCTCGAAGGCGACTACTCCCGAGGAGATCAAGGCGGTCTACAGGGCAGCTTTTTCCGCTGACGTCTACATCACGAGCACCAATGCTGTCACCGAGGACGGTGTGCTCTATAATGTCGATGGAAACAGCAACCGCATAGCTGCTATTGCTTACGGACCTGATTCCGTCATCGTTATCGCAGGATACAACAAAATAGTCCGTGATCTCACTGAGGCTGAGGTTCGCGTAAAGAACGAAGCAGCTCCTCCGAACTGCCTGCGCCTTGATTGTGATACTCCCTGTGCAAAGACGGGCGAGTGCATATCGCTGAAGAAGTCTGACCACCGAATCAGCGACGGCTGCGGCGGCGACGGACGCATCTGCTGCAACTATCTCATATCCGCACAGCAGCGTCACAAGGGACGCATCAAGGTCATAATCGTAGGCGAAGAGCTGGGCTTCTAAGGGGGAGTAATTATCGTTTACTCAGTTTACCAGCTGCTGTGGTTCTTCGTGATATATGCGTTTCTAGGTTGGTGTCTTGAGGTGACGTATCAGGCTGTCGAACACGGCACGTTCATCAACCGCGGCTTTCTTGGCGGACCTTACTGTCCGATATACGGCGTGGGAGTGATAATCGTCACTCTCGCTCTCTATCCGCTTCGAGAAACGGTGATACTGTTGTACATCGGCTCGGTTGTGCTGACCTCTTCGCTGGAGCTTGTTACGGGCTACGTCCTCGAGAAGATATTCCACCAGCACTGGTGGGACTACTCCAATGAAAGATTCAACGTAAAGGGCTACATCTGCATGAAATTCTCGCTCCTGTGGGGAGTGGCGTGCCTTGTCACGGTACGTCTCATACATCCCACGATAGAGAGGCTTGTCGACCTCATACCGTTCACCGCAGGGATCGTCGTGATGGCGGTGATATACGTCGGCTTCACGAGCGACCTCGTCATCACGGTAATGGGGATCATGCACATCAAGCGGCGTTTGCGCCTGCTGGAGAATATATCTCTGGAAATGCGCAAGATATCGGACAAAACGGGCAGGAAGCTTTTCGTTGGTGTTGATGCGATACACGACAAGAGCGGCGACATCAACGATAAGACGGTACAGCTTCGCAAACGCGCAGAGGAGCTTCGCGCGAAGTATAAGGAACTCGCCTCACAGCGCAGCCGTGTCGGCAGACGACTGGAGCACGCCTTCCCAAAGCTGAAGATAGCTAATCCGAAGCCGCTGAAAGTTCAGTTTGAAGCGATAAAGTCGAAGCTGCCGAAGAAGGCAGGCAAGAAGGACACCAAGACCGAATAAACGAAAATGACGTCAAAGCCGCACGGCTTGACGTCCTTTTCGTTTACTCGCTCAGGTCTTGGATTATGGCGTCAAATGCAGCGAAGTCCTTATCGTAGGTCTCCTGCATTTTTTCCTTTTTTGAGTATATGAGCTCCTGCGGCTTGCGTATAGCGATGAACCAGTCGCTGCTGATGTCTGACTTGTCCACGCCGACCTTTTCAGCGAAATCGGTATCCGCGAGCATGAACTTGTACTTGTCAACGTGCGGATTATCTGGGTACAGCTCCGACAGGTCAACGAGTGTATCTTCGAGATTGATAACGCCGCCGAGATTTTTGTTGCCGATGATGATGACTGAATCCGAATTCTGCAATTCGGCGGTGAGTTTCTGCGGCACGCTGTTGATGAAGTCCTCCTTTTCTACGCCTGTGTAGGGGATATAGTACAATGAGGCGAACTGTTTACCGTTATTATTATTGTCAGGAGTGAAACGCGAGAGGTAGTCTTCGAGCTCCGATTGTTCGCCGAGCTCCTGATTCATGCCTATCATCAGGACTATCATATCAGGACGCGGCTTTGAAGCAAGGTCATACACGAGCAGCCCCCCTATGAACACGAGCACACAAGCGATACCGAGCCACCACTTGTTGAGGTACAGGAAGCTGCTGAATCTTTGCAGCAGTGACCGCTTGACCTCTTCGGGCTCCTCCTCTTGAACGGTCTCGCTCTCGTCTATCACACCTGATTTCAGTTTGAGCAGCTCAAGACGCTCCTGCTCGAGACGCCTGTCGTGTTCTTCGGCAGCTTTTTTTCGGCGCTCCATGTATTTCCGCTGTGCCTCTTCGCGTTTGAGGCGGGCTTCTTCGTCAGCTTTCTCCTGCATCTCCTTCGAGGTCTGGAAGACGCTTTTTGAGATGTGGAGCTTATCGTCCTCGCGGGCGGCGGAGCTGTTTTTATCCTTATCCTTCATAGTACCTCCGTACAAGTACAAAGGCGGACTTCGGTCCGCCTGTATCTTCATTTATCAACAAAGCAATTATACAACAAATGCCCGATTTTGTCAAGGATTTTTCCCGCACGGCTTGCTATTATCTGTATAATGTGGTATAATAAAGGGTAACGATACTGAAAAGGAGGCGTGAAAATGTCGGACGTGAAAGACATACTTGATTCTGTGCTGCATGATGAAAAGCTGCTTGGGAGCCGTGCCTTCCGCGATAAGGTCTACACCGACCAACCGATAATCAAACGCGCCTCACAGATAAAAACTCCCGAAACACCGCAGAAGATAAAGGACATGAAAGCACTCGCCTATACACCAGAGGCTTACTGGAAGACGTCGGCTTGGCTGTTTTATACTCAGGGCAGGTTCATGGAGGACTACACCGACGTTTACGAATACACGGCTGATTTCGTGAAGTACTATCCGACCTACCGCGACCTCGATAACGAGCAGCTCCGAGGGTATTTCTCATGGAGGTCGCGTCTGCGGAGAGGGGAGTATCCGTCCGCGCCGATACCCTTCGTGTACATACGTGCCTATGAGCTTATAAACGCAATAGGAACCGAGGCTCCTAAAGAGCGCTTGGAGCTGCTGAAGCGGCTGACAGCCGAATACGGAGAGACCGATGCGGAGCTTAAAAAGCTGCTCAGGCGCTGGACAGTCGACTTGTGTGTATATGAGCAGCTCGACCCGCAGCTTATCGCCGATGTGCCCGATATCATGTTCGACAGGGCGCTGTTGAAGCTTCTGAACTGGCAGGAGAGCTCCGACGAAGAGCTGTTCCGTGCGCTGGATCATCTCTCGGGCTACCCGTTTGAGCAGTCGCGCTACTACATCGCAAACGCATCGGAGTTCAGAGCTGCGGCTGTTCGGGTATTCCGCAGTATGTCTGACTTCTTCCGCGATCACAGAAAGAAACCGCTCTGCGAGAACTTCTTCGGACACCCTACAGAAATGACCTGCCGCCTTTTTGAGTCTGCGGTATTCTACGAGAGGAACGCTCCGCGTACATTCGACTTCGAGCTCTCGCCGATACACACCTACACTTGCCGCAGCGGGATTTGGCGGTGCTATCGCTACTACGGGAGCAGAATGCGCAATCAGAAGCTTGGCGAGCTTATGAAGATGATCGACTATCTCATGCGCGAACGAAGCGAATTCCGCTACAAGCTCCGACCTGCGGAGGTGTCAAAGACGGCAGCCGATCTGATAAAGCGCGAGCTTGACTCAATGGACGAGGAAAAGCGCCGTGAAAAGGCAATGAGGATAGAGATAGACCTCTCAAAGCTTGCGGGGATAAGAGCCGCAGCGGACGTCACCCGCGACAAGCTCATAGTTGAGGAGGAGACAGAGATCAGCGCACCCGAGACGATATCCGAGCCCGAGCCCGAATCGTTGTCGGGCTCACCGCTCAACGGTGCAGAGAGGTGCTTCCTGCGAGCGCTTCTTGAAGGCGGAGACTGGTCAGCAGCAGCGAAGGAGTTCGGCAGTATGCCGTCTCTGCTTGCTGACAGCATAAACGACAAGCTGTTCGATGCTTTTGCAGACACTGTCATAGACTGCTCATCGGATATTCCCGAAGTCATTGAAGACTACGCCGACGAGCTCGGAAATTACGTATAAGGGGGGCATATCATGCCTGATAATAACAGACCCGCGGTACCGAAGCGCATTGCCTCCGCGGTCATAAATTCGCTCAAAGGCGGCGTTGTTCCGCGCATAGGACTGCCGTACATCACAGTCGGCAGAGAGGTCGAGATAGACGCTCTTCTGCACGATGTGGACATCATCGCTGACGGCGGAGCCTCGTTCCGCTTCATAGTCGGCAAGTACGGAAGCGGCAAGAGCTTCCTCCTGCAAACGATACGTGCTCATGTCATGGACAGGGGCTTCGTCGTAGTCGACGCCGACCTCTCGCCCGAGCGCAGATTACAGGGCACAAAGGGGCAGGGACTTGCCACGTACAAGGAGCTCATACGCAATATGTCGACGAAAACTCGTCCCGACGGCGGAGCTCTCACGCTCATACTCGACCGCTGGATAAGCTCGGTGCAGAGCGAGACTGCGGCGGATACAGGTCTTGCGACCGATTCTACAGAGTTCTCGAAGGCGGTGGAAAAGAAGATATACGAGGTCATTTCCGCGCTGAACGAGATGGTACACGGATTTGATTTCGCGAAACTGCTGACGATATACTACCGCTCCTATGCGGCGGGCGACGATGAAAGCAAGGCGAAGGTCGTGAAGTGGTTCCGCGGCGAGTACAACACCAAGACTGAGGCGAAGAACGACCTCGGCGTGAACATCATCATCACGGACGACGACTGGTACGAGTACATCAAGCTGTTCGCAGCTTTCCTGACGAGAGCGGGCTACGGCGGTCTGCTTGTACTGATAGACGAGCTCGTCAACATCTACAAGATTCCGAACGCGATAACCCGCCAGTACAACTACGAGAAGATTCTCACGATGTACAACGACACTCTTCAGGGCAAGGCGAAGCACCTCGGCATAATCATGGGCGGGACTCCGCAGTGCATCGAGGATACACGCCGCGGTGTATACAGCTATGAGGCGCTGCGTTCGCGTCTCGCGGAGGGCAGATTCGGCAGAGAGGGCGTGAAGGATATGCTTGCGCCTGTTATTCATCTCACGCCGCTGACCTATGAGGAGATGCTTGTGCTGACAGAGAAGCTCGCCGATATCCATGCGGGACTTTTCGGCTACGAGCGCGTCATAACACAGGAGGACATGGTCGCATTCATCAAGCTCGAATTCGGGCGTATCGGTGCAGGCAGCCACATCACTCCGAGAGAGGTAATACGTGATTTCATCGAGCTCCTCGACATCGTTTATCAGAACCCGCACATCAACATCAGTGAGTTCATCATGTCCGAGAATATGCCGTCATCGACCTCACGGGAGAGCACGGAGGACGAGTTTGCGGAGTTTGAGATATAAGGGGGAGCTATGGACGTATTTGACCGTTATGCGCCGTTTGTACAGGACTTTATCTACCGAAACAACTGGCAGTCTCTCCGCGCGATACAGGCAGCCGCGGGGGAGGCGATATTCAACACTGACGAGAATGTGCTGCTTTCCGCCTCGACCGCCTCTGGCAAGACCGAAGCTGCCTTTTTCCCCATACTTACGCTTTTTTCGGAGGATATGCCACGCTCGGTGGGAGCGCTGTACATCGGACCTCTCAAGGCACTGATAAACGACCAGTTCACACGCCTGACCGAGCTCTGCGAGGAGGCTGATATCCCCGTATGGCACTGGCACGGCGATGCGGCGCAGTCACACAAGGCGAAGATGCTGAAACATCCTTCGGGCATATTGCAGATAACGCCCGAATCCCTCGAAGCCATGCTGCTTCGCAAGCACGCGCTGATACCAAAGCTTTTCGGCGATTTGCGCTTCGTCGTCATCGACGAGGTACACTCCCTCATGCGCGGAGACCGCGGAGGTCAGACCCTCTGCCTTATCGAGAGGCTGTCGAAGCTCGCGGGAGTCAAGCCGCGCAGGATAGGACTATCCGCGACGATAGGCGACCTCGAAGCAACGGGCGAATTTCTCTCGTCGGGAACTGACCGCGGCACCGTTATCCCGCGGATAGAGGCGAAGGGGACGAAATGGCGGCTCTCGATGGAGCATTTCTACATCTCGCAGCAGAATCAGCCTGAGAGCAGCACAGACGTCGCGGCTCTGCCTGTGCTCGACGAAAAGACGGACTCCGCACCCGAGCACGCCGATGCGGGTATGGGGTACATCTTTGAGCATACGCGTGGCAAAAAGTGCCTTGTATTCGTCAATTCGCGCGAGGAGTGCGAGGCTGTCACGACGACTCTCCGCTCCTACTGCGAAGCAAATCACGAGCCCGACCGCTTCCTGATACACCACGGCAACCTCTCCGCTGCCTACCGCGAGACCGCCGAGGCTGCCATGAAGGACGACGACGTCTTTATGACAACGTGTACCACCGCGACCCTTGAACTCGGTATCGACATCGGCAGGCTCGAGCGTGCTTTTCAGGTGGACGCGCCGTTCACAGTATCGTCGTTCCTGCAAAGAATGGGACGAACGGGCAGGCGCGACCTTCCGCCTGAAATGTGGTTCGTCATACGCGAGGAGCTCCCAGAGCCGCGTTCGATGCTCCCCGAGACTGTGCCGTGGAAGCTTTTGCAGGGGATAGCGCTCGTGCAGGTCTATGTCGAGGAGCGCTGGGTTGAGCCGCCAAAGCTCGACAGACTGCCGTTTTCTCTGCTCTACCACCAGACCATGAGCACCCTTGCCTCGAACGGTGAGCTCACCCCCGCACAGCTCGCCTCGCGGGTGCTGTCACTGAAATATTTCCACCGAATATCGCAGGACGACTTCCGTGTGCTGCTCCGACACCTGCTTGAAACGGAGCATATCCAGCGCACCGAAGAGGGCGGGCTCATAGTCGGGCTCGCGGGCGAGCGCGTGATAAACAGTTTCAAGTTCTATGCGGTATTTCAGGAGAACGAGGAGTACACCGTCCGCTGGGATTCGCAGGAGCTCGGTACAGTCGTAAGTCCTCCGCCCGTGGGTGAAAAGCTCGCGATAGCGGGACACGTATGGCTCGTCGAGGAGATAGACCACAAGCGCAGGCTCGTTTACTGCGAGAAGATCAAGGGCAAAGTTCCCGCGTATTTCGGCGACTGCCCCGGCGACATCAACACGAAGATACTGCTGCGTATGCGGCAGGTGCTTCGCGAGGACAGGAGCTACCCCTACCTGATGAAGAATGCTGTGCTTCGCCTCGAACAGGGGAGGCTGTCCGCACGCAATTCGGGCATGACAGAGACTCCGCTCATCTGCCTCGGCGGCAATATGTGGGCGCTTTTCCCGTGGCTGGGAACGTACGCTTTCTTCGCTATGGAGCGCTTTCTGAAGCTCCGCTGTGCCGACAGGCTCGGACTGCGCGGCATGGACTCCGCTCGCCCGTACTATATCCAGTTCACGATGAAGGTGCAGCCCGAGGAGTTCTTCCGTGTGCTCGCCGAGGAGGCACAGGTCGAGTTCGACCCGCTCTCACTCGTCTATCCGAACGAGGTGCCGATGTTCGAGAAGTACGACCAATATGTTCTGCCCGAGCTCGTGAGAAAGGGCTTTGCGTACGGTATTCTTGATATCGCGGGAATGAAAGAGCGTATCCGCGAGTGGGCTGAGGATACCTTATGATAAGGTATTGCTTTTTTGAGAGATCAATGGTATAATTGTCGTATAAAACCTGAGGAGGTATTAAGATGAAAATGAGAAAAATTATGGCAGCGGTACTTGCTTTAGGTATCGTGTGCGGAGCAAACGCTGCTGTGGCGTCATATCTGCCGAGCGGCTGTATTACGGCGAATGCAGGGGATTACGAGGAAGTTGTTGTTGACGGCTCGAAATTTGCGCTGTATGAAGACCATGCTGAGCTTATGGATATTCCCGACAACTTCAAGGGCACTTATTCTATTCCCGAAACTGTAAACGGATTGTCTGTAACGTTTACATGGGCGCTCGCTTTCACAAATCAGCCCGGGCTTACATCTATCTATGTGCCTGCTTCGGTTACAGATCTGTATAACAGCGGAACATTTTACGGTACGGATAACCTCGAAGAATTCATTGTTGACGAGAACAACACGGTATATTGTGCGGTCGGCGGCGTATTGTACAGTAAGGATATGAAAACTATCTGTGCTCTGCCTACTGCCGATCTTCCTGCTGAGTATGTCGTTCCCGACAATGTAGAAATAATCGGAAGCGATGTTTTCCTCCGCTACCCCTTCGAGAGCGTTATCATGCCTGATTCTGTCGTTGAGATCGGCTTTCTCTCCTTTATGAAAATGCCGAATCTTAAAAATGTAAAGATGTCGAGATCTCTCGAAAGTATCGGGGCTTTTGCTTTTTCAGAAAACAATTCTCTTGAAAGTGTGGATATCCCTGCTTCAGTAACGGATATAAGCAGGTGTGCGTTTGAGAAATGCACTTCGCTGACTTCTGTAACGATCAATAATCCCGAATGCGATATATACGACGACGAAACTACCCTCGGTGTTAAGGAGACTACAGTCATACACGGGTATTCGGGCTCAACAGCTCAGGAGTATGCCGAGAATTACGGATTCGCATTTGAAGCGATAGACGAAGCTCCTGCAAAAATATCTTTCGGCGACCCCACGGGCGACGGCAAAATTGACGCCAAGGATTCTTCTTTCGTGCTCGTCGAGTACGCGAAGCTCTCTACGGGAGACGAATCTGCGCTTTCCGAAGATGTGAAGAGCGCGGCTGACGTGAATAAGGACAGCAAGATCGACTCCAAGGATGCCTCTGCGATATTGTCCTATTACGCTTACGTTTCCACGGGCGGCACGGACTCTATCCAAGAATTTCTCAAAACAGAATAAAGGGCTGTCGGGGACGCCTGCTCTGTAGGAACGGCGTCCTCGACCTCCCGTAGATACATTGCCTGATCGCGGGCAGGTGATATCTGCCCATACACAGTCTTGACAAAAAAGCAGATCTGTTATACAATAATAACAGGAGGTGCATAGCATGGTAAAAACTACGCTTAAAATAGAAGGTATGATGTGCGGACACTGCGAGGCGCACGTCAACGACACGGTTCGCAACGGCTTCGACGTGAAAAAGGTCACTTCCTCGCACAAGAAGGGGACTTCGGAGATAATCTCCGACCAGCCTCTCGACGCAGAAAAGCTCAAGGCGGCTATCGAGGCGGACGGCTATAAGGTGCTCTCGGCGGAGTCGGAGCCTTACGAGAAAAAGGGCTTTTCGCTCTTTAAGTAATCGGATAACGATGTAGGGGCGAGTTCCGCTCGCCCGCAGGTTTTGAGATAAGCTCGCGGGCGCACGGAATGCGCCCCTACAAATAGTTTCGGTTAGTTAAAACATAAATATAACTTGTTTACTGTTGCATTGTCTGTTAAATTGTGGTATAATATCATACGCAAAATATTTTTCTGAAAGGAATCTGCATTATGATAATCTTAGTTGTTAACGCAGGAAGCTCTTCACTCAAGTACCAGCTCATCAATATGGACGATGAGAGCGTACTCGCTAAGGGCAACTGCGACCGTATCGGCATCGACGGTCATATCGCTCACAAGGCTGCTGACGGCAGAACTCTCGACGAGGACTGCGCTTTCCCCACTCATACCGAGGCTTTTATGAAGCTCGTTGAGGCGCTCACAAATAGCGATGCTAAGGTAATCGACAGCATGGACGAGATATCTGCTGTCGGTCACCGTATAGTACAGGGCGCTGACGTGTTCGACAAGTCCGTGCTCGTTACCGACGAGGTCATCGACAAGATAGACGAGCTCCGCGAGCTTGCTCCCGTACACAACCACGCTCACGCTCTCGCGCTCCGTGCCTGCAAGAGCGTTATCCCCGCAAATGTTCCTCAGGTAGTTGTTTTCGATACTGCCTTCCACCAGACGATGCCCCCCAAGGCTTTTATGTTCGGTCTTCCCTACGAGGACTACGAGAATTACCACGTAAGAAAGTACGGCTTCCACGGTACATCTCACCGCTTCGTTTCCAAGGCTCTCGCTAAGGCAATGGGCAAGAACGTTGAGGACCTCAAGATAGTTTCATGCCACCTCGGCAACGGCTCCTCAATCACTGCTGTTGACGGCGGAAAGTCGGTTGATACATCAATGGGCTTCACTCCTCTCGACGGCGTTGTTATGGGTACCCGTACAGGTGCTGTTGACCCCTCCGCTGTTACTTTTGTTGCGGACAAGCACGGTTTCACTCCCTCGGAGATGAGCGAGTACATGAACAAGAAGTCTGGCTTCCTCGGTGTATCGGGCGTCGGCTCCGACAACCGCGATGTTCAGTCTGCTGCAAATGAAGGCAACAAGAGAGCTCAGCTCGTTTCCGATATGCTCGTTTATGAGATAAAGAAGTACATCGGCTCTTACGCTGCTGCTATGAACGGTCTCGACGCTATCCTCTTCACAGGCGGTATCGGCGAGAATTCATGGGAAGTCCGTGAGGGTGTATGCACAGATATGGACTACTTCGGCATCAAGATAGACAAGGAGCTCAACCGCTCCGTAAGAGGCAAGCTCACAAAGCTTTCCACTCCCGATTCAAAGATCGAGGTTTGGATCGTTCCTACAAATGAGGAGCTCCTCATCGCAAGAGATACTCTTGAACTTATCTCCAAGTAAAAATGGTTTTCGGCAGGACATCTGAGGGTGTCCTGCTTTTTTTGTACGAGAAGTGCGGAAGCTGATTTTAGTTTCCTCGGGTTAACAATTCAGCTTTCGCGTTTTTTTTATGGTATAATATACAAAGTTGATAGGAATTATCTATTTAATATGTATTTGGAGGCTCTACCAATGGAGAAAAGATTCATATATGCCGATAATGCGGCTACGACGGCTGTTTCCGAGGAAGTCCTCGCGGCTATGCTGCCGTATTTCCGCGAAGGCTATGGCAACGCTTCGAGCATCTACAAGCTCGGGCGTGATGCTCAGCGTGCTGTCGAGGACGCTCGTGACAAGGTCGCTAAGGCTCTCGGCGCTGACCCGCGCGAGATATTCTTCACAAGCTGCGGCTCTGAGGCTGACAACTGGGCTATCAAGGGCACTGCCGAGCTCATGGCGAAGAAGGGAAAAAAGCACATCATCACGTCCGTATTCGAGCACCACGCTGTGCTCCATACGACACAGTACCTCGAAAAGCAAGGCTTTGAGGTGACTTATGTACCGATAAACGACAAGGGTATCATTGACCCCGAGGACATACGCAAGGCTATCCGTGAGGATACGGCACTCGTGACGATAATGTACGCAAACAATGAGATAGGCACTATCCAGCCGATAGATGAGATAGCCGCGATATGCCGCGAAAAGGGCGTGCTGTTCCATACGGACGCGGTGCAGGCTGTCGGTCATGTCGATATAGATGTCCACAGACAGGGGATAGATATGCTGTCGCTCTCGGGTCACAAGATACACGCACAGAAGGGTATCGGTGTGCTGTATGTCCGCAAGGGGATCGCTCTGCCGAATCTCATACACGGCGGCGGGCAGGAACGCGGCA
Source organism: Ruminococcus sp. YRD2003 (assembly GCA_900109435.1). Classification (GTDB taxonomy): domain Bacteria; phylum Bacillota; class Clostridia; order Oscillospirales; family Ruminococcaceae; genus Ruminococcus; species Ruminococcus flavefaciens_G. Next base: position 541,054 of record FNZT01000003.1, on the reverse strand, counting down.
GACGTGCGGGTACGGAGAATGTTCCTGCTATAGTCGGGCTCGGAGTTGCGATAGAGTCCGCGACCCGCAATATCGCCGAGAAAAATGCGAAGATAACCCCGCTACGCAACAAGCTCATCGACGGCATTCTGAAGCTGCCCTATACCCGTCTCAACGGCGACAGGGACAAGCGCCTCGCGGGAAATCTCAACATCTCTATCGAGGGTATTGAGGGTGAATCACTCCTCCTTATGCTCGATATGAACGGCATATGCGCCTCTTCGGGTTCGGCTTGCACATCGGGCTCGCTCGACCCGTCACACGTCCTGCTCGCGCTCGGACTGAAGCACGAGGTCGCGCACGGTTCTATGAGGCTCTCCATTGAGGAGAATATCACCGAGGCGGATGTGGACTATATCCTCGAGGTCGTTCCCAAGGTCGTCGGGAGACTGCGTGAGATGTCGCCCGTGTGGGAGAAAATGATGAAAGGCGAAAAGTACGAATAAAGGAGATTTATTATGTTATACAGTGAAAAGGTGCTCGACCATTTTTCAAATCCGAGAAATGTCGGTGAGATAGAGGACGCGGACGGCGTCGGCGAGATAGGCAATGCCAAGTGCGGCGACATCATGAAGATGTACCTCAAGATAGACAACGATATAATCACGGACGCCAAGTTCAAGACTTTCGGCTGCGGTGCGGCTGTAGCTACGTCATCTATGGCTACAGAGCTCATCAAGGGCAAGTCCATAGACGATGCTCTCAAGCTCACAAATAAGGCGGTAGTGGAGGCGCTCGACGGGCTTCCCGCCGTGAAGGTACACTGCTCCGTGCTCGCAGAGCAGGCAGTTCGCTCGGCGCTGTCGGACTACTATACCCGTCAGGGTATCGACCCTGTACCGATAGTCGGCGAGATAAAAGAACCCGAGGAATAATAGTCACTGACTACAGTGAGCCGCTGTTTACGACTAGGTAAACAGCGGCTTTTTTTGTATTCGCATATAGCTTGTATCTATATGTGTCGATAATCCTTTCGTATTGGACAAATACCTATGGGTATGGTATGATTAACACATAGAAAAACACAGGAGTGATGATGATGAACAAGCAGAGACAAATCAAATATTCGGAGCGAATGTGATGTATGCTGTCCGTCCGCTGAATAAATAATTATGCTTGATTTAATGAAAGGTTTGATAAAAATGAATAATAAAAAGATATTTGTTGTACTCGCTGCGCTCCCGCTCCTTACGGGATGCGGCGCATTCAATAATTCCGAGTCTGACCAGAGCGACAGTGTTGCTACCTACGCGCAGAGCCCCACGGACGATACCAAGGACTGCTGCGCGGATAAGGAAAAGGACTGCTGCTCAGAGCCCGCCGACTGCTGCGGAGACAGCGCTGAGGCTGCTCTCGGAAAGCTCGAAAAAACTGACATCAACATCGGCTATCTCAACTCTACGGCGCATCTGCTCGCGTTCGTAGCTGCCGAGGAAGGTTACTTCAAGGAGGAGGGGCTCAACGTTGTGCTCACGCAGTTCTCCAGTGCCTCCGAGCTCGTAAACGGTCTTGAATCCGACAAGCTCGATGTTGCGTTCATCGGTTCGGTGCCGACTCTCACATTCGCAAGCCAGGGTCACGAGATTTCCGTTTTCGGTGGAGCGATGACAAACGGTCACGGCTATGTCATCAAGCCTGAATTCACTGACAAGGACGAGGCAGGCGTCGAGGTGCTCAAAGGCAGAAACGTCGCTTCGGTCAAGAACAGCGTTCAGGACGCCGAGCTCCAGATACTTCTCCGTAACGCAGGCATAGAGATAGGCGAGGGTGAGGACAAGGTGAATATCGTCTACTTCGACAGCCAGAAGGACGCTTATGCGGCTCTCCTAAACAAGAACATCGACGCCGCTTCGGCTTACTCGCCTTATACCTCGCTTGCTAAGTCACAGGGCTACAAGGTAGTTTACTACTGCGCTCACGAGGCGGCTCTCGAGAATCAGCCCTGCTGCCGTCAGGTCGCTAAGACTTCGGCGCTCAGCAGCTCACCCAATACATTTACCGCTCTCGAGCGCGCATTCATCAAGGCGTACCACTTCACTCAGACTGACCACGACAAGACTGTAAAGGACGTCAAGAAGTACATCGACATCGAAGAGGATTTCATTGATACTGAAGTTTACGGCGGCTACAGCGTGTCGAGCCCCGACCCTGACAAGAAGGGTACTGCTACGCTCAAGGAGACTATCGTTGAACTCGGATACACTGAGGATTTCGACCTTGAGCCGCACTACAACACGGATATCTACAAGAAGGCACTCGACAGCATTATCGCTGAGGGTTCCGATGACATATACGATTCATTAAAGGAGCATTTTGATGACTACGAATAAGATCGAGATAAAGGATCTCACCGTCAACTATGTCGACAACAAGCGCAGCTTCAACGCCCTGCACGACGTTTCCTTCGGTGTGGGCAGAGGTGAGTTCGTGAGCGTTATCGGCGCGAGCGGCTGCGGCAAGTCGACACTCCTGAGCGTGCTTGAGGGGCTTTATGCCCCTGCGGGCGGTTCGGTACAGATAGACGGCAGAGAGCTGCATGGTACGGGTTCCGAGCGGGGAGTGGTATTCCAGCACTACTCGCTGTTCCCGTGGATGACAACGAAGAAAAATATCGAATTCGGTATCAAGCAGACACGCCACGGTCTGAAGCGCAGCGAGCGTGCTAAGATAGCCGACGAATTCCTTACAAAGGTGGGACTTGCGGACTCGGGGAGCAAGTATCCCTCGCAGCTTTCTGGCGGTATGCAGCAGCGCGCCGCTATCGCAAGGGCTCTCGCAATGGATACGGAGATACTCCTCATGGACGAACCGTTCAGTGCTATTGACCCGAAGAACCGCGTTATCCTTCAGGAACTCCTTCTCTCACTTTGGGAGGGGGACGGCTCTGAGGAGCGCAAGACCGTCGTTTTCGTAACTCACGATATAGACGAGGCTATTCTCCTTTCTGATAAGATAGTTGTACTGACTGCTCACCCGGGTACTGTGAATGAGGTAGTAAATGTCCCGTTCGAGCGTCCTCGCAGCCGTGCTGACCTCGTCAGGACGGAGGAGTACGGAAGATTCCGCAACAAGCTCCTCTCCCTGCTGAATACTGATATTGCTGAGCGTATCGGCGGAGATGAGGTGGTACTATGACTTTCGGGAAACGCTACCTCCGCGTGACGCACCTGCTGTTCATAGCTCTGATGCTGATACAGCTGATGCCTGATAAATCCACAAAGGACGTGTTCACAGGCTCGCTTGTCGCTTTCGCGGTCGTAGCTGAAGTGATCGTTCTCGCTGCTTCCTCCTTCATAAAAAAGGAGGAGGGGATAAAGCTCATTGCTGACATCTCAGGCTTTATTTTTGTTCTGCTCGGTGTGTGGTCGCTCGCTACGGCGAAGTTCAATATCCTTAACGATCTGCTCTTCCCCGCTCCTGGCAAGGTAATACACCAGTTCGTTGAGGACAAGGAGCAGATATTCATAAATATCGAGAGCTCTCTCGGTACTACGATAAAGGGCTTCCTCATCGCGGTCATCGCGGCTGTCCCGCTCGGACTTTTCATAGGTTGGAGCGCAAGGATAGGCAGTGCCGCTACTTACATAACCAAGTTTTTCAGCTCGATACCTCCGATAGTTTATATCCCCTACGGTATCGCTCTTCTACCGACTTTCAAGTCGGTATCGGTTTTCGTTATTTTCCTCGCTACGTTCTGGCCCGTATTTGCAGGCACGATGAGCGGCGTGCTCGGCGTAGACAAGAAAATAATTGATTCCGCCAAAGTGCTCAACGTCAGCAAACCTGAAATGCTGTTCAGAGTTATCCTGCCCGCTTCCTTGCAGCAGATATTCCTCGGCTGCAATCAGGGACTCAGCGTTTCGTTCATTCTCCTCACATCTGCGGAGATGATAGGCGCCCGCGACGGAATGGGCTACTATGTAAAATACTACTCCGACTTCGGTGACTATACACGCACTATTACAGGACTTCTCGTCATTGGCTTTGTTGTCATCGCCGTGACTTTCCTGTTCAACAAATTGCAGTCACATCTGCTGAGGTGGAAGAGATAGCGCGGGTGCCTTACAAGTTTAAACGGAGGTCAACAATGGTACAAATATATAAGCGAAGCCAAAGAACGTAATATCGCTCTTTGGCTTTTTTGCTTTTTCAGGGGACAGATTCCTCGGCTTTTTTGCGGCTTTTGCCTATTTTTACAAACTCTATCTTCTTTATAGGAGATTTCTATAACTATTGCTGAATATAGCTGTAGGCTATTGACATTTCAATAGGGAAATGCTATAATACATACAGTTCCGATAGGAATACAGTGATTAAGAAAGGAAGTGCTGAACATGAGAGCTGATTTCATATGTTGTTGTATGTGCAATATGAAGATGATACGTGTTCTGCGTGCTTGTGCTCAGCGATGTTGCGACTTCTCTTAAACGTCACCGAGTTATCTTTCATGCGTGGAGCGCGTTGCCGTTCTGCGCATTTTTTTATGGAAGGAATCAGTTTCTATGGTCAATGAAAGAGAAAGCGTAACAGCTAAGATATGCGCCTATGTGAGAGCATGGCATTCAAACAGGTCGCGCGAGAAGATATTCGACGACTACCTTGCTTACGACTTTATGGGCAAGGAGGAATACGACAGCATTTACGAGCTCATAAGCAGCGGACTTGACGGCTCGGAGCAGCTCTCCCGCGAGGAGACAGAGCTGATGATAAATGAGTATTTTGCTCCGATACCGCTCTCGCGAATACACTTCAACGAGGTAAGGCTCGCGGATTTCGCAGCCGAAAACGGGAAGATACAGTACGTCATCTGCGGCGCAGGCTCGGACACATTCTCGTTTCGCAACACAAATGACGATATCGAGGTCTTTGAGATAGACCACCCCGATACCCAGCGATACAAGCTCGAAAAGATTCGCGAGCTTGAGTGGAATATCCGCGGAAATGTACATTTCGTCCCTGTTGACTTCGAGAAGGAGCGAATGTGCGACAAATTGCTCGCGGCGGGATTTGACCCGACAAAAAAGACATTTTTCAGCATTCTCGGAGTGTCGTATTACCTAACCCTCGACGTGTTCACCGATACGCTGCGGCAGATGGCTGAACTCTCGTCGCTCGGGAGCAGGGTGGTGTTCGATTACCCGATAAAGACAGGCGATTTCCCGCAGAGGGTTGCCCGCCTCGCAAGTATAACCGAGCAGCTCGGTGAGGTGATGCGCGGTGGCTTCGATTACAACGAGGTTTCGCGTGCGCTGTACTCGCTCGGCTTCCAGATAGATACCTATATGCCGCCCGAAAAGGTCCAGAGAGAGTATTTCAGCGGCAGAGCCGACGGCATGAGAGCATTTGAAAATGTGAGCCTTATTTCGGCTTCATACACCGCAGGCTATGATTACGAATAAAGAGCTCAGAACTCAGATGTAGGGGCGCATTCCGTGCGCCCGCAATAACCCCAAAACGAACGGGCGAGCGGAACTCGCCCCTACAGAAACAACCTGTAGGGGACGGCGTCCCACAATAGACAAAGGAGAATTAATATGAGTAACTATACAAACACAGAAACAGCACTTATACACGGCGGAATTTCCATCGACGAGCGCACCGGCGCTGTGAATATCCCTATATATCAGACCTCTACCTACAAGCAGGACGGGTTCGGGAAAATGCGCGGATATGAATATTCCCGCACAGGCAATCCCACTCGCGAGGCTCTTGAAGCTCTTATCAGGGACTTGGACGGAGGTTATGCGGGCTTTGCGTTCGGGTCGGGCATGGCAGCTCTCACAGCGGTGCTCAGTCTCCTCCACAGCGGCGACCGCGTCCTCATATCGAGCAATGTTTACGGCGGAACGTTCCGCCTGCTGAGTAAAGTCTTCGACCACTTTGGCTTTACCTACACCATTGCCGACACGACCGACACTGCTGTCTACGAGTCGCAGATAACTGACGACGTGAAGGCTGTCATAATCGAGAGTCCCGCTAATCCGCTGATGACAGTCACGGATATAAAGGCTGTCGCGGAGGTCTCGCACAAGCACGGTTTGCTCGTGATAGTGGATAACACGTTCATGACCCCTTATTTGCAGAAGCCCCTCGGGCTCGGTGCGGATATCGTCGTTTACAGCGCCACCAAGTACCTCGGCGGTCACAGCGACGTCGTTGCGGGGCTGGCTGTTGTCAGCACAAAGGAGCTCGCGGAGCAGATAGCTTTTATTCAGAATTCGACGGGCGGAGTTCTCGGTCCTTTCGATTCGTTTCTGCTTATCCGCGGTATCAAGACGCTCGCGGTGCGCATGGACAGGCACGTTGAGAATGCGGAAAGAGCTGCGGAGTTCCTTGCCGCGAATAAGGCTGTCAGGAAAGTTTACTACCCCGGGCTCGAAAGCAGTCAGGGCTATGAGGTCAATCGCAGACAGGCTAAGAACGGCGGTGCGATGATCTCCTTCGAGCTCCGCGAGAACTATGATATCCGTCGTTTCTTCGAGAGTCTGGAGCTTGTCTCGCTCGCGGAGAGCCTCGGCGGCGTGGAGTCCCTCGTATGCCACCCGGCAACTATGACTCATGCGTCCATCCCCGCTGATATCCGCAAAAAGGTCGGCATCACGGACGGACTTATCCGCCTGTCGGTGGGCATTGAGAGCATTGACGACATACTCGCAGACATCGCGCAGGCTATTGAGAAAGCGGAGGTAAAGTGATGAACTACTATGATTCGATGCAGGCTCTTATCGGCAATACTCCGCTGGTAAGGCTCGGAAATATCGTTCGGTACGAGGGGGTGAACGTGTTCGCGAAGCTCGAGCTCTGGAACCCGTCGGGAAGCGTCAAAGACCGCACAGGTCTGTATATGCTCAACGACGCCGAGAAGCGCGGCGTACTGAAAAATGGCGGCACTATCGTCGAGGCTACCGCTGGCAATACTGGACTTGGCATTGCTTTTGCGGCGCTCAACCGCGGCTACCGTATCATATTTGTCGTGCCGACCAAGTTCTCGGCGGAGAAGCAGTCTCTTCTGCGTGCCCTCGGTGCGGAGGTAGTGAACACTCCCCGCGAGCAGGGAATGCTCGGAGCTGTCGCAAAGGCTGAGGAGATAAAGGCGCAGATACCCGATTCTGTCTCGCTGGAGCAGTTCAAGAACCAGAGCAACCCCCTTGCTCACTACGAGACCACGGGACGCGAGATATATGAAGCTCTCGACGGCCATATCGACTACGTGGTCGCGGGGGCTGGCAGCGGCGGCACTTACACGGGCATACTCCGCTATATCAAGGAGCGTGTACCCACGGCAAAGGGCATTCTCGCAGACCCTGTCGGCTCGACTATGGGCGGCGGCGAGCACTCCGACTACAATATCGAGGGCATTGGCAACGACTTCATCGCAGAGACAATGGATATGTCCCTCGTGGACGGCGTTATAAAAATGAACGATGATGAGGCTTTCAACACTGCTCGGCTGCTCGCCAAGACTGAGGGCATTATCGCGGGTTCGTCCTCGGGAGCGGCTATGGCAGCGGTGCTCAAGCTCATCGAGAGCGGTGCAAAGGGCAACATCGTGACGGTCTTCCCCGACCGCGGAGACCGCTATTTCAGTACAGGACTTTACGATTGAGAGGTATCCTATGACACTACAGCAGCTAAAATACATACTCGCTATCTCTGAGACAAGCTCGATGAACAAAGCAGCCGAGCAGCTCTACGTCTCCCAGCCTTCGCTGTCAGCGTCAGTGCAGGAGCTCGAACGCGAGATAGGTATCAAGATATTCAACCGCAGCGGACGAGGTGTAACGCTCACTAACGACGGCGCCGAGTTCTTGCAGTATGCACGTCAGGTTGTCGGACAGTTTGATGTTCTTGCGGAGAAATACATCGGTAAAGGAAATGTCAAGAAAAAGTTTGGCGTGTCCACGCAGCACTATTCGTTTGCGGTCAAGGCTTTCGTGGAGATGGTCAAGAAGTTCGACACTTCCGAGTATGAGTTCGCAGTCCGTGAGACAAAAACGGGTGAGGTCATCAGCGACGTGGCTACGCTCCGCAGTGAGATAGGCATAATCTACCTCAATGACTTCAACCGCAAGTCAATAACGAAGCTGCTGCACTCGAACGGACTGGAGTTCCACTCCCTGACGAAGTGCAGACCTTATGTGTATCTCTGGAAAGGACACCCGCTCGCAAAGGAAAAGAAGATATCCTTCGCGCAGCTTGCGGACTACCCCTGCCTCTCCTTCGAGCAGGGCGACAACAGTACCTTCTACCTCGCGGAGGAACTGCTCAGCACAGCCGAATATCAGCGCACTATCAAAGCCAATGACCGCGCGACCATGCTCAATCTGATGATAGGTCTGAACGGCTATACGCTGTGCTCGGGCATAATCTGCGAGGAGCTCAACGGTTCGGACTACATCGCTGTGCCGTTTGACGATGACTCCGATGAGATAATGGAGATCGGCTATATTACGCTGAAAAATGTCATTCTCAGCGAAATGGCTGAAATCTACATCAAAGAGATCAAGGCGTACCTTAACATATAGTCTGCGCCTATAACTTACCATAAAACTATGGTATTGGACACGCGCGGCAAGCGGGGGTATAATTAATGTGTCCCCAATAACCGCTTTAGGCTGTTATTGCACCGAATTTCGTTCGGGGAGCTAACATGGGGGATTTGCGCGTCACATTAATTGACCTATACCAAATAACAAGGAGAACCGATATGATAGAGATACTTTGGCTCGGACGAGGCGGACAGGGAGCATTCACCGCCGCCAAACTCCTCGGAGCTGCATATACCATAGGCGCAGACGAAAAATACGCGCTTGCCTTTCCCTCCTTCGGTCCTGAGCGCCGCGGAGCTCCCGTGCGCGCTTTCACTAAGCTCGATTCCAAGCCTGTAGTTGACAGGAGCCAGACCGAAAAAGCCGACTACATCGTCATACTCGACGACACGCTCTACAGCCCGAATCTTCGCAGCCTGCTCAGAGAGGGCGGACGTATCGTCGTCAACTCAAAGTCCGCGATAGACGGTGCGCTCACCTTCAACGCCGAGGGTATCGCCGCGGAGCACAAGCTGCCTACGGTAAATACCGTAATGCTCGGACTTCTCGTCGGCTTGTCGGGAGCAGTAAGCGCTGACAACGCCGCCGATGCTATAAAGGGCTATATGCCTACGAAAATACAGGAGCGCAACATCGCTGCGCTTCGCAGAGCCGCGCAGGAGGTGTCGGAATGAGACCGCATATCAGAGAGAAAAAGAGCTTCACATTCACGGAAGTTCCCGAGAATACGTCATTTGAGGCGGGCTACCTCACGACCGTCAACAGCGGTTGGCGCAGTATCCGTCCCGTGATCGACACCGCAAAGTGCGTGGGCTGCGAGCAGTGCTACCTATACTGTCCCGATGGCGTCATAGCGATAAAGGACGGCAAGGCGGTCATTGACTACGACTTCTGCAAGGGCTGCGGAATATGTGCGAAAATATGTAAAATAGGCGCAATCGGAATGGAGGCGGAACGCAAATGAAGAAGTTTTTGTCAGGCAATGAGGCATTTGCCGAGGGCATACGCCTCGCGCGTCCGCAGGTCATTTCGGCTTACCCGATAACCCCACAGACCATTGTCGTTGAGCGGCTCTCCGAGATGGTCGAGGACGGCAGCCTCACCGCAGAATATGTACACGTTGAGTCCGAGCACTCCGCGCTCTCATGCGCAATCGGAGCAAGTGCCGCAGGTGCGAGAGCCTTTACGGCGACCTCGTCACAGGGGCTCCTCTACATGGCGGAATGTCTTTATTATGCCGCGGGCGGACGCTTCCCAATTGTTATGATGAACGCTGACCGCTCCACCGCCCTCCCGTGGAATATCTACGGCGACCAGCGCGACAGCCTATCACAGCTCGACAGCGGGTGGATACAGGCTTACGCCGAGAACGCGCAGGAGGCTCTCGACCTCGCGCTGATGAGCTACAGGATAGCCGAGGATAAGCGCGTATCCACGCCTTATATGGCGAATCTGGACGGTTTCGTGCTCACACATACATATGAGACAGTGGATATCCCCACGCGCGAGCAGGCTGACAGCTTCCTGCCGCCCTATGAGACCGACAACCGCATAGACTTCGAGAACCCGCGCAATATGGCTTTTTCGGCGGGACCCGATACCAACTACATCTTCAAGTACAAGGAGCAAGAAGGTGTACTCGCGGCTCGGAAGGTCATATCCGAGACCGAGGCTGCTTTTGCCAGGACATTCGGCAGGCAGTACACAGGTCTGACTGAGAATTACCTCACCGACGACGTCGACTACATCATCGTAACGCTTGGCAGTATTGCGGGTCTCTGCCGCGAGACTGCTGATAAGCTCCGCGGACAGGGCGTAAAGGCGGGTGTTGTCCGCATACGCTACATGAGACCTTTCCCGAATGATGAAATTGCCGATGTACTGCGGAATGCCAAGGCATACGCAGTCCTCGAAAAGGACATCAGCTTCGGCAACGAGGGCACTGTTTTCACGAACGTAAACTCTGCTCTGAAAAAGGCGGGCGCTGCTGTAAATGGCAGTAATTACATTGGCGGTCTCGGCGGACGCAATATCTCTGCTGCGGACATCGAGAACATATACACAGACATCGCAAACGGCGCTACAGGCGTCAATTTCATCGGCATAGGGGGCGAGGACAATGTCTAATAAGGTCGCTGACAGCATCTCCCGCGAGGAGTTTTTCTACGGGCACAAAGCTTGTGCGGGCTGCGGCGGAAGTCTTGCAGTAAGAGCTGCACTGAAGGTCCTCGGACAGAACGCTGTATCCGTACTCCCTGCAGGCTGTATGTCGGCAGTCGGGTTTAATTTTCCGCAGCTTTGCTTTTCAAATAATTCGATAATCTCGACCTTTGCAGGAACTGCTTCCATGCTTACAGGAGTTGAGGCAGGTCTCCGCGCAAAGGGCTATAAGGACTTCACGGCTGTCGGCTTTGCGGGCGACGGCGGTACCGCAGACATAGGTATACAGGCTCTTTCGGGCGCTATCGACCGAAACGACAACATCATCTATATCTGCTATGATAACGAAGCATATATGAATACAGGCATACAGAAGAGCGGTCTTACGCCGTTCGGAGCCAAGACGACCACAACTCCCGCAGGAGCAAATATCCACGGAAATATTCGCCCGAAAAAGAATATGTTCGAGATAGCAGCTGCGCATGATATTCCCTATGCCGCTACTGCGAGCGTGGGATATATCGCGGACTTCATCGCAAAGGTGCAGAAAGCGTCACAGATAAAAGGTACTAAGTATATCCATGTGATAGCGCCGTGTCCGACGGGCTGGGGGATCGCTCCCGATGAGACCGTGAACATCGCCCGCGAGGTCGTGGACTGCGGACTGTGGTATCTCGCGGAGTATGAAAATGGCGAATTTACGCTGAATCACAAGCCCAAGGAGTTCACGGATGTGGAGAGCTATCTGAAAAAGCAGGGACGTTTCAAGCATCTTTCGGATGAGGATATACGTATAATAAACGAGTCGCGCGACCGTAAGTGGGAGCATATTAACAAGACCTTCGGTTATAAGAACAGCCTATAACCTATCATAGAACTATGGTATTGGACAAATGCAGTTATCAGTTGTATAATATAAACATACCAAACAGATATACTAAATATGAATATGGAGGATAAAACAATGAGCAGAGATATCAACAGTAAATTCTGGGACGAGGAGCTTGAAACGCTCCCTCGTGAAGAACTCGAAAAGAGACAGCTTGAGGACCTGAAGGAAATCGTCAAGTTCGCTTACGACAACGCTCCCTACTATAAGCGTTCGTTCGACGAGGCAGGCGTTAAGCCCGAGGATATCAAGACCCTCAAGGACATCGAGAAGTTCCCGTTCATCAACAAGAAAACTCAGCGTGACACTCAGGGCGTAGGCTCGTTCCTCGGTGAGCTCGCAGCCGTTCCCGAGGAAGATGTAGTGTTCATCTCTACTTCGTCGGGTTCGACAGGTGTTCCCACGATGAGCCCCTTCACCAAGAAGGACTTCGACGAGTTTCAGGACACCGAGAGCCGCTGGTTCTGGCAGATAGGAATGAGACCGAACGACCGCTACGTTCACGCTCTTAACTTCTCACTCTATGTCGGAGGTCCCGACGTAATAGGCGCGCAGAACCTCGGAGCATTATGTATCTGGGGCGGTACTCTCCCGAGCGAGAGACTTCTCTTCATACTCAAGACCTATAAGCCCACTATCATCTGGACTTCCCCGTCATACGCATGGCAGCTCGGTGAGAAGGCTCTCAAGGCAGGTTACGACCCGAAGAAGGACTTCAACATCAAGAAGATAATCGTTGCAGGCGAGCTCGGCGGCTCTATAGACGCTACACGCAAGGCTATCGAGGAGATCTGGGGAGCTGAGGTCTTTGACTTCTACGGTCTCTCCGATATATTCGGTGCGTGCGCTGCACAGTGCGAATACCACGACGGTCTCCACATCGCCGAGAACCATATCCTCGTCGAGACAGTCGACATACATACGGGAGAAGTCCTCGAGCCCGGTCAGACAGGTGAGCTCGTGTTCACGACTCTCCGCAAGCACGCTCGTCCGCTCATCAGATTCAAAACAGGCGATATCGGCCGTATTGACACTACAAAGTGCCGCTGCGGACGTACTCACGGCAGGATTAGCATCCTCGGCAGAAAGGACGATATGTTCATCGTTTCCGCTGTTAATGTTTTCCCGAGCGATATCGAGGCTGTTATCCGCGAGCAGAGCGACCTCACGGGCGAGTACCTTATCCGCATTTTCGAGAAGGACTTCACAAGCAAGTACGCTGTTGAGGTCGAGAAGGCAGCAGGAGTTGCAAAGGACGACGCGACTGTAGCTGCTGAGGTCTCCGCAGCTCTCAAGGCTCGTATCGGCGTTAAGCCCGATAAGGTCATTGTTCATCCCGACGGCGGTCTTAACACCCGCTCCGAGCACAAGTCAAAACGCGTTATCGACGAGAGAAATATTGACTACAATATCTAAAAATGGTATAATTTAAAAAGCGTAGGGGCGGATATTATCCGCCCGCTTCGTTTAATTATGATAGTAAGGAGAAAAAATATGCCGCAGCTTTCCAACCGCACAGCTACCTTTACCGATTCCGTCATACGCCGTATGACGCGTATTTCCAATAAATACGGCGCTGTCAACCTCTCGCAGGGGTTCCCCGATTTCGAGCCTCCGAGAGAGATTCTCGACCGTCTCGCAGAAGTCACACGCGAGGACTTCCACCAGTATTCCATAACGTGGGGAGCTCAGAACTTCCGCGAAGCGCTCGCCGAGAAGCAGTCCCGCCTTATGGGGCGCAGCATCGACCCAAACAGTGAGATAGTCGTCACCTGCGGCAGCACAGAGGCTATGATGGCGGCAATGATGTCAGTCACCAATCCCGGGGACAAGGTGGTGGTCTTCTCGCCGTTTTACGAGAACTACGGCGCTGATACGATACTTTCGGGCGCCGAGCCGATATACGTGCCGCTGAATCCGCCCGAATTCAGCTTTGACGCCGACGTGCTCGAAGCTGCCTTCAAGCAGCATCCAAAGGCGCTGATACTCTGCAACCCTTCCAATCCCTGCGGAAAGGTCTTCACGCGTGAGGAACTGCTGATAATCGCCGACCTCGCAAAAAAATATGACACCTTTGTCATCACCGATGAGGTCTATGAGCATATCGTCTATGCTCCGTATGAGCACGTGTACTTCGCGAGCCTTCCCGATATGTGGGAGCGGACTATCTCATGCTCGTCGCTGTCCAAGACATACTCGATAACAGGGTGGAGACTCGGCTACGTCATTGCTCCGCCGCACATCATCGACACCGTCAAAAAGGTACACGACTTCCTCACCGTAGGAGCCGCCGCTCCCTTGCAGGAGGCAGCAGTCACAGGGCTGCGATTCGGCGATGATTACTACAAGTGGCTGCAAGACAAGTATACCGAGAAGCGTGACCTCTTCCTGCGCGGACTCGACAGCATAGGCATCCGGCATACCGTTCCGCAGGGAGCGTATTACATACTCCTTGACATATCGGAGTTCGGATATGCGAGCGACCTCGACTTCTGCGAGAAGCTCGCTGAGTACGTCGGAGTGGGAGCAGTCCCCGGTTCGAGCTTCTTCAAGGAGCCCGAGAACCGCTATATCCGCTTCCACTATGCGAAAAAGAATGAGACTCTCGAGAATGCCCTCGACCGTCTCGGCGATATCAGAAAGAAAATGCCGAAGCCGTAAGCACCTTTGCCCTCTGTTCCGAAGAACGGAGGGCTTTGCTTATCTGCGCGGACTCTTGACAAATATACATTTTTATTGCATAATAAGTATTATAATATTATTATGCGAGGTGTTTTATGAAGGTAAGCGGTCTTATCTGCGAGTACAACCCGTTCCACAACGGGCATCTGTACCATATCAGCGAAACCCGTAAAAACGGCGCTACTCACATCGTCTCCGTAATGAGCGGAAGCTTTGTACAGCGGGGCGATGTTGCTGTAATGGATAAGCTTGCCCGCGCTCGGCTCGCGGTGAAGTCGGGAGTTGACCTCGTCATAGAGCTGCCCGTGCAGTTCAGCCTCTCTTCCGCGGAGAACTTTGCCGCGGGGGCTGTATGGCTGCTGAACTGTCTCGGAACTGTGGACGAACTGTCATTCGGGAGCGAGTGCGGCGATATCGGGATGCTCAGGCAGGCGCTCGACAGGGTCGATGAGATAGCAGAGACGAGAAAGCCTGATATAAACGATATAATGGAAAAGGGTTATACATACCCGCGGGCACTGACCTCGGTGCTCAACGGCGTTTACCCGTCTGCGGCTGCGATAGTCTCAGAGCCGAATAATACTCTCGCTATCGAGTACCTTCGAGCGCTGAAGAGCTTCCACTCGAAGATGGTGCCGTTCACGGTGAAGCGGGAGGGCGCATCACATGACAGCGGTGCGGCAGAGGGCTGCTACGCGAGCGCTTCCTACATTCGCGAGAAGATACTCGGGGGAGCAGATATTTCCGAGCTCGCGGAGATCATGCCCGAGCTGTGGGCAAAGGCGGTCGGAGAGGCTGCCGAAAATGGCGGTATCGCACGGCTCGAAAGGCTCGAGCGTGTGATGCTCTACAAGCTGAGAATGGCTTCGCCGGAGGAGATAGCGCAGATAAGTGACATAGCGCAAGGACTCGAAAACAGGATATACGGCGCAAGAATGGCAGGCTCGCTCGATGAGCTGCTCTGCTCCGTAAAGACAAAAAGATATACGATGGCTCGTATCAAGCGTATACTGCTCTCGCTGCTGATAGGGATAACACGCGAGGATATGACGCATATGCCGCCTTACGGCAGGATACTTGCCTTCAATGACAGGGGAAGAGAGATACTTGCGGCAGCAAAGGGAAAGGCTGTGATCCCGTACGGTTCGTCACTCGCAAAGCTTTCACAGACTAACAGAGTGACGAGACGATTCGCCGAGCTTGAGGGAAGGGCTTCGGACATCTATGGTCTCGCACTCGATAACGTTACCTCCGCTGCTGATGACTACAGGGCGAAGATAGCGATAGACCTGGAGTAACTCATGGGAAAAAGAATGTGTGCAATAGCTGCTGCGGTCTTGTGTGCCGCGGCACTGACCTCGTGCGGCGGGCGCAAGCTCAGGCTCGATGGCAATAATGTGGTGGCGGGTTCGACGAGCTCCGCCGCATCTGTGCAGCCGACCACTGTTCAGCCTGCAACGGTTCAGACGATGACTGTTGCAGTTTCCGAGCAGACTACGTCCGCTACGAATGAGTACGGAGCTCCTGCACGTGAGGAGATAGACGTGAAGATGCCGTCTGACTATAAGCTCGGTACGAAAAAGGCTGTCAACGTCGCGACTATATTGCAGAAGCCCGAGCTGCCGACAGGCTGCGAGATAACAGCTCTGACTGAGCTGCTCAACTTTTACGGCTTCGCGGCGGACAAAGTAGAAATGGCTGATATCTTCATGGCAAACGACAGGATAGGCTACTATACCATGAACGATGCCTACATCGGTGACCCGCACAAGGAAGACGGATTTGGCTGCAATGCGCCTGTCATCGTCAGGGCTGCAAACGATTATTTCAGCTACCTCGGTTCGGACTGGTATGCTGTCGACCTCACGGGCTGCCCTATTGAAGAGGTATACTACCAGATAGAGCAGGGCAGACCTGTGGTCGTATGGACTACGATAAATCAGGTGGAGATACGCAAGGAGTTTGAGTTCAGGCTCGGCTGCGGCGAGGACTTCTACTTCAATCCGATGCAGCACTGCGTTGTGGTGTACGGCTTCGACTACGACGAAAAGGTCGTTCACGTCGCCGACCCTCTCGTAGGCTGCCGAACTTACGATATAGCGCGTTTTGAGCGCATATACGAGAGCATGGACAAGCAGGCTGTCGTTCTCTGCGGTAATGAGGAGTCGGCGGGAGTTGACTATACTACCGACGAGCAGAAAAAGATGTGGCTCGCGCAGAATCGCACCTTTGAAGATGATGAGAAGGTCTGGCTTCGGAAAAATCTCGAAAGACCGCAGCCACCCGAGCCTGAGACCGAGCCGCCTGCAACTACGGCAGATACTACAACTACTACGGAGGCAAAAACTTGATAAAAGGCATTATTTTCGACCTTGACGGCACACTGATAGATTCTATGGGAATGTGGTATGACATCGACCGCCGATTCCTTGCCGAAAACGGAGTGACAGACCCTCCTGCGGGCATATCGTGGAAGATAAAGCAGATGACTATCGAAACTGCGGCGGAGTTCATGATAAGCGAGTTCGGGCTTGATTTGACTCCCGTGCAGGTGATACGCAGGATTGAAGAGCTCGTGCGTGAGGAGTACGAGCACAATATCCCGCTGAAAAAGGGAGCGGTCGAGCTGCTCGACTTCCTCGATATGAGGAGCATTCCCTATGGAGTAGCGACTGCTACCTACAAGGCGCTTGCGGTCGCGGTGATGAAGCGCTGCGGCGTGCTCGACAGAATGAAGTTCCTGCTCACGGACAAGGAATATCCGAACGGAAAAGGCTTCCCCGACATTTTCCTCGGTGCGGCAGAGCTCCTCGGTATATCTCCCGCAGAGACCCTTGTGGTCGAGGATTCGCTGCACTGCATAGAGACAGCTGCGAGCGCGGGATTCCTCACGGCGGCTGTCTACGAAAAGACAGCTGCTTCAGAGTGGGAGCAGATAAAGGCGGCGTCTGACTACAGCTTCATGGAGCTCGGCGAGCTGAAAACGCTTTTTGAGGTGACTGAGAATGAGTAGGGTAATGGTCGGCATGAGCGGCGGAGTTGACAGTTCTGTAGCCGCTATGCTGCTGAGAGAGCACGGGTACGACGTCACGGGCGTGACGCTGAAAATGTTCGGTGACGAGGACGTTGCGGAGGCGGTAAAAGAAGGCAAGACCTGCTGCGCGCTCTCGGATGTGCTCGATGCGCGTGATGTCGCGAGAAAGCTCGGCTTTGAGCACCTTGTCTTCAACTTCAAGGACTGCTTCCGCGAGAACGTCATGGAGCACTTCGCACAGAGCTATATCAGCGGAAGGACGCCGAATCCGTGTATAGAGTGCAACCGCCGCGTCAAGTTTGACGCTATGCTCAGGCGAGCAATGGAGCTCGGATATGATTACATCGCGACGGGGCATTATGCCGTTATCGAGTTCGACGAGGCTCGCGGGCGCTTTCTGCTGAAGCGTCCCGCGGACAGGAGCAAGGACCAGACCTACGTGCTTTATTCGCTCACGCAGGAGCAGCTCGCGCATACGCTGTTCCCGCTCGGTGCGCTCGAGAAGCCGCAGGTGCGTGCTCTCGCGGAGCAGGCGGGGCTCGTCAACTCCGACAAGCCGGACAGTCAGGACATATGCTTCGTCCCCGACGGAGACTATGCGGGCT
Organism: Ruminococcus sp. YRD2003; assembly: GCA_900109435.1. Taxonomy (GTDB): domain Bacteria; phylum Bacillota; class Clostridia; order Oscillospirales; family Ruminococcaceae; genus Ruminococcus; species Ruminococcus flavefaciens_G. The sequence continues at coordinate 523,096 of FNZT01000003.1, read as the reverse complement.
TTATCAGCCGATTCAAGGGCATTTCTCCCAAGCACGGGAGCTACATAGACATGGACGGCAATGTCCTCGGTGAACACAGGGGCGTTATCTGCTATACCGTCGGTCAGCGCAAGCACCTCGGTATCTCGCTCGGCAAGCCAGCCTACGTAGTACGCAAGGACGTGCAGGCTAACACGGTCACGCTTGGCGACGAGGCTGATTTGTACTCGCGCTCGCTTATAGCCGAGGACTTCAACCTCATCTCGGTCGCTGAGCTGACAGAGCCCATGCGCGTGACTGCAAAGACGAGGTACAGTCAGCATGAGCAGCCCGCGACGGTCTCCTTTCTCGGGGACGGGCGGTATATGGTCGAATTCGACGAGCCGCAGCGTGCTGTCACAAGCGGACAGGCGGTCGTACTCTACGACGGGGACATCGTTGTAGGCGGAGGAACGATAATATGACAAAAACGGCTCTTCTTGTTATCGACGCGCAAGAGCTCATGACCACCGAAAAGCTCTATGCTTACGATACATATATCGCAAATGTCCGCGACCTCATAGCCGAAGCTCGTGAGAACGGTGCGGAGGTCATATATGTCCGCCATGATGACGGCGAGGGCAAGCCGCTCTCAAAGGGCAATGAGGGCTTTGACGTATGCGGGCAGTTCGCTCCCGAGGCGGGCGAGCGCGTATTCGACAAGTATGTGAACAGCCCCTTCCGTGACAGCGGACTACTTGGATATCTGCTGGAGAAGGGCGTGAAAAGACTCGTTGTCACGGGCTTGCAGACGGATTACTGCATTGACGCGACTGTCAAGTGCGGCTTTGAGCGCGGCTTCGAGATGATAGTTCCCGAATACTGCAACTCTACCTTCGATAATGTCTTTATGACAGCGGAGCAGACCTACCGCTACTATAACGATTTCATTTGGCAGAACAGGTACGCGAGGTGCGTGAAAATGGCGGAAGTGCTTGATATGATACGGAGTAAATGAATGGACTACAAATACGAAAAACTGACAGATAAGATATACGTCTGTGCGAGCAGCGACCACCGCTTCGGCACGGACGCCTTCCTGCTCGCGGATTTTTCGCAGTACCGCGCAAAGGACAAGGTCTGCGACCTCGGGACGGGCTGTGGGATAATCCCACTTATAATGCAGAAGAAAATGCCGCCGCAGGTCACCTATGCCGTGGACATTCAGGAGGGCGCGATAGAGCAGCTCCGCCTCGGAATGGAGCGCAGCGAGACGAGCGGTATCGTGCCCGTGTGCGCCGATTTGAAGGAGCTCTGGGAGGGCGCGCCCATCGGACGGCTCGACCTCGTGACCTGCAACCCGCCGTATAAGGTGAACAATGCGGGCTTCCAGAGCGCGATAACGGCTCAGCGCATAGCCCGTCATGAGATACTCTGCACGATAGATGACGTCTGCGCGGCGGCGGAGAAATTGCTCAAATTCGGGGGAAGGCTGTGTGTCTGCAATCGTCCCGAGCGCCTCAGCGACGTGATGTACGCGATGAAGTCCCACAACATCGAGCCCAAGCGCCTCCGCATGGTGTCGAAGAACGCGGACGAGGCTCCGTGGCTCTTCCTCATCGAGGGCAAAAAGGGCTCGAAGCCGTTCATGAAGATAGAGCCGCAGCTTTATATCCGCAGCGGCGACGGTTTCACGGACGAGCTGCAAAGGATTTACGACACGGGAAAGGAGCAGGTATGAGCGGCACACTTTACATAATAGGTACGCCTATCGGCAATATGGAAGATATCACCCTCCGTCAGCTGAGAATGCTCGCTGAGGTGGACTTCATCTGCGCCGAGGACACCCGCGTCACGCTGAAGCTTCTGACGCGGCACGAGATAAAAAACGAGCTTGTGAGCTTTCATCAGCACAGTTCGCGCACAGAGGCTCAGCACATCATAGACCGCATTCTCGCGGGCGAGAGCTGCGGTGTCGTCACCGACGCGGGTATGCCTTGTATCTCCGACCCCGGCGAGGTCCTTGTGAAGCTTGCTTATGAGAACGGCATAGATGTGAGGGCGGTACCGGGACCGTCGGCAGTGGTGACTGCGGCGGCACTTTCGGGGATGCATCTGAGCAGATTCACCTTCGAGGGCTTCCTCTCTGTGAACAAGAAGGAGCGCGCAGAGCAGCTCGAACGTCTTCGCGGCGAGACAGGTGCGATGATATTCTATGAGGCTCCGCATAAGCTGAAAAACACGCTCGCAGACCTTGCCGACTTCTTCGGCGGGGACAGGCATATCTCGATATGCCGTGAGATAACGAAGCTACATGAGGAGACTCTGCGCATGACGCTCGCTGAGGCTGTGAGCTATTACAACGAGAACGAGCCGCGCGGAGAGTACGTGCTCGTTGTAGAGGGCGGTAGCTCCGACAGCGAGGAGCTTACGCTCGAGCAGGCACTGGAACAGGTGAAGAAGCTCATCTCTATGGGCGAGAAGCCTACAGACGCCTGCAAAGCCGTCGCGAAGGAGACGGGCTTCAAAAAGGGAGAGCTTTATGCGGCTCTTCAATGACGGTATATAGCCATTTTATACTTTTGGAAGTTTTTTTCGGTCAGATCGGCAGAAAAATTGTACGAAAATACTTGAAATCTGTCGTAATATGTGATATAATTATTATCGCTGTATGTACTTCTTTTTGTGATATTGACATCATATAATGCAGTATATATTATTTTGTCTGCCGCAGTTTCATTTTTGCGGCATTGGAAAGAGGTTTGAACAATGATCTGCGATCTGCACTGTCATACCAAGCTGTCTGACGGCTCGCTCGGTATAGAGGACATCATCTCTCAGGCAAAACGCACTGGTATAGAATGCCTGTCTATTACCGATCACGACACCATGGCTTCGTTTTCAAGAGCTGAAGTGCTCGGGCAGCGCGAGGGTGTGAAGATACTTCGCGGTGTTGAGCTCTCCGCTTGGGACAAGGACAGAAACAGTAAGGTACATATTCTCTGCTACGCTCCGCAGAAGCCTGACAGGCTTGAGGGACTGTGCCTCAAATCCTGCGAGATAAGAAAGGCTTGCTCGAAGGAGATGATAGACAAGGTGATGTCAAAGTACCCAATTACCCTCGAGAGCATCCTCAAGCATACTACCGCTTCAAAGAGCATTTTCAAGCAGCATATCATGCGTGCTCTTATAGATTACGGCTATGCGCTGGAATTCTACGGCGAGCTCGACAGAGAGCTCTTCAACCCAAAGATAGGCTCATGCTACGTTGAGCGTGAATATCCCGATGTAAACTTTGTCATCGACCTTATCCACACCGCAAGGGGAGTGGCTGTAATGGCTCATCCCGCACAGTACGATAACATTGAGCTACTTGAGGAGCTCGCGAAGAAGGGCAAGATAGACGGCGTAGAGATAGGTCACTACTCAGCGGACGAGAACTACCGCAAGGAGCTCGGTGCCATTGCTGACAGGTATGAGCTCATCAGGACGGGTGGCTCCGACTTCCACGGACTCTATAACAGTGTGCCTACCCATCTCGGCAGCGAGCTCACCGCTCAGGAGGAAGTCGACCGCATCATCAAGCTCGCGGCCAAGAAGGACTGACGTTTAAATAATGCTTAACTTTATCAGGTCAGAAATGAGAGTTATACCGACTCTCATTTCTTTTATAGTATTCATTATATTTCTTCTGCCCCTTACGGGTGGGATAATCAACCTCGGCAATATAGCGGGAGCTTCCGTATCGGGAGTTCTGACGGCTTTTTTCCTGTTCTACGGCAGGACAAGCAGCTTTGTCGCTCGCCTGTGGGAGAGCAGGGGCGGGCGTGGGCTCGTGTGTACGCTTTCGGCTATCACGGTCATATGCATTGCGGTTGCGGCGGTGATAAGCTTCTTCATGGTAAGGGAGATGCACGATTCCCCGACCGATACCGATACCACGGTGGTAATTCTCGGCTGCAAGGTCAAAAACGGCTCGCCGAGCCTTATGCTCAGACGCAGGCTTGACACGGCTTACACCTACCTCGCCGATAATCCGAACGTATGTGTGATAGTGTCGGGCGGACAGGGCAAGGACGAGAGCGTCAGTGAGGCAAAGTGCATGAGAGACTATCTCATCGGGCGTGGTATAGCTCCTGAGCGTATCTTTGAGGAGGACAAGTCCACTACCACTGACGAGAACCTACGCTTCTCGCACGATATCATCAGGCAGGAGGGGCTTCCCGAGCACATAACGATAGTAACTGACGGCTTCCACCAGCTTCGTTCGGATATGAAGGCGAAAAAGCTCGGTATGGAGGCGTATAATATATCTGCGCATACCCCATGGTGGCTCGCGCCGACATACTGGGTGAGGGAGTGGTTCGGTATCGCTTACTACACCGCGCGCGATGTCATTTCCTGACAAGGGAGGTAAGTTATGAGAGCTTTTCTGAAACGTGCATTTTCAGCGGCGGCAGCTCTTAGCCTTGCCGCCTCATGTAACGGTGGTGTCGGTTTTGCGGAACTGCGAGCGTTCGCTGATGATGGCGTATCGCGTGGGTATGCACTGTCTCAGCCTGTGCCGTATATGAGAGTCAAAGGAGCAGACGGAGCTTTGGAGCTCGTTCCGCAGGCGAGTGCTTTTACTGCTGATACGGGAGAGACGGAGTTCCCGAGCAGCTTCAGTATGCGTGAGAGCTGTCCCGTATCGCCCGTGAAGACTCAGACTCCATATGGTACGTGCTGGGCACATTCTGCGATAGCGAGCGCTGAGAGCAGTGTAATACAGAGCAATATGACGGTCGACCTGTCCGAGTTCCACACGGCGTATTACGGTGCGCTGTCGGATGAAGCCTATGTCACCGACAAGGCGGGTGTGAACGAATTGCTCAACAGCGGTGGCAGTGCTCTTGTTGTCACGAACCTGTGGGCACAGTGGATAGGTCCTGCGGATGAGAGCGTTATCCCGTACGGGGATTTGTCTGCTTTCGAGAACAGCGGCGCGCTTGATGATAAGCGCGGTGAATGCGCTTATCATCTCCGAAATGCCTACAGCTTCGATTACGACAGAGAACGCACGAACGAGGCTGAGGTCAACTCGCTGATCAAGCAGTTCGTTTATGACGGACACGCTGTAGATGTTTCATTCTACTCAGACGCTGTGAAGAATTACAGCTCCGAGTTCTCGTCGTCAAATACGTACAGGAAACCGCGTTTTGCAAATCACTCGGTCGCTATAGTCGGCTGGGATGACAGCTTCCCGAAGGAGAATTTTACCAATCCTGCCGCTCGGGACGGCGCTTGGCTCGTCAAGAACAGCTGGGGCGATTCTTACGGCGAAGACGGCTTTATCTGGATATCCTACTGCGACAGGTCGCTGACGGAGTTCGCTGTGTTCGAGCTCGGTGATAAAGATGACTATACTGAGCTGTATCAGCACGACACCTATCCGCAGCTGCAAAGTCTTTCCGCATATGATGATATCGACGAGATCCGACCTTCGTATATGGCGAATGTCTTTACTGCCGACGAGGACACGCAGATAGCTGCGATAGGCACGTATATCGTTTCTCCAGATACCAACTACGAAATAACGATCTATACCGACCTCTCGGATACGGCTGACCCTTCCTCGGGAACGGCTTCATCCGTGACGAAGGGAAGCTGCGGCTATACGGGCTTTATGACGCTTGACCTCGACAGATGCGTCGAAGTAAGCGCGGGCGAAACCTTTGCGGCGGTTGTGAAGCTCTACTGCGCGGATACCCCGTTCGTAGTTCCTCTGGAGACTGTAATGTACGTCACAAACGACGAGAGCGGCGAGATCACGAGCCTCGGCAGCTATACTACCTATGACGGCATCCTCGCCTCGACAAATGCGGGTGAGAGTTTTTACAGCCTCGACGGTACGGAGTGGGTGGACGTAGTCTCGGACAATATTGTCTACACCGACGAGGAGGAGCAGGAGCTCCTTGCCGCGGTCAAGGACGACCTCTACGACGGACTCGAGGAGACTGATACCGATGAGCTAAAAGCAGCAGAGATGGCTTATGCAAGCATGGAAATGCTCTTCTCGGAGGGAACTGTCGCGATAAAGAGCGGAAATATCTCGATGAAGGTATTCGGCAGAGAGAAAGGCTCGGTCGGATTCTCGCATATGAGCGGGGCAGTGCCCGCAGGCGAGAGGGTGGAGCTCATTTCTCCCGACGGCGGTGATGTGTACTACAGCACGGGCAGAGAATACAGTCTGTATACAGAGCCGATAGAGATAACGGAGAATGTTACGCTCAGGGCGGCAACTGCTCCCGACGGCAGCGGCTGCGTATCACAGAGAAGCTTTTACCCCGAGAAGCCCGAGCTTTACTATATGAAATATGTAATATCGGACGGTACGGGCGTGACCAATAAAAAAGACGCAGGTTACCGTGCGGGGCAGGAGGAAGTTTTGCTGACTGTGCCCGAGGATACTGTCGACGTGTATCTCTACACCGATTCGTTCGGTGAGGTCGCGTGCGGTACGAACGCGGTAATGAGCTCCGAGAAGATACGAATCCCCGTCAGCAGTGCGGCTGCTTCGGCGGAGATAAAAGTTCAACGCGAGGGACTTGCTGACAATATAATAAGGATAAGAGTTATCGGAGACGCGTACAAGCTCGGCGACGCTGACGGCAGCGGTATGGTCGATGCCAAGGATGCGAGCCTTGTGCTTATGCACTATTCTTCACAGTCTACAGGCGGATCGGGAGCGCTCCCCGATGAAATGGAGATGTATTCCGATTACAACGGTGACGGCGAAATAGACGCACGTGACGCCAGCGGAATCCTCGCGTACTACTCACTGATTTCCACGAGGTGAATATAGACAAAAACGGACTTGACTGTTTTGTACCATATTGGGATATTTAGGCAATAGGTATAAAAGAAACGCGCCGTTTATGTGTAATAAGGTCAAAATACACTTTTACCGTTTTGTAACTTTTAGATTTTACAGCCTGTAATTATGTAAAAACTAACAAAAGAACGGTGTTGAAAATGTACAGAATGTTCAAAAAACGTTTACAGAACTATTCAAAGCATTGACTTTAGCTGTGAAATACGGTATATTGTAAATGCAAAAGCAATACTCCTGCAATATAGAAATAAGGCAGTTACGTATAACAACGCTCGATGATGAGGTGCCCCACAAGCGGAGGACGTCCGTCGGGGAACCGATACGGTGAGCGATGGTGTACGGATAGCGGAGGACTTCCGCAGAAAGTGTTGCTCAAACATTATTTACAGAGGCATCAGCCTTTAGTAATAGTCCTTACGGACACTACGGCAGTTCTGACGAGACGCTATGCAGCGGCGAGGACAGTCGTCGTGCGGAACAGAACGAAAGAGACAGCCACACAAATCCATCTAAACCAAAGCGTATTATATTTTTAAAATATAATATACATATTTAAGGAGGAAAATTCTAATGAACACACTTAAGAAGACATTAGCATTAGTAGCTACACTTGCAATGGCTGCAACAGCATTCGCAAGCTGCGGCGACGACGAGAGCTCCAGCTCTTCATCCAAGGAGACAACAACTAAGGAGGCTGCTTCTGAGGGCGAGACCACAACAGGTGCTCCCGAGGAGTCAACAGGTGAGATCGACGCTTCTGTTAAGACAGGCGGCGACACATTCACAGTTGCAGCTTGGAACGCAGACGACGTTCCTACTCTTATCGCTCAGTGGAAGGGTCTTTCCTATGACACAATCAAGGACGACCTCGCTGATGACAAGGTAGACGGCATTCACTTCATCTCCTTCGGTGTTGGCGGCGGCGACGCTTCCGAGCGTTATGACCAGCTCTTCAACGACGGCGGCGACCTCGACGTTTACTTCTGCGAGGCTGACTGGGCTCTCAAGTACATCAACGATGACTCCAAGACTCTTGCTCTCAGCAAGCTCGGTCTCGGCGACAGCGATTTCGCTAACATCTACAAGTACACAGATGAGATCGGTAAGGATTCCAACGGCGTTCGTAAGGGCGTTTCATGGCAGGCAGCAGCAGGCGGCTTCGCTTACAGAGCTGACCTCGCTAAGGATTACCTCGGTGCTTCTACACCCGCTGAGATGCAGGCTAAGGTTGCTGACTGGGATAAGTTCGTTGAGGCTGCTAAGACAGTTCAGGATAAGTCTTCCGGTAAGACAGCTCTCGCTGATACAGTTGGCGGTATGTGGCAGGCATTTGCTTGCGGCCGTACACAGCCTTGGGTTGTTGATAACAAGCTCGTTATCGATGACTTCTGCCAGAACTTCGCTGATACAGCTAAGGCTCTCTGGGATTGCGGCGGCGTAACAAAGAACAGCCAGTGGACAGATGAGTGGACTGCTGCTGGTTCTAACGATGCTTGCATGGGTTACTTCGTATCTACATGGGGCTTCGGTGGCTTCTTCCTCGACGCAGCAGGCGGCGAAGGCGGCGCTACATACGGTAAGTGGAACGTTTGCCAGGGCCCGCAGGCATTCTTCTGGGGCGGTACTTGGATCGTTGTTAATCCCGCAACTGACAACGGCGAAGAGGCTCGTGACTTCATCATCTCTGCAACTTCTGACGAGGCTCAGATGTCTGCTTACGCTAAGAACAAGCCTGAGTATGTAAACAACACAAAGGTTATGGATGACCTCATCTCTGCTAACACAGTATTCAACGAGAAGATCTCCAACAACTTCGCTGACAAGCAGAACTACTTCGCAGAGCTTGCTAACAACGCTAAGACAATCAACTTCAATGGTCTTATCACTCCTTACGATGCAGCTGTTAAGGGCGAGTTCCTCAACGCTGTAACAGACGAGTACCTCAAGGGTGGCAAGTCTTGGGATGATACAGTTGTAACATTCAAGAAGAAGGTTGTAGAGGCTGTTCCTGGTATCACAGTTGAATAATCCCTTAAAACAACATAACATTTAACACAAATTATGCCTACGGAATACTTATGTATTCCGTAGGTGTATATTTGTTACTAATCAATTCACGAGAGGGTGTGTGTTATGGCAACAGCTGCTCAGCGCCGCATTAAATCTATAAGCTACGCTAAGTATGGCTATATTTTCATACTGCCATTTTTTATTGTTTATCTCTTCTTCCAGTTCTGGCCGTTGATCAATACGTTCATCGTATCTTTCCACGGTAATAGTGACACAGGTCTCGATACTTTTGTCGGTGTCAAGAACTACACAGACCTTTTATTCGGTTCCAAGAACCAGTTTGCTCTCGCTACTCAGGTTCATGAGAGCTTCCTCAGAACTCTTGGCAATACGGTTATCCTTTGGGTGGGTAACTTCATTCCTCAGATCATTCTTTCTCTTTCCCTTGCGGTTTGGTTCACCGAAGCAAACCTCAAGATCCCGGGCAAGGAATTCTTCAAGATAGTTATGTATCTTCCCAATATCATCACTGCTGCTTCAGTTGCCGTACTCTTTGTACAGCTCTGCGGTCAGTCTGAGACAAACCCCGGTGCGATCAACTCCCTTCTTAACAAGATCGGTATCGTAAAGTCGCTTCCCGGTAACAAGGTCGATTGTATCCCCTTCATTGAGGGTATTTGGCCTTCACGTATAATCATCATGTTCATCCAGACATGGATGTGGTTCGGTAATACCATGATCATGCTCATGTCCGGTATCCAGGGTATCAACCCCTCACTTTTCGAGGCTGCTGCTATTGACGGCGCAAGCTCGGGACAAGTTTTCCGCAAGATCACTCTGCCCCTCCTTACTCCCATCATGGCTTATACTCTTGTTACATCTATGATCGGTGGTCTTCAGATGTTCGATATTCCTTACCTCTATAATAAGGACGGTAAGGTCGGCGAGCACGTTGAGACTATTGCTGCTCTTATTTACAGCTACTTCCACGTTGCTGACCTGAATCAGAGTAAGCTCGGTTACTCAGGTGCTGCGTCAATTCTTCTGTTCTTCATCACTCTTATCCTCGGCTGTATCGCGTTCTATATGACTCGTGATAAGGACGAGATCGCTAAGAAGAAGCAGAGAAAGAAGATCGCAAAACAGCTCAAGGCAGAAAGTAAACAGTTTGGAGGTTTTTCAATATGAGTAAAATGAATTCAGTCTATGGAAAAACCAAGGATAACTACAGAACAAAGATCATTCTCAAGTCGGCTATCCTCTTTATCTGGTTCACTATCCTTACAATCATCTGTTTATTTCCGATATATATCCTTCTCGTAAACGCAACACGTGACCATACTTCTATTGCTAACGGTATCAGCTTCATTCCCAGCACTCACATCTTTGACAACTACAAAATGGTTACAAGTGCCGACTACAGACTGAACTACCGTGCTCTTTATGGTTACAGAAACAGCTTGATTATCACTTGCTGTTCGTGCTTCCTTACTGTTTTCTTCTCAGCTCTTACAGCTTACGGTATCCATGTTTACGATTTCAAGCTCAAGGAGATCTCCTATGCGGTTGTTCTTCTTGTAATGATGGTTCCTATGCAGGTAACATCAGCAGGTTTCCTGAGCTTCATGTCCAAGATCCACCTCACAAATACATACTGGCCCCTTATTCTTCCCTCTATTGCAGCTCCGGGTGTAGTATACTTTATGAGGTCGTATATGAAGTCTTCATTCCCGCTTGATATCGTTGAGGCTGCTCGTATCGACGGCTGCGGCGAGTTCAGGACATTCGTTTCTATCGCTATCCCGATGATGAAGCCCGCTATAGCTGTTCAGGCTATCTTCGCTTTCATCGCAAGCTGGAACAACTTCTATACTCCTAACATGATCCTTATCAATGTTAAGGTCAGCAAGAAGACCCTTCCTATGATGATCTCGGCTATTCAGTCGTCTGACCGATTCAATGATTACGGTGCTATTTACCTTGCTATCGCAATGGCTATCATCCCGATCATTATCGCTTACGTATTCCTCTCGAGATTCATCATCGCAGGTGTTGCTCTTGGTGGTGTAAAGGAATAATTTCACTTATAAACAGCGTACTTTGGTACGCTGTTTTTTTTTCGCCTTGATGCTCTCTTTGTTCTATTACTCTTTTGCTCTGCATACACTGTAGTAAAGGAGCGATGAAAATGAATGAACGTACAAGCCTTGAGATAATTGCAGATCACCTCAGCGAGAGGCTGAGAGTGACGCTTTTGCGCTCAGTCGGAGCTATAAGCAGCGAAGTTACGGAGATACGGCTTTATCTGGGACAACCTGTTGCCGCTGTCTTTCCTGACAGGATAGCTTTCCTTACGGGGAACTCTCTCACCGCAAGCAGCAGCAATACCTCCTGCGTGAGGTGTACTGCTGAGGATATTCGTAAGACCATTGATTCCGTCACACATTTTTCATTCCACAGTCATGTCAGCGAGTTCAGGCAGGGTTATTTTATCGTAGGAAATGGTATTCGTGCGGGTATATCAGGCGTGTATAACTTGGACGGAATAATAACTGAGGTCACGGGTATCAGTTTCCGTATCTCACGCTGTGTTATTGGCTGCGCGGACGAGCTTGTCGGTCTTATTGACGGCGGGCTCCTCATCTGCGGAGGTGTGAACTCGGGCAAGACTACGCTTCTTCGTGATATCAGCCGTATGATCGGCAGACGAAAGAAAGTCGCTCTCATTGATGAGCGCGGTGAGATAGCTGCTGTTTCGGGCGGACAGTTTGGCAGCGATGTCGGCGTGCTTACAAATGTGATGAGCGGTTGTCCGCGTAATATAGGTGTTGTCTCTGCTATACGCTCTCTCTCGCCTGACTGGATCATATGTGATGAGATAGCCGATGATTCCGATACCGAGGCTATGCTCGCGGGGGCGGGCTGTGGGATCAGCTTCATCGCGACTGTCCATGCGAACAGCTTCGAAGCACTGAAACGCCGTCCCTTTGCGAAAAAACTCCTTTCAGCAGGTCTCTTCGCAAGAGCAGCTTTTCTTGCGGGCGCGTCATCTCCCGGGAAAGTTCTCGATGTGAGGGAGCTCTGATATGATGATGAGATTTGTCGCTTCCGCTGCATTTGCGGCTGCGGGCGGGATAGTCGGCTTTGCGTTTGCAGAAAAACTTCGACGCGAGCAGAAGTTATGTGCGCTGATAGTTAGGTTGCTGCAAAGGACAGCTTTCCTTGTCGGCTACAGGTGTGATGATGTCTACTCTGTGTGTGCGGAACTCAGGCGTGACAGCGAGCTCTCGGCACTCACGTTTTTGGAGTCTTTGCCTAAGAGCTTCGAGAGTGGAGAAAACTTTCGCATTTGCTGGGAAAATGCAGTCAGGTCGGCAGGATTTGCTGATGACGAAGAAGATGTACTTCTCAAACTCGGCAATATAATTGGTCGCAGTGACAGCGAAAGTCAGGTCGATTCGATTCGCTGGCTCGAGCACACGCTCTCAGAGACCGAAAAGAAAAGAAGCGAGGCGTACCTCCGCAAAGGGAGACTCTACCGCAGCGTGGGGCTTCTTTTCGGCGTTATGGTCGGTATCCTTGTGATATGAAAGGACGTTGGCAATGGACATAGACCTTATTTTTAAAATTGCAGGAGTGGGGATAATCGTTGCTGTGCTCAATCTCGTTCTGAAGCGCGCAGAGCGTGAGGAACAGGCAATGATGACTACTCTTGCTGGACTCATTGTTGTGCTCCTTATCATCGTGCGGGAGATAGGCGGGCTGTTTGACACTGTGAAATCTGTTTTCGGACTATGGTAGAGAATGCTTTTTCAACTGCTGTTTTCTGCGTTGCTTCTGCGATATTGGCTGTTCTTCTGCGGCAGTATGTACGCGAACAGTCGTTGTTTATTTCTCTTGCAGCTTGCGTCGCAGTTACCGGAGCTCTCTTTGGGATGCTCACACCCGTGCTTGACGATATTCGTGATATCTTCCTCGATTCGGGGCTCCCCGAGAGCTACATATCACTTGTTTTTAAGGCGACTGCAATCTGCCTCATCACGCAGATAACCTCCGACCTGTGCAGGGACAGCGGTGAGACTGCTATCGCTTCAGCGGCTGAACTGTGGGGGCGGGGAGCGGTGACTTTCATCAGCCTTCCTCTCGTTAGGACTCTTATTTCGCGTATCACCGAGATTTTGTGAGGTGTGGCATGAGAAATACTATTATTGCGGCTTTGAGCTTTGTGCTCTTGCTGGCGGTTGTCGTGCCGTATACTGCGATTGCGGACGAGCCCGATGAAGTCTATGCAGAAGTAACAGAACAGCTTGATGATGCTCTTGCGGAGTTTGACCTCGGTATCGGCTATGACGACATTTCTTCGCTAAGCTTCGGTGAGCTGGCGTCTGTCGTTAGTGACAGGGTCGAAGCTCGTCTTGCTGCTCCGATAAGGCTTCTTTCCGCGATCATGCTTGTTATCGCGGCAGCTTCGGTGCTCCGAGCTTCGGCAGGCAGCACACTTGGAGGTACATCGGGCAGTAACTATGATATGGTCTGCGTTACGGCAGCAGCGGCGGTGACTGCTCCGCAGCTCATAGACGTTTATCGCTCTACCGTTGAGGAGATAGAGCTTTGCGGCGGATTCATCATAGTCTTTGTTCCCGTGTTTACAGCTGTATCGGTGATGTGCGGCGGGGCGGCTTCCGCTGGCGTGTACCATATGCTGATACTCGGCGCTTCGGAGCTCATAACCGAATTGTCCGAGAGCTTGCTCATGCCGATACTCGGTGCGACTACTGCACTCTCCGTGACGGGGAGCGTTTTTCCCGATTCAGCGCTCGATAGCGTGGTCGGACTGCTCAAAAAGGCGCTGACTTGGAGCATCACCCTTGTTATGGGGCTCTTTACGGGATTTGTAACGCTCAAATGCACCATAGCGGGAAAGGCTGACGGAGTTGCAGTGAAGGCTGTAAAATCACTTATTTCGGGAGCTGTGCCGATCGTCGGCGGAGCTGTTTCCGATGCATATGCCACAGTCAAGGGCAGCTTTGAGATTATCGGCAGCACCGTCGGTGCGGCAGGTATTATCGGTATCATCTTGCTACTTCTTCCGAAGGTACTGGAGCTGTTCGTGTATCGCGGCGTAATGCTGCTCGGAGCTGCCGCAGCAGATATGTTTGGTGCACCGTCGGTGTCAAAGCTGCTTAAAAGTCTTGACGGAGGTCTTGCAGCGGCGCAGTGTGTACTGGTGTGCTATTCGCTGATGTTCGTGATATCATCGGCGATACTGACACAGTCTATTGGACAGGGGTGAGTTTATGGACATAAAAGCAGCAGTGCTTGCAGTGTGTTCGGTCACGGCGGCAAAATGCCTTATTGGTCAGACGGCAGGCAGCTTAAAAATGAAGGGGCAGCTCAAGCTGATACTGGACATACTCCTCGCGCTTGTGATAACAGCGCCTTTCGTGAGCGGCTTTTCTGATCTTGCTCTTCCGGAGATAGGTGCATATGAGCTCTCGGATACGGAATATCAGCAGGAGCTGTATGACCGTGCTCTCGCAGAGCAGACTGCCACGAATGTGGAGAATATCCTTATAGAGCAGTTAGCCGCCGCAGGGATAGACTGCAAAAAAATCTCAGCGGAGGTTAATATTTTGTCTGACGGGAGCATATCTATTAGTAGAGTGACGGTGGACACAGAAGATATCGCGGGCGCAGCGGAGGTCATACGATGCACGCTCGGGGACGAAACGGAGGTCGTGAATGAAGAAATTTGGTAAGCTCGGAGAACTGCTCGGGAGCAAGAATTCAGCGATAGCCGTCACAGCTCTCGGGACAGCGGGGCTGCTTCTGATACTTATATCATCTTTTCTGTCGGACAAGAAGCAGACCTCGCCGCAGCTTCCCGAGTCTCCTGTTTCAGCGGCGTCACAGTCTGAGAGCTACTGCCGTGAGACCGAGAACAGGCTGCGTGACTTCCTGCGCCGTATAGACGGGGCGGGAGAGGTAGAGGTGTATCTCACGGTCGGGACGGGCGAGCGCTATGTCTATGCTGCCGAGGGCAGGAAGAGCAGTCAGGATAACAGAACGGAGGAGGAGAAAAAATATGTTATGACAGGAGGGAGCGGGCAGCGCGAGCCGCTCGTTGAGATGGTGGAGGTACCTGCTGTAACAGGAGCCGTGGTCGTATGTACGGGCTGCGGCGACCCTGCGGTCGAGGAGCGGATATATAAGGCTGTATCGGCTGCTCTGGGAATATCCACCGCAAGAATATACGTTACTAAGATGAAATGAGGAGCAAACTATGAAAAAACCAACTATAATCATCGGAAAGAAGCAGATAATCATGACCTGCCTCACGCTCATGCTGGCGATAGCGGTCTACATAAACTATACGACAACACCTGCTAAGTTCACTAAGAATGGCGAGTCGGTGAAGGTCGCGGAAATGGGTGATACGGTCAACTACGGCGATACCGAGTTCGTGAACGCGACACCGGAGAGCGGCGAGGCTCAGCAGGTCGATTACTTCGCGCAGGCAAGGCTCGACCGCATGAACGGACGTGATGAAGCTGTACAGACTCTCCAGACAATAATCGGCGGAGGCGACCTCACCGAGGACGAAATGGTGGTCAATGCTCTCGACGCAGTGGAGGTCTCGAAGCTGATAGAGAGCGAGGGAACTATCGAATCCCTCGTAAAAGCACAAGGCTTCGAGGACTGTGTGGCCTATCTCGACGGTGAGTCCGCGAAGGTAGTGGTCAAGACCGAGGGGCTCGATAAAGCGCAGGCGGCAGCAATAAAGGACATTATTCTCGGCGAAACAGAAATTTCTTCTGAAAATATAAGAATTTTTGAGGTAAAGTAGTTGAATATTCTGAATTTTTTTGGTATAATATAGAAGCGGGAGTGTATATTATACTTTAATTAAAAAATGCACTCAAATCTTCGCGCAACGGAGGTACAAAAATGGCTGATGTTAAAAAGAGCGCACAGAGCAAGCTCAGCATCTCGGAAGATGTTATCATCACCGTTGCCAGACTTGCCGCCCTTGAGGTAAAAGGTGTGGCAGGTCTTGACGGTGATATAACCAAGATGAGCAAGCTCAAGAAGAACGGTCCGATAACCGTAGGTGTCATCGGGGACGTCGCGGCTCTTGATATAAAGATAAAGGTCAAGAACGGCTACAAATCTATCGCAGTGGCGGAAGATGTGCAGACCGCGGTCAAGGAGGACGTTCAGAATATGACGGGCGTTGCGGTGGCGAGAGTCAACGTCATCGTTAACGGCGTGGTATTTGAATAAAAAAGAAAAGGAGAGATGAAATGTCAAGAAGAGATGTGAGAGACAGCGCGTTCAAGCTCGTTTTTGAACAGCTTCTGCGCGACGATGATATTCAGGAGCTCTATGAGATAGCTGAGGAGATAGATGAGATAACCGTGAATGACGAGGTAAAACAGCTCGTTGACGGCACACTCGTTCATGCGGAGGAGCTCGACAGTATCATCGGGAATTACAGCAAGTCAAGAAAGCTTTCACGTATTTCCAAGCTCAATCATGCCATACTGCGCATTGCGCTGTATGAATGCATTTACGATGAGAATACTCCTATGAGCGCGGCTATAAGCGAAGCAGTAAAGCTCGCGATGACCTACACCTACAAGGAGGATGCCTCCTTCATCAATGGTGTGCTCGGAGCTTTCTCCCGCGACCGCGGAGAGGCTGAAAATGCCTGAACATATCGGTATAGACACCAGTAATTACACGACTTCGGTCGCAGTGTACATCAGCGGCGAGAACCGCGTTATACAGCGGAAAAGACTGCTTCCTGTGAAGGAGGGCGAGCTCGGGCTCAGACAGAGTGACGCCGTTTTCCATCACACGAAGCAGCTCCCTGAGCTTATAGAGGAGCTTTGCGGCGAGTATCGTCCCACAAGGTCGGCAACTGTTGCGGCGTCTGTAAGACCACGCAACGTCGAGGGCTCATATATGCCGTGCTTTCTCGTCGGAGAGGGCTACGCAAGAGCGTATTCGGCGTCGACAGGCACCGAGCTGTACACGACTTCTCACCAGATAGGGCATATCCTTGCGGCACTCTATTCCGCTGACAGGCTCTCACTCGTCAGAGAACGATTCATAGCCTTCCACATCAGCGGCGGTACGACAGACTGCCTGTTGTGTGAGTCTGACAGCGACAGCGTTCTCAGTATCACTGAGGTCGGTAATTCGCTCGATCTGAAGGCGGGACAGGCTGTTGACAGGGCGGGAGTTATGCTCGGACTTCGCTTCCCGTGCGGTGCGGAGCTCGAAAAGCTTGCAATGAATGCGGATAAGCGGTTCAAGGTCAAGCCCGTCATCAAGGACGGCTGCTGCTGCCTTTCGGGTGTCGAGAACAAGTGTCGGGAGATGCTCGGGAACGGTGAAAAGCCCGAAAATATTGCGAGGTACTGCCTCGACTTCGTAGCCGAGACCATTCTCGCGATGACCGATCGTGCTATCGAAAGATTCGGCAGTCTGCCGCTCGTTTTTGCGGGAGGCGTTATGTCGGACAAGCTCATACGCGACAGGATAGTTGCCCGTTATCCGTCAGCGAGCTTCGCAGCTCCTGAGTTTTCATGTGATAATGCTGCGGGAGTCGCGATATACGGTTATCTGAGACAGGCAGGTGATGATGTATGCCTGTAGTAACGGTAACACAGGTCAACAGGTATATCGGGTCTAAGCTCAAAGGCGACAGGATATTGCAGGGCATTATGGTCAAGGGCGAGATATCGAACTTCGTCAGGCACTTCAGGAGCGGTCACTGTTACTTCTCGCTCAAGGACAGCGAGAGCTCGCTTAAAGCAGTGATGTTCGCGGGGGCTGCTTCTCGGCTGAGATTTCTTCCCGAGGACGGTATGTCCGTTGTAGTTTCGGGAAGCATATCGGTGTTTGAACGCGACGGAGCCTATCAACTCTACGCTAACGATATCATTCCCGAAGGTGCGGGCAAGGCGAGCGTTGAGCTCGAACAGCTGAAGCGCAGGCTCGAAAAAGAAGGCATCTTCTCGGAGGAGCACAAGCGTCCGCTGCCGCATATGCCCAAGAAGATAGGCGCGGTCACATCGCTCAGTGGCGCGGCTGTGCGCGATATCATCAATGTGCTGACGCGCCGCTATCCGCTGTGCGAGCTGTACGCAGTCAATGCGCTCGTGCAGGGGGAGGGGGCTCCCGAATCAATATGCAGAGGTATTCTCAGAGCCGAGCAGGCGGGCTGCGACGTGATAATCGTCGGACGCGGCGGAGGCTCGGCGGAGGACCTGAGCGCATTTAATTCAGAGCAGGTAGCGAGGACGGTATACGGCTGCAAAGTTCCTGTTATATCAGCGGTAGGTCATGAGGTAGATTTCACTGTCTGTGACCTTGCAGCGGATATGAGGGCACCGACTCCTTCTGCGGCGGCGGAGCTTGCGGCTCCCGAAATAGGGACGCTCAGGGAGACGATAGAGCAGTACGTCCGCAGAGCTGAAAAGGCGGTAAAGTCGTTGTACGGCAGGTCGGCTGAGAGATTCACGGCAGTCAGTGCAAGGCTGACGGCACAGTCTCCCGCGAACAGGCTCGTGCTCACGGAAAAGAACCTCGACCGCTGTGAAGAACGGCTCGGAGCGGCGCTTGAAAAGCTCATGGACAGGCGCGGTGCAGAGCTCAGCGAGAAGATGGCGCGGCTCGAAGCGCTCAGTCCGCTGAAGGTGATGGCTCGCGGTTATTCGCTCGTATACAGCGGTGATGAGCTCGTACGGAGCTCGGAAACGCTCAGCGCGGGAGATACCGTAACGCTTCGTTTCGACAGCGGCGGTGCCGAGGCGCAGTTAACTAAAAAATGGTGAATGTATGAAAAAAGACACAAGCTTTGAAGAAAATCTGAAATTGCTCGGCGGCATTGTTGCTGAGCTTGAAAAAGGCGATATACCACTCGAAAAAGCAGTCGAGCTGTACGGAGAGGGAGTGAAGCTCTCAGCCGTTTGCAGGAAGCAGCTCGACGAAGCGAAAATAAAAATAACGGAGGATGACGGAACTGCACCGTCGAATGAGAAAAATGGGTAACTTTGAAGAAAAAAAGGCGAAATACCTCAAACTGACAGACGAAAAGATATTAAAGTACAACAACTACAGCAACGACAACCGTCCGCAGATGGAGCTCATCGACGCGATGAACTACTCACTCAAGGGCGGCAAGCGTATCAGACCTATGCTCGTTTACGCATTCTGCGAGGCTCTCGGAGGCAATATCGATAATGCTGTTGCTCCCGCGTGCGCAGTTGAGATGATACATACTTCTGCATTCATTCACGACGACCTTCCCGCTCTCGACAATGACGATATCCGCAGGGACAAGGAGGCAAGCCACAAGAAGTTCGGCGATGCTCTTGCTATCCTTGCAGGTGATGCTCTTTCTGTGCTTCCGTTCGAGGTCATCGCCGACGCCCCCGAGCTCACTGCTGACCAGAAGATCCTCATTATCTCCGTGCTCGCTAACTCTGTCGGCAGAGACGGAATGATAGGCGGGCAGGTCATCGACATTGAGAGCCGCAAGCGTGATGACGTCACAGAAGAAGAGATAATGAATATGTACCGCTGTAAAAAAGGTCAGCTCATCGCTGTATCCTGCGTTATCGGTGCTATCTGTGCCGAGGGGACCAACGAGAACCTCAGAGCAGCTGCTGAATTCGGTCTGAGGGTCGGTCTGTCATATCAGATAATCGACGATATACTCGATGCTGAGGAGGGCAAGCCTGCCGATACTGCGTCTATAGTTACTCTCCACGGTATTGATAAGGCACGTGAAATGGCTAACAAAATAACAGCCGAGGCCCTCGAGTGGATAGACAACATAGATGATAACGGGTTCCTCAAGGAGCTCACCGAATATCTGCTTGATCGTACAAAATAAACAAGGAGCTGCGGAGCTCTGGCTCCGCTGAGTTAAAATGAACGGATTTATAAACAACGGAAACAGGGTGAGCCTCTCGGAGCTCAAGCTTCCGAGTGACCTGAAGGAGCTATCGCTCCAGCAATGCAAGTATCTGTGCTCCGATATCCGCAATCTGCTGATCTCGACGGTATCAAAAACGGGCGGACACCTTGCTTCCAATCTCGGCGTGGTCGAGCTTACTTTGGCTATCCATCGTAATTTCAACTCGCCCGAGGACAAGATCGTATGGGACGTAGGACATCAGGCGTATGTTCATAAAATACTGACGGGACGTGCGGACAAGCTAAGCTCGCTTCGTCAGGAAGACGGAATATCAGGTTTCCCGAAGCCCGAGGAATCTGTACACGATTCGTTTATCGCGGGTCACAGCAGCACCTCTGTATCCGTTGCCTGCGGCATTGCAGAGGCTATGAAGCTTCAGGGACGCGATAACTATACCGTGGCTGTCATCGGTGACGGCGCTATGACAGGCGGTATGTTCTATGAGGCGATGAATAACTGCTGCTGCAAGCAGGAAAGCAACCTCATTGTTATCCTCAATGATAACAATATGTCTATTTCCAAGAGCGTCGGCTCGCTCGGACAGTACCTAACTTCACTGAGAAATTCAGAAAAATACCTTGATACCAAGCGCTGGGTCGAGAAAAATCTCAATCAGATACCCGTGGTCGGAAAGACTGTGACAAAAGGTATGAAGGCGGCTAAAGATTCGATAAAGTCTACTATTCTCGAGCGCACCATGTTCGAGGATATGGGCTTTATCTACCTCGGACCGATAAACGGTCACAGCCTCACGGAGCTCGAACAGGTCATGCATATGGCAAAGAGCTACCACAAGCCCGTATTCATACACGTCAAGACCACAAAGGGCAAGGGCTACCTCCCCGCTGAGAAAAACCCGGGAGAGTACCACGGTATTTCCAGATTTGACATAGAAACAGGCAACCCCGAAGTCGCGGCAAGCGACAGCTACTCAACAGTTTTCGGCAAGGAGCTCGTCGCTCTCGGCGAGCAGGACGACCGCATCTGCGCGATAACTGCGGCGATGAAGTACGGCACGGGCTTGCAGTATTTCTGCAAGCGTTTCCCCGAGCGCTTCTACGACGTCGGTATCGCAGAACAGCACGCTGTCACATTTGCGGGCGGACTCGCCTCAATGGGACAGATACCCGTATTTGCAGTGTATTCGACTTTCCTCCAGCGCGCATACGACCAGCTCATACACGACGTGGCGATAGGAAAGCTCCACGTTGTTCTCGGTGTAGACCGCGCAGGAATAGTCGGCGAGGACGGCGAGACGCATCAGGGACTTTTTGACGTCGCTATGCTGACGTCAATACCGAATACGGTGATATATTCGCCTTCATGCTACGAGGAGCTCAGGCTCTGTATGAAGAAGGCTGTATACGCAAACAAGGGGCTTGTTGCTGTGCGTTATCCCCGTGGAGCTGAGTCCGTTTCCTTCAACAGAGACTACATCAGCACCGAGCATATCTTCATGCGCGGCGATAACTGCGACACCCTCATCATAACCTACGGCAGGCTGTATAACGAGGCTTACAAGGCTCAGAGCCTGCTCACGGAGAGAGGTATCAACTGCGATATCCTCAAGCTGACAAAGATATTTCCCGTTCCACACGACGTTATCGGCGAGATAAAGCAGTACAGGCGTATCGTCTTCTTCGAGGAGGCTGAGCGGCAGGGAGGTATTTCCGCTCTGTTCGGTGATCTCCTTATGGAGGCTCGCTACGTCGGTGATTACAGCCGCGTGACTGCCGACGGCTTCATCAAACAGGCGTCAGTGAAGTCGGCGCTCGCAAAGCTCGGTCTCACAGCGGAAAAAATGGCAGACTATGTCTGTCGCAGGAGCTTGGAAGATGGCAAGGCTTGATTCCGAGCTCGTTTCACGCGGCATCGCAAGGAGCCGCGAACGTGCAAAAGAAATGATAAAGGCTGGCGCAGTTACCGTCAACAGTCGGACTGCAAAAAAAGCCTCGGATGAAGTGGCTCCCGCAGACGTTATCGAGTCCTCGGAGCAGGAGATCTACGTCGGCAGAGGTGCGCTGAAGCTCGAAAAGGCGGCGCAGGCTTTCGGGCTTGATTTCACAGGAAAGGTCTGCCTCGATATCGGCGCATCGACAGGCGGATTCACTGAGTATATGCTCATGCACGGTGCCGCTGAGGTGTACGCTGTCGACGTCGGGCACGGACAGCTTGCGGACTCGCTCAGACAGGACAGCCGCGTAGTCAATATGGAGGGAACTGATATCCGCGAGGTATCTCCCGAAGAGATAGGCGGGAGCGCGGACTTCATCAGCGCAGATGTGTCGTTCATCTCGCTGACGAAGATACTGCCGAAGATGTATGAGCTTCTGCGTGAGGACGGCACTGCCGCCGTACTCGTGAAGCCACAGTTTGAGGCAGGCAGGAGCGACATCGGCAAGCACGGCGTGGTACGGGACAGGAAAGTCCACGAACGTATACTCAGCGAGATAGACAGCTTTGCAAGGCTCATGGGATTTGTACCCGTGAGCTGTACGTTTTCGCCCGTCCGCGGTGGGAGCGGAAATATAGAATATTTGTTGGAACTCAGAAAAATAGCAGAGACTCCGTCGTTTTGCGACTATAAAAAAACGGTGAACGAGGCGTTCACCGCCCTTTGATTGGAGGAAAAAATGAAAGCCGTACTGTATCCGAACTTTCAAAAGAAAAATGCGCTCAGCTGTGCGCGTGAGACCTGCGATGTCCTTGACAGGGCGGGTATTGAGGTCTGTGTCAGCGGTAAATTCCGTGATGATTTCAAGGACAAGCGCGTCACCTTCGAGGACATTGGCACATCCGCGCACACTGCCGACATTGTCATCGCTATCGGCGGTGACGGTACGATCCTTCGGTGTGCAAAGCATCTTATGGGTACGGATACGAAAATGCTCGGAATAAACACCGGTACGCTCGGCTTCATGGCAGGACTTGAGGCTGACCAGCTCGACAAGCTTGCTCTCCTAACTACAGGCGAGTACACTGTTTCCGAGCGCATGACCATTGATGTCGTTACTCACGGCGAGGACGGCGACCATACCTATACGGCTCTGAATGAGGTCTCAGCACGCTCGGCAGGGTTCAGGATAAGCGATTTTGACGTCTGTTCGGACGGCTATCTCATCGGCAGATACCGCGCGGACGGAGTGCTCTTCAGTACCCCATCGGGCTCGACTGCATATGCTCTTTCGGCAGGGGGACCGGTTATCGAGCCGGACCTCGAATGCATCGAAATGACGCTGATATGTCCGCATTCACTCTTTTCACGTGCGACTCTTTTTTCCAAGGACAGGAGGCTGACGCTCACGGACAGAACATCCAGCGACAGGTTGGTGGTAAGCGTTGACGGTGAGATAAAAAAACAGCTCGGCGACGGTGAATCCATAGAGATAATGCGCGGACGAAATACGCTGAGATTCGTTGACCTCATCGGCAACTCCTTCCACGAATCATTGTGCAGGAAGCTCTGCCGACCTCTGAAATAGACAATAACGGAGATTTTTATGAAGAACCGCAGACATGATATCATACTTGAAATAATAGGTGAAAAGCCTGTAACTACGCAAGAGATGCTGATACAGTACCTCGCGGAGAAGGGGATAAAGACCACTCAGGCGACCCTCTCACGCGATATCCAACAACTCTCGCTCGTGAAGCAGCGCGACGAGAACGGAATATACAGGTACACGCTCCCTGCGGCGGCAGTTGCGGAGAAGAGCATTTTCTCGGAGTCGGTCGTGTCGGTCGACTACGCTATGAATACGATAGTCCTGAAGTGCCGCGCGGGAATGGCTCAGGGCACCTGCGCCGCTATCGACTCCGTAAACCATGAAGGTATAGTCGGAACTATAGCGGGCGACGATACGATATTCATTCTTGTTCGGACAGAGTCCGACGCGAAGAAGCTGTGCAAGAAATTCAAGAGCGAGGTTTTCCCCGGAAGGTAGTGTAGCACTCAGATGTTGAAGGAATTATATATCAAGAATCTTGCCGTCATAAAAGAGGCGGTCATACCGCTCGGCGGCGGGCTGAATATCTTCACCGGCGAGACCGGCGCGGGAAAGTCTATACTTATCAACGGTATAAATGCCGTGCTCGGTCAGCGCAGCAGCAAGGAGATAGTCCGCACAGGATGCGACAAGGCGATAATCACAGCTCTGTTCACTCATCTACCAGCGGAGGTAGAGGCGAAGCTCGATGAGCTTGGATTCGACCACGATGATGACGAGATAACTGTCACGCGCGAGATAAGCTCCGACGGCGGAAGCGTAGCGCGTATCAACGACCGTACCGCTTCCGTGGGGCTGCTGAGGGAGATAGGTTCGCTGCTGATAAATATTCATGGGCAGCATGATAATCAGATACTGCTCGACAGCGAGAGGCATTTGCAGATACTCGACGACTTCGGCGGAGATAACTCACTGCTTTCGGCGTACAGAGCGAGCTTCCGCAAGCTTCAGCAGACCGCGCGCACACTCGGTGAACTGAAGAAGAAGGAGCAGTCACGCCTTGAGCGCAGCCGTACACTGAATGAGATCATCGACGATATCGGTGAGCTTGGACTCACCGCGGGCGAGGACGATGAACTTGAGCGAGAGTATCAGGCTGCCAAGGATTCCGAGAAGACGATGATTGCCATAAATAACGCAATATCGGCGATAACAGGCGAGGGAGCTGCCAATGAGCTTCTTGCCTCCGCAGAGGGTGAGCTCTCGGGTTTTACGGAGATCAACAAGAGCCTTGCACCGCTTTATGAGAGACTCTCGGCGGCGGAGATAGAGCTTGCGGACATTGCCTCCGAGCTCGAGCACGCCGCAGGAAAGATAGAGCTCGACGGGCAGCGCCTCGATGAGACAGCCGAGCGTCTCGGCGTGATAAACAAGCTCAAGCGAAAGTACGCGACCGACTGCGAAGGGCTCGTCAAGCTCTACGATGATGCTTGCGCAGAGATGTCCGCACTTGACGGCTGCGGCGACGAGATAGCCGAGCTTGTCAGGGAGCGCGAACAGCTCCTGCACGAAGTTACAGAACAGGCGAAGGCATTGTACAACTACCGCGAGGAGGTCGCGGCTCGCTTCACGGAGCGCGTGACTGCGGAGCTCTCGTTCCTCAATATGGAGGGCGTCATCATCAAAGTCCGCCACGAAAAAGGCAAGCTGACGGTCAACGGCATGGACAGCGCAGAGTTCCTAATTTCTGCAAACAAGGGCGAGGAGCCAAAGCCGATATCGAAGATAGCTTCGGGGGGCGAGCTCTCGCGTATAATGCTTGCGCTCAAAAGTGTCATCGCCGACAAGGACAGCATCCCGACGATGATATTCGACGAGATAGATACGGGAGTCAGCGGCAAGGCGGCGCAAAAAATAGGCATAAAGCTCCGTCAGATAGGCAAGGTCAGACAGGTCATCTGCGTGACGCATCTGTCGCAGATAGCGGTCATGGCGGACGACCACCTCATGATCGAAAAGAACGTCGTCGGCGACCGCACCGAGACAAGTGTGACACATCTTGAACTCGACGGAAGGATAGCCGAAATCGCACGTATTATGGGCGGCGACCAGCCCAGCGCTCTCATGCTCGAGAACGCCGAGGCTGAGATAAGAAGGGCGGCGGAAATATGAAGATCTACTCCACCCGCCACGGTCAGACGGAATACAACAGGCTTGACATCATTCTCGGTACGACAGACCTGCCGCTTAATGAGACAGGTCTTGCGCAGGCACGGGGACTTGCGGAGGAGGTCGAAAAGCTCGGGGATGTGGACATTATCATTGCCTCTCCGTTGCTGAGGGCTCAGACCACCGCGAGCGCGGTTGCCGAGCGGTGCGGACTTCGGATCGTCACCGATGAGCGGCTGCGTGAGTGGGATTACGGAGAGTTCGAGGGCAAGTCTCGCTATACCGAGGGATTTGCAGAAACTAAACTCGATTTCGGCGTAAGAATGGGGAAAACAGGCGAGTCTGTCATGCAGCTCGCACACAGGGTCTACTCTGCACTCGACGACATCATCGCTGAGTACAACGGCAGAAATGTGCTGATAGTCAGCCACGGTGGAGTATGCCGTATCATCGAGACCTATTTCAATGATATGACTGCTGAGCAGTTCGCGGGCTGGTTCATGGGAAATTGTCAGATAATCCGATATAATATTTGATTTAACAGGAGGGACATCATGAAAATTGGTGTTGATTACTACCCCGAACAGTGGGATAGAGATATGTGGGAAAAGGACGCCGAGACTATGGCGAGAACAGGAGTCAAGCTCATTCGAGTTGCCGAATTTGCATGGTCGAAGCTCGAACCCCGCGACGGCGAGTTCGACTTTACATGGCTCGACGACGTTATCAGGATATTCTCGCGCTATGCGATAGGTACGGTGCTCTGCACACCTACCAACTGTCCTCCGCTTTGGCTGTATGAGGCTCACCCCGAGATAGTACGTGTCGGGATCGACGGCAAGCGCATCCAGACGGGTATACGCGCTCACCGCTGTATCAACAATCCCACTCTGCGCTTCTATGCAAAACGTATAACCGAGCAGATGATACGTCATTATTCGGGCAATCCCGCAGTGGCTGCGTGGCAGATAGATAACGAGCTCGAAGCTTACAGCTGCACCTGCGATGTCTGCAAGGCACAGTTCCGCGACTGGCTCAAAGATAAGTACAATGACCTCGACGGCGTGAACAAGGCATTCGGTACGAGCGTATGGAGCGGCGAATACAGCTCCTTTGAGCAGATAATGCCTCCGAACGCTTACCCGAAGGCATGGCAGAATCCCGCGCTGTGTCTTGACTGGTACCGCTTCTGCAACGACAGCGTTGCAGGTTATCTCAAAGACCTCATGATGACGATAAGGCTCGAAGATACGAAGATACCCGTAACTACAAATACGTGGTTCTGTGAGAACACTCCCGATTTTTACAAGCTCTTCGACCTCATGGACTTCGTCTCCTACGACAACTATCCGCCGATACGTATACCCGTTGACCCGAACGAGTATTACTCGCACGCCTTCCACCTCGACCTCATGCGAGGCGTCAAGGAAAAGCACTTCTGGGTCATGGAGCAGCTCAGCGGACCTACGGGATGTTGGATGCCGATGTCGCCTGCGCCGCGTCCCGGACAGATAAAAGGCTACGCTTTGCAGGCTTTTGCTCACGGAGCGGATACAGTGCTGCACTTCCGCTGGCGAACTGCAACTACAGGCGCGGAGATGCACTGGCACGGGATACTCGACCACAGCAATGTCCCCAACCGCAGATTTGTTGAGTTCTCGGAGCTCTGCAAGAGCGTCTCACAGCTCAGCATTCTCGACAATACTGAGATAATCTCCGACATCGCGATTCTATACTCGCCCGAGACCGACGAGGCTTTCAAGATACAGCCGCAGGTAGAAGGTTTCCACTATCTGGAGCAGCTCAAGGCTTTCCATGCCGCATTCACTCACTATGGCGCGAATATCGACGTTGTATCGCCTGATACCGATATCTCGGGCTACAAGCTCGTTATCGCTCCGTCGCTCTACGTGAACAGAAAGTCTGTCACCGAGAACCTCTACCGCTATGTCATCAACGGCGGTACTCTTGTACTCACGACGAGGAGCGGAGTCAAGGACGAGCACAACAACTGCATTATGGACACGCTTCCGACCGTGTTCAAGGAGCTCATCGGTGCGGAAATAACCGAGTATGACCCGATAGGAAATGATATGCAGGTAATACGCGACTTCGCGGGCAATGAGTTCAGGTGTTCGCAGTGGTGCGACCTTCTCCAGCCTACGACAGCGAAGGCTTATGCCGAGTACAATGAGGGCTACTACAGGTGCATTCCTGCGGTGACGATGAACAGGTACTGCAACGGTGTAGCGTATTACGTCGGCACTGTATGCAAGTCGGATTTCTATGAGAGCTTTGCTTCCAACCTTATGATGCAGACGGGTGTGCCGAAGCTCAAGGGGCTTCCGCACGGAATTGAGGTCACTACCCGCACTAACGGCAGAGACGAATACATCTGCTTCTTCAACAACACGGATAAGCCCAAGACAATACCGCTCCCGAAGCCGATGTACAGTATGATATCCTCGATGGGTAAGGACAAGCTTGAACTCCAGCCGTTTGAGATGGACATCGTAAGGAAGTAAGCCATGCGTATAGTATTACAGAGAGTTACTTCCGCGAGCGTGACCGTTGACGGCAGAGTCACGGGGAGCATAGGTACGGGTTATCTCGTACTGCTCGGTGTCGGACAGGGTGACACCGAGGACGACTGCCGCAGACTTGCTGACAAGCTGATAAATCTGCGCATATTCTCGGACGAGAATGGCAAGATAAACCTTTCACTATCGGATGTGGGAGGGGAACTTCTCATAGTTTCGCAGTTCACGCTCTATGCCGACTGCCGCAAGGGCAACCGTCCGAACTTTATACAGGCGGGCAAGCCCGATGAGGCGGAGCGTCTTTACAATTACTTCGCGGATTACTGCCGAAGCAAGGGCAAGCACGTCGAGACAGGCATATTCGGCGCAGATATGAAGGTTGAGCTCGTTAACGACGGACCGTTCACTATAGTTTTGGAATAAGAATATGATCACCTCATACGGGCATAATCTGTATGAGGTGATTTTTATGCGCAGACGCTCCGAGCGCGGCATTCTTATTCTTACAGCGGCTTTTTTCCTGATGTTCACTGTGATAGTCTGTAACTATATGCGCCTTTCACAGGAGCGCGAGCACGTCCGCACCGCAGAGGAAAGCTCATTCATTACAATAAACGCGGGCGACACGCAAGGAACGGTATACGACCGCAATTTCGTTCCTCTCACAAATGCGGAGAGCTCCGTTGTCGCTGTAGCTGTGCCCTCAGCAGTTACGCTCGACGAGCTGTACGACTACGCCGCGGACAAGTCCGACCTCAGTGAGAGGTATTCCTCGGGCAAACCATTCGCGTTTCGGTGTGTGCGGCGAGGCGAGGACACTGCGGGGGTGACCTTTTTTGAAGTACCTGTCCGATGCAGCAGAAATATGACTGCTCCTCACGTTGTCGGATATCTCTCGGAGGGCAGGGGGGCTACGGGGATAGAGTATGCATATGACAGGATACTGCGCGGTGGCAATATGGAGAACAGCGTAACATACTCGACTGACGGATTCGGCAATATCCTCATAGGAGCAGGCAAGGATGTCATCCGCAGCACAAAGCAGGAAACGGGTGTTGTGACTACGATCGACTCCCGTATTCAGCGAATTTGTGAGCGGGCAGGACGAAGTATCGACAAAGGCGCGATAGTCGTCACTGACGTGGATACAGGTGAGATCTTAGCCCTCGCGAGCTTTCCTGGGTTCAGTGTTGATGACATCGGTGCGGCTCTCACGGACGAGCGAAGCCCTCTCATTAATCGTGCGCTCTACTCATACAGCGTTGGTTCGGCGTTCAAGCTCGTAACCGCCTGCGAGGGACTGAATGAGGGGCTCGGGGGCTATGTTTATGAGTGTACGGGCAGTATCGACGTCGGCGGGCAGGTATTCCGCTGTCACAAGTATGACGGCCACGGTGTGCAGATGATGTCGGAGGCGATGACTAATTCCTGCAATACCTACTTCATAGCACTCAGTCAGCTTCTCGATACGCAGAAGTACCGTTCACTCGCATCTGAGTTAGGCTTTGGGAAGGAGATATACCTCTGCGCCGGAATGACGGCATCTGCGGGAGTCCTGCCAACGCGTGAAGAACTTCTTATCCCCGCTGAGCTCGCGAATTTCTCGTTCGGACAGGGCAGGCTTACAGCCACGCCTTTGCAGGTGAACGCTCTCACCTGCGCGATAGCGAACGGAGGTGAGCTGCCAATGCTGTCAATAATGCGCGGGATCACGGTCGACGGCGAGAGCGTCGGGAATGAGAAGCCTCCGCGGCGTTCGCGGGTAATGAGTGCAGAAACTGCCGCGGAGCTGCGAAAGATGATGATAGAGGCTGTCTACCTCAATGACGCTTCCAAGGCGCGTCCGCAGTATATCCGCGTGGGAGCAAAGACCTCCACCGCTCAAACGGGACGCTTCGGCGATGACGGAGAGGAGTTATGTCATGCGTGGATAACAGGCTTTTTGCCGTCGAGTTCGCCTACGTATGCGGTGACTGTTCTGGTCGAGGACGGCGGCTACGGCAACGATGCGGCAGCCCCGATATTCGCAGAGATAGCAGACGGCATAATAAACGAAAAAGCGGCACCGTAAAGGTGCCGCTTTCTAAGAATTATCGGTTAATTAGTCCTCTTTCTTTCTGAGAACGAATGCAGTAGCAACTGCTGCGCCGACGCCTGCGATAGCGATAGCGGGGAATGCAACGCCTGTCTTGGGAGAATTTGCGGCTGTTGTAGCCTTAGCAGTAGTTGAAGAAGCAGTAGTTGTAGCTGTAGTAGTTGTTGTTGTGGAAGTTGTAGTGCCCTCAGTAGTTGTAGCCTCGGTAGTAGTTGTCTCAGTCTCACCGTTGTCAGCTACGAGACGAGCAGTACCGCCGTTGCCGATAGAAATTTCCTTTGAATCGCTGTGATAGTAGCCGCCGAAGCTTAACTCATCGCCAACGTAGAATTTAACAGTATCAGCTACAGTGCTCTCGATAGTCTCAGTGCCTATCTTTACTGTACCTGTAGAAGTCTTGCCCTCAGCGTCTGTGTAAGAGAAGGTGCTGTCGTCCTTTATCTCTACAACGCCGTTGTCCTTGGCAGCCTTATCAACGGAAGTGTTGCCGTCAGCTACCTGATACTTCCACTTGCCGACGATGTCAGCAATCTTGATAGAGGACTCAGCCTCTGTTGCAGCCTCTGTGGACGCTTCTGTCGAAGCCTCAGTGGAAGCCTGAGTTGTGGGCTCCTCTTCTGCAGCGAACGCGCTCATTGAGCCTGCGAGAGTGAGTGAAGCTGCCATAACTGCAGCGATGATAGAAATTGACTTTTTCATAATCATTCTCCTTTTCATTTATCCATGTTTCGGGGGATTCCCCCTCGTACAACCATAATATAGCACAACAGATCCTAAAAATCAAGCATTGCAATGAATTTTTTGCAGTTTATTTGCATTTTCCGCAAAAATCTATAAATTTCGGACAGCAAGCTAATAGTTTTTATGTTATTTTTCTGTCAAAGCAAGTTATATTTTTGTCAGGTTATACATGGCGGAAAATCCACGTTTTTCGGCATTTGCACAGATAGTGACAAATTCACGCTTGACTTTACTTCGATTTTATACTATAATGAAATAAATAATGTCGGTAATTATTGTAATACCGCTGAATAAGGAGTATAATCACAATGAAAAAGGGAATATTTGCAATTTGCATGGCGGCTGTTATGCTCACAGGCTGCGGAAGCACCGCGGGCTCGTCCGAGAGCAGCAAGAATGACGCCCCTGCGACAACAGCGGCAGCTCAGCAGGAGACGGAAGCAAAACAGGAAGAGAATACTCAAGAGACAGAATCATCGGTTTCTTTGGAAGTGGGGGAGTATCATAACTGGAATGGTATTGATATGCCGTTTCCCAAGGGATGGGAAGTTGATGATATAATTGATAGAACCGGTATGATTTGTCTGACCGGTGGTTCAGAGAGTGCTCCGGTGTATTATGGAATGGATTTCCACTTTGATGAAAAATTACAGGATGTGTCACAAGGGCACACGCTTGATGAATTGCCTGAAGAATTACTTTTTACTATGCAGCCTTTTATGCATCGTAAATGTAAACAAGATACAAACGGAGATTTTTCAAAAGTTGCAGTGGATTCCAGTACCGAAGTGGAGTTTTTAGGATTTCCCGCTCTTTGTCGAACAGGCACATTCAATTGTTATGGTGATATAACGATTTATTATAAAGCATATTACGCATATTTAGATTTCCCGAATTTTGGGGATGAAGGTAAGCATGTACCGTCTTTTTGGATGGCATATACGACATCAAATGATATAGATGCTCTTTACCTTATGGAAAAGGCTGCCGACCTTCCTCTTACGAAAGCAAAGCTCCACGAAGAATGAGACAAAGCACCTGCTTAGGCGGGTGCTTTTGCTGATTTGAGCGAAAAAAACGAAAAAGCTCTTGACTTTTCATGCCCGCGGATATATAATATATGTGTATGGCGTCGACGGGATTGACTGCTTTGGCGCGCCTTTCAGAGAGAAAGCGGCAGGTGCGAGCTTTCAGGCGCAGGGCAGGTGCTTACCCCGAGCCTCCGCGGGAAACTGCGGCGTATTTCTGCGTTAAAGAACTATGAGGAAGGGGCAGTATGCTCCTTTGAATTTGGGTGGTACCACGAGAGCCTTCGTCCCATTTGGCGGCGGGGCTTTTATATTTTGTCCCGTAAAACATTTATAAAAGGAGTAATCATCATGCAGTGGACAGGTCTTAACGACTTACGTGAAAAGTATCTTTCGTTCTTCGAGAGCAAGAACCATACGAGAATGGCGAGCGCTTCTCTTGTGCCGCAGGGCGACAAGAGCCTCCTGCTCATCAACTCGGGTATGGCTCCTCTGAAGAAGTTCTTCCTCGGACAGGCTACACCTCCGAATGTGAGAGTGACTACCTGCCAGAAGTGTATAAGAACTCCCGATATCGAGAGCGTCGGCAAGACGGCTCGCCACGGCACATACTTCGAGATGCTCGGCAACTTCTCCTTCGGCGACTACTTCAAGCCCGAGGCTATCGCATGGGCGTGGGAGTTCCTCACAAAGGTACTCGAGATACCGGCAGACCGCCTCTGGATAACTATATATGAAAGCGACGATGAGGCTGAGCAGATATGGGAGAACAACATCGGTATCCCTCATGAGAGAATAATCCGTCTCGGCAAGAAGGACAACTTCTGGGAGCACGGCTCAGGTCCGTGCGGACCCTGCTCTGAGATCCATTTCGACCGCGGCGAGGCTTACGGTCCGTTCGAGAACTTCGAGCAGGCGAGCGACTGCGATCGCGTCATAGAGATATGGAACCTCGTATTCAGCCAGTTCGACAGCGACGGCGAGGGGCACTACGCCGAGATGAAGAACAAGAATATCGACACGGGTATGGGACTTGAGCGTCTTGCGTGCGTTATGCAGAACGTTGACAATATCTTTGAGGTAGACACCGTTCAGAACATAATGAAGCACATTTCGCGCATCGCAGGCGTTGAGTACAAGAAGGATCACAAGACCGACGTTTCGCTCCGCGTTATCACCGACCACATCAGAAGCACTACATTCATGGTAGGCGACGGTATCATGCCCTCAAACGAGGGCCGCGGCTACGTTCTGCGCCGTCTTCTCAGACGCGCTGCACGTCACGGAAGACTTCTTGGTATAACCAAGCCCTTCCTCTGTGAGGTGTGCGACACTGTTATAAATGAGAACGCATCTGCTTATCCCGAGCTCGCCGAGAAGCGCGACTACATCAAGAAGATAATCGGTGTCGAGGAAGAGGCTTTTGCCAAGACCATCGAC
The DNA here is from genome assembly GCA_900109435.1 of Ruminococcus sp. YRD2003. GTDB lineage: Bacteria > Bacillota > Clostridia > Oscillospirales > Ruminococcaceae > Ruminococcus > Ruminococcus flavefaciens_G. Next base: position 489,802 of record FNZT01000003.1, on the reverse strand, counting down.
AAGGGCACAGAGATGCTCAATGGCTTCACCGAGGCACTCGCGGCAGAGGGCAAGACTGTCCTCTCTGGTGACGATGCATTCAAGCTCTCCGATACATACGGTTTCCCGATAGACCTTACCGAGGAGATATGCGAGGAGAAGGGGCTCACTGTTGACCGCGACCGCTTCACCGAGCTCGCAAAGGAGCAGAGAGCTCGCGCCAAGGCTGACCATGCCGCAAAGGCAGGCTCGTCATGGGCTGACAACAGCATCAAGGTCGACGCTCCCAAGACCGTATTCACGGGATATACCGACTTCGAGGCAGAGAGTGCGGAGATACTTGCTATCTATAAGGACGGTGCGGAGGTCGATTTCGCAAATGAGGGCGACGACGTTGTCATCGTGCTCGACGTTACTCCGTTCTATGCAGAGAGCGGCGGACAGGTCGGTGATACAGGCTCTATCAGGAGCGGCGAGAATATCGCCTCCGTAGCTGATACGATAAAGAGCGAGGGTCACTTCCTCCACGTTGCCACTGTCGAGCAGGGCACGCTCAGCAAGGGCGACAAGGTAACAGCCGCTATCGACAGAGAACGCAGATGGGCTATTATGCGCAATCATACCACAGCTCACCTTCTTCAGTTTGCTCTCCGTCAGGTGCTCGGTGACCACGTTCATCAGGCTGGTCAGCTTGTAAACGAGAACGCCTGCCGCTTCGACTTCAACCACTTCTCCGCTATGACGACAGAGGAGATAGCAAAGGTAGAAGAGCTCGTAAATGCCGAAATAATGAAGGCTGTTCCGGTAACTATGAAGGAAATGCCTATCGAAGAGGCAAAGAAGCTCGGTGCTATGGCTCTCTTCGGCGAGAAGTACGGCGATACCGTAAGAGTAGTGACTGCTGACAATTCAGTCGAGTTCTGCGGCGGTACTCATATTTCAAATACATCACAGATCGGGCTGTTCAAGATAGTTTCCGAGAGCTCGGTCGCAGCAGGTGTAAGACGTATAGAGGCTGTAACAGGTCTGGGAGTGCTTGCTCTGCTCAATGACTTCAAGGAGACTATCGCACGCTCTGCAAAGGCACTCAAGCTTGCAAATGTAAGCGAGCTCCCAGAGAAGTGTGCGGCAGTTGCCTCCGAGCTCAAGGAGAAGGACAAGAAGCTCGAGAGCCTCAATCAGCAGATAGCCAACGCAAAGACTGCCTCACTCTTTGACAATGCCAAGGAAGTCGGCGGAGTTAAGCTCGTTTCAGCACGTCTTGACGGAACAGCTCCCGATGCGCTCCGCAAACTCGGCGACAGTGTCAAGGACAGGAACGAAGCTGTTATAGCTCTCTTTGCAGGTACGATCGGAGAGAAGGGCACCTTCTACTGCGTATGCACCAAGGAAGCTGTTGCAAAGGGCGGAAACGCAGGTACTATCGTCCGCGAGATAGCTACCGTTACAGGCGGCAAGGGCGGCGGCAAGCCCGACGGAGCTATGGCAGGTGCCGGCGACATCAGCAAGATCGACGAGGCTCTTGCACAGTTCGAGAGCGTTGTTTCAGGCATCATAAAGTAAAGGAGTATTATTATGGACTGCTTATTCTGCAAGATAATCGACGGAGAGATACCCAGCACAAAGGTTTACGAAGACGAGTACGTTTACAGCTTTAAGGACATAGCTCCCATAGCTCCCGTACATTACCTCATAATCCCCAAGGCTCACATCGCGAGCGCTAATGATATCACTGAGGAGAACTCCTCGCTCGTTGCAAAAGTGTTTGAGGCTGCTGCCAAGATAGCGAAGGCTGAGGGCATTGAGAGCTACCGCATAATCAATAACTGCGGCGACGACGCAGGTCAGACCGTTAAACATATGCACTTCCATATGCTCGCGGGAGTGAAAATGGGCTGGGGGCCCGAGTCCCTCGGCAAGACCGAATAAGGAGGACGCCATGGCTGCGACCTACAAGATGACTATAGCGGGGCTGGAACGCGAGCTTCCGATATGCCCGCTCAACGACAAGCTCGATATAGCGGCATTTGTTATGTTTTCGGACGTGGAGCTCACAGTTGCTTCCGCTGCGGAGCTGCTCAAAAAATGCCCCGACTTCGATGTGATACTTACAGCAGAGTCGAAGGGCATACCGCTCGGATACGAAATGGCTCGTCAGAGCGGCAAGCCGTATGTGGTGGCGAGGAAGTCGGTGAAGCTCTACATGACCGAACCGATATCCGTAAAAGTGAAGTCTATAACCACAGCCGCAGAGCAGACGCTCTATCTCTCGGCCGAAAAGGCAGCCATGCTTCGCGGAAAGCGCGTGCTCATCGTCGATGATGTTATCAGTACGGGCGAGTCGCTTACGGCGCTCGAGAGGCTGACCGAGGCTGCGGGCGGTGATATTGCTGCAAAGTCGGCAGTCCTTGCAGAGGGCGACGCCGCAGACAGAGCTGACATAGTATTCCTCGAAAAGCTGCCTCTTTTCTTTAAATAAAACATATGAAGCGGAAAATTATCGGAGCGGCAGCAGCATATTTGTCGGGATTGTTTTTCGCTTCATTTTTTATGGACGCGAAAGGCTTACTGATGTATACTGCTGCGGGGGTGCTCGCGGTACTGTACGGCAGGCGAAGGGGATTTAAAACGGTCGACTATACAGTCATCGGCGGATTTTTCGCCTTTGGCGTGTTTATGAACCTTTTTTACAGCTATGCCGTTTTCACCCCCGCACAGCTTTACAGCGGACAAACCGACAGCTATGTCGGTGAGGTCGAGGATGCCGACATATATGACGGCGATCGCGTAGCATACACCCTGTACGGACGCTCAGGAAGCGGTCGGCTCATGAGGATAAGGCTTTTCACGTCCGACATAGGTGCAGACCTCGGTGACACCGTTTGTATCGGGGAGTGTACCTTTGTCAAGCCTGAGAGCGACTACCTCTTCGACGCCGAGACCGTATATAAGTCCCGACACATCGCGCTGGATGCTCCTAAGGTGAAGGACATCACAGTTCAGCACAGGGACGGCTTTATGTTCCGCCGACTTCGCAGGGATTACCGTGAGAGCATGGTCGCGGAGTTCCGAACCGTAATGGGCGACGACTGCGGAGCCTTCCTCGCGGGGATGATTTTCGGCGAGAAGCGGTACCTCGACGGAAATACACGCTCGGCTTTGTACAGGACAGGTATCGGTCACGTCCTCGCTGTATCGGGACTTCACGTATCTATCATCGCGGGACTGATAATGCTTTTGTTGAACAGGCTGCGTGTGAACAGATTTCTTTCTTTCGCGGTCGTGAATGTGTTGATACTGCTGCTGATTGCTCTTGCAAATTACCCGATATCTGCACTGAGAGCTGCGATAATGCTGGATATCATGTACTCGGCACGCCTGTTCCGCAGGCAGAGCGATCCTCTCAATTCGATCGCGGTCGCGGTTCTGATACTCAGCATTGCCGACCCGTACTGCGTGTACAATTCGGGCTTTATGCTCTCGATAGCGGGTACAGCGGGTATAGCTGTCTTTGCGCCGTATATGACAAAGGAAATGGAGCGCGAAACTGCTGTTCAAAGGCTTATGACAGCCCTTGTCACTTCGATATGCACTACACTGAGCGTATTCCCGCTGTGTATGTACTATTTCGACGAGACCTCACTCATCTCGCCTTTCGCGAACATTCTTCTTCTGCCCATGTGTACGGCGGCAATGGTGCTTGGGCTTCTGCACTTGCTGACATTTGGTCTGCTGCCCGTACTTCCGATATCAGCAGGGATAATAAAGCTCATACTGCTGATATCGGACGGCATAGCCTCTGTCCCGATATTCTACACTTCCGATGATATGGGGCTCCTCAGCGGACTGCTACTGATATCTGCGGGTGTCATCATCGGAGTTCACCTCTTCCGCAGGGACAGGCATTTGCTTGCGGTAATGACCGTGTGTGCAGTCGTGCTCTTCTCCGTGACTTCTTCCGCTGCGGGAATAGTCCGCAGGAGAGCCTTCCGTGCGGCAGTCCTTGGTTCGGGGAGCAGTGCTGCTGTCGTGATAACTCACGGCGGACACACGGACATAGTCGACCTTAGCGGTCACTACCGCTCGGCTGAGTACGTCCGCAGATATTTGACGGTCAACGGCATATCCGCAGCGGATACGGTCCTGCTGACTAAGAATGTGCAGTCATGCTATTCGGCCTATGAAAAGGAACTGGGATTATTCCCGTCGTATACGAGCATAGTTACAGGCAGTACGAAGGTATACTGCGGTGATGCGCAGACAGCCGAAGAGCCGCTGACTTTTGAGAGCGGCGGCTGCGAGCTGGCATACTCCGACGGTGAGCTGTTTGTCTCGTACAGCGGCATGGAGATGTCGTTCCGACCGACCCCGGGCAGCGGCGGCGTGACCGTTTACTATGGCAGGCACGCATCAGGAGTCCCCGAGCGTGGCTTATCCGATGATAAAGACGACGAACTGCTGACGGGTAACAGCTTTGAGATATCCTGTTCCCGCGGCGGAGACTATAAGATAAGGAGGCTGTAATGCCGAAAACAGATGTAAAAGGGCTTACAGCAGCTCTTAAAAAGGACGGGCTCAGCAGAGTCTACTATATATTCGGCGCTGATGTTACAGGCGTTGAAAAGGCTACGGGCCTCATAATAAAGGAGGCACTCGGAGAGAATGCCGATATCGCACTCACTAAGCTAAAAGGCAGTGAGCTCGATATATCAGAGCTGTATGATATGGTGCAGATGGCGCCGATGATGTCGGACTACAACTGCATACTCATCAACGATTACAACTGCGAGAAGCCTGTGGAAGATATGCGCGGCAGGACCGCCGACAGCTATAACAAGCCGCTTCTTGAGGCGATAAAGGATATCCCTGACTACACAGTTGTGATTTTCAACGTCACGGGCTTCGAGGTCGGAACGCGCCGCGATTTCCGTTCAGGTGAGACTATCATCACCGACAAGAACAAGAAGCTCGCTGACTTTGTGCAGAAGAACGGTACTGTCGTTGAATCGGCGCTGAAGACGTCTGTCGAGCTCTCGCGTCTCATCGTAGATAAGGTAGCGGCAAGAGGCGGGATGATATCCGCAGACAATGCCAAGGAACTTGCGGAGATGTGCCTCTGCGACGAGCTGACGATAACAGGGGAAGTCGAGAAGCTCTGCGCCTATGCGGACGGGAATGAGATAACGCGTGATATGCTCGACGAGCTTGTCCATGAGCAGAACGATACGACAATATATACTCTCGCGAACGCCGTTGCGGCAAAGAACTCAAAAGCTGCATTTGAAGCCGTTCAGCAGCTCAATCTTGACAACGACAACAGGGGAGCGGTGCTCTACGCGATAACGAGCGTCTTCCTTGATATGTACCGTGCCGAATGCGCGAAGCGGGCGGGTATCCCCATGGATACGGCTGCTGATGATTTCAAGTACGGCAGCCGCCGTTTTGCAATGAAGAACGCCTACCGTGATTCGGGAAAGTTCGGACTTGAAAGACTGCGCGCCTGCCTCATTATCCTGCGCGACACTAACGTAAAACTCAATTCATCGCCTGTCGACCCCCGAGTAGCGATTGAACAGGCGATAGTGCGTATGCTCACTCTGCAAACGCAGGGGAGGAAGCGATGATAAAGATTAACGAGGCTATTATCGTCGAGGGCAAGTACGACAAGATAAAGCTGTGCTCGATAGTTGACGCAGTGATAATCGTAACGGGCGGCTTCGGCATATTCAAGGACGAGGAAAAGCTCGGACTTATCCGCTATTATGCCGAAAAGACGGGCGTTATCATCCTCACCGATTCCGATAGTGCGGGTCGTCGTATACGCGGCTATATCAAGGGTGCAATAAAGAACGGGAGCGTTAAGAACGTCTACATCCCCGATGTGTTCGGCAAAGAAAAACGAAAGGTCAAGCCATCGGCGGAGGGCAAGCTCGGCGTCGAGGGAATAGACACCGCTACGCTGCTTGCCGCATTCGAGAAAGCGGGTATCACAGCAGGAGAGCGCACAGCTCCGCCCGATATTACGAAGCTGACGCTGTATGAGCTCGGGCTGAGCGGCGGGAGCAACAGCAGCGAGCTCCGCAAACGTCTTCAGAAGAAGCTCGGCTTGCCTTCGCTCTTGTCGGCTGCCGCTCTTACCGAGGTGCTCAATACGATGATGACTGCATCAGAGCTCGCCGAAAAGGTAGATGAGCTAAAGGAGGAAGAAAATGGAATATAGCAGCCTCCTTTTCATATACGGATTCCTTCCCGTTTCGCTGATACTGTATCATATAACGCCGAAGAAGCTCAAGGAAGGCGCAATGTTCCTCCTGAGCGTGATATTCTGTTCATTTTTCGGAGTGGAATACCTTCTTTTTATCGCAGCATATATCCTCGTCAATTACACTGTCTTACGTCTGACAGACGTCCTGCGAAAAAAGAATGCGATAGCTTGTTTTATCCCGTTTGCGTTCGGTATGGTGTTCGATATCTTCGCTTTGTTTGCTTTCCGCACGGAACGCTTCTCAGCGGTATACTCAATGTTAAGACTGCATGAGGGCTTTTTCCCCGTAGGCATATCACTGTTCACGCTCTCGGCACTCGGCTATCTCATCGACGTGTACAACGGACGGGTCAGCTCCGAAAAGAGCATCGTCCGATATTCGCTGTATATAATGATGTTCCCGAGGCTCCTCATGGGACCTGTTCTCCGCTATGATGTGTTCACTCGCATTATGAACAGCCGCAGAACAGGCGCAAACGAGCTCGGAAAGGGACTGACCCTCTTCATCAAGGGATTGGCAAAGAAAGTGCTTGCCGCAGACACTCTCTACGCGCTGTACATCGCGGCAGCTGCCTACGATACGGGTGAGATGTCGGCAGTGACTGCATGGCTGGGGATAACTGCCTATATCCTTTGCCTTTACTTTACGCTTTCAGGCGTGTCTGATATGGGGGCAGGCATCGGATACTGCTTCGGATACAGGTTCCCGCAAAGCTTCAATTACCCGATGTTCAGCAGCAGGATACGCTACTTTGCAGCGAAGTGGCACGTTCAGGTAATACACTGGTTCAGAAACTACATTACCAAGCCATTTGCCTCACAGATGAAGAGCCGTTACATAAGCAAGCTCATCTTCATAGGAGCGTGGACAGCAGCAGGCTGCTGGTACTCCTTCACCGTCAGCGGTGCGATTTGGGGAGCTCTTATGGGCACGGCGATAGTAGTCGAGGGCAGACTCAGAAAGTCTCGTATGCTGAAAGCTACAGGTATAATCTACACATTTCTGCTCGTGACCGTATTCTCCGTGTTCATTGCAAGCGATACTGTCTCGGACGCTTTCGGGTATCTTTTCGCAATGATAGGCGGGAATCGTCTTCTTACGGACACGCTGACACTTTATCTTCTCAAGTCGTATCTCGTTGTATTGCTCGTGACGATGTATGCCTCGACCGACCTGTTCAGGAATATGCTGCTCCGCTCACGCAGGGTGTTGCTGAGGAAGGTATTCTCCGCACTGACTCCTGTAGTGATGGTTGTGCTTCTGGCGGTGTGTACGGCTCTTATCTCGTCGTCAGGCAGCTCCGAGATGCTGCTCATGAGGCTATAGGGGGGCGGAAAATGAATAACATAACAAGCAAGCTCACAGCCCTTGCAGTGAGCGTATTCATCATATTCTTCGGAGCCGCTTCATTTGCACCGAACGATAAAGCGGTTATTCCCGAGTTTACGTGGGATAATACAACAGGAGGCAGCTGGGGAAGGGAATTCAGCACGTTTGCTGCTCAGCACTTCGCATTCAGTGATACTTGGCGTTCTGTCGGTTCTCGTATCGACTCGAAGATAAGCGGTGATATCGTGAACGGCGTATATATCGCTGATGACCGCCTTATCGCTGCCGATATCTCCGAGCGCGAGGACGCTGAGGATAGCTCGGCTGTCATCAATTCGTTCGCCGAGAGCTATGACGGTACTGTTTATTTCGTCGCCGTTCCTACATCTGCGGGAGTTTACGGCGACGTGCTTCCCGCTCATCTTTCTCGCGTGACCGAGAAACAGAAGACTGAGCACCTTTACGAGCAGCTCAGCAGCGATATCAGACGTGTTGACGCATACAATCTTATGAAAATGCTGAGCGACGACCGCATATACCTCCGCAGCGACAGCAAGTGGACGATGTACGGCGCATACTGCCTGTACAGAACGGTCGTACAGAAGCTCGGTTCTCAGCCCGTATCGTATGACAAGTATACGATACGTCACGTCACGGATGAATACTGCGGCGACCTCTACAGAAGGACGCTCTATATGAAAAACGAGCCCGATATGCTTGACATTTACGAGTACGCCGACGGTGCGCAGGTCACGGAGTGCGTAAGTATCGGAAATGACGGCTCGGAGCACGAGTGCTCGCTATATGATGTCTCTGCGCTCGGTTCCGACGATATGTACAGGCTCTACCTCGGCGAGAGAGAACCCCTCGTGCGGGTACACACTGACGTAAACAACCAACGCCGTCTTCTTCTGATAGGAAGTGAGTGTGCGGCGTGCTTTGTGCCGTTCCTGACGCAGCATTACAGCGAGATAACGGTATTTTTCCCCGAGTATGCCGACAGACCGCTCGAGGAGTTCACAGACCCTAACGAATGCGAGCAGACACTTTTCCTGCTCGGTATAGATTCAATAAACAGCGAAAAGCTAAGCATGATAGAAATGAGGTAACAAAAATGAAAGCATTGATAACAGGCGCAACATCAGGAATCGGTATGAGTATGGCACGCAAGCTCGGCAGACGCGGCTGGGAGCTCATACTCACGGGCAGAAACGAGGCGGCACTCGAGCAGCTGAAGTCAGAGCTCGGGAGTGCAGAGACGATTGTTGCCGACCTATCAAAGCGCGAAGATGTATTCAAGGTTTATGAATTTGCCAAGGACAAAGACGTGGATATGCTCGTGAACAACGCAGGCTATGGTATATTCGGCAGGTTCGACAAGACAGACCTCGACGACGAGCTGAATATGATAGACGTAAACATCGTCGCGGTACACATACTGACAAAGCTCTTCCTGCGCGACTTCAAGGAACGCGACCGCGGCATCATACTCAATGTAGCCTCGTCCGCAGGCTTCATGACGGGGCCGCTGCTCTCATCTTACTATGCATCCAAGAACTACGTGGTAAGGCTCAGTCTTGCGATAGCGGAGGAGCTCCGCCGCGACAAGTCCAACGTCAGCATTACGGTGCTCTGCCCCGGACCTGTAGATACCAACTTCAACAACCGCGCCGGCGTGAGCTTCAGTGTAAAGCCGATAACTCCTGACTACGCGGCTGAATTCGCGCTGAGGAAGGCATTCGACCGTCAGCTCATTGCTATCCCAGGTCTTGGCGTAAGGGCAGCTGTATTCGCTTCGCGCTTTGCTCCGCACAAGCTGCTCTCCGCTGTAGTATATGGTATACAGCACAGTAAGAAGACTGCCGACGGCACCGAAAAGGCTGTGACAAATGAAGGATAAGAGCTACAGGGTAGCCCTTGGAGGGATAGTATCGGCGCTGTGTCTCGTGACGATGTTCCTCGCGGGAATAATTACGCCCCTGTATATCGTTCTGCCGCTCATTGCGGGAGTTATGCTGCTCATCATCGTGGAGGAGGTCAGCATAAGCTGGGCTATGCTGACATACGTCGCAGTGAGCCTGCTGTCGCTGTTCATCACCGCGGACAAGGAGGCTGCGCTCCTGTTTATAATGCTGTTCGGACACTATCCTATGCTGAGATTCTTCCTGCAAAAAATACGTTTCGGCTTAATACGGCTGATACTGAAGCAGACAGTGTTCAACTCGTGTGCGCTGAGCTTTTTCTACGTGACAGTTTACATCTTTGGTATCAAGCAGATGATCGAAGACATGAACGACTTTGGCAAGTACGGAGCGATAGCGCTTCTGGTATTATGCAACGTGATATTCCTGCTCTATGACTTCAACCTTGACGTCGTGTACAAGGTCTACATCAAGAGGATAATGCCTCGATTCAAGAAAAAACGTTGAGAAAAGCTGTCCTTGCGGGGCAGCTTTTTCAGATGCCATATGAAAAAAATATCGCAAAAGAAATAAAATAAATAAAAAAACTTGAAAAAACACTGGAAAAACGATTTCATATATGTTATAATAAATTTTGATTGGGTCATTTGCAAGGACGCACAGACCCTTTACTCCTTCGGGGGTGAAAAGTACAGTATCTCTGCAATGCAGAGTTTAAAATTTAGGAGGCTTGTACATGAAAAAAGTGCAACTGACAGAAACAGTTCTTCGCGACGCTAACCAGTCGCTGATGGCAACACGTCTGCCCTATTCCGACTACGAGGGTATCCTCTCGGAAATGGACAAGGCAGGCTACTACTCCGTAGAGTGCTGGGGCGGAGCAACATTTGACTCCTGTCTCAGATACCTCGGTGAAGACCCGTGGGAGAGACTCCGCGGACTGAGAAAGAACCTTCCGAACACCCGTCTGCAAATGCTTCTGAGAGGTCAGAACCTCCTCGGCTACAAGCACTACCACGACGACGTAGTTGAGAAGTTCATCGAGCTCTCAATTAAGAACGGTATCGACGTTATCCGTATCTTTGACGCTCTCAACGACTTCCGTAACATCGCAACAGCTCTCGAGTGTACCAAGAAGTATGCAAACGAGAGAACTGTCGCTTCGGGTTGTATCTCATACACACAGAGCCCCGTACATACCGTTGACAAGTACATCGAGATGTGCAAGGAGCTCAAGACAATGGGATTCGATACTATCTGCCTCAAGGATATGGCAGGTACGATGTCCCCCTACGAGGCAGAGCACCTCATAAAGGGCATCAAGGACGCTATCGGCGACATGACCCTCATCCTCCACACCCACTGCACAACGGGTATGGCTTATATGACTATCACAAAGGCTATCGAGTCGGGTATCGACGTTATCGACACCGCTACATCCTGTTTCTCGGGCGGTACTTCACAGCCTGCAACGGAGACGATGTTCTATGCCCTCAAGCAGTACGGTATCGACTGCGGGCTCGACGAGGACGTCATCAACAAGGTAAACGACTACTTCAAGCCCATAAAGCAGAAGTACGTGGACAGCGGCCAGCTCAACCCCAAGAGCCTTGCTACCGACGCTCAGGCGCTCGTATACAAGGTGCCCGGCGGTATGCTCTCGAATATGATAGCTAACCTCACAGATATGCACGCAATGGACAAGTTTGATGCTGCTCTCGCAGAGATTCCGAAGGTCAGAGCAGACCTCGGCTATCCTCCGCTCGTAACTCCTCTCTCGCAGATGGTAGGTAATCAGGCTGTAACGAATGTCCTCATCGGCGAGCGCTACAAGAACATCTCCAAGGAAGTTAAGAACTACATCAAGGGCGAGTACGGTATAGCTCCCGCACCTATCAGTCAGGAACTCCTCGACAAGGTTCTTGAGGGCGCAGAGCCTGTTGACTGCCGTATCGAGGATGCAAAGCGCACAGGCGAGGACTTCGCAGCTGCTAAGGAAGCTCTCGGCGACCTTGCACGCTCTGAGGAAGATGTAATGAGCTACATCTGCTACCCCGACCAGACTATGAAGTTCCTCAATGACCGCAAGGCTAAGGAGGAAAATGAAGCAGTTTACACCATTGAGGAAATGTAAGGAGGCTTCACACGATGAATATCAATTTTACACTTCTTGCCGCTCAGACAGCTGACAGCGGCACGAAAATGGAGATAGGCGACGCCGCGATAACTGCGGTATTCGGCTATGCAGTCGTTTTCTTCGGACTTGTTCTGCTGATGATAGTTCTCTACATCACAGGCGGCATATTCAAGAGCAAGGACGCCAAGGTCAAGGCACAGGAGAAGGCAACTCTTGAGAAGGTCAAGAAGGAAGTCGAGGCTAATCCGCTGACCGTGACTCCGCTCGCGCTTCCGTGCGCACCGGGCTCGGCAGGACACGTAAAGCTCCACGGCGTACCCGATAAGGACGCTGCGATGATAATGGCTATAGTTGCCGATAAGATGCAGACTCCGCTCAATGAGCTTCGCTTTATTTCCATCAAGGAGGTCAAATAACAATGAAGTATAAGGTAACACTTAACGGAAAGACATATGAAGTAGAGGTCGAGAAGGGCAAGGCGATGCTCCTCGATGAGTATGAGGCTCTCGCACCCGCCCCTGCCGCAGTACCGGCTGCACCCGCAGCCGCTGCAGCTCCCGCCGCAGCACCCGCTCCTGCCCCTGCTGCTCCCGTGAACCTCGCAGCAGGTGAGACGGTAGCAGCTCCTATGCCGGGCAATATCCTCCGTGTTGACGTAGCACAGGGCGACACAGTCAAGGCAGGACAGATCCTCGTAATACTCGAAGCTATGAAAATGGAGAATGAGATAGTTTCTCCCAAGGACGGTACCGTTGCTCAGGTAGTTACCAGCAAGGGCGCTGTCGTAGACACAGGCGCTCCGCTCGTGATAATAGCGTAAGGAGGGCAAACGATGAACATAGTTGAGACCCTTGAAAAGCTGTGGAACGATTCGGGCTTTCAGAGCTTTTTCGTAGGCGAGGGCTGGAAGAACCTCGTAATGATAGCGATATCATGCGTTCTTCTCTACCTCGGAATCAGAAAAAAGTTCGAGCCGCTGCTGCTTGTCGGAATCGCATTCGGCTGTCTGCTCGTAAACCTTTCCTACTTCGGCCCCGAATCAACCGATGCACTCTACCACCCCGAGCTGTGGAAGGACTTCCTTGATGAGGAGAGCCCGTTCTATCACAGCTACGGCAACATCATGGCGCACGGCGGACTTCTTGATATCCTGTATATCGGCGTAAAGGCAGGTATCTATCCCTCGCTGATATTCCTCGGCGTAGGCGCTATGACCGACTTCGGTCCGCTTATCGCAAACCCGAAGAGCCTCCTTCTCGGAGCTGCGGCTCAGATGGGCGTATTCCTTGCATTCTTCGGAGCTGTATGCCTCGGATTCACAGGCAATCAGGCAGCATCTATCGGTATCATCGGCGGTGCTGATGGTCCTACCGCTATCTTCCTCACAACAAGACTTGCTCCCGAGCTCCTCGGACCTATCGCAATCGCGGCTTACTCGTACATGGCGCTCATTCCTATGATACAGCCTCCGCTTATGAAGCTCCTCACTACCAAGAAGGAGCGCGAGGTCAAGATGGAACAGAACAGAAACGTTACCAAGACCGAGAAGATCATCTTCCCGATAATCGTAGCAATGTTCGTTATCCTTCTTCTTCCCTCGACGGCACCGCTCGTAGGCTGCCTCATGCTCGGCAACCTCTGGAGAGAGTGCGGCGTTACCGAGCGTCTTTCCGATACAGTACAGAACGCTCTCATGAACATCGTAACAGTATTCCTCGGAATCTCTGTTGGTGCAACAACAGCGGCAAGCAGCTTCCTCAACATCAAGACCCTGATGATAATAGCACTCGGACTTACAGCGTTTGCTTTCTCAACAGTCGGCGGACTTCTTGTCGGCAAGCTGATGTACCTGCTCACAGGCGGCAAGGTAAACCCGCTCATTGGTTCTGCGGGTGTATCGGCAGTACCTATGGCGGCACGTGTTTCTCAGATGGAGGGACAGAAGGCGAATCCCTCGAACTTCCTCCTCATGCACGCTATGGGACCGAATGTTGCGGGCGTTATCGGCTCTGCAATTGCGGCAGGATTCCTGCTTGCGGTATTCGGTAAGTAAACTTAAACACAAAGTTTTCATCAGACCGTTCGGAGTGCTTATCCGAGCGGTCTGTTTCGCCCTGAAAAGGCACGCTTCGTCGTAATGCACAACCCCATTTTGGAGATATACACAAAACATATTTTCCGTTTTTGGGCTCGCTAAGCCTTTTCAACCCCAATAAACATCAAATCAACATTGATTCAACAGATTTGCCCCGAGTTATCAACGGTGAAAAGTTGAATGGTTGAAAACTCAAAGTCTCCGTTTGTGCAAATCGGAGACTTTCGTTTTTTTGGTTGACAATGGCGATATTTTGTAATATAATGTAAATTACAGATATAAAGAAAGTTTTGACGGATAAAAAGAAAAACAAATAGTCAGAACGTTGCAAGGTGTAGAACGAACAAGAGAAAGGAACGCATTACCTGAAATGTCCGATGTTAGGGTAAGCATAACTTTTTCCATTCGTTTCGGTCTGCGAAACAGCGGAAAATGTTATGCTTTTTTATTTTTGGTGCATTCAGTCGCAGCAGTTATGAGCGGACAGGTAAGTGCGTAAATGAAACGGATAAATCCTTGCAGTCGAAAATAAAAAGGAAGATGTGACTTCCACGCCTGCGGCAGCGCAGGTCAAGTGTATGAACGAAAGATATGGAGGATGAAATAAAATGGGAAAGGTACACGTAAATAAGGGCAGAGTTGCTCTTGCTCTTATTGGAGTCGTAGTATCAATGACAGTGGTTGACAGCGTGAGAAGAGAATTTTTCAGGGTCAACACGAGCAGCAAGGTGACAGTTCACGGCGACTTTATCTCGAAGTCAGCTTCCGCTGCGTCGGACGACAATACGGTGCCGTTCACCCTTGACGAGAACGGACAGCCTACGACAGAATTTAACGGTGTAAGATTTGTCGGCAAGACCGAGCAGCAGCTCACAGCAGATAAGATCTCACAGGGACTTCTTGTCCTTGCCGATGCGGAGCATCCGGTTGCCGAGGGCAGCAAGAGCGAGATGATAGACCTGCTCGGCTGCAAGAATGACAGCTATACTCTTATCGAAGAGGGCATAATGCTCAACACAGATGCTGCTGAGGCGCTCAACAGCTTGATGATGGGCTATGAAAACGCAACGGGACTCAACGACTTCGTTGTATATGGTACTACCGAGACCTATACAGGGCAGGGTTCATGCTGCCCGAAGGCTTTCCCCGAGAGCGTAACAGGCAACACGGTCGACCTTGCACTGAATGGCTGCGGCTCTGTCATAGCCTTTGACGGCTACGACGAGGAGGGCTGGATTGTCGAGAATTGCGCTAAATACGGCTTTATCGTGAGATATCCGCAGGGCAAGCAGGAAAAGACGGGACAGGCTTTCTGTCCGTGGCATCTCCGCTATGTAGGCAAGCTCCACGCAGCAGTAATGCAGCGCAATGACCTCTGCCTCGAGGAATATCTTGAATTCCTCAAGAGCTATACTGTAGATGCTCCCTTTGAGTTCTCTTATGAGGGTGCGGGATACGAGATCTACTACATACCTTCGGAAAGCGACACGACGACAGCGATAGTGCCTATTTCGGGCAACTACAGCATATCGGGCAACAACACGGACGGTTTCATAGTTACATACAAGAAATAACGCGAAGCGGCTCAATTGAGCCGCTTTTTACGTCATATCATACGTTTTTCGGTCATATCATTACGGTGAGGTGATGATATGAAGAGATTATTCACATTATTTGCTGCAATTCTGATGCTCCGAACGCTTATCCCGTTTGCAGCTTTTGCCGCGGATGAACCTACTGATTCTGCACAGGCGTATATACTTGTCGAGGAAGCAACGGGTACGGTCCTCGCAGGTAAAAATGCTGATACGCCCCTGCACTGCGGATATCTGAGCAAGCTTATGGCTCTGCTGCTCGTAGCCGAGGACATTGAAACGGGGAAATACCGCCTTGACACAGAGTTGAATGCGTCTGAGTCCGTCCGCGGCACAAAGGGAGCTGTGATATGGCTGGAGCCAAATGACAGGCTTACAGTCGAGGAGCTGCTCAAATCTGTGATTATCGGCAATGCAAACGACGCGATGACCGTGCTCGCTGAGGCATCGGAGCGGAACATCGAGGGCTTTGTTTCGCGTATGAACAGCGAAGCTTTCGATATGGGGCTGCGGAATACCGCATTTTATAATCCGTACGGATACTACGACGAGCGGGAGTATTCTTCTGCCCGTGATATTGCGGAAATATGCCGTGCTCTTGCAAAATACGAATTTCTGCGCCAATATTTTCAGACATGGCGCGACTTTGTCAAGAACGGAACGGTTGAGCTGGTCAGCGAAAATACGCTCTCGCGTACCTACGAACGGCATATCGGATTCAAAGCGTGTCACTCCGACGAGGCGGGCTTTTGCACTGCGGAGGGCGGCATCAACGACAGAGGTACGTGCTATATTTCGGTAGTGCTCGGAGCCCCTGATGCGGAAACTTCGCTCACAGCGGCGAAAAAGCTGATAAACCGCGGATTTACGGACTATAAGGTCACAGCGACCATGTTTCCCGACGAGATGCTGATGCCGATGAAGGTACGCAGGGGAGAGGACGCAGCTGTTGAGATACGCCTCCGTGAGCAGTTGGGGATAGTCGTGCCGCGCGGAGTGAATGAGCTGGGGACGATAACAGTCCTCCCCGAGTACATCGCTGCGCCCGTAAAAAAGGGGCAGAGGATAGGTACGGCAGGCTTCTACAGCGGCAAGGAGCTTGTCTGTGAGGCAGATATAGTTGCGGCAGATGACGTTCCCTCCTTGAGCTATGGCTTTGTCTTTGTGAAAACCTTGGCAAAACTGCTGAATTAGACTTGTTGAAATTGGCTACAAAGTACAAAAGTGGAATTAGTTTGATAAAGGTACTTGAAAAATTCTTTAAAATATAGTATCATAAGATTGGTAATTTATAATGTGCTGCATACTATATGTAGTGCATACTGGAGGTAAATCAAATGTCATTAAAGCTTAACACAAAATATCTGGCTGACTTTGTCAATGCTGATGAGCTCACAGGTATCAAGGCTCAGGTCGAGGCTGCGGCTCAGACTCTCCACAGCAAGACGGGTCTCGGAAATGATTTTCTGGGCTGGGTAAGTCTTCCTACAGACTACGATAAGGAGGAATTCGCTCGTATCAAGGCTGCTGCCGAGAAGATAAAGAGCAATTCCGATATCCTCATCGTAATAGGTATCGGCGGTTCTTACCTTGGCGCGAGAGCTGCTATCGAGCTCCTCAAGTCGCCCCTTTACAATAACATGAAGAAGGACACCCCCGACATCTACTATGTAGGCAACAGCATCAATCCTACATATCTCAGCGAGATAATCTCTCTCTGCGAGGGCAAGGACTTCTCTGTAAACGTAATTTCCAAGTCGGGCACAACTACCGAGCCCGCTCTAGCATTCCGCATCTTCAAGAAGATGGTAGAGGACAAGTATGGCAAGGAAGAAGCTAAGAACCGTATCTTTGCAACTACCGACAAGGCAAGAGGAACACTCAAGAACCTCTCCGATGCTGAGGGCTACGAAACATTCGTTATTCCCGATGACGTAGGAGGACGCTTCTCAGTACTCACAGCCGTTGGTCTTCTTCCCATTGCAGTTGCAGGATGCGATATCGACGCTCTTATGAAGGGCGCTGCAAAGGCTCAGGCTGACTTCTGCGCTGACTTCGACAACAATGACTGCTACAAGTACGCAGCTCTCAGAAACATCCTTTATCGCAAGGGCAAAGCTGTTGAGATGCTCGTTTCCTATGACCCCAGCTTCGTAATGATGAGCGAGTGGTATAAGCAGCTCTTCGGCGAGAGCGAAGGCAAGGACAACAAGGGTATCTTCCCCGCGTCCGTTACTTTCTCGACCGACCTCCACTCCATGGGTCAGTATATACAGGACGGCGCACGCATCATGTTCGAGACGGTCGTTGACATCAAGACCCCCAAGCAGGACCTTTTCCTTGAACCCGATGCAGAGAACCTCGACGGTCTTAACTTCCTCACGAACCAGAATATGTCCGTAGTCAACAGGAAGGCATTCGAGGGAACAGTTCTCGCTCATACTGAGGGCGGAGTTCCGAATATCATCCTCGAGCTTGATGATACTACCGAAGAGAGCGTTGGATACATGATATATTTCTTCGAGAAGGCTTGTGCGATCTCAGGCTACGTTCTCGGAGTAAATCCCTTCAACCAGCCCGGTGTTGAGAGCTACAAGTCGAATATGTTCGCTCTCCTCGGAAAACCCGGCTACGAAGGCGCAAAGGCTGCACTTGAAGCTAAGCTCGGCTAATCGCTGAGTTTACTATAAACTAAACTATCACACTGCCGCAAGGCAATGGAAGGAGTAAACTATGATAAAACTCATCACAGGAAAAAAGGGTACAGGCAAGACAAAGATACTCATTGACCAGATCAACGACGCAGTAAAGGCTACAGCAGGAAACGTTGTATGCGTAGAGAAAGGCTCTACAGTAAGATACTCTATCAGCCGCAAGGTTAGATGGTGTGATACAGAGTACTACGCTATTGAGGGCTACGATACATTCTACGGCTTCATTGCAGGTCTCCTCGCAAGCAACTACGACATCACACACATCTACATCGACGGAATCTTCCGCATCGGCGGACGCGATTACGATGCGTTCGGCAAGCTCCTTGAAAAGCTGGACAAGCTCACAGGCGATGACGTATCTGTTATCTTCACTGTTTCTGCTGACGACAGCGAGCTCCCCGAGAGCGTAAAGCAGTTCCTCAAGTAAGAATAATTGGGTAATTGCCTTAAAAAAATCGGGAAGAGCTATTGACATATCCCGTCAATTAGTGTATAATATATTTTATGGTGCTCTGAAGGATTTGTAATATGAAGATCAACCTAAAACAACTTTTCAGTATCGTCGGAGAATCCCGTGATTTTGCCTATGAGATAGGCGTGGACGAGCTTTCCGATATCCGCGGCTACAGCTTTGCCTCACCTGTATCGGTGAAGGGGCGGCTGTATAACAGGGCAGGCGTTGTCTACCTTGAATATTCCGTGGAGCTGACGCTCCTCGTCACCTGCGACAGATGTCTGAAGGAGTTTGAAAGAGCGTATCACTATGATTTCGACCATATTGTCGTTCCTTCTGCAAACAGCGATAACGATGACTATATCGTTGCCGAGGGCGAGAGCATTGAGCTGAATGAAGCAGCAGTGACAGACCTTCTGTTGCAGCTCCCCACCAAAAACCTCTGCAAAGAGGACTGCAAAGGACTTTGCATGGTGTGCGGCTGCGACCTGAACGAATCGACCTGCGAGCATATCAATACCGAGCTGTGAAGCTCTATATAAGGAGGTGCCAAAATGGCTGTACCGAAGAGAAAAACTTCCAAGGCAAGACGCGATAAGAGACGCAGTGCTGTATGGAAGCTGGAGACACCTGCGATGTGCAAGTGTGATAACTGCGGCGCATACAAGGCTCCGCACAAGGTCTGCAAGAACTGCGGATTCTATAAGGGCGTTGAGGTTCTTAAGATCGACGCTGAATAATCGGCTAATTCCGATACATGAGGAGGAGAGGAGGCAGAAGTCTTCCTCTCCCTTTTTGCTATAACCGATTCTATCATCTTGATTTGCTGGCAGGGGAGAGCTTATGGTAAAGATAAATAGTGTTTCTGAAGGCTCTCCTGCGAGTAGGTGCGGGGTCCGCGAGGGTGACTTGCTTTCAGCGATAAACGGACATCCCGTAAAGGATGTACTCGACTATATGTACTATGCTGCCGAGACAAGGGTCACGCTTGATATCGTCCGCCACGGCGAAGAGCTTACCTTCCGCATCGAGAAGGACGAGTATGACGACCTCGGGCTCGAGTTTGAAACTTTCCTTATGGATAGCAAGCAGCGATGCAGCAATAACTGCGTATTCTGCTTCATCGACCAGATGCCTCCGGGAATGCGTGAGACGTTATACTTCAAGGACGACGATGCCCGTCTTTCCTTTTTGCAGGGCAACTACGTTACGCTCACGAATCTCAAGCAAGAGGATATCGACCGCATAATCAAGATGAAATTGAATATAAATGTGTCTGTCCACACGACGAACCCCGAGCTGCGTGTGAAGATGATGCACAATAGATTCGCGGGTGAGAAGCTGAAATTCATACGTCAGCTCGCGGAGAACGGCATCAAGCTGAATTGTCAGGTCGTATGCTGTCCGGGTATGAACGACGGCGACGAGCTGCGCCGCACGCTCAGTGATCTCGGTGAGCTTATGCCGAATATCACGAGCATGGCGGTCGTGCCCGTGGGAGTTACGAAATTCCGTGAGGGACTTTACCCGCTGACTACTTTCAACAAGCAGACGGCAGGCGAGACCATAGACATAATCGGTGAGTACCAGCAGCAATTTCTCGAAAAATTCGGGACGCGGACGGTTTTCCCTTCGGACGAGTTCTTTCTCATCGCCGAGCGCGATATACCTCCCGCCGAGTTCTACGAGGACTACTCCCAGTACGAAAACGGCGTGGGAATGCTCCGCTCGCTGATGGACGAGTTCACGAAAGCACTTGAGATAGCCGAATGGGAGGGCGGAGAGCGGCACGTTACGATAGCTACGGGCTACAGTCCCTACCCGATAATCTGCCGCCTCGCAAGAAAGGCAGAGGAGGCTTTCCCTCAGCTGAAATGCGACGTGGTACGCATACGCAACGACTTTTTCGGAGACACTATCACCGTTACGGGACTCATCACCGCTCAGGATCTTATAGCACAGCTAAAGGGACGCGACCTCGGCGACGAGCTGCTCATTTCCTCGGCAATGCTGAGGAGGGACAGCGACGTCTTCCTCGATGATATGACGGTTTCCGACGTCGAGCGCGAGCTGGGAGTGCCTCTGCGGAGCTCCGACAGCGACGGCTACGAACTCCTCGACGCGATAATGGGTGTGACCTATTAAGGAGGACATATGGAGAAAACGGGCAGATTCAAGGTCATAAACCGCGACGCTATAAAGTACATCATCATATTCTTCATGCTCACGGGACACATCATGGCGTGGCTTAGTATCGGTGATACGCCGCCAGACGGTCTGTTCGCGGACTGTCCGCTGTGGCAGAGGATATTCATCGAGCTCAGCCTTATCACTCCGCCCGTGATGTTCTTCTTTGTGGCGGATGGCTTCAAGTACACGCGCTCGCGGAAGAAATATGCCATGCGGCTGCTGATTTTCGGCTGTATTACGCAGGTGCCGTTCTATCTGCTGTGGTTTGAGTTCTACGGCTGGTGGCAGACGAATGTGATGTTCGGACTGCTGTTTGGTCTGCTCGCACTGTGCGCGTGGGAGAGCCGCTTCAAGCTATGGCAGAGGATAGCTCTTGTGATACTCTGCTGCCTCGGCTCGCTGGCGATAATGACAGAGTGGATGCTGTTCGGACCTGTCATCATCTTCGGACTTCACGTCTTCCGCGAAAAGCCGAAGGCAAGGGCGATTTGGTACTTCTCAGCGTGGGCGGTATACCTCGCAGTATCGTCGGTACCGTCGCTCATAACGGATTTTACGCCGATAAGGCTCGAGGTCACGCTCGTACACATCTTCGACTTCATCGCAGCGTATCTGCTGATGACGGTCTTCTACAGCGGCAAAAAAGGGCACTTCCCGAAGTTCTCGAAGTGGTTCTTTTACATATTCTATCCCGCACATATTTTGCTTGCGGTAATACTGAGACTTATAATGAAAAAATGAGGTGGACAGTGTGCTGAATGCATGGAACACATATAAGCAGGCGCTTTTCACGAAAATGCCGTCTCTGAGAGACAACCTCAACGCTTGTGCGACTCTCGACAAGCTCATTGCCGCTGAGCAGGCGCTGGGGATCCGCTTTCCGATCGAGCTGAAAGAGCTCTACTTTGCAAATAACGGCGATGACCCGGAGGCAATGTGCGGTGTGATACTTGGCTTTCACTTCCTGAGTCTTGACGAGGTGGTTTCCGAGGTCGGACACTGGGCAGAGCTTGCAGGAAAAAATGGTTTCGGTGAGGATAGCTCATTCACCTCGAAGCCCGAGGGGTTCATCAAGAGACAATATGCAAATGCGAAATGGATACCGATATGTGCAGACGGAGGCGGAAACTTCATCGGTCTTGACCTCGACCCGGATACAAAAGGACGGGTCGGTCAGATCATCAACTTCGGCAGAGACGAGCAGCATAAGGAAGTTTTCGCGTACAGTCTCAATGCGTTCTTCGAGCGCCTTACAAGGATAGTCAACAGCGACCAGTTCTACATCGGCGAATTTGACGGCGAAGAAGTGATCTTCCTCGGTGTTGACAGCGAGGACGGTGCTCACCTCACCGATTACCTCAAAAAAGAAGATTCGGTGAAATAACAGATACATAAGAAAGGAGCGTGATACTATGTCACTTCCGATAGTAGCAGTAGTTGGACGTCCGAATGTCGGCAAGTCCACGCTGTTCAACAAGTTGATAGGTCAGCGCCTCTCCATAGTGGAAGACACCCCCGGAGTTACGCGCGACCGCATCTACTCAAAGTGTGAGTGGCGCGGCAAGGAGTTCATGGTCGTGGACACGGGAGGCATAGAGCCCGACAGCGACGATGTTATACTCGCGCAGATGAGAAGACAGTCGGAACTCGCCATAGAAAAGGCGGACGTGATAGTTTTTGTCACGGATATACGCTGCGGAGTCACCGCGGACGACTACGCCGTTTCGGAGATGCTGATAAAGAGCGGCAAGCCGATAATACTGGCAGTAAACAAGGTGGACAATCTCGGCGAGCCTCCGCTCGAGCTTTATGAGTTCTACAACCTCGGACTCGGCGAGCCCTTCCCGATATCGTCGGTCCACGGTCACGGCACGGGCGATATGCTCGACGCGATATACGAGTACCTCCCCGACGCAAATGAGGAGGAGTACAGTGATGACCATATAAAGGTCGCAGTAATAGGAAAGCCTAATGCGGGTAAGTCCTCGCTGATAAACAGGATAGCAGGCGAGGAGCGTGTTATCGTCTCCGACATAGCAGGTACGACGCGTGACTCCACGGACACCGTCATCGAGAACGAGTACGGCAAGTTCGTGTTCATAGATACCGCGGGCATTCGCAAGAAGTCGAAGGTCACGGACAAGGTCGAGCACTACAGCGTGCTCCGCGCGTATATGGCTGTAGACCGCGCTGACGTCTGCGTGATAATGCTCGACGCGACGGAGGGCTTTACAGAGCAGGACTCAAAGGTCGCTGGATATGCCCATGAGCAGGGAAAAGCTTGTGTTGTCGCCGTCAACAAGTGGGACCTTGTTGAGAAGGACGACAAGACAATGCAGGAGTTTCGTACAAAGCTTGAAAATGATTTCAGCTTCATGTCGTATGTGCCGTTCGTGTTCATATCCGCAAAGACGGGACAGCGCATAAACAAGCTTTACGAGCTGATAAAGTACACCTACGGACAGAATAGTATGCGAATATCAACAGGTATGCTCAACGATGTTCTTGCATATGCTACTACAAGGGTGCAGCCGCCGTCCGATAAGGGCAGGAGACTGAAGATATACTATATGACTCAGCCGTCGACTAAGCCGCCTACGTTTGTCACGTTCGTGAACAGAGCAGACTTGTTCCACTTTTCCTACAGAAGATATATTGAAAACCAGATACGTTCGACATTCGGACTTGAAGGAACACCTGTGCGTTTTATAGTCCGTGAAAGAGGAGGAAACGATAAATAATGAAAGTGTTATTCGCTCTTATAATTGCTGCCGCGATAGGCTATCTGCTCGGCAGCCTTAATTTCTCAATAATCGTAGTACAGCTCGTCAGAGGCAAGGACATCCGCACCATGGGCAGCCGCAATGCGGGACTCACCAACACCTACCGCTGCTGCGGACCTGCCTGCGCGGGACTTACTCTCCTCGGTGACCTGCTGAAGGGAGTAGTTGCGGTTGCACTTGCACGCCTTGTGGCAGGCTGGCTCAAGGTAGGGTTCCTGCCTGATAATGACGTACACTATATTGGCTATATTGCGGCATTCTTTGCTATAATCGGACACGTTTTCCCTGTTTACTACGGCTTTAAGGGCGGCAAGGGCGTCCTTGTTGGAGCAGCTTCCTTTATTGCTCTCGATTTCAGAGTATTTATCGCTCTTCTGGCAATATTCATCGTAACGCTCGCACTTTGCAAGTTCGTATCGCTTTCGTCCATAATAGCGACTGCGTACGGACCTCTTGCTGTGTTCCTCATGTCTTGGATAGTCAACGGCAGCGGCTTCGGCAGGAGCTTCCTGTATCTGATACTGTCGCTTCCTATGGCTGTGATGATAATCTGGATGCATCGTTCAAACATCGAGCGCCTTATGAACAACACCGAGACGAAGTTCTCGTTCAGCTCGAGAATCGCTGACTGAATAAAGGGGGATATCTTATGGCAAAGATAGTTATACTCGGCTCGGGAGGCTTCGGTCTCGCAATAGCTATAATGGCAAAGCAGTGTGGCAAGCACGACGTTACCGTATGGTCGAAGTTCCAATCTGAGATAGACGACATACGTGCCCACGGCGAGCACCAGCAGAAGCTTCCTGGGGTTCAGATACCAAACGAGATAGTGCTTACGAGCGATATCTCGTGCATAAAGGGTTGTGACATTCTCATATTCGGCATACCCTCGTCGTTTGTGAGGGGAGTAGCAAAGGAGGCTAAGCCCTACATCGACGACCACATGACCATAGTCAACACCGGAAAAGGTCTTGAAGAGAACAGTCTGAAGCGCCTCAGCGAGGTCATCGAGGAGGAGCTCGGCGTGAAGGACCTCGTGGTCCTTTCGGGACCTTCCCATGCGGAGGAAGTCGCACGCTGCGTACCCACGACTATGGCTTGCGCTTCTAAAAATGCGGAAGCTGCCAAGTACATACAGTCAGAGCTCGGCAACAGCTTTCTCAGGCTCTATCTCAATGACGACGTTATCGGCTGCGAGCTCGGCGGCGCGCTCAAGAATATCATCGCGCTGTGCTGCGGTATCTGCGACGGTATGGGCTACGGCGATAACACCAAGGCTGCGCTCATGACGCGCGGTATACATGAGATAGCGCGACTCGGAAAGGCTTGCGGAGCTAAGGTAGAGACATTCAGCGGCCTCACGGGCATTGGCGACCTTATCGTCACCTGCACCAGTATGCACAGCCGAAACAGACGTGCGGGCATACTTATCGGACAGGGCATATCTCCCGAGGAGGCGGTAAAGCGCGTCGGCACTGTTGAGGGCTACTGCTGCTGTAATGCGGCGTATCAGCTCGCAAAGAAAATGGGCGTTGAGATGCCCATAACGGAACAACTCAACAAGGTGCTCTTCGAGGGCGGAGATGTCAGGGACGCACTCGGCAAACTGATGAACCGTCCCCAGATATACGAAGTTTTTTGAACGGAGGAACACACATGGCAGAATTACGTGAGTACAGGGGACATATCCGCAACCGTAAGCAGCTCTGCGATGAGCTCGGCATAGGCGGCGGAATGTCCGCTAAGGAATGTGAGAAGCAGATAATCGTCAAGGCATACGAAAAGTGGGGACGCACAATGGGCGACCACATCTTCGGTATGTTCGCGTTCTGGCTGTATGATGAGAAGGAGGACAAGATTTTCGCCCTCCGCGACCAGTTCGGAACAAAGCCGTTCTACTATTACGTCACCGCTGACGGCAGACTTCTGTGCTCGCTTTCCATACGCACGATAATGGAGCAGGAGGGCTTCGTCAAGGAGCTCAACCGCGATATGCTCCAGATATATATGTCGCTCACCTACGTTGCGGGCGAGGACACCTTCTTCAAGGGCGTGAAGAAGCTCATGCCCGGTCACTGGCTCGAATTCAGGGACGGTAAGCTTGAACTCGGCAGATACTGGACTCCGACCTTCAAGCCCGACGAGAGCAAGTCCTGCGATGAATGGGCGGATGAGATACATTCTACGCTTTCGCACATCTTCACTGAGGTCAAGGACGAGGACGAGACCGTTGAATCTTTCCTCTCAGGCGGTGTGGATTCATCCTACGTGCTTGCTATGAGTGACGCAAAGCGTGCGGATTCCTGCGGCTACGACGAGGAGCGCTTTGACGAATCGCGAGTTGCCGCAAAGACAGCGGAGCTTCTCGGAGTTGAGCACTCTGTCGCGAATATACAGCCCAAGGACTTCTTTGATATCGTGCCCTATACGATGTACAATATGGAGCAGCCTCTCGGCGATGCTTCTGCTATAGTGTTCACGCTCGGCTGTATCGCGACTGCCAAGCATACCAAGATATGCTACTCGGGCGAGGGCGCCGATGAGTTCTTCGGAGGGTACAATATGTACCGCAATGCCGAGAAATACGGCGATAACCTCAAGACCTTCTATGTCGGCAATACCAACATCATGAAGGAGGACGAGAAGCAGCGCATACTCAGAACCTATGATCCCAATGTTCTTCCCATAAACCTTGTAAAGCACATCTACGACGAGACTGAGGGATTTGACCCGCTGACCAAGATGTCCGATGTGGATATTCAGATATGGCTTGAGGGCGATATCTACCTCAATGTCGACAAGATGAGCACTGCCGCGGGGCTCGAGATTCGTATGCCGCTCACTGACCTGCGTATCTTCGACATTGCGTCGCGTATGCCGTCGCGCTTCAAGGTCAATGAGGAGCAGAACAAGGTAGCGTTCAGAACTGCCGCTGCGAAGGTACTTCCCGAGGAGATAGCCTTCCGCAAGAAGCTCGGTTTCATCGTTCCTGTGAGGATATGGCTCGCGGATGAGAACTACAACGCCGACGTTAGAGCAAAGTTCAACAGCGACTATGCTGCCGAGTTCTTCAATATCGACGAGATAAATGCCATTTACAGCGACTATGTCGGCGGAAATTCCGACAACTGGCGCAAGGTCTGGACAATATATACCTTCCTTGTATGGTACGAGGAATACTTCATCAAAAGATAAAATAGCGAGGAAATAAAGATGTCAAAAACTATCACTACAAGATTTGCTCCGTCACCGACGGGCTTCATGCATATCGGAAACCTGCGTACTGCGCTGTATTCCTACCTGCTTTCAAAGTCGCAGGGCGGCAGGTTCATACTCCGCATAGAGGATACAGACCAGGAGCGCTTTGTTGAGGGAGCGGTGGACGTTATCCTCAAAACGCTCGAAATGACGGGAATCGACTACGACGAGGGTCCCGTTGTGGGCGGAGAGCACGGTCCGTATATCCAAAGCGAGCGCCTGCCTATCTACAAAGAGTACGCGGAGAAGCTCATCGCGAGCGGTCATGCCTATTACTGCTTCTGTACTCCCGAGCGCCTTGAATCACTCAAGGACGACAAGGGGATAGGCGGCTATGACGGTTATTGCCGCGACCTCCCGAAAGAAGAGGTCGAGAAAAATCTTGCAGACGGTGTTCCCTATGTTATCCGCCAGAAAATGCCGCTCGAAGGTACTACTTCATACGTTGACGAGGTCTACGGTGAGGTAACTATCGACAACTCCGAGCTCCGCGACCAGATAATGATAAAGGCAGACGGCTATCCGACGTATAATTTCTGCCACGTAGTAGACGACTACCTCATGGGCGTTACCCACGTTGTACGCGGAAACGAGTACCTTACCTCCACGCCGAAATACTGCCTCCTCTACGATGCATTCGGCTGGGAGCGCCCGACCTACGTGCATCTCCCGCTCCTCATGGGCAAGGACGAGGACGGCAAGGTATCGAAGCTTTCAAAGCGCCACGGTGCGGTAAGCTTCCAGGACCTCGTTGCGGACGGCTATCTGCCCGAGGCTATCGTCAACTATATCGCGCTCCTCGGCTGGTGTCCCAAGGACACGAATCAGGAGTTCTTCACCATGGATGAACTCAAAGCGAACTTCTCAATGGAGGGGCTCAGCAAGTCTCCCGCCGTGTTCGACTATGAGAAGCTCAACTGGTTCAACTCCGAGTACATCAAGAAAATGGACGACGAGAGCTACCTCGCAAAAGCTCTGCCTATACTTGATGAGCTCTGTCCCGCCTACATCGACACGAAGAAGCTCGCAGGACTGCTAAAATCGCGTATCTACGCCTTCTGCGAGATAAAGGAGCGAATCGGGTTCGTGCTTGACAGGCTCGATATGGACAAGGAGCTCTATACAAATAAGAAGAACAAGACAACTCCCGAGAGCTGCAAGGAAGTCCTCGCGGACTGTCTGCCGCTTCTGAAAAATGCCGAGAGCTGGGACAACGATACGCTGTTCGAGCTGCTCAAAGGCTACGCCGCTTCCACAGAGAAGAAGGCGGGAGCTGTTATGTGGGCTATACGTATCGCTATTGCGCGTCTTGGAGTTACTCCGGGCGGAGCTACCGAGCTTATGGAAGTATTCGGCAAGGAGGAGAGTATTGCTCGAATCGAACTTGCGCTTTCTGAGCTGTAAGCTGTTTGAATCTAACAGATACAAAAAGACCTTTACCGTTTATCGGTAAAGGTCTTTTCTATGAGTTCTTATTCCTCGCTGTTCTGTGTGAACTGGCTCTCGTGACGTGTGAAGAAATCCGTGCGCGGAGGCAGGAATTTCAGCTTATGCTGCTTGCCCGTGAAGTAGGTGAGGGGCTCGAGGATAGTATCCCACGACCATATGCGCTCATCGACCTCGAGGTACTCGCGGAGCTTTTCGGTGCCGAATGGAGCCATCGGGTGCAGGAGTACTCCGGCAATACGTATCATATAGAAGAGGTTCGCAAGAGCCTGTGCGAGCTCGTCCTTGCTGATATTCTCGCCGTTTACAGCCTTTGCCATATACTTGCTGCCGTTGCGGATATAGCTGTCGAGCACGTAGGTACACTGATGGAACGCAAACTTGGACATATGTCTCTCATATTCGAGGACAGCCTTCTTTGCCTCTGCTAAGAACTTCTCCTCGGGTGCGAGGTCAGGCATTACGCCGTCGAATTCCTTCTGAGTAGTGTAGAAAGCGGTGCGTATCATGCGATTGTACACATTCGAGAGAAGCAGACCGTCCTTTACTACGGGGTCGGCATCCTCGGGCTTTGCATCGGGATTAAAGGGTTTTGGCATGAAGCTTACCGAGCGCTGACCGAGACCGAGACCGAGCCAGTGCATACGAAGCTGCTCGGGAGTGTAGTAATTGAGGAGGTCATCGGCCATAGGAGGTTTGACTGCTCCGGAGCTTGAAGCCTTCTTATCGAGGAAGAGAATGTGGTGGTTTGCCACAATAACGGGCAGCTGGAGCTCTCCGTCGGGAACATCAGCTGTCTTGGTATCGGAGCTCTGCTGTGCCATCCACATGGCAGGCTCGGCAATGCCGTAGAAGTAGATATTGTCCTGACCGATGAACTGATATACGGTCGAATCCTTGCTGCACCAGTAATCCTTCCACTCATCGCGGTCTCTGCCCTCTTTTTCAAGGTAGGTCTGTGTGAACGAGATAGGCGCCCAGAGAGATTCGGGCCAGACCCACACGGTCAGCCCTTCAACACCGTCCATGACGGGTGCGGGAACTCCCCATTCGATGTTACCCGTAAGACGGAAGGGAACAAGTGTCTTGCCTGTTCTGTAGCGTATGCCGTTCGCGGTGAGTATACGGCACGCCTCGTCGCAATCGGAGAGCTTGGTGAACTGTACCGTGAACGAAGGTTTCTTGGGCTCCTCGAGGTACTCATGTTCGGGCATGGTGTCCTTGAGAGTGAGGTATTTTTCCTCGAACTCGCGCTTTACATAGATAACGGGCGGCTTGAGGAACTCGTCTATAGTCTTCCATACAACGGGACGGATATCCTTGCGCTTTTTGAGCTCCTCGACCCAGTCCTTCATCAGCTGCTCATAGTCGCGGAGCTTGAAGTACCAGTTGGTGACGGGCTTCATCGTAGGAGTCTCACCTGTGAGCGTGCTGACGGGGTCAACAAGGTTCTCGGGCATATACTGATGTCCGAGGTCGCACTCGTCAGCGTAGCCCTTTTCGGAGGTACATCCTTCTACGGGACATTTTCCGATGACCTGTCTGCCGTTGAGGAAGCAGCCTGCCTTCTCATCGTAGAACTGCATGGTAGTTATCTGATTGAGCTGTCCCTTCTTGTGGAGCGAGCTGATGAACCAATCAGTGACCTCGGCGTGTATCTCCTTGGAGCGTCCGAGACCCGAAGCTGCAAAGAGGTTCGGTGATATGCCGTAGTCGTCGAGCGTCTTCTGCTGTTTGTCGTGGTTGCGCTGTACAAACTCTTCAAGGGAACCGCTGAACTCGCCGTTCTTGACCTTGACGCGCCAGCCCTCAGCTATAGGGGAGCCGTAGCAGTCGGTACCTCCGACGAAGATGACATTTTCCTTGCCGATACGGTCGCGCATGAAGCGGGCGTATGTGTCAGCAAACACAAACATTCCGCCGACGTGTCCGAAGTGGAGTTCCTTGTTGCCGTATGGCATACCGCCCGTGATGACAGCTCTCTTCGGGAAAACAGGGCGCGGTATCTCAAACGGCTTGTTGTTTTTTTCTTTCTTGTCAGACATATTTATGATTCCTTTCGGTGGATTATCAATCACATTTTATTATATCACATAAAGCACAAAATAGCAAGTGGACGCGGCGAAAAACTTTCGTTCCATCAAGCCTTGCCGCGAAAACTGAGGCTGCGTAGATCCTGATTATTGCTGAGCGCAAGCTATTTGTTGACAAAACCGCCCGACGGTGATATAATTGATTTGTATTTTACAGACATTTTCAAAAGAAAGAGGAATGACAAATGAAAACAGCGGTAATGACCGACACAAACAGCGGTATCACACTTGATGAGGGCAAGACAAACGGGATTTTCGTACTGCCCATGCCGGTAATGATCGACGGCAAGGATTATATGGAGGAGGTCACGCTCGACCACACTATGCTGTATAAGGCTCTCAGCGAAGACAAGGACATTGTTTCCTCGCAGCCTTCGCCGGGTGATCTCACTCAGATGTGGGATGATATACTTTCGCAGGGCTACGATGAGCTCGTGTATATCCCGATGACGAGCGGACTCAGCGGCTCTTGTGCGACTGCTACAGCTCTCTCCGCAGACTATGACGGAAAGGTCATTGTAGTTGACAATCACCGCATATCCATAACTCTGCTCGACTCCGTGTACGATGCGCAGTACATGGCTGAAAACGGTATGACGGGACAGGCAATCAAGGAATACCTCGAGGAGCAGACCTATAACAACGACATTTATATCACACTCCAGAGCCTTAAACGCATAATCAAGACAGGCAGGATAACCAAGGCGGGTGCCGCTATAGCGACAGTGCTCAACCTCAAACCCGTGCTGAAGATACAGGGCGGCAAGCTTGATGCATACGCAAAAGTAAGAGGTATGGACAACGCCGAGAAGAAGATGTTCGAAGCGATCCACAACGACCTCGAGAACAAGTATAAGGGCGTCCCGAAGGAGCATATGAGCATCGGCGCTTCGGGCACAATGGAAACTCAGGAGCAGATAGACCGCTGGGTCGGAATGATAAAAGCGGAATTCCCGGGGTATCACGTTACATACAGACCTCTGGCGTGCAGCATAGCGAGCCATGTCGGTACAGGCACTCAGGGTGTGGCAGCAGGTATAACGAAGCGTACGCTTGAACTGCCTTGAAACTGATAGTTAAAAGATTACAGGATCGTTTGAAGAAAAGTCTTTGATGCATTTAACGAAACTATAAAACGAAAAACAGCGGCACGCAAAATGAGTGCCGCTGTTTGTATACGGTTATTCTCTGCGAAGATAGCGTGAAGTCGCTTTCTTCTTTTTCTTTTCGTACATCATCTCATCCGCCTCGGTGATAAGCGTGAACAGCGTCAGGTCGTCCGTAACCTCGGACATTATCGAGCCGATGCTCGCCGATATCTCATACGGCTTATTGATAACGGAGTTGATATTCTCGAGATGCTTCTTGAAGTTCGTTTCAAGGTGCTCTATATCTCCTTCGTGGACTCCCGAGCCAAGTATGATGAACTCGTCTCCGCCGAAGCGTGCGCAGATGTAGTTCTTATCGCAGCAGCTGGCGATGACGCTTGCGAGACGCTGGAGCGCAAAGTCGCCCTCCTTGTGCCCGAAGTTGTCGTTGATGAGCTTCAGGCCGTCCATGTCGATGAAGGAAATGAGCATCTTGTCGCCTGTACGCTTGCAGCGGGTGAATATCGTGTCGGCTGCTCTGATGAAGCCGCTTCTGTTGTAGATGTTGCACAGCGGGTCGTTCACGTAGAGCTTGTCGAGCTCGTGTATCATGCTGTTGAGGTTTAGCAGCTTGCGGATATTCTCGATGGAGTGGCTGATATTGAGCATTATCGAGTGGCAGAGCATACTCTTCAGCGGGAATGGCGTATTCGTGATGATGTAGTAGCCGAGGCACACCTCACGGAAATGAAGCGGCAGGAAAAAGCTGACATTACCGCTGCTGCCGTCGCGGTAGGGATACATTGCGCTGCTGCTAAAGCTCTCGACCGCAAACTTTTTCTCGCCGTCGATTATTAGCGGTGCGCTCATCTTCTCGGTGTAGCCGCGTATCTGAGGCTTGTGTTCCTCGTGCTGCTTCCAGCCGTCGCGGAACGATTCGTCCCAGTTCGAGCAGAGGCATAGCGAGAAGCGTCCGAGATGAAGCTCATTGACATATCTTGCGATATCATCTATAACGTCCTCGAGGGTATCGTTGTCGGCGAGGTCGGTGGTCAGGCGGTTGAGCACCGCGATGTCGTGGTGACAGTCGTTTAGTCGCTTGAATACGTTCTGCTTGTAGCTGCTGACGTTCTCGTCATATTCGCTCTTGCAGCCGCAGCTCTCCGCAAAAACGGGAGTTGCCTGAAGCGATGATTCCTCGTCTGTATTCTTTCCCGAGATAATGTCGAGTATAGCCTGACACGCATGATATCCCGCGGCGTCGAGCGGTCTGTCTACCGTAGTTAGCGAGGGGGAGTAGTGGCGCGCGTTGAATGTGTTGTCAAAGCCCGTGACTATCACGTCATCGGGTACGCTGTATCCCTGTGCGCGGAGCTCCTCAATTGCCGCGAGCGCCATATTGTCGTTTGCACATACTATAGCGTCGGGTTTGGACAGCTTTGAGTCATTAAATTCCTTGACGGCTCTCTTTCCGTCCTCAGCGCGGAACTCTCCGAAGAATACGCGCCTTGTGTCAACGGTCAGACCGTGCTCTGCCATGACGCTGAGGAATGCCTGATATCTGTCCTCAGCCTCGGGATTTGTCAGAGGTCCAGATATATAGTTGACGAGCTTTGCGCCGTGTACCTCTATGACGTGCTCGACAATAGCGCGCATGGCGCTGGTGTTGTCTATCCTGATGTTGTAAAGCTCGGGATAGTCGTTGCAGTCAAAGACTACAGCGGGCAGCTTTGAAGCCTTGACGCGGTTTATAAGATTCTCCTTCTCGCTGGGGTCGCTGATGGTGTTGGTCATCAGGATAACTCCGTCGAAGCGGTCGAAGTTTATGAGCGAGTATATATTGTATTCACCGATATCATACTTTGAAATGGAGATAACTCCGCCTATCGGTGCAAAGCATGAGATGTTGACATCATGCTCCTTGGCAAATGCGATAATGCCCTCAAGTATGGCGTTCTGGTATTCCTCGTCTATGCCTGCTACTATAACGGCTATCTCGATTGGCTTTGACATTGGCTGTCACCCCTCGTTTGCGTTTATTTCAGCACATATTGCTGATAACCCTATATACACATATTAATTATATAATCTTATTCACTTCTTGTCAAGACGTTTTCACTAAATTTTCATCCAGAACGTCTGAACGATTTATACTAAATTGGTCTAAGAATTTTTAGGTTTACCTCACTTGAATTTTGTACGCGAATCTGCTATAATAGTACCTGACACATTTTAGGAGGTCTCTTATGAACAGGATATTCTGCATAATGGGAAAGAGCTCGTCAGGCAAGGACAGCCTGTATTCGGCTATAATAGGCAGTCTGGCACTCACCCCGCTCGTCATATACACCACCCGTCCCATGCGCGAGAATGAGAAGGACGGAAGGGAGTACCACTTCGTCGACCGTGAGACCTTTGAGAAGATGAGCTCTGAGGGAAGGGTCATTGAGAGCCGTACTTACAATACCAAGCTCGGAGACTGGACATACTTCACAGCAAATGACAACATTGACCTTGATTCACACAGCTATGCCGTCATAGGCACGCTTGAGTCGTTCGTGCCGATACGTGACTACTTCGGCGCGGACAGGGTAGTCCCGCTGTATGTCGAGGTCGAGGACGGCGAGAGGCTCGCACGAGCAGTGGAGCGCGAGCGCCGTGAGGAGGAACCGAAGTTCACCGAGCTCTGCCGCCGATTCATCGCTGACACTGAGGATTTCTCCGACGAGAAGCTTGCGGCGGCGGGAGTTGAGCGCCGTTTCGACAATACGGGCTCGTTCAATGAGTGCCTCAACGAGATGAAGAAATATATACTTTCGTTTGAATGAGAAAACGCTGTCTACCGTAATGATAGACAGCGTTTTTTTAGACTTTGCAGGTGTGTATGACCTTGACGGGACAAGCCGCCATGCATTCACCGCAGTTCTCGCACTTGTCGTAATCTATCGACGCGTGGAAGTTTTCGACCTTGATTGCGCCTGTCGGACACTTCTTCTCGCACATTTTACAACCGATACAGCCGTTCTTGCAAGCAAGCTTGGTCGCCTTGCCGTTATCGCCCGAAGAGCAGAGCACATCTATGTGTTTGGTTTTGGGCTTGATGCTTATCAGCAAATTCGGACATACAGCTGCACACTGACCGCACGCACCGCACAGAGCAGGGTCTACCTTCGCGACGCCGTTCACTATCCTGATAGCGTCGTGCTCGCAGACAGCCGCGCAGTCTCCGAGTCCGATACAGCCGAATTTGCACGAGCCGTTACCGCCGTAGAAGCGCTTTACAGCCTTGCAGGACTGCACACCGTCAAAGTCGAACTGAGGCTTTGTAGCTTCACAGTCGCCCGAGCAGTGTACCACAGCCGTCATAGGGACGACTTCCGCAGCCGTAGTACCGAGTATGTCGGCTATCTTGCCTGCGGCATCAGCTCCGCCTGGACGGCATAGATTAGTGGGAGCTCCCTTGGTGATGATAGCGTCGGCGTAGTCAGCACAGCCTGCGAATCCGCACGCGCCGCAGTTCGCCTGCGGCAGAGCCTCCGATATCTTCTCGATGCGTTCGTCCACCTTGACGTAAAATACCTTTGACGCTATAGTCAGCAGCACGCCCGCGAGAATGCCGCAGCCTCCGAGGATAAGAGCGGGGATCAGATATGTTTCCATGTCGGCACCCCCTTAGCTCATAAGTCCCGAGAAGCCCATGAAGCTTACGGAGACTATCGAAGCGGCGATGAGCGTTGCAGGCACGCCCTTGAATGTTTCGGGTATGTCGGCGTATTCGAGCTTTTTGCGTACACCCGAGAAGATGATGAGCATCAGCGCGAATCCGATTCCGCCGAACAGAGCATTCACGAGTGACTGTATGAAGGTGTAGTTGTTGTCGATGTTGATTACAGTTACGCCGAGAACAGCGCAGTTCGTCGTGATGAGCGGCAGATAAACGCCGAGTGACTTATACAGCGCGGGAACGCACTTTTTGAGAAAGTTTTCGACGAGCTGAACGAAAAGCGCGATAACGAGTATGAATACTACCGTCTTGAAATACTCGATATGATTCGGAACGAGGAGCCCGTGATAAATGGGGTACGTAACACAGGTCGCGCATATCATGACGAATGTTACCGCGATGCCCATGCCCGTTGCACTGCCGAGCTTCTTTGAAACGCCGAGGAACGGACAGATTCCCATGAATTTCGAGACAATAAAGTTGTCGGTTATCATTGCCGAGAGCATTATTGCAAGTATTGTCTTCATTACTTATCCGACTCCTTTGTACCGCATTTTTCTGCCATGGGACAGCCTTCACAGCCTCCGCAAGAGAGCTCCTGAGGAGGCTTCTTGTTTTTGAGTTTGTTTACTGCCGCGATTATGCAGCCGAGGGTGAAGAAGCCGCCTGCGGGCATGATAAACAGCAGCATTGGGTTAGAGTGCATTACGGGAATGTCCATGCCCATCCACTGACCCGCGCCTATTATTTCGCGGATACTGCCCATGAGGAAGAGGGCGAGCGTGAAGCCTATACCCATTCCTATCGCGTCGAACGCGGAAGCTATGACGTTGTTCTTGCTCGCGAACATTTCTGCACGTCCGAAGATTATGCAGTTTACGGTGATGAGCGTGAGGTAGATGCCGAGGCTGTCATACAGGCTCGGAACGAAGCCCTCGAGCAGGAAGCCGATGAGAGTAACGAAGCTTGCGATGATGACAATGAATGCGGGGATACGCACCTTGTCGGGAATGACCTTGCGCAGAGCCGAGATAACGATGTTAGAGCCGAGAAGAACGAACGTTGTGGCAAGACCCATTCCGATACCGTTCATTGCCTGTGTCGTAACAGCGAGCGTGGGGCACATACCCAGCAGCATTACGAGCGTGGGGTTCTCCTTGATTATGCCCTTTGTAAGCTCGCCGAAAAGTGAGTTCTTCTTATCAGCCATTGAGTATCGCCTCCTTGTTTTCATTGTAAGCATCGAGTGCCCGACCTACTGCTTTCATCATGCCGTTTGATGAGAAGGTCGCACCGCTGATGCCGTCAACGGCAGAAGCCTCGGCGTTCGAGCCTATGCCGTAGAACTGCTCACGGAATTCGGGGATATCGCGTACCTTCGAGCCGAGACCGGGAGTCTCGCCGAGAGATACGAACTCTATTCCCGATACCTTGCCGTCGGCGTCTATGCCGACCAGTATGTTTATTCCGTCCTTGGAGTAGCCGTCAGCTATGACCTGTATCGCAGTTCTGCCGTCGGAGGTAACAGCGACTGCCTCTATGCCGTCGCCGAAATCGCCCTCAACGAGCTTTGAATCGGTCTTGCCGAAGAGTGCCTCGACAGACGAGCTGAATTTGAGCTCCTTCTGCTCGGCGATGTTCTCTTTTGTGAGCTCATGAGCGAACACGAGAAGAGCCGAAGCCACAAGGCATATTATCGTGAGAACGAGGGAGGGGAGTATCTTATTCATTCTTCTCAGCCTCCTTTGCTCCGAGCACCTTTGTGCGTGTTAGCTGCTCTATGTACGGAGTCAGTACGTTCATCAGCAGTATCGAGAACGATACGCCCTCCGGGAATGAGCCGAAGCGTCTGATGACAAAGGTGATGAGTCCGCAGCCGAGACCGAATACTATCTTGCCCTTGGTGCTGATAGGAGTGGTGGCATAGTCCGTAGCCATGAAGAAGGCTCCGAGGAACACGCCGCCTGCGAGTATCTGATAAACGGGGTCGCCGCCGCTTACCCATGTGAGCACGAAGAGGCTGCCGATGAATGAGAGTGGGGCTGCGAGGTTGATTATTTTGCGTACTGCGAGGTAGAGTCCGCCGATGAGGAGCGCAAGAGCGCAGGTCTCGCCGAGACAGCCGCCTGTCTTTCCGAGGAAGAGGTCGAGATATGAGGGCATGAGTATCTCATCGGTCGTACCTCTGAATGAATCGAGGACAAGCGGGGTAGCACCCGATACTGCGTCAACAGCTTCATGTGTGAACGGCTCCACCCACCTTGTCATAGCGGCAGGGAAGCTCACCATGAGAACTATTCGTGCAGTAATGGCAGGGTTTGCGAAGTTCTGACCGATGCCGCCGAAGAGCTGTTTTACTACAACGATCGCAACGAATGAGCCTATCACCGCCATCCACAGTGGAAGCGTTGAAGGCAGGTTCATCGCCAGTATCACGCCTGTGACGACCGCCGATAGGTCGCCGATAGTGTTTTCACGCTTCATGAGCTTTCTGGTGAGGAACTCAAACAGAACGCACGAGCCGACACATACTGCCGTCAGCAGCAGAGCACGCAGTCCGAAGTATACACATCCCACTATGAGCGCGGGCATAAGTGCGATAATGACATTGAGCATTATCGTCGAGGTCTTCAGGTAGTTTTCGTCGTGCGGAGACGGCGAAACAATAAGTCTGTTCATGTTCTCACCTCACTTTCTTGGTATAAGAGCCTTCGCGAGCTGATTTGTCTCCGCGAGCTTTCGGTTCGCGGGACATACGTAGGTGCAGCTTCCGCAGTTCATGCAGAGCAGCACTTTCAGCTTCTTCAGGTCGTCGATATCTTTTATCCTGTATGCCCTGTCTATCTCGGCGGGCATGAGTCCGAGAGGGCATACGTTCACACATCTGCCGCAGCGTATGCACGCAGACGTCTTTCTCTCATCGTAGCTCTTGAATGCGAGCAGTGCGTTCGAGGTCTTGACAACGGGCATATCTATATCGGGTACGGACATCCCCATCATTGGTCCGCCCGCAATGACTTTTTTCAGTGCGTCGATGTCGGTCTTGCAGAACTCCATTACCTCGCGGAAGCTTGTGCCTATGGGGACGAGCACATTTTGGGGCTCGCCTACAGCATTTCCGTCGACGGTCATGCGGCGCGTGATGAGCGGCATACCGTCCTTGCTGTAGCGGTAAAGGAACGCGATAGTTGACACGTTCATGACTATCACGCCTGCGTCTGCGGGGAGAGTTCCTTCGTTGACGATGCGTCCCGTAGAGTTGTAGATGATGACCTTTTCTGCTCCCTGCGGATACGCAGATGGGAGCGTGATGATGTCGATGGTGTCATCCTTAGCAGCCATCTCGGTGAAGTTCTTTATCGCCTCGGGCTTGTTGCCCTCTATGGCGAGTTTTGCCTGCTTTATCCCGAGCATATCCTTCACGAGATTTATTCCCCCGATGACATCTTCGGGGTGCTCTATCATCTCGCGGTAGTCGGCGGTTATGTAGGGCTCGCACTCGGCGCCGTTGATGATGAGGGTGTCTATCTCAGCCTTGGGGTTCATTTTTATGTGTGTCGGAAAACCAGCTCCTCCGAGTCCGCATGAGCCGCTCTCACGAACAGCCTTGATGAAGCTCTCCTTGTCGGTGAGCACGGGAGGCTTGACCTCCTCCGAGACCTCCTGCTTTCCGTCTGTCTCTATCTCAACAGCCTTGCACACTGTTCCCATGGCGTTGCGGTAATCGGTCAGAGCCTTTACCGTGCCCGACACGCTCGAATGTACGGGGACGCTGAATGGCGCATCGCACTCGCCTATTTTCTGTCCGACCTTTACTGTGTCGCCGACCTTTACGAGAGGAGTGCACGGAGCTCCCATGTGCATCGACATGGGTATCCTCACCATTGCGGGAACGGGAAGCTCGACAGTAGCGCTGTTTTCCGTGTTTTTACGGTGATTCAGCTTTATACCGTTCAGTTTTTTCATATTTAGCTCCTTATAAATAAGAAATAAGTGTATTGTCCGAATGACAGCGAACATTTCTATTATACATTATATTATCATTTATTTCAAGTGGTTACTGCAAAAAAATTATGTTTTGGCAATAATTTTTCAAATATTGCGGTATTTTTAGCCTTTGCTTGCATTATCGGCATCGTTGTGATATAATATAACAAATATTTGGAGAATTGACGGGGCCTTTGCTGATGGTAGCCGAAAAATGATATTGGGGGAATCTATGATAAAGAAGTTTTTTTCAAGAGCAGGGAACATTCTTATTTATGCAGGGCTCGACCGTGAACAGTATGAAGCTATCAGAGCCGATATTGCGAACGAGAATACGAATCTGCTCAAATTTGCGTCATTCGTGGGAATGGTGATGTTTCTTCTGCTGATGATAATGGAGATGCGCACCGATAACTTTGCCAATGCTAATGCCTACAACTATATGCTTTCCTTAGTTGCTATGGTAATTATCCATTTCGGGGTGCGTTTCTTTGGAGAACAGCATCCGCGGATGATACTCGCACTCGTTTATCTCTTTATGATACTGCTGAATATCTATTCAGTTACGCTTTCGCTCCTCCACCCCGAATATCCTGCTGTTTCCGCGGAGGTATTCCTTGTGGCGATACCGCTTGTATTCATCGAAAGACCTGTTCGCCTTATCTTTATGACGCTTATTACGGGAGCTGTCATCTGCTTGTTTTCGTGGAAGATGAAAGAGCCCACCTATGCTGAGATGGACATTTGGAACACGGTATCTTTTTCGGCGCTCGCCATAATCGCGAACACTCTCCTTATGTGTATGAAAACTACTTCCATATACCGCAATCATCGAATAAAGTACCTCAGCGAGACAGACCTCCTTACAGAGGTCAAGAACCGCAACTGCTTCGAGAGGCGGCTGAAGCGCTACCCTGAGATGTGCAAAGAAAGGCTTGTCTGCGTGTATGCCGATATCAACGGACTGCATGAGCTCAATAATACTAAGGGGCACGAAGCGGGCGATGCTATGCTCAAATTCGTTGCTTCGGAGCTGAAAGATTTCTTTGGTCCCGAGCATACCTACAGGCTCGGAGGCGATGAATTCCTCGGAGTAAGGCTCGATGCTTCCGAAAGCGAAGCAAATGAGGCGGTCAAGGTGATACGCGAGCGGTGCAAGGTGAACGGGTATTATGTTTCGTTCGGCATTTCCGCTTGTAACAGGAACGGCGGGGATATGGACCTTTCCGTCAAGAAGGCCGAGGAGCTCATGTACCGCGAGAAAAAGGCTTTTTACGGCGAAGCCGCGAGAATATGATACAGTCGGAATTTGATATGAGGTGATGAAGATGAGATTATTCAAAAGAGCTGTATGCACGGTAACAGCGGCGGTGATGCTGCTGTGCGGTTCGGCATTCAATACTTCGGCAGCAGACGATATCGCTCATGACCCGTCCCGCGATGTACAGGCGGAGGGCGTGGGAAATCCATTCAATTACGGCGAGAGAAACACTCCTGCGGACGCCTCAACCGAAGAGATACGCGCGATAAATCATAAGATGTCCGTACAGGAGGTCAAGTACGCGCTTTACAAGGAGATAGACGAACACTGGGAACTGCTCCGCGTGAGGCTCGGTCAGGAAGAGCGTGAGAAGGTATACGCGCTGTTTCTCGGCATAGGTACGCGCGAGTCCACACTCGGTGAAGGCAAGGTCGGCGCTGACCATGAGACAGCTTTTTCTCAGGGCTTCGGCGTGAGCTCCGCCCACGCGTACGGCACTCTTCAGACCGCCGTCACTGCTTTCAAGGACTGCGACCCTACTTTTATGCCCGAGGACAACGTCCCCGAGATGTACCAGTACAGTCTCAGTGAGTCTACCTTCTATGACGCGATCATCTCGAACCATATGGGGATCCGCAAGATACTGCACTTTGTAGAGATAGGCATAAACGAAGAGGGGCTCGAGGGCTATCAGGTAGTACGCGGAGCTCTCAAGGGCTTCAATACGGGTTGGTGCGACTATCAGGAGCAGAATCCAGGCTACTATAAGGACTACCCCGACGAGATAATTGCCCTCGCTCACTGGTACTACGACGAGGGGCACCTCTACGACAACGAGTTCACTTGGACGAATGACCAGCGCGCCGAGAAGTACCGTTCCGGCGACAACAACTGGTGGGGCTGGTGGGGCGACGTCCAGCCGAGTATGGCTGAGATACAGCAGCAGGCTCCCGTAACGAGCTCCTCTGCTGTTTCAGAGACAACTACAGCGACCACAGCGGTCTCCGCAGCTTCGTCGTCAAGCGAAGCTATGTCCGATGTGAAGTACGGCGACGCGAACTGCGACGGAAATGTCTCTATTGCTGACGCGACGGCTATACTCCAGCACCTCGGCAACCGCGACAAATACGGCCTGAGAGCACAGGGGATGCTGAATGCCGATGTTGACGGACAGTCAGGCGTTACCGCCAACGACGCCCTTGTATTACAAAAACTGGACGCGGGACTTTATAAGCTTACCGACCTGCCGCTTGAGAACAAATAATGGCATCTGATATTTATTTCTCCACAGGCACTCTCCTAAGATATGCCGCGACGGGTATATTCGCAGCTGTCGTGCCTTTCCTGCTTGCATATCTGTGGCGCAAGCGCACGAATGAGAGCTGGTTGGTCTTTCTGGCGGGATTTCTTGCATATTTTGCGGCGGGAACTGTCCGCATCATACTTAGAGCCTTCATTTTCAGAGAGGGGAGCG
This sequence comes from Ruminococcus sp. YRD2003, assembly GCA_900109435.1. GTDB lineage: Bacteria > Bacillota > Clostridia > Oscillospirales > Ruminococcaceae > Ruminococcus > Ruminococcus flavefaciens_G. Next base: position 448,007 of record FNZT01000003.1, on the reverse strand, counting down.
CTTTCACGACCGACCCTTTCCTGTTCTATCTCGTGCAGGGGCTACTCTCCGGCGTATGTGAGGAGTCTGCCCGATATCTCGCTTTCAGGTACCCGCTCGGCAACAAGACGGCGCGCACGACCTCGGTAATGTACGGGCTGGGACATGACTGCTACGAGACTATAGCTGTAGGCACTATGGCGTCCTTCCATTACGTGCTCGACGGCATTGATTGGAATAATCTCGGTGAAGCCGAATTCACAAAAGGACTCGACGAAAAGGCGGCACGGAAGATGCTTGAAGGAGTGGCTGCTGCTGCCGATTATTCAACGCTTGACGCCGTGCTTGTGTGCCTCGACGGTCTTGCAGGAACGTTTACCCACATAGCGCTGTCAGTCATTGTGTTCAAGGCGGTGCAGACAGGCGATCGGAAGCGCTGGCTGCTGCTGGCGATAGGACTGCACACGCTCGGAAACTTCCTTTGCGGCTATCTGCCCCTCTCGGATACGGGTATGCACCTTTTCAGCATATTCTGGGCTATGTGGATATGCTGGTTCGCATACAGAGAGTATCAGAAGCTCCCGTATGCATAAAATTTCATAAAAATGCAAATTACCCCTTGACAATAGTCAGGGGGTGTGCTATAATATTTGGGTATCGTGTGAACGGTACATATTATCCTTGCCCGCATAGTGCTACGGGCGAAATCCAGAAGGAGGTGTACAAAAATGGCAAAGGTATCCGCAAAGTATGAAGTAATGGTTGTTTTCAGCCTCAAGGACGGAGAGGAGCCCATGAAGGCTCTCGTTCAGAAGTTCAAGGAGAGGATCGAGCGTCATGCCGAAGCTGTTGAAGTCAACGAGGAGTGGGGTAAGCGCAAGCTTGCATATCCTATCGAAGACGAGACAGAGGGCTACTACGTAATCTATACGTTCCAGTCGACACCCGACTATCCCGCTGATCTTTCAAGACGTCTCAACCTCAGTGACGGCGTTCTTCGCTCACTCGTTACAGTTATCGACTAATTTCTTCATCGTTTAGGAGGCGCCATATGAATAAGGTTATTTTGGTCGGAAGACTTACCGCAGACCCCGAGCTCAGACAGACTCAGAGCGGCGTTTCATCGTGCAGATTCACTGTTGCGGTGGACAGACGCTTTGCTGACAAGAATACAGGCGAGAGACAGGCTGACTTCATCAGCTGCACCGCTTGGAGACAGACTGCCGAGTTCGTTTCACGCTACTTTAACAAGGGCAAGATGATCTGTCTTGAGGGCAGCCTCAGAACAGGCAAGTATCAGGACAAGAACCACTCCGATGTAACACATTATACCACCGAGGTATTTGTTGACAATGTGGAGTTTGTCGGCGGAAAGAACGACAACGGCGGCTCACAGCCCCAGAATAACACTTATCAGGCTCCCAGACAGCAGCCTGCTGCTCCTGCGCAGCCCGCTCCTGCAAACGATAATATGTCTTACGGTAACTTCGGAGAATACGAAGAGCTCCTCAACGAGGACGATATGCCGTTCTGAAAACGGACTGAATCAATATTACGAAAGGAGAAATTGTCATGGAAAAGGAAAGAAGTGCTCGTCCTGCAAAGAAGCCCCGCAAGAAGGTATGTATGTTCTGCGCAGACAGGATCGAGAGAATTGACTATAAGGACCTTGCTAAGCTCAGAAAGTGCGTAACAGAAAGAGCTAAGATCCTTCCCAGACGTGTGACAGGTACTTGCGCATTCCATCAGCGCGAGCTCACATCTGCTATCAAGAAGGCAAGACAGGTTGCTCTTATGCCCTACGTTAGCGACTAATCAATAAATATTGGGGAGACGTGATCCGTCTCCCTTTTTATTTTGCCGAAAAAAATCGCGCCCCACCTCGGGACGCGAATGTGTATTCTGCCGCTGCGGCATCTAAGCGGCAGGATATGCGCTCAGCGCTCTACAGTGCTGACCGCGAGCTCCTCATTCCTGCGGAAGAGGAAGGAAATGCACCATACCGCAGAGACTGCTACAAGGATGTAGACAGCTCGTGCGAGGACAGTGCCCGCACCGCCGAATGCAAAAGCAACGAGGTCGAGGTCAAAGATACCGACAAGACCCCAGTTTATACCTCCGACGATGAGAAGTATGAGGGCGAGTTTATCCCACATAGATGTGACACCTCTTTTCGTGACGTTTATTCCGTTTGAAACGTTGATAAGCGCCTGAGAGTATTATGTCGGAGAACAGCATCTTTAAAACAGGAAATTACTGTAAAAAGAAAAAGGGCGCTTCCGAAGAAGCGCCAAGGTGTGTGTACTGTCATTTTTTATTGTTTAGCTTTGTTTTACTTAACGATGTACTTTTCAATGTCCTTCATGAACTTATCAGCGTCGTCAGTGTGAGCATTGAGCTCGATGGGCTTTGAGAGGTCCAGGCTGAAAATACCCATGATAGACTTTGCGTCTACAGCGTATCTTCCGGATACAAGGTCAATATCGAAGTCGTACTTCATAACGATATTAACGAAATCCTTAACGTCGTTGATAGCCTGAAGTGAAACGGTAGTCTTTGTCATAATTCATTACCTCCTGTTTTCGCTTGCGTGTGTGTGGGTTTCATATATATCTTCTCTTCCTTGCGGGCTCTTCCCTGTCCGCAACTATATATTACCACTTGTAAACGGCTATGTCAAGGCGATTTTTATAAATTCGGCATTTTGGCATAAAGAAATATGAAATCAATTTGACTTTTTAGGTATAAAGAATAATTATTTATACTGCACAAAAACGGATAGTCATTTTTGTGTAGTATTAACATGACAATTATGGTAATAATTCGTGATAAATGGGTGAAATATGTATAAAATATTTTTTATAACTTTCGGTTGCAAGGTCAGTCAGTACGAGACCGAGCTCTTGCGAAGCTGCTTCTCTGATTCGGGATTTGTTCCTGCGGACAAAGCGACCGACGCAGATGTCATTGTTGTGAATTCATGCACTGTTACGGGAAGCGGTGACAGTAAGTCTGTATACGCAGTAAGGAAGCTGCGAAAGGACGTGCCCGATGCTGTCATCGTGCTGACGGGCTGTATGCCGCAGGCTGCTCCCGAAGCGGCTGAGAGGGTCACGGAGGCTGACATAATCACAGGGACAAAGGAGCGTGCGAAGCTGCCCGAACTCGTTCTCGCTGCCCTGACTGAGAAGCGCCGTATCGTTGATATACAGCCGCTTGATAAGGACGAAACATTCGAGGAGATACCTTACGTTCCGACGGACAGCCATACCCGCGCCTTCGTTAAGATACAGGACGGCTGTGAGTGCTACTGCACCTACTGTATGATACCCTACGCGCGCGGACGCTTCCGCAGCAAGCCGCTCGATGACCTGCGGCGTGAGGTCGCTATGCTTGCCGCTCACGGACGGCGTGAAGTAGTGCTCACGGGCATAAATATCGCGTTTTACGGGCACAGAGAGGGGCTTCGCCTCGCGGATGCGGTGGAGGTCTGCTGTCAGACCGAAGGCATCGAACGTGTCAGGCTCGGCTCAATAGAGCCCGAGATGATGCTCCCCGACGACCTCGACAGACTTGCTGCCCTTCCGCAATTCTGCCCGCAGTTCCACCTGTCGCTGCAAAGCGGCAGTGCGGCTACGCTCAGACGCATGAACCGCCGCTATACGCCCGAAGAGTACGCTTTTCTCACCGAACAGATACGCGCACGTTTCCCTCAGGCTGCCTTCACTACTGATATCATGGTGGGATTTCCGAACGAAACTGAGGAAGAATTTGCCGAATCTATGGCATTTGCCGAGAAAATAGGGTTTTCGAGGATACACGTTTTTCAGTATTCTCCGAGACAGGGGACTCCGGCCGCGAAAATGGAGCAAATACCCGATGCGGTCAAGCACGAGCGCGCCGACCGAATGAAGGCTCTCGGAGAGCGACTTTCACGTGCGTATATGCAGAGCCTCGTCGGTCAGACTGTGCCGGTGCTGTTTGAACGCGAAAAATCGGAGGATTTCCATAACGGTCACGCTCCGGACTACACCTTAATAAAAATTTCACGGAAAAATTCAAAAAAAAGTTTGCGTAATCACATTTTTTATGTTACAATAGAAGATGTAGGCGATGACTGCTGCCTCGGACGTATCGCGTCGGAGGACGAGGTCTGACCTGAAAGGGGAGTTTCCCGTATTTCCAAGCTTAACGTTATTTTTATACATAAGGAGAAGAATAATATGGCTGTATTCAGAATCTATGCAGAAAAAAAGCCCGAATTCGCCGTCGAGGCTAAGTCTATCCTCAGCGACATCAGAACGTCCCTGCGGCTCGATGTCAAGGGTATCCGCGTTCTCAACCGCTACGATGCGGACAAGCTCAGCGAGGCTGACTTCAAAGCCGCGATACCTACCGTTTTCTCCGAACCCGCAGTAGACGTTGTATATGACAAGCTCCCCGACCTCGAGGAGGGCGACAAAGTTTTCGCAGTTGAGTACCTTCCGGGTCAGTTCGACCAGCGCGCCGACAGCTGTGAGCAGTGTATACAGATACTCCGTCAGGGCGAGCGCTGCCGTGTGAGAAATGCGAGGGTGTATATTGTTTCGGGCGGTATTTCCGATGCTGACCTTGAGCGTCTCAAGGCGTACATGATAAACCCCGTTGAGTGCCGCGAGGCTTCCCTTGATGAGGTCGATTCTCTTGATACAAACTATGAGATACCCGAGACAGTTGAAACTCTTGAGGGCTTTATCAACCTCAACGAGAAGGGACTTCACGCTTTCGTTGACCAGTTCGGTCTTGCTATGGACTATGACGATATCAAGTTCTGCCAGGACTACTTCCGCAGCAAAGAACACCGCGACCCCACTATCACCGAGATACGAATGATAGATACATACTGGTCTGACCACTGCCGTCATACCACCTTCCTCACGAATGTCGAGAACGTCAGCATCGTTACTCCCTACATCAAGGACACTTACGATATGTACCTCAATGTGCGCGAGGAGCTCGGCAGGAGCGACCGTCCGATAACACTTATGGATATCGGTACTCTTGCGGCTAAGAAGCTCAAGGCAGACGGACTCCTCCCCGACCTCGACGAGAGCGAGGAGATAAACGCCTGCTCGGTAAAGATAAAGGTCGATATCGACGGCAAGCTCGAGGACTGGATACTCATGTTCAAGAACGAGACCCACAACCACCCCACCGAGATAGAGCCATTCGGCGGTGCGGCGACTTGTCTCGGCGGAGCTATCCGCGACCCGCTCTCGGGCAGAAGTTATGTTTATCAGGCAATGCGCGTAACAGGTGCGGCAAACCCGCTCGTACCCGTTGCGGATACTATACAGGGCAAGCTCCCGCAGAAGAAGATAGTAGTCGGAGCTGCAAACGGCTACAGCTCGTACGGCAACCAGATAGGTCTGGCTACAGGTCACGTTGCTGAGGTATATCATCCGGGCTATGTAGCCAAGCGTATGGAGATAGGTGCTGTTCTCGGTGCTGCTCCCGCGGAGAATATCCGCCGCGAGGCTCCTGTTCCGGGAGATGTGGTCATACTCCTCGGCGGAAAAACAGGCCGCGACGGCTGCGGCGGAGCTACAGGTTCATCAAAGTCACACACTCTCGAATCTCTCGAGAGCTGCGGTGCCGAGGTACAGAAGGGCAATCCTCCCGAGGAGAGAAAGCTTCAGCGTCTGTTCCGCAAGCCCGAGGTGACAAAGCTCATCAAGCGCTGCAACGACTTCGGCGCAGGCGGAGTGTCGGTCGCTATCGGCGAGCTGACAGACGGTCTTGTTATCGACCTAAATGCCGTACCGAAGAAGTACGACGGACTTGACGGTACCGAGATAGCTATTTCCGAGTCACAGGAGCGTATGGCAGTAGTCGTTGCTCCCGAGGACGTTGAGACATTCATGGCTGAGGCTGCAAAGGAAAACCTCGAAGCTACACTTGTTGCTGACGTTGTCGAGGAGCCTCGCCTCAAGATGAACTGGAACGGCAGAACTATCGTTGACCTCTCGCGCGAGTTCCTCAACTCGAACGGAGCGCCCAAGTTCACTGATATAACCGTTGAGCTCCCCGAGGATACTTCTCCCGAGGAGGTAGAGGACAATGCCGAGGCGTGGACAAAGCTGATGGGCGGACTCAATGTCTGCTCTCAGAAGGGACTTATCGAGAAGTTTGACTCGACTATCGGTGCGGGAACGGTTCTCATGCCCTTTGGCGGAGTGTATCAGATGACTCCCTCACAGGCAATGGCAGCAAAGATACCTGTACTCAGAGGCGAGACCAATACCTGCTCGCTCATGGGCTGGGGCTACAATCCCGATATATCCTCAAAGAGCCCCTACCACGGCGCAATGCTCGCAGTTGTTGAGTCTATCGCCAAGGTAGTTGCGGCAGGCGGTACTTATAAGAAGTGCTGGCTCACTTTCCAGGAATACTTCGAGCGTACTCAGAACGACCCGAAGCGTTGGGGCAAGCCCATGGCTGCTCTGCTCGGAGCCTTCAAAGCTCAGCTCGAGCTCGGCTGCGGTTCTATCGGCGGCAAGGATTCGATGTCGGGCACATTTGAGAACATCGACGTTCCGCCCACACTCGTTTCGTTTGCTGTATCCACTGCAAAGGCTGACAAGGTAGTCTCTACCGAGTTCAAGCAGGCAGGAGATAAGGTAATATACATCGCTCCCGATTACGACGAGAACGGCCTTCCCGTATTTGACAGCGTTAAGGCTGTATTCGACAAGGTCGAGGACATAATTGCTGCGGGCAGAGCTGCTGCTATCTGGACTATCGGCTACGGCGGCGCAGCTGAGGGCATCGCAAAGATGTGCTTCGGCAACAGGCTCGGATTCGAGTTCACATCACGCATGACAGCTCGTCAGTTGTTCACGCCTTGTTATGGTGCATTCATCATTGAGCTTACAGGCGAGGCTTCCGATGATGAGAACGTTATCGGCAAGACCACCGATACATACAGGATAGATACGCTTGACTACACTCTCGGACTTGATAATCTCCAGCGCGTATGGGAGGGCAAGCTCGAGCCTGTATTCCCGTGCCGCATCAATACAACAGACGCTACACCTGCCAAGTACAGCTACAAGAATACCGTAACGCTTGCTTCCTCTGAGAAGTTTGCAAAGCCGAGAGTCGTTATCCCCGTATTCCCGGGCACTAACTGCGAGTATGACACTGCAAGAGCCTTCGAGAAGGCGGGTGCGTCGGCTGAGGTCATCGTTATCCGCAATCAGGCGGCAGGCGATATCGAGGCGTCCGTCGAGCAGTTCGAGAAGGCTATCCGCGAGTCGCAGATGATAATGATTCCGGGCGGATTCTCAGGCGGTGACGAGCCCGAGGGAAGCGGCAAGTTCATCACAGCATTCTTCCGCAACCCCATGATAAAGGACGCTGTTCACGACCTCCTCAAGAACAGGGACGGTCTCATGCTCGGTATCTGCAACGGCTTCCAGGCACTTGTCAAGCTTGGTCTTGTACCATTCGGCGAGATAGTTGACATGACAGATGATTCACCTACACTGACGTTCAACACCATCAACCGTCACCAGTCGATGATGGTCAACACACGTATCGCCTCGAACAAGAGCCCATGGCTCTATGGCACAGAGGTCGGCGATATCCACACAGTTCCGATCTCGCACGGCGAGGGACGCTTTGTAGCTCCCGAGAGTCTGATACAGAAGATGGCTGAGAATGGACAGATCGCTACTCAGTACGTTGACCTCGCGGGCGACCCGACTATGGATATCCGCTACAATCCCAACACATCGGTCGACGCTATCGAGGGCATCACTTCGCCCGACGGACGCGTTCTTGGCAAGATGGGTCACTCCGAGCGTAAGGGCAGCTTCATCTGCAAAAATGTTGCGGGCGAAAAAGACCAGCGCATATTCGAGAGCGGCGTGGCTTACTTCAAGTGATAATATGAATGAAAAAGCTCGGAAGCGGTATGCTTCCGAGCTTTTTGCTTTTATTCGGGGATATCATCTGATATCAGGCGATCGCTGTAGCTGTCTATCTTCCATTCATCGCTCTCCTTGACGCAGACAATGTTCAGCAAATGCTGATTGTTGTCTTGTGTCCTACAGGCAACAGTAAAATTAAAACTTGTCTCGTCGAAGCTGTTTATCTTGATATCATTCTGAGTGTAGCTGTAGATTACGGCATCTATGTTTTCACTGCGGTGGTAGAGCTTGCCGTCGAAGACCTTGAAAATCGGAGTTTCGACCACGTGTTCGTTCCAGAGGTATTCGTATCTGTTGAGAAAACTTTCCGTGAAATATTCCCTGTATTTCGCCTTTACATCCTCGGGCTTATCGAAATCGTAGCAGCGGTAATACTCGACCGTTCCGCTGCTTGTTTCGAGCTTTTTTTTCACCTGTTTATCTTCGCCGACATTCCAGCCAATCGTAAGATTCACAAATTGATTCAGTTTCATCATCAAACTGTCCGCAACGGCGTGAGGTTCATTACGGAGCATATCTTCCATACCAGCCTCAATTTGTGAGACCTCTGCGCTGAAGTCGTATTCCTCGGTCGCAACAGTTGTTTCAGACGTGGTCGTCACCTCTGTCATAGGCTCGTCGGGGACATGAGCGTTCCTGCTGAGGTATATCCCTCCGCCCACAATGCCGCCCACAAGGAGCAGGCTTGCTGCCGCAGTTGCAAAGCCGTACCATTTCGGACGCTTGTACTGCTCTACGCCGCTGACCTGTAACTCGTCGTCTGAATTGTTATTCATTTTGTTCAGCTTATCCATACTCATCTTCAACATCCTCTCTTTTTCTTTCGCGGTCAGTACCCTTCGCTCGGAAAGGCGCTCTAAACTCTTGTCGGATGCATTTTCAAGCATATTGAATCCATGTTCCATTTCACGCATCTCCTTTACAATGTGATACCGACTTCTGCCAGTGTTTTTCTGAGTTTGTCGAGGGCTCTCGATGCACGCATACGCACTGCCGAGGGCTTCATCGACAGCATTTTTGCTATTTCTGCCGAAGAGCGGTCATAGTAGTATTTTTGCAGGATGATCGTAGAATCGGGCTCACCGAGTTCGTCTATCTTGTTGAGCAGTATACAGCGGCGCTCCTCGAGTTCATGCTCGGATTCGATATCCGTACGCGATGCAACACCCGCGAGATAGTCGTCGGACTCTCCCGAATCATGTTCCGAACGGGAGGCGAATCTGTGATATGCGTTGATAGCGCGGCGCTTGGAGACAGTTCCGATGAAGCCCTTCATATCGCCTGCAAACTCGCCGCTGTTGCTGTAGGTGAGGAAAATGTCCGCAAAGATGTCGCTCACGCATTCCTCTATATCCTCGCGCTGAGCTACGCTTCGCAGCTTGTTGTATACAATTGCGTAGACGTAGTCGCAGTAGTTCCCGAACAGCGCGGCGTACGCCTTTTCGGGCGAGCTTTCCCGCAGTGCGCTGTATTCTGCTCCCGTCATGGCGCTGCCTCCTCTCTGAAAGTATCCCATGGAATTTGTGCTTTCATATATAACATTCAAGTTGAACACGCTGATTGTCACAAAAGCTGGATAAATATTAGCATATTTCGGGCAGGGAAGTCAAGTTGAAACGAAATATCCTCCTTCGCCCGCTTGCTATTATAGGAAGAGTATGGTATAATATAGAGTAACGTCTTTTTATGAGGTGAATTTATGGAACTCAAAGAAGTAATATTTTCGCTTGCCGATGCATACGGGGCTTCGGGAAGCGAGACTCCTGCGGCTAAGAGAGCCTGCGAGCTGCTGAGCAAGTATTGTCCCGATGCGAGGATCGTCAGCGGCAACGTGATAGGTTCATTCGGTACAAAGCGCGACGGACTGCCTCATTTAGTTCTCGACGCGCATATAGACCAGATAGGCTTCGTCGTTACAAGCATTACCGACGAAGGTTTTGTCAAGTTCGACCAGCTCGGAGGGATAGACCGCCGCCTAATCGCTGCTCAGCCTGTAATTATCCACGGAAAGCGTGATATATCAGGGGTCATCTGTTCGATACCTCCGCACCTGAGCGGAGGAAGTGAAGTCCCCAAATACGATGATACCGCCATAGATACTGGCATGAGCCATGATGAGCTCACGGAGATAGTATCGGAGGGCGACAGTGTGACCTTTGATGTGAAGTGCCGCTCACTCCTGAATGAGCGAGTAACAGGCGGAGCTCTTGACGACAGGTGCGGAGTTGCGGCGATTCTGTACGCATTGGAGCTCGCACAGGGCAGGGAACTCGCGTTTAATGTCACAGTTGTTTTCTCTTGTCAGGAGGAAGTGGGTGAGCGCGGAGCCAAGATAGGTGCATTTCAGCTTGTCCCCGATATAGCTCTCGCTGTGGATGTAAGCTTTGCAGCAGCGATAGGAGAGGACGAGCGCAAGTGCGGTAAGCTTGGCGCGGGACCTATGATAGGCGTGTCACCGTCGCTCTCGCGCGAGGTAACGGACGGGCTCATCTCCGCTGCGAAGACGGCTTCGATACCGTATCAGCTCGAGGTCATGAACAGCGGCACGGGTACCAATGCAGACCGCTATTCCGTGAACTGTTCGGGATGTAAGGCTTGTACCGTTTCTATCCCGCTCAGGAATATGCACACGCCTGTTGAGGTCATCGACCTCTCCGACGTGAGAACGACCGCGGAGCTCATTGCCGCGTATATAACGGAGGAAAAATGATGAAAGAACTGCTAAAGGAGCTTTGCCTAATCAACGGCGTATCGGGCGATGAATCGGCAGTCCGCGAGTATATCATCGGAAAGGTGAAGGACTTCTGCGATTACCGCGTCGACCCGCTCGGCAGCCTTATCTGCTTCCGCAGGGGCAGGAAGAGCTCGGACAAGAAGCTGATGATATGTGCCCACATGGACGAGGTCGGCTTCATAGTTACATATATCAATCCTGACGGCACACTTTGCTTCGACGAGGTCGGCGGAGTCAACACCACTGTCGCTATAGGCAGGCAGGTCAGAGTCGGAAAGAGCGGCATTGCGGGAGTTATAGGCTCCACTGCGGTACACAACCTTTCAAAGGAGCAGAAGGAGAAAGCTCCCGACTACGACGGTATGTACATCGACATCGGTGCAAAAGACCGAGAAGATGCAATGCAGTATGTCTCTCTCGGTGACTGTGTGTATTTCGATTCAGAGTTCACGGAATTAGGTGCAAATATAAAGTCCAAGGCAATAGACGACCGCGCAGGATGCGCTATGATGATTCGTCTGATACGGGAGCAGCCCGAGTACGACACTTACTTTGTGTTCAACGTACAGGAGGAGATAGGACTGCGCGGCTCGGGAGTGTCAGCGTTCAGCGTGGCTCCTGATTTTGCCGTTGTTTTAGAGGCGACCACTGCCGCCGACATTGACGGGGTGTCAGGAGCTAAGCGCGTGTGCTGGCTCGGGGACGGACCTGTCATCAGCTACATGGACAGGCGCACCATATACGACAGGGGACTGTACGACCTCGCTATGGATACAGCTAAGGAGCTGAGTATCTGCTGCCAGACCAAGACCAAGATCGCAGGCGGCAACGATGCGGGAGCCATCCACATCAGCGGCAGCGGAGTCCGCACCATTGCTGTATCGCTCCCGTGCAGGTATCTGCACAGCGCGTCCTGCGTTATCGCAGAGCGTGACCTTGAGCCATCGTACAAGCTTGTAAAGCGCCTTGCCGAGAGGATACACGAACTATGATAAAACTGATAAAAAGCGACAGTGAGCTCGACAGCGAGCTTCTGATGAAAACTCTCTCGGGACGCAAAATGCTCGCTTATATGAAGGCTTACGGCGCTGAGTACGACTTCTGCCGCTTCTACAAGATAATCGGCGAGTACGGCAACATAGGCGAGGGGTATATGTTCATCATCAACTCTACTCTGATAATATGCGGAGACGGTCAGCTCGAGGCTGATGAGGAGCTCCAGATATTCGTCAACATGAACCAGCCTTTCCGCATAGAGGGCGACCAGAAGATACTTGCGGGGATAGACAGGGGAGACCGCTATCAGGAGCTCAACCGTACCGTATTCGAGCTCGTTCCAGACAAAGACAGCTACAAATTTGCGGAAGAATACGTCGACTTTGACCCCTATCTCCCCGATGTATACCAGATACTGAGTGAGGGATTCCCGAATATTGCGGACTTTTCACTGTGGTACACCGATACGTCTCACCGCTGCCGACATGGTATCAGCCGCGTATTCACCTACCGTGACTGTACTACAGCTTCTATCGTTTTCGATATCGGCAACGAAGCACTGATAGGACAGGTCGCGACCAAGGTCTCGGCTCGCGGAAGCGGCTATGCGCGCGAGTTTTTGAAATGGCTCGCTCTTTTCCTTAATAACAACGGCAAGAGAGCCTTCCTTCTCGCGCTTGATGTAAGAGTGAGCTTTTATCGTGAGATAGGTTTCCGCGAGGTCGAGCACGAAGTCGTCCTCGAGCGTATCGACGTTGAGAAGGACAGCGTGACAAAGGGCATAATGAACTGAGAAAGGATAGTTTTGATGAATAACGGGATAAAGGATATATACGGATTTGACGACAAGCTCATGGAGCTCGCTCAGCAGGCGGAGGAGAACTGCCGCGAAGCGTTTGAAAGGATAGACTCCGTGGCTGAATACTGCGGAGCTAAGGTGCTGAAAGCGTTTGCGGACAACCGCGTCAGCGAGCCGTGCTTCTACGGTTCGACAGGCTATGGCTACGGAGATGTCGGCAGAGATGTCATAGATAAAGTTTTCGCGCAGGTACTCGGCACAGAGGATGCTCTTGTGCGCTTCAATTTCGTATCGGGTACGCACGCGCTCTCAACGGCGCTGTTCGGCGTTCTGCGCACGGGAGACAAGATAGTTTCCGTCACTGGCAAGCCTTACGACACGCTTGAGGAGGTCATCGGCATCGCGGGTGAGAAGGGGAACGGCTCACTCATGGACTACGGCGTCGAGTACGGACAGGTAGACCTTCTCGCTGACGGAACTCCCGACTTCGAGCGTATCACCGAAGCTGTCAGAGGAGCAAAGGTAGCGTATATCCAGCGTTCACGCGGGTATTCGCTGCGTCCCGCCTTCACTGTTGCGGACATTGAGAAAATGGTAAAGGCGATAAGGAAGGGCGCCCCCGATGCTATTGTTATGGTAGACAACTGCTACGGCGAGTTCGTAGAGACCCGAGAGCCCTCGGAGGCAGGAGCTGATATCATCATCGGTTCGCTCATCAAGAACGCAGGCGGCGGTATCGCCCGTACAGGCGGATATATCGCGGGAAGAGCAGACCTGGTGGAGCTGTGCTCCTACAGACTCACCTGCGTGGGAATGGGAAAGGAAGTCGGCTGTACGCTCGGAATGAACCGTGAGATGTTGCTCGGATTGTTCATGGCTCCGGACGTGGTAGCAGCGGCGCTCAAAACATCGGCGTTTGCGAGCGAGCTCTTCACAATGCTCGGCTACGAGTGTTCGCCGCGTAAGGACGACCCGAGAGGTGACATCATCACAGCCATCAGGCTCGGCAACGAGGAAAAGCTTTGTGCATTCTGCCGCGGCATACAGGCAGGAGCTCCCGTTGACGCATTTGTAACACCCGAGCCGTGGGATATGCCGGGATATACCGACAAGGTCATCATGGCTGCAGGAGCCTTTACCATGGGCGCTTCGATAGAGCTTTCTGCGGATGCTCCGCTGCGCGAGCCATATGCTGTTTGGATGCAGGGAGGCATAACATACACCAGTGGAAAGCTCGGTGTAATGCTTGCGGCGCGTGAGCTTGCATGAGCCAATAGTTACAAATAAGCGGAATATTGTAATAAAATTATTACAGAAATAATACAAAATGCTATAAATGGGCGGAATATTACCAATATAGGTTGACATTTGCGGTGATTACTGCTAAAATAGATATGATACATTGAAATAGTATCGCTATAATATAGGGTAAAGGAGGAACTGCTTTGGGAGAACGTAGATTCTGTTATAAGTGTATGGAAAAGTTTGACATGGATCAGCATATCTGCCCCCATTGCGGATTCGATGACACAACGCCGCACAATGCCATGTATATAACCCCGGGGACTGTCCTGCGCGACAGGTACCTTGTAGGCGTGCTTCTCGAGTATAACGGCGAGGGCGCTACATACATGGGATATGATATATCCACATCATGCAAAGTCATGCTCAGGGAGTATATGCCGATAAACCTCTGTACAAGAGTAAAGGGCAGAGCTACTATCAGCGTAAATTACAATAACCTCGCCAAGTACAAGGCATTCATGGCTGAGTATACCGAGCTCAACAAGTCGCTTGCAAGGCTCAGGAACAACTCTAACATCAATCCTGTTCTCGATATGTTTGCTGAGAACAACACCACTTATACAGTTTTTGAGTATATCAACGGAGTGAAGGTGCTCGATTACCTCAAGGAGAATGCGGGCGAGCTCAGCTGGGAACAGGTCTCAAAGATATTCCCGCCTCTCTTCACTACGATAGGCATACTTCATAACGCAGGGATAATCCACCGTGCTATCAGCCCCGAGACCATATACATCACCGATAAGGGCGAGCTGAAGCTCTCGGGTTTCTGCGTATCCGCAGTGAGAACGGCAAATGCCGGCCTCGAATACGAGCTTTTCAAAGGCTATGCCGCTCCCGAGCAGTACTCTGCGAGCAGCAGCAGCCGTCAGGGCTCATGGACAGATGTTTACGGAGTCTGCGCACTTCTGTACAGAGCGCTCACGGGTTGTATGCCGGTTGATTCCGTAACTCGTATGCAGCACGATGACCTCTGCGAGCCCGCCATGCTCAACAAGAGCATTCCCGCACACGTTTCGCGTGTGATCATGGAGGGTATGAACCTCGCAGGCAGGGATCGTATACAGACTATCACAGAGCTCGTGACAAGGCTTTTCGAGCAGCCCCCGAATGTTAGACCTGCTTTCGAGCAGGCTCACGTCGACAGCTATGCTAACGAGCCGGTACGTCAGGCAGCTCCAGTATACCAGCAGCCGCAGCAGCAGGCTCCGCCTCCGCCGCAGTATTATCAGCAGCCTCCTCAGCAGCCGTATTATCAGAATGATGACGACTACGACGAGTACAGCTATGAGAAGGTCAATACGGTTGACCGTATCAAAGTGCCGATAATCATTGGTATACTGCTTCTTGCGATACTTCTGATAATCGTTGTGTTCTTCATGAAAACTTTCGTGAACAGCGGCGATGACGAAAGCGATTCGTCAAGCTCGTCTATATCGAGTAATATCGTTACTACTGAAGCAGGCTTCACTACTGCTGATTCCTCGATGCCGGATACTGAAATGCCCGACCTTGTCGGAAAATTCTATAGTCTCACCGAGGAGAAGTACAAGGATTACTTCAAGTTTGAGGTAGAGTACGAATTCGACAACGAGACCGACCCCGACGTTATCCTCGAGCAGGATGTCAAGGCAGGCGAGACAGTTAAGCAGTACACTGTTGTCAAGCTCAAGGTCAGCAAGGGCAAGGAGGGCGCGAATATCCCGCCTTATGAAGGCCTTACTGTTTCACAGTATGAGAACGAGCTTCGCAAGGCAGGTATCACGAATTACTCCAAGGTCAAGTCGAGCCAGACATGGGGAACTCCCAACAGCATCACACAGCTTATGGTAGACGCTAAGGTGGTAGCTCCCGGAACATATTACAGCAACAAAGATTCAAAGAAGCTGATAGTTTACTATCTGCCAGAGGATGCACAGGTTACGCCAACAACAAAGGCTACAGAGGCACAGCAGCAGGTAATAACAACTACCGCTCAAGCGGTTGTCACACAAGCGCCCGAGACTACAAGTCCTCCTCCGGTGGTAACTACTCCGCCTCCGACAGACCCGCCTGTTGTTGACCCGCCGCCTGTAATAGAGCCTACGGAGCCTGCAACGACA
Organism: Ruminococcus sp. YRD2003; assembly: GCA_900109435.1. Taxonomy (GTDB): domain Bacteria; phylum Bacillota; class Clostridia; order Oscillospirales; family Ruminococcaceae; genus Ruminococcus; species Ruminococcus flavefaciens_G. Next base: position 432,122 of record FNZT01000003.1, on the reverse strand, counting down.
CCTGAGTACGGCGAGTGGTAAGTACGGCTTATAAACCAAGAAATCGGCACTCTTAGAGGAATGCCCTCTTGTGAGGCATAAACGATGATGACAGGCGCGATAATAAAGGCGCTCTGCATTACAAAAGTTTTGTCAGCAAAAAACAGCGGCACCTGTTATCAGGTGCCGCTGTTTTGGTAATAAGGAGGGTAAAAATGATTAGCGCTTACTTTTGTGAATCTATGACCTGTAACTCATAGGCGTCTGCGGCTGTAAGACCGTCGTATTCGCCTGTTACATCGCCGTTGAATTTGCCCTGTGCAGAGAGGTTGTATTTGTCCTTGTTAGCGATATTCTGCAATATCGCCACAGGGTCGGCAATAGTTACCTTGCCGTCACAGTTGGCGTCGCCTTTGAGTCCATTACATACGTCTATGCCGTCGCCTCCGCCAACAGTTGAACTTGATTGCCGCCAATGAATGTCAGGTTCCAAGTGTGTTGCTTCGTATATGTTTCGTGATATTTCCAGTTTTTCATCAAGGCTTATATCGTCGAGAGACTGACCGTTTGGCGGAACAAGTTCTACCATGCAATAATCTTTGTTTGTATAGGACATCCACACGGTATAGCCTTCAAGTTCTTTTTCAACATAATCACAGAAAGCTCCATACAGGTCAGTATCTCCATAAACTATTGTGTACGTCATAAGCCCTCTTCTGTATGGGCTATGTAGTTCTTTCATACTATACTTGTTTGTTATAAGCTTTCCGTCAGAAATAAGCTCTCGCTCTTTCATGAATTCCAGATACTCTATTGCTTCCTGCATTGTAATTCTTGAATGGGTACAGTTCCTCATCAGGCAGTATTTTCCTCCAGATGCCATTGACAGCCAGAACTGGACTTTCTCGAAGTCATCCTTGTACTCTTCATACAGAGCATTCTCAACATCCGCTTTGCTCACACCATCAGCAAGCTTGACCTGGATATCATGAGCGTCGTCGATTTTGTTGAACGTGCGAAACAGTGTGCCATCTTCGTTCACAAAAACACGATAATCATCTGATTTCTTTTCAGTGTCAAAAGTCCAGTCAAAGAAATCAATGTCATATATTTCTGTAAAACCCTCTGTAGCCTTTGCGATACCGTCAGAGTCTCCGTCGATATCCCATGCATTTGCCGCTGTCGGGGTCAGCATAACTGTTGCTGCCATTGCAGCCGCGATGATACCTGCTAATGTTTTTTTCATAAAAATGACCTCCTTTTAATATTGGTTTTCAACGAATTTAATGAACTCTTTAGCTCTGTCTTTGCCGATAAGAAAGCTCAACTTTTTGTTTGTGGGCGTGGTGATATAAAGATAGCCGTTTACCCTGACTTCAAAACTCAGAAAATCCTCTGGTATTGGAATGACAGTCGCTCCGAGCCAGACAGGCGGATCGGAAGCCCCCGGTCCGGCTTTCGCGTTTTCGTCCTTTTCCGCGAAAAGTATAGCGAAAGCGTCGTCCTTGTTTGCGGGGCGGGGACGGATGTTTGGATGATTATTGTCATTTACAAACTCTACCTTAAGATTGTTCTGAACATCGAGGTCTTCTGCAAACTGTTCGAGAGATGCAGGCTTGTAATCAAGATTGTGGTATATCAGGTTAAGGTCGGTGCCTTCAAATCTGATTGCAACAGCGTAATCGCCGCTGATACTCCCTATCTGATACACGTCTGCATTGAGGGTTTCGGGAAGTAACTCGGTGTACTCCGTCGGCTCAACGGATATCTCGGTCAGCAGCTCGCCGATATCCTCGTCAGCGATTGACTTGGTCTTCGGACTTGAAGATGTGCGTCTGTCGCTGGGAAAATAGTAATATTGCCAAAGCTGGTATTGGTTACCGTCGAACAAATCCAGATTCTTTACATTAGCTGCAACTAAGTCGAGATAAGTCATATCGCTCGGCATTGTTACGGCGGGCTGTGCTGCTGTCGTGGTTTGCGTGGTTTGCATAGAGACAGCGTCGGTTTGTGTGGTTGTCTGCATTGACGTTGATGTTGTCTCATTTGAGAAAGTGGTGGTTGTGACGGATGTCAACGTCGTTTCTGTTTTTATTATTGTTGTGGTCGTGACAGCGACCGTGGTCGAAGGGGCAGTTAATAAAGTATTGTTTGAGACGCTGTTATATTCCGCGGCATATTTTTTGTTAGTCTCAATTACAGTGTTAGACTGCTCGGGAACAGGTTTCTGCGGAGGCTTGAGAGCATTCGCACAAATACCTATGCCGATAACCGCCGCTGCTCCCGTACCAATAGCGAAAGTGCGAATTAACGATGTTCTGCGTCGTTTACGCTCTGCAATTATCACGTCACCGCGAGCCATTATGCTCTTTGCCTTTTCCTCATATCTGTCCATTGCTCTCCCTCCTCTCCAGTTCTTCCTTCAAAGCTTGTTTGGCGCGATATATGAGATTGGAGAGCTGACGGCTCGTTTTTCCCATGACTTTTGCAGCCTCCTCATTTGACATCTCCTCAAAGAATATCAGATAGAGGACCTGCGCATACTCGCTATTCAGTGCCTTGATTGCATGGTGCAGACTGATGTTTTGTTCGCCCTTTATGTATTCATCTTCGATATCAATTTCATCCGATAGGTAGACGTAGTCCTCGATAGGTACGACCGAGCCCCTTTTCAGCTTCTTCACATAGTTAAGAGCAGTATTCTTGCCTATTGTGTAAAGCCAGGTCTTAAACGAGTATTGTTCCTTATATACGGGTCTGTTGGTATAGAGCTTAAGGAAGGTCTCGTCGGCGGCTTCCTCGGAAACATGGATATCATCAACAATTGTGTTCAGGAAGAGCACGAGTTTATCGTTGTATTCCCGAACGAGCTCAATAAAAGCATCATTATCACCATTAAGGAAACGGAGGTAGCTACTTGCACCGTTACCCATAGATTACTCCTTTGCGAGAAACATATCCGAATTTGTTCTTCACTTATTATACAACCGCAACGTAATGGTTTTCTCACCAAAATCATATATTTTTATTATTTAACAGTATTTTACTGCATTACAAAAGTTTTTCAACGAAAGCAGCGGCACTCATTTATGTTGCCGCTGTTTTCTATCCATTGACAGAATAGACCTCGTAGTATATAATACAAGTTAAATAATAAAAATTTATTGAATCCGTGAGACTTTTTGACTTCTGAAAAGACTAACTTATAGAGCATAAAAAAATCTACAGAAAGGATATTTTTATGGATAACGGTGCAAGTAGCTACCGCCGTTTCCTTGCAGGAGATAGAGAAGGACTTGCAGAAATAGTCCGCGAATACAGTGACGGTCTTATCCTTTACATAAACAGCTTTGTAAAGAATATATGTGTTTCCGAGGAGCTCATGGAAGATGTTTTCGTTGAGATCGCTATGGTAATCAGGCTATCGGAAAATGAGGTGCTTGTCAGTGGCGTTGTCGAGGCAGACTCTGATTCACTTGGAGAGCAGGTCAACGAAATCACACTTCGCCCGACCTGTTACACGAACTTTCTGCCCGAGGAACTGACTGCACAGATTTACATCATTAATAGTAACAACTTAAAGAAACAAGTTGCCGTAAGATTTACGGGCTCGGAAAAATTTATTATTTACAATATCGTAAAGGCATAGAAATGACAATATAAAAAGGAGGGTTCACTATGAAAAAAACCATGATAAGAATGGCAGCGGCTGTACTGACTGCCGCAGGAATGCTAACACCTATGACTGCAAATGCTATCTATACCGAGGTATCGTTCGATTCTGAGCGTACGTCATTAATGCTTAAAGGATACACAGAAATTAATGATTGTTTTATCAGAGACGATCGCATTTTTATGAACGAGGACGGCACGCACTTCATAGCCTTCCACAAACTCAGAGATGAAGTTATGTTCACGAAGGCTGATGGCATTGAGCGACAGGATATTGAGGAATTGATAAGAAAGGACTATGCTGCTCCTGTATTCTTGACAGACAGTTTTTTCGGCGAATGGGAAAAAAGTTTCACAGTCGCAAACGCAGATCTGAAGACGCAAACCGAGATATGCGAACTACTCAAGGAAAAAGGCATGATAACAGACTGCACTCTTATAACTGAAAAATATTCCATGGCTGACTGGTATGGCAGGAGTGTGACAAGTTATTATACATGGTATCTCAAGTATAAGGGAGGAGAACTGTTCTGTGAAGAAAATGGAGTTCCCAAAAATTACAGTACAATTGACGCACTCTCTGAATACGTAAAAACCAAGCTTGAAGGCTACAGCGTAAGAGAGGTTAAAGATGATAAAGAAAAAACGACCTATGTCGAGCTCGTTCCTCCTGAGGAAACTACGCTGCTTGAACAGGTCGAGGTCGCGACAAGAATCGCAAATGATTTGGAGATCTATCCATTTTATGAATCTCCAGAAACTGCGGCGGAAAATGTTGAGTTTGGTACCAGCATTGATTTGTTCAACTCGGTGAAGGGCGATGCCAACTGCGACGGAAAGGCAACGGTCGCCGATTCGGTTGCAATACTCCAAAGCATCGCCAACGCCGATAAATATGCATTGTCTGCGCAGGGCAAGTTCAATGGCGATATTAGCGGAGACTATGATGGAATAACAGCCGCCGACGCACGTACCATTCAAGAGTGGGACGCCAACAGGTGACACAACTCTCCTCCACATTACCAAAACAGCGGCACCTGTTATCGGGTGCCGCTGCTTTCATCTCGTTCAGTCATATAGTTGACAACCGCGAATAATCCATGAGTACCTCAGATGCATCTGACGCATTGATTTTTCCGTCGCCGTTATAATCGTAGTTCATAAAAGTCAAGGATAAGGAATCATATGTTTGAGACAAGTCTAAAAACAGATCATAGTGAGTTGACAGCCATGAATACTTGGAGAGTATTTCAGAAGCATCAGCTGCATCTATTCGACCGTCGCAATTGATGTCTCCTGCCTTAACTTTATCAGTGAACTCGCCGTCATTGTCACGGTCAATATACAGGCTCAGCCCGCCTTTCTTATCAAATCTGATGAATACATCCTGTACAGCATTGAACTCGTAGTTGTACTGATTTCCATAGTCGCTGTCATCACTTTTTCCGCTAAGTGTCGAGCAGAGATATTTCCCGTTCACATCTCCCTTCAGCACGAAGCCGTTATTCTCACGTATTACGTCGATCTCAGATGAAGTACCCGATATACATACAGCGGTATAGCGTGTGCTGTCCGCAACTTCGTTCGGATAGTATCTCATCGACCACCTCAGCTTTTCACCGTTGGTCGACATTAAATGAGAAGTTCTGTCCTGAATGGTGAGTACAGCCGGCTGCTCATGGGTCTCGGTAATTGTTCTCGAAGTATTATCCCAAACAGTTATCATAGCAGTTTTATCGTTGTTCAGATCTCTGAATTCAGTTGATTCGGCAATAATTTTGTCAGCTTTGGTATAAAATATGTTCGTTTCATATCCTGTGATGTTCTTTATGGGCGAAACTTCTTTCCCGTACTCATCAAAGAATTTCGTATCGTAAATGATCTTATCCGGTATACCCAATACCACAGCTTTCATTTGAGGCTCGACATTTCGGTAATCACGCAGCAGGTCGGATCTGAATGCGTAGTATTCGGTGAGAGTAGCAAGATCCTCGTAGCTTTTGTCAGGATCTGCGGCCTTTGCCGTCATGCCTTGACTTGACAGCAAAACAATTGCTGCTGTAAAAAATGATATTGCTTTTTTCATAATAAAACCTCCGTTATTTTATAGTTGAAATAATACTGTTTATTTGTTCGGCTTCCATGTTCTCAAAGCCGAATATAGTCATGATACCATTGCTTTCATAGATGACCGATACTTCATAGTTATCGTTCACGGTCTGCTCGAACCACTTCGCCTGATGACCGTTGACAATAGTATCATGCTCTGAGATTTCTGAATCTCCCTGTGATATCAGGTCCTTATACTCATCCGGTGATACAGGATTCTTGAAGTATGCAAAGCTCATAAATCTCTCATCGTAACTATAAGTGAACTGGACTATAAAAGGCTTGACATCGATCATATCTGCGACAAATCCTGCGGGTATCATTTCCGGCGCTTCAACATACATTCCCTGTTCCTGACAAGCAGCGATTATATCCACGTGTTTGTAATCGGTGTTTTTATCACTTGAAACCGAAGACTCAATGATTTCCGGGCTATTGTTGATTACGCGATATATAGCGAATGCTCCACCTGAAATAATGATAAGAGCAGCAGCGATACCGGCTATCCTTGAGATAATATGAGGTTTGTATTTTTCAGTTCCGCTTACAGTTATTCCACCATTGTATGTTTCGGTGGAAGTTTTATGTGACTCTGCTTTATTTATGCTTCTGTTGAAAATTATCTCTCTTTGAGCAGGAGTAGTAAACTCGACAGCAGCTGCAAGTTCTTCGATAGTATTGTCATCTGCATGGTTGAGGATATCAAAAAAATTCTTTTCGTTCACTGTATATCCTCCTCTCCAATTCCGGCTTCAGAGAGCATTTCTTTCAGTCTCCTGACAGCTCTTGTACAGCGCATACGCACCGCTGAGGGCTTCAGCGAAACGATTTTTGCTATTTCTTTTGAATTCCTCCCGCAGAAATACTTCTGAAAAACTATCGTGCTGTCAGGTTCTCCGAGTTCAAGAGTCTTTTGTATGAGAAGTCTTCTTATCTCTGCTTTTTCAAACTCTCTGGACAGATCAGTCGTATCAGGAGCAGCATTCAATTCTTCTAACGGACTTGTAATTCCTTTAGAACTCAGACGCTTGTAATAATTAGCAGCATTCCTCCTTGCAATAATAGCAATAAATCCCTTCATTTCGCCGTCAAAAGCACTATTCTTGTCATAACCCGAAAAAATATCAGAAAAAGTATCGCTCACGCATTCGTCTATATCCTCACGTTCTGCAACGCCGCGAAGAAGTGAGAATACTATGGCATAAACATAGTTGATGTATTCGTCAAAAAGCATTTTCTGAGCGTTGTATTCCGATTTTTCAAGTTCATTACGGTAATCCTTGTCCGTCATCAGTATTCTCCTTTCATTTTATCTACTCCCTCGGTCGGGTTAAAGTGCAACACGCTAATGCATATTTTATCATAATAAGTCTGAGATGTATACAATGATCTTGGAATGAACAACTATTTCAAAATTTTAATATAATCCACACGAAAATAATACTTGACAAATCATTTCATCTGTGATAAAATATTTAAGCAATGCGGATATGGCGGAATTGGCAGACGTGAATGGTTCAGTTTGCGCTATAATAGTGAATAGAGTAATCGGTCTTGTTTGAGACCGATTTTTTATATAATAAGAACAGCGGCACTCATAACGAGTGCCGCTGTTTCGGTAATATTGGAGGATAATTCTTTTGTTCAGCGTATTCCTGCGTCCCACTGCATGATTACGCGGGCATCGTTGGCGGTAACGCCTTTTACACCGTCAACGTCGGCATTGTAGAGTCCCTGCTCCTTGAGAGCGTACTTGTCGCGGCAGCCTATATGCTGTAGAATCGCTACTGCGTCCGCGAGAGTGACATTGTCATCAAGGTTTGCATCGCCGTACTTAGTAAAGAGTAGGCTTGTATTCAATGTGGTCTCGGTTTCTGCAGCAGTTGTTGTGGTAGAGGCGTTAGCGGCTGTGTGCAGCGCGTCGGTGGTAGTCGCTTTATCAGCGTCAGCGCACGCAGTATTCACATACGGCTCCTTCGGTATCTCGGGAGTACCGATATAGAGGTAGCCGTCCCAGTCCTCAGCCACGGACACGATCTTTATCTTTTCACAGGCTTCAGCCTTTGCAAGCTGCTCTCTGTTCATATTGCACCATATCTGTCCGAAGTTTGGATAAGCGGTATCATCGTCGGGAACAACGTCTATTTCTGCGAGTATCTCATCGCCCATCTGCTTTCTCTGTTCGTTGAGCATTAGGTCATTGATTTCGTAACGTATGCGGCTGATTATCGTTTCTTTTATGATATAGAATTCTGTTTCCGAGGGAGGCTTGCTTTCGTCGAATGTCCAAACACCAATGTTTGTTTTATTCGGCTTTGAGAGGACATCTCTGTAGTTGGTACTGTCGAGCCCGTCCAATACCTCAGCGATCTTTTCCTCATATGTCTTAACTCTGAGGTCACGCTCTGCATTGACTCTTTCTTGGTCAATCTCATAGCTTATCTTTACGTATGCGTTCCCGTCAGCGGAATCAAATGCGGTGTAGGCGTTGTCGGAAACAAACTTGTAAGCCTCCGCTCTGAACGGCACGGCATTGGCTCCAATGAGCATTGTTAATGCAGTTATAGCTGCAAGTGTACGTGTTTTTTTCATAAGAATACCACCTTTCTGTTTTTTATTGTGTAGGGTCATAGTTTTCGTCGAATTTGCAGATAAATTCGTCTATTTTATCCTTATTTACCGAATAGAGGCTTTTAACGCCCAATACGTCAAATGCGACGTATCCATATCCGTCCCGGGGCTGTTTAATCACGGTAATAATACCTATTCCGTCATCTAATTCAGGCATTCTTACTCTGATTATGTACGAGACAGAAGAAGGAAAGAACTTTTGGGCGATACACTTGGACTCTTTGCTGTTCAGTAATTCTGCTAAGTCACTATATGATGGATAGCCAATAGGCTCTTCTCCAGGTTCATCATATCCTTTGTAAATGCCATTCAAAACGAGGTTTTTCTCAAGCTGAGTTCCTTCTGTCAATTCTTCAAATGTATCGAATTCAGCAAGATATTTCCAATAGAGCTTTGGTCACCGTTTACGTCACCGAGGTATTTCATATTAATCACTGTTGCGTAGTCGCTTGCAATATTTACGGATTGCTCTGAGTAGTATGTGAGTATCTTTGATGACTCCGTCGCGGTTTGCATCGGGGAAGTATTCTCCCGAATCTATCTTGCCGAACATCTCGAGCTGGTAGTCAGAGTAGACGTGTTCCTTGTTGAGGTCTTTGTACAGGAAGTCGTACAGCTCGTCATAGTATTTCTTCTTCGCAGTGACAGAGAGTAAAACATCGGAGAAAGCCTTCTCGGGGATGTATTGAGCGACTTCCATACTGCAAGGAGTTTTTCAAGCTCGTCATTTGTAACGGGAGTTTCAACCGTATATCCGTCGGGAACCATAGCTTCAAAATCTTCCACCCTGTAGCCGATAAGGCTTTCATCAAGTGCTTTTTCCTTTACAAACGCCTTTATATTCGCAAGAATTTCCTCATTATCCGCAACAACTATTATTTTCTTGTCCTTGTCCAGCTCGATAAAGGCGTCCATTGTTGGTGTGTTTGTTTCCTTGTCCCAGAGGTAGGTGCTGAGTGTTTCCGAGATATATGCTATATCTTCGGGCAGAATAAGCGACTCCTCTATCACCTTGTCCCTGTTCTCAATCTCCGCACCGCTCGCAAACGCCATATTAGGCGCGGAAGCCGCGCAGATACCGCACATTGCCGCAGTCATAGTTGCCAGTAATCTTCTTTTTTTCATAGTATTCACTCCTTTTCATTCTCAGCCCGTAAGCTGTTTTTCGCTGTTTGTTTTTTTCGTGGTGTACAGATAGTACCTTTCGTCGCCTTCAAACCTTACCGCTATTTTTTTTCCGTCATCATCTCCCGTGACCCTGTACGCGTCCGTTTCGCAGTGGTAGTAGACCTCTCCGAGCCAGTCATAGCCGCTCATATACGCCCTGCCGATATACTCGCCGACCTCGTCCTCCGAGACCTCCGCTTTGGCAGTCGAATAGAACGTGCGCGGCTCGCCGAGCTCCGCCATTATATACTGCTGATTGACCGTCATCTCGTCCCATGGTATGTATTCGCTCGGCTCTGTAGCGCCTTCATCGGGCGGCTGCTCCGTCAGAGAATGTCCCGACGGCTCAGATGTGGTAATGCTTGTCGTCGGCTCGGTAGCGGCTGTCTTCGTCTCGGTAACGACAGCTGTCGGAGCTGTTTCCGTTGGCGTCTGATACTGCACATCCGCTTCGCTTGTTGTGACGTTTACCTGTGTGCTTACTGTTGCAGCTCCCGTAGCAGCGGCTATATTTGTACTCCTTTGCTCTGTTTGGCGGCTGGTAGTTTGTGTGCTTTCAATCGAAGCCCAGCTCGCCGTTGTTTCTTCCGTTACTGCTACGCTTGCAGTCGGAGGCTTAATGCTCCTATGCTTCCAAAATCCAAATCCGAGAATAACGGAGAAGCAAAAACAGGCTAATACCGGCACGGTACGCTTGACTATCAGCCTGTGTCTGCTCTTTTTCTCCTGATACTCATCATATCTGGAAAGCAAGCTCTGGTACATTTCATTATGGTTCTTCATATTCAAAGCCCCTCCTTTCCAGTTCGGACTTTAACGCGAGTTTAGCTTGATACAGGTAGTTTTTGACCTGCTTTTCAGATTTCTTCATTATCAGAGCAATTTCAGAAATAGTGAATCCTTCAAAGTAATTGAGAAACAGTGCCTGCCTGTATTCAGCCTTTAGTTGGTGCAGTGCCTGATGAACCAGGCGTTTTTGTTCGGATTTTATGTAATTGCCCTCGATACTGTCCTCGACGGCAAGGTATTCCTGTGATTCCAGCGGAACGACACTGAGCTTTGAGTGCTTTCGGAGGTGTTTTGCAGTGATATTGCGCCCGATAGCAAAGAGCCATGTTTTGAATGTGCTTTTACTTGAAAACTTCGGACGTTTTGTCATTAATTCCAAGAAAGTGTCCTCGGTCATATCCTCAGCCAAATGGATATCTTGGACAAAGCTGTTCAGGTATAGCATTAATCCAGCTTGATATTCACATACGATTTCAAGCATTCCTTCATTGTCGCCCGCAAGAAAACGGCGGTAGCTACTTTCACCGTTATCCATAGGGGAGTCCTCCTTTCAGAAGCTCTGTTTTGCTTCTTTACTTATTAGTACCTTTTTTGAGAAAAAAGACTTAGTATTGTATCGATTTATTTTGAATAATCAAAAAGTTTGTTGAATGAGTACAAATATTATAATACAAAACTGGTTGAATTGCTATTGGAAATGCGATATGAAAAACATGATATAATATTAAAAAAATAAACCTAATATAAAGTTGAAAAAAATGCTTGACAACCTCTCTTGTTTGTGGTATAATATTTAAGCAATGCGGATATGGCGGAATTGGCAGACGCGTATGGTTCAGGTCCATATGTTCGCAAGGACATGCAGGTTCAAGTCCTGTTATCCGCACCATTCAGAATCCCCGAATTATCGGGGATTTTTTGTTTGCGTGGTTCCTTTTCCTGCACAGGCAATAGGCAATCTTTCGCGCGGATGTCAGGCTTTTGTGTCTGGCAATGGCTAACGTAATATAGCTGCTTTTCACTATCGTAGCGTATGAAAAGGCATTTTTGGACTATTGCGTCTGCCAATTAAAATAAAAGCCACAGACGCAATAGTCTGTGGCCTTTACAATAAACCAAATCAGAATCTACTGTATTTACTGAACAGATAGTATTTCAGTTTGTATAAGGAGCTTATTTTCGATGAAAAGAATAAAATCAAAAAAGAAAGTTGCAATTATCGTTCTTTTGAGTGCTATCGTATTATTGCTAATAGGCTGGTGGGCGTTTTGTGTGATGATGTATAATGAGAATTTTAATGTTCGCTGTGACAGCTACGAACCGCTGATGCTCCGAACAGAGGATTTCGATTCGCTGGAGTGCAGGGAATATTCCTTTTCCTCTGATAACGGACAGAAACTGGCAGGGTATCTATACAGTGCCGGTAACGATCAGCACGGCATCGTAGTCATTGCTCATGGATTCGGCGGAGGCGGACATAATTCCTATATGGACGTTGCAAATTTTTTTGCAGCAAATGGGTATTATGTATTTGCCTACGATGCTACCGGCTGTGATAAAAGTGAAGGTGAGGGTGTAGGCGGTGTTCCGCAGGGTGTGATCGATCTTGACCATGCGATCGCCTTTGTTGAAGATAATGATGAGATACCTGAGCTTCCGATCGTGCTTTTCGGTCATAGCTGGGGTGGATATAGTGTATGTGCTGTTCTGAACTACCACCCCGAGGTCAAAGCTGTGATCGAGTGTTCGGGCTTTAACAGTTCATCTGATATGTTTGAATCAGGCGGTAAGTCTCAGGCTGGAAATGTGATCTATGCGATGACTCCGTTTATCAAGATATATGAGCGTTTCAAGTATGGTAAATATGCTTCAGACACTGCGATGGACGGCTTTGAGAACACAGATGCATCAATACTGGTTTTGCATAGTGCAGATGATAATGTGATAGGTATTGAATATGGATACGATAAGTATTATGAGGAATACAAGGGCGATCCACGTTTTACCTTCATAAGATTTGAGGACAGAGGGCATAATGAAGTATTCAACGATCCTGATAACACATACAAAGATGAGTTTAATGCCGGATTTGACAAATGGCTCGAATCAATTGATTATGATTACAAAGCTGAAGAGAATACAGAGCGGTTTAAGGAAGACAAGGCTGAGTATATAACTGAAAATCTCGATCACACAAAATGGAGTACAAGATTAGATGAAGAATTGTTTGTCCAGTTTTTAGATTTTTATAATACAGCTATAAAATGACGTTCAGCAGGCAAAAAACATCTCATAACAGAATCTATGAGTCTATCCTGAAGCAAGATGAAAAAACTCTTTGTTTCGCGGTTCAGTTTTATGAGCCGTGATATTCTTGTATCACGAAAAAAGCGCCCGGAAGTGTTATGCTTCCGGACGCTGTTTATTTTATTCTCACTTTTCAATGAGCAGTTTTCTGAGCAGAACAAGGTCGAATGTGTCTATCCTGTTGTCCTTGCAGATGTCGCCGTTTCGCCAGCAGGTGAGAGTTTTGCTCTTGCTTATCAGCCACTCTTCGAGCATTACCAGATCTGCAATAGTCACCTCGCCGTCAAGGTTGACGTCGCCTGAAAGACTGTCGTTCTCGTACGGATAATTGATGCTGAACCAGTTGAGATTGAACAGGTATCCTTCGCCGCCCTTGAAAACAAAATATACATCGTTCACGCCGGTTGTCTTGTCTATCCTGCACTTCTGCGTAGTCCAGCTCTGCCAGCCGCCTGTTTCACTGACATCCATACTGCCGATGAGTTTTCCGTCCGGCGAGCCGAGATGTACTTCTACCGCACCGCTGCTTCCGTTAGAAGCAACGCGGAGGTTGATAGATTCTGCACCTCTGCCGAAATTGACGCCCTTGAATCCGATATAGTCGCCGTTTTCAATGTAAGCGACATCCCTTCCGCCTTCGTTACAGCTCTCGATGTCGATGCCGGACTGATCGTTGAAATCCTCTGCTTCGATGACATCGCCGGCAGGTGCAAGCGTTCCTGTTACCGTTACTCTGCATTTTGCTGTGAACTGTTTATCGCTCGGTTCAAGTGTTCTTACGATTATTTCGGCAGTACCTTCTGATAATCCGGTAACATTGCCCTTGCTGTCTACGGCTGCAACGAGGGGATTCGACGATGTGAACAGCGCGACCTTATCAGTGGCATTATCGGGGAATATATCAGCCTTTATCTGTGATGAATCACCGGCGTTCAGTGCGAGCGATTCTTTATCAAGCCGCAGTCCTGCAACATTCACACGGCCGCCGTTGAGCTTCCATTTTGCCTGTATCCGCTGATTGTACTCAGGCATTATAAACGTGGAGCGAGTGCCGTCAGCGCTGACAGGAGTCAAGTCCATTGCGTCTATTCCTACCTGCCATCCGTCAAATGTGTAGCCGGGTCTTGTTTTAGCGTCGATAGTGACGAGCTCGCCGGGCTTATGATACTCAACGACGGATGTTCCCATAGAATCGCCGACATTATTGAGCACGAGCACGCGCTTTTCTGCACGGGCTATCCTTATAAGATGCATATCTCTTGCGCCGACTGCCTCAAGCTTGGTTGAGCCGGCAGGTGTGAGGCGGAAAACGAGGAGCTGGTCGAGGTCGTAGCCTTCAAGTATCTTCACACGGACTGTCTTGCAGGTATCGCCGGAGCGGAATGTGACCTTCGGGTCGTCAACGAAGCTGAAATCCTTATCGACTCTTGCATCGCCGGCAACAGGAGTAACTTCAAATTCCATATTGCCCGAGGCAGGCTTGCTGAGCTTCAGTTCAAGCTCTATGACATCGCCGGGCTTTGCGGAGGAATTCAGAGCCGAGAAGCTCACATTCACATCTTCCGTGAGTCCGAGGCTCATGTTGCAGCCGACATCAGTTTTGGGATATACTGCGTATGCGCCGCGGTCAACACCGTTGTCTCCGGAGCCTATAGCAGGACTTCCTGCCTTCAGTCTGAAATCGTAAGCAGCAGCATTTTCAAACATCGGGTCCTGTGCAAGTTCGGTTTTTGAGCCTATCTGCTTGTTGAATGCGTCCACCGTAATCGACGGCTGCGACGGGTCCATATAGCGGACGTAGGTAGGCTTTCGTGCTGAATACCAGAGATTGCTGCGGAAGATATTTGAGCCGCCGCCTTTCAGGTCGATACCGTGCCATGCGTGGAAGCCGTTAACTGAGGTTTCCTTGACGAGAAGACCGACGGTGTCATTTCTGTTGTACATACTGTTTTCGTCTTCATAGGCGATATTGTTTCTCACCTCGTTGTTCCATGAGCGATCGAGAGAGATACCGTTTTTCAGATTGTATGTTACGTTGTTGACCCATCTTGCGTCCCATGTCGAGCCGGTGTCCCAGAAGGCGGAGAAGAGTCCGGATTCGATGCGCTGTGCCGGGAAATTCATAAAGTATTCCGAGCTGACAGGCATACGCTTGTTCGCATCAAGAGGCTTATTGTAGACGATGTTCTCATATGCCCAGTTACGCGTGCATTCCGATTCGTTGAACATAAAATATGCGGTGTTGTGCGCAACGTTTCTGACAGCAGTAAAATCGCGGACACTTATATCGAGCCAGATAGTACCGCCGTTCACCGAGCCGCCGGAGTAGTTGAAGGCGAAGGCATTATTTCTGTTGCCGTCAGCTCTTCCGCCGAGAGTGGACGACTCTGCACCGCCTGCACCCGCATTTTTACCGATAGCGCCGATAAACGTGTTTTCGGAGATTATGCAGTTCTGCGAATGATTGTCATAGCAGAGAGTCTCGCCGTATACGTTCTCGAAGTAGTTGTTGCGGATAACATTATCGGGTCCTGCTACCGGAATGGTAACATCGGGACGGTATACGCCCTGTGCTGACCACGACCACGGTGCGTTGTAAACACAGCCGATATTCTTGAACTGGTTATTCAGAACGACATTTCCTCTGCCCATAATATCAATGGTGCTGCGGGCATACTTGTAATCCTCGAAAACGAAGCCTTCTATCCATATATAATCACGTCCGAAGAGATTGAAAACGTCAGTAAGCTGATTTTTGCGTCCGGCGATAGAGTATTCGATACCGGCATTGTCATAGTGCTGTACCTCTGCTTCCTTCCATCCGGTGTCCTGAAGCCACTGAGCGCGCACCTGCGGAGTAACGGAGGAGCCGTCAAAAACGTCCTTGTGCTTGATTATGACCTTGCCGATGTCAGATGTCTTTTCGGGACGGAAAACTATCATTGCATCGACTTTTCCTGATTCCTTCGGTCTGATGTCGTCCTCGATGTAGGTGCCGGGACGGATAAGTACGGTCGTGCCGGCTGTAGCTTCTTCAGCGGCTTTTTTTATGGAGCGGTACGGATTTTCAGAAGAGCCGTTTCCGGAGAAGTCGTTTCCGTTCTCTGCAACGTATAGCACCCTTCCGCTGATTTCGGCTGCTTCAGCCTTTATCGTATTCATAAATCCGGTGTTTGCCGGAGTTGCGATACCGGCATAGCTGCACAGCAGAGCCGGTACCATTGCAAGGCTTAGAATGCCTGAGATGCGTTTTTTCATTTCCCAATTCCTTTCTGCGGTCGTATTACTTGCAGTAAATATCTGCATATTATCCACCTGTAACTATTATAATCGAATACGCTTCGATTAGCAAGATTCTATTGTATCACGCTATGAGACAATTTCACATAAAAGCGCATAATGATATGTCGGATCGTGTTGTGTCCTTATTCATAATATCACATATCAGTATGGCGGCATCAACGGTATCTTGGCAAAGATGTACTGCAACGGATCACTTTTCTGTACCTGTTGCCATTTATGGAATAATATGTTATAATGTGAACGGGAAGGGAGGGAGCAGCCAATGAAAAAAAGGCTGACCGTCGGAGTTGTCACAGCGGAATGCTACCGCGATTATATAGCTGAGATGATATGCGGTGTCATTGCTCAGAGCAACTGCGCAGACTGCAATGTCATCGTGCTTGCAGCAAGAAATAATTTTCAGGAGCCCATATCACCTCATATAGAACATGAAGCTGATATTTTCAAGCTGATAGAGCTTCCGGATCTCGACGGATTCATCTATGATCAGAATGCTTTTGCCCACTTCGGGATACAGAAGAAGCTCGATACTCTTCTCAAACGCACCGGAAAGCCGGTTATGATGCTGGACGCACGTGAACACCCTTTTTTTGAGAACACCGTTTCCCATGACCCTGAGACTTTTGCCATGCTTATCGAGCATATGATACAAGTTCACGGCCACAAAAAGATATACTGCCTGACCGGAACCAAAGGCACTTCTCAGGCTGAGGACAGGCTACAGGCATATTTCAGCGTTATGAAGCGGCACGGATATTATTACGATGATACATACTATACATACGGAGATTTCTGGCGGAATGCTCCGGTAGAATATGCGCAGCGTCTCATCAGCGGAGAGCTTGCGATGCCGGAAGCGGTAGTCTGTGCCAATGATATTATGGCAGATTCTCTGATCGCCGCTCTCAGCAAGGCAGGTATCAACGTTCCGTCTGATATTGCAGTAACAGGCTTTGACGGCTATCTCGACGATCCACAGAGCGACGTGAGTCTCACGACATTTCCGAAAAGCTGCTATCAGCTCGGTATCGACGCCTTCCGACGTCTTTACACGTTCATGACCGGAAGGAACTGCCGCAGAGCACCTTCAAGGAACGCTCAGATACAGATAGGGCACAGCTGCGGCTGTGTTCCGGTTCAGCGTCAGACAGAGAAAAGCCGCCGCGAGAGACACCTCGTCTCAAGATACAAGGAGTGGTTCTATCACAGTGAGGTACTGTTTGAGCTTATCCATACAAATACGCTTTATGACCTGCTATATCTTATCGCAAGCAGGATCTATCTCGTCTGCCATTGGAGAGATTTCCGCATATTCCTGACAGACCGTTATCTAAGGTCGCTGGAGCCGCATACTCATTTCCCGGCTCACGCTGACTTCTGCGAGGTACTCTGGACTGACAGGGCAGGAAAAAGCGGCGGAATTAAGGATGCCCCGATGAAGCAGTCGGACATCATTTCTTATCTGACGAATGATCCGGAGCATCCGAGCGCATATTATCTTTCACTTCTGCATATGGACGAGCGGCAATTTGGTATAGCAGCGTTGTCATTCGGCAGGTTGCCTTGCTGCTATCAGTCGGAATACTGCACACTTATCAGCTATCTGTGCCTTGCCTTCGAGCAGCTTGAGGAGAAAGTGAAACTCGGAGCAAATGGAAGGGATGCTGTAAGAAACACTGAGAATCCCCAGCTTTACAATAAGCTTGTGCAGATACGTGAGGAGATGCAGCAGAATCCTGAAATAGACTGGAGCGTGCAGGAATTGTGCAGACGGACACACGTCAGCAGAAGCTATTTGCAGAGAACATATAAGAGATGTTTCGGGAAGAGCATATTTGAAGAGCTGATAGATTTTCGCATAATGAAGGCGAAGGAACTCCTCTTCAGTGAAGACCTCACTTTCACAAAGGCAGCGGAGCTGTGCGGTTATTCGTCATATGCGCATTTTGCCAAGCAGTTCAAGGTGCACGAGGGGATAACTCTTTCGGAGTTCCGCGAAAAGCTGAAGAGCAAGCCGTAGTCTTAAATTGATCGGACATAAGTAAAAAAGGTCATAATATACAAGCTATTTTTTCACTAATGTAACATATCCCTCAGGTCCATATGTTCGCAAGGACATGCAGGTTCAAGTCCTGTTATCCGCACCAGCGCCGAGCGGGCGCACGCAGTTTCGCGTCTCAGTTTTTCTGGGACGCGAATTGTTTTCCGCGCATGAAATTCATCTGTTTCGTATAGATAACACATTGGAAAGCTCGATTTATCGAGCTTTTTTCTTTTGCCAACTTGTTTACCTATGTTGTCACTATGCAAACTTTCGCACATAAGTTATGGTAATGCGTATGCCGAGAAAAAACAGCCGCAGGGGAGTTTCCCACGGCTGTTTATTGCTATATTTCGTTGCTTCAGCTCATCTCGGGCTCGATATCGGTCAATGTGTTACAAAGGGATAAATTTTTCGTTCACACCCGCTCTGATTCAGGGCAGGTGCAAGATGGTGAACGATTTGTTTACCGTGAGCTGACGTCGTGTTTAAGGTGACTCCCTATATCGAGGAGTCACGTTTCGTTACCCCATGTGCATACCAAGTTCTTCATTTTTCCTGAGCTCCTTCGCCAGTGCTTTGCGGTCAACGTGTTCCCGAGCGTACTCGGTATCGTCGGCAGGCTCGTCCTCGATCAGCAATGCCACCGACGATATCAGGTGCAGTATGAAGATTGGAAATGTCTGAAGGGTCGCCGCCCTTCGCGACAGGAATTATGTGGTCAATACACGGCGAGAGCGGGTGTGGAAATTTCAGCTTGAAGTCTACTCGCTTCCCGCAGATACCGCAGACCGTCTGCGTCGCGTATATCTTTTTCTTGTTGCTGTTGAACTGCGCCCTCTGAGTGCCGTTATGGTCAGGGCGTACATTAGGTTTCGCCACACATCAACACCTCTTTCAAGCAGGCATAAGAAAACCGCCTAATTACTTAGACGGTTCATTGTTACTGTTCTTTGGTTCAAAGCCTACTCCGTTGTTACATTCCTTTAATGCTTTCAAATCTTTATCCATGTGGGCATAAGGTATTCCGTTAGGAAAAGCTTTACATATACCATGTCCATTTTTGAAACCAGTACAATTCTTACAATAGTCACAGTCAGATGT
This sequence comes from Ruminococcus sp. YRD2003, assembly GCA_900109435.1. GTDB lineage: Bacteria > Bacillota > Clostridia > Oscillospirales > Ruminococcaceae > Ruminococcus > Ruminococcus flavefaciens_G. Next base: position 413,020 of record FNZT01000003.1, on the reverse strand, counting down.
AATAATCATAACAGTCCTCCTATGTATTTATTGAATATTTTGCGTGCCTCTTCAGGTAAGTCATCTGTTTCACCACGTTCAAATAATACACCTACCTCAGCAATACATTCGTTTCCGTCTTTGAAAGCAGTTTTACTGATACCATCAATATTTATTTCTGACAGTTCTTCATATATAGCGTCGAGTTGACCTTGATTTAATCCGTTGATAAGTTTTGCATGGTACTTTTCGTGTATTATTGCTTCTCGGAACGAATTACAAACAGTAACTTTTGAATTAAAAATTTCACTGTCAAGTTCATCTATCGTCTTCCCACCTAAAAAGTTTTCATTAAGGTTCAGACGAATATCAAAAAATGTTCCTTTTTTCACAGGATCGGTTTGCATTATGATCCTATAATCTTCTTTTACAACAGCAATCTCATCAAATAAGTATTGGCTATCATCTTCACTTAGAACATCAATGATAGTTTTTATCACATTATCATTTATTTTTGTACCTTGTATTGCGGCTCGAGCATCATCTATCTTTATATTTCTTATTTTATCATTTTCTGTAGAAATGTCAATAGATGAATTGTTAATTTTCAGTCCTCTGACTTGTGCAAGATTCCTCTGTTCAATGGCTCTTCCCTGCTCCTCAGAAATCGACGGCGCCGTGTAGTCAGCCGCGTTTGCGTTCGGGAGTTCTTCCCACGTCTTTGAGCGTGAGCCGTCGGCGTTCTGCTTGCATGGAGCGCCTGCCCGTCGTAGATGATACCATTGCTCCAATATCGCAGTGTCTATTATCCAGATCGCAAAATCCAGTATGAGGAGCCATGTATACCTGAGCGAACTCAAAGCGCAGCGTTCCGAATTTCATATTTCATTTACTGTGACTCGCTGAGGTAAAGCTCGATGCGGTTCTGAAGTATATTTACACATTGATCTATCGTGCGTTCACCTTCAAAAACGTAATCGCTCTCCTCCTTGATGATCTGCTCCATGGCGGGGTCAACGAACGGGTCTATCTCAAGGTTTTCGAGAAAGTCGCCAAGTTGACGGATCTGCTCGCTGTTCAGCCTCATTAGTTCTCCGTTCGGCACCTCGACGGATGCAGTTATTGAGGTGTCGAACGGTGGCTTCGCACCGGCTGAAGCATCTTCTGCGGACGTGATATCGGATGTCGTCTCGGGGTGAAGAAGACTCTCAAGCGTGTTCTTTCTGACAGGGACTCCGTAGCTGTAGTCGCTTATCTCACGCTGAAAATCATCACTGAAAAACAGTTCGGAGATGGCTTGCCAAGCTTCTTCTTTATGCTTAGAATTTTCCATTATCCCGAATCCGCAGGATATCTCCGCATAGCTTCCTTTACCGTTATTTGTCGGATAGCCGACAAAGGTCATCGGTTCGTTTCCGAATGTGCGCAGGATCTCGCTTGCGTAGAACTGATTGATACCGCTGATCTGCTGCTCCTTGACAAGAGCGGAGTTGTCGTGTATCTGTCCTATAATAGCGGTGCCGTCGCCCAGACGCTTCTCCATCGGAGGCAGCTGCGTGAGAAAATCAAGAACGGGAACGAGACTGCTGTCAAGGTCGCAGGTGTGAGACTTGCAGTCAATACTGTCAAGCATAACGCCGTTGAAGAAGTAGTGGCGAATGTCATACTTGGTAAACATATCTGCTAAAAAGTCGCCGCTGAAGCTGTTATAGGCAGCAATTGCCTCATCGACCGTCCAGTTTTCCTTATCACCGACAAATTCAGGCTTTGCGGCGGCAGTATAAACATCGAATGCGGGGTAGATGACGTTTGTTTTGCCGTCTTCATTGACGCTTTCCATAACGTTGTCAAGGAGGTCCGACTTCACTATTCCCGAGCCCGAATCCATAAGAGGGGAGAGGTCGGTAAGGTAGCCGTGCCTGCTGAATTTGTCGAGCTGAAATGGTGCAGCAGATACGACATCTGGAGCCTTGCCCGCGAGGATATCCATAGAAAGTCTGGATATAGAGGTATCTCCGTTGTAGTCGTCCTCATCGAACTCATAGTGCTTTATTTCGACGGTGTAAGGACTGTCGCTTTTGTTCAGCTTTTCGATCCTGTCCCCGATATGCTGCCAGCCGCGCCACGTATTCGGCGACTCGGCAATTGCTATCGTGATGTGAGACTTTTCGCCGCTTGTAGTGTTATCTGTATTTGCAGCGGGACTCTGAGAGGTTGCATCGTATGATGTTTTGACGTTCTTACTGCTGCACGATACCGAGCACGTCAGCATAGCTGCTGCGAGAAATAAAGCTGCCTTTTTCATTTTTCTTCCTCCGCTTCGTAGATGATGTGGCGCTCTGCGGTAAGGCTGCCGTCAGATAGTTCAAACACGTATACACTTATATTTTCGATACAGCTGACGGGGACGGGTTTGCAGTAGCTGAAAACGTTTGAGAACCTGTTGGCAAAACAGAAGGAGTTTTGTCCGTTTATAATGCCGTTTTCGGCGAACCATTCTTTCTCTCGCGTGCCTCCGTCGTACATGACCGAGCCGTCTTTTGCAGTCACGACGGGTACAGCGATTTCAGTTTCGGAGAGCTCCCTGTCGTTGTCGAGAGTCAGTGAGAGCGTGTCTGCGGTGACGGTAAATCCGTCCCTGCTGAATACAGAAGCCTCATCTGCATCGGAGATATAGAGCTCTGCCGTCCACTCTCCTTCGATGATACTGTCGCACTTGAGTATATACTCGTCGAGCAGTTTTCTTGTACGGAGATCAAAGTCGTTTTCTTTCCAGTAAAGTTTCCATTCATCTTCTGTGTGAGTGCCGAAACCGAATTCCTCTCTCCATTTGGTCTGCTCGGCGATAATACGGCTCTGAATATCAGATATGTCGTCTGCTGAGATGATCCTGTTTATGGACACTCCTATTCTGCTGTTCGCTATATCCTGCGATGTCAGGTAGAAGGTCGCGTAATATGTGTAAGGGTCATCGCTCCGCGTGAGCGCTGCGGTGTTGGCGAGACCGCTCTGCCCCGTGAGCACCGTACTTGTACCGTTTCCGAGCTTGCTGAAATCAGCGATCACTACCACATTTTCGGGAACAGTGATACCTTCGCGGACTTTCATCTCGAGTGAGAGCATGAGAGTGTTCCTGTCGTAGTACATACCCGCGGTCGAGACTGTCATATCGCCTTCGCCCGTGAATACTATACGGTTCTCGGAGATGTTGCGCTCCATTCCGCTGACATCCTCGCCGTTCAACAGCGGGAGCTCGCCTGTCATGTTTGCGCTCGGCTCAGTCCTGTGAAGGATATCGCGGAAGCGGCTGAAGCCGTCGGTAGTTGCAGCTGTGACGGTCATACCTGTGACAGCGGTCATAACAGCCGCAGCACAGATGATGAACATTTTTGGCTTGATATGCTTTTTGGGGATCTTTTTTTGTGTCCCTTCAAGCACGAGCTGCCTGATGCGGTCGGTGTTGCAGGGCTGCTCATCTATTTCGGGGAGTTCCCTGTCATAATCCGAAAACAGCTCATACAAGTTATGTTTCATTGCCGTACCCCCTTTCGGTAAGCTTCTTTTTCAGTTTGTTGCGTGCGCGGTGGAGCGCAGTTTTGCAAGCGGTCTCGCTCATACACATTTCCGCCGCTATCTGCGGGATCTTCTGATAATAGTAGTAAAATCTCAGCAGCAGCTCGCGGCTTCGAGGCTCTATCTCAAAGAGGGAATCATTCAGTTCGTCGGCGAGCATCTGCCGCTCCGTTTCAGCTTCGATGTCCGAACCGTCGCCAAGTTCAATCTCGTCGAGCGCGACGGTGAAGTGTTCACGTCTCAGACGGTCGATAGCGAGATTGCGAGCAATAGCCGCCATATACGAACGCAGAGTCTCCGCACGCAGCTTATCGGAAGTGTTCCAGATACGAATAAAAACGTCGGCTGTAATCTCTTCGATGTCACTTTCGGAGAGCACACCGCTGACGATGTTTCGTACAATGGTGCTGACATATGCGCTGTACCGCTCGACGAGCACCACGAGCGCTTTTTCATTCTTCTTTGAGAGCTGTCTTACGAGCTTTTTGTCCTCCACCCGAACGCCTCCTTTCATCCTTCTGCTTTATGTACGTGTCATCCGACCGAAAGGTTACACTATGATTATAACATTTGTCAGAGAATTTGAAAAGACAGTAATATATTGCAAATTCTGATGCGGGAGGTTATAATGAATGTGTCATCAATGACTGCCGTAATGCTGTTATATCTCCCGAATAATATTCGTGGAGCGAAAACATATTTATCGGACCGCTGACAGAAAAAAATCTGACAGGTGAAATATTTACAAAGAAAAATCGACTGAATAGATAGAGGACCTCAGCACTCAACGGAAGGGGGCTTATCAGTGGAAGATATAAAGATAATTGAACTGTTCCGTGAGAGAGATGAACGTGCGATCGCAGAATTGAAGCAGAAATACGGTAAGCTCTGCTTGTATGTGACGGGTAATATCCTGTCGGTTCACGAGGATACGGAGGAGTGTGTGAATTCTGCATATTTCGATGTGTGGAACAAAATCCCTCCCGAATCACCGAACGACCTGAAAACTTACCTTTGCCGTATAGTGAAGAATAAAGCTATAGACAGGCTCAAGTACAACTCTGCGGCAAAGCGCAGCCCTGAGCTGACAGTCTCGCTGGATGAGCTTTCCGAGTGCATACCCGCACCCGCAGAAGACAGGCTCTCGGCGTCGGAGCTTGCTGAGCTGATAAGCCGCTTCCTGCACAGTCAGGACGAGAAGCACCGCAAGGTGTTCGTGCGGCGTTACTGGTACGGCGACCCACTGTCGCGTATCGCGGAGCTCTACGGCATGAACGAGAAAACGGTCGCTACATATCTCTTTCGGACAAGAAACAAGCTGAAAGATTTTTTACGGAAAGAAGGTTATGATCATGAATAAGCTGAAAATTTATGAAGCCATGAATATGATCGACGATGAGCTCGTTAAAGAAGCAGCTGCACCTTCCGATACCGTTTCGGAGGCAGTCGGGGACGAGAAGCTCGGCGCTGGGCTCACTGTCTCGGGCGTTGAGATATACCGCAGGAGCGGTCTGCGCACGTTCGCAACTGCTGCGGCAGCAGTAGTGCTTGTCGCGGGACTGGCAGTCGGTGGAGGTTTGTATATCAAGCACCGCGGCACATCTGCTCCCGACAACGATATCATCGAGTCGGAGGCTCTTGCTCCGACTACCGAGGACAGCGAGAATGTTGTTACTACAGACAATGCAGCTAAGACCACAACCAAGAAGGGCGACAAGTCGTCCGCTGCAACTACAGCCGCGAATGAAGAAGCCGAGCAGCTCGCGAATACCACAGGGCCTCAGCTGCACGGGAGCAAATCGGACGAAGCGACGACAAAGGCTGCAATCATCAGAACCGTGGCTCCATCTGCCGCTTCGGGGCGTGCAGGCACAACTACAACAGCAAAGCGCAGCAGCAGCACTACTACCGCGGCAAAGACGACAACATCTCCCGCGACTACGACTGCTCCCGTGCCGATACCTCCCGCAGACGGCAGAATGACGCTGCACCGTGTTCAGGAGCTGTCTGAGTACGGCGACAAGCTGACATTAGGCGACTTCGCGCCATATAACCACGAGGACATCGGTTCGGGCGTATGCGTATGGCAGATACCTGTCTATACCGAGAATAAGGACGGCAAAATGGAATTTGAGTTCACGCTCGTTGTCAACGCAATGACAGGCGACAGCAAAGAGCCATGCGGCGTTGTAGAGCTATTCTACGGCAAATGCACAAATCCGTCCAAGCAGGAGCATATCGACATACGCTATGAAGATGTGTGGGATTTCGTAGTAAAATGCCGCCGCACGGAAGGCGACCCCGACTATCTCGACAACGTACTCGGTAACATCAAGGACTGCCATGTCGACTACATCAGATGTGTCGAGCTCAGTCACCCGATGTACGATTATCCTGTATCTCTCGGATACGACGAGATAAAGGAGCTTATCCCGATGATACAGAAGCTCAGCTTCACCAAGAGCGTCGGCAACGAGTGGCGTTACCTCGACGGGAGCTTCACTCATATCTATGTCACTGACAATAGCGGAGTGATACACGAGTACACGCTTGCAGGCAACAAGTATTTTGCTATCGAAGGCACAGGCTATGAGGCAAACTACAACGACCTGCTCGCGATAGACACCTACACGCTGTCTCTGCTCGGCAAGTGCGAGCCTGCCGCTCCCGTAGACGTGGACGGCGTATGGTGCTGGCATGACACATCAGTGGAGAGCTTCAATACCCGCAGCTTCGAGAATATCACGATAGAGCAGTACCCCGACTACGTGTTCTCATGGAACGGAATGAAGCGCACAATAGAGATATACAACAAGAAGACCCGTGAGAAGTTCGGAAGTGTGGCGACTGGCGGACAGGCTTACTTCGCTGATATCAACGGTGACGGCTATCCCGAGCTCTGCACGACCTACGACATGGGACTCAGCAGCAGGATATGCGGACAGCTTGCAGTCTGGGATATCCACAACGGCTATATTTGCACCTCGTTTGACAGAAATGGCGAAGAAAGGGTGTACTGGCTGTACGAGGAGGACGGCGAGCTCCGAATCAACAGACAGTCCGTGAACAGCAACTGGGACGTCACCTCAAAGCACGGCGAGCTGAGCACGTTTGAAATTGAAGACCACGGAATAAAATTCATACCTGTATAATTTACCAACAAGAAAACCTCTCGGTTATCCGAGAGGTTTTCTTATGGAGGATTGTGTGTTTACCAGCCGTATATGTCCTCGCGCATTCCTATATCAGCGCCACGTATCTCAAGGTAATACCACTCGCTGAAAGTGAGCTTTGTTTCCTCGGGCTCTATGGGCTGACCTATCATATCGGGAGTTCTGCGCCATGCCCACTTATCTGTCAGATTGATAAGATACTCCGTTCCGTCGGGAGCTACAAGTCTGTATTCTGGTATGCCGTCGCAGGTATAAGGTGAGTAGCTGTTGTTTGCCAATTGTGCGAAAATGTCGTAGTCCTGGTCATAAGGGTCGATGCCGGGATACCAGTTAGGGTCGATACGGGTCGTCTGCGGGAACTGCGTCCATACGGGTATCGCCGTTGTCTGAACGGCAGTCGAGTCAGCAACTATTTTCCCTGTTGTGACAGTGGTCTGCGGAGCAGGGGAGGTTGGAGTTGCTGTGGTAACGGGCGTGTCGCTTATGGGCTCGCGCTCCTCGCCGTCCTCGGACGGGTCAGATACGGGCTGTGTATCGGTACTTTCTCTTGTTTCGCCTTTTATGGTGGTCTTTGCCAGTGTATCTCTTTTTCTTGTCGGCACAGTAGTCACCTCCGCCTGCTTGTCTGTCTCAGCGGAAGTTGTTTCTGTTTCTGCGGTTGAAGCGGCGATTATGCGCTCTTCTTCGGGAGCAGGCGCACCGCGGTGGGTGAGATAGTACGTACCTCCCGCACCGACACCTACAACGAATACGAGTGCCGCCGCAAGAGTTGCAATTCTCTTCCAAACGGGTCTGTGGTACTGCTCTACACCCGAAACGGACTCCGCATATTCAGTCTCCGCAGTATTTGCGGGAGCGTCGGCGTCGCGCAGAAGTTCATCGTCTATCATGGACAGCGCCTTCATAAAATCCTTCTTATTCATAGTCATACCCCTCTTTCTTCAAAAACTTTCTGAGCTTATTCCGTGTGCGGAAGAGATAAGTCGCAACTGTTTTCTCATTGAGCGAGTACCGCCGCGCGATATCTGCGAGCGAGTCGCCGTATGTGTACCTGCGGACGAAAACACGCCTGTGAACATCGTCCTGTGACCGCAGGAAGCGGCTGAGCGAGTCCGCGAGGTCGGAGAGCGAGATGTTCTCATCGGGAGTCGCGGGTACACAGTCGGCTATCTCGTCGAGCGATACCGTTAGTCGTCTGTCGCGCTTGGCAGCGGAGTTGTACTCATACCTGTTAATGGCTATGTTACGCACTATTCGGCAGAGGTAGCTCTTCAGGTCGTTCGGAGCGGCAGGCGGTATGGTGTTCCAGACCTCATAGTAGGCGGAACTCACACATTCCTCGATATCCTCCCTCTGAGAGAGCACATTGCCCGCGATATACAGGCACAGATGGTCGTACTTGTGTTTCAGCTCGTTTAGTGCGGCTTCGTCCCGCTGACGCAGCAGCTCAATAATTGATGCATCATCCACTGGATTAGCCTCCTTTCGTGAGGCGTTGAGGTCCTCTGACTATATAGTAAGATTTGGTGAGGCAAATATTTCACTTCAGCGAAAAAAGCGGCACAAATAAATGTGCCGCCTTGCAGATATAGTATTACTCGCCTGTCTCGTGGAAGAAGTAGGGGAGCGCGTCATATACGTAGTGTCTTACATAGCCCCACCAGTGTGTCTTGCCTGGAGCGACCATAAAGTAGAAGTTGCCGTCTGAGAAGTCGGAAGTGAACTTGAACTGGCTCATCTTCTTCATCTCGTCAATCTGCGGATTAACGTTGGGGTATGCTATGTCGTCCGAGCCGGTAGCAGCAAAAACGAAGAGCTGTCTGTTGGTATAGCCGAAACGGTCAACGGCGTCAGCGAGTGATCTTGCCTTGCCGTAAGCACCTTCGCCCTGCCAGTGGTCACCGCTGAGAGGCATGAGATAGCCGACGATATCGAGGTCATTCTGCATTACAGCCCAAGTCGAAACAGAGCCCATGGAGAAGCCGCCGTATGCACGGTGCATTCTCGAAGCTTCAAGGTCCTCGGGAGAGGTGGATTCGGCGTAAGTGGAGTATTTGCCCTCGACGAAGGGAACAACGCTCTTGCGGAACTCCTCATAGAAGTTGCCTGCCTCACTGCCTGTACCGTTGAAAGTGGGAGTTACAACGATGAGCGGTTCGAGCTCGCCGTTCATTATCATGTGGTCGAGCATATTCTGTATCATGGTGTCGTCCTGGAAGAAGAGGGTGTTCTCATTTTCTCCGCCGCCGTGCATGAGGTAGAATATGTTGTATTTCTTCTCGGGGTCGTAGTTGTAGGGGGTATAGACGTACAGCGACTTGTTGCCTCTTATACCGTTGTAGCTCTCCTTGGTTACCTTTCCCTGCTGCTCGCAGGAGTTGAAGTAGTTGCTCGGAGCTTCCTTGAACTGCTTGTTCGCCTCGTATTCAAATGGCGTAACTTCTGCTTTAGGAGCATTATCCGGGAACTCGCTTATCTTGCCGCTGATGAATCCGTCGAGCAGAACAAGGTCATTGACGGCATACTCACTGCTGTTGTAGACATCGGCGTTTACGGAAGCTTCCGCTTCTTTATCGGGAGAAACGATGAGTTTTCTCGCGCAGATGAGGTCGAAGGTATCAACAACGCCGTCCTCACAGAGGTCACCGGGGATGTACTTTCCGCCCTTTGCTCCGTCGATAGCAGTACCCTCAGCCGCTATCTTGACGTCGTCTACAAAGAAATCACCCGTACCCTTTGCGGTTTCGATATAAACGGAGATATCCGACGCTCCCGCGGGGATAGTAAACTTCGGGTTTGCGAGCTGAGCCCACTTGCCTTTGATGATCGTAGCGCTTGCGATCTTGGTATAATTGGTCTCTGAACCGTTGTTGTACTGCATGGTGAAGTGGTACAGTGAGGTGTCCTTGCCGCTGTCATACCTGACATTTGCACTGAAGCTGTAGGTCTCGCCTGCGTTGAATCCGTTTCCGAGCTCAATAGCGGCGCCGTTCCACGAATCGCTGCGGTTCGAGCAGTAAAGCGCGCTGTTACCGTCGAAGCAGGTATTGTTCGAGGTCTCGATACTGGCTCCGCCTCTGCCCGACCAACCGTCCTCGCCGCTTTCAAACGAGCAGCTCATCAGGAAACCTGCGTCATCCGCGTCGGCAGTCGCAGACGGCATCACTGACGCAGCAGAGAGAGCAAGAGCTGCGGCAGCAAGTGAGAGAAGTTTTTTCATAGGTATTCCCCATTTCTATAATTATTTACCCTTTAGAGGGCAATTTACCCAATATAATTATATTTTTCTAAGGCGATATTTTAATATAATGATTCACAAAAACATTCTTTTAACTTGTTATAATATAAACTTATATTTATATTAGCACGTGCGAACATAGATTGCAATTCAATTTTTGTGGATAGCAAGCCAGATATTGCGACATTTAATTGTAAATAATAGCAGAATAATGAACAAAAATGCAAGGTGCATTCGGGACTTAAAATTATGTTGCCCCTGTTGCTTTTTTCAAAATAATATGATATAATGAATGCAAAAGCATTCATTATAGTTTATCTTAATGCCCTTGCAGATACGCAAATCGGAGATTTGCTCCCTGCATATCGGGCAATTATATCATAACGCTTCGCTTTTATGATATAATTATGTACATAAACTATTCGGAGGTAATTATGCGTATCCGACATAAACCGTGGGCAAAGCCCGAGCTTGAGGCTTGTCCGTTCTATATACCAGACCCGCAGGAGCAGAAGGGCAAGTGGACGTCCCTGTTTTCCGAGCCCGAACGTCCGCTGTACGTGGAACTCGGCTGCGGCAAGGGAGGCTTTATTTCACAGGCAGCTCCTGCTCATCCCGAAATAAACTTTGTCGCAATGGACATCAAGAATGAAATGCTCGTGCTTGCAAAGCGCAAGCTCGAAGGAGCATACACCGAGAAGGGAATGAAGCCCGATAATGTCCGTATCGCGATACAGAACATCGAGCGCCTTGAGCTCGCTTGGGACGAGAATGACCGTGCGGACAGGATATACATCAATTTCTGCAATCCATGGCCTAAGAAAAAGCACAAGAAGCGCCGTCTCACGCATACGCGGCAGCTCCTTAACTATAAAAAATTCCTGAAGGGAGAGCTTTGGTTCAAGACCGATGACGACGAGCTCTTCGACGAATCTTTCGAGTATTTCGCAGAGGCAGGCTACCGTATCAAGTTCGCTACCCGTGACCTCCACAGCGAGACTGGGATAGAGAACTTTGTCACCGAGCACGAGAATATGTTCACAGCTGAGGGAAAGAATATCAAATTCCTTATAGCTGAACCTATAAAGGAGGACTGATGTATGAAATATCAGAAGGACTTTAAAAAAGTTTCGTTCGGTTTCGGAAATGAAACTGTAGCCGGAAAAGGCAGTCTCGCAGAACAGCATACTCCTCCCGAGAAAAACGCCGACGACAAGACTGCGCTCATAACAATCATTATACAGGTGCTTATCGGAGTGGTCGCAATTGCTATAAAACTCTTCTTCGGAAAGAAATTTTTTGACAAGGCGACGAAAAAGAAGAATAAAAAAGAGAAGAAAAAAGCTAAAAAGCTCGCAAAAAAGGCGGCAAAAGGAAGATAATGAGAAATTTCCGTATTTTCGCTTTCCCCCTTTACAAAGAAGCGAGGATATGTTATAATCATTAATGTTGAAAACTACTACCCTTTAATTCGATCCTGAGAGGTTGACAAGGCGTGTTGCTTAATATTATAACTATGTCATAGCTATAGCTGTAAGTGTGCCCGTCTGTCAGTTCAGACGGGCATTTTTTTGTGAAAGGAGCAGGCTATGGAGAAAAAGCACGTTATTATGGACGATGCGGCAGTAAGCCGTGCCGTCGCGCGTATATCCTACGAGATAATCGAGCGCAACAAGGGTGTCGAGAACATCTGCGTCGTTGGTATAATATCTCGCGGAGCTCCCATCGGAAGGCGCATTGCCGATAAACTCGGAGAGCTCGAGCACGCCGATGTACCGTTCGGAACTCTTGACATTACTCCGTACAGGGACGATGTTTCCGAGACTACAGGCGACGAGGCTACGGATATACCTTTTTCCGTGACCGACAAGAATGTCATCATCGTCGATGATGTCATATTCACGGGCAGGAGCGTCCGCGCCGCTATAGACGCGATAATCAAACGCGGCAGACCCCGTTCGATACAGCTTGCTGTACTCATAGACAGGGGACACCGTGAGCTCCCGATACGTCCCGATTATGTTGGCAAGAATCTGCCGACCTCACACAGTGAAAAGGTAAAGGTATCGGTCACGGAGCTTGACGGCTGTGATTCCGTGGCTATATACGGCTGAATCTGCAAAGGAGGAACTAATGTCATCACTGATAATCAAGAATATTCGCGCGGTAGACGCAAAGAACGACTTCATTACAGATGTTCTTATCACGGACGGTAAGATAGCAGAGGTCGCGAATAATATCCGCGACGGTGCTGAGAATAAAATCGACGGTACCGACCTCGTCCTAATGCCCTCACTGTTCGATATGCACGTACACCTTCGCGACCCGGGATTTACGCATAAAGAGGATATAATCACAGGCTGCGGCGCTGCTCTTGCGGGAGGCGTTACGGGAGTGCTCGCAATGCCGAATACAAACCCGCCGTGCGATGATCCCGAGGTCATACGCTACATAATCAACAAGGCTGAGGGAACGGGAGTAGACGTTTACCCTGTCGGCTGTATCACGGGAAAAATGAACGGAGAGGGCCTCTGCGACTACGAAGCCCTCAAAGCGGCAGGCTGTATATGTATTTCGGACGACGGCAAGCCCGTCAAGAATGCCGAGCAGATGAGAGAAGCGCTCGAGCTGTCTAACACAAACGGACTTCTTGTAGCATCGCACTGCGAGGACTTGGACATTATCCGCGGCGGTATCATGAACAAGGGCGAGACCTCAGCAAAGCTCGGTGTCAAGGGCATGGACAGAGCTTCCGAGGACTACATCACCGCTCGTGAGATAATACTTGCTTCTTCGGTCGATGCACGTATACATATCTGTCACGTTTCCACTGAAGGAAGTGCTGCTATCATCAGATTTGCGAAGTCTCGCGGCATAAAGGTGACGTGTGAGACAGCTCCGCACTATTTCATGCTCACGGACAAGCTTCTCGAAAAGCGTGATGCGGATTACAGAATGAACCCGCCTCTGCGCACTCCCGAGGACGTGAAGGCTATCATCGCCGCCATAAAGGACGGCACCATAGATTGTATAATCACTGACCACGCTCCGCACGCTGCAAATGAAAAGGCTGATTTTGAGAAGGCGCCCAATGGTGTTGTCGGACTTGAAACATCGCTTGCGGCTACGCTCACCGCTCTTTATCATACGGGTGAGATCAGCCTCAACATGGTCGTGGAGCTGATGTGCGTGAATCCGAGACGCATACTCGGCCTCGAGATCCCCGCGATACAGGTCGGCAAGACCGCAGACCTTGTCATTGCCGACATCAACAGGAAGTGGACTGTCGAGCCCGAAAAGCTCCGCTCGAAGTCTCACAATACCGTATTCAAGGGCATGACGCTCACGGGCAAGCCCCTCGTCACGATATCCAAGGGCGTTATCCGCTATGACGCAAGATAAACTCGGACACACAGTCCGCTAAAAAAAAAAACGGAGGTAAAGAATATGTCATTTGACAGACTTATCGACAGAATCATTGAACTGAAAAATCCTACGGTTGTAGGTCTCGACCCCAAGCTCGAATATGTGCCCGAGTACATTCAGCGCCGCTATCTCGACAAGGACGGCTGGACTCTCAAGGCAGCGGCAAAGGCAATATATGACTTCAATCAGGCTATCATCGACGAGATACACGATATCGTCCCTGCCATAAAGCCGCAGGCTGCATACTATGAGATGTACGGTCACTACGGCATACGAACTCTCGAGAAAACGATTCGTTACGCCAAGCTCAACGGTATGTTCGTTATGACAGACGGCAAGCGCAACGACATCGGCGCAACTATGGAAGCTTACACAAATGCTCACCTCGGCGTTACCGCTGTCGGAGAGAATGAGCTCGAAGCATTCGGCGCAGACGCTCTTACCGTCAACGGTTACCTCGGCAGTGACGGTATCACTCCGCTCCTCAATGTGTGCCGTCAGCGTGACAAGGGCATATTCGTCCTTGTAAAGACATCGAACCCGTCAAGCGGCGAATTACAGGATATGAAGCTCGCAGACGGTCGCACGATATATGAGGCAATGGGCGATATGTGCGAGAAATGGGGCAGTGAGGCAGTCGGCAGGTATGGTTACTCAGATGTCGGAGCTGTTGTTGGAGCCACATATCCCGAGATGCTCACAGAGCTTCGTCAGAGACTTCCACACACGATGTTCCTTGTCCCGGGCTACGGTGCTCAGGGCGGCGGAGCCGAAGGTCTGAAGGGCGGATTTGACAAGGACGGTCTCGGAGCGATCGTCAACTCCTCACGCGCTGTAATGTGCGCATACAAGAAGGAGGGCTGCGACGAGCGAGACTTTGCAAAGGCAGCCCGCCGCGAGGTCATCCGAATGAGAGACGATATCTGTCGGTATATCAGCCTCAAGTAAGAATCAAGTTTATGCTGTCGCCTCACAATGGCGTGAGGCTGACATAGAATAAATCCACGAATATTGCGAAAGGAATGATCCCATGTCTTTATTCAACATGAGCGAAAAAGCCTACCTGATGCTTGCAAACGGTCAGGTATTTGAAGGCAGGAGCTTCGGTGCGAAGGGTACTGTCATCGGCGAGGTCGTTTTCACGACGGGGCTGACAGGCTATCAGGAAACGCTCACCGACCCCAGCTACTACGGACAGATAGTTACTCAGACTTTCCCGCTTATCGGCAACTACGGAGTAAACTCCGAGGACAGCGAGTCAGCGAAGTCATATGTCAGCGGATACATAGTGCGCGAGTGGTGCAATGCTCCGTCGAATTTCCGCTGTGAGGGCAACATCAACGACTTCCTTACCGAGCACAACATCATCGGTATCCATGGCATAGATACGCGAAGCCTTACCCGTGTTATCCGCGAGGCTGGAGTTATGAACGGCGTCATCACTACCGAGAACGTATACGACAAGAAGGACGAGCTCCTTGCTCAGGTGAAGGCGTTTGCTGTACGCGACGCAGTCAGGAGCGTTACTAATACCGAGACACTCACCTATGAGCCCGAGGAGAAGAAGTGCCGTGTCGTGCTGTTCGATTTCGGATACAAGAGAAATATCCGCCGCGAGCTTGTAAAGCGCGGCTGCGAGGTCATCGTAGTTCCCGCTTATACGACTGCGGAGCAGGTGAAATCACTCGCTCCCGACGGCATCATGTTCTCGAACGGTCCTGGAGACCCCGCTGAAAATGTTGAGATAATCGCAAATATACGTGAGATACAGAAGCTCGGCATACCGATATTCGGTATCTGTCTCGGACATCAGCTCATGGCTCTTGCCAACGGCGGAAAGACCGAGAAGCTCAAATACGGTCACCGCGGAGCCAATCAGCCTGTTATCGACCTTGAGAGCGGTCTGACCTACGTTACCAGCCAGAACCATGGCTACGCTGTTATCGGTGACAGCATTGCTCCGTCGGTCGGCAGAGTATCACACATAAACGCAAACGACAAGACTTGCGAGGGCATACATTATACCTCCGTAAACGCAAGAACGGTGCAGTTCCATCCCGAAGCCCACGGCGGACCGCTTGATACTGCGTACTTGTTCGACGATTTCGTTGAGACTATGAAGGAGGGTAAGTGAAATGCCGCTGAGAAGTGATATAAAGAAAGTACTCGTTATCGGTTCGGGTCCTATCGTTATCGGACAGGCAGCCGAGTTCGACTATGCGGGCACACAGGCTTGCCGCGCGCTCAAGCAGGAGGGACTTGAAGTAATACTCGTCAACTCCAACCCCGCCACGATAATGACCGACAAGGCAATGGCTGACAAGGTCTATATAGAGCCGCTGACACTTGATGTAGTCAAGCGCATAATCGAAATGGAAAAGCCCGACAGTCTGCTGTCGACCCTCGGCGGTCAGACTGGTCTGACGCTGTCGATGCAGCTCGCGGAGGAAGGCTTCCTTGAATCGCACGGAGTAAAGCTCCTCGGAGCCGACCCTGAGACTATCCACAAGGCAGAGGACAGACAGGCTTTCAAGGACACAATGGAAAAGATAGGCGAGCCGTGTATCCCGTCTAAGGTCGTTGAGACCGTAGAGGATGCGCTTGACTTCGCTAAGGTCATAGATTACCCTGTTATCGTTCGTCCCGCGTTCACTCTCGGAGGAACAGGCGGCGGTATCGCCCAGAACGAGGAGGAGCTCCACGAGATAGCTACCAACGGACTTCGTCTTTCTCCTATCACGCAGATACTTGTCGAGAAGTGCATAAGCGGCTGGAAGGAGATAGAGTTCGAGGTCATCAGAGATGCCAAGGGAAACGTTATCACTGTCTGCTCTATGGAGAACTTCGACCCCGTAGGTGTCCACACGGGAGACAGCATCGTTATCGCTCCTGCTGTAACGCTCAGCGACCGCGAATACCAGATGCTCCGTACCGCTGCCATAAACATAATCAAGGAGCTTAAAGTCGAGGGCGGCTGCAACTGTCAGTTCGCGCTTCATCCTACAAGCTTCAAATATGCAGTTATCGAAGTAAACCCGCGTGTATCGCGTTCATCAGCGCTCGCATCCAAGGCGACGGGCTACCCGATAGCCAAGACTGCGGCAAAGATAGCGATAGGCTACACGCTCGACGAGATAATCAATCAGGTCACGGGCAAGACCTACGCATGCTTTGAACCTGCGCTCGACTACGTTGTAATTAAGTTCCCGAAATGGGCATTTGATAAATTCGTATATGCAAAGCGCACGCTCGGCACTCAGATGAAGGCTACTGGCGAGGTCATGGCTATCGGTACGAGCTTCGAGCAGGCTATGATGAAGGCTGTCCGCTCGATAGAGCTCGGACTCGATACCATGACTATGAAGAAGTTCACCAAGCTGACTGATGACGAGGTAAGAGCAAAGCTCCATGATGTGGACGACGAGCGCTCGTTCTGCGTATTTGAAGCTCTGAAGCGCGGTATCACCCCCGAAGAGATACACGAGATAACCATGATAGACAACTGGTTCCTCTATAAGCTCCTCAACCTTGCAGAGCTCGAAAAATGGCTCGCTGAGGGTGAGCTCACCGAGGAAAAGTACGATACAGCCAAGCAGTACGGCTACCTTGACAGCACTATCGAGCGCCTCTCGGGACAGAAGTGCCCCAAGCGCCGCAGAGCTGTGTTCAAGATGGTCGATACCTGCGCGGGCGAGTTCAAGGCTGAAACGCCGTACTTCTACTCTACGTTCGATGAGGAGAACGAGGCGAAGCAGTTTATCGAGCGCACCGACACGGGCAAGAAAAAGGTCATCGTTTTCGGCTCGGGACCGATACGTATCGGTCAGGGTATCGAGTTCGACTACTGCTCGGTCCACTGCGTATGGACGCTCAAAGAGCTCGGCTACGAGGCAGTTATCTGCAATAACAACCCCGAGACCGTTTCCACCGACTTCGATACAGGCGACCGCCTCTACTTCGACCCGCTCACCAAAGAGGATGTCGAGGCTATAATCGAGACAGAGAAGCCGTATGGCGTAGTAGTGCAGTTCGGCGGACAGACTGCTATCAAGCTCACTCGTCATCTTTCGGATATGGGCGTGAATATTCTCGGCACTTCCGCTGATATGATAGATGCCGCAGAGGACAGAGAGCGCTTCGACGAAGTGCTTGAAAAATGTGGAATACCGCGTCCTGCGGGGCACACCGTTATGAATACGGAAGAGGCGCTTGTGGCGGCAAATCAGCTCGGTTACCCCGTACTGCTCCGTCCGTCATATGTACTCGGCGGACAGAATATGATAATCGCTCACTCCGACGCCGACGTCAAGGAGTACATGGGCATTATCATGAGCCACAACATCGATAATCCCGTCCTCATCGACAAGTACATGATGGGAACGGAGGTCGAGGTCGACGCTATCTGCGACGGCGAGGACTTCCTTATCCCGGGCATTATGGAGCATATCGAGCGTGCGGGCGTCCACTCGGGCGATTCTATCTCGATATATCCTGCACAGCACCTCTCAGACCGCATCAAGCGCATAATCGTCGAGTACACCCGCAAGCTCGCGAAGGAGCTCAATGTCATCGGACTTGTGAATATCCAGTATGTAGTATACAACCACGAGGTATTCGTCATAGAGGTCAATCCGCGTTCGTCGAGAACGGTTCCCTATATCAGCAAGGTAACAGGCATTCCGATGGTCGACATCGCGACGAAGATAATGTTCGGCGCAAAACTCAAGGATATGGGCTACGAGAGCGGACTCTACCCCGCAGGCGACTACGTAGCCGTAAAGGTGCCGGTATTCAGCTTTGAGAAGCTCACAGACGTTGATACAATGCTCGGACCCGAGATGAAGTCAACGGGAGAGTGCCTCGGTATCGGCAGAAACCTCGAGGATGCCCTTCTGAAGGGACTTATCGCGGCTGGCTTCGACCTCAAGCGTGAGGGTGGAGTGCTCATCTCCGTCCGTGATTCGGACAAGCGCGAGATACTGCCCATAGCGGACAAGTTTGAGCGTATGGGCTTCGAGCTGTACGCGACCTCAGGCACCCAGAGCGTGCTGACCAGAAACATGATAGCTTCGCATCTTGTACGTAAGATATCGGAAGGCGAGCCGAATGTCGTGACACTGCTCGAAAGCGGCAAGATACACTATGTTATCTCGACCTCTGCGAAGGGCAGACTTCCCGAGCGTGACAGTGTCAAGATGAGACGCAAGTCCATTGAGCGCTCGATATGCAGTCTGACAGCGATAGATACAGCAAAATCGCTTGCGAAGGTGCTCGAATCGGGCAGGACCATAAACGATGTCGAACTTGTAGACATCACAAAGATATAACAGTAATATACTTAACAACTGCAAACCGCCTTATACAAAAGGCGGTTTACTTTTGGCGTTTAGCTAAATTACCAGTTTATTTTCTCAAATCACTTTTCAACCGAATCTACTTGACTTGACGTAACAGCTATGTTAAACTATGATTATAGCATACTCTTAATTTAAGGAGGCTGTAATTATGAGTTTATTATCATTTAAGAAGACAGCAGCGGCATTGCTTGCTGTTGCAGTCACTTTCTCGGGGGAGATCATTGCTCCTATGAAAATGTTCACACAAGCCGTTGCGGAGGACAATATGAAGTATGAATTTGAGGAGGCAAAGGCAGAAGGCGCAAAGCTTTACACTAACGGAACAGAAGGCGTAAACTATGACGACTTCCCCGAAGGTCTTGATCTTGACGGATTCTCGGGCAAAGGATTCGCTTACCTCGACCAAAAAGGCACATCTTTGCAGATGGAGGTCGATGTTCCCGAGGCAGGGCTGTACGAGATGACGATATCCTACTGCGAGCCTGGCGACCCTCGCAAAAAGGTGCAGTACCTCAACGTCAACGGCTCGAATCAGGGTGAGGTCACCTTTCCTTATACGATGTCATTTAAGGAGACATCGGGAGGACTTGTCAACTTAAAAAAGGGCAAGAACATTATCGAGCTTAAAGCATACTGGGGCTACACTTTTTTTGACTACCTTACTCTTAAACCCGCAGATGAGAAGATAGCCAACCTCTCACCCACGAAGCAGCTCAGCAACCCCAACGCTTCAGACTCCGCAAAGCGGCTGTACAGCTACCTTCTTGACCAGTACGGAAGCCACATCATCGCAGGTCAGCAGGAATACTGCGGAGAGCACAACTACAACAGCTGGAACAGTCCCGATGTTTTCATAAAGGACAATGAGGCTGAATTTCAATACATAAAGGAGCAGACAGGCAAGCAGCCCGCTATACGCGGTATCGACTTTCTCGCGTATAATACTTCGATGGACTGGCGCGACCACGCTCCCGAGCGCTGTATAGAGTGGGTAAACAAGTACCACGGCATCGCGACGGTGACTTGGCACTGGAACGTTCCCTCGGACGAGGATTGCACCGAGGGTGGAATCGCATTCTATGTTAAATCCACTGGCAACACGCCCTATACCACATTCAGCATATCACGTGCTCTCGAGGAAGGCACATGGGAGAACAAGAAGCTCCTTGCGGATATTGACCTAATTGCGGGTGAGCTCAAAAAGCTTCAGGAAGCCGACGTCCCGATATTGTGGAGACCTCTCCACGAGGCTGAGGGAGCATGGTTCTGGTGGGGAGCCGAAGGCCCCGAGCCCTGCAAGCAGCTCTACCGTCTGCTCTATGACAAGCTCACCAATGAGTACGGTCTCGACAATCTCATCTGGGAGTGGACAGGCTCGACATCTCCTGCCGCCGCTGACTGGTATCCGGGCGACGACGTAGTTGATATTGTAGGCTATGACAAGTACAACGCTATGGACGGTCAGCCGAATCTCAGCTCGATTGCTTCTACCTTCTACAGCCTCGTACAGGGTACTGACGGTCAGAAAATGGTCGCTATGACCGAGAACGACTCGATACCTTCTCTCGATAATCTTGTCAATGACAGGGCAGCATGGCTCTATTTCTGCCCATGGTATATGAACTACCTCACAAGCGAACAGAACAATCCCGTTGATAATCTCATAGAGATATACAACAGCGAATACTGTATCACGCTCGACGAGCTTCCCGACCTCAAGACCTACCCTATGGCTGATGAGGGCGGTACACGTCCGACTGCGACAACAGCAAAGACTACGACCGCTACTTCCTCTGCTGTTACCACTTCCACGACCAAGCAGACCGTTACAACGGCTGTGAGCGGCGAACAATTGTGGGGAGACGCAAACCTTGACAAAAAGGTAAGCGTTGCAGACGCTGTTGCAATATTGCAGAGCATCGCCAATAAGGATAAATATGCCTTGAAGCCCGAGGGAGAGGCTAACGCTGATGTCTGCGGCAACGGCGACGGTATAACTGCCAAGGACGCGCTGTCTATCCAGAAACTGGACGCAGGACAGATATCAGAGCTTCCCGAATCCTATAAGACATAATCTAATATTCATACTTCTCTGACTTACCGAGCCGAATTGCGGCTCGGTAAGTTTTTTTCTTGACAGAATCGGCTTGTATGTTATAATAAGTAAAAGAAATTCTCTGTACAGTGTCCGAAAGCGAATGTGTAGTGCGAGTAGTAATATTGAAACGTTTCAAAGGTGGTGACCATATGACGGACAGCGAACTCAGAGAGCTTATGCAAGTGTCTGCCGAAAAGGGGAGACGCACGCTTTTCGACGAGTACTGTGCATACGTGTACGCGATAGCAGCTATAAAGCTGAAAAGCTGTGCGAGCCGTGAGGACATTGAAGAATGTGTCAGCGACGTTTTTGCGGAGGTCTACCGCGCGTGCAGCGGCGACAACGGCTACGACGGCGACCTTCGCGGGATCATCGGACTCATCACACGCAGGACGGCAACGGACTATTTCCGCAGACTGTCAGCACGAAGCGGGCGTTCGGTACCGATAGAAGACACAGCAGGGGAGCTGCATTCCGAAGAGGATATTGCAGCAAACGTTGAACGTTCCGAGCTCAGCAGCATACTTATGAGCTGCGTCGCGAGCCTCGGAGAGCCCGACACTACAATAATCACACAGCAGTATTATTACGGCAGGACAGTCCGCGAGATAGCGGCAGTTCTGAAAATGACTGACTCGGCAGTCCAGAAGCGAAGCGTCCGCGCGCGTGCAAAGCTGAAGGAGCTGCTGTCGGAAAGGGGAGTTGAGGACATATGAGCAAAAAGCACGATATAGACGACCTGTTCAGCCGCATTGGGAATGAGTTTCCCGAGCAGCTGCCTCTCCTCTCAGCCGAGGAAAGGAACAGGATATATAAAATGAGCGAAAGAAAGTTCAATAAGGATACAGGCGATGTATCCTTTAACGAGGGCATAACAGTCAGCGGCGTGGAGCGTTATTCACGTCCCGTATGGAAGCGCAGGCTTGCCTCCGTGGCAGCCGCGGGAGTTCTCCTTGCAGGCTCGGGCGGGCTTGTGTACTACGTGAAAAACGGCACTCTTGACGGCTTCAACGACAGAGTTGCGGTAGATATGATGTCGCCGTCAACTCAGGAGGACTACGAAAAAATAGCAGCTTACCTTCTCGACGGCTATGCTGATTTCTGTACGCGCATAGAGTGCCCTGAGTCAGACCCGAATACTAAGGTAGTGTTCTCCGTAGATGGAGAGGATGTCACGATCGCACGCTATGCCGATACAAGTATAAACAGCATGGCTGATTTCCGCGAACTCGGCGCGAAGTATATGACTGACGGATTCCTCAATGATAATTTTGATCTGAGAGATGCGATCGACAAGAGCAGTTTCGTTGATGGAGAGAGCTATTCTTCCTACGATTTTTACGCGGGTGACGCTAATGCAAGATTCTTTATCTATAACGGAGAGCTTTACACCTACTATGTCGATTATATTATTGATGTCAGCAAACACCTGACCTATGATAAATTTGAGATCACCGATAAAAGCGATGATTCATTCACCATAAAGGTCGATTTCAACTCAGAGGTAATGGTATTTGATTCATCAGCCGATGATATCGTCAAAAACACTGCCGTAATGCCTTATGTTTTTGAGGTAGCACGCAACGATCAGAGTGAATGGCGCATAGCATCGAGAATAATTGACGGAGAAAAGGCAAATGTCAAGCCGTTGGAAGCACAAATCGACGTTCTTGGTACGGCAAAGAATCTATCCGACCGCTATGTTCAGCTTATGGAGTATATCCATGAACGTCCCGCGAGCACCGAATGCAGTTTCACGTTCTACAATAAAGTTATAGACAACACCGTTATAGACAACACCGAAGTCAGACTTTACAGGATAGAGGACGACTACAGCAACAGGAACAATCCGTTCTGGAACGCCCACACTATTGACGAGATAAAGAGCAGTTCAGGAATGACTGACTTCGCCTTCGGGCTTTATGTCGATGCTTTCTACAAGCTTGACGACAACGTAAACGAGGGCGATACGATAAGTGATGACGCACTTCGCTCTCTCTGCGACTATAAGGGGGAGGCTTTCGTGGAGTACAAGGGCGAAATGTACAGACTGTTGGAGAATAACGAAAACCTCCGATATATCGCTCCCTTTACAGACGAGCCGAACATAATCAGCAAGACCGATTCTGAGATAGTGTTCCGCCGCGAGGCAGGAATGAAGTTTACTAATGCCGAGGTAAACTCACTTCCTTTTAAGTACGAGTTTAAGCTGACAAAGGATGCAGAGGGCAGGTGGCTTATCTCTGAGGTCGAGCAGCTCGTGAGCGAAACAGCACCGGAAACCGTATACTTTGAGAGCATGGTATACTCTTACAATTATACTATTAATGCGCTCATGTCATACGATTATATAGACAGTTCCAGAACAATAGTATACAATACCAATATCAGCGACAAGACAGAAATCAGCGCTTATTTTGCACCTTACTCTCACCCTGACAAGAGAACGCCCGAAGATATCGACAACTCACTGAAGGAGCTGTTCACGCAGGACTACCTCAACAATTTTTCATCTCCCTATTACAGCGCGCTACGTTCCATACCCATTGTAGACAGAGACTTTGGCGACTATCCCGACGGCTATACATGGGAGAATCCGTCCAGCGAGGAGCTCCAGAACAGCCCGTTCGTTTCGATGTTTATTTACAGGAACGGCGAGCTTTATAGGAATACAAACAGGACGATATGCTGGATGCCGTGGTATCCACTCAATGCACGATTTACTGTCAGCGAGCCTGAAAAGCGCGGTGATTCATACATTGTCATAGCTGACTATGTAAGCGGAAATCCAAGTGAGATTGATTCGGGTATAGTAACGACTAAAACGCGGTGCGAGTTCAGATTCGAGTACGAAGACGACCGCTGGAAAATAGCTGAGGTCGGTCTGCTTGAAAACAATTGAATCACTGTTGATTTTTCATGATACCTGTGCTATAATATACGTATCCTGATAAGGAGGCGTTATTATGATACTTTATTTCACAGGCACAGGAAATACAAAATTTGTCGCAGAATACATAGCCGACCACGTCGGTGACGAGTGTGTAGACCTCGGCGAGGTGCTCAAATACAAGCGTCCGCTAAGATTCAACTCAGTCAAGCCGTTCGTATTCTGTGCACCGATATACGCATGGAGATTCCCCAAGCTGATAGAGAAGGTCATTGCCCGCGCGGAGCTCACAGGCAGCGAGCAGATATACTTCATCGCGACCATGGGCTCACAGACAGGCGACTTCGAGTATCCTCTCGAAAAGCTTGCTTACGCGAAGGATATGGCTTATATGGGGTCGTGCGGGGTGCCTATGCCGAATAACTACCTAAGCGGCAGCGACCTTTCCACCCCCGAAGAGGCAGAGGTCAAGATAAAGGCTTCGCTTCCGCTGATGAAGACACTCTCCGACCGCATAATGCTCGGCTCTATGATTGAAAAATTCGACGATACGCCGTTTGCGGGACTTGCTTCGGGAACGGTCAACTATATGTTCAACCGCTTTTTTGTCAGCAGCAGCAAGTACATTGTCAGCGAGGACTGCGTGAGCTGCGGCAGGTGCGAGAGCGTCTGTCCCGTCAACAACGTGCGCCTCTCACCAACAGGAGTTCCGCATTTTGACCGCTATTGCATAGGCTGTTACTCCTGTGTGAACAGATGCCCCGCAAAGGCGATAAACATCGGCAAAAAGACTGAGGGACGGAACAGGTATGTCTGTCCCGAGTACAGCGACTGGAAGTCTGCGGGGAAGATAACGGAATAAAAAGTCACTCCCGAAGGGAGAACTCTCGGGCAGTTTCGTGGGCTGCCGAATACGTAATGCAAGATTACGGTTCGGCAGCCCACTTTTTCTGTTAAGGGAAGCGCGAAAAACAATAGCTTATTGCGGGTGATTTTAATTCATAGTAAATTTATAGGAAAAAATTCAAAAAAGGTATTGACAAACCGCAAAACACCTGATATAATATAAACATAGCAAACCTATAGGAAATGAGTTGTAAGGCGGTATTGATATGTTTATTATGGATAAACGATGTTGAAGCACTTCATTCGTACCCAACATCAACTATTATATATAAAGGAGAAATATTATGAAAGTTTACAGCAAAATTACTGACCTCATCGGCAATACACCTATCCTCGAACTCGGAAACATTGAGAAGGAGCTCGGACTTGAAGCAAAGCTTCTTGTTAAGCTCGAGTACTTCAATCCCGCAGGAAGTGTAAAGGACAGGATCGCAAAGGCTATGATCGACGACGCCGAGGAAAAAGGACTTCTCAAAGAAGGCAGCGTTATCATCGAGCCTACCAGTGGCAATACAGGTATCGGACTTGCATCTGTTGCAGCTTCGCGCGGATACAGACTCATCATCACAATGCCCGAGACAATGAGCATCGAGCGCCGTAATCTCATGAAGGCATACGGAGCAGAGCTCGTACTAACAGACGGTTCCAAGGGCATGAAGGGCGCAATTGAGAAAGCGAATGAGCTTGCAGCAGAGATACCGAACAGCTTCATTCCTTCGCAGTTCACCAATCCCGCTAACCCTGCTGTACACGAGCGTACCACAGGCGTCGAGATATGGAACGACACAGACGGTAAGGTCGACATATTCGTTGCAGGAGTCGGTACAGGCGGAACCCTCAGCGGTGTAGGCGCATATCTCAAGTCTCAGAACAGCAATGTTAAGGTAGTAGCAGTCGAGCCCGACAGTTCTCCCGTACTCTCCGAAGGCAAGGCAGGTCCTCACAAGATACAGGGTATCGGAGCAGGTTTCGTCCCCGAAACGCTCAATACAAGCATTTACGACGAAGTTATACGTGTTCAGAACGAAGACGCATTCGAGACAGGCAGAAAGATAGTACGCAGTGAAGGTGTTCTCGTAGGCATATCCTCGGGTGCATCTCTGTGGGCAGCTATTCAGCTCGCAAAGCGTCCCGAGAACAAGGGCAAGACGATAGTTGCTCTCCTTCCCGATACAGGTGAGAGATACCTTTCAACTCCTATGTTTGACTGATTTAAAAGCAAAGAATTACTCCCGCTTCGAGCTAAAGCGGGAGTTTTCTTTTATCTGTAGTTGAAAAAAGTTCAGACTCTGGGAACTATGGTATTGCGAGGAGTTCCCTTACACGGTTTGTCAAGTTTGTCTGCACCGAGAAGGAAGCGTTCGAGCATAACGAGGTCAGCGACACCTGCTTCACCGTCATCGTTGACATCTGCCGCACTTGCAGCGGTACCGCCCGCAACACTTTGTCGGAGCAGAATGAGGTCGAATGTGTCGACCCTGTCATCGCTGTTCAGGTCGCCGAAAAGAACGTATTCCTCAACAGGCTCAAGCTTCCATGAAAGGTTCTCCACAGCGTTGCTGAGTTCGCGTCTGACATTGCCGTCCGCGTCGGACACGACCTCATCTATCTCGACAGGAAAACGCCCCTTGCTCGACTTAGTCGTGATGTAAATACCCTTGTCAGAGGCGACGAAAATGAACTTCTGCGAGTCGCTGTCGGAGCGTGTAAAAATGCCAACATTTACCCTGTCGCTCGACTTGTCGGAGTAGAGGTCGAGGAGATAGGTCTGTCCGCCATCGACAGCTGACCATATTTCGTAGGTACCATCACCGACGGTGCGGACATTCCACGTATTATAGTCGGCGGCTCCGTCGGCTTCATACTGCGTGACCGAAACACCTGCCTTGCCTTTGCCGTTTGCGACAGTGAGATACTTGCCGCTGTTGACATTCTTTATGCGGTACTGTCCATCAGAGATTTCAATTCCCTGAACGGGCTTGACTTTCTCCTGCTGAGGGAGTATTCGTGTGAACACCTTCAGCGAATCGAGAGGCTTGCCGTTCTTGTCGAAAAGCGCCTGATTATCGTAGCTGGAGCCGCCTGCCTCGGTGCAGTCCTTGTCGTACTCCTTGGCTGCATCAGCCGCCCAGCCGTTGCCGCAGGTATTCCACTGAGCCCTGCGCTGCTCCCACGGTATATTATCGGCAGTTCCGAGCCACGCGGGCTCCCAGTAGAAAACGCCGAGCCCCCATTTGCCCGTATTTGCAACTGCTTGGAATACGTCGGTCAGACACTGAGCCTGTCCGTCGACTGATATCGGATATCTGAGGTCGGCGTTAGCGGACTGCGAGGTCACGGTATTGCCGAAGCCGTCTCCGTCATCGTTAGTGTACGGGTAAGCGGTTTCAGCGACCATTACGTACTTATGATAGGTGTCACCGATGTATTTGAGCACGTCAGTGAGGTTGTCAAGCGAACCGTGCCAGTACGGATAATAAGAGGTCGCGAACACGTCATAGTCGAGCCTGCACTCGTTCATGACCTGTGCGTACCACTTGTAGTAGTCGGTCTTATTCGGGTTGGCGAAGTGGTGTGCGATGAGGATATTTCGGTCGAAGTCACGCACAGCCTTGTTGCCGCTCGCGAAGAGGTCACATATCTTATACATATCCTTTTCGCCGCAGAAGAAGCAGTTAGTTTCGTTGCCGACCTGGACCATACCGATATCTCCGCCGTCATTGGTAATTGATTCAAGCACCCATTTTGTCCACTTGTATATCTCGCCTTTGAGAGTATCATGGTCGTGCGAAGCCCAGTATTTCGGGCGCGTCTGTTTGGCGGGGTCAGCCCAGAAGTCTGAATACTGGATATCGACGAGCAGCTTCATTCCGTACTTAGCTGCACGCTTGCCTATCTCTCCCGCGACCTTGACGTCATTATTTCCGCCGCCGTAGGTGTGACCGTTTCCGTCGTTCGGCTCATTCCATACACGGATGCGGATATAGTTGACGCCGTTCTCGGAAAGGGTCTGGAAGATGTCCTGTTCCTGACCGTACTCATTATAGAACTTCACTCCCGCGTTTTCAATGGAGATTATGGAGGAGATATCAACGCCGCGAATGGGCTCACCGCCGTTTATATTGGTGTCGAAGTAGCTGAAAGTAACGGACTGCTCAGCCGCCTGTGCATTCTGCGGAGCTCCCGCAAATGCAGGAGTAAGAGCTATCAGAATCGACATAACCGACGAAATTATTCTTTTCAGCCGCATAGGAAAACTCCCTTCTGCTTTTTTGATAATTATACTAAAAATAATAGTGTATGTCAACTGTTAAAATAGCTTATCGGTGGATAAAAAAGGTGCTTCAATGACTATGAAGCACCTTTCTGCTTATTAGAGAAGTGTTATACCGTTCTCGGCGCATTTCTGCACCATTTCGTCCGTCCATATCGAGGACTGGACCTCGCCGATATGCGCCTTGTTGAGCAGGAGCATACACAGTCTCGACTGACCGATGCCTCCGCCTATGGTGAGCGGGAGCGTGCCGTCTGCTATCATCTGGTGGTAAGGGTACTTCATTCTGTCCTCAGCACCGCATTCAGCAAGCTGAGACTTGAGCGAATCAGCGTCAACTCTGATACCCATAGATGATACTTCGAGCGAATCGTCGAGCACGTCGTCCCAGATGAGGATATCGCCGTTGAGCGACCAGTCATCATAGTCGGGAGCACGTCCGTCGTGCTTTTCTCCGCTCGCGAGCTTACCGCCTATCTGCATAAGGAATACGGTCTTGTGTTCCTGAGTGATGAGGCGTTCACGCTCGTGACCCGTCTTGTCGGGGTACTTGTCTTCGAGCTCCTGAGTCGTGATGAAGTACGGCTTCTCACAAATCTGACCTGCTATCTGCGGGTAGCGGAGGCTGACCTTGCGCTTTGTGTAAGCGATAGCCTTGACGACTGATGTTACCGTATCTTTGAGGAACTGAATGTTTCTGTCCTCGCGTGTGATGACTTTTTCCCAGTCCCACTGGTCCACGAAAATGGAGTGGGTGTTGTCGGTATCGTCATCGCGGCGGATAGCGTTCATATCGGTGTAGATTCCCTCGCCTGCTTTGTATCCGTAGCGGTAGAGAGCCATTCTCTTCCACTTCGCAAGCGACTGCACGACCTCGCCTTCGCCGTCGATTTCTTTTATCGAGAAGTCGACCTTTCGCTCAACGCCGTTTAGGTCGTCATTGATACCGCTGCCTTTTCTGACGATGAGGGGAGCGGACACACGGTCGAGAGTCAGTGCAAACGAGAGAGCCTGCTGAAAAATGTCCTTGATGTACTTGATAGCGTGCTGAGTTTCTCTCAGCGTGAGAGCAGATTTATAGCCCTCGGGTATATAAAGTGACCTTGACATATAATTCACTTTCCTTTCGTGGATATATAACAACAGTCGGCGCCATTGACGGCTGCTGTGCGGAGAATTGTGATATTAGTCTGCGCGTTCAAAGACGGATCTGGAGCCGTCTGAAGATTTCATTATCATCTTGTTTCCTTCAAATTCGATGCCGATGTCATTCTGTCCCATAAGGTTCATAGTTTTCTTTTCGGCATCGTAGGTGTACTTCAAAGAAAACTCAGCGATCATATACGCTTCTTCGGGGCTTCTGAAATCAAAGAAATACTCATAACTATTGAACTCATCGTCCTCAAACTCATCTTCTTCGAGCTCATCGCAGGTATACTTTCCATACTTTGAATTCGGGTCGGGCGAGCCGCAGCGCTTGAAGTCGATTGTTTCACCGTCTGCATTCAGAGTCAGAACAGAGCCGTCATATTTGATATCCTTATAAGTAATGTCATAGAATTTGAAACCTTCATCAGTCAGGCACATCATACTTGAAATGTCTGATTCGACCTGTAATTTACAATACTCATTGTCGAATTCAAAGACGAGGTCGCTGAGATTTACCTCGCCTGAGGAATCGGCTAAGTATTCAGCTATTTCATTGTCTTCGTCACCCGAAACTTTCCACTTTCCGATAGGTGAAGCGGAATCGGTCTTTGAAGTCTTTGTAGTTGTTTCAGTGGTACGGGCAGTAGTAGTGGTTGCTTTTGTAGTTTTTTTCGTCGTAGCCTTTGTCGTAGTAGTTGTGGTGGTAGTAGTGGTAACAGTAGTTGTCATAGTAGAAGGCGGCTCAGGCTTTTTTATCTCCTCGTTATCAAGGCTGTCCTTGCCGCAGGAGGCGAGGGAAACAGTCAGTATCAGAGTTGCTGCAAAAATAGAAAGATTCTTTTTCATAGTAATTCATCCTTTTCAAAGCCGTTATCTTATTGAGCCAACAGTTCTCGGGAACATGATCACGTCACGGATATTAGCCATTCCCGTCGTGTACATGATAAGTCTCTCGAAGCCGAGACCGAAGCCGCCGTGCGGAACAGTACCGTACTTGCGGAGGTCGAGGTAATCGGAGTAGAGGTCGAGGTTCATATTTCTCTCCTTCATAGCAGCGACGAGCTTGTCATAGTCAGCCTCACGCTCGCTTCCGCCGATTATCTCGCCGACGCCGGGAACAAGGAGGTCAACAGCCGCAACGGTCTTGCCGTCGGGATTCTGCTTCATGTAGAAGGACTTTATCTCCTTGGGGTAGTCTGTAACGAAAACAGCCTTCTTGAATACCTTCTCGGAGATATATCTCTCGTGCTCTGTCTGGAGGTCACAGCCCCACTCTACGGGGTATACGAACTTCTCACCCGAATCCTGAAGGAGCTTGATAGCCTCTGTATAGGTAACTCTTCCGAAGTCGTGGGAAATGAGTTCTTCAAGGCGAGATTTGAGACCCTTCTCGAAGTGAGCATCGAAGAAAGCGACCTCGTCGGGGCAGGTGTCGAGCAGCTCGCGGATAACGAACTTGACCATGTCCTCAGCTATCTCGATAACGTCATCGAGTTCGGCGAAAGCAATCTCGGGCTCGATGTGCCAGAATTCGGCGAGGTGCTTGGGGGTGTTCGAGTTCTCGGCACGGAACGAAGGTCCGAACGTGTAGATCTTACCGAAAGCAGTTGCGCCCATTTCGCCTTCAAGCTGACCCGAAACGGAGAGACCGGCCTTTCTGCCGAAGAAGTCGTTAGCGTAGTACTCCTCCTCGGTCTTGAAATCGTGCGAGAAACCGTTTGTAGTCACGGTGAACATCTCGCCCGCGCCCTCGCAGTCACTGCCTGTGATGAGGGGAGTATTTACGTAAATGTAGTTATGGCTCTGGAAGTATCTGTGCAGAGCCGCCGCGAGGACCGAGCGAACGCGCATAACAGCGTTGAAGGTGTTCGTTCTGCCGCGGAGGTGGGGGATAGTACGCAGGAATTCGAGCGTATGTCCCTTCTTCTGGAGCGGATAATCTGTGGGAGCGTCGCCGAGTATGGTTATATTTTCGGGAACAGTGTTTATCTCGAAGGTATTGTTTCTGCCTTCAACGACCTTGCCGACGACCTTCACGGAAGTGCCGACACGGGGCTCCTTGAAGTCACCCTCGCCCTTTTCGACTACGACCTGCAAATTCTTGAGTGAAGTACCGTCATTGAGCTCAATGAACGCAACGCTCTTGGAGTTGCGTGATGTGCGGACCCAGCCGCAAACTGTGACTTCCTTGCCTGCGAACTCACCTGTGACGATAATGTCTTTGATGTCTGTGTGCTTCATAATATTCTTTCCTTTCGCAATTTAATCAGACGAGAGAATACGAAAAGCTCCCGCCCTGAAACAGGACGGGAGCATAATACCCGTGGTGCCACCTGAATTTACCGCTTTGTCATCGAAGCAATAACTTCTCCCGATATCGCGGGAACACAACAAAAGCAGTCACTCTTGCCCGCTGTAACGTGCGGAAACGTCGCCCCTACTCGGAAAAACCTTTGGGTTTGCTGCTCGGAAGTGTTATTCACAACGGCTCTGATACGCGGCTCACACCTTACCCGCGCTCTCTGAAAACGAACTCCGAAGCTACTTCTCTTCGTCAAAGCATTTCAACTAAGTGTTATTTTAACACCATTCAGTGTATTTGTCAATACCTTTTTTAAAAAAACTTACAGCAGCTCTGCGATGTCGAGAACGAGACGCTCGGATTTTTCCCATCCGAGGCAGGGGTCGGTAATGGACTTGCCGTAGATATTTTCGCCTATTTTCTGGGCGCCGTCCTCGATGTAGCTCTCTATCATCAAGCCTTTTACGAGCTTAGCGATGTCTGTGCTGTGACGCATACTGTGGAGTATCTCTTTTGCGATGCGAATTTGTTCGAGGTACTGCTTACCTGAATTTGAGTGGTTCGTATCGACTATGAGCGCGGGGTTCTGCAAGTTCTTTTCAGCGT
The DNA here is from genome assembly GCA_900109435.1 of Ruminococcus sp. YRD2003. Classification (GTDB taxonomy): domain Bacteria; phylum Bacillota; class Clostridia; order Oscillospirales; family Ruminococcaceae; genus Ruminococcus; species Ruminococcus flavefaciens_G. Next base: position 381,049 of record FNZT01000003.1, on the reverse strand, counting down.
AAGTCTGCGCGAGACGGTATAAGTCCTCATAGTGGTAATTCGGGAAGGACTGACCCTTGTCGTTTACGTATCCGCGCAGGATAGCATGAGCGTAGGGGTTGCCGTCGCTCTTGACTTCACAGCCTCGGTAGATGAAAGCGTGACGGTGCTGAGCGGCGGTAATTGAGTTCATCATTACCGAAATATCGCCGCCTGTCGGGTTTTTCATACCGACGGGGATAGATACACCGCTTGAGACAAGGCGGTGCTGCTGATTCTCGACAGAGCGCGCTCCGATAGCGATATACGCGAGAAGGTCATCGAGGTAGCTGTAGTTCTCGGGGTAGAGCATCTCGTCAGCGGCACTGAAGCCTGTCTCTGCGAGAGCGCGCATATGCAGATTTCTGACAGCGATGATACCGCTTTTAAGGTCGGGATTGCCCGTGGGATTCGGCTGGTGGAGCATACCCTTGTAGCCGTCGCCTGTAGTACGCGGCTTTCCCGTGTAGATACGAGGAATGATGAGCACCTTGTCCTTGACCTTCTCCTGTAATTCGCGGAGACGCGTGATGTAGTCGAGTACAGGTTCCTCGCTGTCGGCAGAGCACGGACCGATGATGAGCAGGAACTTGTCCGACTCACCCGAAAATACCTTCTTGATCTCCTCATCTCGCATATTCTTCTGAGCGATGAGTTCGGGAGAAAGCGGATGCTCGTTTTTTATTTCTGACGGGTGCGGGAGCTCCCTGATAATATTCATTGACATAAGATTCTTCCAATCATTTATTATATTGAGCGAGCCAGTCTGTGCCGAAACGGAGGGCAAGCTGGTCGCAGAGCACAAGTGCGGTGATGCTGTCGGCGACAACTCTCGCGCGGTGTACAATAGCGGGGTCGTGACGCCCATTTATCTGTAAGGACGTATTTTCACCCGTATTCATATTGATAGTCTGCTGTTCAATGTAAATAGACGGAGTAGGCTTAACGGCACATCTGAAAACGATAGGCATACCGTCGGAGATACCACCGAGAATGCCACCGCAGTTATTAGTAGAAGTAACAGTCCTGCCTTCCTCGGAGCGGAAAGGGTCGTTGTTCTGACTGCCTCTCAGCTCCGCGGCAGCGAAGCCCGCGCCGAATTCGACGCCCTTGACAGCGGGTATGCTGAACAGCGCATGGGAGAGCACTCCCTCCAGCGTATCGAACCACGGCTCACCGACACCGGCGGGAAAGCCGCAAACAGCAGTTTCGAGGATCCCTCCGACGCTGTCGCCCGCAGATTTCGCTGCGAGTATAGCATCTGTCATCCTGTCTTTGCAAGAGTCATCGAGAACAGCGAACGCCAGACCTGTGAGCTTGTCGATATCATCATTAATATTGCCGAAAAATCGGTCTCTTATACCGCCACACGCGAGTATGTGCGTACCTATCTTGATTCCTTTGCTGTTCAGTGCGGAGATAGCGACTGCACCCGCGGCAACAATTCCCGCGGTAATGCGACCCGAGAAGTGACCGCCGCCGCGGAAGTCCTGAAAGCCGTGGTACTTCATCTGAGCGGTGAAGTCCGCATGACCGGGGCGAGCCTTGTAGGCGAGCTCGCCGTAATCGCGGCTTCGGGTGTCCTGATTTTCAATGATAAAGGTTATGGGAGTGCCTGTAGTCGTGCCGTTGAACACACCGCTGACGATTTTTACAGCGTCAGCTTCCTTGCGGGGAGTAGAGATATCACCGACCGACTTTCTCAGTGCCATCTGCGAGGCGATGAAGTCCTCGTTCACGGGTATGCCCGCGGCGAGTCCGTCAAGGATGCAGCCTATAGCGGCACCGTGGCTTTCTCCGAATATAGTGAGCGCTACGCTCGATCCGAATGTATTTTTCAAAGCTGTCAACTCCTGATATTATCAAATGAGACTACTTGATATTTTACCACATCAACGTGCTAATGTCAACAAAATCTTTTACTTTCAAATACGATTATAAATTAAATCTGTAAATTTATCAAAAATACTTGAATTCATATTAAACCTATGTTATAATAGGTATATAAATTCGTACCGAATTATCGCGATTTAGTATAAGGAGAACTTTAATGAAGATTTCAACAAAAGGAAGATACGCACTGCGTATGCTCATAGACCTCGCCTCGCACCATGATGAAGGTTTTGTTTCACTTAAAGATATAGCCGATAGGCAGGGGATATCGAAAAAATATCTCGAGCAGATAGTTCCTATGCTCAACAAGGACGGCATCCTGCGCACTAACCGCGGCAATCGCGGAGGCTACCAGCTTGCCAAATCTCCCGCCGACATAACCGTAGGAGATATCCTTCGCTCGACAGAGGGTAACCTTGCGCCTGTTTCGTGCCTTGAATTCAGTCCGAACAAATGTCCGCGCATGGAAGATTGCACCACGCTCTATATATGGGAGGGGCTGTACAAGGTCGTTACCGAATACCTTGACACCATCTCGCTTCAGGACGTGATCGAGCGCTCGATCAACCTCAATGGCGGCGATTACTGCATATGACCTTTATACGCATTTAACGGGGGAGCCTTTAGGAGGCTCCCCCGAATCTTATACAGTATAGTTTTCAGCTTCCTTTTGAAGCTTGATGTCAACGAGCGCATCTATGAGAGTGCCGTTTTCGGCATACTCTTCGGAGAAGACCTTGCCGTCGATGCGTATGCGGCTGATGAAAGAGGTTTTGTCGTAAGGGATAAGAAGCTTCATACGCTTAGCAGTTTCGGGCAGAGTACGCGCAATACAGTCAAGCAGCTTATCAAAACCGCCGCGGTGCTTAGCGGAGATGATAACGGTATTGTCGTCCTCAAATACAGTGTCAGGATAAAGCGCCGCATCAGACTTGTTCATAACGTTTATCTTCGGTATCCCGTCACATCCGAGTTCGGACAGCAGCTGCATCGTTACTTCTGCCTGCTGCTCTCTTTCGGGCGAGGACATATCCTGCACGTTCAGGATTATGTCTGCGGAGGCAGCTTCTTCAAGTGTTGATTTGAACGCCTCGACGAGGTTATGCGGAAGACGCCGTATCAGCCCGACCGTATCTGTCAGCAGCACGCTTCTCCCGTCAGGGAGCTCGATAGCGCGCGAGGTAACATCAAGCGTCGCGAAGAGCTTATCCTCCGCGAGCACGCCTGCGTCAGTCAGAGCATTCAGCAGAGTTGACTTGCCTACGTTCGTATATCCCACTATAGCCGCACAGAGAACGCCGTCCTTTTTTCTGCGGGAGCGCGAGAATGTGCGGTGTTTTTTCAGTTCTTCGAGTTCTGCTTCAAGGTAGGAGATACGCTTGCGGATATGGCGCTTGTCGGTCTCAAGCTTTGTCTCACCGGGACCGCGTGTGCCTATTCCACCGCCGAGACGCGAGAGCGCAGTACCCATACCCGTCAGCCTCGGCAGGCGATACTTTTGCTGTGCGAGCTCGACCTGAAGCTTTCCTTCTTTTGTACGTGCACGCTGAGCGAATATGTCGAGGATAAGCGTTGTTCTGTCAATTACGCGAACATCGAGGATATCCTCGATATTTCGGACCTGAACGCCGCTCAGCTCGTGGTCGAAAATAACAAGCTCGGCTTCAAGGGAACCGAGCTGCTCTTTCAGCTCCTCGAGACGTCCCGCACCCATACAGGTAGCAGGGTCATAGGAAGCTTTTTTCTGGATTATCTTGCCGACGACCTGAGCGTTTGCGGTCTCAGCGAGCTCTTCGAGCTCATCAATGGAGGTCTCGGCGTCAAATTCTCCTGTATCCACACAGGCGAGGACAGCCTTAACGGGCGACTCGTCCGTTTTATTATCAAACATAGCGTCTCCTTATTGGTCAGTCTCGGTCACTGTAGCAGGCTCCTCCTCAATGATGGTATCATCGAGTGTCTCGTTGCCATTTGAGTCGTAAATGTAGATATCCGTATGTTTTTTCTCGTCGTTATAAGAGATGTAGGTCTCGGTCCTGCGTATTTTTTTGAGCTTATTACCATCCCACTGATAGACGATGAAACAGTCGATGTAACCGTCGTCCTGCTCTTCGACGAGAGTATTATTCTCACCGACCTTCATCAGTCTGTTTACTTTCATCAGCTCATCATTGAGGACAAAGTCGTTTTTTTCGGGGAGATAGCAGTAGTAGTATCCATATCCCGAATAGCTGTTCTCATAGGGGATGAAAATGTCCTGATAGCCGTCAAAGTTGAAATCGGCAACGGAGATATACTTTTCGTCGGGAGTGTAGTAATAGGACAGTGCCTTTACAAGTCTGTCATTTATACGAAGCTCGACGGTAGTACCGTTGAGAGCGTATGTGAACCTCTTTTCCTCGGTCGGAACGGTAAAATCCTCTGTGAAAGCCTGAGTACCGTCCTGCGGGAGGGGAGCGGTCGTATAGACCGTGAAATTCTCCGTGCGTATATGTGCCTCGGGGTCGTCCTTGCTCCTTCCGCAAGAGAAGAGTGCAGCAGACAGTATTACAGCTGTTATAAGCAGTTGCTTTTTCATTTATTCCTTTGACGCTCCTTCCGCGAGTCGGGATATCTCTTCGGGTGTGAAAACGTAATTCTTTCCGCAGAAATGGCACTTTACCTCAGTGTCCTTGCCCTCGGCGGCAATGGAGCGAAGCTCCTTCTGTCCGATGCTTATGAGCACTTTTTCTGTACGTTCGCGGCTGCAATCGCACCTGTAGACGGGTGAAGCTGAGTCAAGTTCATTCGGTTCAAGCCCTTTGAGCAGCATATTTGCGATCTCCTCGGGAGTGACTCCTTCATCAAGAAGAGCGGAAACAGGCCTCATGTCAGCGACATTTTTTTCAATGATGTCAATACACTTCTCGTCTGCAAAGGGGAGGAGCTGTACGATGAAGCCGCCTGCGGACTTCACGGAAAGATCGGTGTCCACAAGAACACCGAGCGCACAAACAGTAGGTATCTGTTCACTAATTGCGTAGTAGTTAGCGACATCCTCGGCGATCTCGCCCGAGACGAGGGGGATAACACCGACGTAAGGGTCACGCAGCCCCATATCCTTGACAACAGCGAGAGTTCCGTCTCTGCCGACAGCTCCCGCAACGTCGAGCTTGCCCTTGTCATTCAGAGGCAGCTCAACAACGGGATTTGAAACGCAGCTCTTAACGTTGCCTCGGCTGTCTGATACAGCGACGAGCTGACCTGCGGGTCCGTCCGCGTCTATACGGAGTGTCAGGCTGTCATCCTCGCCTTTGAGCATATATCCCATGAGAGAGGCAGCGATCGTGAGTCTGCCGAGTCCCGCAGTAACGACAGCGGAGGTCTTGTGGAGTTTCTCGATCTCCGAAACTATATCCTTAGCGTCGAGTACAGCGGCAAAAGCGGAGCCGTCTTCAGAAATAGCTCTGTAAAGCTTACCCATAAAAGTGAATTCCTTTCATATTGATTGCCCGTTGACGATACATTTTGCAGCGTAAACGATACGCTGACAGTCGGGGGCAGGGGAGTCGAATGTATCATCGCCGTATTTTGCGACGATCTCGAACCCCGCATCAGTCAGAGCCTTTTCAAGCTCTTCCTCATTGTATGCTTTTTCCGAGAAGCAGTCGGAGCTGCGCGAATAGAGCCCGTTTTCCTCTTTCTCGAAGAATTCAAGATGCATTTTGACCTCGTCCGTATCCGAAACGAGGGAATTCTCCCAGATGCAGTAGATATTATCGGTCTCGTAGGTGAAGGTATTGTTTGCGAGGATACAGCGGTGCTTATAAAGGGTATTAACATCGAAAATGAAAAGCCCGCCTATTTCCGAGAAAAACGCGACCTTTTTAAAAACCTCCCTGACAGAATCCATATCGGGGAGGTGATTTATGCTGTCGAGAGCGCATATCGTAATGTCGATAGTGCCGTACATATCGAGTTTACGCATATCCTGACAGAGATACTGAATATTCAGCCCGCTGTCGAATTTCTTGTCGAGTGCGATTCCGAGCATCTCGTCGGAGCAGTCAACGCCGATAACGTCATAGCCGAGACGAGCCATTTCCTCGGATATACTGCCTGTCCCGCATGCGAGGTCGAGGAGGATACGGCCCTCGGTCGATTTGAATCTGTCAATGATCGAGTTGAAGTAGGCAGCACGTTTGCCGTAGTCGATATTGGCGGTCAGTTCATCGTAATACCGTGCAAAAACATCATAACCGGCCATCAGTCGAGCTCAACCTCTTCTGCGCCTGCTTCGCGGCCGTCCGCATCAAAAAGGACTCTCTCACGTTTTACGAGGACTTCCTCGCCGCTTGTATACTCAAAGTAGTCTATGAGGAGCTCATCCTTGTCCTCAGCAGACCTGTACTTCTTTTTCATAGTCTGTATCTCGGGAGCGTTTCCGTTCCATGCAAAGTGCTTTTCCTCGTACTCGTCCTCGCTGAGCTTAACGGTAGTAGTGAAAGTCATATCCTCTTTATTTACGTCGGCACGCGAGTCTATCTCACCAAGCTCCTCCCATTTTACGAATTGTTTTTCCTCGCTGTCAAAGCGGTAGTAAACGCCGAAGGTATTCAGCGTTCCGACCTGCTGTGGGATAAAGATGTCGTCGTTCCCATCGAGGTCAACGTCTTCAATGATGATGCTTGCTTTCATTTCCGTTTTGATATCCGAGAGCGCATTTATGAGCTCCTCGGTATCTATCTCGATGGTCTGGAGCTTTTCGTTGTCTACAAATATGTCTATGCCCTCTCTTGTGACTCTGCATTCAAGATCGTCCTTGGTAAAGACTTTATGTACAGTAACAGCCGTAGTTGTGGACACAGCAGTAGTCGTAGTTGTGTCCTGTGCAGTGGTGACATTTGTATGCTTTGTGGTAGCTTTTACCGATGTATTGGTACGTCTGGCGACAGTCAGGGTAGTGCCGCCGCGGGCAACAGTTTTTGTGGAAGTCGTCGTAGTATTGGCAGACGACTTCGTACCTGAAGCTGTAGTTGCGGCAGTGGACGCAGCAGACACGTCGGAAGAGACAATCGGCGCAGTGGTTGTTACTTCGGTTTTCTTTTCGACTGCAACAGTCGTCTCAGCGGTCTCGGGGTCGGATACAACAGGGTCCGTCCTACCGCAGCCTGTCAGGAGAACAAAGCTTAAAACGGCAATAATCGCTGATTTTTTCATTTTCATCACCTCATAAAATGCACGGACTTTTCACGTCAAATGGGCGACCGACACAGCCGCCCATTAAGTATAGACTTACTTTTTGCCTGCTTCCTTGAGCTTGCAGCACTTCTTGTACTTCTTGCCGCTGCCGCAGGGACACGGGTCGTTGTCGCCGACCTTGTTCGAGCGGACAGGCTCCTTATCGAAGCTGCCGTCGCCTTCGCCCGCATTGGGAGCATCGGGCTTAGCTACCTGCTCGCGCTCGGGTGCTTCATGCTTCTGGAGCTTTACGGTGAGCAGAGCACGTACAGTATCCTCGCGGATAGATTCGACCATAGCGTCGAACATCTCGAAGCCTTCATAACGGTACTCGATAACAGGGTTCTTCTGACCGAACGAGCGGAGACCGATACCCTTCTTGAGTTCCTCCATATCGTCGATATGAGCCATCCACTTGGTATCAACAGTCTTGAGGAGGATAACTCTCTCGAGCTCGCGGAGTATCTCTCCGCCATACTCCTCTTCCTTAGCCTGATAGATCTCGCCGCACTTTTCGTTGAGAGCGTTGATTATCTGTTCCTTTGTAACGGTCTTGAGCTCATCCTCAGTGAAAGTGAGGTCATCATTGTCGATGAGCCAGCCGAGGAAGTACTCCTTCAGACCGACGATATTCCAGTCTTCGCGGTTTTCATCGTCGATGAGGTAAGTGTTGACGGTAGAAGTGATAAGGTCCTCCATCATCTTGAGGATATCCTTGTGGAGGTCCTCGCCGTCGAGCACCTGTGAACGCTGCTTGTAGATTATCTCACGCTGAGTATTCATAACGTCGTCGTAGTTGAGGACGTTCTTTCTGATGCTGAAGTTTCTGCCCTCGACCTTCTTCTGTGAGGACTCGATGATCTTAGTGAGCGACTTGCTTTCGATTGGCATATTCTCATCGACCTTGAGTACGCTCATCATTCTTTCGAGACGGTCGCCTGCGAAGATACGCATGAGGTCATCTTCCACGGAGAGGAAGAAGCAGCTCTCGCCCTCGTCGCCCTGACGACCCGAACGTCCGCGGAGCTGATTGTCGATACGTCTTGACTCGTGACGCTCGGTACCGAGGATATAGAGACCGCCTGCCTCCTTGACAGCAACAGCCTTTTCCTTTATCTCAGCATTGAATTTATCGTAATACTCACGGTATTTCTTTCTTGCATCGAGGACCATCTGGTCATCGGTATCCGCGAAGCCGATAGCAGCTGTGATGAGCTCTTCCTCCATACCGTCCTTGCGGAGAGCAGCTCTTGCGAGGAATTCGGCATTACCGCCGAGCATGATATCGGTACCACGGCCCGCCATGTTGGTCGCGATAGTAACTGCGCCGTATTTACCGGCCTGAGCAACGATCTCGGCTTCCTTCGCGTGGTGCTTTGCGTTGAGGACTTCGTGCTTGATGCCCTTTCTCTTGAGCATAGCGGAGAGGAGCTCGGATTTCTCGATAGATACAGTACCAACGAGTATAGGCTGACCTTTCTCGTGGCACTCGATTATCTTATCTATGATAGCGGCATACTTGCCCTTTTCCGTGCTGTATACCTGATCATTGTGGTCGATACGGATAACGGGCTTGTTGGTGGGGATAGCGATAACGTCGAGTTTGTATATCTCCTTGAACTCGTCTTCCTCGGTCATAGCAGTACCTGTCATACCCGAGAGCTTGTTGTACAGACGGAAGAAGTTCTGGAAAGTGATAGTAGCGAGAGTCTTTGACTCGCTTTTTATCTTAACGCCTTCCTTAGCCTCGATAGCCTGATGCAGACCGTCGTTGAAGCGGCGGCCGAGCATAAGACGGCCTGTGAACTCGTCAACGATGATTATCTCGCCGTCCTGAACGACGTAGTCTATCTCGTTCTTCATAACGCCGTTAGCCTTGATAGCCTGATTTATATGGTGGAGCAGAGTCATATTCTCGGGGTCCATGAGGTTGTCGATTCGGAAAGCCTGCTCAGCCTTCTTTACGCCGCGCTGAGTGATAGTAGCGGTCTTAGCCTTCTCGTCGATGATGTAGTCGGCAGTCTCGCTTACGGTATCCTGGTCCACCTTGTCGTCCATTTCGACAACTGTAGTAGGAGTGAGCATCTTTGCGAAACGGTCAGCTATAGAGTAGAGCTCAGTGGACTTGTCGCCGCGTCCCGAAATGATAAGAGGAGTACGAGCCTCGTCTATGAGGATAGAGTCGACCTCATCGACGATAGCGAAGTTAGGCTCACGCTGAACGCGCTCCTCCTTATGAGTGACCATGTTGTCACGGAGGTAATCGAATCCGAGCTCGTTATTGGTAGCATAAGTAACATCGCAGAGGTAAGCCTCGCGGCGCTCGTCGTTGGTGAGTCCGTGGAGGATACAGCCGACGGTGAGACCGAGCCAGCGCAGAACCTTGCCCATTTCCTCAGCCTGAGTCTTAGCGAGGTAGTCGTTGACGGTAACAACATGAACGCCCTTGCCTGTGAGCGCGTTGAGGTAAGAAGCGACGCAGGCAACGAGAGTTTTACCTTCACCTGTCTTCATCTCGGCGATACGACCCTGATGGAGAACGATAGCACCGATTATCTGAACGGGGTAGGGCTTTTTCTCGAGAACACGCCAAGCAGCTTCTCTGACGGTAGCGAGTGCCTCGGGGAGCACATCGTCGAGAGTCTCGCCTGTTTCGAGTCTGTCCTTGAATTCCTGAGTTTTTGCTTTGAGCTCGGCATCGGAGAGCTTCTGATACTCCTCGTCGAGTTCGAGAACTTTATTTTTAATTGGCTCAATGCGCTTGAGCTCCCTGTTGGAGTAAGCGTTAGCGCCGAAAATGCTTTTAAAAAGACCCATTTGAATGATTACCGCCTTTACAATATTTTGCAATGTACCTGTATCTTGAAATACATATAAATACATTTTACTACAAAAGCGCCGATTTGTCAATACCTTCTCGAAGATATGCGGCAAATCGGCGTATTATCAGTCCAGACCGTAGAAAATACGGTGGTTTCTGCTTATATATCTGCTTATACGAGCGTAGTAGTCGTCCCCGTAGGGGAGAAAGAGGTAGGTTTCGTCGGCAAATTCCTCGCATTCATACTTCTCCTTGCCGAAGTATTCGAGCGCGACTCTGTCCACATCCTCGGGATAGCACGGAGAATCGGGCTCGGCGTAGAAGTCGTAGTAGAACGACGCAAAAGCCTTGCCCTCTTCGTTGAGTATTTCTTTCGTGAGTTCACCGCTGAGGGAGTTCAGCAGAAATTTGCGTATATCGAGCTCTCCGCGGCGTATGGACTCAAGCTCGTCGGCGAAGAAATCCTTGAATTCGTCGTCGATGAGGTCACGTTCAATGCACCAGCGCAGGAACATCGCGATGTGGTTTGCACCGTTTATCTCACTGATATCGAGCTGTTTTTCCTCGATTTTAGAGGAGTGGTCTTCCACGCGGTCGATGAGCTCGAAGGTCGAAGCATCGACCACAGGTCTGCGGTCAAGGTCGACAACAGGGTCGAGCTCGTCGCCGAAGCGGTCGAGCAGGGCATCGGTACCGTGGTCTATCTTGTAGCGCATTTCTATATCATACAGCGGAATGACCTGATAAAAATTGACCTTTTCACCGTTCGGGAGGGTGCAAACCGATGATTCTTTGCCGAATGACGGTGAGAGCAGCAGAACGGCACTGAGGTCGGTCTCCTCGGTGAACGGCTTACTGTAGTCGACCGAGTGTCCCCGACCTATCCACGAGCGGTGACGAACGGGCAGGTGAGCTATCCTGTTTAAAAGCTCAACAGGCCACATTGTTTCGGGAACATCGGTGTCGAAGTCCCAGTTTGCGGGCAGGCAGAGCACGAGCTCGGCACGTTCAAGCCCTTGTCCGCGGAGTTCCTTTGGGAGGTTCATTTTATATGCGCCGAGCCCCATAGTCACGAGCGTAAGGAAGTACCTGTCATCGTCTGGCGGGATGACAGCGATATCTATTTTCAAATCTTTGGGTGAATTGTCACGGAAAACCTTAGGAAAATCGCCGATGTGCTCGGTGATATGCTCTTCTATCGCGTCGGTCTGGTCGGGAGTATAAACGGCGATATTCTGGTCAAAATTGCTGTTGAACTCATTCATTGCCGTCACACTTTCCTGTCAGTCTGTCGAGCTTAGCGCTCAGCTCGGCGACTCTCATATCGAGCCTTTCATTTTCATCACATAATCTGGTCAGAAGTCCGATTACGGAGTCGAGTTTTGCGGCGATATCCGAGCTGCCCGCAGTTCCCTTAGCAGACACGATATTTTTCCTGATGAGTTTTTCCAGAATGTTGTGAAAGCTGATAAACTCCGAGCTCAGGGTACCTTCGGACTTCATACGCTTTACTGTCGGGCTCTTCTGAAAGAACTGGAACATAAAGCAGTCAAAGGAATTGAGAAAGTCGAGACAGCGCGAGCTGTCGAAGCACCCGCCGTTTTCGGAATCGAGAGAGAGCTCTTTTCGTAAGGCGTTGATATTCCTGATGAAGCTTTTCTGCTCCGAGCTCACGTCAGAGGAGGACATAACGAGCCTGCCCGCGCTTCTGTAGCACTCCTCGCGGTCATTAGCGGTATCCTCGAGCGCGAGCACCACAAGAGCGGACTCAAATATATTAGACAAGCTCGAAACGATCACAGCCGTCGGGTCGAAGTCTTTCCGCGAGAGGTCGGTATGACCGATCACAGCCGCGGAGCGTTCCGTCTGTTCGGCAATACTGTGAACGAGCTCTTCTTCGGTTAGCATTATCATGTTATCACCTCAGTATTATCTGCGGTATATCGGCGGGAGCGTCAGCGATGAAGTCAGCGCCCGCGTCGGCAAGCTCGGTCTTTCCGCGGAATCCCCACGCACAGCCGACCGAGAGCAGCCCCGCGTTTTCAGCGGTCTGAATATCGACATTGCTGTCGCCTATCATATAGACTTTATCGAACTCATCCAACACCGACACGGTATCAAATTCACCTTTCATGTCAGAGTGATAGTTTGAATATATATCGGAGAACACGTCGTCGATAATGGCTCTGTCAGGCTTTTTCGGACGTTCCTTGCATCCGCCGAGAACGCACTCGAATCGGATATCGGGGAGAAGTCGTGCTACTATCTCGCGTGCGAAATCCTGTGGTTTATTTGTAGCCACGGCGAGTCTTACACCCTTGTTCATCAGCCTGTTGAGAGTCTCCTCCATGCCGTCGTACAATTTTGTTTTGTCGAGGTAATGCTCCGCATAGTATTCGCGGAACAGCTCATGGAGCTTATCCGCTTCGTCCTTGTGCCCCTCGGGCAAAGCCCTCTGACACAGCACGGGAGCGCCGTTCCCAACGAGCAGCTTGTACTCCTCATAAGTATGCCCCTCATATCCGAGCACACCGAGCCCGTAATTCACAGCGTCGCCGAGATCGGCGATAGTATCGGCGATAGTTCCGTCAAGGTCAAAAATTGCTAAAATCATTCTAATCTCCGTTTATTTCATAAGTGTTGCGAGTGAGCGGGAGTACCGTCCGCGGAACTCCTCGAACCTGTCCTCGTCGATAGCCTCGCGTATCTTTTCGGTAAGTGTGTTGTAGAAGTAGAGGTTGTGCTGAACGGCGAGACGTCCCGCAAGCTGTTCATTTGCCTTGAAGAGGTGTCGGATATAGGCGCGGGAGAAGTTCTTGCAAGTCGGACAGTCACACTGCTCGTCCACAGGACGCGGGTCTGTCTCGTAGCACTTGTTTCCGAGGTGCATGATGCCGCTCCATGTGAAAACGGTAGCATGACGGGCGTTTCGGCTCGGCATGACGCAGTCGAACATATCCACTCCGCGTGCAACAGCCTCGATGATATTCGAGGGAGTACCCACGCCCATGAGATAGCGCGGCTTATCAACAGGCATAAAGGGTTCGACCACGTCGATTATCCTGTACATCTCGGAGGTCGATTCACCGACAGCGAGACCGCCGATAGCGTAGCCGTCGAGGTCGAGCTTGGCGATATCCTCCATATGCCTGATGCGCAGGTCATCGTAGGTCGAGCCCTGATTGATGCCGAAAAGCATCTGCTTCTTGTTTATCGTATCGTGGAGGCTGTTGAGGCGCTCCATTTCATCCTTGCAGCGATACAGCCAGCGTGTCGTACGCTCTATTGACTTGGCGGCGTACTCGTAGGTAGCGGGATTCTCGACACATTCATCGAACGCCATAGCGATAGTCGAGCCGAGGTTTGACTGTATCTGCATACTCTCCTCTGGACCCATGAAAATTCGGTGTCCGTCGATATGGGAGGCGAAGTAGACGCCCTCCTCCTTAATGCGTCGGAGCTGAGCGAGCGAGAACACCTGAAATCCGCCGCTGTCCGTGAGAATGGGCTTATCCCAGTTCATGAACTTGTGCAGACCGCCCATTTCCTTCACGACCTTGTCGCCTGGGCGGAGGTGGAGGTGATAGGTATTGCAGAGCTCCACCTGTGTTTTCAGCTCCTTCAGGTCGACTGAAGAGATACCGCCTTTTATAGCGGCAGCAGTACCGACGTTCATGAAGCACGGAGTCTGAAAGCTGCCGTGAACAGTTTCGACGATACCGCGGCGAGCCTTATTGTCTTTTTTGAGAAGTGTGAACATATATGATTCCTTTCGGTTTACATTCTTATCAGCGATTTGCGAAGAACACGGGGATTAATGAGAGTATTCCACCGATATACAGAGCCGATGCGACAGCAGTAACGATGTATGAAGCAGTCATCAGGATTTTGTACGGCTTGGTAGCGACCGTGCCGTGCTCGGTATAGATGAATCTTGCAATTGAGGAGAGCGAGCCGATGATCAGCCCGATAGAGGCGGGGATGATACCCATAATGATCATTGCACCGAAAACGATGATATACATTGCGAGCATGAAGGGCAGCAGAAGCAGGGAGAAAAAGCTCGAATACTCGTTATCCCAGTTTAGCACGCCCGAACCGCCTTCAAGCATTACGGCAAAATAAGCGCAAACGCAAAAGCATACCAGACCGAAAGCGGTGTAAAGAGCCGCAACAGTGATGTTGATGGCATAGTCTGTGTTTATCCTGAACTTATCGTTTTTCATAGAAGTGACCTCCTGCCTTTTTTCTATATTATACCTTTCGGGCAGGCGAAATACAATGTGTCAAAGGTCACTTTAGCAGTTACAAATGTAATTGATTCAGAAAACGGAATACGGCTCGGACTCGTCGGGGACACGAGACTTGCGCTTATTGCAGAAGCCGATCAGTCTGCCGTTATCATCGCGAAGAGCATAGACATAACCGTCTATCGAAGCTTTGATCTTGCAGGCAAAAACGCGGTTGTTTTCGGGGCTTTCCTTAAACCATTCAACGACCATATTTATCTTGCTTTGGGTCTCGAGGTCGATGTAGGTGTTCAGTGACTTGCCCACGATATCATATCCGCCTATTTTCGCATAAGCGGAATCAGCGGCTTTGTTTATGAAGATGATGCGAAAGTCGAGGTCGCAGATAGTGACAGGCTCTTCCTCGGTCTCAATAAAGCTTTTGAAAAACTCGGTTAATTCCATTTTGGTGAAGTTCCTTCCTTAGAGATATGTCGGTTTTCGGAACTAAAAACAGCATCTCCGAAAACAAAGCATTTATCACAGTATGCACATCGAATCGCCGAAGCTGAAAAAGCGGTACTTTTCATCTACAGCGACTTTGTAAGCATTCATAGTGTTTTCGTATCCCATAAACGCCGAAACGAGCATGATGAGCGTACTTTCGGGGAGATGGAAATTTGTGATGAGACCGTCGATACACTTGAACTCATAAGACGGATAAATAAAGATATCGGTATAGCCCTCATGCTCGGAGATATCTCCGTAGAATGTGGCAACGCTTTCGAGCGTGCGGCAGGTCGTGGTCCCGACGGCAATAACACGTCCTCCTGCGGCTTTAGTCTGATTTATGAGGTCAGCTGTTTCCTTCGGGAGGAAGTAATGCTCGCTGTGCATTTTATGATCGAGCACATTGTCCTCTTTTACGGGGCGGAAGGTCCCGAGCCCGACATGGAGCGTAACGAAAGCAGTCTTTATACCTTGCCTGCGAAGGTCATCGAGCATTTCCTCGGTGAAGTGCAGACCCGCAGTCGGAGCAGCCGCCGAGCCGAGCTCATTTGAGTAGACCGTCTGATAGCGCTCCTTATTTTCGAGCTTTTCCTTTATGTAAGGCGGGAGCGGCATCTGCCCGACGTCCTCGAGAGCTGTGAAGAAGTTGCCCTCGCACTCGAACTGCACGACGCGGTTGCCGTCGTCCTTGACCTCGACAACTTCCGCAATTAGCCGTCCGCCGCCGAAGCTGAACCTTGTTCCGACCTTTGCTTTTTTACCGGGACGGCAGATTATCTCCCAGAGCTTGTCGCCCTTCTGCTCAAGGAGCAGGAACTCAATAAAAGTTCCGTTGCCTATCTTTTCGCCGTAAAGTCTGGCAGGGATAACGCGGGAATCGTTCATGACGAGAAGGTCACCTTCTCTGAGGTGCTCGCATAGATTGTAGAAGTGGTCGTGAGTTATTGCCCCTGTTTTACGGTCAACGCACATCATACGCGAGGCATTGCGCGGCTCGATGGGAGTCTGTGCGATAAGCTCCTCAGGCAGGTCGTAGTAGAAATCTGACTTTAAAAGTTCCAAATTCAAGCTCCTTTAACTTTTAGTGTGCGGAGAAACTGCTTCTGCTCATCTGTGATGCGGAAGCTCTCCACAGCCTTCTGTATCGTTTTATTATGAGTCCATACATCGAGCTTCTTCTGCACGATATAGGGAAGCACTTCATTGTAGTTCTTGGCAAGAGCGGTGGCGAAATACCAGGCTCTCATCATGTTTATGTAGTATTCGTCCGAGCTGACCGCGGCGACTCTGTCAGCGTACTCGCTGCGGAAGCTGTCGCCGAGGAAATATCTCATCAGCGAGCAAACGGCGAATCTGACCGTATACGTAAGCTCCGAGGCAAGCCATTTATCTATATACGGCAAAAGCTTGTCCGAGTGTTTAGCGAATACATTCGGAGAAAGTTGGTCACAGGTAGCCCAGTTGTCAATATACGGGAGAAAGTCATCTGTAAGGCGGATACATTCATCGAAGTCCCTCACCTCTGAGATGATGAAGGAATGGAGCTGATACTCCTCGAAGAAACGGTGGGGGAGAGCTGCGAGAAAATCGCCAGTATCATCGCGCTTTGCAAGTTTTTTGCGAGTTTTCGCAGGTCGGGAGTGCGAACTCCGATAAAGCTCTCTTTATTGAGCGTGGGTATCGTTTTCTGAGTCAGCAGAGCAAATTTTTCGTCTTTTGCCTCTGTGAGAGCACTTTCAATATCGGTAAATATGCTCATAAGCATCCCTTTCGGAAAATAAATTTTAAAATCATGAAAAAAACTGTTGACAACGCGCCTGTAAAGTGTTATTATGTAAACAAGGTAGAGGTGCGGCTGCGAAGAGTAAGCGTACAGAGGGCGACCCGTCCGATGAAGTGCGCCGAAAGGCAAAGCTGCCGAAGAGCGGTATTTGGTACATTCCGTTCTGGCTGTATGTCGAACAGGTATACAGCTGTCATCATGTGTTTGATGGAGAGCTATCGCATAACGAAACTGCTATGCTAACATTTCTATTATAACTCATGATCGACCGGTTTGCAACCGGTTTTATTATTTTTTTGAAAATTTTTTTAAAGGAGTCAACATTATGAAACAGTATAACGTAGGGATCATAGGCGCAACGGGCATGGTCGGACAGCGCTTTGCAACGCTTCTGGAGAACCACCCGTGGTTCAATGTCAAGGTGCTTGCCGCTTCACCGAGAAGTGCAGGTCAGACATACGAGCAGGCAGCAGGCAGCCGCTGGAAGATGGCAGTTCCGATGCCCGCAGCAATGAAGGACATGGTGCTGCTTGACGCCACATCCGATATCGAGAAGATAGCATCAATGGTAGACTTCTGCTTCTGCGCAGTCGATATGAAGAAGGACGAGATAAAGGCTCTCGAGGAGAAGTACGCAAAGGCTGAGTGCCCGATAGTATCGAACAACTCGGCACACCGCTTCACGCCCGACGTTCCTATGGTAGTACCGGAGATAAACCCCGAGCACATTGAGATAATCAAGGCACAGCGCGAGCGTCTCGGCACAAAGAGAGGCTTCATCGCAGTCAAGTCCAACTGCTCGATACAGAGCTATGTACCCGCACTCCACCCGCTCAGAAAGTTCGGACTGAAGAACGTGCTTGCCTGCACATATCAGGCAATTTCGGGCGCAGGCAAGAACTTTGAGACATGGCCTGAGATGGTCGATAACCTCATTCCCTACATTGGCGGCGAGGAAGAGAAGTCCGAGCAGGAGCCTTTGAAGGTTTGGGGCGAGATAAAGGGCAATGAGATAGTAAAGGCAACAACGCCCAACATCACGACACAGTGCCTCAGAGTGCCCGTATCTGACGGCCACACGGCAGCAGTATTCGTAAGCTTCGAGAACAAGCCCTCCAAGGAGGAGATACTCAAGCTTTGGGCAGACTTCAAGGGTGTACCGCAGGAACTCGAGCTCCCGAGCGCACCGAAGCAGTTCATTCACTATTTCGAGGAGAACGACCGTCCGCAGGCTAAGCTCGACCGCAACATCGAAGGCGGTATGGCAGTTTCTACGGGACGTCTCCGCGAGGATACACAGTACGATTACAAGTTCGTATGCCTCTCGCACAATACACTGAGAGGAGCAGCAGGCGGCGGAGTCCTTCTTGCAGAGCTTCTCGCAGCAAAGGGCTACTTTGACTGATTATCTGAGATGAGAAAGGACAGACCACTTATGAAGAATACGATTTTTACAGGTGCAGCAGTAGCGATAATCACACCTATGAACGCCGACGGCTCCATCAACTACGATGAGCTCGGATGTGTTATCGACGACCAGATAGAAAACGGCACCGATGCAATAGTTATCTGCGGCACAACTGGCGAATCCGCCACAATGACCGACGACGAACACCGTGACTGCATCAAGTTTGCGGTTAAGCACGTTGCAGGCAGAGTCCCCGTTATCGCGGGTGCAGGCAGCAACGACACACATTACGCGGTAGAGCTCTCAAAGGAGGCAGAGGCTGCGGGCGCAGATGCTCTGCTCCACGTGACCCCCTACTACAATAAGACGACACAGAAGGGACTTATCGCACATTTTACAGCGATAGCCGACGCGGTAAATATCCCGATAATCCTTTACAATGTACCGAGCAGAACAGGCTGCGGACTTGATGTTGCGACTGTCAAGGAGCTCGCAAAGCACAAAAACATCGCAGCCATCAAGGAAGCAAGCGGAAACATCAGCTATGTTGCGAAGCTTGCAGCAGAGTGCGGAAACGACATCGACATCTACAGCGGCAACGACGACATGGTCGTACCCGTTATGTCGCTTGGTGGAAAGGGCGTAATTTCGGTTGCTTCCCACGTTATCCCCAAGGAGATGCACGATATGGTGCAGTTCTGCCTCGACAACAACTTCGAGGAAGCTGTGAAGCTCCAGCTCAAGTACCTTGATATCATCAATGACCTTTTCATAGAGGTAAACCCGATTCCCGTAAAGGAAGCGATGAATATGCTCGGCTGGAACGCAGGTCCCTGCCGTCTGCCGCTCTGCGAGATGACGGACGAGCACAGAGCAAAGCTCCGCTCTTCACTCGCAAACCACGGACTTATCAAATAAAAATACGCGGTGATACCGCAAGGAAGTGAAATTATGACAAATATAGCAATATGCGGCGCAAACGGTAAAATGGGCAAAAATGTCTACAACTGCATCGCCGACCGTGACGACTGCAAAGTCGTTGCAGGTATCGACATCTTTACGAAGGAGTACGCCGACTTCCCGATAGTAGCATCTCCCGCAGAGCTCCCCGTGAAGCCCGATGTTATCATCGACTTCTCCAACCCTGCTTCGCTCGACGGACTTCTCACGTACTGCCTTTCCACGGGTACTCCGCTTGTTATCGCCTCTACAGGCTACAGTGACGAGCAGATAGCGAAGATTAAATCCGCTGCGGAACAGATACCCGTATTCTTCACATTCAATATGTCGGTGGGCATCAATCTGCTCGTAAATCTTGCAAAGAAGGCAGCCGAAGTTCTCGGCGACCGCTTTGACATCGAGATAGTAGAGAAGCACCACAACCAGAAGATAGACGCTCCGAGCGGAACAGCCATAATGCTTGCGAATGCTATAAACGAGACATTCGACAACTCCAAGCAGTATGTCTATGACCGTCACTCGCGCCGTCAGAAGCGCGAAAAGAGCGAGATAGGTATGCATTCGATACGCGGAGGCACGATAGTCGGCGAGCACGACGTTATCTTCGCAGGCAACGACGAGGTCATCACTCTTTCGCACTCTGCCGCTTCAAAAATGGTATTTGCCGAGGGCTCGGTCAAGGCAGCGATATACCTCAAGGACCAGCCCGCAGGTATGTACGATATGCAGATGCTCTTAAAGGATTGATAGCTTACGGGCAGCAAAGCCCACAAGAAGACATATCACGATAAGCCCCGAAGATTCGCTTGGGGCAGACAGTTCAAAAGCTCATTGCTTTTTGTCAATGGCGACAGGAAGTAAATATAATTTCAAAGGAGAATCCATCAATGAACAAAGTAAGAATCGGTATTGCAGGTTACGGCAACCTTGGAAAAGGCGTCGAGCTTGCTATCAGACAGAATGACGACATGGAGCTTGCAGGCATCTTCACACGCCGCGATCCCTCCACGCTCAAGCCCCTCACAGCAGGAGTTCCTGTATTCAGCATCAACGATATACAGACGAAAAAAGACGACATCGATGTTCTCATAATCTGCGGAGGCAGTGCAACAGACCTTCCCAAGCAGACTCCTGAGCTTGCCAAGTATTTCAATGTGATCGACAGCTTTGACACACACGCACGTATCCCCGAGCACTTTGCAAACGTAGACAAGGCAGCAAAGGAGAGCGGACACCTCGCATTCATCTCACTCGGCTGGGATCCGGGTCTGTTCTCGCTCAATCGTCTTTATGCGGAGTCGATACTCCCCAACGGCAAGAGCTACACATTCTGGGGCAAGGGCGTATCGCAGGGACACTCCGATGCTATCCGCAGAGTTGAAGGCGTAAAGCGCGGCATACAGTACACAGTACCGATAGAGTCGGCAATGGAAGCCGTAAGAAGCGGAAGCCAGCCCGAACTCACCACACGTCAGAAGCATCTTCGTGAGTGCTGGGTTGTACCCGAGGAGGGTGCAGACCTCGCGAAGATAGAGAACGACATCAAGACCATGAAGAACTACTTTGATGAGTACGACACAACAGTAAACTTCATCACAGAGGAAGAGTTCGACGCCAAGCACAACAAGATGCCTCACGGCGGCTTCGTAATGAGAAGCGGACTCACAGGCGACGGCGAGCAGACTCACCAGATGATAGAGTATTCGCTCAAGCTCGGTTCAAATCCCGAGTTCACAGCAAGTGTGCTCATCTGCTTCGCAAGAGCAATGGCTCGTCTCAAGGCAGAGGGAGCTACAGGCTGCAAGACCGCATTTGATATTGCACCCGCATATCTTTCTCCTCTTTCGGGCGAGGAGCTCAGAGCGAAGATGCTTTGATCTCGCGACAATAAAAAGCATAACGTGCATAAAAAACTCCTTTCGGCGGATAATAACGCTGAAAGGAGTTGTTTTTATGGTTGAACGAGACACGATACGTCTGCTTCGCGAGTGCGACTCGGGCGTAAAAATGGGAATAACGGCGATTGACGAGGTCATAGGTCATGTCAAGGGAGCGGGGCTGAAAAATGCGCTCAGTGACAGCAAGCATGAGAGCGAGCGCCTACAGACAGACCTGCAAAAGGTACTGCACGACTATCACGACGAAGGCAAAGACCCGAATCCGATGGTGCAGGGGATGTCGTGGGTCAAGACGAACTGGGAGATGCTCATTGACGGCACTGACAGCAAGATAGCCGAGCTGATGATGGACGGCTGCAATATGGGTATAAAGTCGCTGAGCCGATATATGAATCAGTACAAGGCAGCAGACGAGCGCTCGAAGGAAATAGCCAAGCGGCTTATAAGCTCCGAGGAGAAGCTCTCAGCGGATATGCGCACCTATCTGTAAATCAAAAACCGCCGCAAAAAATCTGATTTTTGCGGCGGTTCATTATTATGCTGTAACGATACTGTCAGCGTTGTGGAGCTTGAGCTTTTCAACAGCCTGCTCTCTCATCTTGTACTTGAGGATCTTTCCTGCGGCATTCATGGGGAAGCTGTCAACGAAGTCGACATATCTCGGACATTTATGCTTTGCCATGCGGGCAAGGCAGAAGTCCTTTATTTCCTGCTCGGTAGCCTCAACGCCGTCCTGAAGGATGATGCACGCCATTATCTCCTCACCGTAATCAGCATCAGGCACGCCGATGACCTGAACATCCTTGACCTTGGGATAAGTGTAGAGGAAATCCTCTATCTCCTTGGGGTAGATATTTTCGCCGCCGCGGATTATCATATCCTTGATACGTCCTGTTATCTTGAAGTATCCGTCAGACGAGCGGCGTCTTGCGAGGTCGCCCGTGTGGAGCCAGCCCTCGCTGTCGATAGCCGCAGCAGTTGCCTCGGGCATCTTGTAGTAGCCCTTCATGATGTTGTATCCGCGGGCAACGAACTCGCCGTCCGTATCATCGGGGAGCTCCTGATTGGTCTCGGGGTCAACTATCTTGCACTCAACGCCGAAGATAGGACCGCCGACGGTATTAACGCGCTGTTCAAGGGTATCGGTCGTCTTGCTCATGGTAGTCGCGGGAGAAGCTTCGGTCTGACCGTAGGTAATGCATATCTCGCTCATATGCATCTTCTCAACGACCTCTTCCATAGTTTTTATCGGACAAGGCGAGCCTGCCATGATACCCGTACGCATATACGAGAAGTCTGTCTTGTCGAAATTCTCGTGACCGAGCATAGCGATGAACATTGTAGGCACACCGTGGAAGCAGGTTATCTTCTCGCGGTTGATGCAGTCAAGACCTTTTCTCGGGCTGAATCTGGTGATAGGAGACATTGTGACGCCGTGAGTCACGGAAGCTGTCATGGCGAGAACCATTCCGAAGCAATGGAACATCGGAACCTGTATCATCATGCGGTCGGCAGTGGAGAGGTCCATGCAGTCACCGATAGCCTTTCCGTTGTTCACGACGTTGTAATGTGTGAGCATAACACCCTTGGGGAAGCCTGTAGTACCCGAGGTATACTGCATATTGCATACATCGTGTATATCGATGGTCTTGCGGACAGCCTCTACCTCGCTGTATGCGACCTTTCTGCCCTGAGCAAGAGCTGTCTCCCATGTAAAGCAGCCCTTGTTCTCGGAGTCGATAGTGATAACGTTTCTGAGGAATGGGAGTTTGGCTGAGTGGAGCTGACCTGGCTCGCAGTGATCGAGCTCGGGGCAGAGCTCTTTGATTATGTCAACGTACTTGATATCCTTGATACCGTCGATCATAACGAGAGTCATAGTATCAGACTGGCGGAGGAGATACTCAGCCTCATGAACGCGGTATTCGGTGTTCATGGTCACGAGAACGGCGCCGATCTTTGTAGTAGCCCAGAATGTGATATACCACTGGGGAACGTTCGTAGACCAGATAGCAACGTGGTCACCCTTCTTAACACCCATAGCGAGAAGAGCGCGGGCGAAGTTGTCAACGTCGTCGCGGAACTCGGGATAAGTGCGGGTATAGTCGAGCTCGGTATAGCGGAAAGCGTACTGATTCGGGAACTGATCGCAGATACGGTCGAGGATATCGGGGAAGGTGTAGTTGAGGATGCGCTCCTTCGGCCACGGGTACTGACCGTCGCCGCGCATATTGGTCTGGAGCGGGTGCTTGTGCTTTCTTTTGTAGGGAGCCATATACTCGGCAAACTGCGGTATAACGATACCTGCGTCGCTGAGGTCGGGAGCCCAGCGCTTGACCCATTCGAGCGAGATATAACCCGTGTAGTTGATAGTATCGAGAGCGGCGATCATCTCCTTAACGGGGATATCTCCTGTTCCCATGATACGGTACTGTACCTTGCCGTCAGCGCCCATTACGGAGTCCTTGACCTGGATATACTTGATAAACTCGCCGAGATTAGCGACAGTAGTCTCAGGGGACTCGTTATTGTAGCGGTAGGGGTGGTGCATATCCCAGAGAGCAGCGACCTTGCGGCTTCCAACAGCTCTGAGGAGGTCAGCGAGACGTGCGGAGTCGCTGTAGACGCCGTTTGTCTCGACGAGGAGAGTCACATTGAACTGTTCGGCAACGGGAACGAGTTTGCGGAGACATTCCGCAACATATTCGTCGTCCACCTCGCCGCCGGGAGCGGGTTCGAGGTCGCCGAGGATCCTGATATAAGAAGCTCCGAGCTTGTTAGCGAGCTCGGCATAAGCGGTAATCTCATCCTTGACCGCGTCGAATTTGTCCTTGAATTTAAGGCAGGCGCCCGAGGTGAGACAAGGAATTTCAAGTCCGAGTGAGGATAGTTTTTCGATAGTCTTGGGTAGATTTTCTTCCTTGAATGGCTGAGCGTTCACGGAGAATATCTCGTTGCCGAGTCCGCGGATCTCGATTCCGTCAAATCCGAAATCCTTTGCCATAGAGTAGATGTCAGTCCATGAGAAGTCGGGACAAGCAAGTGTCGAAAAGCTGATTTTCACTTTACATCATTCCTTTTAATAAAAAATTAACAGAACTATTATACCATATTTATGCAGAAAATGCAATAGGTTACCGAAGTTTTTTCTCGCATTGAAGCAAAAAGCCCGACCATTACAGTCGGGCTTAAAGCTTATTCGTTATAAGGCAGTTCGGAGATCTGACCTGCATCCAGAAGCTGGATTGCATATGCGTCCTTAGCGGTAACGCCGTCACCCATATTGAAGACGTCGGCGTTTGCACGGGCGGTATCGTTCAGGTCGAACTTATCCTTATTGGCAAGGAACTGTAAAATAGCGACAGCGTCGGCAACAGAGACCCTATTGTCGAGGTTAGCGTCGCCGAGGAGCTCAGCTCCCGAAGCTCGGCTGCTCGTAGTAACGGTTTCGGAAGCGGTAACTGTAGTTGCAGAAGATGTCGAACCCGTATCAGTTGTCGTCGTTGTAGTTGCTGTGGAAGTAGTAGTTGAAGTCTCGCGTGAAACAGGAGGAGTTACCGTACCGTTGTAGTAGTCGCTGAGCGAAATGCCGTTGCCGGCTGTACCGAGCGGAATCTTGTGGTCGAGGCTGATGAACATACCGCTGTCGGTCTGCCAGAGAGCCTCCTTGACGAACGCGTACTTCTCCTCGTCCCATTTGCCGAAGTCGTCGTAAACAAGTCCGCCTGTATCGCCCGAATTCTCGTTGAAGCACCAGAATGTGTGGTGGATACGCTTGTCTATCATATAGTCACGGAGCTCCTGCATCCAGTGCTTGTTCTCGCCTGTCGGGTCGTGCTCCTTGTCGATGAAGCCTCCCCACTCGCCCATAAGGAGCGGATACTTCTTTTCTTCAACGAGGTATGCCCATGTATCGTACCAGTAGTCGTCGAGCAGTGACTGGCGGTCAAATGTCTTTGATGGGTCGTCCATGTAGAACCACTTCTGCTTCCATACGAGCGGACCGTAGTCATGAGGAGAGTAAACTATCTGCTTCTTGTATTCGCCGATATCAACGGGGTCATTCTTTACGCCGCGGAGGTTTCCGCCCCACCATGCGCCGAATACCAGCGAGGGCTCGTCGTAGTGAGCGTAGTCGACGCAGGGAGTTGTCCAGTCTGCGCCCTTCTCAAAGTCGGGGTAGCACTCTATGCCCTCTATCATGATGAGCAGATTCGGGTTCTGCTCGAGGCAAGCCATAGCGCCTTTTTCTGCCGCATATTTCCAGTTATTGGCGTCCTTGGAATTGTCCCACTTCGCGAATGAACCCTCCTCGGGCTTGCCGTGGGGCTCGTTTTTGAGGTCGATAGCGATAATGGTATCGTCGTCCTTGTAGTACTCGCAGAACCATGAAAGTGCCTCGAGCCAGTCGTCCTCGGAAAAGTTGTCGTCGTACCAGAGGGGCTTCTGATGACCCATAGCGGCAGTCGTCGCACTGTGGATATCTATCATTATCTTCATGCCGTTCTCGCGGCACCACTCAACAGCCTTGTTCCATATATCGAAGCTGTACATGAGCTCGTACTGTCCCGCGGCGTCAACTCCGCCGCCTACAGTGAGCTCGGGGTTCTCATAGGGATTGACCATCATTGTGACCTCGCCTACGCCTCCGCCTGTGTCAGGACCGTGGTTCTTCCACTGGAGGATTATCTGTGTGGACATCGGTACACGGAGCAGGTTGAAGCCGTGGTCGGCTATCTGGTTGAGCATACTGTGCATATTCTTCGACCATACGCCGTCAAATACCTGTCTGCCTGCATTGTAGCCGAACCAGTTACAGCCTGTCATCCAGACGGGGTTGCCGTCCATATCGACGACCTCGGCATTCTCGTTTACATGGAGCCAGTCATCGTGGAACTCATCGGGAGCAGCCTGCGTGGTAATGCCCGCAGGGACATTTGAAGCGGCTGAAACTCCCAGCGTTACGGCAGAAAGAACGACTGCCGCAGCTCTTCTGAAGAATTTGTTTATCATTTTATTCCCTCTCTCGCAGAACAAACCGTACAAGATTTGTTCACAATAATTTACTTCATTATACACTATAAAAAAATAGATGTCAACGATTTCAAGCATAAATTCTCAATATACGGCAGATTAACAACATATAATGCTGAATTCGGAAAAAAACAAATGAGCCTCCGAAAATGGAAGCTCATCTGCCATGATATAGGGATTATTGGGGATGTCAATAAGAATAATGTCACTTTATAGATGTCTGATAAAGTCGTTTCCGACATTGACATTATTATATCAGATAAATATGAATATATTATTAAGAAAAGGTTCGTTTGAACTCCGAAAAAGCCAAACAAAATTCGGAGAAATTTATTCATCTTCAACACTTCTGACGTCTTTGGCGCTTATCCTGAACCAGAATACCGAACCTTCACCGAGCTTGCTGCGTACACCGTAGTCATAATTGTGGAGCTTGAGCACAGCCTTCACTATCGAGAGCCCGAGCCCTGTACCGACAACTTCGCGCTTGTGGTTCTCCGAGCGGTAATACTTATCGAAAATGAGCTTTATCTTCTCTTCCTCGATCCCGTCACCCGTATCGCGGACTTCGATAAGGACGCCGTTCGGTTCGTTTTTCTGACGAACAAAGACCTGCTTGTCCTCACCTGTATAATTTATAGCATTATTGATAAGGTTATAGATGACCTGTTCGATCTTAACGACATCGCAGCGTACGAGCATTTCCTCGTCGGGCTCAAAGTGGATACTATAGCCCATTTTCTCGGAAATACCTTTAAACCTGCCTATTATCTCGCCGAGTTTCTCACGAATGCGGAACTCTGACGGAGTAAGCTTTTGTCTGCCGCTCTCGAGCTTGGAGAGGTCGAGGATATCATTGACCATAAGGGAGAGCCTGTCCGTCTCGTTGATGATTATTTCGAGGTGTTCGTTTCGCTTGACGGGGTTGTCGCCCGAGAGGTCGCGGATCATCTCTGCATAAGCTTTAAGCATAGTCAGAGGGGTACGCAGGTCGTGCGAGACATTGGCGACAAGGTCGCGCTGCATAGTATCGACGCGCGAGAGCTCTTCTTCGGCATATGTCAGGGTCTCCGCGAGCTTTTTGACTTCGAGATAGCCTCTTCCGTCGAATTCGGTATTGAAGTTACCTTTTGCAAGGCTTTCCGCAGCTTCGGTGATACTGTCGATAGGCTTAGCTATCCTGTTTGACATATACAGCGAGATGAAGAAAGCGAAAATTAGCAGGATAACAGTAATTATCATCAGCTGCCGCTTGATGATGGTAACAGTCGAGCCGACTGGTACGAGCGTTGTATTGATCAGCAGGTAGCCGTCGGGGTTATCGGAAGAACCGAGGACGCAGCCATACAGAACAGTCGAGCAGTTGTTTCGCGGATTGTTGACCTTGAGCCAGATAGGCTTGTTACCGTTGTCGGTTATACGTTTCTGGTAGTAGTAAGTGCTGTTTTCGCGGCCGTGGATGATACAGCACACCGAATACTCCTTGGTGTAGATCGAGCGACCGAACCTGTCAGTGACCTCTATGCAGAGGTCGTTCGCGGAGGCGATTTTTGAGAGCTTTTCGCTGAATTCGGTCGATGTGTCGTTATTGTACGAAGCGATGATAGCATTTGATGCGATCTCGACGTCCTTCAGCTTAGACTGCGAGTAAAACTTCTCGAGGAAGAAGATCTGAAACAGCCAGAGCAGGAGGAAAACGAGTATCGTGAAACCGAGGAAATACAGCCATATGCTGAATTTCAGCGGTATGCTGCCGAATACGCTGCGGATCTTTTTAATCAGCTTCAAACTTGTACCCCATTCCTCTCAGAGTAACGATGAACTTCCTGTACTCGCCGAGGCTGTTGCGGAGCATTTTGATGTGAGTGTCGACAGTTCTGTCGTCGCCGAAGAAATCGTAGCCCCACACTTCTTCGAGCAGCTGGTCGCGTGAGAGGGCGATATTCTTGTTGCGGACGAGATAGAAAAGCAGGTCGTACTCTTTTGGAGTCATCGAAGCCTTCTGACCGTTAACGTAGACTTCTCTTCCCGAGATATCGACCTCAAGCCCCTCGAATACGAACTTGTCTGCCTGATTAGGATCGGAAGAAGGCTTATTGCGCTTCAGCACGACCTTTACGCGTGCCATCAGCTCCTTGGGGGAAAACGGCTTGACAACGTAGTCGTCTACGCCTATCTCGAAGCCGAACAGCTTGTCGTATTCCTCGCCGCGTGCAGATAGCATGATAACGGGGATATTCTTGGTCTTGTGTATCTCCTTGCAGGCTGAATAGCCGTCAAGGCGCGGCATCATAACGTCCATGATAATGAGGTCGTAATCGTTCTCATGGCATAGACTGACGGCTTCCATGCCGTTTTCGGCTTCGGTGATGTCGTAGCCCTCGAATTCGGCATATTCCCGTACAACTTTTCGGATATTGACTTCGTCGTCAA
Organism: Ruminococcus sp. YRD2003; assembly: GCA_900109435.1. Lineage (GTDB taxonomy): Bacteria > Bacillota > Clostridia > Oscillospirales > Ruminococcaceae > Ruminococcus > Ruminococcus flavefaciens_G. The sequence continues at coordinate 352,842 of FNZT01000003.1, read as the reverse complement.
CGATAAGGATGTGTGGCATGATAATAGTCCTCCGTTCTGATATCATCAAGTATAAGTATAACACAATCGACTGAAAATAGCAACAGTTTAAATATAATTCAAGAAAAGTATAAACGGCAAAGGTGTATATACTGTGATACTTTTATGTTAGCGAGAGATAATTTTATAGAAGATGTATCGTATCGGCAAAAAAATTATTGACAATTTAGTGTAAATTTGCTATAATGAAAACGAATGGGAATATCTTTCCAAAATATTACAGTTAGGGGAGTGATAGAAAATGAAGGCAGGGAACCCGCTTGCAGCTGCGATAGTCATCGCACTTGCAACAGCACTGGTCGTATTCTACGCATTTCTTCGGCCCGAGCAGACCGTCGCTGTCATCATAATCTATCTTGTAACAATCGTATCCCTTTCCGTTATAGTATATCTCATCAGCAAGATGTACGGCAAGCTCAAGACCTCTGTTGACGCTGAGGACTTCGCAAAGATAACCGAGACGCTCAACACCGAGATAATCATCTGGACCGATGATTTTTCGTATGTGGCGATGAACAAGCGTATCCGTGACCTGCTCGGTATCGGGAACGACAAATATAACGAGAAGGAAATGCTCGGGAAGGCGTTCGAGCTGCCCGACCTTACTGACGAGAGCTTCATGCATATCACGGAGATAGGCTCCCACGAAGCTCACTTCCTCACATCAGAGGACAAGCTCATAACTATAGCATGGAGCACTTCTGTTGTCAAGAAGCGCAAGAAGAACTGTGTATATCTCAGTACAGGCTTCAATCTGACCGAGATGAAGAAGATGCAGGTCAACCTCGACAGCGCCAACGATTTCTTCAACACATCCATGGACCTTGCCGAGATCGGCGTAATGATGACGACCGACCGCAAGAAGTTCATCGTATCATCGATCGCGATGGAGGCACTCGGACTTACAGCGAGCAGCATCGACGTAGGAACGCTCCGTTCGCTTATCCACCCGAATGACCGCATACAGTTTGACAGAGCTGTAAAATCGGGCGAGACCGAGAGTTCCGAGGTGCAGAACGTTGAGCTCCGCATAAAATCGCTCAACGGTTCGGCATTCCGCTGGTATTCCTTCCGTTACAAGTCGATAGAAGCATCCGCAAATACGCTCTCCCTTTTCGGCGGAGCTCTGCTTGATATCACACAGGAGCACGAGAAGGACATACTCATCGAGCGCCTTGCCTATATCGACGAAGTCACCGAGATAGCGAACCGCAACAAGCTCATGGATATCGGACAAAAGACCTACGAATGCAGCCGTCTGCTCAATTATTCCTACTGGATAATTGTTCTTGATATCGACAGATTCCACATCATCAACGATACCTGCGGCTACACGAATGGAAACTATATCCTCAAGAACTTTGCTCACATCCTTTATAAATTTGTAACTCCCGGAGGTCTTGCGGCACGAATAAGCGGCGACAACTTCGCGCTCGTGCTTCGCGATTACGGAGACGACGAGCTCCCGATACGAACTGCCAAGACCATACAGGACGAGTTCGCCAAGCTTGCGGTAGACGATTTTGCAGCAATAAACCTTAGCTGCTCGGCAGGCTTTTCAAAGCTTCCCGACGACGGCAACTCCTTCCTCGACGTCATGGAGCACGCGGAATTCGCCCTTAAATCAGGCGACGCGAACAACAGCAGTATTTACGGCTACGAGCCGAGTATGCATGATTCCATAATCGGCAATACCGAGCTCGAGAAGTCGCTTGCACTCGCTATCGACCACAACGAGCTCCAGCTCTATTATCAGCCGAAGATAGACCTCAAAACAGGAAAGATAATCGGTGTGGAAGCACTTATCCGCTGGATAAAACCCGACGGTACAGTCATAAAGCCCGATTCCTTTGTACCTATCGCAGAGAGCTCTCACCTCATCGGCAGGATAAGCGAATTCGTGCTTAACGAGGGATGCCGCCAGAACAAGCTGTGGCAGAAAATGGGCTATCCGAATATAGTAATGTCCATAAACTTCACATCCACTGATTTTTACCAGAACGACCTGAAGGAAAAGGTCCTCGACGCTCTCGCGATGTCGGGGCTTGACCCGCAGTGGCTCGAGGTCGAACTCACCGAGACTCTCGCCCTCAGCGATATCGACTTCGCGGTCGCACAGATGAACAAGCTCCGCGACCTCGGCGTAAAGCTTGCAATGGACGATTTCGGCACAGGCTACTCGTCACTGAGCTATTTGCAGATACTCCCGATAACGCTGTTGAAGCTCGACCGCTCCTTCATCACCGATATCCAGCATGACAATATCGCATATGAGATAGTATCCGCAGTCATACGTATCGCAAAGTCCAAGCGTATCGAGACTATCGCGGAGGGTATAGAGAACACAGGTCAGGAGGATATCCTCCGACAGGCAGGATGCGACTACGGTCAGGGCTATCTCTACGGAAAGCCCATGCCCGCAAACAAGCTGGAGGAATTCTTTGAGCACAACTCTGGGGTACACTACTGAAAAAACAGTTTATAACAATAAAAGACGGAGGTATGAAATTATGAAAAGACGAATCGGCATTCTCACAAGCGGCGGCGACTGTCCTGGACTTAACGCGACCATCAGAGGTGTAGCAAAGGCTTGCTACGAGCGTTTCGGCGAGGACAACGTCGAGATAGTCGGCATATCCAACGGCTACTACGGACTTATCAATAATCTCTGCAAGGATATGTCACCATCCGCATTTTCGGGTATTCTTACTCAGGGCGGAACTATTTTCGGAACAAAGCGCCAGCCGTTCAAGATGATGCAGGTCATAGGCGAGGACAACATCGACAAGGTCAAGAATATGAAGGACACTTACAAGAAGCAGAAGCTTGACTGCCTGCTGACTCTCGGCGGCAACGGCACACATAAGACTTCAAAGCTCCTTTCCGACGAGGGACTTAACGTCATCGGACTGCCCAAGACCATAGACAACGACATCTACGGAACAGACGTTACATTCGGCTTCCATACTGCTGTAGACATCGCGACCGATGTTATCGACCGTCTGCACACAACAGCCGCGAGCCACAGCCGCATACTCGTATGCGAGATAATGGGCAATAAAGCTGGCTGGCTCACGCTTAATGCAGGTATCGCAGGCGGAGCGGATATAATCATTATCCCCGAGATACCGTACGATATCGACAAGGTCTGCGAAGCAGTAATGGCAAGAAGCGCATCGGGCAAGACATTCTCTATCCTCGCCGTAGCTGAAGGAGCATTTGATGTTGCAGAGGCAAAGCTCAAGAAGAAGGAGCGTGCCAAGAAGCGTGCGGAAGCTGGAATAATCACAGCCACAGGACGTATCGCTGCTCAGATACAGGAGAATACAGGAATTGAAGCAAGAGTCTGCGTACCTGGACATATGCTCCGCGGCGGTGCTCCGAGCGCATATGACCGTATTCTTTCCACACAGTTCGGAGTTCACGCAGCATATCTCATCGCGCAGGAGAAATACGGCAGGACAGTTGCCAAGATAGGCAACAAGATAACATCCAACAAGCTTGAAGATGTAGCAGGAAAGACGAAGTTCGTAGATACCGAGAACCACCTTGTTATAGCGGCTCGTGATATCGGAGTTTCTTTCGGAGACTGAACACAGGCACTCTGAAGAGCCTGAATGATAAGAGAAAAAATAAGGGAGCTCCTTGCGGAAAGGAGCTCCCTTTTACGTATGTTGAGAACCAAAACGGGCTGTCAGTGGTCGATGCTGTTGTAGTAGGCTTCAAGCCGCGGACGAGCGCTCTTGTAGTAAGGTTCGAGGCTCGGGTCAAACTGCGACCCCATACCGCTTGTGATGATATCGTTAGCTTTTTCAAAAGACATACTGTCCTTGTAAACGCGTTTGCTGACAAGAGCGTCGTAAACATCGGCAATAGCCATGATACGGGCTTCAATGGGGATATTTTCGCCTGTCAGACCGTCGGGGTACCCCGAGCCGTCCCAGCGTTCATGGTGATAGTGAGCGACATTCTCGGCGATGAGCTTGAATGATTCGTCGTCGGTCTTAAGCAGTATCTCATGTATCACGCGTGCTCCCTCGGCGGAGTGGTGCTTCATCTTCTCGAATTCCTCGGGAGTGAAGCGCCCGGGCTTGCGGAGAACAGCGTCATCAACGGCAATTTTTCCAAGGTCATGCATAGGAGCAGCCTTGATGATATTGCGGCAGAATTCGTCCGAGAGGTGCATTTTTCCGCTTTTCTGAATCTCGTCGATAAGAATGCGGACGCCGATGCTTGTTCGTTTGATATGCCCGCCCGTGGAGTTGTCACGGCTCTCGACCATAGCCGCAAGGCTCATGATGAGGTTGTCGTGCATTTCCACTATATGACGAGTTTTTTCGTCTACTTCATTTTGCAGGTCCTCGTTATAGTGATCGAGGAGCTGAATATATTTTCTGTTCTGGGTGTCATCAGTCAGAGTGACCATATATCCGCGTTTTTTAACACCGTCGTAGAGGTAGCTGACATTCGCGATATAGATCCTGTCTGAGGCAGGATCACTTTCCGAGTGAAGTTCGTGAATGAATTCGTGCTCGTACACATTTTTTGTAAAGGAGGAGAGCCAGCCGAGGATATTGCTTGCCTTCTCATTATTTATCCTCTCGTCGACATAAAGCTCTCCGAGCACGGGAAGAATTTTTTTAGCTGTTTCATTAGAGCCGATATACCGCTGTTTGAGGTCGAAAGCGATAAAGCCTGTCTCGCCGTTCTGAACAAGAGAGTCGACGACAGTATCGTCGATATCGTAGAGGCAGAGACGGTACGAGATAAGCAGGTAAATGACTTCTGCGAAAATGTAAGCAACGGGGATTATATCCAATTTTTTTACGAGAGTCCTGCCGACAAAGTAGCTGAGTATCGAGAAGACATACGGCAGGAAGAGCAAATAGATTATGCTTCGCGGGATCTGTTTCTTCTTGAAGAAGCTGTAGATAATAGCGACAAAGCTGATGATGAAGAATAGGACGATCATCGCGAGGAAAACAGTATGCATGAACCCGTATTCACGTGTAAGCTCGGGATTCCCGTCCACTATTGAGAATGAGATGCTCTTATAGAAAATAGTCGTATGACCGATGGAGAGGACAGAGCCGTACAGGACCATACAGCATATGAAAAGCAGGTCTTTGACGCATTTGCTCAGCTTTATCTCGCACATATTCAGAATGCTGAGCATAATGAAGTATTGCAGAAAACTTGCGCCGAGGTAGATGATCTTGTTAGAAAGGATAGATTCGCCGATAGTTTCTGAGTGCGAATACATCACATAACCGAGACAAGAAATGGAAATGAATGTGAAAATCATTGTCAGAGTGATGTCGAAGTGCTTGTGCCACATAAAAACGTAGACTACAAGAAAAACAATCGAGAGCAGAAAAAGAACGGAATAATAAGCCGCTACCAAGCCGCAGCCCTCCTTTCGCGGAAATATTGCCGAGTACGCAGTGAAGCTGTAAAAATAAAAAAGTCTGCTCAACTTCATCAGATTAAAGGATTTGCGCTCCCCGAGCGAAGTTCGTGACAATAACCGACCAAAGGCGGCTATTGGGGACACATTAATTATAGCAGAAATCAACCGTAAATGCAACAGTGAACGTGAATTTTTACAGTATCCGTCCCAACGTATTCGGATACTGCCTCATCCGACAGATATCGGGCGATGTTACGAAAATACAGGCGGAAAGAGCAAGGCGGGCGAACTGCGTAGAGGCAGATGAGATAATTAAAAAATAAAAATAAAGGAATTAGCTTGCAAAGCGGAGTAAAATGTGGTAAAATATTAAAGATGTCCCAATAGCTCAGTAGGATAGAGCGACTGCCTCCTAAGCAGTAGGCCGGAGGTTCGACTCCTCTTTGGGACGCCAGCGGTTTACCCCCGCAACAAGATTCGCGGTTCAGTTTTACTGAGCCGCGAATTTTTTTATGAAAGACAACAATTTAGTTATGGTCACACATATTACCATGAATAAATCGAATGTCTATCCGAAATAAATCGGCAAAAAATCCCCGCGCGGCTTGCTATTATTAGAATAATATGTTATAAGCGGCGTGTCGCCGCCTCCGGTTTCGCGGCAAAGCTGAAAAAACGGAAGATTCCCTCGCGCGGCTTGCTATTTCTGTAAATATATGTTATAAGCGGCGTGTCGCCGCCTCCGGTTTCGCGGCAAAGCTGAAAAAAACGGAAGATTCTCCCGCGCGGCTTGCTATTTCTGTAAATATATGTTATAATGAAAATAAGTTTTTTCGGGAGTTGATAATAATGGAGACTACGTCGGTCACTGTCTCCTCATCTGACGCATCAGTCACGACATCGGATGTCAACGCGGCAGTTGAGAGCATACAGGAGCAGGTCGGTATCGCCTCTGATATCATGTCAAAAATGGGTGAATATCTCAAAAAGTATCTGCCTCTGATAATATTTGCATTGATCATCATTTTAGTCGGATATGGAGTAACAAAGCTGATAACGAAGCTGATAGACCGCGCGATGAAGCGCTCGAAGATAGAAGTTGGAGCGAAGAATTTTCTTCTTTCGGTCATCAGGATAGGGCTGTATACGGTCGTACTTGTAATGGCTTTGTCCGTGCTGAAAGTTCCGATATCGTCGATAATCACCATTCTCGGAGCGGCAGGACTTGCAGTCAGCCTTGCCTTGCAGACCTGCCTGTCAAATCTTGCGGGAGGCTTCATAATCCTTTTCTCGAAGCCTTTTGTTACGGGTGATATCATCGAGATAGACGGAACAGTCGGCACAGTCCGCGCGATAAGCATACTATACACCAAGCTTGACACATTTGACGGCAAGACAGCATTTATCCCCAACGGCAAGGTCTCGGACGCAAAGCTGATAAACTACACCGAAAGTCCGCTTCGGAGGATAGACCTGAAAATCTCGGTAAGCTACGCCGATGACTTCAAAAAAGCGCAGTCGCTGATCTGCGAGGTAATAAACAACGAGCCGCAGATACAGTCGATACCGTGTCCCGTCGTAAGGATGGGAGCACACGGTGAGAGCTCGATAGACATAGACGTGCTCGTATGGGTAAAAAACAGCGATTACATATCCACAAGATACGATCTTCTGGAAAACGTCAAGGAAGCGTTCGACAAGAACGGGATCGAGATACCGTACGGACAGCTTGACGTACACATGAAATAAAAAGACGGAGACAATATGGAAGAGAAAAAGAAAGAACAAAAGAAAAAGCTGCGTTTCCGCTGGTGGAATCTCTGCTACATATTTGCGGGACTCGTAGTAATATGGTGGTTCAATAACTACACGATCAGGATAAACAAAAACGCCTATGTTACAGATAAAGTCAGCACACGTTTCCGAATCGCAGTGATAAGTGACCTTCACGTACACGAGGGCGGCATCAGCGGCGATAAGGTACTTGAAAAGATAAGCGGAGCAGACCCCGACATGGTCTTTGTGCTCGGAGATATGTACACAACAGGCAGTACACAGGACGTCATTGATATAGCAGCAAAGGCAGTGACCGATATCGCCGCCGAGGGCTACCCCACATATTTCGTCAGCGGCGAGCACGACACAGAAAAGTATTATATCGACAAACTTGAGGCAGGCGGAGTAAACGTCATGAATTACAGAGACGAAGTAGTCGAAGTAAAGGGGAATAAAGTCCAGATCATCGGCATAGACAACGCCTATTATTCGGACACCTTCAACCTCCGCAATGAATTTTCGGCAAACGCTGATTGTCTGAGCATACTCCTTGCGCATATCCAGAATTATCCGAAGTTCGCGGATTTCGGTACAGACCTGACCATATGTGCAGATACACACGGAGGAATGTTTCAGCTGCCATTCGGACTTGGTCCGCTTGTTGACCCCTACAACAAGGACCAATGGTTCCCGAAGCTTACGACCGAGAATACAGTTTTTGACAAGGGCTGGTTTCAATACCCGGGCGGTGCGATGTTCATAACATCGGGACTCGGTGATTCGCCGTACCCTGTGCGGTTCAATAACCGTCCCGAGGTCGTCGTACTCGACATTCTTCCCGAAAAGGAGGGGAAGTGATGAAAGCAGATATCGTAGTCATCGGCGGCGGAGCATCTGGCTTAGCGGCAGCAATGGCAGCGAAGGAGACCGCAGCGAATGCGAGAGTGCTCATCGCGGAAAAGCTTCCCCGCACAGGCAAGAAGCTTATCGCCACGGGTAACGGCAAGTGCAATCTCAGCAATATGTCTCTCGGAAAGCGAAACTTCCACGGAAGTATCGACGCTATGAGCATCATCGGCAGGACACCCGACTGGCACGAGCTCTTCACCGAAAAACTTGGAGTTGCCTGTGTTACGGGAAGTGAAGGACGCGAAGGCGGAGTATATCCGCGCAGCAACAGCTCCACGACAGTTCTGAATGCACTTCGACTGAAACTTTTGGCTCTCGGAGCCGACGAGCTGTGCGAATGCGAGATAACGGAGATAAAGCCGTCGAACGGCGGTTTCACGCTTATATACAGCGGCGGTGAGATAATCTGCCGCAAGGTCATAATTGCCGCGGGAGGCTATGCTGCCCCCTCATTTGGCACAGACGGAGGAATGCTGCGTATACTGAGGGAAATGGGGATAAAGACCGAGAAGATATGTCCCGCGGTCGCCCCGCTGAGAGTCAGTCCCGAAAGGCTCAAAGGATTAAAGGGAGTGCGGATAAAGGGCGAGATAGCAGCATTTTCTGGCGGACGTGAGCTCCGCCGCGAAAAAGGGGAGATACAGTTCAACGAGAACAACGTATCGGGTATATGCGTGTTCAATCTCGCCTACCTGTTTCAGCAGTACGAGGGCAGGCTAACGCTCCGTGCCGACCTTGCTCCTGATATGACCTCAGCAGAGCTGAGTGCATATTTTCGCAGGCTCCGTGACGACCGCCGCGGCTTTACGGCAGAGGAGCTGCTGAGCGGATTTTTCGTGAAGAATCTTACAGTATGGCTTATCAGGAACGTGCTTGAAAAATCACCTTCCGAGCCTATAGAAAGCATAAACGACAAGGACATAGAGCACTTGTGCAAAGGCATAAAATCACTGGAGCTTGAAGTCACGGGCTGTTCGCCGTGGCAGAATGCGCAGTCAACTATGGGCGGGATCTCAGCAGATCAGGTCACCGAAGCGCTTGAATCGGTCAGGTACAGCGGAATGTATTTCTGCGGCGAGATACTTGACGTTGCGGGAGACTGTGGCGGTTATAATCTGCAATGGGCTTGGTCGTCGGGCACATGGGCAGGAAAAAAAGCGGCTCTGTCGCTGAAAGGCGGAAAAAATGGTAAGGGTCGGTAATATCAGAGTTCCGCTCGACTTTGATTTTTCGCAGCTTGAGCGATACTGTACAGATGAGCTCGGAATCCCCGAGAGCAGTCTACGCTCGGTGAAACTGTCGAAGAAGTCGGTCGACGCAAGAAAAAAGAACGATGTACACTTCAATATCTCGCTTGATATAGCGGCGAAAAACGAGCCGAAGCTGCTGAAGCGGCTGAAAAATGCCGTTTCGGTCGAGAAATACACATACGATGTCCCGCGCGTAAAAGCAGACAGCAGACCTGTCATAGTCGGATTTGGACCCGCGGGAATGTTTGCGGCGCTTGTGCTCGCGAAAGCGGGAGCGCGGCCGATAGTGCTTGAGCGCGGATACGACGTAGATTCGCGTGTAAAGGTTGTTGCAGCTTTTCGCTCGACGGGAAAGCTCGACACCGAGTGCAATATCCAGTTCGGCGAAGGCGGTGCGGGGACATTCTCCGACGGCAAGCTCACAACGGGCATCAAGGACAAGCGCATCCGCTATGTGCTTGAAAAACTTGTAGAGTTTGGCGCACCCGACGAGATTCTGTATATGGCAAAGCCGCACATAGGCACAGACAGGCTGCGTGAAACGGTCAAGCAGCTCCGCATTCGAGTAACCGAGCTTGGCGGAGAGGTACGCTTCGGAGCGAGATTCTGCGGCTATGAGACGAAAAACGGACATATTACCGCAGCTGTATACACCGACACTGAAGGCGAGCACAGAATAGATACGGACAGCCTTATCCTCGCCACAGGTCATAGTGCGCGGGATGTGTTCGAGCTTCTGTACGACAGGGGAGTTGACCTTTCGCAGAAAAACTTCGCAGTCGGAGTCCGTATCGAGCACCTCCGCACAGATATCGACAAGGCTATGTACGGCGATTATGCAGGGCACGCGGCTCTCAAAGCCGCCGATTACAAGCTTGTTGTCCACCTCGGGAACGGACGCGCCCTGTACACATTCTGTATGTGTCCGGGAGGGGAAGTAGTCGCAGCCTCTTCCGAGGAGGGGAGGCTTGCAGTCAACGGGATGAGCTGTTTTGCACGTGACGCGGTCAATTCCAACAGTGCTCTTCTTGTAAACGTCGGCAGCGAGGACTACGGAAGCGACCATCCTCTCGCGGGTATGCACTTCCAGCGAAAGCTTGAGGAAAGAGCATATACAGCAGGAGGAGGCAGCTACAGCGCCCCCGTTTGCACAGTCGGGGAGCTTATGGATAAGAAGCTCGGCGAGGGCTTCGGACGGGTAGCGCCGTCGTATATTCCCGCCGTAAAGAAGGCACTTCCCGACGAATATCTGCCTGAGTTTGTCTGTGAGTCGCTGCGGCTCGGGATAACTGAAATGGGCAGAAAAATAAAGGGCTTCGACGACCGCGAGGCAGTCCTCACGGGTATCGAGAGCCGCAGCAGTTCTCCCGTGCGGATAAACAGGGGAGACGACCTGCAATCCTTGTCTGTCAGGGGGCTGTATCCGTGCGGCGAGGGAGCAGGTTACGCAGGAGGCATAGTTTCCGCAGCGGTAGACGGCATGAAGTGTGCGGAAGCAGTGATCGGAAAAATGAATGGAGGCATATAATGAAAGTCAATGTAATTGGCGGCGAGATGAGCCCGCAGGAGATAGACGAGTACATCGCTTACGTAGGCAAAAAATACCCGGGCAGGCAGCTCCGTCAGCTTGACCTGCTCATCGACGGCGAGTTCGTCGACATCAGAACATACTTCAAAGACACTGATTTTCAGCACGCCTACCGTTCGGCTGATTATCTTGTCAACGATATGGACAAGCTCAATGACGCAAAGCAGAAGGAATTCTCGGAAAAGCAGCGTCACGGCGTCGGAGAGGACGAATAATGGAGCTGACTAATATAGGAACGGTCAGGGAGATACTCTCCCGCCACGGATTCAGCTTCTCAAAAGGACTTGGGCAGAACTTTCTTGTTAATCCTACAGTCTGCCCGCAGATAGCCGAAGAGGGCAATGCACAGGCAGGCTGGGGCGTACTTGAGATTGGAACAGGTATCGGAGTCCTCACGAAGGAGCTTGCTCTGCGTGCGGACAAGGTCTCGGCAGTCGAGATAGACACGCGTCTGATGCCCGTACTCGGGGAAACGCTTGCAGAGTTCGACAACATCAAAATATACAATGAAGACGTCATGAAAGCAGACCTGCGAGGCATCATCGAGCGTGATTTTGCGGGACTTCATACGGCAGTGTGCGCGAATCTCCCGTACTACATAACATCGCCCGTGATAATGCTTCTGCTTGAAAGCAAGCTGCCTATCGAGTCGATAACGGTAATGGTACAGAAGGAAGCAGCTCAGCGTCTCTGTGCAAAGGTAGGCTCACGCGAATCGGGAGCCATAACAGTCGGCGTCAACTACTACGGAACGGTACGGAAGCTGTTTGATGTATCCCGCGGGAGCTTTATGCCCTCGCCGAATGTAGATTCTGCGGTCATTCGCATAGATATAGGAAAAGAGCCGCGGCTCAGCGGCGAGGAGGAAGACTTTTTCTTCAAGGTCGTCAAGGCAGGTTTCTCACAGAGACGCAAGACAATAGCGAATTCACTTTCCTCCATGCTCGGAGCGGACAAGGAGCAGGTCTATTCGGTGCTGCGGTCTCTCGGACTGCCTGAAACCTCGCGAATAGAAGCGCTTGACATGGAGCAGTTGACGGAACTTTCCGTCGGACTTATGAAGCTGATGAAATGAGGTGTAAAAAATGAGCTTTCCAACTCAGCAGGAGACAAGAAGCAAACGCGTTATCAAGTACGACCACACGTCATATGCCTGCCCGCTCGGTATGCCCGAAACCTCGGAGCGTGTACTTGCTGACAGAAGCATATTCACAGCAGCTCCCGACCCGCACGCAGCGGCTCTGCGAAGTAGGATAGCCGTATTCGAGGGAACACAGCCCGAGAATATAGTCTGCGGCAATTCGACAGCCGAGCTCGTGTTCAGAACTGTAGTCGGACTAAGACCGAAAAAGGCACTGATATGCGCACCGACGGACAGCGAGTACAAGCGCATCCTGCTTGAAAACGGCTGTGATATTGCGGAGTATCGTCTCCCGCAGGAGAACAGCTTTGCCCTGACTACAGAATTTGCTGACTGTATCGACCGTGAAACCGATATGGTCATCGTTTGCAGCCCCAACTACCCGACGGGAGAGCTCATAACACCGTATACACTTGGCAGGATAGCCGAGCGGTGCCGCGAGAACAATACTATCCTCATATGCGACGAGCGCTATTTGCAGCTTATCCGCGGCAGCGAAAGGTTCAGTGCAAAGCACTGTTCGGGACCGCATATAATCGTGCTGAGGTCGATATCGGATTCATTCGGTATGGCAGGATTAGGTCTTGCATACGGAGTATTTGCAGCCGCTAAGATAGCAGAGATAGTATCATCGGCAGGACCCGCGCTGAATATTCCGACGCCTGCACAGCTTGCAGGAGCAGCAGCTCTTGACGACGAAGTCTATCTCAAACGTGCAGCACGTATTCTAACAGACGAGCGCAAGTATCTGTCGGAGGAGCTTACTCGGATAGGGATAATGGTGTACCCGTCGCAGGCAAATTTCCTGCTTTTCCGCTGTGAGCTGCCACTTGACGAGCTGCTTGCCAAGCGTGGTATACATATCCGCAGCTTTGCGCAGGTTACAGGTCTTGGAAGCGGCTATTTCGGAGCGGCTGTTCTCAGACGCGACAGGAATAAACGTCTTATCGCCGAAATTGAGCATATTCTTCGTGTTCGTGAGTATCTGTCGCTGTGAAATAAGGAGTGATCTATGGATAAAAAAGTCCTTACATTTCACCGAATATTATTTGCGGCGAACATACTGATATGGCTTGGATGTGTACTGTTCTACCTTATGAAATGGAGCAGCCTTCCTGCTGAGATCGGGATACATTTTGGTGCGAATGGAGATTTCGATGTGATCGCGTCGAAGGTATACGGTTTCTATCCTCACATTATCGGCGGGCTCATAACAGTCGGGCTTGCAGTTGCATTTCACATAATACCCAATAAAGGTATAGGTCTTAAAATGAAAGGCAGGGGCGAGGCTATTTTCCGTGCCGAGCTTTTATTCACGCTTGATGTTCTCCATACGATGTGTCTGGTAATATTTGCATTCTGGACACGCTCTGTTTCACTTCAGGTAGCGCTTCCGCTGCATAGTATCGGTAATGTGATCAGTGTTTTTTTGCTTATCATCGCAGTCGGGATAGCGGCACAGATCGTCACATATATAGTGTTCCGCGAAAAGAAGAAGGGAACAGAGCAAGCCGCGCTGGCACACAGATTGTCAAGGCTCATCGCGTGGCTGGTGACTTTTGGCGGCATATGGATGCTCATTGAAGTGCTTCCGAGGCTTCCGGGTGATGAAAAGCTCTACTACGACCCTGATTACTACGGTCTTGCATATTTCGCAAACATTGACAAATACCTTGACAAGCGCTATCTCATCATCCCGCATATTATAATAGTGCTGCTGCTCGTCGTGCTGGAGATCATCTCCGTCAAAGCGACGAGGGCAAAAAAGAAACCGCTTATAATGCTTACCGATGATCTGAAAGTGTTCAGCGGACTGTTTTTCTTTTTTACGAATATGACGCTTTGCAGTGAATTGAGGATAAAACCTGCATTTCTCGGGTTTTTTGCGGCATTATACACGATCTCGTTCGTGCTGTTCATAGTCAGATGCAAAAGAGAAAAGGAACAAAAATAAAAAGATCCCCGAGGCAGAGAACTTCTGCTTCGGGGAATTTTGTTTATATTACTTGCCGAGTGCGCTGAAGCCGTTCTTGAGGTCATCGAGAATATCCTCAACGTTTTCAAGACCGACGGAGAGGCGGATCATACCGCCCTCTATGCCTGCCGCAACGAGCTGCTCGTCAGTGAGCTGGCGGTGAGTAGCGCTTGCGGGGTGGAGCACGCAGGTGCGGATATCAGCCACATGAACTTCGTTGGAAGCGAGCGAGAGCGAATCCATGAACTTCACAGCCTGGCTGCGACCGCCCTTGATAACAAAGGAGATAACGCCGCTGCAACCGAGCGGGAGATATTTCTGAGCGAGCTCATAGTACTTACTGCTCTTGAGACCTGGATAATTTACGGACTCAACATTCTCATTAGCCTCAAGGAACTCGGAAACGACCTTGGCATTCTCGCAGTACTGCTTCATTCTTATCGGAAGAGTTTCAAGACCGAGGTTAAGGTAGAAAGCGGACTGAGCAGACGGATAGCAGCCGAAATCTCTCATAAGCTGCATTCTTGCCTTGATTATGTATGCAGCCTTGCCGTAAGCCTTGGTGTAAATAGTGCCGTGGTAGCTTTCGTCGGGCTCTGTGAACTCGGGGAACTTGCCGTTAGTCCAGTCGAAGTTGCCTGAATCAACGATAACACCGCCGCCCTGAACAGCATGACCGTCCATGTACTTTGTAGTGGAGTGGATAACGATATCGGCACCGAACTCGAAAGGTCTGCAAAGTATGGGAGTGGGGAAGGTATTGTCGATGATGAGCGGAACTCCGTTCTTATGAGCTATCTTCGCAAACTTTTCGATATCGAATACAGAGAGAGCGGGGTTTGCGAGAGTCTCGCCGAAAACAGCCTTGGTATTGTCCTTGAAAGCCGCCTGTATCTCATCTTCGGAAGCGTCGGCGCTTACGAAGATGCATTCGATACCGAGTTTTTTGAGGGTATAAGCGAAGAGGTTTATTGTACCGCCGTAGATAGTAGCAGCGGAGATAAAGCTGTCGCCTGCTTTAAGGATATTGAGGAGTGAGAGCAGAGAAGCAGCTTGACCGCTTGAAGTACACATCGCGCCGATACCGCCCTCGAGAGCAGCGATCTTATCCTCGACAGCCATAACGGTGGGGTTCTCAAATCGCGAGTAGATGAGGCTCTTGGTGGGGTCATCGAAAACAGCAGCCACATCATCTGTAGAATCGTAGACATAGGTAGTGCTCTGAACTATCGGTACTACTCTTGGTTCGGTGTTTTTGGGAGTATAGCCTGCGTGCAGGCATTTTGTTTCGATCTTCATTGTTGGGATTCCTCCTGTGTGTCAGATAGTTTTATTTTTGGAGACAAATTTCCTCACTTTTGGAACGCAGAATTCGAGAACTGCGCAGTACTTGTCGACAAAAGTGATGATATAGGTCTCTTTAAATCTTGGCATGGGACGGGTCATGGGCCACATATGCTTCTCGATCATATCGCGCTCCTTCTCGGATATCTCTGTTATTAGAGCGGCATTTTCGGAAGCGACGAAACTATGCTTGGCGCTGTGGCGAAGCTGACCCTTTTCGCGCATGGAGTTGAACTCCTTGCGGTCGTAGTAGAACATATCGTGCATAAGACCTGCTCTTGCGGCAGAGCGAGCATCGAGCTTGAGCTTTCTGCAAATGATGAAGCCGTAGTATGAAACATTCACGCAGTGCTGATAGCGGGTCGTAGAGATATGATGAGTAATGTCCTGCAAGCGCTTTATCTCGGGAGCGTCGATGATATCGCTGACGCATTCGTAGTAGGCGCTGTCAGAGAGTTCTTTTCTCGAGCAAATAGCTTTTAACATTTTATGTTGTTCCTGTCTTTCTGTATTCGGCAAAGCCGTTATAAGTATTATACAATAATTTTGAAGGAAAATCAATAGTATAAAATGAATAATAATAATTTTATGTGATGATTTTATGAATCAATGTGATAAAAAGGTGTCATAATTTCAAAGAATTGATTAGAATTTCCGAGCTTGCTTGACAAAACGAGATGGGTTGTGTATAATTAAAACAGGCAGAAACAACTGCCATAAAACCTCATGAATGCTTGAAAGGAATTGGTTAAGTTGAAGAATATAACAAAGAGAATAATTGCATTATTTGCGGTCGTATGTGTAGCTGCGTCGAGCTTTGCAGGCTGTGGAGACAAAGAAAGCAGCAGTAAATCTGCTTCGAGCGAAGAGGCAGTAGTACAGATGCCTCTTGAGATCGGCAGCGCAAAGGACGGCAATGCAATAGGAACAGCACCTGCCGAGCTCACAACAAGTGCTCCCGCAGCAACAACAACAGCAGCAGCTGAAGATACGACCGAGATAGAAGATGTAACAGATGCTGACGGTCAGCCCGTTACTACCGTAGCGGTAGTTACCGACGCATCGGGAGCCGCAGTGACAGATGCCGCAGGATCCACAGTGACCGAAGTGGTAAAGGTAACGACTGTTGTCAATAAGCCTGCCGCAACAGCTGAAGCGCCCACAACAGCCGCAGTAAAGTATGAATCGAAGCAGGACGGCAGATATGCGATGTGGCTCGATATATCCAAGGATGAGAACTTCTTCTTTGAGGGAGATTTCCTCCACATAGTATTCAAGGTAAAGGAAGGCATACCCGACGGCGACTATAAGGTAAGGATATCTCCCGACCTTTCCGACGTTGCAGGTACCGCAGTATATCCCAGCAAGGTCATTGACGGAACAGTAAGAGTCAACAAGGGAAACATCGACGCTATCGACGTATCTGGCGAGAGCGGAATGGTATTCTACGGCAGCAATGTTGCCTGCAAGCAGGGCGATACGATCGACTGCTATATCAATATAAAGAACAACACAGGACTTGTTGCGTTTGTAATCTGGTTCTATTTCGACAGCAACGCGCTTGAATTTGTAAGTGCCGAGGCATCGGGCGAGTATAAGAAGATAGCACGCGACACCGAAGTAGGCGCAGGCGGAAAGAGCGCCGCAGCCGCAGAATAAGCTTCATAATAAGACTGCCATCGGGGGTTACCCCAATGGCAGTTTTTTTATTCAATAATAATTTCCTGTTCGAGTTCAATGGAGTAGAGCGAGAGCCCAACGACCTTTTTATCTGTAGTGAGCTCCATTGCCGCCTTGTATATCTGCAATTGTTTTGTATAGCGTTCACGCAGCTCAGCAGCCGAGACACCTCGGTCGGACTTATAGTCGACGATAACGAGACCCTTGTCGGTTTCATAGACGAGGTCAATGATACCTTTGATCATACCGTCTGAGTGAGCCAAACGCTGAAAAACAGGCTCATCAAGCTCCAGCTGTGCCGCCGAGACCATGAACTTCCGTTCACGCTGACAGCATTTAGCTGCTGATATCTTGCGGAAAAGCTCACTTTCAAAGAACGCGGCAATTTTTTTAGGGTCGATGCAATCCGCCTGTGAGCGGTCGAGGAAGCCGAGTTCCGCGAGCCGCTTTATCTCTGACTGAGGGTCAGAGGCGGCGAAGCCGAAGTCGCAGTATTGAAAGAACGTATGAATAGCTGTACCACGTTCCGCGCCTGTGAGCTTGTTTATGCCCGTGATAAAACGTGGGCGGGCGAGACGTAGGTCGAATTCCTCATCATCACGGAGCTTTCGGGTTATCTGAGTAACACTGAGTTTGGCAGTAACATTCGTCAGTGAGTCGTCGTACTTTGAATTTATCATATCGGTAATGCGCTGAACAGTTCGAGTATCGGGAGCAGCAGGTTCTTCCGCCCTTATCTCGGGGAGAGCGAGCTCTTCCACGCTGCAAAGATTGCAAGTGAAGAGCGTCTTGCTCGTATCGTGCGCAGGGAAACCGAATGAACTGTCAGCGAGCCCTGTTTTCTCGGCGATAAGCGGGAAGTCCCCGTGCATCATAAGGCAAAGCCATAGCCAGTCGGCATTGCAGCAAGCCTCACGAACGAGTGAAGAGATATCGCTGCCGCCTATGACGCAGCTGTCAGCGAGCGAGCGAACACGTTTCAGTGATTTTTCACCGCATGACAGATTAATGAAGAGCTGCTGCCTTGCACGTGTCATACCGACGTACAGCAGACGCATCTCTTCGCTTCGTGAGTCGTTCTCGCTTTCGCTCCTGAGCATTTTCTGCTGAAATGTCTTGTACCTTCTCATGAGCTTTTTATCATAAAGAGTGAAGCCGATCCTGCCGTCGTCGCTGCACATAACAGACTTTGAATCAAATTTAAAGAGCACTGAAGTCTCAGCTATGAAGACGAAGGGATATTCGAGCCCCTTAGACTTATGCAGCGTTTGAACGGTGACGTAATCGCCCGATGCCGCCGAGACCTTGCCCTGCTCATAGTCGCCGTTCTCGAGGATACGGTCAATGTGACGTATAAAACCTGTAAGACCGCCGCTTCCCTCAGCAGCGGCAGAAGTCTCGTAGTTCTGCGCGTATCTGATGAGAGCGCGGAGATTTGCACGTTTTTTCTCACCGTCGGTGCGGAGCTGCATTACGGGTATGAAGTCCGTGGCATCGTAAATCGAAGCGATAAGCTCACCGATAGTCATTGTCACGGAATCGAGGCGGAACCTGTCTACAGTCGCAAGGAATTCGCGGCAGCGCGCAGCAAGAGACGGGTCGAGATCGCCGAGCATCCCGTCCGCAGCCGACCTTATCAGCGGATAGAGCGCTGATTTATTGTCGAAAGACTTGATGTACGCGAGGTCACTTATACTGAACATAAACATCGGCGAGACCATAACAGCCGCCATAGGCACATCGAGCAGGGGATTGGCGATTATTCGGAGCAAGTCGGTGAGTATCGCTATCTCCTGCGATTTGAGATAACCCTTTTCATCACTGCCTTTTGCCGAAATACCGCGCTTTTCGAGAGCAGTAACATATGCCTTGGTAAACTTATTGTTACGAACGAGAATGCAGAAGTCCTTGGCAGTACAAGGGCGTGCATTGCCGTCGGCTTCGGTCACGGTCGTCCTGTCGGCGAGCATTTTTGCTATCTGAGCGGCAGTAGCTTCGGCCTCGGGGCTGTCGGGGACTTCCTCGACCTCCTCGCTATCTATCGGGTCGGTATTGATAAAGTTGATAGCAGTAAGCCTGTCCGTGTTGGGGGCACCGTAGCCCTCCGCGCCGAAATACAGCTTTTCGTCGTCGTTGTAGTCGATATCGCCGCAATCGGGTGACATGATCTCCCCGAACACAAAATTGACAAAGTCAATGACCTCGGGCGAGCTGCGGAAGTTCTTATTCAGCAGGATAAAGCGGTTCTTGGAATCGCTTTCATACGGCTCGGAGCACTTCATAGTCTCGATGAAATTCTTAGGATTGGCGAGGCGGAAGCGGTATATCGACTGCTTCACATCGCCGACGAGGAAAGCATTATCGCCGTACATCGGCTTACCGCTGTCGGAGTATTTGAAATTTTTAGTCAGGAGCTTGAATATCAGATCCTCCTTATTGTTGGAGTCCTGATACTCGTCGATCATGATGATATCGAACTGCTCGGCAGTACGCTTAGCGGTTTCGGACTGCACGATCCTTCCGTTTTCGTCGATATCGGCGAGGAGCTCGAGCGCAAGACGTTCCCCGTCGTCGAAGCTGATAGCATTTCGTGAACATTTACGTTCCCATATGAACTCGCGGTACTTTCGCACGACCTCGGCGAGCTTTTCGGTCACAACACCCGATTCGGCAAAATCGCTCTCAGCCGAGTACAGCCGCTCAACAGCCTCCTTGACCATCTCCTTGATACGTTCGCGCCGAGCCTTGTAGAGCTCACGTAGAGCCGCATTATGCGGGACATTAGCTCTGATCGTCGGGAGCTTGTCAAAGCCCGTGATAAAAGCGAGCTCGTCATCGGACGGATATTTTTGCGAAACAGCGAGAGTACGGAGCTTTTCAGCACGCTGCATATCGAGCTCGGCGACGATAAACGACTGCTCAACAGCCGAATTGCCGCGCTCGGGGAAAATATCCCTGAGAGCGGAGCAGTTTTCCTCAGCAAGAGCGGCAGCAGTATTTGCAGTCCTGACTATGCCGTCGAACAATCTCCTGAAATAGACCGTATCGGCGAACGGCTTCTTATACTCGGAAACAGCGGAATCGAGCCATATATCGCTCATAGCGACAGACGAAAGGAACCTGTCCGTCTCGCTTATGATACGCATCAGCGGAGAGTGGTCTTTAAGGCAGAATTTATCGTAGAGGAATGAAATTGTATCATAGTCGTTGGAACTGTACCAGTCAAGCAGCTCTTCCATAGCCTGCGAGCGGATGACCTCATTGTCGGTCTCTTCGAGTACGGTAAAGCCCGAGGTAATACCCTGTTCCGTGATATTCTCGCGCAGGAGGTCGAAGCAGAACGAGTTTATCGTTGATATCTTAGCGCTTTGCAGCAGCGTCTGCTGTTTGAGCAGATAACGGTCTGAGGGACGCTCGTTTATCAGCGCACGCAGCTTTGAGTCAAGCCGTTTTTTGAGCTCAGCGGCAGCGTCGTTAGTAAAAGTGACAACGATTATCCTGTCCGCACGCACTCCCGACATCGGGTCAGAAAGGAGCTGAACGAGCCTTTCCGTCAGGACAGCAGTCTTGCCGCTTCCCGCGGCGGCAGAAACTATGACAGACGAATCACGTGCGTCAATGGCATTCTGTTGTTGTTTAGTCCAAGCCATTAATGCTTACCTCCTTTCATTGATTTCCCGAGTATATCGGCAGCATCGGCAAGAGCCTCCTCCGACGGCTGTCTGCTGACAGAGCCGTCATGATTTCCGCAGATATCAATGAAATCGCAATAGGTACACGGCACTTTCTTGCCGATTTTGAGCGGAACAGCCTCGATATGTCCGCCGAGCATAGCCTCTGCGGCGGAGGTCAGGGAGCTGTAAACATTATCGCGCAGTCGGCTGATATTATCCTCGGGTATAACAGACGAGCGCGAATCGAAAGCTCCCTTTGCGGTGAGCTTAGCGGGAATGAACCGTCCGCCGACATCATGTTCCATAGCATTGGCAACAGAAACATCGTCGATAAGCAGACCGCGTGTGCGGAGCTTCGAGTCAACGCCGCTTTGATTGAAGGAGAAGTCCTTGGATTCGTCGGCGTCAAGCTCGCCAATCTGTACGGGCGTGTAGAGCACGCCTGCGGGAGCATATCCCTCGAATTCTGCGCCATTTTCGGTCGCGGCGAACATATAGAGGAGCATTTGGAGATTGAGCCCGCTTGCGAGGGAGAGGGCGTCGATAGTTTTCTCGGAGCTTTTGTAGTCGATGACGCGCAGATAGTTTTTTCCGCCGACATTGCAGGTGTCGATGCGGTCGGCAATACCGCCGAAGCGGAGCACGTACCCATCACCGAAAGGGCGGGAGAGCGCGTTATTTCCGCGCAGGTCATACTCGAATCTGACGGGCTCGAAATCGCTTGCCATAAGAGACTGCTGCGTGTGAACGAAAACCTCGGTCAGCCGCTCCTCGAGCTTGTTGAAGAGGAGCTCGAAACGGGGTGTTTTCGCAAAATCGCCTGCGAGCTTTTCGGATTTATAGCGTTCTGCCTCAGCCTTTATTTCAGCGGAGAGCTGCTCGTAGCCAAGCTGAACGAACTCGGATTTTTTACGTTTCCCGAGCAGCGAATAAAAGCAGCTGTGAGTGAGCTCTCCCGCGATACGAACATCGAGCTCCATTTTTTCGGGCATTTGCAGACGAAGGAAGTCGCTGCAAAAATGCATGAAGCGGCAGTTATTGAAATTTTCGAGGGAAGTAGGCGAGATGCGGAGTGGGTCAAAGCATTTGAGCCTGCGTATGATATCGGAGCTGACAGTATGTTCTGTGCGGCTGCCCGAGCGATTGAGAACGGACAGGATACGGCTCTGATATATTGGGTCAGCAAGCAATACCTTGCCGATAGAGGCGATAACAGGCGAATTATCGGCTCTGTTCTGCATATAGTGGTAGTAGGCGGCGTGATAAGTCACCGCGTAGTGTTCGGGGGACAGCTCCCCCTCAGTGAGCAGCAGCTCATTCGGGAACATCTTGCGTATCTGGTCGATCACCTGTGACGGATATTTAGCCTGTCCCGCAAGGTCGGAGAGGGGATAGGTGAGATAGAGCTTATCCGAGGCTGAAGACAGGGATTTGTAGACGATGAGCCGTTCCGATGCGATGAGGTCGGAGAGGGGACGCGCGAGGTCGATGCCCTTATCCGAGAGCTTTTGCCTTTCGCTGTCCGAGAAGAGCCCGCCGAGCGTGACCTGATTCGGGAAGTCGCCCTCTGTCGAGCCTGCCGCGAAGATGACCTTGGGAGAATTCAGACGAGCCGTGCGCGAAGAGGCTGCAATAACAGCGTCGAGCGTCTGCGGCGGTACAGAGTAGGTGATACGAGCAATGAGCGAACGCATCATATCCGCGAGACGGCTGAAACGCACCTCTTCGTCACCGAGCGTAGCGACGATGCTGTCGAGTATATCCATCAGGCACTTCCAAAGGCGTTTAAGCTCTGCGGCTTCATAGTCTCGGTCATTCCTGATGAGCCTGCCCATGAGGGCAGCGAGGTTCTGTTCAGCCCGACATTCGCAGAGGTAGCCGTATAGTTTAGCACATATTTCGGAAGCAGGCTGTATTTTTGAGAGTTGTTTTTTCAGTTTTATGACAGGAGCGATTATCTGCTTTCTCAGAGCCTCGAGCTTTTCAAGGTCTCTGTCCTCGGCAGTGAACTCCGAAAGCCAGATATCGCCGTCTATCGACCAGCGGTAGCAGTAGTTTTCGAGCAGCGAGACATCGGTCAGCCCGACGTCAAGTATCCCGCATTTCAGAAGGCGGAAGACCTGTTCGCTTCTGATTTTACGAGAAGTCAGGAGGTCGAGCAGCGAGATGAAGAAGACCATGACAGCCGTATGGCTGACCGAGCGTTCGATGCTGAGGAAATACGGGATTTCATAGCGATTGAAGGCAGCGCGCAGCAGGTCGGAATAGTCGGTGATATTATTGGAGATCACAGCGATATCGCGGTATCTGAGCCCATCCTCAGCAGCGACGAGCCTTTTTATTTCAGCGCAGATGAACTCTATTTCGCTGTACATATCGCGAGCTTCAAAAATGCGGATATTATGCGCAGCAGGAGCCTCATTCGGACGCGGCGCGCGATTGCGCATGACGTTCTCGCTGAGATAGCGCAGCTCAGGGCAGGAAAACCTGTAGCTGTCCGTACATTCGGTGATTTTATATTTGAGGTTAAGCTCGCGGCACATTGAAGATAGCCTGCGGAAGGTAGAGTTGACAGTCTCGAACAGAGTAAACTCACCAGCTGCGACATTATCGGTGCGAAGGGTCACGACCACATTATCGGCAGCCGAGAATATCACCTCAAGCATTTCCAGCTGGTCGCCTGTAAAGCTCTCAAACTCATCGAGATAAACGGTCTTGTTCCTGAAGTATTGGTGAAGATTAGCAGTGCGGGCAGCGAAGCGGATATTCTCATAGCTGTCCTTGAAGCCATACTGTTCCATGAGCCTTGCATACTCCGAGTAAACGGACGCAGTATCCGCGGTCTTGTCGCGCAGTCTGCTGTCGAGGAGCTCAGCGTGCTCGGTGAGCATATCGGGAGTAATGCCAGCACGTCTCATATCGGCTATAAGCTTCATCATTTCCTCAGCAAAGCCCGCCTGAGAAGCAGCACGGCGGAAATATCGCAGCATTTCGGGCTTATTTGAAGCAGCCTCAATAGCCTGATAAACGAGGATCATACGAGCCATGTCATCAGCATACTCACCTTTGCGGTCGGATTCACCGTAAAGCTGAAAGAGCTGACGCGCGAGACTGCTGAAAGTTAGTGAAAGGAGCTGATTGAACATTTTAGCTCCGAGGAAGCTGTACAAATTCTTATCGAATTCGTGAGAATACTGCTCGGGGACGAGAATGAGCTGCTCCCTGCCATCAATAGCGGCAGAGCGGATACGCCCGAACATTTCGGTAGTTTTTCCTGTGCCCGAAGCACCGATGATAAATTCTATCATAATAGTATCTCCATGCAAAAATAAGCACACTCCGAAGGGGCAGCCTTCAGAGTGTGCAAATAAAGTATCAGCAGAATCCGTTGAGCCCGTAGAAGCTCATTACCGAGGGATAAACTCTGTAGCAGTAAGCAACATCGGTCGAACCGAGAATACCGCTGACCGAATCTGATCCGTATTGCCAGATGCCGTACTTGGAGTCAAAAACAGGCTTGTCACCCGAATTGATGAGGTAAACATCATAAGCTTGGAAAACAGAGCTGTCGAGCGAATCGCAGAGGAATTTCTCATCTGCACGAACGCCTATGTAATATCTCAAATCCTCAAAGTAAGAGCAGAACGTTGTGATAAGGCTTGAATATTGTTCTTTTGTGAGCCCCGCGTCGGCGACAGCAGGGTCAGTGAGGTCGAGATAGATCGGATACTCGTAAGCATAGTCCTTTATGATACTGTAGAAAGCTTCTGCCTCCTTGGCGATGCCTTCTTCCGTAGCAGACTTAGCCTGCCAGTAAACACCGCAGTAAACTCCCGCAGCCTTGGCATTCTCCATATTCACATAAAAGAGCTGGTCGGCATTTGGAGCATCGCCGCCGCTGCCTGCACGGATAACACCAAAACTGTAGCCTGCTTCCTTGACCTTATTCCAGTCGATATATCCGTTATCTTCCGAAACGCTGATACCGACAGCTTCATAAGCGTAAGGGTCAGGAGCGGGAGTAGTAGTAGTTGTTGTTGCGGTTGTTATGGGAGCCGCAGTAGTTGCCGCAGCAGAAGCGGGAGCCGACGAGTTCTCAGTGCTTACGGGAGCAGCAGTCACCGTAGTCGATTCGGATACCGAGAGTGCAGCCTGAGTCGTAGCAGTACTCTCGGCATAGGTCTCGGGTGAAATAACGAGAGGGTAGTTGAGGTAGCAGTAGTTCATATCAACAACAGTGCTTATACCTGAAACATTCCCTGTCCACGAGTACTGCCACATAGTGTAGTCGCCTGTGTACCATGTTATCTTATCGCCTGTTTCAGCGACCCAGACGTCATATTTTTCGAGCGTGCTCTTGTAGAATTTAGTCTGGAGGAAGCTTGAGTAGCTGTAAATACCCGCATAGTAGCCTCTTTCCTGCAAATAGGAGCAGAAAGCTTCAGCCATAGCAGAGACCTGAGCAGTAGTAAGCCAGTCACGCTGAGAAGCGAGCTCGATATCGAAATAGATCGGGTAGGTATAGCCGTCGTAATCCTTAATGATCTCATAGCAGGTCTCAGCCTCGGCGATAGCGTCCTCAACAGACTGAGCGTAGCTGAACCAGTAGATGCCGTAATCGAGGTCGGTCTTGCTGATACCCTTCATATTGTCATCGAAGCGCAGATCCTTCTGATAAGACATCTTACCGTAACCCGCACGGATAATAGCGAAGTCGATCTCATCGCTCTCAGCGACCTTATCCCAGTCGATATACCCCTGATGCTCTGAGACATCGACGCCAATGGTGTAGTCATCGCCGAGGTAGCCATAGCGGGTGGAAACAGTGGTCGTCTCCTCAGTTGTTTCTGTAGACTGAGCTGTCGTCTGAGCAGTTGAAACAACGTCGGTCGAGGGAGCGGGAGCAGAAAGCATAACGGCATTAGTGGAGACCACAGTAGCCGCCGAAGTTGTCGGAGCCGCCGTTGTAACAGAAGTTGCAGCAGTAGCCGCCGAGGTAGTCGGAGCAGCCGTCGTCGTCGTAACAGAAGCAGCTGCGGAAGAAGTAGTTATCGGAGCGGCAGTTGTAGTTTCCGCAGCGGTAACAGTATACTTCGGGGGCGGCACCATAGAAGTAGTAGTAGGAATGAACGTAGCCGCAGTAGTAGCCGCCGTAGTAGTAACAGCGGGAGCGGTCGTAGCAGTTGTAGTCGCAGCAGTTGTAGTGGTAGTAGTTGTAGTAGTAGTAGTAGTTGTTGTTGTTGTTGTTGTGATACCGTGGTACGCATTATAAATATCGAAGACGTTGAAAGGAACTTCCGTAAAAGAAGCCTCTTTACTTTCCGCGTCCGATGTGTTATCATATAAAAGAGAGGTATCTTCGGTAATAGCAGCCGTGCTCGATACAGGCAGAGCAGTTGCGGCTGAACTCAAGGCTACCGCACATGAAAGAACTGCTGACAGTATTTTTTTTGCCGAATTCATGACACGTAAGCCTCCTTTGCCTTAAAAGATTCACGGTCAAGCGGCTAAAACTTAGCTAATTCTTTGACCGATGAAATCATTATATCATTTTAACGACACTATTTCAACCCTTTGGCATCAATTTAACAGCACATTTACGAAATATTGTAAAAATAACCCTAAACAAGCAGCGTTTTTTTGTGCATAATACCGTCAGCAAATGATTTGTTGTCTATCATATCTATTAGACACATATTAACTTCATTTTTCGCATGGATAATAATGAAAAGGTGAAAAAAATGAAAGAATTCACGATAAACACCAATGACAGCGGACAGAGGATAGACAAATTCCTGTCCAAAGCGATGCCCGAGCTCCCTAAGAGCATGATGTACCGACTTTTCCGCAGGAAGGACATAAAGCTCAACGGCAAGCGCTGCGAGATATCGGCGATACTTAGCGAGGGCGACACAGTCCGAGTATACGTGAAGGACGAAGTCTCGGCAGTAAAGACTCAGGATATGACCTTTAAACAGG
The DNA here is from genome assembly GCA_900109435.1 of Ruminococcus sp. YRD2003. Taxonomy (GTDB): domain Bacteria; phylum Bacillota; class Clostridia; order Oscillospirales; family Ruminococcaceae; genus Ruminococcus; species Ruminococcus flavefaciens_G. Next base: position 326,077 of record FNZT01000003.1, on the reverse strand, counting down.
CATCAGACGAGCTGCGGATAGTATACGAGGACGACAACATCCTTGTCGTATTCAAGCCCATAGGAGTCGACTCCCACTCCAACAGCACCTCTTCCGCGGACACGCTTATAGACCGCGTGAAGAAGTACCTGTGGAAGAAAGGGGAATTCATCCCCGAGGAGGAGCGCACATTTGCGCCCGCACTGTGCAGCCGTCTTGACCGCAACACCGCGGGACTTATCACCGCCGCCAAAAATGCAGCAGCACTGCGCGAGATAAACTCCGCGATACAGAGCGGAGCCCTTCACAAGATATACCGCTGCGTTACGGTTTCTGCTCCGCCCGAGAGAGAGTCCATAGCGACTGCCTATCACCGCAAGGATGACGACAGGAACATCGTCCGCATAAGCGACGTTCCCGCAGAGGGCTTCCGCGAGATACGCACGGGCTGGCGTACTGTTGCAGAAAAGAACGGACTATATCTTCTCGAGGTCACGCTGTACACGGGTCGGACACATCAGATACGCGCACATCTGGCACATCTGGGAGCACCGCTTCTCGGAGACGGTAAATACGGCGATATACGGGCGAATAAGCGCTACGGAGTTTTCCGCCAGCAGCTTTGTGCATACGCACTTGAATTTTCACTGCCCGAGTCTTCATCGCTTGCCTATCTGAACAGCAAGCGCATCACAGCGCCGCCGCCTGATTTTGAGCAGAGATTCCGCTGAAATTGGCATTAAATGTATTGACTTTTCAGCATTTAAAGATATATAATATAATTGACGGTATTTACCGAATAAATGAAACGGAGTGAAATAATATGGCAAACCGCTACGCAGGCACACAGACGGAAAAGAATCTTCTTGCGGCATTTTCTGGCGAATCCGAGGCGAGGAACAAGTATACGTTCTTTGCATCAAAAGCAAAGAAGGAAGGCTTTGAGCAGATATCCGCAATTTTCACAAAGACCGCGGACAACGAGAAGGAGCACGCAAAGCTCTGGTTCAAGGAGCTCGAGGGCATCGGGACCACAGCCGAGAATCTTGCTGCCGCCGCCGACGGCGAGAACTACGAATGGACGGATATGTACGAAGGCTTTGCCAAGACCGCCGAGGAGGAAGGCTTCCCCGAGCTTGCCGCCAAGTTCCGTCAGGTAGGCGAGATAGAGAAGCAGCATGAGGAGCGTTACCGCGCACTGCTCAAGAACATCGAAATTCAGCAGGTATTCGAGAAGAGCGAGGTCAAGGTATGGGAATGCCGCAACTGCGGACACATCGTAGTAGGCACAAAGGCGCCCGATGTCTGTCCCGTATGCGCACATCCGCAGGCATATTTCGAGCTCCGCGAGGAGAATTACTGATAAAACGTCAAATATTGACATTTTTCGGCATATATGGTATAATCAGAGAAGTTCCGACAGCTCCGCTCCGAAGCGGAGCGGCGGACGTAAAGGAGGAATAATTATGTATTGTAAAAACTGCGGAAGCGCCGTTGAAGAGGGCGCAGCTATATGCACAAACTGCGGTGTCCCCGTAGGACAGGGCACTAACTTTTGCGGCAATTGCGGAAGCCAGCTCCAGCAGGGCGCGGCAGTATGTATGTCCTGCGGCTTTGCAGCTAACGGAGCCGTAAAAGCACCTCCGGTCCCGGGAGCTAAGTCAAAAATGGCAGCAGGACTTCTCGGCATCTTCCTTGGAGGATACGGAGTACATAACTTTTATCTGGGATATACGGGCAAGGCTGTAGCACAGCTTTCCATCGCTATCGGAGCAATAATACTTTCAGCAGTAAGCTGTGGTTTTTTGATCCCTCTTGCATTTATAACACCTATATGGGGACTTGTAGAGGGCATCATGATACTCACAGGCAGTATAAAAACAGACGCTAACGGAGTACCGCTGGCGGATTAAAAACAGACGGAGGGAAAAATATGTATTGTAAACATTGCGGAAGCGCCGTTGAACAGGGCGCGGCAGTATGTACACACTGCGGAACACCTGTCGGAAGAGGAATGAACTTCTGCCAGAATTGCGGCAGTCAGGTACAGCCTGGAGCAGCAGTTTGTATGTCCTGTGGATTTTCCACGGTAACAAAGACAGTAGCACCTCCAGGGGCTAAATCAAAAGTAGCAGCAGGACTGCTTGGGATATTCCTTGGCGCGTTTGGCGTACATAACTTCTATCTCGGCTACACGGGCAAGGGAATGGCACAGCTTCTCATTACTTTACTCAGCTGCTTCATGCTTAGTGAAGTAAGCGCTATATGGGGACTTGTCGAAGGCATAATGCTGCTTTGCGGAAGCATAGACACCGATGCTGACGGAGTACCGCTCTCCGACTGACAATAACGAACAGCAAGAAAAGACCGCCTGAAAGGGGATTTCCCGTTCATGCGGTCTTTTCATACAGTTAGGAGAATAGAGATATGCTTATTAATCGGCAGCCTCGGTAGTTTCGGTACTGCTCTTTTTGCCTGCCTTATCAGCATTAGCGTCCTGAAGGGTGAGGCGGATATCAATATCATTGCCGTCGCGGCTTATCTTGAGCTTGATAGTATCGCCCGCCTTGAACGTATTCTTGATTTTGTTGAGCTCGTCCATAGAATTGACAACTTCGTCTTCGATACCGATTATGACGTCACCGTGCTTTATACCTGCTTCTTCTGCGGCGCTTCCTTCGGAAACGGCAGTTACGTAAACGCCCATAGGCAATCCGAGGTAGGTAGAATAAGACTCGGTGATATCAACACCGCTAATGCCTATCTGAGGTCTTCCTGTAACATAGCCGTTGTAGATGAGGTCGTCGACGATAGTCTTAGCCTCGTTAATGGGGATAGCAAAACCGAGACCTTCAACGCTTGCGGAGCCATAGCTTGACGACATCTTCGCGGAGTTGATACCAATGACCTGACCGCAGCTGTTGAGGAGAGGACCGCCCGAATTACCCTCATTTATTGCAGCATCAGTCTGGATGAGTGTCATATTCTTTTCGTTTATGGAAATCTGGCGGTTAAGAGCGGAAATGATACCGCTTGTTACAGAGCCGAAGAGGTCGAAGCCGAGAGGATTGCCGACCGCGATAACGAGCTCACCAACGCGCAGCTCGTCGCTGTTGCCGAACGTAGCGGGAGTAAGACCCGAAGCGTCGACCTTGAGCACAGCGATATCGGTCTCGGTGTCATAGGCGATTATCTTAGCGTCATGCTTAGACTGGTCGCTGAAAAGCACATACACATCAACAGCCTCGCCGGCGTTATACTCTTCATCGTAAACGCAGTGAGCATTAGTCACGATGTAGCCGTCGTCAGTCATAACGATACCGGTACCCGTGCCCGTAGCCTGACGTTTCCTTGTTTCGGACTGGAATCCGCCCCAGCCCCACGACGTATAGGGTTCATTTATCTCGAATGTAGAGGAAACACCGACGACGGAAGGCATTATCTCGTCAACGATATCGGGAAGCTGTTTTGCGTCTGTGCGGGACGCAATGTCAAACAGGCTCGGGAGATTCTGCGGCGGAGGAGACGAAGGAAGGGTCCCGCCCTTGACAGCTTCGGCGATCTCCTTTGCGGGAGAGGGGACAACTATCTTCTCCTCTTCTTCGGACATCTGGATCTTGCTGTCGTCCCAGAATTTGTATACCTGTATCGAGCCCGCACCTACCACAACGAGCGACAGCAAGAACGCGAGTATTTTCAGACCTGTATGGTTAGATTTTTTCTTCTTGGGAGCATTCTCGGGTTCGGAAGGAGCGGTGCTGTAATAGCTGTAGCCGCTGTTATCGGAGTTCTGTATTCCAATGTTGTTCTGTTCGCTGTAAAGATCTGACATGATATTTACCTCACAAAAAAATATATATATAGACTTTCCGTCTCTGCATACAATTATACACTATAATTAATTATAAGGGTATATGTGATAATAATATGATAACATACAGAAAAAACAATGTATATAAAAGACCCGCAGTAGATATTACCGCGGGTCTGAGCTTATTTCAGTTTAGACTGTGTTTTTTCGAGGAATTTACCACTGTACACGAGAAAGCGCTTATGAGTACCTTTACCGATAAGTCCTGTCTCATCGGATGCGGTAACGTCGAAGGTGAACTCGCGACCGTTTACGTCGGTGAGGACAGACTCGGCGGTGACATCCATACCCTCGGGAGTAGCGGAAAGGTGCTGAACGTCGAGAGCCGTGCCCACGGTAGTCTCGTCACCTTCAAGGAAGTCAGCGAGCGCATTGCAGGCTGCATTTTCCATCAAAGCGATCATAGCGGGAGTAGCAAAGACGTTGAGGCAGCCGCTTCCCATGTCCGAGGCGAGCCTGCCTTTCTCGGCTTTAACGGTCGCGGAGCCTTTTGCTCCTGTTTTAATATCCTTCATTATTCCGCTCCTTTTTTAGACTCAAACGCCTCGCTCGGTATCGGACAAGGCGAGAAAACATCGCCGATAACTCGGTCATACGTGAGCACATCGAGGTCAACGTTGTCTGGAGTGCCGTCATTGTAGTCGAGCGAGTAAACGGGAACATTTTCCATAAAGCTGTTCATTTTCTCGATGAATTCGTCATGGGGAGCTCCGATAATGTTTATGAGAACATAAGGCATATAGAAGAAAGACACAGGCTCTTCGGGAACACAGCTGTAGTCGGCGCCGTAATTATCCCAGATGAAATATTCCTGCTCATAGAGCACACTGCAATTCGAGCCGTTGAGGTCGAGCTGATTGTACACACTTGTCTCGCCTCTCATCGAGGGGAAATGGTCTCCGACGAAGAATACGAGAGTAGGCTCATCGAGCTTCTTGAGCTCATCGAGGAAAACAGTCAGCCCCTCATTGGAATGACGGATCCACTGGAGGTAGTTGCCGAACTCATCGTTCGGGTCATCACCCTGGTCATAGGGCTGATGGTTCTGCATAGTAGTAGTATGTATGTAGATAGGCTCGTTGGTGGACTTCACGAGCTCAAAGAGCTGGTCGTAAACGGTCTTGTCGTCGACATAAGTACCGTAGTGCTCGACAGGCACTGTAAAATCGGTAATGTTGTCGATATCGTCGTGGAAAATCATTTCATCGAACCCGAAACGGCTGTAAATACGGTTTCTGCTGTAGAACGTACCGAGGAAGGGGTGAACGTAAGCGGTCTTGTATCCCCATTTCTTGTAATACTGAGCGAGAGCGGGCTGTTCGCGGTCGGCGAGAACTCTCTGCGGCATATTCGGAGCATTGATGCCTCTTACAGGCAGACCGAACAGGAGCTCGAACTCCGAGCGGACGGTATAGCTTGCATAGGTAGGAGTGATAGCAGTTCCCGCGTAGCCTTCGGAGCGAGCCTTATCGAATCCCTCGTAGTATTTATCGTCGACGTTGAGCTGGTCGAAAACGCGGAAATCGGCGTACGATTCACTCATTATGACGATAACGTTGGGCTGAACGCCGTCCTTGAAACCTGCGGCAGAAGCGACAGCTACATCATCGGTAATATTATCGACGAGTTCCTCGCCGTAATTATCGGGCGCAGAGAGCCTGTTGGAGTAGCTTTCGGAGGCAGTTTCCACGAGGAAAGCGAGGAAGCTGTTGTGTTCAAACTTCTCATTTAGAATGAAAGCGTTGGTAGCCGCCGTGGTATCGAGCTTAAAGAGCTTGTAAACGGGGCTATAGAAAGAGGGAACGATGATCATTCCCGTGCAGAGGATCGTACAGCAGATACCTGCGATAGCGCGCTTGAACGGCACATGGTGCGGGAGAACGGGGTTGAAGTGGAAGATGACAACGAGCAGAGCGATAACGATAGCGCAGTATATGATAAGAGCGGGAGTTATCTTGATATATGCAAAGGATTTGAGGCTCTTCACGCTTTTGACGAGCTTCATATCCGAGAGTATGAGGTGATTTCCGTTGGTGTTGTACTTAAACAGCTCGGTGATACTGAGAGCCATAAAAACAAAGCTCTGGACAAGAGCGGCTATCCAGCCTTTACGGAAGGCAGCGAGAAGAAGAATGAAGATAACGCCGGCGGCGGCGAAGTCGAAGAGAATAACGGACGGTCGGTCAGCGACGAAGCGAGCGAACACGGACACCTTTTTGCACTGATTGATCTCAGCCATACAGGTGATAAAGATGGGGAAGAGTATCATCAGGGCGAGGTTGAGCCATTTAAACTTCTCGGTATTTTCCTCGCGGAGAGCATTATATCTCTTAGCCCACTTGAAATAGTCTTTTTTTGTCGATTTGTTTGCCTTCAGTGTTTCAGTCATTTACTTTCCTCCGTTTGAAACAGGAAAAACGAGTCGATATGATGTATGTTAAGCCGAAAAACAGCATAAAAATAGGTATTTCACAGGATAATGATATCATATCGGAAATGAAGATTCAAGGGAATTTTCAAAATATCATAATTCTGTCATTATTTTCGGCGTTTTAGTAATAGTGTATGGAAACGCTGTACTCAATTTGTATAAACTGCCTATTTGTTATTTGAGCCAGCCTTTGTCAGCCGCATCATCTATCATTTCTTTTATCGCTTCGGCGATCTTATCGGAAACGCCGAAATACTCGGTATTGCGGGCGAGGACCTGCTCCTTGCGGATACCGTGTTCCTGCCACGATATGCCGCCTTTAGTGTAATTGAGGGTCAGCGGCTGTAAGCGGTCGAGCAAAGCGGCGAAACGTGCGTCCGCGGTTTCCGAGTCCTCGAACTCGCGCCACAGAGAGTAAAACTCCGCTTGCTGGTCGTCGGGCAGGAGCCCGAAAATGCGCTGAGCAGCCTTTTCCTCGCGTTCAGCCTTAGACTTATACCCCTCGCTGTCGTAGCAGTAAGTGTCGCCCGCGTCGATCTCTACCACATCGTGAACGAGCACCATTTTTATGACGTGCAGTACGTCTACGGGCTCGTTTGAATATTCGCTCAGCATCATAGCTAAGATGGCGAGGTGCCACGAGTGCTCGGCGTCGTTTTCTTTTCTATCCTCACAGAGGACGTAGGTTTGACGGTAGAGATTCTTCATCTTGTCGAGCTCGATCATAAAATCGAGTTGTTTTCTCAGTCTGTCGTCCATATGATCACCTCATATCACCATTCCGCCGTTTACGGCAAGTATCTGTCCCGTGATGTACTCAGCCTGCTCCGAGACAAGAAAAGCCACCGCGTCCGCAACGTGCCGCGGCTCGCCGAAGATCCCGAGCGGAATGTCCTCGCGTATGAGCTCGAGGTCAGCCTCGGAGAAGTGCGAATTCATCTCAGTCATGATGAAACCTGGCGAAACGCAGTTCACCCTTATCCCCGAGGGAGCAACTTCCTTTGCGAGTGCTTTTGTGAACCCTATGAGCCCCGCCTTGGAGGCAGAGTAGTCCACCTCGCATGACGCACCCACCTGCCCCCACATCGAGGATATATTAACGATACAGCCCGATTTGCGGGCAATCATTGACTTGACGAAAGTGCGCGCGCAGCTCATAGCTCCGACGAGATTAACATCCATGATACGGCGGCTGCTGTCATCGGAGATACTGTCGAACAGCCCGATCTCTGACACCCCCGCATTATTGACGAGTATATCGACTTTTCCGCAGAGCACGGCTGCATTGGAAATATCGGCAGGGGAGGTGACATCAAGTTTCAAAGCCTTGCCGCCTATTTCCTCAGCAAGCGCCTCTGCTTTTCCCTGCGACGATGAATACCCAACATATACGAAGCAGCCGTCGGCAGCAAGTCTGCGGCAGACCGCCGCACCGATACCGCCCGAGCCGCCTGTTACAAGTGCAATTTTTAGCATAGAATAGCTCCTTTGCAGATCATTGTGAATATTATAACATAATTTTTTAAAAAAGTCTATTCAGTTCTTGCTATTTTCTTTAGAATATGTTAGTATAATAACAGTAATAAACTGGAGGAAAGCTATGAAATTCATCTCATGGAACGTCAACGGCTTCCGCGCGTGCCTGACCAAGGGCTTTGCGGACTTCTTCGCTGATGCGGACGCCGATATCTTTTGCCTGCAAGAGACAAAAATGCAGCCCGACCAGGCGGACTTCGCACCCGAGGGCTACCACTGCTATTTCCACAGCGCAGTAAAGAAGGGCTACTCGGGGACCGCCGTATTCACGAAGCAGGAGCCGCTTTCGGTCGCATACGGACTGAACGGCACCCACCTCGACGAAGGCAGGGTCATCACCTGCGAATACGAAGACTTCTACTTTGTCTGCTGCTACGTCCCCAACTCACAGGACGGCTTGAAGCGCATCGGCTACCGAATGGAATTCGAGGATGATATGCGCGCATACCTGTCGGAGCTCGACAGTAAAAAGCCTGTCGTATACTGCGGAGACCTCAACGTCGCGCACAACGAGATAGACCTGAAGAATCCGAAGTCCAACAGAGGCAACGCAGGATTTTCCGACGAAGAGCGCGGCAAGTTCACCGAGCTTCTCGCAGCGGGCTTTGCCGATACATACCGCACGCTTTACCCCGACACTGCGGGCGTATACTCATGGTGGTCGTACCGTTTCAAGGCGCGCGAGAAGAATGCGGGCTGGCGGATAGACTACTTTGTCGTTTCCGAGCGCCTGATGGAAAAGGTCGCAGATTCGCGAATCCTCACCGATATCTACGGCAGCGACCACTGCCCCGTAGAGCTCGACATAGACTTATGATAAGTGAAGCTCCTGCTTGCTGCGGCAGGAGCTTCATTTTGTTATTCGGCAGTTGCATCGGCAGGGGAGCCGTTGAGTATCTCCATGAATTCCTCGCCCGTGATAGTTTCCTTTTCGAGCAGGAAATGAGCGAGCTCGTGGAGCTTGTTGATATTGTCGCGCAGGATCTGCACAGCTTTCTCGTGTGAAGACCTGACAATAGAGTTCACTTCATCGTCAATGCGGGCAGCAGTCTCGGGCGAGCAGGCAAGCGCCGTATCGCCGCCGAGGTACTGGTTAGTAACGGTTTCGAGAGCGATCATATCGAAGCTGTCGCTCATGCCGTAGCGAGTGACCATAGCGCGAGCGAGCTTAGTCGCCTGTTCAATATCATTGGAAGCACCGCTCGTGCAGCTGTTGAAGATAAGCTCCTCGGCAGAGCGTCCGCCCGTGAGAGTAGCGATACGAGCGAGAGCCTCTTCCTTGGTCAGAAGGAACTTCTCACCCTCGTCGACCTGCATTGTATAGCCGAGCGCACCGCTCGTACGCGGGATGATTGTTATCTTATGTACAGGAGCAGCGTCCTTCTGCTTAGCGGCAACGAGTGCGTGACCGATCTCGTGGTAGGCGATGATCTCCTTTTCCTTCTGGGAGATGACAGCATTTTTGCGCTGATAGCCTGCAATAACGACCTCAACGCTCTCTTCGAGATCGGACTGATTGACGAGTTTTCTGCCGTTTCTCACAGCTCTGAGCGCAGCCTCATTGATAATATTGGCGAGCTCAGCACCCGAAGCGCCCGCCGTAGCGCGAGCGATAGCGTTATAGTCGATATTCTCCTCGGTCTTGACCTTTTTCGCGTGGACTTTCAGTATAGCGACACGCCCTGCAAGGTCGGGGAGCTCCGCAGGAATACGCCTGTCGAATCTGCCGGGACGGAGGAGAGCAGGGTCAAGTGATTCGGGACGGTTAGTAGCCGCGAGGATAACAACGCCCTTTTTGCCGTCGAATCCGTCCATTTCGGTGAGGAGCTGATTAAGAGTCTGTTCGCGCTCGTCATTGCCTCCGAGGCTGCCGTCGCGTTTTTTACCTATAGTATCGATCTCGTCGATGAAAACGATACAGGGAGCCTTTTCGTTAGCTTGCTTGAACAGGTCGCGCACCTTTGCGGCGCCCATACCAACGAACATCTCAACGAATTCCGAGCCTGAGATCGAGAAGAACGGGACATTGGCCTCACCCGCGACAGCCTGTGCGAGCAGTGTCTTACCCGTACCGGGAGGTCCCACAAGGAGCGCGCCCTTGGGGAGATCGGCACCGATATCGGCGTACTTGTTTGGGTTATGCAGGAAATCGACGATCTCCTCGAGAGCTTCCTTAGCCTCGTCCTGCCCCGCAACGTCATCAAAGGACTTGCCCGTCTGAGCCTTTACGTAGATCTTGGCGTTGCTTTTTCCGAAAGAGAGAGCGTTGCCGCCCATATGCTTAGCCATACCTTTGAAGAGGAGATTCCAGAGCAGCATGAAGCCGACTATCGGGAGCACCCAGCTTAAAAGGAAGTTTATCAGCAGGCTGTTCTGCTGATGACTTTCATTGAAGATGATCTCGCCGTGCTCATGGAGGCGTGAAACGAGATCGGGATCATTCATTTTATAGGTGGTGTAGCGCTTCTCGTTTCCCTCATCGTCAACGACCACGAAGCGTACCTCCTCGTTTTCGATCTTCACCTGAGTAACTCTGCCCTCGTCCACCTGATTGAGGAAGAAGCTGTAGTTAGTCTCCTTAGCGGGTGCCTTAGTGAGCGCAGGCATGATCAAAGCGTTCAGTATCAGCAGCCCTATGACAGAAAGAGCGATACACGCAATAATTCTTTTTACATAGTTTTTATCATCATTCATTGAAACAACTCCTTTTCGATGATATGACAAAATTATAACATACATTTTCAAAAAAAACAACAGGTAAAATGTGATAAATATGAAAGGTAGGTGAAAATCAGGATACAGCAAAAAAAAGGGGCTCTCTTGTTCGAGAGTCCCTAACTTTTGTACAAGTTTTTGTTTTTTTAGGAAAATGCTGATTATGAAAAATAGTTTCTGTAGCCGTCGCCGTAGAAGCTCAGATAACCCTGAGTGAACGATTCGGGCTCATTGAAGTAGAGATTAACTGCATTCTTGACGCTCTCGGTAACATAACCTGAGTAAGAACCGAGGTAAACATAGTTCGAAGAACCGCTGAACTGATTGGGCTGAGTAAGAACGGCTTCAATAGTGTTGGGGAATCTCGGGCTGTATACACGATTCATGATTACCTCAACAACCTTAGCCTTGTCGTACTCATCTATCCAGTAGCAGCCTGCCTCATGAGCAACAGCGTTACATAAGATGATGTATTCAGCGTCTGAAATAGGGAGAGAAGGAGTCTCGTCGACTGTAACGTCAACTATGACTTCAGCCTCTGTGGGAGCTTCCGTAACTGCCTCTGTGACAGGCTCGGTCACTTCTTCTACCGTAGGAGCTTCTGTAATAGCTTCTGTTTCAGGCTCAACGTAAACAGCTTCTGTAGTAGGAGCTTCTGTCGTCTCGGTCTCAGTCTCGGGTTCGGTAGCCACAGTTTCGGGCTCTGTATAAACCTCAGTGGGAGCGGGAGCAGGAGCGGGGGTCTCGTCTTCTACAGTCTTCTTTAAAACTATAGATGCTGCCGAAGCGGTAGCAGACCCGATATTTACGTTTTTCTTAGCGGCATTAGCCTTAGTGGTCGTGTTGAACTTTCTGCTTGTTGTGGCGGTTGTTGTTCTGATAGAAGTTACTGCAGCTACATTTGCCAATTCTTCGCTTTTGACTTCATAGATGTTTTCAACATCATGGCTCGGAGCGACTTGACTCACGATGGGTGCTGTTGCATACACACCGAAGAGTCCGCCAAAAATGCAAGTGGATACGCCTCCGACGATGATCGCTGCAACTTTAGCTTTTCTCATAAACTCTTCCTTTCCTCGAAAAGCATTTCGTTATTTTTGTCCGACTTGCGAACTGTGATAATACTACCATATTTGGCTGAAAATAGCAACAGTTTTAGATTTTTTTCCATTTTAGCCACAAAATAACTTTCGAATTAATGTTGAATCAGGGCAATTTGTCACATATTATATTAATACATTATGTACGCAATATTTATAAATAATGAACAAATCAAATGAAATAGCAACAAATTATTACAAAATCGTAACACAGATAGTCTGCGTATCAAAATACTAAATGTATAATACGTCTTAAAAACTACCATTAGTGACAAAAACCATAGACTAACATTGTGCAAAATGCCGTAAAATACGGTCGGATTTTGTACGAGAGGTAATTTGCGATATAATAATAATTGTTATCACGGTGTTACTTCTGAGGTTACAATCATACATAATTGCAAAGAAAATGCAAAGAAGAAAAAACGGCTGATTTTGTCCAAAAAATAGCCTTTTTTACTAATTCATATTTGAAAAAGACAGCGTATGGCTATTATGCACATAGTCGGGAGCGATACCGCAGAATTTATGTTTAAAATAACGTCACCAACAGATTGGCGAAAAATATGGCATTATATTGTTTTTATATGTGCCCATCTGCCGCATAAAGAAGGGGCGTATCACGATACGCCCTTTTTAATAGTAGTATTCTGCTGTTTTTGCTGTAATCTGACATCATCTCCGCGGAAACCGAGGCAGGTATACATAGAAGTCAGCCTTGAAACGACGCGCTCGTCGTAGCGTGCGGCTATCTGCCCGAAGTCCATATTTGTACTGATAATAGTAGGCTTTCCGCGGTTGAGACGCGTATTAATTATATTATAAATAGTAGAGCTGTACATTTTGTTTTCGTACTCGGTGCCGAGGTCGTCGAGAATGAGCAGCTCAGCGTCCATAACGGCGTCGAGCATCTCGGTATTTTTCTCGTAGCTGAAATTTTCCTTTTGTATCTTATGGAGGATATTGATAGTGGAGTCATACAGCACGCTGTACCCTTTTTTCAGCACCTCATTAGCAATAGCGAGCGAGAGATGAGTCTTACCGAGCCCTGTCTTTCCGAACATGAGAATACTTCCCGACGAGGGAGTAAAATCTGCTGCATACGAGCGGGTGAAGTTAAATATCCGCTGCATGGTGTCGTGGTCCTCGCCCTTATAGTAGCTCAGGCTGAACGTATCGAATGAAGAGAGCGTAAGCTGAGCATTCTCGTTTAGCGACTCCGCCATAAGCTTGCCGCAGAGCTGCCTCATGCAGTCGCACATAGCCGCCTTATAGCTTCCCGTGTCATTGCATTTTTTGCAGGTGAACTGCACATCGAGGTAATCGGCGGGATAACCGTTAGCGACGAGCATTTTTCTGCAAAGCTCCTGCGCGCCGAGATTTGATACTTTTATTTTCTCTATCCTTGCCTGTATATCAGACTTATCGCCCGCAAGCACAGTACGGATAAGCTCTTTTCCCGTATTGAAGATAGCGGAGTTTATCTCTTTTATCTCGGGTATTTTCGAGTTGATTTCCTGTATGCGCATATCATTCTCGCTGATAGCACGGCTGCGGCGCTCGGAGAGTATCATCTGCGCTTTTTCGTATATCTCGTTATTCAAGGGTATATCCTCATTCAGAAGTTATTGATAACAAAGTTGTATTTTTCGGCATCGAAGGAATCATTGCTGTCGGAGCCCGCCTTTTTGCGCTTGCGGAAGTCCGATTCAGCGCGCTTAACATCCTCGCTGCTGCGGAAGCCGCTGTCTTTCCACGAGGCGAGCACCTTGTCGGTGTACTCAAAGCTGAGCTTACCCGTGTTCTCGACAGTTTTTTCGTATGCATAGTGTATCATATCGCGTGCATAGCCTGCTGCACGCCATTTTTCGATGATATCGAGCTGTTTGGAGGTAGGTCTGCGCTTCATCTCGAACATTTTCATAATAATGCCGACAAAATCATTCGAGCTTGTAAGCCTTTCTATCTCCTCCTGAGCGGAATCGAGCGTGTTGATATCCTTTTCTGCCCAGCTCATGGCGATTTTTTCTATGTAAGCGACATTTGTCTTTTCGATTTTTTCGCAGTACACGAGAAGAACGAGTATGACCTCAGCCTTCAGACCGAGGTAATTCGTCATCCAGATGAGTGAGTTCTGCATCGTGTTATTGATATGACCGAGAATGCTTTCTGCGGCTTTGAAAAGCTCGGCAACAGCAGGTGTATCCTTCATGATATCGGTTATTTCGGTCGGTCTGAGATTTTCCCTGCGTCTCGGTTCGGGAGCGCTCTTCACGAGCAAAGTCTCCTCAACGGAGACAGTGTTTGTTGACTGCTGCGGAGCAGGCGGAGTCATAATAGACTGCGGAACGCTTATCGAATTATCCGATGAGAGCACATTGACCTGCTGCCAGAACAACACCGCTTCCTCAGCCTGCTGAGTTGTAACGCCTGTATTAGCAGCAATTTCTTCGGTGCTGACAGTTCTGCCCGAAGCTCTCAGGAGATAGAGAAGCACCTTTATCTGCTCGCCTGTAGCAAGCTTGAGAAAATTATCGGCAACAACGCACGGAACGCCGAACATAGTGCCCCATACGCCGCAGTTTGCTTTGAATTCCAAGTGTTACGCCTCCTTGCGGGAAATACTTTCGATGCAAGTAACATTATAACACAAAACGGACAGTTTGTCACTATGGCATAATTAACGATTCGCCCGCATATATTTTATGGATTTTTTTACAAGTTAGTTCTTTCAACATTACCAACATTTTCAACCTGTCTGTATATACTATTATAACAGGGCAGGCACATTAAAAAAAGGGGACAACTCGTCACTGCTCAGAGTTGTCCCCGTATGTTTTATTATAGTCAGCACAGTGCAAAGCCGAAGGGCGGGTTTAGTTTATGACGATTTTCAGACCCTGAGCACTTTCGACGGTGAAAGGCTTGTCCGTACCTGTCACGGCAACGGTTATCGTGTCACCCGAGCGAACAGCCCTGATAACAGCAGCAAGCAGCGCGTTCATGTCGAAGACCTGTGTTTCAGCAGACTTACCGTCTTCCAGACCGTAGATGACGACCTTCATATTGTCGGTATAGTCATACTCTACGGAGCGCTTGAAATCGCCGAACACAATAATAGAGCACGGCTTAGCATAGAGCGGCAAACCGAAATAGTCATACTTCTTAGTGTACCAGCTTCCGCCTTTCAGCTCCTCGCCTGTCTGGATATCAGTCCATATCCCGCCCTCGGGGAGGTAGAAATCGCAGACACCGTCCTCGCTGAACACGGGCGCGACAAGAAGGCTGTCACCGAGCATATACTGCGTATCTACGGTCAGAGCGGCTCTGTCGTATCCGAAATCGACGACCATAGCTCTCATCATTGGAACGCCCGTTTTATGCGTGAGCACAGCATTTCTGAAAAGGTAAGGCATGAGCCTGCCTTTGAGCTTGACGAAATGGCGCGAGACATCGCAGCTTTCCTCGTCGAAATTCCACGGTACGCGGTACGAGCTGTTGCCGTGGTAGCGAGAATGAGTAGAGAGCAGACCGAAAGCTGTCCAGCGCTTGTATAGGTCAGGCGAGCCCGTCGCCTCGAAACCCGAAATATCGTGCGAGAAGAAGCCGAAGCCCGACAAGCAGAGAGAAAGCCCGCCGCGGAGTGTCTCCCACATGGATTCGTAATTGGAGAAGCAGTCGCCGCCCCAGTGAACGGGGAATCTCTGTCCGCCCGCAGTAGCCGAGCGCGCGAAGAGACAGGCGTTGTTTACGCCGCGAACCTCAGTCAATGCCTCGAAAACGGTCTTATTATAAAGGTAAGAGTAGTAGTTGTGCATTCTGAACGGGTCTGAGCCGTCGGAATAAACAACATCGGTTGGGATACGCTCGCCAAAGTCGGTTTTAACGGCGTCGACCCCGATCTCGGCGAGAGCCTTGATCTTGCCTGCGAACCACCTGCACGCCTCGGGATTCGTGAAATCGATAATCGCCAGTCCTGGCTGCCACATATCGCACTGGAACACCGAGCCGTCCTTATTCCTGATGAAGAACCCCTTCTCCATGCACTCGTCGAAAACGGGCGCACACTGCCCGACATACGGGTTTATCCACACACAGATCTTCAGCCCTTTTGCCTTCAGCCGAGCGAGCATTGACTTCGGGTCGGGGAACATATCCTTATCCCATTCAAAGCTTGTCCACTGGAACTCTTTCATCCAGAAGCAGTCGAAGTGGAAAACTTCGAGCGGGATATCACGGCGCTCCATTTCGTCGATAAAGGAGCAAACAGTCTCCTCGTCATAGCTTGTGGTGAACGAAGTTGAGAGCCAGAGCCCGAAAGTATAAGCAGGCGGGAGGGCAGGCTTGCCCGTGAGGTCGGTATAGCGGGAAATAACGTCCGCGACCGTATCGCCGCCGAAAAGGAAGTATTCGAGTCTCTGTCCCTGAACGGAAAACGCGACCTTAGAGACAGTCTCGCTCGCTACCTCGAAATTGACGAGCTCGGGGTGGTTGACGAAAACGCCGTAGGAGCGTGACGAAACGTAAAACGGAATCGACTTGTAACTCTGCTCCGAGCACGTACCGCCGTCGTTGTTCCATACATCGACTGTCTGACCGTTCTTGACGAAAGATGAGAATTTCTCACCGAAGCCGTAGATATACTCCCCGACGCTGAGACCGAGCATCTCGCGGATATGGGTGCTGTCCCCGTTATCGGACCGAGAAAAGAACCGCTTGCCTGTCTCGGAGCCGCCCGACACGTTCCTGAGCGAATCGTCCTCCTCAACAATAGAAGTCGTCCGCCATCCCTGCTTAGTGAGGAGCCTGCCGTCGTACCAATATGAGATATTCCAGCCTGTTTTTTCCGCACCTATTCTAACGCTTGTCTTTCCCGATATGAGTTCAAATCCCTTCTCGGCAGACCCGCGGACAACAGGCTTGAAGGCGGAGTCCTCGAACAGCTCAAAGGATGGATCCTTGCGTAGAGCTCCTTTAAAATGCTCGATAGTGACCTTGATACTGTTTTCGAGGGTAGAGGTGAACCTGACCGTCAGCATAGGTCCCCCGAGAGTCATACCGCGGTTGGCTATCCACTGGTTAGTCGCATAGACTGTGACAGATGAATCGTCCGCCTCCACGGTGTACATCTGAGTAGCATAGTTCACGTTATAGCCCGGCTTATTGAGCCAGAATCCGTCAGAAACCTTCATAATAAACTCCTTCTGATACGGCGAGAGGGTGCCGATATTATGCAGTGAGATTTTGTAAAACTATGTAATTATTAGCTAATAATATATATATTCATTATAAGACCAAAGACAAATTTTGTCAATACAATATCAGTATACATCGCAATAATTGATTTGGCATGAAATTATTGTACACATATGAATATGGAAAACAGCACTTGACAAAAGAAAAATAAACGTGTATAATAGTATCATATCTTAAAGACGATGACGAAGAGGAGTAACCGCTCCCTTGAACCTCAGAGAGCCGCCGTTAGGTGTGAGGCGGTGTGAGAGGTGCGGCGAAGTAGCTTCCGAGTCCCGCAGGCGAAAGCAGGAGCAAGTAGTCGGCGGCGTGTCCTCACGTTACAGGGGAGGAGGTTTCATGACCTCGCAGAGTGCGGATAGAGATATCCGAATTCAGGTGGTAACACGGACAATCGTTCGCCCTGAACCGTAAAAGGTTCGGGGCGATTTTATTTTGCACGGACCGACATCATCGACGAAAAGGAGAAAAAAACAATGGCAAAGGAACTTGCTAAGACCTACGACCCCAAGGATTTTGAGGACCGTATCTACGCCGCGTGGAACGACAAGGGCTGTTTCCGCGCAGAAGCCGACCCGAAAAAGACGCCCTACACAATAGTTATCCCGCCCCCGAACATAACGGGTCAGCTCCATATGGGACACGCTCTTGACGAGACCTTGCAGGATATCCTTATACGCTGGAAGAGAATGAGCGGCTACAGCGCACTGTGGCTCCCGGGCACAGACCACGCCGCCATCGCTACAGAGGCTAAGATAGTCGAGGCAATGCGCAAGGAAGGCATCACAAAGGAAGACCTCGGACGTGACGGCTTCATGAAGCGCGCATGGGAGTGGAAGAAGCAGTACGGCGGACGCATCGTGGAGCAGCTCAAGAAGCTCGGTTCTTCGTGTGACTGGTCGCGCGAGCGTTTCACTATGGACGAGGGCTGCTCAAAGGCAGTCAAGGAAGTATTCGTAAAGTATTACGAAAAAGGACTCATCTACCGCGGCGAGCGCATAATCAACTGGTGCCCCAAGTGCAAGACCTCGCTTTCTGACGCCGAGGTAACATACGAGGATCAGGCAGGTCATTTCTGGCATCTCCGCTACAAGATAAAGGACAGCGACGGCTACCTTGAACTTGCCACAACACGTCCCGAGACTCTTCTCGGCGATACAGCTGTAGCCGTAAATCCCGCAGACGAGCGCTACAAGGACTTAGTCGGCAAGACGGTCATCCTCCCGCTCGTACACCGTGAGATCCCCATTGTAGCCGATGATTATGTAGAAATGGACTTCGGTACAGGCGTAGTTAAGATAACCCCCGCTCACGACCCGAACGACTTCGAGGTCGGACTCCGCCACAAGCTCCCCGTAATAAACGTAATGAACGACGATGCGACTATCGTAGACGACTATCCCGCATACGCAGGCATGGACAGATACGAAGCCCGCAAGAAGATAGTTGAAGACCTCGAAGCAGAGGGCGCACTTGTAAAGATAGAGGAATACAGCCACAATGTCGGCACCTGCTACCGCTGCGGCACGACCGTAGAGCCCAAGGTCTCGACACAGTGGTTCGTAAAGATGAAGCCTCTCGCACAGCCCGCTATCGACGCAGTAAAGAACGGCGACACCAAGTTCGTACCCGAGCGCTTCGACAAGATATACTTCCACTGGCTCGACAATATCCGCGACTGGTGCATCTCACGCCAGATATGGTGGGGACACCAGATACCCGCATTCTACTGTGACGAGTGCGGCGAAATGGTCGTAACGAAGGAAAACAGCGCAGTATGCCCGAAGTGCGGCAAGCCCATGCGTCAGGACCCCGATACCCTTGATACATGGTTCAGCTCGGCACTGTGGCCGTTCTCGACGCTCGGCTGGCCCGAGAAGACCGCAGACCTCGACTACTTCTACCCGACGAACACTCTTGTAACGGGCTACGACATCATCTTCTTCTGGGTCATCAGAATGATGTTCAGCGGACTTGAAAATATGGGCAAGGTCCCCTTTGATACAGTCCTCATACACGGACTTGTCCGCGACGCTCAGGGACGCAAGATGTCCAAGTCGCTCGGCAACGGCATCGACCCGCTCGAAGTCATCAATGAGTACGGCGCCGACGCACTTCGCTTCATGCTCGCAACAGGCAACTCGCCGGGAAACGATATGCGCTACATCGACGAGAAGGTCAAGGCAGCGCGCAACTTCGCGAACAAGCTCTGGAACGCATCACGCTTCATAATGATGAATCTGCCCGAGGACTTCGAGTTCAAGGGACTTCCCGCAGAGCTCGAGCTCGAGGACAAGTGGCTGGTAAACAAGTTCAATATCCTTGCCAAGGAGGTCAATGAGAACCTCGACCGCTACGAGCTCGGCGTTGCATCACAGAAGATATATGACTTCATCTGGGACGTTTACTGCGACTGGTACATCGAGCTCACAAAGCCGAGAATACAGGCAGGCGGAGAGACAATGGCAAAGGCACAGTCAGTGCTCGTATGGGCGATGCAGGGAATGCTGAAGCTCCTCCACCCGTTCATGCCGTTCATCACCGAGGAGATATGGCAGGTCCTCAACAACGAAAAGTCAATGATAATCCTCGAGACTTACCCCACATACGATGCTTCTATCGACTTCACAGCCGAGGAGACAGCCTTCGAGAAGATAATCTCCGCGATAAAGGCAGTCCGCAACGTTCGCACAGAGATGAACGTACCTCCGTCGAAGAAGGCGAAGCTCATTATCGAGACCTCCGAGCCCGAGCTCTTCAAGAGCTGCGGCGTATTCTTCGAGAAGCTCGCATCAGCTTCAACAGTCGAGGCAGGCGAGAGCCTTGCTCACGAGAACTGCGCAAATGCGGTCACAGACGCGGCACGTATCTTCATACCTATGGACGAGCTCGTTGACAAGGAGAAGGAGATAGCACGTCTCGAAAAGGAAAAGACAAAGGTGCAGAAGGATATCGACTTCCTCAGCGGCAAGCTGAACAATCAGGGCTTTGTAGCGAAGGCTCCCGCTCAGCTCATCGAGGCTGAGAAGGCTAAGCTTGCAAAGGCAGAGGAAAAAATGGCTAAGATAGAGCAGTCTATCAAGGCTTTTATGTGATATGAATTTTGAGATACCGAATGTCCGCGACGGAGAATACACAAGCTTTGACGGGACTAAAACTTTCAAGGCGAAGATATACGAATCAGATGAAGGTGAATAAAATGATAAAGCATATAGTAATGTTCAAGCTGAAGGACGCTGACGGTCGGACAGAATATGAGAATGCACTCGAAGCACGGAAGCGCTTTGATAATGTCATTGCGAACGTAAAGGAGCTGAAAAGGGGAGAGGTAGTCATCAACTCCAAGGACGCTCCGTCGAGCAATTACACTATCTCACTTCTCTGCGACTTCGATTCGATAGACGACCTCAACGCATATCAGGTACACCCTGCACACGTTGAATTCGGCAAGTTCATCGGCACAGTCAAGACCGACCGAGCCTGCATAGACTACGAATATTAAGCCGTAGGGGACGGCGTCCCCGACGTCACGCTGTGGGCTGTCGAGGACGCCAGCCCCTACAATTATTGAAACAGGTAAGATTATGGATATTAACGAAGCAATGTCATTCATCAACAGCTATACCAAATCAGGCGGCAGGATAACAGACCTCTCCCGCGCACAGGAGCTTGCGGACAGTATCGGCAACCCCGAAAAGAGGCTGAAATTCGTACATATAGCAGGAACTAACGGTAAGGGCTCGACGCTCGAATACATTTCCAACGCACTGATAATGTCGGGCTATAGGGTAGGACAGTTTACTTCACCGTTCATACTGCGCTACAACGACCGCATACGCATAAACGGCGAGGAGATAAGTGACGAAGTTCTTGCCGATATAGCGGAGCAGGTCAGGGCTTGCGTCAGTGACAGACCGTATTCGCAGTTCGAGATAACGATGGCGATAGCATTTCTCTGGTTCGAGCGTGAGAATTGTGACATAGTCGTGCTTGAAACAGGCATAGGCGGACTGCTTGACTGCACGAACATTATCCCTCCGCCGCTGCTGTCGGTGATAACCTCTGTATCGCTCGACCACACGGCTTTGCTCGGAAATACTGTCGAGGAGATAGCCGTTCACAAGGCAGGTATAATCAAGGCGGGCTCTGCGGTGGTCCTCGCCGACGACAACCCCGACAGTGTCAAAGCTCTTGTTAAGGAGACAGCCGAGCGTGTCGGTGCGGAGCTTGTACCGCTCGAGCCCTGTAAACCGCATACAGACGGCGGTCTTTATGCACAGTTCATCTACCGCGGGATAAAGCTGACACCTGCCATGATCGGTCTCCACCAGAAATACAATGCTCAGACAGCAATAACCGCCTGCCTTTATCTGAGGGGCAAGGGCTACGCGATAAGCGACGGAAATATCATCAGAATGGTCGAAACTACGCAGGTTAGAGCACGTGTGCAGTACATCGGCGGCGAGCCCCCTTTCATAGTTGACGGCGGTCATAATCCTTCGGGAGTGAATATGCTGTCGCTTATGCTGATGTATCTGAGTACGCGAAATAAGCGAATCTACGCGGTTATGGGCATGGTGGACTCCAAGGATTATGCAGAGTGTGTGAAAATGATCGCTCGGCAAGCAGACAAGTTCTTTGCTGTGGACGGTTTTTCGGGAAATGCTGTTTCTGCTGATATATTGCAGGATATCGCTTCTTTCTACACAGAGGCGGAGACCTCTTCGCTCGTGTCAGCGATTGAAAGTGCAAAAGCACTTGCCTTGGAAAATGACGGTATCGCAGTGGTGTGCGGGTCGCTTTATCTGGCGAGCGAGGCGTTAAAACTGATAGAAAAGAACTAATGTTCCACGTGGAACAATACCTTTTTTTACTCGGAAACTGGATAATTTCCGAGAAAAATCGTACCGAATCATAACAAAAATTTCCTGTGAAACAGTATGAACTTTTCTGCTGTAAACTTCAAAAGTTCATACTCTTGTTTCAGAGGTATACGCATATAAAAAAATGCCCCGACGACCTTGAAGAGCTTCGGGGCAAATTTTTTAAGTATGAACGAAAGTTATAAGTTTAAAATCATAAATAAATACTTGAATTAAACACATTTTAACAACTAAAAATTTGGTTTACATACGACAGCGTACCTTAAAACTATGAATGTGACGCAGACCGAGTGACAGTAAATTCTTGTCAGTGACAATTATAGCATAGGTGAGCGACACTGTCAATAATACGCCGTGACAGTTTATACTTTTGTGCAAATGACACAAATCGTTCTTTTTTGTCCTTTAAAGTGAAAAGGGGTATTGCAAATATTTTTTTTTAGTGGTATAATTTGTATTGAACTGCGAAAGCAGAATTTATTAAAGGAGGTTTTTTAACAATGGCGTTAAAAAATCAGTATCTCAAGGAATTATTAGAGAGAGTTGAAAAGAGAAATCCCGGCGAGCCCGAGTTTATCCAGGCTGTTACTGAGGTTCTCGAGACTCTCGAGCCCGTTGCAGAAAAGAGACAGGACCTCATCGATGCAGGCGTTTTCGAGCGTATCGTTGAGCCTGAGAGACAGATAATCTTCCGCGTACCGTGGGTTGACGATAACGGCAAGGTACAGGTAAACAGAGGTTTCCGTGTACAGTTCAACTCCGCTATCGGACCTTACAAGGGCGGTATCAGACTTCACCCCTCTGTATACCTCGGAATCATCAAGTTCCTCGGTTTCGAGCAGGTATTCAAGAACAGCCTTACGACCCTCCCCATGGGCGGCGGCAAGGGCGGTTCCGACTTCGACCCCAAGGGCAAGAGCGATGCAGAAGTTATGCGTTTCTGCCAGAGCTTTATGACAGAGCTCTGCAAGCACATCGGTGCTGATACAGATGTTCCCGCAGGTGATATCGGTACAGGTGCTCGTGAGATCGGCTTTATGTTCGGTCAGTACAAGAGACTCCGCAACGAGTTCACAGGCGTTCTTACAGGTAAGGGACTTACTTACGGCGGTTCTCTCGCAAGAACACAGGCAACAGGTTACGGTCTCTGCTACTTCACAAACGAGATGCTTCAGGCTAACGGAAAGAGCTTCGAGGGCAAGACAGTTGTTATCTCGGGTTCAGGTAACGTTGCTATCTACGCTTGCGAGAAGGCTACACAGTACGGCGCAAAGGTAGTT
This sequence comes from Ruminococcus sp. YRD2003, assembly GCA_900109435.1. Taxonomy (GTDB): domain Bacteria; phylum Bacillota; class Clostridia; order Oscillospirales; family Ruminococcaceae; genus Ruminococcus; species Ruminococcus flavefaciens_G. Next base: position 303,026 of record FNZT01000003.1, on the reverse strand, counting down.
ACAGTTTCCGACTCTAACGGTTATGTTTACGATCCCGACGGTATCGAGCTCGACGTTGTTAAGCAGATCAAGGAGGTTGAGCGCGGACGTATCAAGGAGTATGTCGGCAGAACTTCTCACAAGAATGCTGAGTACCACGAGGGCAGCGTTTGGACACTGAAGTGCAACGCAGGCGGCATCAAGCTCGACATTGCTCTTCCTTGCGCTACTCAGAACGAGATCAACGGTGACGGTGCTAAGGCTATCGTTGCTAACGGCGGTTTCGCTATCGCTGAGGGCGCTAATATGCCTTCTACTCCCGAAGCTATCGAGACTTACCTCTCGAACGGTCTCCTTTATGGTCCCGCTAAGGCTGCAAATGCAGGCGGCGTTGCTACTTCCGGTCTCGAGATGAGCCAGAACAGCGAGCGTCTCAGCTGGACATTTGAAGAGGTTGACGAGAAGCTCCACAACATCATGAAGTCTATCTTTAAGGCTTGCGATGATGCTGCTAAGGAGTACGGCATGGCAGGCAACTATATGGCAGGCGCTAATATCGCAGGCTTCCTCAAGGTTGCTGAGGCTATGAAGGCTCAGGGCTGCGTTTGATCAGATTCGCAATAGAAAACATATAATATAAAAACAGGCGCTGAGCCGATTAACTGCTCAGCGCCTGTTTTCTGTTCTGTTCTGTAATTGCATCTGTCTTCTGATACTTGATTTTTTTTAAAATTTATGTTATAATAACCTAAAGTTATGTGTATCGGTTATTTTCACACGGAAAAGGTGGTCTTATTATGATCAAGGTTCTTCTGGCAGACGATGTTCAGATACTTAGGGCGGGGCTGAAAGCTGTCCTCGCTCAGGATGAGGATATTAATGTTGTCGGTGAGGCGAGCAACGGCAAGGAAGCCTACGAAATGGCGGTGCGTCTTCAGCCCGACGTTGTGCTCATGGATATGCGTATGCCTGACTTCGACGGCGGTTACGGCACCCGTCAGATAAAGGATAAGCTCGAAAATGTGAAGGTGCTCGTGCTGACGACCTTTGACGATAAGGAGACCGTTGAACGCGCTATGTCGAGCGGCGCTGACGGTTATATTCTTAAAGAAATGGATAACGCGCAGATACTTAATTCCATAAAGGCTGTCGCGGGCGGGATCAACGTCTTTTGCGACAATATCTTCCGCTCTATTAAAGAGTCCGCTCCTTCGGCAGTTCAGGATCCGAAAAACTTCGACCTCACGGAGCGCGAGATCGACTTCATCAGGCTCATCTGTGACGGCTGTGATAATAAGGATATCGCTTCTAAGCTCTTCCTTGCGGAAGGGACGGTGCGAAACGGTATTTCCCGACTGCTCGAAAAGCTGAAGCTTAAAGACCGCACTCAGCTTGCGGTGTTCGCAATAAAAAATAATATTGTATAAAATGAACGGTCAGAAAGGATATTCCCTTTCTGACCGTTGCTTTTACTGCTCGAATTTTTCGTTCATGAACTGCGTCAGTGTCTTTTTCTCTGACGATGTTGAGAGGAAAGAGTAGTATGCAAGGATGTTGGAGGCGTCTGCCGACGTGAGCTGACTGTTCAGGTCGGTGTCTCCGCACCTGAACGCTTCGTTCGTCAGACCGTTCTCTTGTCCCGTGGAGCTGTTGGAGTAGGCGACAAGTATTGCTGATGCGTCGTTTGCGTCGACCTTGTCATCGCCGTTGACGTCGCCGAATTTTCTGTCTGTTAATGTTATTGTCATCGGTCTTGTTATCGGAGTCTTGACGACCGAGCCCTCTTCTGTGCGCATTGCTATATCAATAAGGCGCTCGTCTGCGTAGTCCTCGGGCTCTGTCAGAAAGTATACCGTGTATTCCGCGGCGGGTGCTTCCATTGACATATTGACATCGAACCATGTCAGCGGATAACTGTCGCTCTTTTCGCCGTAGGGCTTCATCTCGGAGCGGTCGTCCCTTGATGTTACCTGACAGGTAAATGACATCGTGTTGTATTTATTGTTTGTGCTGAGCAGCGTGCCGTGGCGTATATGTATAAATTCTCCGTTTTCGTCCGTCTCTGCATAGGCGTATGCTACGTTGGGTTCGGTATCGGACATGGGGAGCGGGTCACCGAGATTTTCAAGCTTTGCATACTCGCTCGCGCTTTTCCACACCGGGTGGACGTACCAGCAGGAAAGGCTCTCGTCGGATATGTATACTGAGGTCTTCACTATAACGTTTTCCGCATCTCCGAGCTCGGAACGGAAAATTGCGGCGTTTCCGTCGCTGTATGCCTTGACTCCCGCACTTTCATCAGCGCGGAAATACATGGTCGGAGTGTAGTCGGCGTCAGCCGCGTAAACGCTCGGAGCTGTGATACAGGCAGCAAGACTTATCGAAGTAATTGCAGAAATGATCTTTTTCATGTTGTCCCTCCCAAAAGTATCTTGAGGCAGCATCAAACAAGGACCGCCTGCTTTGTGCTGCCTTAAGGCAACACAGCACAAAGCCCGCCTGAAGGCTTTGTACTGGATATGCTTGCATATTTTCCGTCATCTTGCACAGAAATTCCTTGACATACGTCAGTATGCCTGCGGAATTTCTATACAATCTGACGAAAAATCTGTCGGCGCATCTCCAACACAAGCTTTGTGCGGTATTGCCTTAAACTTATTATAGCATCCGAAATGATATAAGTCAATAACATGATCTTTCCTTGAATGCCGGATTTTTGCAGTTTATGGTGTAAGCGCGGCACAGATAAACGGAACGAAAATTAATTCCCGCGATGGTTGCTTTTTTTTACAGTTTGTGGTATAATGTATTTATATCAACTGAACGGAGGACATATCTATGCTTTCGGATATTGAGATTGCACAGAACGCAAAAATGAAAAAAATCAGCGAGATCGCTGCCGATCTCGGCATCGGTGACGAATTCCTCGAGCCCTACGGACACTATAAGGCTAAGCTGTCCGAGAGCCTGTACTCGTCACTCGCTTTCAAAGAGGACGGTAAACTTATCCTCGTTACTGCTATCAATCCTACTCCCGCGGGCGAGGGCAAGACTACTGTCAGCGTCGGACTCGCTGAGGCTATGGGAAAAATCGGCAAGAATGCCGTGCTTGCTCTGCGCGAGCCCTCGCTCGGACCTGTTTTCGGTATCAAGGGCGGTGCTGCGGGCGGAGGCTACGCTCAGGTAGTCCCCATGGAGGATATCAACCTCCATTTCACAGGCGATATGCACGCTATCACTGCTGCGAACAATCTGCTCTGCGCTATGCTCGACAACCATATCCAGCAGGGCAATGAGCTTCGCATCGACCAGCGCCGTATCCTCTTCAAGAGATGTATGGACATGAACGACCGCGCTCTCCGCAACATCGTTGTCGGGCTCGGCGGAAAGGCTAACGGCGTTCCCCGCGAGGACGGATTCAACATTACCGTCGCTTCCGAGATAATGGCTATTCTCTGCCTCTCGACCGACCTCGGCGACCTAAAGGAGCGCCTCGGTAATATCCTCGTTGCCTACGATCTCGACGGACAGCCTGTATTTGCAAATCAGCTCGGCTGCACGGGTGCTATGACTGCTCTGCTCAAGGACGCGCTCAAGCCCAATCTCGTGCAGACACTCGAGAATACCCCCGCTTTCATCCACGGTGGTCCTTTCGCGAATATTGCTCACGGCTGCAACTCTATACGCGCTACCAAGCTTGCGCTCAAGCTCGGTGACTACTGTATTACAGAGGCGGGCTTCGGCTCTGACCTCGGTGCCGAGAAATTCTTCGACATCAAGTGCCGCTACGGCGGGCTGACTCCTGCTTGCGTTGTGCTCGTTGCGACTATCCGCGCACTCAAGTACAACGGAAGAGTTCCCAAGGCGGAGCTCGCAAAGGAGAATATGTGGGCTCTCGAAAAGGGTATCGTCAACCTCCAGACCCATATCGAAAATATGCATAAATTCCACGTGCCTGTTGTTGTCGCTATCAACCGCTTCGAGAGCGACACCGAGAAGGAGATCGACTTTGTAAAGAAGTTCTGCGCTGATATGGGCGTTGAGGTCTCTATGTGCGAGGTGTTCGCAAAGGGCGGAGACGGCGGAAAAGACCTTGCTAATAAGGTGTGCGAGACTATCGAGCTCACACAGGGCGGCGACGAGAGGTTCCGCCCGCTCTATGCGAAGGAACTCTCCATTAAGGACAAGATCGAAAAGCTCGCTCGTGAGATATACCGCGCTGACGGTGTCACTTACACCGCTGCTGCCGACAAGGCTATCAAGGAGATTGAGTCTATCGGTTTTCGCGATCTGCCTATCTGCGTCGCTAAAACACAGTATTCGCTCTCGGACAATCCCGCTCTTCTCGGCAAGCCGAAGGGATTCAATATCACTGTCCGCGACGCGAGAGTTTCTGCGGGTGCCGGCTTCGTTGTCATCTATACAGGCGATATCCTTACCATGCCAGGTCTGCCGAAGGCCCCGTCGGCTCTCAATATCGACTGCGATGTAAACGGCAATATCACGGGACTTTTCTGATATGAAAATAGTTACGCATTCTCCCGCCGAAACTATCGAAGCCGCCAAAAAGCTCGGCTCGCTCCTCCGCGCGGGAGATATGATCGCATACAAGGGCGGTCTCGGCGCGGGAAAGACTACCTTCACGCGCGGACTTGCGATCGGGCTCGGGCTCGGCGATAATGTCAGCTCACCGACGTTTGCGCTTGTCAATGAGTACCGCGGAAGCGATATCACCCTCTACCACTTCGATATGTACCGCATCAGCTCCGAGGAGGGGCTTGAATCTACAGGCTTCTACGATTATGATTTCGAGAACAATGTGGCGGCGGTCGAGTGGTCTGAGAATATCGCCGAATTCCTGCCAAAGGATACTATTTATATTACTATAGATTCTCTCGGCGACAACGACCGTGAGATCACGATTGAGGACGGTGGACGCTTTGCTTCTGCTTGGGATTGATACTTCGGGTAAGACGGCTTCTGCCGCGCTCTTCGATTCGGACAGCGAGGTCTTTCTCGCTGAGTCAACTCTGTATACGCAGAAAACGCACTCGAAGGTCATAATGCCTATGGTGAAAGAGATCCTCGCTCAGACGGGCAGGGGAGTATCGGATATAGACGCTGTTGCTGTTGCTGACGGTCCCGGAAGTTATACGGGGCTGAGGATAGGTGTTGCGGCGGTCAAGGCTATGGGCTTTGCGCTCGGCTGCAAGTGCTGCGGAGTCTCTACGCTGGAGGCTCTCGCATATAATAATATCGCATTCAAGGGCACTGTCTGCTCTCTGATGAAGGCGAGGGGAGAACTCGTCTATACCTGCTCGTACAAGAGCGACGGCTATGCGCTCGAAGCTCTTTGCGATGAGCAGATAATCAGCCGCGATGAGCTTGCACAGTTCCTCGCTTTCAACGGGACTGAGGCTCTGCTCTGCGGTGACGGGGCGGCGGACTTCTTCACGGATTACCGCTCGCCTATGCTGTTGATAGCACCGCCTATGGGACGGCTGCAAAATGCCTGCGGGGTCTGCCTCGCGGCAATGTCAAAGGAGTTTGTTGCTGCCGATGAACTCGAAGTCTCGTATCTGCAAAAGGTGAAGGCTGAGAAAGATCTGCAGGATAAGCTCACTAAACAGGAGGGATAACCATGATAGCTATTGGCTGCGACCACGCAGGTGTGGAGCTGAAAAAGGATGTCATCAAGTTTCTGACGGAAAAGGGCTTTGAGCTGAAAGATATGGGGACCGACGGAGAACCCTGCGATTATCCGAATATGGCTAAGACCGTATGCGGTCTCGTTACCTCGGGTGAGTGCGAGAAGGGTATCCTCATCTGTGGTACGGGCATCGGTATGTCCATTGCCGCAAATAAGATAAAGGGTATCAGGGCGGCTGTGTGCTCGGACAGCTTCTCGACTAAGTTCACTCGTCTGCATAATGACAGCAATATCATGTGCATGGGTGCGCGTGTCCTCGGAAGCGGTCTCGCTTGCGAGCTTGCTGAGATATTCGTCACCACGGGCTTTGAAGGCGGTCGTCATCAGCGCCGTGTCGATCTGATTACCGAGATCGAAAACAATAATTAAGGAGGCTTTACTATGTCTTTACATATAATCGATCATCCGCTCGTTCAGCATAAGATCTCTCTGCTGAGAGATAAGAACACAGGTACTAAGGAATTCCGCGAGCTCGTTTCCGAGATAGCTATGTTCATCGGATACGAGGCTACACGTGACCTCCCTCTAAAGGAGATAGAGCTCGAGACTCCCATCGCTGTTGCGAAGACTAAAGTCATTTCGGGCAAGAAGCTCGCTGTCGTTCCGATTCTCCGCGCGGGTCTCGGTATGGTAGACGGTGTCACTTCTCTCGTTCCTGCGGCTAAAATCGGTCACATCGGTATTTTCCGCGACCCAGGCACTAATGATGCGGTAATGTATTACTGCAAGATGCCTGAGGATATTCAGGAGCGTGAGGTCATCGTTGTTGACCCAATGCTCGCTACGGGCAATTCCGCGATTTCCGCTATTACCGAAATTAAGAAGCTCGGCGTCAATAACATTAAATATATGTGTATCATCGCTTCTCCCGAGGGCGCTGACGCCGTTCAGAAGGCTCATCCCGATGTTGAAGTCTATGCCGGAGTTATTGACGAGGGTCTTAATGAGGATAAGTTTATCGTTCCCGGAGTCGGCGACGCCGGCGACCGTATCTTCGGTACTAAATAAAATAAGGATGACCTTTATGCGCTTTACCCATACAGAAGCAATACGGGACATATATCGGGGGAAACCTTTCTGATGTAAGATGTGCTTAACGCAGAAAACAAAAAACAAACCGAATAGGATGAAGAATCCCGATACATTTGTATCGGGATCTTTGCTTTATTGTAATATGAGGTCACACTTTCGAGTCCCGTCACAAGCTCCAATGACAAGCCACTTAGAATAGCCTTCTAAGCGGTTTTTATTTTGTCTCCCTTTTATTTTGACCTTGGATTATAAATAAAGCGACCGTTGATAATAATCCACATTTATTTGACATTTTATATTGCATAATTGTGCGAAATATGGTATAATTAAATAAATATAAGCATTTTAGGAGAGCAATATGATCACAGGTACTATAAAAAATAAGATAGACAAGCTGTGGGAGGCTTTCTGGACGGGCGGACTTACCAATCCGCTGGACGTCATCGAACAGATAACCTACCTCATGTTCATACACGACCTTGATGACATCGACAACACCAAGAGCAAGGAAGCTATCATGCTCGACCTGCCGTACAAGTCCATGTTCGATGGCAATATCGACATAGGCGGCAGAAAAGTCGACAGCAGCGTGCTCAAGTGGTCGGTGTTCCACGACTTCCCAGCGGAGAAAATGTACCGCACGGTGCAGGAGTTCGTTTTCCCGTTCATCAAGAACCTCCACGATGACAAAAACGGAGCTTACTCCAAGTACATGGCGGACGCTATCTTCAAAGTTCCAACACCGCAGCTATTCTCCAAAGTTGTTGATCAGCTTGACGAGATATTCGAGCAGTCAAAGAAAGATCTCAACTCCGATACTCGCGGCGACATCTATGAGTATCTGCTCTCAAAGCTGTCCACAGCAGGCGTGAACGGTCAGTTCAGAACTCCCCGACACATCATCAAAATGATAGTTGCTCTTATGCAGCCCACTGCCGATGAGGTCATCTGCGATCCTGCCTGCGGAACTTCCGGCTTCCTTGTTGCGGCAGGCGAATGGCTGAAAGATAACCGCAAAGAAGAGATATTCTACAACGCACAGAAGAAGTTCCACTATATGAACGAAATGTTCACAGGCTTCGATATGGACAGAACTATGCTGCGTATCGGCGCTATGAATATGATGACTCACGGCGTTGCTAATCCAAAAATCGAGTACAGGGACAGTCTCTCCGACCAGAATCCCGACCGTGAGAAGTACACACTTATCCTGGCAAATCCGCCGTTCAAGGGCAGTCTCGACGCTGATATAGTTTCGGCTGACCTGCTGAAAATGTGCAAGACTAAAAAGACCGAGCTCCTCTTTATTTCGCTGTTTCTGAAAATGCTGAAAATTGGCGGACGCTGTGCGTGTATCGTTCCCGACGGTGTGCTTTTCGGCTCGTCGAAGGCTCACAAGGACATACGCAAGGAGCTCATCGACCGCAACCGTCTTGAAGCCGTTATCTCCATGCCCAGCGGCGTATTCAAGCCCTATGCAGGCGTTTCCACGGCTGTGCTGATATTCACGAAGACCGGTCACGGCGGCACAGATAATGTCTGGTTCTATGATATGAAAGCGGACGGACTCTCCCTTGATGACAAGCGAGCCGAAGTCGCCGACAATGATATTCCCGATATTATTGCCCGTTTTCATAATCTTGACGGCGAAAAGGACAGGGAGCGCACGGAGCAGAGCTTTTTCGTGCCGAAGCAGGAGATAGTTGACAACGACTACGACTTGTCCATTAACAAGTACAAGAAGACGGAATATGTGGCTGTGGAGTATCCTCCCACGGGCGAGATAATGGCAGACCTTGACGGCTTATATAAGGAGCTTGGCGGCTTGCTTGAGGAGTTGGGAGGAGCGTTGAATTGAAATTAAAAGAATGCTGTAATTTTATTGATTATAGAGGAAAAACACCTGAAAAATCTGATGAAGGATATAGATTTATAACCGCAAAAAACATTGGTATTGACGGATATCATGACGAGCCCAAAGAATATATTCCCAGAGAAAACTACGAAAAGGTTATGGTACGAGGAATACCTAATGAAAATGATATTTTGTTTACTACTGAAGCTCCTTTAGGTCATGTTGGTTTGATACCACATTTTGATGAACCATTCGCTATTGGACAAAGATTAATTGTAATTCAACCTAAAAAAGAACTTTTGAATTCAGAGTATTTATTATTTTTACTCCGTTCGCACAACTTTCAAAATGAAGTAATTAAGCATTCATCTGGAAGTACCGTAACTGGGATTCGTTCAAAAGAACTGGTTGAAATAGATATTTCTTTTCCCGACCTCGAAACCCAGCGCAAAATCGCCTCCAACCTCGACAAAGTGACACACACCATTGACCTCTGCAACGCTATACTTGAAAAGCTTGATATGCTCGTCAAGGCGCGGTTTGTGGAGATGTTTGGGGAACCTCTAACCAATCCGATGAATTGGAATATGAAGCGACTTGACGAAGTGGCTGTGCTGAATAAAGGTATTACTTATGCACCAGAAGAAGTTTCTGATGAAGGTATTATAGTCTTACGTTCAAGCAATATAAAAGGAAATGCATTCGATTTAGAGGATATTGTTAAGATTGCAAAAAAGGTTAATCCTGATAAATATGTTCAAACAAACGATATTTTGATGTGTAACAGAAATGGAAGTGCAAGGCTTGTAGGTAAAGTTGCAAAAATACCTGAATTAAGCGAAAACATGACATTTGGCACTTTTATGACGATTGTGCGAAGTGATATATATGAGTATTTATTTGTGTTCTTTCAGTTAGAAGCCTTTAGAGAACAAATTAAGTTTCAAACAGCAGTTGCTATAAATCAAATATCACTGCCTTTGCTTGCGTCTGTTAAAGTTCCGCTTCCACCTAAAGAATTAACTGATAAATTCGCCGCCTTTGTAGAGCAGACCGACAAGTCGAAATCAGCCGTAAAACAGCTGCTCGAAAAGGCTGAAGCACTGAAAAAAGCACTTATGCAGGAGTATTTTGGATAATATAGGAGAAAGAACATGGATGAAAAGCAACTAAAAAACATGTGGAACTACTTTCTGAGCTTAGAACAAGATTTATCAAATACATCAAGATTTGTTGAGCCTCAGGGACAAGAAAATGTATATTCATTTGAATTTGCTAAAATTCTCATTTTAGCCTGTACAGAAGTTGAGTCTGCTTTTAAAGCGCTTTGTAAATCGATAGACGGACTTGAATATGGAGTAATATCAAAGTACAAAGAAATAATTATGAAGAAATATCCTAAAATAATTAATGCTGAAGTTACTGTTTCTCGTCTCGAAAAAACGGTCAAACCGTTTTCAGAATGGGAATATGGTCCATTATCATGGTGGGATGCTTATGGTACAATCAAACATAGTCGAGGTTCTCATTTTCAAAATGCAACATATTTGAATGCAGTATTGGCGTTAGCTGCTTTGTATGTTTTGATACTATATCTTGCTAAAACATTAGGATATGAAATTGATGATTACAAAAGTGAGTATATTACGAGCGAGTATGCTTCAGGTTTTTTAATTGCAGATTCAGGCATTAACCTTCCCGATTTTGAAAACGAAGAAAAGAAAAGCGCTTTGACTGTCAAAGACGGGACTTTGACAGTTAACATAGGTTTAGATAACGGGAAATAATTTCCTTACAAATGCTATTACAGTGCACAGTTTATTATCGTACTATGTTCTTGAGAAAAACTGTCAAGAAAAGGATAATAGTGTCGAATATACGCGCTCCCAAAAATGAAAAAGTCAGATTGCTTGATAAAGGAGAAAAACTATGGTAGTTACTTTTTTAGTCGGAAATGGTTTTGATATTTCCTGCGGACTTAATACGTCTTATAGAAGCTTCTATGATTGGTATTTACAACAGCCAAGTTCTTCAGATCCTATTCGTGAATTAAAAAAGAGTATTTGCAATGAATATGAAAACTGGGCTGATTTTGAAATCGGTTTAGCAAGGTATACCAGGAATTTCACAATAGATACAGTAGATGATTTTTTTGAAATCTATGAGGATGCACGTAACAACATCATAAAGTTTATTCAGGTGCAAACTGAAAACGTTGACCTAAATGCTATTTCTGATAAACAGCTACTTGATTTTAAGAACAGTCTTATTACCTTCTATGCTGAATTACCCCCTGTTGAGAGAATGGAGATTGATAATAGTTTCAGAGGCCAAAAAATAGAATACAGTTTTATCTCATTTAATTATACTTTCATTCTAAATGAAATAGTAGATAAGGTTTCAAAGATAAAACCTGCATCTGAGATGATAAATATGGCTTCTAGTAAGAGCAGTTTTATTAATCCTAATGTTATTAATCTTCACGGAACATTAAAACAATTTCCTATAGTGGGAGTAACTGAAGATATATATGTCCCAAATAAAGAAATACTAAAAGCGCCATTTTTTAGAGATCTAATGATAAAACCTGATTCTGTTGATGCTGTTAGCCAAATATGGTATGAAGAAGCGAAAAAACGAATTGAAGAAAGCAACATAATATGTATATTTGGAATGTCACTTGGAAATTCAGATAGCATGTGGTGGGAAAGAATCATGACTCATTTATCGAGTTCCCCTAAGAATCACTTAATAATATTTAATTATGATGATAATCCTCCAAGCGGCACTTCAATCTATAAAACATTAATTAGCAATGATGATCTAAAGAATAGAATGATTGATTATACAGCTTTATCGTCACAAGACATACCAAAAATAAAAAGACAAATACATATTATTTACAATACCAAAAAAGTATTGCAATTATCTATTCCTAAAAAGATGGTGTTGCCAGTTAGTGAAGAGTTGCTGAAAACACCTATTTCAAAAGTTAAGCCTTTATTCTGAAGTGAAAAATAAAAAGTGAGGTAATAGTATGGTATCTGAAAGAAGGAAAAAAGAAAACAAGCCTGTCCTTGCTATATGTTATGATTTTGACAAAACACTTTCTCCTGATGATATGCAGGCACAAGGATACATTCAATCTGTTTATGATGGCGATATTCCGTCGTTTTGGAAAGAATCAAATCAAATGGCTGAAGATAATGAAATGGATACTAACCTCGCATATATGTATAAAATGGTGAATGAAGCACGTGGCCGTATTGTTCTTACCAGAAAAAGTTTGCAGGAATATGGTGCAAAAGTCCAGCTTTTTCCTGGCGTTGAAGAATGGTTTGAACGTATAAGAGCTTATGGTGCTGAAAAAGGCGTAATTGTTGAGCATTATATTATCTCTTCTGGTTTGAAAGAAATGATAGAAGGAACTTCTGTTGCAAAAGCAGGCACTTTCGAAAAAATATATGCAAGTTCGTTTATGTTTGATGACAAAGATGTCCCAATATGGCCAGCTCAGGTCATCAATTATACTAATAAAACACAGTTCCTTTTCAGAATTGAGAAAGGCATTCTTGATGTCAATGACTCAGGTGTAAATGACTATTTCTCCCCTGAAGATCTTCGTGTGCCGTTCAGAAATATGGTATACATAGGTGATAGTGATACCGACATTCCTTGCATGAAGCTTGTAAACATAAACGGTGGACATTCAATCGGTGTGTATAATAATGATACGCTTGATAAGACAAAGGTATATAAAATGATCCATGATAAGCGTATTAAATACTATGCTCCTGCGGATTACACCGAAAATTCAAAACTTGATTCTTTAGTTAAGGCGATTATTGACCGTACTGCAGTGAACGAAGTTCTTGAGAATATATATTTTGATTGTATTAACGAACGCGATCAAAATGATATAAGAAGAAGTAATGATGAAGTAAAACGTAATAGGTTAGATCTGATTTTATCCTTAGATGGAAGTGGTTCGTTTGGAACTACACATACACTTATGAAAGAAATGCTTTTAATTGACAACTGGACTGAAGATGAAATAGAGATGTTATTGGATATTGCGCTTAATAATCATCCAGTAAGATATTTGTTAAACGATTTGGATGTAAAAACCTTTTACCAAAAAATAATTAGACTGTTACCTTATAAAAACGAAAAGGCAAAAAGAGTTGAGGAACACTTTGAATAATCTATTTATAAGTAAGTGGATTAATCCCTATTTTGTATGGGAATAAATTAGAAATTGCGCTTAATATTCACTTAGTTGTGGAGGTGAATTAGTATGACCAACTTCGACTTCTTAAAAAACGAGCCGCAGTTCGCGGCTTTCGCCGATACCGCCATAGCTGCCGAAAAAACGCTTGGTATCGACGCAAATATATGCGTCCAGACCTGCCGCAGCGCTATGGAGTTTGCGGTCAAGTGGATGTACTCCGCCGATTCTGCCCTTGAAACTCCTTACGATGACAGGCTGAATAATCTCATCAACAACGAGGATTTCCGCGAGATCGCAGGCGATGACATCTGGCGCAGGCTCGATTATATCCGCAAATGCGGCAACAAGGCTGTACATGACAACTCCAGGCGCACCGAGGAGGAAGCTCTGCTCTGCCTTGAAAATCTGTTTGTGTTCACGGACTTCCTCGCCTATTGTTACGGCGAGGATTACAGCGGTAGTGATTTCGATGCCGAGCTTTGCAAGTCCCATAGTGCAGGCTCTGCCCCTGTCCTTCCCAATGTTGACCTCGAAGCCCTAAAAGCTGAAAATGCCGAGCTTCGCGAGCAGCTCACCGCTCAGCGTATCGGCCGTGAGCAGACCTATGTCAAGAAGCCGCTGGAGCTCTCCGAGTACAAGACGAGAAAGCTGTATATCGACGTTATGCTCCGGGATGCAGGCTGGACTGAGGGCAGAGACTGGCTCAACGAGGTGGAGCTGCCCGGTATGCCGAACAAATCCGAGGTCGGTTATGCGGACTATGTTCTTTACGGCGACGACGGCCGTCCGCTGGCAGTAGTCGAGGCAAAGCGCACCTGCGTGGACGTATCAAAGGGACGTCAGCAGGCGAAGCTTTATGCGGATATCCTTGAAAAGAAGTTCGGCAGACGTCCTGTGATATTCCTGACAAATGGCTTTGAAACGAGGGTAACCGACAATGTATATCCCGAGCGAAAGGTGTCGAATATCTATTCCAAGCGAGACCTTGAAAAGCTGTTCAACCTCCAGAAAATGCGTGAGAGCCTTGCGAATGTAATGGTCAATAAGGACATTGCAGGCAGATACTATCAGGAGGGCGCTATCAAGGCGGTATGTGATACTTTTGATAACAAACACAGACGTAAGGCACTGCTTGTTATGGCAACAGGCTCGGGCAAGACACGAACAGTTGTGGGACTCTGCGATGTGCTGCTGAAAAAGGGCTGGGTGAAGAATATTCTTTTCCTCGCCGACAGAAACGCTCTTGTCACGCAGGCAAAGCGCAGCTTTGTTAATCTGCTGCCCGACCTTTCCGTGACCAATCTCTGCGAGGATAAGGATAACTACAACGCGCACTGTGTATTTTCGACCTATCCCACGATGATGAACTGCATTGACTCTGTTCACGACGAGGAGGGAAAGCTGTTCACCTGCGGTCACTTTGACCTGATAATCTGCGATGAAGCACATCGTTCAATATACAATAAATACCGCGATATTTTCACGTATTTTGATGCTCCGCTGGTAGGTCTGACTGCTACTCCGAAGGACGAGATAGACAAGAATACATATGAGATCTTCGAGCTTGGAAATGGCTCTCCGACATACGGTTATGAGCTGGCGCAGGCTGTTCAGGACGGCTATCTTGTCGATTTTCTGTCAGTTGAGACCGAGCTGAAGTTCCTGACAAAAGGAATCGTTTACGATGAGCTCTCTGACGAGGACAAGGAACAGTATGAAAATACATTTGTCGATGAGGACGGTGACATTCCCGAAAAGATAGCTCCGTCAGCACTTAACAACTGGGTAATGAATACTGACACCATCAAGAAAGCGCTGAATCTTGTCATGACTCAAGGTTTGAAGATAGATTACGGTCAGAAAATCGGAAAGACTATCATCTTCGCAGCCAATCATAATCACGCAGAAAGGATACTTGAAATATTCAACAGCGAATATCCGAAACTTGCTGGATATGCCAAGGTCATCGACAACAGAATAAACTATGCACAGTCACTTATCGACGAGTTCTCTGATCCGAAGAAATTGCCGCAGATAGCTATTTCTGTTGATATGCTCGATACCGGAATTGATGTGCCTGAGATACTTAATCTTGTGTTCTTCAAAAAAGTAATGAGCAAGGCAAAGTTCTGGCAGATGATAGGCAGAGGTACAAGACTGTGTCCGAATCTTATAGACGGCGTTGACAAGAACAAGTTTTATATCTTTGATTTCTGCGGTAATTTTGAGTTTTTCCGTATGAACAAAGGCAAGGCTACTCCTAACCTTATATGCTTGCAGGGAGCAGTTTGGTCGCTGAAATTTCAGATGGCGTATAAGCTCCAGGACATAGCGTATCAGACAGATTATTTTATCTCTTTCAGGAAGTCGCTTGTTGATGATATGGCTGAAAGAGTCAGGGAACTGAACAGGGAAAACTTTGCCGTAAGACAGCATCTGAAATATGTTGAGCAGTATTCCGATGAACAGAATTACTCCGTGCTGAAATTTGAAGACACACTTATTGTTGCTGATGAAATAGCTCCGCTTATCCTTCCTTATGACGACGATCCTAAGGCTGTACGATTTGACGCATTAGTTTACGGAATTGAGTTGTCTATCCTTGCAGGAAAGTCATATTCAAGAAGAAAAACTGACCTTTACAAAAAGGTCAGCGCAGTCGCGAGCGTTGGAAACATTCCCGAGATTGCCGCACAAAAAGAGATTATCGACAGGATACTCAATACTGACCTTATTGAGCGTGGCGGTATTGAGGAATTTGAGATAATAAGAGAAAAGATACGCGGACTTATAAAGTACATTCCTGTCGGGAAGATTATATATGAGACCAATTTTGACGACGAGATAATGGCTCCCGAATGGAACGAATCACAGCTTGATAACGATGATCTGAAAGGTTACAAGTACAAGGCAGAGGAATATATCCGCAAGCATCAGGACGAAGCGGCTATTGCAAAGCTGAAAACCAATCAGCCTTTGAATGCAGAAGATGTTGCTGCTCTTGAGAAGATACTTTGGAGTAATATCGGTACTCATGAGGACTATACAAATGAGTATGGGGACAAGCCTCTCGGCGAATTTGTAAGAGGTATAGTCGGACTTGATATGAATGCAGCCAAGGAAGCGTTCTCCGTTTTCCTTAACAATACTGCTCTCGACAGTAAGCAGATATACTTTGTCAATCAGATAGTTGAGTATATCGTTCACAACGGCGTTATGAAAGACCTGTCAATTCTTCAAGAATCTCCGTTCACTGATAACGGCAGCGTAGTGGAGATATTCTCCGATTTGAGCATCTGGCAAAGTATCAAGAAAGCTATTGAAAGCATTAATAATAATGCGGTTGCTTAAAACAACGATTTAACATATGTATAACAGTTCCCCTCTGAATTATTCAGAGGGGAACACGTTAAGAGAAAGTAATTATAAAATCGTTGACTTTATAATAAGAGTTCATTCAAGATCTGTGCGAGGTGAAGTGTATGATTATCGATTATGATTTGTGGTGGGAAAGACATGCTGTTTGTGTTGATAAAATCCAGCGCCTATGCGAGATAAGTACAAGTAAGGATGCGAAGAAACGTGCTATAAAATGTAAATCTAATCTCTGCGTAATAAAAAATGCTATACAGGATATTCAAAGCTTTTTTGACAGAAATAATCAATCAACAGCTGAATTATGTTTCCTTATTCGAAATATAGATGTAATCGTTACGGGAATTATAGATACAAACAATGATTTTCTTGGTATAGGTGGAAAAGCAGAAAAAAGGATAGAACGATGTTTTACGGATAAGAGTGTAATTTTAAAATTTAGGACTCTGAGAAGTTTGATCTTAGCTCATCCAGTTGATACCATCTACAATAACGACAAAGGAGAATCAGAAACGGTATATCTTGAAGATGTACGACCATTTAATCCTGTTATAGATGGCTTTTTAATAAAGGAAGCGTGTGATTATGTCAAAAGAATGTGCAAGCCCGAATCGAATCGGTCATATTTTGAGCCTTTATCAATAGATAAGGATATTATCCCTGTTATAAATACTATTATTGACACCGTTGCAATTCTTACTAATAATATCGAAAAGCAAATTGTGGTATTGGAATCGGATTATGCTAAACAGGAACTTGATTTGGATATGAGCTCTATGGAAAAATATATTATATCATTGGATAAAGAACTTGAAAAGCGGTATCCTTCTGCCGTTGAGAATGTTGAGTATGAAAATGGAGCAAGAGTACATTATTCTATAATAAATCAGTGCTTAATGTTCTATACAGCTCATTTTTCAAAAGAAACGCAAGAAAAATACGATATTTTTCTAAAATATATCGAAAATGAATTGCATAAAATCGAAAACGATTTACAGCGAATGCAATTTAATGAAGACAACTATTTTAAACTTCTATATAATCCGGAGTTTGCTCCGCATTTATCATATGAACAGGAGAAAATGGAATATCTTATAGACAGCAATGAAAAATCATATACAGAAGAGTTTATTGACAACGATACTAAATCAAATGCGTTGTGGGGGATCAGGTGCTTCCGCCTTCTGATTCCATATATTAGCGAATATATTCCTGTTGATGTGTCGGTTACTGATAAAGAACTTTATTGTCAATATGTCGCAGCTCAGTATTTAAGCAATATCTATAGCACTGAGTATAGAGATTAATATGTAGGTGATGTTAAATTCTAATAAGCTCCTGATACTCCTCTATCTCCAGCTCGCCATCGGCAGCTTTAGTTCGCAGCTCAATAGCGTACTCTCCCCACTCAGCAAAGTCAGACTTGCTCATTTTCTTTTTCATATAGCGAGCGTAGTGCTGCTTGTATGCACGATTGTATATCTCCCAAACAGGATCACTCTTTATCTTCTCCTTGAAGTTGTGGCTCATTGCATTGTCACGGCAAGTCTTAGGCGGATTACTGCTGACCAGTCGCTTGCAGTAGTGTGAGAATGTTGTGTGTTTCATGATGAACCACCGACCGCAGTTGCGGCACTTGACAGGCATGAACTTCTCTTCAATGCACTTGAACAATTCAAAATACAGAAAGGCTCCCAGCGATGTGAAACGATAAGTCTCACAGAGTATGGGACCTTTTTTCGTCTCGATAACTGTGTGTCCCATGCACATACTTCCGCTTGAAATAACGCCCCTATATTTTTGAAATGTGTCAATCACTTTCTGAGTTGTCGGATAACTGTTGTGGTCACAAAGCTCGTCAACGAACGGCATAAAGATTTTTTTGACGCGGATAATGTCCTCGATAAAAGTTGAGAACTCGTTCGTCATCTGTTCGATACAAGTTGTGAAATCGGCAGCGTCTTTTCTGTTTTCATAGTTGCTGAAAACCTTCTTGCTGTCAAATTCGTAGTCAGATAATGCTCGCAGTTCGTGCAGTTCTTCCGTAATATACATTTCCTCATACGACACAGGAGTGCTCTCTGCACTGACAAAGTGTTCGTTGTAGTCATCAACTTCAAACTCCGAGTCCTCATAGAAAGGCTCGTCAAAGATGTCGTTATAATATGCGAACAGATTTCTCAGGAGACCGTGCCTGAAATGTTTTGTGTCGTAGGGCGGAAGTGACTTTGCAATGTCCATGATGCTGTCGTATGTGAATTCTATTTCCTGTGCGCACTTGCCTATATCAGCAGGACAGAACAAGGAACTGATGTTCAGCTCAGACTTTGCACGTTCACATACGTCAAACAGTTCACCTAAGTCATAAAAATTCATTGAAAAATAGCGCAGAAGTATCTCTCCTAGCGGATAAACTCTGCCGTCGGAAAGATATATTTTTCTGTCATGGTAGTGCGCTTCTATCTCAAACATAATAACTCCTTTCAGAAATAGTGTTCTATTTCGTCAGAGCGCATAACACTGCGGTTTGCTTTGAAAACAGCTGTATAAATAGCTGAAAGCTAAAAATTTACAATTCGTTCATAAAAATAGATTATAGATTGAACTCGGTAGAGATAGTATACTATATCTATTGACTTTTGTCAAGAGAGCGTGTATACTGAATGCAGTTAAGACGTCCGGACACTCTTGACATCACAAGTAAAAACTCGAAACGCGAAAGGAAGATGTAAATGAAAAACAATATCAACTGCACAGCTTACTCCAACAGTGTCAATTCGCCTCTGGAGTATCTCAACATCACTACGCCTGCCGAGTTCAAGGTGGTGATGGATTTACTCTGCTACTACGACAGCGAAAAGAAAACCTCGACCATAAGCCGCACAGGTATTGCAAGAGATACTGCAATGTCAGTGAGCAACGTTGAGCGAGCACTCAAAACTCTTGCGCAGAAGGATATCATTCGTATCCACAACAACTATGCTGACAACGGTCGTCAGGTCGAGAACTCTTATGAGGTCGCATTCCTGAACTATGACATAGACGAGGACAAGCTCCGCAACGCCGAGTTGGCGTTGCAGTTTAAAAGCTGAATTGTCATAGGGGCTGTGTCATGATGTCATAGGCTTATATATTAAGTATACAAGAGAATATATACTAATACGAAGAAGGAAGATATATATTACATGATAATTATAAATCAAGTAAGTGCCTTTTTTCTTCAGCTATACTGTCTATGACAACGATGTTCAGTAAATCGAGACTGAAACACGCGCAGAAAGCCCCGAAAAAGCCGTCCTCAAAAGGGAAATAGTATAGTTACCCCACCGCTCCCGTTGAACGCGATTGTCGCGCAACGTGGAGCGAGTGTGGGGATACCACACAAATACTATTGGCAGAGAAAAAGTGGCGGCGGTGACAAAAAGTCTTCCCTTTTGGGAAGGCAAGCATCGCAGACGGCATTCCGCCTGCTGCTGAAAACGGGAGAACCCGTGCCCCTTTTTGGTTTGCAGGAAAAAGGCTGGCGTCATTTGCGCCCGCCATTCCACATCGGACGGGCAGTGCCCGCCGAAATATCGGAACTTACAGTATTTGCAAATTGAGGTCAAAATAAGAAAACGCGAATAATCTTGGAGTCAAAAAATTAAAAAGCCCCAAATATTGCCTATAATTAGGGAGGTGTGACCGGAGTCAGAGAATCTTTTAAAACTGAATAGTATGTTTGAAAAAGTGTGACGTGAAAGGAGTTCATATGAAATCTGAAACGAATGAAAAAGCTCTTTGCGTTGACAAGAAGATGACCATAAACGGACAAACCTTTAACGTGACGCTTGTTTTCAAACCTCCTGAAAAGCCAAGCGAATCCGTTGAGGATAAAATCAAACACTTGATAAACGGCGACAGGATCTGTTGAAAAAGTTCTGGACTTTCGGGCCGAGTAGTGATATACTGTCGGTGTATCCTATTCGGTTTGATTCCAGAAGCACAGCTTCGGAACAGGAGGATATATGAAAACAGAATCAAACACGGAACAGATAACAGCGCTGTACTGCCGCCTAAGTCAAGAGGATATGCGTGCAGGCGAGTCGCTGTCAATTGAAAATCAAAGACTTATGCTAAAGGATTACGCAGACAAGAACGGCTTCCGTAATTGTCAGTATTACATCGACGATGGTTACAGCGGCACCGATAATACTCGTCCTGAGTACGTTCATATGCTGAATGATGTTGAGAACGGACTTGTCGGAACAGTCATTGTGAAAGACCAGTCGAGACTTGGACGCGACCACTTAGAGACCGACAGACTCATGGAATTGGTGTTTCCTGCATATGATGTTCGCTTCATAGCAGTAACGGACGGAGTTGATTCCGCCAATGGTATCAACGAGATGTCTGGTATCAAGAATCTGTTCAATGATATGTACGCTCGAGACTGCTCGAATAAGATAAGGGCTGTACTCAGAGCAAAGGGCGAACGTGGAGAACGTCTTGCAGCCTGGATAGCATATGGTTATATGAGAGATCCAAGCAACCCGAAGCAAATCATACCCGATCCCGAGACTGCACCTGTTGTCAAGCATATCTTTGAGATGTATGCAAGTGGAATAGGCATAAAGCGTATCTGTGGATCTCTTGAACAGGAGAAAGTTCTCTCGCCCGGCGTTTACAATTACAGAAAGTATGGCAGCCTTTCAAGAAATCTCAAGCTCGACAAGCCTTACGCATGGGCGAACAACACTATCCGAAAGATGCTTTCCAATCAGATCTACTGCGGAGATACGGTAAACTTCAAGACCTATTCAAAGTCCAACAAGCTGAAAAAGCGTATCAAAAACTCGCCTGAGAATATGAGGATATTTCCTAATACGCACGAAGCAATCATTGACAGAGCAACGTTTGATCTGGTACAGAAGCACTTTGAAGGTCGCAAACGTGCAGACAAACGCGGCGAGCTGGACAAGTATGCAGGTTATCTTTACTGTGCTGAATGCGGTTCAAGATTGTACCGCAACCGCGACAAATCGCACAAAGGCGACAGCTACCGCTGCGGACACTATGAAAGCCGCAAAAGCGACTGCACTTCACATTACATTCGTGAAAGTGTGCTCGACGAGATAGTTTTAAGAGCAATGAAAAAGGTGACGAAATACGCAAGGGAGCACTCGGACGAGTTTTACAAAGACGCCATGAGAAACGGCAAAGCAGAAGCTGCTAAGAATCTTAAAGAGTCCGAGGCCCTTAGAATTGAGTATGAAGCTAAGATCAAGCAGATTGACAACGCAATACAGCTCCTATACATGGACAGGTCCAACGGCAAAATAACCGACGAACGCTACGAAGTTCTCGCCACCAGCTTTGAAAATGAACAGTCCGAACTGAAATCAAAGCTCAGCACCCTCAACTCGCAGCTTGATGAAGTGAAAGTGCGTGAGAAATGTATCCGGGACTTTATCACCAAGGCTAAGAGGTATGTAACAATTTCAAAGGTCACGCCTGAGCTTATGAGAGCTTTTATAGAGCGAATAGAAGTCCACGAAAAGGCTGTAAAACGTTCAAGGACCTGCGGTAATCACATAGTTATATACTTCACATTTCATCCGGATAAAGCATTCAGACTTGACGGAGAGATGAACGAGCTTGGCATGGCCAAATTTACATAATAAAAATCTCCGAGGATGACCTCCTCGGAGATAATACATAATTAACTGCGTTAAGAACACCATGCAGAAGAAAGGTTCTCCCCCGAACCCCTTTCCAAAGACTTTTAGTCCAAATTTTGCCCCTATGGGGTACTCTCCTGATATGAAAAGAGTTAGTCTTTCTTTTCAATGAGAGTACCCCATAGGGGCAAAATTTAAATTGAAAGTTTTAGGAAGGGAGTTTGAGGGTGACTCCCCGCAGTGCGGGGAGATGTCGCGAAGCGACAGAGGGGACCGCCGCTGTTAGCGGAACCCTTTTTCAAAAGGGTTTCCCTCAATAAATACCCCGTAATATTTCTATATAGGCACAGCACATACGGTCAGCCTTATTTTTTATTCCTTCGGGAACTTCAATCCCCAATCGCTGCGCAGGGAGTCCATTATCTCCATGACCTCGAGCGTTCCTTTGTGAGGGATGAGTGTGCTTTCGGGAAGTCCCGAGCGGAGACAACGATGTACCTCCTCTATCTCATACTCGTAGCCGTTTACACGGGCAGGGGAGTTGTACTGCTCTACAAGACGGCGCTCCTTATCATAAAGCGATACATTGTCTGTACAGAAGAAACAATCACCAAATACGATACTGCCCTCAGTTCCTGAAATAACGGCATTATTGCGAAGCCCTATCTCGAAGCCTGATTCGATCGAAGCAAATGCTCCGTTTGTGTAACGGAGTATGAGCGACTCGCTGATGTCAACTCCGCCGCTGAGATTTGCGGCGCTTTGAATTTCTGCGGGCTTGCCGAGAAGGTCGTGGACAAGAGTGAGCGGGTATACAGTTACGTCAAGAAGCGCTCCGCCGCCGCAGTCGGCACGGAAGAGGCGGTCATCGGCGTTATATGGTACAAAATTGCTGAAATCTGCCTTGATGTAACGGATATCTCCGACCTTTCCGCGCTCGAGCCATTCCTTCATTTTAATGTAGGTCGGTCGGCATTTCATCCACATCGCTTCGCAGAAGAAAAGCTTCTTCTTTTCTGCAAGTGTGAGTATCCCGCGGAGCTGTTCAGCATTGAGTGTGACCGATTTCTCGCAGAATACGTTTTTGCCTCTCGTCAGCGCGGAAATGCAGTTGTCGTAGTGTGATGCCATCGGCGTGGCTATGTACACTATGTCGATATTGCTGTCGGAAAGGAGGTCGTCATAGCTCGCGTATGAGCGTGCGAAGCCGTATTCTTTGGCGAAATCTGCTCCTTTTTCGGCGCTCCGTGAACCGACTGCGTATAATTCAGCTTCCGGAACGGCTGTAAGTGCAGTCACAAATGCACGGGCGATACGTCCTGTTCCGATTATGCCCCATTTTATCTTATCCATAGTTCTCCTCTCCTAATTAATGTGACGCGCAAATTCTTTATATTAAAGGGAATTTGCGCTCCCCGAACGAAGTTCGGGGCAATAACCGCCTAAATGCGGTTATTGAGGACACATTAATTATTAAATTGTAACAAAGCAGCTCCAAAACCTGAGCCTTATTCGATGTAAAAATTATATACTATGCCAGTCCTTTTGTCAATAGTGTGATTAAACGACCTCAAAAATTGTCGAAATGCACAATACAGCACCGCGTAATTTGTCCGTACATACAAATTTTTAAGGCAATTTTTAAAGTTGTATTTACAAAGCCGATGATTTGTGTTATCATTAAGAAAAACCGAGATGTTTCGGGTGGAGGAGGATTCGATGGAAGATTATAAATATTTGAATATCGTTGAGTGGGCTAAGGACTATATCGCTTCAAACGGCTTGAAGCCTAAAGACCGCTTTCTCACGGAAAAGGAGCTCTGCGAGATACACGGAGTCAGCAGACAGACTGTCAGACAGGCTCTCATGTGCCTCGAAAATGAGAACGTTATCAGCCGCGTAAGAGGCAGCGGCGCTTTCGTTTCTGCCGGCTCGGCTCAGCCCGAACAGCCTTCTCAGGTTAAAAATATCGGTGTTATCTCTACATATTTTACCGATTATATCTTCCCTCAGATCGTTACAGGGATCGAGAGCGTTCTCAATGATTCGGGCTATTCTATGCAGCTTGCTATAACTCACAACAAAGTGTCCGAGGAACAGCAGGCTCTTCAGAGCATGATCTCGAGCGGTGTACAGGGTCTCATCATTGAGCCGTCGAAGAGCGCTCTGCCTAATCCGAATATGGAGCTCTATGACGAGCTCCGCAGAAAAAACATCCCTGTCGTGTTCTTTAATGCGAAATATCCGTGGTCAAGTTACCCGTGTGTGTCTATCGACGATGAAGCCGCAGGCAGACTGGCTGCGGATTATGCGTTCGGGTGCGGTCATAGAAGAGTGGCGGGTATTTTCGCTCTCGATGATATTCAGGGACACAAGAGATACAGCGGCTTTACTAAGAGCTGTATAGCTCACGGACTCAGGAACGCTGAGGAGAACGTCCTCTGGTTCGCTACCTCCGATAAAAACTCGGTATTCACTTCGGGCGAGAACAATCTGCTCGTGCTGCTTAGCGAGACTACCGCTGTTGTTTGCTACAATGACAATATTGCCGTGAAGCTCCTGCAATTCTGCAAGGAACATGACATCAGCGTTCCCGATGAGATCTCGGTTGTCGGTATCGACGATTCAAAGTACGCTTCGATCTGCGATGTGCCGCTCACTACTGTGGCTCATCCCAAGCGCAGACTCGGTGAGGCTGTTGCGGAAAAGCTCATAGACCTTATCTGCTCTCCCTCGGCTGACAATAACGACATTATTTTCACACCCGAATTAAAGATTCGCGACTCGGTCAAGAAGCTTTGATCTCAAAGATTACGCGGAACGGCATGATCGTGTGGGGTAATGGATATGAATGATAAAAGTGATATGATGCAGGACGTCAAGCGCGTTGACATCAGAAAGGTCGAAGACCTTTTGCAGAGCGGAAAGCTCGAGGACTGCACCGATAAGCTCGACTCCATACTTGAAGAGGTCGATTTCTCACGGATCGGTTCGCTTGTGATACGTTTGTATGTCTGTATGGACATCTACGTCGCGGCACATACCTTTGCCGAGAAGATCGGCATTAGCAATGAGGCTTTCTGCGAACGCTTCGGTATAGCTGATGATATCGGCTCTAAGCTGATGAATACCGACGATACTATCCAATTCCTGCGTAAGATGATCTACGACTGTATAATGTGGAGGATAGGCTCAGCTAAGGAGAGCGGAAAAAGTATCGTTGCTAAGGCGCGTGACTACATTGACATGAACTATATGAACGATGAGCTCTCGCTCCTCGTTGTCGCTGAGGCTGTCGGGCTTAGCCCGTCGTATCTCAGTACGCAGTTCAAGAAAAAGTATGGGCAGAACCTCTCCGAGTATATTGCTGCGGCTCGTATCGCACACGCAAGAGAGCTGCTGTGCTGTACTTCAAAGATGATATATGAGGTCGCTTATGATGTGGGCTTCAGAGATTATCGGTATTTCAGTCAGATTTTCAAAAAGTATACGGGACAGACTCCCAGACAGTTCCAGACGAACGCTAATGTCTGTCCGTGATTTGTACAAATTATTATATTCTAAAAATAATAAACATTTTGTGTATTATTTTCGGTATCAATGTATGTACAAATTGTTTATAATGTAAGTACAAGTTAACGACGTGAACGTTAATAAATAAAAACATACGAGATGGAGGAATGTTATTATGAAAATGAAAAAGGTTCTTGCTATGGCTGCAAGTATGGTCCTTTGCGGCGCTGTTTTTGCAAGCTGCGGTTCTGAGGGCGGTTCTTCAAATGAGTCCAAGAAGGGCGATAAGCTCATTACTGTAGGCATCATTAACAACGACCCCAATGAGTCGGGATACCGTACTGCCAACGTAAACGACCTCAAGGCTACTTTCACCAAGGAAAACGGCTATGACGCCAAGTTCTCATACAGCCTCAAAAACGAAGAGCAGATAAACTTCGCTCAGAAGTATATTCAGGATGAGGTCGATTACCTCCTTCTCTCCGCTGCTGATACGGCAGGCTGGGATTCTGTTCTCAAGGACGCTAAGGATGCAGGCGTAAGAGTTATCCTCTTCGACCGTACTATCGACGCTGACGAGAGCCTCTATGAAGCTTCTGTTGTCTCCGATATGGATAAGGAAGGCGAGCAGGCTGTTGAGTGGCTCAAGAATCAGAACCTCACAAGCTATGATATCGTTCACCTTCAGGGTGTTATGGGTTCCGCTGCTCAGGAAGGACGTTCAGGTGCTCTCACTAAGACCGCTGCCGAACTCAAGTGGAACATCGTTGCCGAGCAGACCGCTGAGTGGAGCTCCGAAAAGGCTCAGCAGATTGTTCAGTCTGTTATCGACGCTGACAAGAAGTTCAATGTTATCTACGCCGAGAACGACGATATGGCCAAGGGCGCTGTTGCTGCTCTCGATAAGGCTAATATCTCCCACGGCGTTGGCAAGGACGTTGTTGTTATCGGTTTCGACTGCAATAAGTGGGCTCTCGAGGAACTTAAGGCAGGCAACTGGAACTACGACGGTCAGTGCAACCCCTTCCAGTCTTCTTACATCGTTGATATCATTGATAAGCTCGAAAAGGGCGAGACACTCCCTCAGAAGACTATCATCATGGACGAAAAGGGCTTCGATGCTACTACTATCACTGACGCTGATGTAGAGCAGTACGGCATCTGATCACGCAGGACATTGAATAACTAAATAAGTGCGGTGACACGTTCGGTTATGGCAATTGTCACCGCACTAATTTTAAAAGTTTTTTCACGTATCTATGCGATTATTACTTAGGAGGAAAGGCAATGCAGGATAAATCATTGCTGGAAATGCGGGGCATACATAAGTCGTTTCCTGGCGTTAAAGCGCTGAGAAATGTCGATTTTACGCTCCGTGAGGGAGAGATCCACGCGCTTATGGGCGAAAACGGTGCGGGTAAGTCTACTCTTATAAAAGTCCTCACGGGCGTTCATGTCAAAGACGGCGGAGAAATTTACATTAAAGGTCATAATGCTCCCGTACAGATCCACTCTCCGCAGGATGCTCAGAATCTGGGCATCAGTACGGTTTATCAGGAGATCTCGCTCTGTCCGAATCTCTCGGTCGCCGAGAATATCTTCATAGGACGCGGTAAGGGAGCGACTGTCAGCTGGCGTGAGATGAACCGAAAGGCTGACGAACTCCTTGCTTCACTTGAAATAGGCGTAAGGGCTAATCAGCAGCTCGCAAGCTGCTCTATCGCCGTTCAGCAGATGGTCGCTATCGCGCGTGCGGTAGATATGGATTGCAGCGTGCTCATACTCGATGAGCCTACTTCGTCCCTCGACGAATCAGAGGTCGCTAAACTGTTCAAGCTCATGCGCGACCTGAAGGCACGAGGTGTCGGTATCATTTTTGTTACTCACTTCCTCGACCAAGTTTATGAAGTGTGCGACAGGATAACCGTCCTCCGCGACGGTCAGCTCGTCGGTGAATATGAGATCGAGAAGCTGCCGCGTGTTCAGCTCGTTTCCAAGATGCTCGGCAAGGAGCTCGACGATATGGCGGATATCAAAAACGATTCCCCGAATTTCAACGAGACAAAGAACGAGATCGTCTATGAGGCTGAGAACCTTTGCAGCTCGGAGGGTATCAAGCCTTTCAACTTCCGCATACGCAAGGGAGAGGTGAACGGTTTCACGGGACTTCTCGGCTCGGGTCGAAGCGAGTGTGTTCGCGCTATTTTCGGCGCCGATAAGGTCACAAGCGGTACGGTATGGGTCGAGGGCAAGGAAGTCAGGATAACCAAGCCTATCGACGCGATGAAGAACGGTATCGCTTACCTCGCCGAGGACAGAAAACGCGACGGCATAGTCGGCGATCTCTCGGTGCGGGATAATATCATTCTTGCTCTTCAGGTCAAGAAAGGTTTCTTCCGTCCTTTTTCCAAGGCGCAGGCAACGAAGTTCGCTGACGAGTACATAAAGCTGCTCGATATCAAGACAGCTTCGGTCAATACACCTATAAAGTCGCTTTCGGGCGGTAATCAGCAGAAGGTCATACTCGGACGCTGGCTCCTCACTCACCCGAAATATCTCATTCTCGACGAGCCGACACGAGGTATTGATGTCGGCACAAAGGTCGATATACAGAAGCTTGTGCTCAAGCTCGCTTCCGAGGGAATGAGCATCACATTTATCTCGTCCGAGACCGACGAGATGCTGCGTACCTGCTCGAGACTCCTCGTTATGCGCGACAGAAAGCTCGTCGGCGAGCTGAAGGGCGATCAACTTACTCAGAATACTATCATGAATACTATTGCAGGAGGTGAGCAGAAATGAATCCCACTTCAAAATCAAATACGGCAGGCTCGATAATCACTGCTATGTTCAGAAAACAGATCTTTATCCCTTTAGCTGCACTGCTCATTCTCGCTGTTTTCAATTTCATCATGGACCCCTCGTTCTTTAAGGTAACGTTCGGTCATAACAGCAACGGCGATCCCATTCTTTCGGGAAATATCATCTCTATCATCGACTACGGCTCCGAGCTTGCGATACTCGCTATCGGTATGACTCTCGTTACTGCGGCTTCCCGCGGACAGGATATCTCGGTCGGCGCTGCGATAGCTATCGGAGGAAGTGTTGTGCTGAGAGTCCTCTGCGGTACCAATTCGCGTCCCGATGAGATTCAGGCTCCCATAATCGTGGCTTTCCTTGTATGCTGCTTAGTGACTATGGCCTGCGGTGCCTTTAACGGTATCCTTGTCTCGGTATTCAAGATACAGCCGATGGTAGCGACTCTTATCCTCTTTACGGCAGGACGCTCTATTGCCGCTTGGATCAACAACAATGAGCTGCCCGAAGTAAGGGACAAGACTTTCTCCTACTTCGGAGGCCTTATCCCCGGAATACCGATACCTACGCCGTTTTTCATCGCGATAGCCTGCTTTATCCTGATATTCTTGGTCCTTAAATTTACCACGCTCGGGCTGTATGTTCAGTCTGTAGGTATCAACGAGCAGACCTCGCGCCTTAACGGTCTTAACCCCGCTTTCATCAAGTTCATTACTTATGTTATCCTCGGCCTTTGCGTTGCTGTCGCCGGCCTTATCAAGGTCAGCCGTCTGAGGACCATAAATTACTCGGTCGTGGCTAAGGATATCGAGATGGACGCTATCCTTGCCGTTGCTCTCGGCGGAAATGCTCTCGGCGGCGGTAAATTCAATATCTCCGCTTCTATCCTCGGCGCATACGTTATTCAGTTCCTTACTACAACGCTCTACAAATTCCAGGTACAGTCGGACGCTCTCCCTGCTTACAAGGCAGTGGTCGTTATTGCACTTGTTGTGCTCAGCGCACCGATAGTAAGAGAAAAGATAGCATCTCTCTTCAAAAGGATTCGCCCCGAACGTGCGGAGCTGAAGACCTGACAAGCGTTTGAAACGGAGGAATATACTATGTCGCAGAAGTTTCTGACTGCCGATAAGTCACGGCGGTCTTTTCTCGGAAGCCTTTCCGATACCAATCTGCTGATGTCGATTACTATCATCGTTTTCTTTGCGATGTATCTGTTTGCGATATTTGCTCTTGGTTCGGGCTTCCAGAAGGCTCAGACCTTCTTTAATATTCTCAATGCAAATGCCGCTCTCATCATCCTTTCCTGCGGTATGACCCTCGTCATGATAACAGGCGGTATCGATATCTCGGTCGGCGGTATGGCTGCTCTCGTAAGTATGTGCTCTGCCGTATATCTCGATATGCACAGCGGCAGCGTCATCGGTGCTTTGCTGATCTCTCTCGGCATCGGTCTGGCTTTCGGTCTGGTGCAGGGCTACCTGATCGCTTATCTTGACATTCAGCCGTTCATCGTGACCCTCGCGGGAATGTTCTTCGCGCGCGGTATGACTACTATTGTCAATACGAACCCTTTCAACGTTCAAAATGAGGAGTTCGTGAAGCTCAAGGAAGCAAGGATCATTATCCCAGGTTTGGGGTCCTACAATAAGAGAGGCGAATACATCGATGCCTATATTGAGATTGGCGTTATTGTCGCTCTCGTCGTTGTAGCAGCTCTGTTCGTTTTCCTCAAATGGACAAAGACAGGCCGTAATTTCTATGCCGTAGGCGGCAACAAGCAAAGCGCTCTTATGCTCGGTATCAATGTAAAGAGAACAACTTTCCTTGCTTACCTTATGTGCGGTTTCCTTGGCGGGATCGGCGGATTTGTCTACTTTATGCACGTTGGCTCGGGTTCGGCTACTCATGCCGCAGGCGCCGAGATGAACGCTATCGCTTCTTCTATCATCGGCGGAACCATGCTCACGGGCGGCGTCGGAAATATCATCGGTACTCTTTTCGGCGTCCTTTCACTCGCACTTATCCAGAATATCGTATCATCGATCGGTCTTGATCAGGCTTGGTGGACGGGTATCACGAATGCTTCGATGCTCTGTATCTTCCTAATTGTTCAGAGCGTTATCATCGCCCGCCGCAAAAAAGCAAATCTCTCGGCTTCAAGACCCGCCGAAGTTAAAGGAGCAAAAAAATGAGCGGTGCGGATATCATTAAAAACGGCAGAGCTGTTATCGGTATTGAGCTCGGCTCTACCCGCATAAAAGCTGTGCTCATCGACGACGGTCACGCTCCTCTTGCTACGGGTATCCACGACTGGCAGAACGAGCTGCTCGACGGAGTCTGGACTTATTCTCTCGATGATGTGAAAAAAGGTTTGCAGGAATGCTTCGCTGACCTTATGATGAATGTCGAGGATAAATTCGGCGTTAAGCTCGAATCTGCGGCTGCTGTCGGAGTTTCGGCTATGATGCACGGTTACCTCGCTTTTGACGAGAACGATGAACAGCTCGTTCCTTTCAGGACCTGGCGAAATACTATGACCGAGGTGGCTGCCGAACGCCTTACCGACGCTTTCGATTTCAATATCCCTCAGCGCTGGAGCGTTGCTCACTTGTATCAGGCTATCCTCAATAAAGAGCCTCATATCAGCAAACTTGCCTTTATGACTACGCTTGCGGGTTATGTCCATTATCTCCTTACGGGGGAAAAGGTCATCGGTGCAGGGGACGCTTCGGGCATTTTCCCGATTGACCCGTCGACCTGCGATTATGACAAGGCGATGATGTCGCGGTTCGATACTCTCACTGCTTCAACAGAGCTCAGGCACAGCCTCTCGGAGCTTTTGCCGAAGATAGTTCGGGCGGGGGAGTGCGCGGGGACCCTTACAGAGGCGGGAGCTTTGCTGCTCGACCCGTCAGGCACTTTCCGTGCAGGTGTTCCGTTCTGTCCGCCCGAGGGCGACGCTCAGACGGGTATGGCTGCCACAAACAGCATTACTCCCAAGACGGGCAACGTGTCGGCGGGGACGTCGATATTCTCGATGATAGTTCTTGAGGATAAGCTGAAGGCTGTTCATCGTGAGATAGATATCGTGACTACTCCTTGCGGCGCGCCCGTTGCTATGGTTCACTGCAACAGCTGCACCTCTGACCTCGATGCGTGGTTCGGGATGTTCGGCAGCTTCCTGAAGGAAGCAGGTGTCGATCTGCCGAAACCAAAGCTTTATGATATGCTGTATGCTCTTGCGGCTGAAGGTGCTCCCGACTGCGACGGCATCATATCCTACAACTACTATGCAGGCGAGCCTGTAACAGGTGTAAGGGACGGTAAGCCCCTTCTGTTCAGAAGCCCTGATTCTGATTTCAATATCCGCAATCTCGCGCGTTCGCTCGTTTATTCCTGCGTTGCGGCGCTTAAAGCGGGAATGGATATCCTCACCGAGCAGGAGCACGTCAGGCTCGAGCGTATCTATGCGCACGGCGGGTTCTTCAAAACTCCTGTACCGAGCCAGAACTTCCTCGCGGCGGCTCTCGGTGCCGATGTTACACTCATGCAGACAGCAGGCGAGGGCGGCGCGTGGGGCATTGCTCTCCTTGCGGCTTACATGGCAAACAAGAACGTCGGTGAATCTCTCGAGACTTATCTCGGCAGCAGAGTTTTCGCCGATATGAAAGGCAGTACCGTTTCTCCCGCGAAGGAGGATATCGACGGTCTGAACGTTTATATGAAAAAATATATTTCGGGGCTCTCGGCTGAAAGAGCGTCAGTTTCCGAATGACGAAAGGAAAGATGATATATGAAATTCTGGTTTGTAACAGGTTCTCAGTTCCTGTACGGCGAGGAAACGCTCCGACAGGTCGAGGAGGACTCGAAAAAGATAGTTGCAGGACTGAAACTGCCTTTCCCCGTTGAGTACAAACTTACGGTAAAGAAAGAGTCCGAGATAACAAGCATCATCAAGGAAGCTAATTATGACGACGAGTGCGCGGGTATAATCACTTTCTGCCACACGTTCTCGCCTTCAAAAATGTGGATAAACGGTCTGAGAAGTCTTCAGAAGCCGTGGCTCCACTTCCATACTCAGTTCAATGACAATATCCCCAATGAGGCTATTGATATGGACTATATGAACCTCCATCAGTCCGCTCACGGCGACCGCGAGCACGGCTTTATCGGGGCGCGTCTGCGTATGCCGAGAGCTGTCGTTGCGGGGCACTGGTCTGACCCTGCCGTTCAGGAGAAGATCGCCGACTGGATGCGCGCGGCTGTGGGCGTTCAGTTCAGCAAGAACCTCAGGATAGTCCGCTTCGGAGACAATATGCGCGAGGTCGCTGTTACCGAGGGCGACAAGATAGAGGCACAGATCATTCTCGGCTGGCAGGTCAATACCTTCGCTGTCGGCGACCTTGTCCGCCTTATGAATGAGGTGACAGACTCCGAGATCGACGCTCTTATGAAGGAGTACGCCGAGCTCTATGACTTCGATAAGGCTGATGAAGAGTGTATACGTTATCAGGCACGCGAGGAGATCGCTATCGAGAAGATACTCGTTCGCGAGGGAGCTAAAGCTTTCTCGAACACTTTCCAGGATCTGCACGGCATGAGACAGCTTCCCGGTCTCGCTGCTCAGCACCTTATGCACAAAGGCTACGGCTTCGGCGCTGAAGGCGACTGGAAAACAGCAGGTATGACTGCTATCGTAAAGGCTATGTATCCCGATGGTTACACCTCTTTCATGGAGGATTACAACTACGACTACAAGCACGAGCTCATCCTCGGCTCGCATATGCTTGAGGTTTGTCCGTCTATTGCTGCTGACAGACCGAGAATAGAAGTCCATCCGCTCGGTATCGGCGACAGGGAAGCTCCCGCTCGTCTCGTTTTCGAGGGCAGGGCTGGCTCTGCAAAGGCTCTCTCTCTTATCGACATCGGCGGCAGACTTCGTCTCATAGCTCAGGATGTTGAGTGCGAAAAGCCTTTCCAGTCTATGCCCAATCTTCCCGTTGCAAGGACGATGTGGAAGCCCGCTCCCTCTTTCCTTGAGGGACTGGAGTGCTGGATAATTGCAGGCGGCGCTCATCATACCGTTCTCTCATACGATATCACCGACGAGACCGTTCGCGATTTTGCACGCATCATGGGTATCGAGCTCGTTGTTATCAACAAGGATACAAAAAAATATCAGCTTGAGCGCGATATGATGCTGGGAGACGTTATCTATGGACGTTAAAGAGCTCAAAGAACGCGTACTGAAAGCAAATCTGCTTCTTCCAAAGTACGGACTCGTTACTTTTACGTGGGGCAATGTCAGCGAGTATGACCGTGAATCGGGTCTCGTGGCTATAAAGCCGAGCGGTGTTGAGTACGACTCTATGACCGCCGACGATATCGTCGTTATGACTCTGGACGGCGAGAAGGTTGAGGGGAAACTGTCCCCGTCGAGCGATACGCCTACACATCTTGAAATATACAGGAATTTTGACGGCGTTTGCGGTGTTGTGCATACTCACAGCCGCTATGCTACCTCCTTTGCGCAGGCTTGCATGGGCATACCTCCGCTCGGAACTACTCACGGCGACTACTTCTACGGCGAGATTCCGTGTACACGTGAGATGACCGATGCCGAGGTCAAGGGCGAATATGAGCTCGAGACAGGTAAGGTCATCGTTGAGTGCTGTAAGGAATATGCGAATATTCCCGCTGTCCTTGTGGCTAATCACGGTCCATTCGTTTGGGGCGGGGACTGCATGGAAGCTGTGCATAATTCGGTCGTTCTCGAGGAACTCTCGGCTATGGCGTGGATAACGAAGACTCTGCGTTCGGATACTCCGAATATGCCGCAGAGACTGCTTGATAAGCACTTCTTCCGCAAGCACGGAGCCAACGCTTACTACGGACAAAAATAGTGTTCGTGTATATCAATTAAATAAGAATTTCCCTCCAATACCAAGGCAAGCCGCGTGATGTTTATTGCGCGGTTTGCTTTTTTTCGTTCCGCAAGCCTTGATATTCTTTTCTATTTGTGTTATAATTAATGTGTACTCAATAACCGCTTTAATTGTATTCTAACTAAAACGGAGGTGCTGTTATGAAACTGCTCAGCTGTAAGAACTGCGGTGCTCCTATGGTCATCGAACCGACGGGGGCTACGGCACTATGCCCTTACTGCCGCTCAAAATACGTGCTCGACCACAGCGATACCGACTACTACCGCGACTTCTATGAGCATATGAGAGGCTTCTTTGCGCTTTCCAAGAATGCTCAGGAAAGGCGTTCACGCGCCGATGAGCTCTGGAACAGCGCTTCGGAGAAGATCTTTGAGTGCTCGGACGGGAGAAGGATAGATATCAGGAGCCTTCATATGCACTCCGAAAAGGATGCGGAAGTTTATACCGCGCGTCAGAATGTGATCTTCCGCTTCGAGCCGCTGAATATCCGAAATGCCGATAAATTCCGCTCAGCTGTGTCTTCGCTCGACTATCCGTCTGCCGACACTAAGAGCCTTTCCGATTTCTTTCCCGTTATAAGCGGCGGATTCACGCTCGCTGACGGCTCTGCTCTCCTTGCTGTCAAAAAAAGTGAGGACGAGTACCCGCTGAGGCTGTTCGGAAAGCTTGGCGGACGTCACGCCGCATGGATCGTTAGCAGACTTGAAAACCTCTGCTGCGTTCTTGAATATAACAGTCTCGTTCATACCGAGCTCGGTATCGATTCTGTATACATCAACCCTTATGACCATACGGCAAGCCTTTACGGCGGCTGGCACAGGGTTGTCCGCAATAATACTGCTTCTGACGGCATCGTGCGCACTACACGCGATAATCTCGTTTCTCTTCGCGAAACAGCGGCTGCTGTGCTCGGATTCGCAACAAGGGCTGAAGTCAGAGCGTCAGATGACCTTCCGCAGCCTTTTGCCGACTTCCTGCGAGGTGCTCCCGAGAGCAACGCTTACGACGATTTCGCGCTCTGGGACGATGTGCTCATCAAGTCGTACGGCGAGCGAAGGTTCATGACTATGGATACCGACGACGAGCAGATCTACGGAAAGAGGTAGGCTATGGGTCGAGGAAGCTATACTGCGAGCGACTGGACAAAGCTGCGCTCATCGTTCGGAAAAGAGCGATCTTCCGAGAAGCTCTTTACCGCTCTTGCTCGGGACGGAGCGCCGCACGATCTCAGCGGCGTGTACCGCGAGGCTCGCGACAATGAGGATTCTCCCGAGTCTACGCCTGTTATCATCGGGTTTGATGTCACGGCTTCTATGGGTTATCTCGCAGAGGAGCTCGCTCTGAACTCGCTGAACAAGGCGATAATGTACATATACGAGAACAAGCCGATACTCTGCCCGCAGATAATGTGCTGCGCGATAGGTGACTGCAAGTCGGATATGATGCCTTTGCAGGTCACTCAGTTCGAGAGCGATATCCGCATAATAAGGCAGCTTACAAGCCTTTGTCTCGAGGGCGGAGGCGGAGGCAACGGCGGTGAATCCTATAATCTTGCATGGTATTTTGCGGCTAAGCGTACTCTGACCGATAACTTTGAAAAACGCCGCAAAAAAGGTATCCTCATTACTATCGGCGATGACTGCTGCCATAAGGTGCTGACACGCGCCGAGATAAAACGCGTTTTCGGCGATGTCTCCGATTATGACCTCTCAAGTGAGGAGCTGATCGCTGCTGCCGAAGAAAAGTACCACGTTTTCCATATCTGTATCGACAGAGGCGCTCCCGAGGATGCCCGTATTTTCGCGGACTGGCGCTCACTCATGCAGGGCAGGGCTGCTGCTGTCAGCAAGCACGATATTTCTTGTCTCTCGGAACTGATATATGCGCTTATTTCAGTCGCCGAGGGTCGCTCTCCGAACGAGGCGCTCGCTTCTGTTGAACAGCGCGCAGCAGAGATCGCGGCTCGCTCGCTCGCCTACATAAGTATTTCCGATAACAATAATATTTCATTCTGAGGAGGTTTTTCAAATGGGAAGAGGAAGCTATAGTTCAGCTGACTGGAACAAGCTTAAAAACAGTAAGGGTATAACTGCGTCATCGACTGCAGAGCAGCTGTTCAGCGGCAATAAGGTAAACGAGAAGTATCTGCCGCAGTTCATCAATGTCCGCGAATCCCGTGACAGTGAGGATTCTCCCGAGTCAACTCCTGTCATCATCGGCTTTGATTCAACAGGCTCTATGGGGTATCTTGCGGCTGAGATCGCAAAGAATTCTCTCAACAGGACTGCTACCATGATCCTCGAGAAGCGCCCTGTGACCGACCCACATATCATGTGCGCTGCATTTACAGACCCGAATCCCAATGTGATCTATCCGCCGCTTCAGGTAACTCAGTTCGAGGCTGATATCCGCGTTGTCGAGCAGCTGCTCGAATTTGCGCTGGACGGTGGCAATATGTACAGCTATGATTCGCTCGTCTGGTACTTTGCTGACAAGCATACTTCCACGGACTGCTATGAGAAGCGCGGTAAAAAGGGCTTCATCTTCTGCATTGGTGATGAGGTCTGCGACGGCGGCAATGAGGACATACTGTCAGCGAGAAACATTTCCGAGGTGTACGGAGATAACGCCGAGCACGGTTATTCGACGGTCGGTCTTTACACCGAAACAAGCGAGAAATATGAGATCTTCCACATTATTACAGGCTGTCGTACCGAAATGGCGTTCAATACGTGGGAAAAGCTTATTCCAGGACGAAACGCTGTCATCCCGTCCGAAAATATCAACTTCCTTGCTGAGCTGATGATCTCGCTTATGCAGCTTGTCGGCGGCATGACCAAGGAGGAGACTGTTTCCCAGTGGAGCGGTAAGGCTAAAGAGGTCGTGGAGTCCGCTCTATCGACTATCGATCTCGAGGCTATGTCAGAACGTACCAAAGCTCGTGCGGGTGTACCTGATGCTGACGAGTCTGCGGCTGACGACAAGAAGCAGGGATTTTTCTCTAAGCTGTTCAACTAATGCGGAGCAGGATAATTATAGGCAAGAGCTTTGGCGACGAGGGCAAGGGACTTGCGACCGATACTTATGCGCTTGAGGCTGTACGCAGCGGTTTGTCCGCTGTCTGTGTACGGCATAACGGCGGAGCACAGGCAGGACATACTGTTGACCTGCCTGACTGTCGGTTCGTGTTCTCACAGCTCTCGTCGGCTTCGTTCAGAGGGATAGATACCTTTTGGGCTGACAGCTTTATGCCCGATCTGTTCAAGCTTACCGACGAGGTCGAAAGATTCCGCGGTACGGGACGTAATGTTCCGAGTATTTTTGCCTCGCCTTTGTGCCGATGTACTTATATCGGAGATGTGCTGATAAATATGATACTGGAGTCTTCACGCGGCACGGCTCGGCACGGTTCGTGCGGAATGGGGATAAATGAAGCCGCTGTCCGCTCGGAGACTGTTCCGATAAGGCTCGGCGATGTTATCGGTAAGGATGCGGATCTTTTATTCGGGCTCCTCGCTGAGACAGCGCGTGACTACACTCCCAAAAGAGCGGAACAGCTCGGGCTCGACCTCGGAAGGGCAGGAGAATACGGCGAAATGCTGACGGATATGAATGTACTGCGCAATGCTGCGGAGGCTATGTGCCGCAGCGCCGAGTTTGTGATGCTTCGCGAAAATGACTTCATCACGGATCTTGACGAGGTCATTTTTGAAGGAGCACAGGGTCTTTTGCTCGACGAGATGAATCTTGAGTATGCTCCGCACCTCACCTCGTCGCGGACAGGTCTTTTCGAGCCTGCAAGGATAATGCGCTCCGTTTTTAACGACGATATGCCCGATATTGAGATCGTTTTTGTTACGCGCTCGTACGTGACGCGTCACGGAGCAGGACTGCTGCCGTATGAAAGTCTGTTCGACAAGCACAAATATAATATCATTGACCGCACGAATGTTCCGAACGAGTGGCAGGGCTCGCTGAGATTTGCTCCGCACGGCAGCACGGGCGAATTTATGTGTGCTGTGGAACATGACTTGTCCGAGAGTGGTATTCCCGCGTCAAAAAGCCTGTTCGTGACACATCTCAACGAGACCGACGGCTGTATCGTGACAAAACAGGGGAATGTTCCCGTTGAAACTTTCTGCCGTGAAGAGAAGATATCCTCCGTTTTTGACAGCTTTCGTATGTCGTATACCCCATATGCCAAGGACGTTATCACTCGATGAAAGTCAATTTTGACTAATTTTTTAAAATTTTGTATTGACTTTTTGTTGATTGTCGGATATACTAAAGTTGAAGAGTGTTTTTTGACATAATTTACGAGGAGTGATGAATATGCGTTTTAAAAAGTTCTCTATGCTTACGGCAGGTATCTTAAGCCTTTCGCTCGCTTTCGGTACTGTCGGTTCTTTCCCGCCGCAGTCCCATGCGGAGAGGTATGCTGCTTCCGCTGCTTCGGAGGAGAGTTCGGAGCGCTATGAGTACGCTCTTGAGAATGTGTTGATCTCAAAGATCGATGACTTCGGCGATTATGCGGTGATCAGCGTTATTCCCAACAGTGGAGGTTTCTATAACAGACACAGTGTCTGTGAGTTATCTTTCAAAATGCCCTTTTTTTCAGACGGGAACGCCGATGCTGCATGGAAAAAAACTCGCGCATACCTGAGTCTGCTCAGAGAGGGCATCACCGTTTCTATGACTGTTGCTTCCGACCAAAAATATGAAGACCCGAGTTCATCTCCCGATACTGAGGATAAATTCCCGTTCGAGACATACGGCAGCTACCTATTCAGCGAAATAGTTTCCCTGCATTCGGACTTTATCAGCTTCTACGGTGATATCAACGCCGACGGAGTTGTCGATTCCTTCGATACCGTGCTTTATCGCATGGAGATCGCAGGTACGAACGATATGACGCTGTCCGTTGAACAGTTTAAAAACGCCGATATCAACTGTGACGATATCATCGACGAGGAAGACCTCGAAGCTGTCACGGATTTCGTGCTCGGTAAGACAAGAGAATTCAACAAGGTCGGTACTCTCAGAAGCATCGACATCTGTGCCGATATCAGCGAGCCTATGGCTATGGGCAAGCGCACTGATGAAAAGTTTGCGGCGGCTGAAATGAACCTCGGCGTCGAGCTGCTCAAAAAGTGCTTCGACCCGAATTCCGCCGATAAGAAAAACTCACTTCTTTCTCCGCTGTCCATTTCTGCCGCCCTTGCGATGACTGCTAACGGTGCCGACGGCGATACTCTCGATGAAATGGAAAAAGTGCTCGGAAACGGTCTGACTATCGACCAGCTCAATGATTATATGGCGTACTATTTCCAGACTCTTCCCGATTACCCGAGTGAGAAGCTCTACGTTGCGGATTCTATATGGTTCAGGGACGACCCGACTTTCAAGGTCTATGACGATTTCCTGAACAAGAATGTCAAGTATTACGGCTCGCAGCTTTATAAGGCTCCGTTTGACGATTCTACCGTCCTTGATGTTAATAGCTGGGTGAATGAGCACACCAAGGGTATGATACCGACTCTCCTTAAAAAAGGTCAGCTTTCATCCACTGATAAGAGAATGATGATGATGCTCATTAATACGCTCTATTTTGAGTGCGACTGGGCTGACCCTTACATTCAGTCATATGACGGCGTTTTCAACGCTTATAACGGCAGCGAGAATGCTGTAAAGTGTATGTACAGCCAGGAAGCTCATTATTATGACCTCGGCGATGCCGACGCTTTCGATAAGCCCTTTGCAGGCGGTGACT
Source organism: Ruminococcus sp. YRD2003 (assembly GCA_900109435.1). Classification (GTDB taxonomy): domain Bacteria; phylum Bacillota; class Clostridia; order Oscillospirales; family Ruminococcaceae; genus Ruminococcus; species Ruminococcus flavefaciens_G. The sequence goes on along the minus strand of FNZT01000003.1, from coordinate 263,136 downwards.
ACAAGTTCGTTGGTATTCTTCCTCACGACGACATTAAGAAATACATCATGGGGCTTGATGCAGATAAGCTCATTGAGGGACTATCCGAGTACGAGAACCCCGAAAAGATAGAGCTGCACGTGATGATCCCCAAGTTCAAGTACAGCTTCGATGCTTCTCTCAAGTACGTTCTTCCCGAGCTTGGCATGAACAGCGCTTTCGACCCCTTGAAAGCTGATTTTTCAAAGATAAACGACCTCTCGGTCGAGGGTGCTCAGCCTCTGTATATCGACGATGTTCTCCACAAGACCCGTATCGAGGTCTGCGAAAACGGTGTTAAAGCCGCCGCTGTTACAGCTGTCGAGCTGGCGTGCGGAGCTGCTGCCCCCGAAGAAAAGAGGATCATTTATATCGAGCTTGACAGACCGTTCGTATACATGATACTCGACAGGAATAATGTTCCCGTATTCATTGGTGCTGCTTCCGATATTTCCGAAAACTGACCACCACAAGCCCTCATGTACGGCGAGGGGAGGAACAATCTTACTGTTTGAAAAAAATTTTTCAAAACCTATTGACAAATTGAAAATTGCGTGTTATAATTCATACAACAAAACCGTTGACGCGGAGATAACGGTGATGATGCTTCCACAGAGAGCCCTGTCTGCTGAGAATGGGTGAAAAACAAGTCATCAAATGGACCGCTGAGGGCGCAGTCAAATGCCTTATGGCAGAGTATTCTGCGACGTGCTGACATACGTGAGTTGTCGGGGATATGATAGTATCCTGCTAAGTGCGCAGTTTTTTGCTGCGAATCAAGGTGGCACCGCGGATTAGTTTTATTCGTCCTTGACAGAGATGAAAGTCTTTGTCAGGGACTTTTGTTTTGTCCGACTTTATTTGGAGGTGCAATCATGAAATTCTACCCAACTCTTGAGACAGCCAAGGAATATGCATCACAAGGAAAATACGACATAATGCCCGTGAGCTGCGAGCTCCTCTCCGATATCTGCTCGCCGATCGAAGCTGTGAAGATACTGAAAAATGTTTCCTCACACTGCTATCTGCTTGAATCGGCTCACGACAGGGAGCGCTGGGGACGCTATACTTTCCTCGGCTACAAGCCCGCTCTCGAGCTTACCTGCTCTGACAATATGATCACCATCGGCGGCAAGGATATCGAAACTACTGACCCGACTTCACATATCCGAGAGCTCCTTGCAAAGTACCGCAGCCCCCGCGTTGATGGGCTGCCGCCGTTCACGGGTGGTCTCGTAGGCTACTTTGCCTACGACTTCATCGGCTACAGCGAGCCGACGGTCAAGCTGCCCGTTGAAGACAGCGAACACTTCAAGAATGCCGACCTTATGCTCTTTGACAAGGTCATCGCTTTCGATAACTACCGCGGCAGGCTCGTGCTCATCGCGAATATGAAGCTTACCGATATCGAAAACAGCTATAAACGCGCTTGTATGGAGCTCGAGCAGATCGCTGATCTCCTGAGCAGCGGTAAGCCCTGCAACGAGCCGAACGGACGCCTCAGGAGCGAGGTCACGGAACTGTTCTCCAAAGACGAATTCTGCTCGATGATAGAACGTGCAAAGCAGCATATCTTCGACGGCGATATCTTCCAGATAGTCCTCTCGAACCGCCTCTGCGCCGAATATGACGGCAGCCTCCTGAATGCCTACCGCATTCTTCGCACGACGAACCCCTCGCCGTATATGTTCTACTTCTCGGGAACGGATGTCGAGATAGCGGGCGCTTCTCCCGAGACTCTCGTCAAGCTCGAAAACGGCGTGCTTCATACGTTCCCGCTCGCAGGCACCAGACCGAGAGGAAAGTCGGACGAGGAGGATGCGGCTCTTGAGACTGAGCTTCTTGCCGATGAAAAAGAGCTCGCGGAACACAATATGCTCGTTGACCTCGGACGCAACGACCTCGGACGTATAAGCAAGTTCGGTTCCGTCAGCGTCGAGCAGTACAAGAGTATCCTTCGGTTCTCGCACGTTATGCATATCGGTTCAACGGTACGCGGCGTGATCCGCGATGACTGCGATGCTCTCGATGCAGTGAATTCGGTGCTTCCCGCAGGTACGCTCTCGGGGGCTCCGAAGATTCGTGCTTGTCAGCTCATCGCCGAACTCGAGAACAACAAGAGAGGTCTCTACGGCGGTGCGATCGGCTACATCGACTTCACAGGCAATCTCGACACCTGTATTGCGATACGCTCTGCATTCAAGAAGAACGGCAAGGTCTTTATAAGAAGCGGTGCAGGCATCGTCGCCGATTCAGTTCCCGAGAATGAGTACCGCGAGTGCCGCAACAAGGCGGCGGCAGTGGTCGAGGCTCTGAAAGCCGCAGAGGAGGTAGAATAATGATACTTCTTATCGATAATTACGACAGCTTCTCCTATAACCTTTTCCAGCTCGTGGGAGAATTAAGACCCGACATCAAAGTTATACGCAACGACGAAATGACAATCGAGGAGATACGCAGACTGGCTCCCGAGAAGATGATACTCTCACCAGGACCCGGACGTCCCGAGGACGCGGGTGTTACGGTAGAGGCGGCGGCTACGCTTGCAAAGGAGATCCCCACACTCGGCGTTTGTCTCGGACATCAGGCTATTTGTATGGCGTACGGCGCGGAGATAGTCCACGCGAAACAACTCATGCACGGCAAGCAGAGTACAGTCAAGGTCGATACGTCGTGCCCGCTTTTCCGCGGACTCCCCGAGAATACGGAGGTCGCGAGGTATCACTCGCTCGCGGCAGTCGGACTTCCCGAGTGCCTGAAGGCGACGGCAGTCACCGACGACGGCGAGATAATGGCTGTACAGCATGAGCAGTACCCTATATACGGCGTGCAGTTCCACCCCGAGTCGATACTGACTCCGCTCGGAAAGGCTATGCTGAAAAACTTTGTTGAATTATGATCGGAGGTAATTATTATGATCGAACAGGCGATAGTTAAGATCGTTGACAAGCAGGATCTGACATATGATGAGGCATACGAGGTAATTAGCGAGATAATGTCGGGAAAGACGAGCGCTACCCAGAATGCGGCTTTTCTTGCTGCCCTTTCCACTAAATCTACAAAAGCTGAAACGACTGAGGAAATTGCAGGCTGTGCGGCTGCAATGCGTGATGCGGCTATAAAATTCGAGAACGATGACGACCTTCTCGAAATAGTCGGCACGGGCGGCGACAACGCTCACAGCTTTAATATCTCCACTACTTCGGCAATGGTCATCGCTTCTGCGGGGGTTAAGGTCGCTAAACACGGAAACCGCGCTGCTTCGTCACTTTCAGGTACTGCCGATTGTCTCGAAGCTCTCGGCGTCAACATTGATATGAGCCCCGAAAAGTGCCGCGTGATGCTCGACGAGACAAATTTCTGCTTCTTCTTCGCTCAGAAGTACCACACCTCCATGAAGTACGTCGGACCAATTCGCAGAGAGCTCGGTATTCGCACCGTATTCAATATCCTCGGTCCGCTTACAAATCCGTCAAGTCCCAAACGTTTCCTCCTCGGAGTGTATGACCCGTCACTCGTCGAGCCGCTTGCTCAGGTTCTGATGAACCTCGGCGTGAAGCGGGGGATGGTCGTTCACGGGACCGAGAAACTCGACGAGATATCTATTGCTGCTCCGACTAAGATATGCGAATTCAAAGACGGCTGGTTCAAGAGCTATACAATCACTCCTCAGCAGTTCGGATTGAAAGGCGGTACTCATGAGGACATCATGGGCGGTACTCCCGCTGAGAACGCCGAGATAACACGCAGTATCCTCAGAGGCGATGAAAAAGGTGCAAAGCGTGAAACCGTACTGCTCAACTCGGGCGCTGCGCTGTGTATCGCCGAGAAGGCAGACAGTATCGCTGAGGGTGTAAAGCTCGCTGCCGAGCTGATAGATTCGGGAGCAGCTTTTGCGGCTCTTGAAAAGGTCATCGCCGTTTCAAACAGATAAGGAGCTTTTATGACTATACTTGACAAGCTCGCCGACCATGCAAAAGAACGCGTTGAGGCAGAGAAAAAAATCGTTTCCGCAGACGAGATGAGGGCTAATGCTCTCGCTTTGCCGAAGGGCGGTTTCGAGTTCGAGAAGGCGCTCGCAAAGAATGGGCTTTCATTCATCTGCGAGTGCAAGAAGGCAAGTCCGTCCAAAGGTGTTATTGCCGAGGATTTTCCTTACCTCGACATAGCAAGGCAGTATGAGGCTGCGGGTGCGGACTGCATATCCGTGCTCACCGAGCCGAAGTGGTTCCTCGGAAGCAGCGGCTACCTCCGTGAGATAGCAGCGAATGTAAGCATACCCTGCCTTCGCAAAGACTTCACTGTCGATGAGTATATGATTTACGAGGCGAAAATCCTCGGAGCTAAGGCTGTACTGCTGATTTGCTCTATACTCTCGGCAGCGCAGATAGAACGATATATCGGTGTTTGCGATGACCTCGGGCTCTCAGCTCTTGTTGAGGCTCACGATGAGGACGAGGTAAGAACTGCTGTTTCGGTCGGCGCTCGCATCATCGGTGTGAATAACCGTAACCTTGCCGATTTCTCGGTCGATACCGACAACAGCCGCCGTCTGAGAGAACTCGTTCCCGCTGATGTGCTTTTCGTTTCCGAGAGCGGCGTTACTTCCCGCGAGGATACAGCTCGGCTCGAAGCGGCGGGTGCCGACGCAGTGCTGATAGGTGAGGCGCTTATGAGAGCTCCCGATATTGCCGAAAAGCTCCGCGAGCTGAAAGGCGGCAGCGTATGACGCGGATAAAGCTCTGCGGACTGCGCTCGGTAGCTGATGTCTCCGCCGTACTGGAGCTCCGGCCCGAATATGCGGGATTTATCCTGTCGGGTGGATTCAGGCGCTCCATTTCACACGGTGATTTCTACAAGCTCTCGGAAATGCTCGCAGGCAGCTCCATACTGCGTGTCGGCGTTTTCGTGAATGAGCCGCTCGATTCGCTTGCAGGCTTCGTCGGAAAGCTCGACCTTATCCAGCTTCACGGAAGTGAGGACGATGACTATATCCGTTCGCTGAGAGAAGTCACCGACAAGCCTGTCATCAAGGCTTTTTCGGTCAGGAGCGAGGCTGATATCGAAGCGGCTCGCGAAAGTTCCGCGGACTTTGTACTCCTCGACAGCGGGACGGGTACGGGCAGCCCATTCGACCACTCTCTTATAAAGGATATCGGCAGACCATTCTTTCTCGCGGGTGGACTTGCTCCCCAAAATGTCGGCGAGGCGATTGCTCGGTTTGAGCCGTTTGCGGTCGATGCGAGCAGCTCTCTCGAAACAGACGGTATTAATGATATGGCTAAGATGACTGCGTTTGTGGATGCAGTAAGATATCCGTTCGCGAATCCTTGAGATCGGCGCAAAGCAAATTATATTTTTGCTACAGACGGTGCGTCGAGCTACATGAGAGATAAAATATACGAAATGGACGAATATACCTTCGGCAAGTGGACGGAGTACCACCTTGCAACCTGCGAAAGACAGGACATCATCGGCATATCCGACCACACCCTTGATATACTCCGAAAGAATCAGAAGTAACGAAAGGAAAGATAGTATGTCACAATCAAAGGGACGCTTCGGCGTACACGGCGGTCAGTACATTCCCGAGACCCTGATGAATGCCGTTATCGAGCTCGAAAAGGAATACGAGCACTACAAGAACGACCCCGATTTTGTACGTGAGCTCGACGACCTGCTTAAAAAATATGCGGGCAGACCGTCGCTCCTCTATTTTGCTGAGAAGCTCACGAATACGCTCGGCGGTGCGAAGATATACCTCAAGCGCGAGGACCTCAACCACACGGGCTCGCACAAGATAAACAACGTCCTCGGACAGGCTCTGCTCGCGAAGAAAATGGGCAAGACCCGCCTCATTGCGGAGACAGGCGCAGGTCAGCACGGAGTTGCAACTGCTACTGCGGCAGCTCTTCTTGGTATGGAATGCGTCGTATTCATGGGCGAGGAGGACACAAAGCGACAGGCTCTGAACGTCTACCGTATGCGGCTTCTCGGAGCTGAAGTTATCCCCGTTAAAAGCGGCACCGCTACTCTGAAGGACGCTGTGTCAGAGGCTATGCGTGAGTGGACTTCGCGTATCGACGATACTCATTACTGCCTCGGCTCTGTAATGGGTCCGCACCCGTTCCCGACAATCGTCCGCGATTTCCAGTCGGTTATCTCAAAAGAAGCCCGAGAGCAGATACTCGAGTACGAGGGCAGGCTCCCCGATGCGGTAATCGCCTGTGTAGGCGGCGGCTCCAACGCCATCGGCAGCTTCTACAACTTCATCGGCGACGAGAGCGTCCGCCTCATCGGCTGTGAGGCTGCGGGAAGAGGTATTGACACCTTCGAGACTGCGGCTACCGTCAACACGGGCAGGCTCGGTATCTTCCACGGTATGAAGAGTTATTTCTGCCAGGACAAATACGGTCAGATAGCTCCTGTTTACTCCATTTCAGCGGGACTCGACTACCCCGGTGTCGGTCCCGAGCACGCATATCTTCACGATATCGGCCGTGCGGAATATGTCCCGATAACCGATGACGAGGCTGTCAACGCTTTTGAATTTCTGTCGCGTACCGAGGGTATCATTCCCGCTATTGAATCTGCTCACGCTGTTGCTTATGCAATGAAGCTCGCTCCTGCTATGGATAAGGACAAGATAATCATCGTGACGGTTTCGGGCAGGGGAGACAAGGACTGCGCCGCTATTGCACGCTACAGAGGGGAGGATATCTATGAGTAATATCGCAAGCGCTTTCAAAAACGGTAAGGCTTTCATACCGTTCATAACCTGCGGAGACCCCGACCTTGAAACTACGGGGAAGATCGTCCGTGAAATGGCTGCAAAGGGCGCCGACCTCATTGAGCTCGGCATTCCGTTCTCCGACCCGACTGCCGAAGGTCCTGTTATCCAGGCTGCGAATATTCGCGCTCTTGCGGGGGGAGTTACTACCGATAAGATATTCGAGTTCGTGAAGGAGCTCCGCCGTGATGTGAAGATACCGCTCGTGTTTATGACTTATGCTAATGTCGTTTTCTCATATGACGCCGAGCGCTTTATGGCTCGCTGCTGCGAGACAGGAGTGGACGGGATCATTCTTCCAGATCTTCCGTTCGAGGAAAAGGACGAGTTCATGCCTGTTTGCAAACAGTACGGCGTCGACCTCATCTCGCTGATTGCTCCGACTTCCGCCGACCGTATCGCTATGATCGCGAAGGAAGCTGACGGCTTCATTTACATCGTTTCAAGTCTCGGAGTTACGGGTGTCCGTTCGCAGATAACAACGGATATCTCGTCAATCGTTAAGGTCATACGCGAGAATACGGATGTACCCTGCGCTGTCGGTTTCGGTATATCTACACCTGAGCAGGCAGCAAAAATGTCTGAGTATGCGGACGGCGTTATCGTCGGTTCTGCTATAGTCAGACAAATCGCCGAGTACGGCAGAGAGGCTGCTGCGCCTGTCGGCGAGTTTGTCGCCAAGATGAAAGCTGCACTGAAATAAAAACAACGCACCAGAGGGCTCCCTTTAGAGTGCTTCCCTTAGCGGAATTTGTGGGCTACCGAGCCGTAAAATTACGGTACATATTCGGTATCCTGCGAAACCGCCAAAGGGGGCTCCCTTTGGTGCGTTGTTCTTTTATTTGAAAAGAGACTTGAATCTCTTCATTGCTTCAATCGTATTTTCGGTGTTGTTGAATGCTGTCAGCCTGAAGTGCTTATTGCCGTTTTTGCCGAAGCCTGCGCCTGGAGTTCCTACTACTCCCGCTTTTTCAAGAAGGAAATCAAAGAACTGCCAGCTGTCCATGCCGAACGGGCACTCGAACCAGATGTATGGCGAATTGATGCCGCCTGTGTATCGGATGCCGAGCTCTTCCATTGTATCAGCTATGATACGCGCGTTTTTCATATAGTACGCCGTCATCTCACGGGCTTCGTTTATTCCTGCGTCTGAGAATACTGCCGCTGCCGCTCGCTGTACCACGTAGGGAACACCGTTGAATTTCGTACACTGACGCCTGTTCCACATCTTGTTGAGGCTCATCTCCCTGCCGTCAGAGGTAGTTGACGTCACGGCTTTGGGTACTATCGTATATCCGCATCGTGTTCCTGTGAAGCCTGCCGTTTTCGAGAGGGAGCAGAACTCTACGGCGCATTTTTTTGCGCCTTCAATTTCATAAATGGAGTGGGGTAGGCTTTCGTCGGAGACAAAGCTCTCATATGCCGAATCAAACAGGATAACTGCGTCGTTTTCAAGTGCGTAGCTGACCCATTCGCGAAGCTGTTCTCTGTTATAGCACGCTCCCGTGGGATTGTTCGGTGAACAGATATAGATGATATCTGCATGGACGCTGTGCTCGGGCATTGGGAGAAAATCGTTTTCGGCTGTGCCGTTGATATATACGATGTTTCTGCCGTTCATCGTGTTTGTGTCGACGTATACGGGATAGACGGGGTCGGGGATTAGTACCGTATTATCACGCGAGAAGAGGTCAGTGATGTTGCCTGTGTCTGACTTCGCACCGTCGGATACGAATATCTCGTCCTCTTCAAGCTGAACGCCAAAGGTCCTGTAGTGTTATCTTTATCTTTGGATATATAAATGGCACTTTTTCTTCAGCGACACCTGCGGCGTCAGACCACAGCACCCTACTCACTCATTTTTTAAGAAGTGAAAGTATGGCTTTGGTGTTTCTGCGCTTTACTGTGCAAGTCTGATCTTTGCAGTTTGCACACTTCAAGACCTGATTTGAGCCCTCCCAGAAGCGCTCGGGATGAAATGTCCATTCAAATTCCCACGTAACTATGACTGCCGTTCCCATAAGGAAGAGCGTCCAGCCGAAAAATGAGTTCAGAAACAGACAGGGAGTGAACATAAAGAAATGTCCCCAGTCGTAAATTCGGCAGTTAACGCAGCATTTGTCCTTTTGTCCGAATGCCTGGAACGGACAGAAGAGAAGTATGCATATGTAATCACACAGGAAATATATCGACGTCAGCAGCACAAGCTCGGGTTTTCCGATAACTCCCGTAAAAAACAAGACCGCAAAAATCGAATTAAGCGCAAACCATGCAAGCATCGAACGCCATGCTTTCTTATTCTCGTTCTGCACATATCTGAGGAGCTCGAGCTCCGAATATCCTTCAACAGGTACATAATTGACTTTTCGTTTCTTGCCCGCACCCATTGTCATAAACCTCGGCGGTACGATATGCAGCGACATCAGTCCCATGAATACGAGCCACATCAGATGCATGAAGTTGAAGCCGCGCTTTACAGGGGTGATCGTGTATTCGTAGAATATCTCCTTGTCACGGAGATAGAGGTATACCATTATGATAACAGCAGCGAGGCGAAATGCGAATTTTATAAAGTATACCTTCATTTTCCATGTTTTGAAGTACTTCATAATTCGGCACCTCCCGACATAATTATTTAGCATTAATATTATACAACAATATTTTTCAATTGTCAAAGCATTTTTTATGACTTTTGGTCAATCATTGGGCTGCGTTGCCCTATTTGCCGAATCAACCGCTTTCGCGCCCGCTCGACAAGTTTTTTCACCTTGCTGCCGTTGACAAATCCTGAGCTTTGGTATATAATAAGTATGTACACGTAAATTGTGTCTTTGTCGGGGGCGTAAAGGTTTCGACGGGGTACTTGAAGTGTGATAAGCGAGCGGAGTACGGCGTGAGCTCCATAACCGTCGCCACGTTTAAATATAAACGCAAGAAATAACATTACAGTTTCTAGAAATAGCGAACTGGTAGCTGCTTAAGTCAGCTACTGTCCACCGGGAGAGTACCGCGGCTCTCGCTTGGGCATTGATTAGCGGTGAACGTCGTGCGGAAGTGTCCGTGTCCGCATGATGTATACGGACTACTTTGTCTCTCAGCCCGACTATCGGCGGTCTGACAGGGGAATCATAATAGGTAGGATACGCTCGTAGAAAGTTGCATGGATATTACTTCGGACAGGGGTTCAATTCCCCTCGCCTCCACCACTTAAATATGCGTATTTTTAAAGTAAAAAAGTCGCATGAAAAAAGCCGTAGATACGTTAAACAGCGTATTTACGGCTTTTACGTTTTCTCAAAAATATGCACTTTTGTTCAGCGAGGGGTACATATCAGGAATATCCGACGCATTTTGTGTCTCAGAAAACTGAAATCGTCTCCTCGCAAATCAGTGCGACAGTGCGACAGAAACACCTTTCCGACTTTCCGGTTTTCCGGTAGTTTCCGGTACTCTGGTGAACTTTGTGGTACTTTCCGGTGCTTTTAACGTAATAATATATGCTGTATACCCCTCTGTCCCCTTGAGACAGTGCGACAATGCGACAGGTATAATTTTCGGAAAATTCCTTGGAAATAAAAATACGCAGGTACGGCATGAGGTTATAAAAAATAGCGGAACGACTGCAATAGGTTCGCTTTGATACGAATCATTCAGCTGTATTTGTTTTTATTGACACTGAGCATATATTCTGATATAATTGCTACTAAGATAAATCGATATTCAGAGGTGAACATTATGAGTTTGGGCATCGGAGGTTGGGCTTATTTGATAGCAGAAAACGAAAGCATTGTCCAATACAAATATGGAAGTTTTGACTGGAATAATCCTGAGCATTATAATGATGATAAAAAATGCGATGGTCAAATAATTATACATAAAGGTTTATTATCAAAACCATCTGATAGTAGCCGATTGATAAAGGAAAGAGTAATAGAAATTGTGAATTGTTGTAATTGTTGGGCGAAAACTCGGGATGAATTTGAAATAGACACTATTGCATTGAGCTTGTTATATAAAATATTTAAAGAATATAGGATCAGCAATCAATTTCCAGAAAAATGCACTTTGTGTAAATGAAGCTATTTTATGAGACATATATTCCTATTTTGTTCAGCACCACATAATAAAAATTCCCCGAAGCGATCGGTGAACTCACTTAACCGCTTCGGGGGAAATATTTTACTGCTTCATATAAAACTCACATTCATAACCGTCCGCACGGAGCAGAAGTTCCTCAGCCCATTCGGGAGTTTTCTCCATTAAGCAGCATACCTGTTCAACAGAAGTATCGTTAGTGCATTCTACGATAACTTCATCGTGAACGTGTCCGACTATGTCCATATCCTTCATAGCCGCCATAGAATGCAGCAGAATGTCTCTTGCTACGCCCTGAGTGATGTTCTCAACCAGTTTAGCGCCATAGGTCCTTAAGCGTGCCCACTTCTTGTTGTCGCCGACACCCTCATAGGTGATTAACGTCTTGCCATTCTCGTCCTTCTCGACCTTTGGTCTGACGTAGGCAAGTCTGCGTCCTGACGGCAGCTCTATGAATAAAATGCCTATCTCATAAGAGAACTTCAATCTGCCGAAGGTAATGCTGCTCTGGTCTGTAATGACCTTGACTGCAACGGACTGAACATCATTCCAGAATTTAACGATATTCGGTGACGATGCTCTCCAATCATTTACAAGCGAATAAAGCTCGTCATCAGTGAGTTTCAATTCCGTGCCGCCCATAGCCTTGATAGCTCCGATGGAACCGCCGTAACCGCAAGCAAGCTCAGCTATCTTGCCCTTCTGTCTCAGATGACTGTTTACGCCGTTTTTCTCAACAGGAACTCCGAACATCTTTGAAGCGGAAGCACAGTAGATATCCTCGCCGTTTGCAAAAGCTTCCATTCTCCACTTCTCATCGGCGAGCCATGAAAGTACTCTTGCCTCGATAGCGGAGAAGTCAGCGACTATAAATTTCTTGCCGTCCGGTGGGATAAATGCTGTTCGTATAAGCTGTGAAAGAACGTCGGGAATATAATCATACGCCTCCTTAACGGTATCAAAATCTCCGCTCTTGATAAGACCTTTGACCTCAGCGAGGTTATCAAGGTGATTCTGCGGCAAATTCTGTAACTGAATTAGGCGACCTGCAAATCTGCCTGTTCTGTTAGCACCGTAGAAGCTGAACATTCCTCTTGCTCTGCCGTCCTCACAAGACGCATTCAGCATCGTATGGTACTTGCTGACGGATGACTTGGAAAGCTGCTGATACAGCGTAAGGACTTCCTTAACATCTTCGGAAGCGGTTTCCAGTATCTTTGGTACAGCCTTTTTGTCAAGCGATTCAGCTTCAATACCCTTACGCAAGAGCCACTCCTTCATCTGTGAAGGCGAGTTGGGGTTATCAATACCCGTCAGTTCTTTCAGCTTCGGGAAAAGCTCAGTCTTGACGTTATTATCAAGCTCTACAGCCTTTTCAGCGAATTGTGTGTCTACAAGAATGCCTCTGTCGTTGATGCGCTGGTCGATATAGAATTCTTCCCATATAAAGTCGGGAACAGGCACTTCCGAAAGCAGACGCTGTATTTTCAACTCGACTTCAACATCTCGTCTGTTATACTCGATAAACTCCTTCCACTTCTTCGGCGCATCGGATTTGTCGTGAAACAGCAGGTTGCCTTGTTTGTCCTGATGAAGTGTGCAGAAAAACTTGATAAGGTCTTTGCCCTCGGACAGTTTCTTTTCTTTCAGTCTCAGCAGCTTTCCCATATCGTCAAGTGAGGACATCATACCGAGGTATCTGCTGTGAATCATATCACACTGCCATGATTCCGGGTCAAGGTAGTTGCCGACAGCATCTTCAAAATCAAGCAGATCGGGATAGTTTCGGCGCAGATAAACCGAAAGGCAGACACGCTCAAACATAACATTAAACGCCTTCTTGATAATACTTTTGTCTGTTAAGGCACTCAGTATCTCATTGGGAAGTGTGTCGCCGTTAGCAATGTCGCAGGTCGCAACTGCACCGCCGTCGATCGAATAGGAAACAAGTAACAGGTCGAAGAATTCCGACTCTGCATATCTGTATACGCCGCATTCCTTGATGTTCTCATCGGATGCGGTCTCAATATCAATAGTTATAACTTGCATAATAAAGCCTCCTGTAAGTGTGGGACAGCCGCAGTAACAGCTGCCCCTTTGTTTTAGTCTACAAAAATCTTCTTTGTGTCACGGTCGATCTTGATATTCTTTTTCAGCTTAACATCTATGGTATCGCCAACTTCGATGCGCTCGACAGTATCATTAAGAAACGTCAGGACATCTTCGTTGCATTCCTCTCTGACGTAGTCTGTAAACATATCCTTGATGAAACAAATATCATCAAGCGTGAAAAACTTCTTTGACGCTTCCTGCTCGCTGATTCTGCGGTTTATCTTCTGTATCTGCTCGTCCATGCTGCCGATCTCAGTAATAATTGAAGGTATGCTCTCGCCGCTTGCAACAACATCCATAAGGTTCTTACGCCTTTTCTCGATGTCAGCCTTCTCATCGTTAAGAAGGGTTATCTGGAGGTCTATAGCCTCGTTCTGAGACTCGCTGTACTTGTTGAGCCTATGTAAGAGTTCTTCAATGTTCGCAGGTGAAAATATGCACTCTCTCAGACCGTATGCTATCATATCATCGAGGTACTTCTCGTTTACCGTCTTAGGCGTGAAGCAGTCGCAGCTGAATCTGTACTGCTTGACGGGTTCACCGTTCTTGTTGGTCTTGCTGTACTGAACCTTGCCTTTAAGCGGCTTTCCGCACTTGCTGCAAAAAATTTTGCCGTTCATGGGGTAAAAATTCTTACCGTTGTGGTTTCTGATCTTGCTCTTGTGATCTCTCATACGTTCCTGAACCTTATTGAACAGCTCTTCATCTACAATAGCCGGAACGCCTCCGATAACGTGATAGCACTCGCTCTCGTCTTTTAACTTGTGGCTGTTACGCATACCACGGAAGTCCTTGCCTGTGCGCTTGTTCCAGAAGTAATTGCCGCAATACTTTTCGTTTTCAAGAATGCTTTTAATAGAAGTCTTACCAAATGTTTCGCCTTTGGCTGTCTTGTAGCCGTTGTTATCGAGCCATTCGATAATTCTATCATAACTCATACCGGCGGCATACATCTCGAAAATATGCTTAACAGCAGGTTCTTTCGCCATATCTATATGTAGTCTTTTGTCCAGACCGACCGTATAGCCGTAAGGAGGAGGTCCGCCGTTGTGGAGCATCTTTTCAGCGTTGACCTTTAAACCTTTTAAAGTTTCACGGCTAAGTCGTATCGAGTACTTCTCTGCTGCTACAGCTTCTTCAAGTATCTCAGCCATATCATCAGGGTTCATTGAATCAAGTCCGTCAGTCGAAATTATTCTTATGCCCTTCAAGGCAAGCTCATAAATAACATTAAGCTGGTCACGGGCGTTTCTGTTGGAACGGTCGAAGTGGTGAATAAGAATGATGGTAGCCTTGGAAGTACTCTCAATATCACTCAGCATTTTCAAAAATCCGGTTCGATTTTTCATTGTAGTTCCGCTTTTGGCGACGTCTTCGTAGCTGCCGACTATCTTGATATTATTCTCTTTTGCAAACTGACGAATAGCATCTTCCTGAGCGCTAAGACTGTTGTTGCCTATCTGATTGTGAGAACTGATACGCCGGTACATAAAAGCGTACCTGATATTATTATCTTTCATTTTACCCAATCCTCTCATAGCATTAATTGATTTATTTCGGGTATGAGGACGATCACTCGCCCTCATACTTGTTTTCATTACTATCATTATCGGTTGCTGCCGTCTCCGCATAGATGCGGTAGAGCAGCTTTATTATACTTTCGGGGAGTTCTTCCCCTGATCTATCTGAAACGGTCTCCATGCCTGTGTAAACATGGTAGCCGCTCTTGTAATTAGTGTGCTTCAGGAAGTCCCTCTTGAAGCTGAAATCCTTAACTATCATCCTTCATCTACTCCCTCATAGTGGGTAAGAATGTATTCTAATGTCATACGGTCGTCATCCGAGCCTGAGTCATCACTCGGCAGTAATATTTCATAGCAGTTCGCAATTGTGCCCTTACAGAAGCGACGGCGGTTTTTTAGTGCATTTTTCTTGCGTCTGAACAGGTATCCGGCAGCGTCAAGCTCCTTGATTACAAGATTGGGATTTGATGCACCATAATCACTCAGCACTTTAAGGAACAGCTCATCGATAAATGCAACGGAGTTGGTTTCTTCGATCCTCTTAATGCCCTCTGCGTAGGGGTGCATTACGAAGTAGTTTACAAGATGCTGATAATATTTCTCAGCGATATTCGTTCTTGCACGAAGTTCATTACAGCTATCAGTCATAATAGTTACAATGCTGTCGATATCTATATTTACGCCGAGTTTGATAAGCTCCTTACCAGCAAGAAGGATAACTGCATATTCGTTGACAAGCCTCTCTGCAAGGTCGAATGATGTTACATCATCAATTGCGTTCCTCATATCGCCCCTGCATTCCTCATAGCTTTGAAGAAGCTCTTCACGGTCAACAGTAAGTAAATACTCTGATAAAGCCTTGCCCAGTATGCCGTACTGCTTGCTACAAAAGTCATGTATATTGTCACTGTGTTCACGGTCATCTGTGAATTTCAGTTCAAAGCTCAGAAGTCTTGCATCAAGTCCTTTGTTGTGCATCTGATTGTCGGAAAGGAGCTTGCTTTCGGAGGACGTGATTGCAATAAGCTTCCATGTATCAGGGATTCTGAGGTCGGCACTGCTGTTGCACCTGCTCTTATCCTGTTCAAGCGTAATTGTGTAGAGTAAGCTTTCCATGTTAAGTCCTGATGAAACAGTTGCCTCATCGAATAGCTGTGGAACGCCGAATTTGTTTGAAAAGTTCTTTATTATCGCATTCAACGTACCGAAGAAAGGAATGTATATTTTTTTATCCTTCGGATCGGTGTAGACTGATGACATCAATGTCTGAGCGGTGCTCTTACCTGTGGTAGACTTACCATAAAATGATATAATAAATGACATAAGCGGAAGACCAGAGGCGATACTAAGGAATGCGAGGAAGAGCGAAGCGCAGCTGCAGCATAATGCGAACATGATAGCCGGATTGGTAAGCAGACAATTAAGTCCGGTGATATACTCGGTCAACGTTGTGTCCTGTGTATACTGTAGTATCTGTGGCTCTTCATCGTATGCCCTGAATAACAGCTCACCCTCTTGCATGAAGAAACCCATACCGTTGACATGCTCCTCTACGTCGAGCTTGGCAACAGCCTTGAATATATATTTACTCAGGCTTTCAGCGTAGTCTATATTGATAATAAGACCATACTTCGAGAGTTTGGTTATATCCTTTGGGTACAAGGTATCATAATCGACTTCAACAGGTCTGTCGTTGATACTGAGCCGTACCCTGTACACGTTGTTACTATCTCTATAGGCTGAATTGATCTCGAACCAGCCGGAAAGCCATATAAGACCTAAGTAGCTTTTGCTGTTTACCGCTATTAACAGGCACTTATCTTGAACACGGACTACGGGATAGTACGGCTCTGTTTGTGATAAAAACTGTAACGTACCGGGATTGATCTTTCTTCTACATAGCGGATCAATACTATTAACTAATTGCTTGATTTCGTTCTCATCCAGCTTTTTCGATAGCTTCGGAATATTATCAGGCTTCTTTAAACCCATTAATTACCAGCCTCCTTTAATTAGAGTAGTAGCCATAACCCCAGAAACGGGGTTATGGCGTTAGCAATTACTCGTCGAGGGAGATTTTCTTGATGTTCGAGAAGGTCATTGTCTCGCCCTCGGTGTTACGTACATCGAACTTGACCTTTAGTCCGACGAAGTTCTCTACATATTCGATATGAGCCTGAGAAATGAGCTTAGAGAACGGATACTTATCAATCCAGTCGCCGTCAACCGAATTTTTAAACTCGATACCATCATCAAGCAGAAATACCAGCATTACTCTGTCTCTATCTTCAGGTGTTCTATACCAGAAAGCGTCGGTAATAGTACCGTTGTATGTGCCCTCGTCAATAACAAATGTGGACTCAGGAACTGTGAGCTTTCTGCCCTTATCACGATCATTAGTAGTGGGGTTCTCGTTGGAAACCTCAGTGAATTCAGCCAGATTAACCTTTTTCTCGGCTGTTAGAGCTTCTGTACCATTTGTAATTGTGTCAATTGTATTATTCTTTTTACTCATAATAAATTACCTCCAATAAGGAATAGGGTTTAGGTGCGCTGGCGCTGAGACCAGCACACCACGTCTGTAACTCGATTATTCGAATGAAATAACTATAATTGGGGTACCTTCCTCGTCAGTCTGTACCTGCTCAATGCGTCCGCATCTCGTGGTCGAATTAGGCTTGAACTCGACACATGAAGTCAGGGACATAATCTTTTCGGAAAGGTCTGAGGAGTAAATAATGCCGCCCTTTTTGATTTCGTAAGCGCCTGGCGTATCAGAAGATACCGGCTGGATAGCGATCATCTTTTCATATGCTGATATTTTTACAAATTTTGTGCCATCTTCCAAAATTGAAATGATGTCGCTGTATAGGGCTACTCGATATGAGCCGCCTGTTTCAGTGATACCAATAACGCCCTTACGACTTGAAGCAGCGTTGAGCTCGGTGAATTTTGAGAGATCGATAGCGGTTTCAGATCCGACTGAAGCCTTTTTGTAGTTATGACCATTTAAGTATCTTGACATAATATCAAAACCTTTCTATAAAAATATTTTTGCTTCGCCATCTGCAGCTGGCTTGCATAGCTCGGAGAGTTCCTTCTCCCCTCTGCTGTATTTATTCTACCATGCACATAATACCAAAAGCGAGACATAAAGAGCTAATTTTTTTTACCGAGAAAATGGCACCATATCTCATTTCGAGATATGGTGCATATATCTTTACTATATTTCTATCAGTTCTATGATTGTTGCGTATATTTGCTTCAGTTTCTTCAGTTCCTTCAGTTTCTTCAGTTCTTGGTTTAGTTTTGCTACTTGTTTATTATAGTCCTCTTTACTGGTGCTGTTGATCAGTATGATCTTTTTTGTCAGTATGTATGTGCCATATAGACAGTTTATTTCTTCCATGTTCATATCGATCAGTCTTATTTTTTTATTTTTGTACTTATTCAGTATTCTTTTATGAGCGATCCATTTCTTTACCATACATTCTGTTTCATCGATCAGTGCGATTGGTATCATAGCTACATAGTAGTCTATCATTTTAAACATTTGATAAACTGTTTCTCTTATCGTTTTTTCACATTTATCAGATTCTATCAGTTGTGGCAGTTTGTTCATCGATATGTAGTACTGCTCTCGTATATAGTTTTTAGCCTCTTCGTCCTTTCCGTTTATTATATAGTTTTCCAGTGTACTCGGGCGGTTTTCACGCCGTTTCTTATTCTTCTCCGGATACATGCTTTTCTCGTCTATCTTGTACTTTCTCTTGTGGATGCTATCATGTTGCATATCGCACTGCGGCAACTGTATATCTGGATCATATTTGTTTTTTTCGTCATTCATCATCTGTGAATAGACTTCATTGTTTATTTCCTCTATGCGTGCTTTTACTTCTTTTCTTTTTTCAGCATTCATGCTGATTCCTCCTTTGATTTTTTACGGCATTTTTGCCTATAATGTTATGTTCAAAGGAGCAGTTTTAAAAAAATGCAATGAATTGATCACGGTTTTGGCTTTTTGACATACTAAAGTCTTAAAATTATAATCCGTGTATGCTGAATAAGGTCGATATATTTTTTACAGTTTACAAAGGTGAAGGAAAAGAAGGAAGTTTTTGTTTGAATTGTCAATAAGCACGATTAATTGTAGGGACTATCGCTTGTTTCAAAAAGGAGAAAACTGACTTTTGAAATGACAAAACCTGATATTCCCTGCTTCAAAAAGGGTTTAATCTATACTGTATTTTTGAAGCTCAGTAATAATAGATAAAGAAGTTTGTGATAAGCCTTTGAAAATGGCGTAAACAGGCTATTTGACAAAACAATAAGTGTCTGATATACTAAGGTCGATGATACTAGATCATCGTAATAGCTGATCTTGGATCAGCAGAAAGGAGGAATGGTTATGTATACGATTAGAAAAATGGATACGAGTGATCCTATATTTTTAAAAGTATTCGATGCAGTACTTAACGGTATATCGAAAACTAGTCTTTCTAAGCGTTATCAGCTAAAACAGTTGGTAGACCTTGGAGATGCCAATTTATGGGATACATTGTCAAATGCTGAAAGAAGAAGCGTGGGATCCCTATTTTCTAACTTGATCTATAAAGGAACTATACCAGATTTAGTCCATGTTCCATCAATGTATTATCCCAATCGGTATATGCGTTCAGGCTACTAAATAGTTGAGCTCTGGCACATAATAAAAATAATAATAGTAAAAAAAAAAATCCCAGATACACGTTGATTAAATATGTATCTGGGATATATTATTTAGTCTCTCAGCCTTTCAAGCATCAATTGTCCGCCAGTGCGTAAACCTGCTGAAAACGCCTCATGTTCAGCCATGCCATGAAAAATGCCAATATCAGTATTCCTCCGCAAGAAGCATTGTACAGTAGGTATCACTGTCTATACAGTAGATTTTCGTCGTAACAGCACTTTCAACTGTAGGAAGGATATATGTCATATCATATTTTGGCTGCTCGCTTGTATGGCGAACGACCTGTAAGCAGTTCTCCACAGACAGCTCAAATACCTGCAAGTAGTCCTTCGGCTCAGGCATATGGTCGATAGCTTCCCACATAAATAGCTGAAGCTCAACAGGGATAGTCTCGTCAACGCCTCTTGTAAGGTAGCGTTTCTTTTCGGGTTCAAACATTTTAGTCCTCCGTTCTTGATTCAAATAAGGCGTAAAGTTCTCCTCGTCTTATCGTTATAGTTTCTTTCAGTTCATCAGTAACGCCGAATCCGACATCGAGAGTTACTTCGATATGATAGGGATATGTAACGACCTTATCTACATACATCTGCACAAATGAGCGGAACTCAGGCGTATTCCGTTCAAGCTGCTTGTAGTCGCCTATAAGATGCAGGTATTCTTCCAGCTTTAAAGGCTCAAATCTCCTGAGTTCTGCAAGCTGTGCCTGTATCTCATTTTTACGTTGTTCCAAAGCTTCTGAACGCTCTATAATTGCATCGGTCAAAACTCCTTTTTCGACTGCGGCGGTTATATTGGAAAGTGTAATGGTTACTTCTTCAAGCTCACTTTTTATACTGTCGTAATGCTCATCGAATTCGGCGTTATATGCAGCGATATACTTGTTGACTGCATTGATTCTGCGGCGAAGTGAAGCCTTGTTGAATATCTTCTGCCTTAGCAGATCAGCAACATAGGCATCAAGATAGTCCTTGTTGTTTTCCTTATTTTTACATAGCTGCTTCGGCTCATCACAGCGATATGTGCAAAGTCTGTTCTTACGCTCTCCGGAAAAACGGAGATTGCCTTGTATGCGCTTACCGCACACGCCGCAGAAAACTTTTCCTGTGAGCAGATAGAATTCCTTGCTGTGGTAGCGTCCTCTGCTGCGGCGGTTCTCAGCCTTTACCCTCTGAACCTTTTCAAAGAGCGCTTTTCTGATGATAGCAGGACAGCCGCCCGGTACTCTTATGATATTTTCATTAGTTTTGTAGGCGTGATTGTTACGCTTGCTATCGGACTTTGCGGCGGCTCTGTTGAACACAAAAACGCCGGTATACTTTTCGTTATTAAGTATCTCATACAAGCTATTTTTGCCGAAAAGCTGACCTCGCTTGGTAGTGTAGCCGTGTTCGTTCAGATAGTCGATGATAGCACTGTAGCCTTGACCGTCAGCGTACATCTCAAAGATAATTCTGACTGCCTCTGCTTCATGCTTGTTTATCACAAGTTTCCTGTCTTCGCCGACATCATATCCGAGCGGAGGGCATCCTCCTGTGTGCTTGCATTGCAGCGCAGTTTCCTTCATGCCTTTCATGACCTCACGCCCTAAATTGCGGCTATAATATTCCGCCATACCCTCTAAGACGGATTCCATCATGATGCTTTCGGGACTGTCGTCAATGCGCTCCAATACGCTGCAAAGCTGGACATTGTTTTTCTTCAAGCGTTTTTTGTATATCGCACTGTCATACCTGTCACGGCTGAATCTGTCCAGCTTATGCACAAGAACGATATCGAAAATACCCTTGCTGCTGTCGGATATCATTTGTTGAAATTGTGGGCGATTGTCGGTTGTCGCCGACCTCGCTTCATCTGTATAGGTTGCCACAACCTGCCAATGCTGCTGTTTGCAGAATTGGTTCATTGCTCGCAGCTGTGCATCTATACTTTCTGTTCTTTGGTTATCTGAACTGAATCTTGCGTACTGCGCTACACGATGTATCGTAATGCTCATTTTCTAACTACCTCAACAGGCAGATAAATGTCCTCGCCGTAGCTGTCTCCGAGTATCTTTACGCCGTGAAGATAGTAATTATCACCGATTTCAAGCACCTCCACGAACTCCATTTCCGATACTGCAAATGCTGAGATTTCGTCATTTTCAAGCACAACAAAACAGCCAATGTCATTAAGAGTATCTACGCTGTACTCATTCATCAGTGCAGTGATTTTCTTTGCGATATACGCCCTCAGCATAACAGGCTTGATGTTATCTGTTTCTTTAAGATTCATTACTTTCAACATTATTGCTCTCCTCCATTTCGTAAGGTACTAACTCCCATTGACTTCTTACAGCAGGCGTAAGGGGATGATAGCCCTGTTCACCGATTTTATAAAGCTTATTCCTGAACTTAGACAGCCTTACAAGGATATCTGCCTGACGTTCACGCACACGCTCAGAAGTGTTTCCGAGACTTCCCCAAGCGATGATAATAGCATCACTTGTTACCGCATATTCTTCAATCATTTCATCACAGCCTTTTGCTATCAAGTCATCGTCAGAATTGAATCTGAGGCTAAGTTTCGGCGTGATACGGCTATATAGGTTTACGATGTTCACGCTGCCGAAGCCGAGCTTGTAAAGGTTGTTAAGCACAAGCATTGTTGTCATATCCATGCACAGGGTATCGGCGGCGTTTGGGTTTATCATGATTATCATAGCGCACTTACCGTTCTTATCCCACTCTCTGCGGAGCAGGAGTCTGTGTTCGCCATCGTCCGAGAAAAGTGCCTTGCTTTTCATTACTGTTGTTTCTGTTTTCATATTTCACCTCAAAAAAATCGGGCAGAGCCAAAGCTCCGCCCATATATTACCTTCTCCTTTTGAATAACGAAAGCATTTCTAACGCACACGAAACGCCTCTTAGAAACAGGTCAATTGCGACATTCATATAGTTCTCGCCCTCCCATTATAGTATTCAAGTGCTATTGCAACTCCTCCGACAACAAGTGTCATAATAAGTCCTGCAACAAAGTATTCCATAATAATTTCCTCCTTTATTTTAACGCTGATACAGCGTTTTGATCTCTTCCATAGCCTGTTCAAACAGGTCATGATCCATTAACATTTCTTCGACTTCATCACTGCTGTAACCAAACTCAAAGAGTAATTCAACATCTTCTCTGTCTACGCCATAGCATCCGCAGATCATAAGAAGATCATTTTCATATTCTTCGTCTGTTTTTTCAATACCATACAGATCGTACCAATCATAAAGACGATAACTGCCGAAGTTGTAATGTAGCTGAATATGCTCAAAGGTACTTACAGAAAGCTTTCCGTCGCTGTCGATACGGATAATATCACCGTCATTAACCGTCACTTCTTCGCATACCCCTGCAAACTTTACAGCTTTCATAGCGGCGTTGAGTATCGCTGTTGTTGACGCATATACATACAATCCGTACTCAGGAAAATGAATGAGTGTAATAGGATTATCGCCCTTGACGAGAAAAAGCGTGTTATCGTCCCGAAGTATCGTAAAGACAAAGCTGCCTGTTACTGACTCTGCCATAGCTTTTATGCTGTTACAGTCAACGATGTTTTCTTTTTCAAGAAGCTGAACGGCGATATATGTATCTGTCTCGATATTTGTTTCCGGTAAGGCTCTTTCCCTGCGAAGTGCCCTGTCATTGTAAAGAACTCCGTTATGAGCCAAAGCAAAATTATGACTATCAGTTCTGCCGTTGAAAGGATGATTGTTGTAGTTATTCTTTTCGCTGCCCTGCGTGGTAAATCTTGTATGACCTATGACTGCTGTTGTATCTTTGGGGAAGTAGAGCTTTACCTTGTGTGCTGGCTTTGCTTTCTTGAATGTAACAATGTTTCCGTTGTTTACATAGCTTATACCTGTTGCATCTGTCCCTCTGCTTTCTGCTGCTACCGACAACGCCTTGAGAAGTCTTTTCAGAGTGCCTGCTGATACTCTTTTGCCGTAGTCTAAAAATCCGAAAATTGCACACATATCACTCAGTCTCCTTTCCGATAACCTCAAAGCTGTCTGCATCAGGACAGATGCCGAGACTTCTTCCGTTGTCCCATTTCATGTGCAGAGTTCCCACATCGTCAACGTAAGCAACTGTTCCGGTCATACCATTTTCAATTGGGGAATAAGGATCGTCCATGTGAATGAGTCTTATTCTTGTACCGGCAGGGTAAGTCTTCTTGTAATAATCTGCCTTATTCATATCACATATCCTCCTCAGCATTGACTTCTTCATTGATGTATAGCCTACGCTCTTTAAGATACTGTATCAGTTCGGGATATGTAATGTTGCTTACAAGTTCAGACCAAGACAGTTCTTCTAATTCAACTTGGGACATAGAAAGAGCCACATCACAGATCGTATCGACGAACTGCAATGTGGCTATAAATGTGTTGTATTTCAGCGTGCCTCTGAACAGGCGGAATTCGATAGTGCTGTAGTTACAGAGATTGACAGCACTGTATCTGCCGTGGTCGCTGCATTTAGCCTTTTTCAAGATTTCCTGACCTGTTTTTTCATACCCATATCGAGCACTCCAACGGTTCATGTTGTAGGTACTTCTGCGAGAAAATCTAAAGACTTCATTCCAATGCTTTTCAATAAGAAACAGTATCTTACCTATTACCTCTTCCTGCTCCGCCTGATTATCTCCGAAAGCATTTCTGTTAACGTGAATATGAAGACCGCAGGTAGATGTCTGGTGTGAGCGGTATCCCATTTTGATTGCTTCATGCAATACAGCCTCCCAGTCCATATCATGCTTGTGATAGTCGAGAGTCATAGGGTGACTTACTATCTCAAAGCCATCATCAATACTGCCGTCAGACTTGATGTAGATGTGGTCATGGCGTTCGTTGCCGACCTCTTTAAGAGTGCTTGCATTATCATCATCTTTACCGCCGCAGTCAACTTCAAGTTCAACTCCAAGATAGCGTTTACCGTCGCCATAGAAAACAGGCTCAGGCTTATAGCTG
The DNA here is from genome assembly GCA_900109435.1 of Ruminococcus sp. YRD2003. Lineage (GTDB taxonomy): Bacteria > Bacillota > Clostridia > Oscillospirales > Ruminococcaceae > Ruminococcus > Ruminococcus flavefaciens_G. The sequence goes on along the minus strand of FNZT01000003.1, from coordinate 238,869 downwards.
TACTCCTCAATTTCATCATTGAATTCATCGTAACAACTATCACAGTAAGGATAGTCACCATGCCAATTAGTGTTATTGTCGTGAATGATTCTTCCACAGCATTCACAGCGGTGATAGTAGTCATTGTAGCAGGTTTCACATAGGGTGATATCATCATCCTGTACTGAATCGTTAATCCAGATAGTTTCTCCGCAGTGGTCGCAGGTGGTACAATGTTCGTCCACACATTCCTGACATATGAACTGATCGTCAACCCATGTACCGTCCTCTTCTTTGAGCTCACGTCCGCAAATGTCGCAGACTCTTACATTTTCTTCCATTTCAATTACCTCCAAAAACAAAAATTCCGATAAGGCTGGAAATAGACCTTATCGGAATTATAATACATATTTGATTTTAGGCTTTATTACGATAATCAAATAGTAACATTAGCTCCCCAAGCATCTCGTTAAAATATAATCGTTTTATTTAGTTATAGTATTTTTTCCTAATTAATTTACGGAATAATATTGTAATTTTTGTCATTCTATGATATAATACGTTTAGTAGACCAACGATCCGACATCTGTCGGTGCTAACATTTTCGGTCTATGATATGAGCGAGCTGACCTTTAGGGTCATAGGAGGGCTTAAAAATGAAAAAAACGATATGTGAGTTGTTTGCCGGAGTCGGAGGTTTCCGACTCGGGTTTGATCGGCTTGCGTCTAATTGGGAAACAACTTGGTTCTCACAATGGGAACCCGGTGCAAGGACTCAATGGGCGCATGATTGCTATGTACAGCATTTCGGCGATTCGCCTGATATAGACGGCGAGTACCATACGGGCGAAGATATCAGCACCGTTGATAAGTCGAAGATACCTGATCATTCTCTTCTTGTAGGCGGTTTCCCGTGTCAGGATTATAGCGTAGCACATACACTGGCTTCATCTAAGGGCATAGAGGGAAAGAAAGGCGTACTCTGGTGGCAGATAAGAGATATTCTTGAAGAAAAACGTCCGCCGTTCTGTTTGTTGGAGAACGTGGACAGACTTCTCAAATCTCCTGCTAAACAGCGAGGAAGAGATTTCGGTGTCATACTTGCTTGCTTTGCAGAACTCGGGTATAGCGTAGAGTGGCGTGTTGTCAATGCCGCACTATATGGAGCAGCTCAACGCCGTAGGAGAACTTTCATCTTTGCGTATAATGATAAGAATACGAAATACGGCAAGAAAATGGCAAAAGTCTCTGCCGAGGATATCATCAAGAGCAAGGGTTTTATGGTGACAGCTTTCCCGATAAGTGAGATAAGCGACTTTACAAGTACTGAGATAGGAAACGACCTTGTTGACGTGAGCGACCATTTCGGATTTGCTTTTGAAAACGCAGGCTTTATGTCTGGCGGTAAGATAACCACCGCAAAGATAAAAGAGCATGAAGAAGAGTCCATCAAACTCATGGATATCCTTGAAAAGGAAGCAGTTGCCGAGAAGTATTTTATCCCGAGCGATAAAATGGAGAAATGGTCTTATCTCAAAGGTGCTAAAAAAATAGAGCGTACAGCGGCTAACGGTCATAAATACACTTTCTCGGAAGGTCCTGTTGCTTTCCCAGATCCGTGGGATAGACCTGGACGCACGATGCTCACTAGTGAATCAACTCTCAATCGTTCAACTCATGTCGTAGCAGACCGTAAAACAGGTAGCCTGCGCTTGCTGACACCTGTTGAAGCTGAACGTTTGCAGGGATTTGAGGACAACTGGACAAATACAGGTATGCCCGATAGGATGCGTTATTTCTGTATGGGCAATGCTCTTGTTGTTCCTATGATAACTCGTATGGGTAAAGTCCTCGATACTATCATCACTGCTGAGAAGTAATATTACAGCTTTTAAAAAGAGTCTTATGCGATATGCTTAAGACTCTTTTTTTAAGATTAATATAGTGACGGAGGAATTCACGATGAATAAAGATTTAGGCGAATTATCCAGAAAATTGTTAAAGGAGAAGTATAACGAAAGTTTGTATTGTCCTGCACCTGAACCGCATATTTCTGGTGACAAACCGGTAATTCTTTATATTGGAATGAATCCTGCAGGTGGAAAAGATGATGCTGACAGAGATAAAAAAACAAATGGGCTTTTTTTAAACTATTATGAAGAATTTGAAGACGAAAATGGGTTATCGGAAATGCTGATTAATAGCAAAGAAAACAGCAAAGGATTTGCGTATAAAAAATATTTCTACCCTATCTTAGATTTTTTCACTAAAGCATCCGGAAGGAAGATAGCTTGGGAATGGTGTAACTATCCCCTAGATGAACTATATAAAAGAATAGAATGCTCGGGTTTTAAATTGTCAGAATCAGATAAAAAATGTTTGAAGCATTGCCACGAAAAATACATTCAAGAAGCAAAATATCAGCTGATTATACGCGATTTAGTGTATTATCATCAAACAAAAGATTTTAATACACTATTGAAGAGTGTATCTGATTCTGAAGCACAAAAAACAGTAAAGGACCTTATCGACTCTTACATTGATACGATTCCAAATGCAAATCAACTAAAACTAATATATGTTAGTTCTGCAACTTCCTGCAATTATGTTATGACATTACCAAATAAAAAAATAGAAGACTTCGGAGGCTTCTATTATTTCTATAATGGTTGTGTAAAAATTCCAATTATTTTGGCTGGCAGACAATTAAACGGATTAGGAAGAATAGATAATTATTCTAAAATAAGATTGTTTTCTTCTGTAAAGTCATTGCTTGATTCAGAAAACTGTAATTAATAGATTGAGAAATTTCGATAGGAGCAACCACATGGAAGGTACAAAATACACTACCAAAGAAGCAGTGCTTAAACGTGGACAAGAAGCCATCGGCATACCACTGAAAGATATCGATAAGACAGGTCGAATCTCCACTGGCAAAGGAGCTGTCGGTTCTATCATCGAAGAGAGTTGGTTTGGGTATTCTATAAATAGTGAGTCTGAACCTGATTTTCCAGAAGCTGGTGTCGAACTGAAAGTTACTCCATATATTAGAGGAAAGAAAGGCGAGATAAGAGCTAAGGAACGCCTTGTCTGCAATATCATCAACTATATGGAAGAGTATGATAAGACATTTAAAACTAGCTCTTTTTGGCATAAATGCGAGACTATGCTCTTAATGTCTTATGAGCATAAAAAGGATATCCCCAAGGGCGAGTTCAAGATAGATAAAGCTATCCTGTTCAGCTTTCCTATGGAAGATCTCGTTATTATCGAACGTGACTGGAACATCATCATGAAGAAAGTTCATGACGGTCAGGCACATCTTATTTCCGAGGGAGATACAATGTACCTTGCTGCCTGCACCAAAGGAGCAAATGCTTCAAGTGTCCGTAAACAGCCATTCTCTGATACTATGGCCAAGCAGCGAGCTTACTCACTAAAATCGTCATATATGACGCAAATACTTAATCAGTACATCTTCGGTACAGCTACTAACGAACGTATCATCACTGATTGGAAACAACTTCAAAAGCAATCATTCGAAGATATCATCGTTGATAAGTTACGCCCTTACTTCGGCAGAACACAGGAACAACTCAAAAAACAGTTTTCTGTTGAGGAATGCAGCGCAAAAAATCTAAACGAAGTTTTACTTGCTAAAATGCTCGGCATCAAGGGGAAAATAGCATATACTGATGAATTCAAGAAAGCCTGCATCGTACCCAAGACAATAAGAGTACAGCAAGGCGGTAAGATAAAAGAAAGTATGTCATTCCCGACCTTTGATTTTATCAAGCTAAGCAAAGAGACAGAATGGGAAGAGTCTGAGCTTTATAACTATATTGCTCCGACCAAGTTCCTGTTCGTTATCTTTCATGAGAACGATAACGGAGAATATGTGTTTGAACGTGTAAAGTTCTGGAACATATCCAATGATGATCTGGATGAAGTACAGCGTGTATGGGAACGTACAGTAAAGACTATCCGAGAAGGTGTAGTGCTGGATGCTAAGGACGGAAAGGTCTATAACAACTTGCCTAAACAAGCTGAAAGCCCTGTTGCTCATGTACGTCCCCATGGAAAGGACGGCAACGATAAACTTCCTCTTCCTGACGGACGTATGATGACTAAACAATGTTTCTGGTTTAATAGAACTTATATTTGTAAACAGATAAAGGAGTAAAAATGGAGAATAGGAAAAGAGATAAAAACCAAAATAATATAATGAACGTAGAACTAAAAGGCAATACTATTTGCCTATATAATCTTAATCATCCGGCGTGTGTGTCTAATTTTATACGTTGTATTAGAATCTGTATTAAAAGAAGTATAACTAAAGTAGTAGTGATTGTAAAATGTAGTACAGTTTTTCCAAATGCTTGTCTACCTATTGCTGGACTAATACAGTACTACAAAGATAAACATGGTATTGATTTTAGATTTGATATTCCATTCCATCACTACTTATCTTCTTGTGGGTTTGAAAAACCGTTTTATTTATCAGTAGATGAAATAAAAGCAGATAAACATCCTTTTGATAAAATAATATGCTATGATAAATCTGAACAAGTTGCAGAATTAACCCAATCATATATAAACGCAATCAGCCATTCTTCTGAATGTGCAAGCGGTGTTATTAATAGCTTGATTTGGTGTTTAAACGAAGTCATGGATAATGTTCTTCTTCATAGTGAGAGTGATTGCGGTTATATTTTAGTTCAATATCATCCTCAACAAAAACATATTGCAATATGTGTTTTTGACTATGGAATAGGAATATATCAAACTCTTAAAGGAACAAGTCATAATCCTAAGACACCTCTTGATGCACTTTCTTTATCCTTACAAGAAGGAGTAGGTGATGGAAAAGGACAAGGCAATGGACTATTTGGTTTATACGGAATTATAGAAAATAATAAAGGTCGGCTCACTATTACTTCTGGCAATGCCTCAATTTTTTATAGATCCAACAAGGAATTAATCAAATTTGATGAATTACCGATTATAGATAAAAGTCATTACGGAACAATAGTTGATTTCCAAATGGATCTTAGTAACGATGTCGATATAACAAAGGTTTTTAAAAGCATTGGTGGTTTTGATGGATTTGATATAAGGTTAGATCGCATGCTAAATGATAATGACTTACATCAGTATGATGTTTATGCAAATTGTAGCGGAACTGCGACAAGAGAAGCAGGTAAAGCATCATATAACGATGTGCTAAATATCATCACTCGAACTAATGCACCTATTATTTTGGACTTTTCAAATGTAAAAAATGTTAGTTCATCATTTATAGATGAATTTATAGCTAAATTAGTTGTAAGAACTGGTTTCTATAAATTCAATCAAATGTTTAGATTGATTGGAATGAATGCTACGGTTGAACATCTTTGTAATAGAGCCGTCGCTATGAGAATATTTGATGAGTGGGAAAACATAGATGTAAATGGAGCAATTGATGAAACACCCTAAAAGCTACGATTCCACGCCTGAAATAAGAAAACGCATGAGCAGGGTGCGACTTAAAAACGGTAAAGCAGAAACTATTCTTGCGAAGCGTTTATGGCATGAGGGATACAGATACAGACGAAATTATAAAAAGCTCCCTGGTTCTCCCGATATAGCACTAGCAACATATAAAGTCGCAGTTTTTGTTGATGGAGAATTCTGGCACGGCGAGAATTGGGAAGAGCGTAAAGCCAAGCTCAAACACAATCGTGAGTATTGGATAGAAAAAATAGAAGAGAATATGGCTCGTGACAAGCGTGTTGATGTACTACTTCAAGAAATGGGCTGGATCACAATTCATTTTTGGGAGAAACAGGTGTTAAAGCATACGGATGAGTGTCTGCAAGCTGTTTTAGAGCTTCTTGAAAAGAAAAAAGACCAAGCATTGTAGGTGATGTTATGGGGAATGTCAGAGTTGTCGAGCTATTCGCAGGAGTAGGCGGTTTTCGTCTGGGGCTTGAAGCTGCATCAGACAGATACAAGGTGATATGGGCGAACCAATGGGAGCCGTATAAAACTGACCAGTGGGCTTTTGATTGCTATGTCTCGCACTTCGGCAAAAGTTCGAACCATGTCTGCAAGGACATAGCTGTCGCAAAGAAAGATATTCCCGACCATGACCTACTTGTTGGTGGATTTCCTTGTCAGGACTATTCGATAATGAAGAAAAACTCCGCAGGTATTGAGGGAAAGAAAGGTGTCCTCTGGTGGCAGATAGATGATATTCTGAGAGTGAAACGCCCGAGCTATGTGATACTTGAAAATGTGGACAGGCTGATACGCTCTCCTGCAAAGCAATGTGGGCGTGACTTCTCTATCATTCTCAGGTGCTTCTATCAGAAAGGCTATGCTGTCGAGTGGCGTGTTATAAATGCCGCCGACTACGGACAAGCACAGCGTAGGCGGAGGACTTTCATCATAGCATATCATAACCGCACAAAACTATTCCAGGACTTCGCCGAGCAAGTCTGTGTCACTGGGTTGAAAGCTATGCACAGGCAAGCTGCAGAAAATGGTATAATGCCCAAGGCGTTTCCGATAGCATCGCATCAACGGAGCTACGTTGATCATTGGATAGATGAGATGCGTTTTGAGGATATGGAATCGCTCTCAAAGATACAGAAGGTATACCTCTATAACGCAGGTGTTATGATGAACGGCAGGATATATTCAGTCGAGGTCACACCGAGGCATGAACCGTTTATACCTCTTGGAAAGATACTTGAACAGGGTTCAGTCGATGAACGGTATTTCCTTAAAGAAGAGGATATGCCAAAGTGGATATATGCTAAGGGGGCGAAGCACGAACAACATCACAGGCGTGATGGCAGTGTGTATTGGTTCAATGAGGGTGCTGTAGGATTTCCCGACTCGTTAGATAAACCCTCACGCACGATGCTGACCTCAGAAACACAAGTTGGTCGCACTTCTCATGTTGTCAAAGACTTGCAGACAGGAAAACTCAGAGTCCTGACACCTGTAGAATGCGAAAGACTCAATGGATTCCCCGATAACTGGACGAATACTGGTATGTCAGAGAGGATGCGGTATTTTTGTATGGGAAATGCGTTGGTTATTAACTGCGTTATGAAAATATGCACAGAATTACTCAATAGCGACAATCATTATAAGTAATTAAATATGACTTCCTGTATATACATATTCTGTAGGAGGAAAACAATATGGAAAAATTGCAAATTACATCAGAAGGCATAAAGAAAAATCTTAATAAAATTAAACCTCACATAGCAATATGTGAATATATATGGAATGGATTAGATGCCAATGCAAATATAATAAGAATTAATACGAAGAACAATGAGTTCGGTGGAATTACTGAAATATCAATAAGTGATAATGGTAATGGAATAAATTATAATGAAATTAAGAAAAAGTTTACTCCTTTTAACGAATCTGAAAAAGGTAATGGAGTCAGCTTTAAGAACAAGCATTCGCTTCCTCATGGTAAAAACGGAGTAGGAAGATTAACTTTTTTTCGATTCTCTGATCAAGTTAAATGGAATACAGTTTACAAAGATATTGATTCTATAAACAAAAAGTATTATATAGAGATGTCTCGAACAGCATTAAACGAATATGATATTAATAATAATCAAATGCCAAGCATAACAGATGAGTCCCTTGGTACAACCGTTACATTTTATAATGTATATGGTATTATAGATGAAAAGCAAATAATTGATGTTATTAAACAAGAGTTCTTTTGGTTGATTTGGGTATTTTCTGAACGTAACTTGTCAATTTACATCAATGAAGTAAAAATCGATTTCACTGAATTGATTTCTGAATGCTATAGTATTGATATTGCTAATGAAGAAAAACTAGAACATGAATATGAAATTCAAGTTGCACTCTGGAAAGAAAAGAAAGGTCAAGAATATTCAAGATTCTATTTTTTTAATTCTAAAGGAGAAGAAATCTACAAAAAAGCAACTACACTTAACAATAAATCGGATAACTTTTTCCATAGTGTAAAAATTAAAAGTGATTTTTTTGACGATTTCATTTTTGATCCAGAAATTGAAAATCAACCGGGACTTATATCAACAGAAAATGATGCAGAATACAAAAAGCTCATTACAATTATTACTCAAAGCCTTATCAAAAAAAGAAAAGCTTACCTCAAAAAAGCATCTCAAATCTATATAGAAAAGCTGATAAATGAGAAAGCGTATCCCTGTTTTAATGAATCGAATATTATAGATTCATACAAAAGAGAACAGCTGGACGCAATTGTTGAAGCTTTGTATATAGCTGAACCCAAATTATTTGCATCATTAAACACATCACAGAAGAAAGTGTTCATTAGACTATTAAATACAATAATGAGTAGTGATGATAAAGAGAGTCTATTTAAAATCGTGGATGAAGTTGTTGAATTAGAAGATGATGAACGAAAGAGTTTTGCTGATTTGCTAAGCCATACCACTTTGACAAATATTATCTCTACAATAAAGATTATTGAAGATAGGACTGCGTCGGTGCAAGCATTAAAAGAAATAGTATTTAATAAAACTTGGAATGCATATGAAGTTCAACATATTCAAAGAGTAATGGAACGACATTTTTGGTTGATTGGTGAGCAGTATCATTTGTTAACATCTGCTGAACCTGATTTTAATGAAGCACTAAGAAGGCTTCTTGAATTTAAAAAAGAAAATATACAAGATGCAAGGATTGATCATGAAGATGCAAATAAAGAAATGGATATCTTTTTAGTAAAGCAGGATAAATCATTAGGGTATTTCAAAAATATTGTTGTAGAGTTAAAACGTCCTTCTGTAAGACTAGGCGAAAAAGAACTATCTCAGGTAAAGAAGTATATGAGAGTTATTCAATCGGACGATAGATTTAATTCAGCAAATTCACAGTGGGTATATTATCTAATTGGTAACAAGTTTGATACAACAAATTATATCGAAGGTGAAATAAAAAATAACATTAATCATGGTGAAAATGGATTAGTTTACAATGTAGGTAATCATAAAATATTTGTAAAAAAATGGAGCGAAGTATTTGAAGAATGGGAAACTCGTAGCCAATTTCTTTTGGATAAGCTGAAATTTTCTAAATCGGTCTGGATGAAAGAACATAAGTCAGCAGATGATGCTGTAAATAGTATTATCGATAATTCAGCAAGTATAGCTCCGTATAAAATGTAATTTAATGTAATGAAATAAGGTGATAATAGCCCTACACGGGCAGTGGCACTGACGTGCAGTCTGATTGCATCGAGCAATGCCAGCATACACTCGCTGTCGCTCGTCTGCTGTCAGCCCTCTTGCGAGGGCAATCTTTTATCATTTCTATATCTATTATCTATATTATTAGTAATAATTATTATATAAAATATAAAAATAATATAAATATAATAGTTACGGAAATATATCCTTAAAATAATAAAACTTTAAATAGCAACCCTTATGGCTGATAAAAGGATTTTTCAGAAAATCTCCTAAAAATAGCCATAAGGGTTGCCTTGCATTTACCGAGTGAAATGGTGATGCGGAAAAAGAAAGCAGCTTGAAAAATATGTCAAATTTAATAGTGGTGACGTTATATTTTGTCCTTGAAGCATCTTTGTGAAGGAGTCTTGAAAAATCTGCGTTCACGTCTGAATGACTTGACCTTGCCGTTGACATACAGCTTGACTATCACCTTTTCGGGAAAGACCACTATCCTATTGATAAACCTTTGAAGAAGTGTTCTGAATTCAAGTGAATCCCTGCCGAGGCTAAAAAAGCTTGCTTGAAGCGACGGTTCAGCATAAGTGATACATTTTTTCTCTACAAGAGCTACGATGTACTGTTCAAGGCTGTTTTTCTCAATTGCTTTTGGGTTATCGCAGTCTGCTTTTTTTGTTCCGCAGGTATAAGTATGATAAGACGGAAGAGGCGGTCTTAAACGTATAGAACCATGCATCATTTTGCCGCAAACGCCGCATACAACTACTTTACTGAGCAGATAAACGCAGTTACAATGTTTTGAGTGGTGCATATGAGCGATACGCTTTTCCTGAGCAGCCTCCCATGTTTCACGGCTGATAATAGCTGGCATACCGCCTTCGATGCGGATTATTTCTTCGGGAGATTTGTTCCTGTGACTGTTGCGTTTGTTGTCATATCCTTTAGCCTCTGAACGGTTGAAAACATACACGCCTGTATACTTTTCGTTCCTTAATATCTCGATGAAAGAGTTCCTTGTAAATGGCTTGCCTATCTTAGTGAGAAAACCGTCAGCATTCAGTGCATCGGCTATCTGTTGATAAGTATAGTCGCAGAGGTACATACTGAATATCAGCATTACTGCCTTAGCCTCGTTCTCATTTATAACGTAGCGCTGAGACTCATCAATATCATATCCGAGTCCGGGACAGCCTCCGTTGAATAAACACTTATAGGCGTTCTCCTTCATTCCTTTCATACTCTCTCTTGCTAAATTGGCTGAATAGAATTCGTTTATAGATTCGAGAAGTCCTTCCAGCAGTATAGACTCAGGACTGTTGTCAAGCCTCTCCAGTACACTGCAAAGCTTTACTCCGTTCTTGCGGAGTTTCTGCTTGTACAGGCTGGAATCATAGCGGTTTCTTGCAAATCTGTCGAGCTTATGCACCAGTACAACGTCAAACTCCCTTTTGTTGGAGTCTGCTATCATCTGCTGAAACTGCGGACGCTTGTCTGTGGTCGCACTATAAGCCTCGTCAACATACTTTGCGATTATTTTCCAGCCATTCTCTGCACAGAATTTCTTCATCGCCCTGAGCTGTGCTGAGATAGACTCTTCTCTCTGCATACTTGTTGAGTACCTTGCATAACAGGCTACTCTTAGCGGTTTGTTATCCATTAATTGCATTCCTTTCGCATTTTTGGACCGGTCATCATTATTTTATCAGCACGGTATAAGGAATGCAATTCTTTTGGAATAAGATTTGCGAAACTAACAAACTTGATATTTTCGGCTATTATAAAACCTACGAAAAGTTCATAGATAATTCTTTTACAAATATATTGCGTTTCAGAGCCTGATATGGTATAATACCATTAAGCAATATGAAGCGAGGTGTCATAGTATGGGAAAGATGCTTGTATATCACGGCAGTTACACTGAAATACAAAAGCCGGAAATAATAGAAGGCAAATATACAAAGGATTTTGGCACAGGATTTTACTGCACTGTAATAAAGGAGCAGGCTGAAAGATGGGCAAAGAGATACAGCACTCCAACAGTGAATGTGTACTCATTGCTGATAGATGAAAAACTCGATATACTTGAATTCAAATCTATGACGGACGAATGGCTTGACTTTATAATAGACTGCCGTAACGGTAAACCTCATAATCACGATATAGTAATAGGAGCTATGGCAAACGATCAGATTTACAACTTCATAGCTGATTATATCGATGGTATCATTACAAGAGAGCAGTTCTGGGTACTGGCTAAGTTCAAATATCCGACACATCAGATAAACTTCTGCTCCGAAGAAGCTCTCAAATGCCTTACCTTCTGCAGATCGGAGGCAGTAGGAATATGAACGGAAGAGAAGATAAAAAGAACAATGATCTTTTTTACACTTGCAGTCTGATAGAATACATTGCACGGAAAACAAAGAACAGTCCCACAGTGATAGTAAACGCTCTCGGAAAAGATAAAATCTCCAACATATACAGCATTGCGGATATATACCACAGCGATAATATCGACAGAGTTTCAGATGACTTCATAAGTGAATGCGGAATACAGACAGGCAGCTTTGATAACGTAGCTGAGTGCAGATATGCAGTTCCTACACATTGGGATATCGGAAAGGTGTATAAGCGCCTGATACTAAAAATATCTGAGACTGAAAATACTGATGTTATAACAGTTCTGATAAAAGTTTTCAATTCAGGTATAGTTTCGCTCATTGAGGACTACAACAGCAGCTTCTACTATGATTCACCCGATGCGATATATCAGACCTTTTTGAATGACTGTAAACCATTGCAATGATAATACGGGAGATATTATATAATGCGGATTTATGAGCCAACACCTAATGACGGTGATTACTCAGAATTACTTTATTTTGACAAGTACGGCAAAGTGGTCGAAAGCGAGGAAAATGCTGTAAGCGGAGTTATCCGCGAATGCAGATCAGACGGTACGCTGATATGTGAGACTTGGATCGTTCCGAAACAATAATGAACTTGAATTGTGCATTTATAATTCAAATCTGAAATCGGGTGAATGTATGCAGGATAGATATGCAGGTGATATTGGTGATTATGGAAAACTCGGGCTTCTTCGCAAACTATCTGAGAAATATATCATAGGCATAAACTGGTATAACCCCGGGGAGCTTGATTTTGAACGTGATAAAAATGGTAAATTCAAGCAAGAAGATGGTAGATATCGTGATTTTACCACTTTTAAGGACTACGCTCCCGATATAGCAACTGCACTTGAATCGTTGAAAGATAAACATTCTATAAAAATGCTTGAAAAAAAGAAATTGATCAGGAATGCAGTTTACTATAATAGAATTATTCCAAGAGGAAATGACAAACGTTCAATTTGGCACACGACTGCAATGAAAAAGCTTGAAAAATGTGATGTTGTTTTTCTCGATCCTGACAATGGACTTCTCTGCAATTCTGTTAAAATGGGTTCGGTCAAAAGCGTAAAATATTCCTATTACTGTGAGGTCAAGGACTATTTAAAAAATGGTAAAACAGTGATTATCTATAATCACCGAAGCAGAAAAAAAGAAGATGTTTACTTTAATGAGATAATAGAAAAACTGTGTGAAGAATCCTGTGCAGACCGTAATCTGATTCAAATAGTAACGTTCAGAAGATTCTCGGTCAGAGATTACTTTATTGTAAGTAAGGATAAGAATACTCATAACACTATCCAAAACTTAATTGAGTCATTAATAAAGAACACCTCAAAAGGTAATAAATCATTTTGTACTTTAGCCAATATCGAATCAGGAGCAGATTGAAAAAATCAGACAGAGCAGCCTACAAGTTACCCCAAGTTCGTAGATTACTGGATGTACTGAAAAATGATATTTTGTCTGTGGCAGAAATCATGGAGTGTTTCCAACTTCACTTTGTTTGCATATATAAATCACAGGAGTTTTCAATATGGAATTTTACGATGCGATAAATAACAGAAGAACGGTCCGTGAGTTTGAGAATGAAGTTATCCCCGAAGACATCATCGAAAGAATAATATGAGCTGCCTTAAAAGCACCTACTAACGATCATATGAGAGACTGGCATTATATCGTTGTAAGTGATAAGAGTACAGTTGCAAGATTGCTTGATATAATTCCAAAAGGAATATCTGATGAAGATATGGATGCACTCATAAAAGAATGGAATCTGACAGACAGTCTACAGCAGGAGTGTTACCGTAATGCTGTTCCGAAGCAGTACCGGATGCTGTTTGACGCATCAGCAATAATAATACCGCTGCTCAAGCAAAAAACAGATATATTTCATCCCGATAATATATCGCATCTCAACGGCTTTGCTTCTATCTGGTGCAGTATAGAGAATATATTCCTTGCAGCAACAGCTGAGGGATACGGCTGTAATTTAAGAGTTCCGCTCGGTAACGAGGCAGAATACGCAAGAGATGTACTTGGTTTTCCGAGTGATTACTTTATGCCTTGTTTCATCGGGATTGGAAGACCTGAAAAGGATATTAAACCAGTCAAGCAGAAGGATATAGATATCAAAGAACGGATTCACTGGGATAAATTCTGATTCACTTGACAGAAAGGCAAAGTAATATGAAGATATTTATAATCAGGCAAGGTGATCCTGATTATACGATAAAATGCTACAACGTTTAAGGAGGATTGTATTATGGTAACTGCAGAAGAAATGAAAAAAGTAATTGAAAACGCCGAAAAAAAGCAAAATAAAGTCTCTTATAGCGTAACACCGGAAGAAATGCAACGTTTCAAAGTTAACGATATGCTTCCTAAACTCATATCTTCAAAAAAGATGGAAAATGACAAAAGACATGGAGTTTTAGCGACACCTGGATATGGGTTAATAGAAGAAATGTGTCTCATAAGTGAAACAAGTCTTAAGAAGACTATAAACGGTTCGATAAGAGTTACTCGTACATTCCTTTATAAATTCGCTATTGGATTGCATATGTCACTTGAAGAAGCAAATAAACTCTTTGAGCTTTGCGGCGGACCATTAAGGAAGACAGATGTTGCTGATTACATATGTATCAATTATCTTGAAACCAATGATGATATCCATAAATTCTGTGAACAATACGAGAAATACACTGGGAAAAAACTTAGCAGGTAATAAGGTGAAAGAAACTACCTTGAATGCTTTATCTCTCTGTGATATTATATGATTAAAGAAAAAACACAGGAGGTAATCATTATGAAACCTATTATATTTGCAAGAATAGCCGATATGAAATTCTACAAAGGTATCACCGATACCGACAAACCAGTCAACGGCGGATCATATGTCAAAGATACCAATTATGCACATGAGTGTTATAACTTTGATCCGGTTATACTGGAAGATAATAAGGAATACTGCCTTGGATTTACCCAGCTTCTTGGCGGTAAGGATCCCCAACTTCACATCGAGCGTATCGTTGGATGTAAAAGCATGAAAGAAGCACTCTCTGTTGATAACGTTATTGTAGTTTTCTGTTCTAAACCAATGAATAATAAGACTATGAGAGTTGTCGGATTTTATAAAAATGCAACGGTATACCGCTATTATAGGGAATGTTCATTTCCAGGTGAAGGTGATGAGGAATATATTCAGGCATACTCATTTCTCGCCGAAAAGAGAGATTGTGTACTGCTTCCCTATCAGGAGCGTTTCTGCAATGGAAACTGGTTCGTACCAACAAGCGGTAAAATGGGATATTCTTTCGGATATGGTCATTCAAATATATGGTTTGTCGGAAGTGATACATATGACATGGACGAGATCAACTATGTCAACAAAATGATCGAAAGCATAGAGAACTATAACGGTGAGAATATGATCTGAAAGGGAGTGCTGAAATGGGATTCACATGGATAAACTTTGGTCAAAAATTCCTGACTGAGATACTGAACGCATCTGAACTTGATAAAGATCAGCGAGAGTTAGTGGATTATGCTATAAAAAACGAAGATGATGATACTCTCATAAGCGTAATGTGTTCAGTGTACTCTGAACCAAACATTTCACTCATTCAGAAACACCGAAAAATAATTGAAAACTCGCTTCTGAATTCCTTTAAAGATGAAGTAGAAAAGATATACAAAGCATTATACATAACAGGTCGTTCTTATAATGCAAAATGGCTGGCGCTAATGAAAAAAACTACTTCATCGAGCCTTATTGACGCATATATTCGAGCTATGTATAATATCAGCAATATCGAAGTACAGCTCAACGAATACAGTAAATTCAAAACAACAGTATCTCTTCGTATGTCGGAAACATATGCAGAAGAAGTACCTTTATATGATTTTCAGGAAGAAGCAGTAAATAAGTTGACTAAACACTATATCACGGAAGATAAGGATTCCGGTATACTTGTTATGCCAACAGGAAGCGGAAAAAGCCGTACTGCTACATACTTCCTTATCAAAGAAATGATATCCAGAGGCTATCAGATACTATGGATAGCTCACCGCCATATGCTTATAGATCAGGCAGCTGACTGCTTTTATCAGTTTGCCGGACTGAGTAAATTCTATAAGCCGGACATCAAAGATTATAGGATAAGTTGTATTTCCGGTGAGCATATTAGCATCAGGCAAGTAGATAAGGTTGAAGTAATAGTTGCAAGTATACAGTCTATCTGTCGCAGCCTTGATCATTTACGCAGAATCCTCAAACGTGGTAAGGTAATGGTCGTTATTGATGAATGTCACCATACGGAGGCTAAATCATATCGTAACACACTAAAATTCATTAAAGAATGCAGAAGCAAAGTTAAATTGCTGGGATTAACAGCAACTCCTATTCGCTCCAATGATAAAGAAACTGCTCATCTGCTCAAGATATTTGATAACACCAAGATCTATGAGGTTGCAATGTCAGACCTCATAGCTAAGAAGATACTTGCTGATCCACAGTATGAACGTATCGAAACTTCCGAAAATTTTGAACCTGATATATCTTATGATGAAGCAAAGTTTATAAATAAATATGGTGAATTACCCGATACCCTCGTTCATAAGATAGCTGTATCAAAAGAAAGAAATGCCATCATTCTTAAACAATATCTTGAAAACATTGAAAAATACGGTAAAACCTTGATTTTTGCATTAAATGTGGTTCATTGTCGCTTTTTGTATGAAGAACTTTCAAAGAAGAAAGTGCGTTGCGGACTTGTATATTCCGGAAAGGAAGATAATTCTAAAGTTATCAATGACTTCAAAGATAACAAGCTTGATGTACTTGTAAATGTCAATATACTTACAGAAGGTACAGACGTTCCTGATATCCAGACTGTATTTCTAACTCGTCCTACTACAAGCGAAGGTTTTCTTATGCAAATGATAGGACGAGGTATGAGAGGTCCAATCGCTAAAGGCACAGAAACTGTCAACATTGTAGATTTTCATGACCAATGGGAAGTGTTTAACAAATGGTTGGATCCTCAGTGGCTTATACAAGAAGAACTTGAAGAGCCTGACGAAAAAATATATGAAAAGAAGAAGCGTGAAATTGTATCATATGAATGGAAAGTCTGCAAAGCTTTATATCGTGCATTAAGGATAAATGCTGCCGAATCGAACTGCACTGTTACAGTTCCTTCAGGATGGTATACGTTGATGGATGAGTATGGCGAGTTAACCAGAATGCTTATATTCGAGGATCAGGTTCCCGGCTTAAAAGCAATGATGAAGGATAAAAAACAGTGGCTGAACAATCTTGACTTTACCGCTCAGAATGCAATTGACTGCTACTTTTCCGGATTCTGTTATAAACCGGATATCCATGAACTCGACTTACTTATAGATAATATAAGGACACTTGAAGAACCTCCAACATTTCGACCGTTAAGGGACAGAGTATTCGCTGATCCAAATTATGTAATTGAGCGTGCCAAGAAAGAAAACAGAGATGTTTACGGACTTGCGATTGATATGTTTTATGAACATGAAATAATTCGTGATGTCTATGAAGACTGTGTAGTTTTTCTTCAAGAAATTTGTAATGTTCAAAAATATGGAAGCAGCAGTGTGTTGCGAACAAAAGTTGAAGAACTACCTGTTGAAATGATTCCTTTTGATAAGAATGCATTTTATGATATAAAAGAGCTGTTTGAAGAAGTTAAAAATGAATGTTTTCAAGGAGAGTTTGACGGTATTTCATCGATAAGTTGGACAGACAAGCCTTATAAAACATACTATGGAGTTCACTACACAGAAGATCATTCAATAAAAATCAATTCGATTCTTAACAGCAAGGATGTTCCGAGAGAAGTGGTCAAATTCGTAATATACCATGAAATGCTGCATCGAGACAATCCAAAACATAATGCTGACTTCAGAAGACTTGAGCATGAATATCCTAATTATGAGGAATGTGAACATTTCCTGTATGGAAAAATGCTCGAATTCGATATTAATGAAATGTAATATCGTTTAATAGTATAAATCAAGGAAAAGAATCTGTGATGTTGAAGTGTCGTTTGACAGAATTGAAAGGCAAAAAAATTGGTGACATTACTCTGCTCTCTCTTAAAAAGAGCTTCTGAGGTTTATAAACGTTACAGCTTTTCTGGAATCCTAACGCTCCGAAAACGCCGATTCTGCGAGGTGTCGCACTTCGGAAATTTTAAAAACAAGCAGAATTAGAGGGGCGTGCATCGCCTCCACCATACCGGAAACTTCTTCCGGCAAGTTAGCGCTCCGCTTTTTAGCGGGGCGTTTGTTTTTTGACGCAACATCTGCGTCCTATCCCTAAAATAACACCGCACAAAGTACGTCTGACGGCTTTGTGCGGTGTTATGTTAATGAAAAAAGCGGCTGCCGAGCCGCAATCCTGTGGGGCTGAAATGCCCCCTCGCGGAGAGCTTTTCTCTATACTGTTATTTGATACAGACACGGTTCCTGCCGTTTGTTTTTGCTGAATACATTGCCTTATCAGCGCGGTCAAACCATGTCTCGAAAGTGTCGTCTGCGTTGAGTAAGGAGGCACCGATACTGCACGTGACCAAACCGACAGCAGGGAATTCTTCCTTTTCTACGCTTGTTCTGAGCTCGTTTGTAATAGAATTTAGCTTATCTATATCCGTATCATATACGACTATTGCAAATTCCTCGCCGCCCCATCTGCCGTAGACAGCGTTTTTGCCGCTCATGACCGATTTGATTATCTCTGTTAATCTGACAAGAGTCGAGTCGCCAATTGCGTGACCGTAAGTATCATTCACTTCTTTGAAATGGTCGATGTCGAGAACAAGAAGTGCAGCCGAACAACCGCTGTTTCTGTAATTGTCGACTGCATTGCAAAGCTCGGTCTCGATACGTCCGTGATTGAAGATATGAGTGAGCGAATCGTGCATAGAAAGCTCTTCGTAGTGCTTCAGTGTAGCTTTCATGCTGACAGTCGTATCATGGATATTCTGGACCATGTATACAAAACGGTAATCGTTCTTGTTGGTTGTTTCCATGCGACTGAATATAAGCTTTACCCATATGTATACTCCGTCAAGGTTCTGCATCTGGCAGTCAAAGGATTCTATTTGTCCGGGGAGAAAATGCGAACGAAGGTATGCAGGGTCGGAGCGTTCCATAAAGAGGGGCTGGTCGTTCTTCCAGATCATATTGACTATCATCTGCCGCCAAGCGGTATAGCTGATCTGTGAATTCATCGTCTCTTCGGAGACTTCTGTCAAGGACAGGCTGCTCGTTGTGTCGCGTACAAGGTCAAAGCACATCGAGAACAGGTAAATATTCTGTATCGTACTTACCTTCTGCTGTGTCTCGGCTTCATCTATGGACTCGCTTTCGTCAAGCTCGTTGAGCATGATGAGGTAATATTCCGAACCCTCAACAGGGAAAACAGTCATTTGTACTATATGAGTGACACCTTCGAGAAACAGCTTCAGGCGCTGGCTGTATTTTCCTGTAAATGTACCGAAATCAGGGATAAAGACCTGATATTCCTCGGCTATCTTCTTATCCGAGTTATTGAAGTGGAACCACAGTTTCTGGACAATATCCTTATATGTACCGCTCTCGGCGATTAAATCTTTAAAAATGCCCTTGCGGCTGATAGCTCTGTAGCGGTCGCCGTTCTGGTCGGCAAGGAGAATCGCGTCGACCGCGCCTCCGATATAATCGAGGATCTGCTGAAGAGTGACATTTTCAAAATTTATCATTTTACACCATCCTTATTTATGATAGCATTAAGATATCAACACATATAGATATTATATCACTGTTATATCTTAAATGCAAGCTCTAAATGTCGAAATGCTCCGTTTTATATTGCAATTTGTGTTATGATATGATATAATATTTAAAGTTATATTTTTAAAATAAAAATATGATGCACGGAAATGCCCCGCTCAGTTGTGTTATTAGTGAAAGGAGGCGGATATTATGGTACGGAACGATAATACAGCGCTGTATGCTTTCCAAAAATTCGGCGATACAGTATTGCGAGCTGCTTTTGCCTGCTGCGGCAGTTACTCAGAGGCAGAGGATATCACTCAGGATACTTTTTTGCTGCTGCACGCAAAACCTCAAAGCTTCACCGACGACGAGCACCTTAAAGCGTGGCTGCTCAGAGTAGCTGTCAATAAGTGTAAAAATCTCAGACGAAGCTTCAGATTCAGCCGCACAGACTCGCTTGAGACGCAGGACTATTCGTCGGCAAGCTATGAAATGAATACTGAGGATAACTCTGTGCTTTCGGAGATAAGGTCACTTCCCGAGAAGTATGCCTTGGTCATATACCTGTACTACTATGAGGGCTATAATACCCGCGAAATAGCTGAAATACAGGGCAAGAGCGAGAACACGGTATGCTCTCTGCTGAGAAGAGGCAGAGAAAAACTGAAAATGGAACTTGAAAAGGAGGGCGCGATATGAAAAAAGATGATTACAAAAGAGCTCTTGACGGTATCCGCTGTTCCGATAAGTTCAGGGAGAAAATGGAAAAGCAGCTCTCTGCCTCCGAAAGCCTCATCCCCGACGGCTATGAGGACAGCGTCAGCTCGGTGGAGATAGCTCCGAAACGGTACCTGCTAAAGTCTGCGGCACTGGCTGCGGCAGCGGTATTGCTGATAGGCGGAGCAGGTATGGGAGCATATCGGTATCTCCGCAATATGGACGAGGAGCTGCCTCCCGATATAGTTGCGACCGAACCCGAAAGAGAGTCCTTTTCTACACCTTTTGGTGATGTATCGAAAATCATGCTCAATATCAACGGCGAAAACGGTTTTTCTCTGATGGATGCACCAGGATCAATGGTGGAGGATATTGCAAAGGTACTCAATGACAACGAGTTTGTATATTTGGAGACCGAAAAAGGTGATGGTCAATCCGAAGAAGTAACTCCGCTACAGATCAATTGTTACGGAGACAGTCAGTTCGCACTCTGGGTGTACCCTAATGGTATCGAATTCTACGAAGTCGGGACAAATAATAAGGAGCTGCGGTGGTATTCCTGCGACGATATCCATATCAAGATCCAGGGCGCGATCGCTAAAAATATCATCTATGCCGACCTTTCGGTGAATGATATTGAATATGATACGGATGAGACGAACGGTATGCAGGCTCTCGGCAATGACAAGAAGCAAGAAGTCCGCAGGATATTTGATAAATATGCCGACAGAATATCGCTTGACTATTTGTCAGATGGGTATCCGCTTCTCAGCAGCAGTATCATTGAAATCTCCGAGATCGAAGGCATGGGGTATAGCGAGCAGGTATTCGGCAACTACGCCTCGATGCTCATAGACAGTCGCTTTGTTGTCAAGATCAACAACGATGCTTCTTTCGAGGTTTATCATATCAGCATGGGTGGAGTGGGTAATGTATGCGTGTTCAATGCTCCCGCAGAGCTATGCACCGAGATACACGACTGCCTGATCAGCGGTGACACTACGGAGGAAACGACCGAAGCAACTTCCGACAAAACAATCAAGGAGAATACTTCCGAAGCATTTGCAAAGTCACTCTATGAGCAGATCCACGCAATGAACGACGATGTTGAGGCAGAATACCAGCCGACTGAGGATATCAAAGCCAGAAGCATCTCATTCCCGCTCGGCGGCGACTCGCGAGATGCCATTCTCAGCCTGATCAAGGATATGGAGTGGGAAAAAGCCAAGGACTACGACCCTGTGATTCCTTTCTACAATTCCTATCACCTTAATAATGATATCGAGTTCGGTATCGACGGCGTTGTTTACGACCAGATGTCGGGAATGGTCTGCCGAACAAAGGATATGGGAACGTATTTACAGATGATCGACATCTTTGAGACAAGCTTGAAGTCCGATAATTTCACTCTTGCTATGTATATGCTGACCTCTCCCGAGGAGGAGTACGATAACCTCACTGCTGAATACGAATCATACTTCCACGATGAAAACGAGGACATAAACAGACCCGCTCCGAGAGGCAAGGGGCACATACACCTCAGCAATTCACTCGATGCCGAGAACATCACTCTCGATGAATTCGATAATGGCTCGTTATTCGCGGGATGTAAAATTGATTATGCCCGTCGAAACGATATGACGGTTGTCGAGGTATCGGGAGCCCGCAATGAAGTATTGGGCGGAAATTATGGGTTCTTTAACCTTAATACCATTGCAGATGCTGTATTCTTTGAGCTCAATACGGTCAACGTCCACGAAAAGTCAGGTACTATGACGGTCGTGGACGGTGTCAGCCACTTTGAATTCAAGGTAGACTATAACGGCGATTTTGGTTGTGATATAACACTTGATGTCGATTCCCGCGGAACACCGCTCTTTTTTGAAAAGAAACCGTTCGGAACAGACGCTGAGGCAGCATTAGATGAAAGATTCCGTTTAAGCAACGTTGTTTATGACAGCGACAGCTTCACGATGCCCGAACTTTCCGCAAAGCAATCGGAAAATATAAAAAAATATGATCCTTTTAACGAATAACTCGGTCTGTCAAATAAATGCAGAAAAGCCGTCCTGTGCTCAGGGCGGCTTTTCCGTCAGGTATGTAAGGAGTAAGAACAAAGCATTAGTTAGCGGTCACTGCGACCTGTGCTCCCTGCGGGACATTACTGACCCTCTGCTCACTGAGCTTTCGCGAGAGCATATATATGAATGCAGAGGCGTTCATTATCAGCGCGCCTGTCCATGCAAGGACTTCTGCGTACGCTGTGGCTTTAAAGCCGAGTCCGCCGATAAAGAGCGCGATAACAGCGATACGGAGCACCATTTCGAGTATTCCCGAACACATCGGGATAAACGGGGAGCCCATACCCTGTACGCCGTTGCGGAAAACGAACAGGAAGTCGACTGCAAAGAGCATTACTCCCGTAACGGGCAGGAACTGAGCTGCAATGCTTATCTGCTCATCACCACTGAGCATAAGACCTGCGAGCTGACGCGGGAAAAATACCATAGCAGCGCCGAATATAACATAAGCTATGAACGAAATAGTGAGACAGACTTTTGTGCCTTCCTTGATACGTCCGTATTCCTTTGCTCCGAAATTCTGACTCGTGAAAGCCGACATCGAGAATCCCGCGGTAACGGCAGGTGACATAAAGATGTTGATAAACTTGCTGCACGCGGAGTATGCGGAGGTGTAAGCCAGTCCGAGACCGTTTACAAAGCCCTGTACCACCATGCAGCCAACAGCTGTGATAGAATTCATCAGTGCCATCGGAACGCCGTTTTTCAGCAGGTCGAGGTAAAGGCTGCCGTCAAAGGCAAAATCAGCCTTGGAAAGCTTTATCTCGTCGATCTTGCTGAGTTTTATGAAACATATCGCCGCTGATACAATCTGTGCGGCAACTGTCGCTATAGCAGCCCCTTCAACACCTGTTTTCAGGACAAATATAAAGAATGAATCAAGAGCGATGTTCATTACCGTTGAAACGATTATAGCCTTGAATGGAGTCTTGCTGTCGCCGAGAGCACGCAATATGCCCGCACAAAGATTATAAGCGATAGCTGTGACCAGTCCGCCGAATACGATGTAACCGTAAGTAAGGCTGTCGTGCATTATCAGGTCGGAAGTCCTGAGCAGACGGAGTGCAAATCTCAGAAAAACTATACTGAAAAAGGTGAGTATCACCGCGATAGCAGCTGCAAGCTTTACGGCATGAGCTGTGGTGCGGCGCATTTTATCGTAGTCTTTCGCTCCGAAAGCCTGCGCGATAAGTACGCAGAATCCGTTGGAAAGTCCCATGGAGAAACCGACTATCAGAAAAAACAGCGAGCCCATGTTTC
Source organism: Ruminococcus sp. YRD2003 (assembly GCA_900109435.1). GTDB lineage: Bacteria > Bacillota > Clostridia > Oscillospirales > Ruminococcaceae > Ruminococcus > Ruminococcus flavefaciens_G. The sequence continues at coordinate 215,409 of FNZT01000003.1, read as the reverse complement.
CTACAGCGCCAAGGGCGTCGTCGCTGATGCCCTTGCCGACTATGGCTGTATCAGCAAGCGAATAGACCTGCTGGAACATATTTGTGAAAAGCATGGGAAAGAAAAATGCAAGAACCAGTTTGCTTACCTTGCCCTGAGTGAGGTCGGATGTTTTCGCCATAATTCTACCTCCTTGTCACGTCAATGCTGTTTGTGCTTTCTGAGTCTATTATATAATATATATAGGAGGATTTATATCAGAAGTATTGCATTTTTTATAAAAATGTGGTACAATATCCATTGCGTGAGCTTTTAGCTCCTAAATCTGAAAGAGGGTGAACCGAATGAATACCAACCGTGACCTCAACTACAGGCTCTTCATTCAAAAGGAAAATGACTTCACTCGTACTGATATTCACAGCGAATTTGAGAAATACTATGCCATAAGAGACGGCGACATTTCACGGGTAAAAGAAAACTATGCCAAAGCCCGTCTTGATTTCAACAAGGGCAAGGGACAGCTCTCGGACGACCCGCTCCGCAATAATATTTACCATCTTGTGGTCTGTGCGGCTATAGTTGCGCGAATATGCGTGGACGGAGGGCTCGAGCACAATGTTGCCTATACCCTCAGCGACATTTATATCCGAAAAGCTGATAAGTGTACCGACCCCGACGAGGTGCTCGACCTTCTCGGCGATATGCAGGTCGACTTTGCACAGCGTATGCGCGAGACCCAGAAAACTGGCGCTGTCTCGGTACACGTGAGGCGTACGATAGACTATATCTACGACCACCTTCACGAGCCCCTTACGCTCGAAATGCTCGCAGAGAGAGAGAGCCTGCATCCAAGCTCCATGTCACGGCTTTTCGCCAAGGAGACGGGGGTAACTCTGAAGGACTATATTATCCGCGCAAAGATCAAGACCGCGGGGAATATGCTCAAATACTCTTCTTTTCCGCTTTCGGATATATCTCTGTCTTTGGGTTTCTCGTCTCAAAGCGCTTTTACATCCACTTTCCGAAAGATCACGGGGATGACTCCAGGACAGTACCGCAGTATGTATTACTCGGATAATATATCAGAGCTATGAGCTCAATTTATGAACAGAACTTTTTTGAGGTGAACTTCTTTGACAATTCGAAACTTTGACGAAATCGATGAAAAATATTACTACGGCGGCAAACTTGGCGCCATCTATTCCCGTCATCAGACAGAATTCAGGGTATGGTCCCCGTGTGCGGACAAGGTCAAGGTCAGACTGTATCCCGACGGTGAGGACAGCTCACCGATAGCTGTCGTAAATATGAAATGCAAAGGCGGTGTTTGGTCTGCCGTTGTCTGCGACGACCTCGACGGCGTTTATTACACCTATGAGATACACATAGACGGCGAGGAGTTTGAAACTATCGACATCTACGCTGTTACTGCGGGGGTAAACGGAAAGAGGGGAATGGTCCTCGACCTCTCTGACGCGGAGCCCGACGGCTGGCAGCTCGATGAGCCTGTAACGCTCGAAAAATACACCGACGCTATTATCTATGAGCTCCATGTGCGTGATTTCTCCATTGACAGAAGCGGACATTTCCGCAATAAGGGGAGATTCCTCGCCTTCACCGAGACAGGCATCACTAACGATATGGGCGACGAGATAGGTCTTGACTACATCGCCTCACTCGGCGTTACTCATATTCATCTGCTGCCCGTTTTTGACTTCGCGACTGTGGACGAGAGCAGCAGTCTGCCGCAGTTCAACTGGGGCTATGACCCGCTCAATTACAACGTTCTCGAGGGCTCGTACAGCTCCGATCCTTTCGACGGTGAGGTGAGGGTCCGTGAATTCCGCCAGCTCGTGATGGCGTGCCACAGGAAGGGCATCGGTGTGATCATGGATGTGGTCTACAACCACACCTATAATACTGAGAATTCGGCGTTCAGCAAGACTTTTCCGTATTATTACTACAGACTCTGGGAGGGAAATTACTCAAACGGCTCGGGCTGCGGAAATGAATTTGCCTCCGAGCGCAAAATGGCTCGGAAATACATCATAGATAGCCTTTGCTTCCTCGCGGAGACGTACAAGCTCGACGGCTTTCGGTTCGACCTTATGGGGCTGCTTGATATCGAAACTCTTAACCGCGCGGCAGAAAAGCTTCGGCGAATAAATCCCGATATCATCCTTTACGGTGAGGGCTGGACGGGCGGAGGTTCACCGCTCGATGACTCACTGAGAGCAATGAAGCACAATATCCGCAAGCTGCCTGAGTTTGCTGTTTTTTCCGACGAGTTCCGCGATACTGTCAAGGGCAGCGTTTTCAATGACGAAGCAACAGGATATGTCAACGGCGGCAGCTCGTATGATAAGGCTCAGCTGATAAAGGCGTCACTCTGCGGCTGGGTGGGACATCAACAGGTAATGAACGGCTCTATCGCTGATTCTGCGTGTCAGATAGTGAATTATGTCGAGGCTCACGACAATCTGACGTTCTTCGATAAACTGATCCTTTCCATGAAAGGAGCCTCGGACTGGGACCTCATCGCCGCAGACAAGCTCGGAGCAGCGCTGGTGTTCTTCTCGCAGGGCATCCCGTTCATACAGGCAGGGCAGGAATTCCTCCGAAGCAAACCGCTCCCCGGCGGAGGCTTTGATCACAACAGCTATAATTCTCCCGACAGCGTCAACAGCATAAAATGGAACAGACTTACAAATTATCGTGAGCCGCAGCAGTATTACGCGGGACTGATCGCGATACGCCGTAAATTTGCGGAATTCAGACTTCGCTACGGCGCTGAGATACGCGCCCTGATCAGCTTCCGAGACCTCGAGAACGGTGCGTTCATCGCATATATCGGACGATTTATGCTCGTAGTAAATCCTCACGGTCACGAGCTGAAAGTTCAGGCAACAGGCGATGTCTACGCGGACAAGAGTTCAGCTTCCGCAACTCCGCTGTATCATGTTGAAGGAGAGGCTGTGTGCGGCAGAAGAAGCGTACTGCTCGTAAAAATAAAATAAAAAATCAAAAGCTCCCATATCGGGAGCTTTTTTGTATATAAGAGGTTTGTTTTGAAAACAAAACGCGGTACGTTAATACCGTACCGCGCTGGCGCGGATTGAGAGATTTGAACTCTCGCGCCGGTTTCCCGACCTACTCCCTTAGCAGGGGAGCCCCTTCACCACTTGGGTAAATCCGCATTACCGACATACTATCGGCGACTATATGTCAGTTAGACTTTCGTATTGCTGAAATACGCGAAAGAAAACTAACAATTTGTAAAGAGCAAGCGAGCTTGCGAGCGAATCCGCGAACCGCGAACACCCGCTCGGTGTGGCGGAGAGGGTGGGATTCGAACCCACGTGACCGTTAAGTCAAACGGTTTTCAAGACCGCCTCGTTATGACCGCTTCGATACCTCTCCATTTTTTGCTGTTCTTGATTAGTCAGCTTAATTATTATATCATATCGGCGCGCTCTTGTCAAGGATAGTTCTCGTGAAGAATGCAACAAGAAATTGTCAACAATTTTGTTTGATTTGACGAAGTGCTTTCACAAGCGCCTCTTTGCAGACGAAGCAATTAGTAAAATATGTAAAATTATGCTGTTTGAATGTTTTTCTGTCATTTTTCACTTTACAGAAACGCCTTTTTAGTGTAAAATAGATATAGTAATTTTTTGTGAGGTGGACAGTATGGAACCCAAATATAAAAGAATATTATTGAAAGTCAGCGGCGAGGCTCTCGCAGGCGACAAGAAAACAGGTCTCAATTACGATGTCATCACCGACATCTGCAAGAGCATCAAGAAAGTCGTTGACGCAGGCGTTCAGGTCGCTGTTGTTGTCGGCGGCGGAAACTTCTGGAGAGGCCGCTCAAGCGGTGCTATGGACAGAACAAGAGCCGACCACATCGGTATGCTCGCTACTGCTATGAACGCTCTCGCACTTGCCGATGTGCTTGAATCACTCGGCTGTGATACCCGCGTACAGACCGCTATAAATATGTCACAGGTCGCTGAACCGTATATCCGCAACAGAGCTGTCCGTCACCTCGACAAGGGCAGGGTAGTCATTTTCGGCTGCGGTACAGGCAACCCATTCTTCTCGACAGATACTGCTGCTTCGCTCCGTGCTGCTGAGATAAATGCCGATATCTTCCTCAAAGCTACTCTTGTTGACGGCGTTTATGATAAGGACCCCCACAAGTTCGACGATGCGAAGAAGTACAGTACGCTCACGTTCTCAAAGGTTATCGGCGAAGAACTCGGCGTTATGGACAGCACTGCTGCCGCTATGTGCCGCGACAATAAGATGAAAATGCTCGTATTCGACCTCAGCCGTCCCGATAATATCTATGACGCTGTTATGGGCAAGGACGTTGGTACTGTCGTTTACGAGGACTGATAAAAAATAATTATTATAGTATAGAAAGGAATGTATCACAATGAAAGAAACTATCGACCACGCTAAGGAAAAAATGAACAAAAGCCTTAACTCCCTCGACAAGGAATTTGCCGCTATCCGTGCAGGACGTGCCAATCCCGCTGTTCTCGACAAGATAAACGTTGATTACTGGGGCACACCTACTCCCATCAATCAGATGGCTGCTATCTCCGTGTCCGAGGGTCGTATCCTCGTTATTTCTCCTTGGGAGAAGAATCAGCTCAAGCCCATTGAGAAGGCGATACAGGCTTCCGATATCGGCATCAATCCCACCAACGACGGAAGTGTTATCCGTCTTGCATTCCCGCAGCTTACCGAGGATCGCCGTAAGGAACTCTGCAAGGGCGTAAAGAAGCTCGGCGAGGACTGCAAGGTCGCTATCCGTTCTATCAGACGCGATACCATGGATAAACTCAAGAAGATGCAGAAGAATTCCGAAATAACCGAGGACGACCTCAAGGACTGCGAAAAGAAGGTCCAGGACCTGACCGATAAGTTCTGCGGCGAGGCTGACAAGGCTGTATCCGAAAAAGAAAAAGAGATAATGACTGTCTGAGGTGTAACATGGCTATATTCGGTAAAAAGAAAGAGGAGCTCCTCACTGAGCTCCCCGAGGTGCTCCCGCAGCACGTCGGCATAATCATGGACGGTAACGGCAGATGGGCAAAAAAGCGCGGACTGCCCCGTCCTATGGGACATATCGAGGGTGCTAAGACCTTCAAGAAGATAATCCGTCACTGTAAGGACATCGGTCTGAAGCACCTGTCATTCTACGCGTTCTCCACCGAGAACTGGAACCGCCCCGAGGACGAGGTAGCGGGTCTTATGAAGCTGTTCTACGATTATCTCTCTGACATACACTGGCTCCATGAGGAAAAGACAAGACTCATATTCATGGGCGATAAAGCGCGTTTCTCGGAAAAGCTCCGCAACAAGATGATAGAGGTCGAAGAGGCTTGCAAGGACTATGATGAAATGATCGTGTTTCTTGCTGTCAACTACGGCGGACGCGACGATATTGCAAACAGCTGCCGCAAAATCGCCGAGAGAGTAAAGAACGGCGAGCTCCAGCCCGAGGATATTACAGAGCAGACTGTCGCAGATGGTCTCTACACAGCCGGATTCCCCGATGTTGACCTCGTTATCCGTCCGAGCGGAGAGCTTCGTCTCTCTAACTTCCTTATCTGGCAGTGCGCTTATGCGGAGTACTATTTCACGGATATCCTCTGGCCTGATTTCACGGGCAAGGATCTTAACGATGCTATCATCGACTATGCAAACAGAAACCGCAGATTTGGTGGCGTTTGATGCTTACAAGGATAATTTCGGGTGCAGTCGGCGCGGCTTTACTGGCTGTTATCCTGTATTTCCATGATACGATACTGCTGCCGATAGCCGTTGCGGCTATGGTCGCGGTCATGCTGTTCGAGCTGATACGCGCTGTCAAGCTCGAAAAATGCCTGCCCGTGCTTATTCCTGCCGAGCTCTGCGGAATAGCTTTGCCGCTTCTTTACGGCACTTTATCGCATGACGGCACGACAGAGCTTTTTCATATCATTACATTCACAGTCACGCTCGCTGCTGCGTTCATCATCTTCATTACGTGGCTCGCCAAGCACAAGTATATCCGCTATGAACAGGTGTTTTTCGTGCTTGCGTGCATGGTACTCGTTCCGCAGGCCATGACTACTATGATACGTATCGAGCGTACCGACAGCAAGAACGGTTTGTTCCTGCTGATAATGGCTCTGTGCGGTGCGTGGATAGCCGATACGGGGGCTTACTTCACGGGCGTTGCTATCGGCAAGCACAAGCTCTGTCCCGAGATTAGCCCCAAAAAGACCATAGAAGGCTTCATCGGTGGGATACTTACTACTGCCATTACATATGCAGCTGCTTTTTCCATCTACTATGGATTCACTCCGAAGAGAGCAGTTATCTCACTCGTAATGGGAGCTTTCTGCGCGGTCGTAGGAGCTATCGGCGACCTCTCCGCCTCTATGGTCAAGCGCCAGATAGGCTTTAAGGACTACGGAAAGATAATGCCGGGTCACGGCGGACTCATGGACCGCTTTGACAGCGTTCTTTTCGTGCTTCCTACCTTCTATGTATTCATCGCTTTCTTTGGTATACATATGTATTTATAATGCTCAGAGGTGACTAAACGTGCAAGCGGATAGTCCCTTTTGTGCTTATGCGGAATCTCGTTTTTGCGGCAATATGCCGTGCGACGTGAATTTTCGTTACTTAAAGGAGATATAATATAATGAACAAAAATGTTTCTATTCTCGGTTCGACTGGCTCAATAGGAACGCAGTCTCTTGAGGTCTGCGAGAAGCAGGGCTTCAATATCGTTGCTCTCGCCGCTCACAGCAGTGTTAAGCTGCTGAGCGAACAGGTGAGAAAGTTCAAGCCTGAGTATGTCTGCATTTATAACGAGGAGAAATATACTGAGCTCAAAGAAAATCTCGCAGATACTGATGTTGAGATCCTTTGCGGGATGGAGGGGCTTTGCAGGATAGCCGCTCTTGAGGAGAATGACATCGTGCTCAACTCTGTTGTCGGCATGGTGGGACTGCTTCCTACTCTTACCGCTATCGAAGCAGGCAAGGATATCGCTCTTGCCAACAAGGAAACTCTCGTGGCGGGAGGAAAGCTCGTTATGTCCGCGGCTGCTGAGAAAGGCGTGAAGATATATCCCGTAGACAGCGAACACTCAGCGATATTCCAGTGCTTGCAGGGTAATAAGCGCTCTCAGCTGTCAAAGATAATCCTCACTGCTTCGGGCGGACCTTTCTACGGCTACACCTACGAGCAGCTCGGAAATGTCACCAAGGCTGACGCGCTGAAGCACCCCAACTGGGATATGGGCAACAAGATCACGATAGATTCCGCGACCCTCATGAACAAGGGGCTCGAATTTATCGAAGCAAAGTGGCTGTTTGACCTTGCACCCGACCAGATAGAGATAGTTGTTCACCGTCAGAGCGTTATTCATTCGGCTGTAGAGTACAATGACTGCGCTGTTATCGCTCAGCTCGGAGTTCCCGATATGAAGATCCCGATCCAGTACGCACTGACATATCCCGACAGATTCGAGTGCCCAACAAAACCGCTCTCGCTCACAGACTACGGTACGCTTACCTTCGCGAAGCCCGACAGCAAGACTTTCAAGTGTCTCGGTGCGGCAATTGATGCGATCACCCGCGGCGGAGCTTATCCCTGCCTTGTTAATTCCGCAAACGAAGAGGCTGTACGCGCATTTCTCAATGACGAGATAAGCTTCATACAAATAGGTGAGATAGTATCCTCGGTGCTTGAAAAATTCGGATACTCCGAGATAAATTGCTACGAGGATGTAATGGATGCCGACAAACGCGCCAGAGATTATGTCAGAAGCCTTATCTGAGTCAACAGAAAGAAAGGATATAAATGGGTATAGTTTTTGCACTTATCATATTCGGTCTCATTGTTACGATACATGAATTCGGTCATTTCATCTGCGCTAAGCTCAGCGGGATAAAGGTTCTTGAATTCTCGGTCGGAATGGGACCAAAGCTCTTGCAGAAGCGCTTCGGTGAGACTGCCTATTCGCTGAGACTTCTGCCGCTCGGAGGTTTCTGCGCTATGGAGGGCGAGGATTCGAGCGAAGATAATCCGCGCTCATTCCGCAATGCCAAACTTTGGAAGCGCATGATCGTCCTTGTTGCGGGAGCGGGAATGAATTTCCTGCTCGGACTTATAATGTGTACAATTATGGTCAGTATGTTCGAGGTCATACCGTCTACGCGCATCAGCGGCTTCAGCGGCAAGATAAACGACGACGGGAGCAAGACATATTACGCGCAGAGCTATCATTCGGGATTGCGCCACGGCGACAAGATCGTAAAGATCGACGGCACCTCCATATACAGTTACCTCGATATTGACTATATGTTCTCGACCTTCAAGACCGAAACGCACGATGTTGTAGTCAAGCGCGACGGTAAGCGCGTAAAGCTCGAGAATGTAACATTTCACGACGACGCCTCGGGCGAGATGATGGACTTCGGTCTTGTGTACAAGGATAAAGGTCTTTTCAGCGTTATGCAGTGCTCGGGAGAGACGGCACTGTCTATGGGGCATATCGTTGGTATGTCGCTCAAACAGATGATAACAGGCAAACTCAGCAAGGACCAGATATCAGGACCTGTAGGCGTTGTCTCTTCCATAAACGAGACTACAGAACAGGCTGAATCTACCGAAGACCTCGTCTTTATGCTCGTCTATATGACAGCGCTTATCACTATAAATGTCGGTATTTTTAATCTTCTGCCCGTACCCGGACTTGACGGAGGCAGGCTGCTGTTCTGCTTTATCGAGCTTATACGCCGCAAGCCCGTCAAGCCGGAACATGAAGGCTATGTACACCTTGCGGGAATGGTCCTGCTGTTCGGTGTGCTGATATTCGCCACATTCAACGACATTATGCGTATCATACAAAAATGAACAAAAAAGTCAGGTTCAGATCCGAAAAGGAAGACTTTGGAGCTGCCGCCGTTATCTGGGGCTTATTCCTCTTCACAGGCGCGGTCAGCATATATTTAACTGCTAAAAAACATGATATCGGTGTGATCGAATGTCTGCGGAAGCTGGTATCTGAGGAGGGCATTCAGGGAAAGGTTTTGCTTCCCGCTCTGTTTGCGATACCCTTCATTATGACGATGCGCTGTTTGCTGAGCAAGGTGAAAAGACGCATATTTCTCGAACGCGGTTTGCCTGTCGAAGCTGATATAGTCGATGTGATCAGAAAGCCGAAACGCGCTGACAGACTGATCGTCAGACTGCCTGACGGTCAGAAGATAAAAAGTGACGGTTTCTATATGAGTATCGACACATTTTACTTCAACAAATGTACCGTTTACGAGCTGAACGGTAAATACATCGTAAGTGAGATATACAATAAAAGGAGTTAGTATCATGAGAAATGTCAGACCTGTAAGGGTCGGGGACTGCGTCCTCGACGGAAAGCATATTTACATACAGTCCATGCTGAACGCTCGCTCGGACGATATCGAGGGGAGTGTGAAGCAGGCGGTAGAGCTCGAAAAGGCAGGCTGTGAGATAATCCGCGCAGCTATCCCGAATATGGAGGCTGTAAAGCTTATCCCCGCTATCAAGGAAGCGGTGAAGATACCGCTCGTCGCGGATATCCATTTCGACTACAAGCTTGCGATAGAGGCTGCTGCTGCCGGAGTTGACAAAATACGCATCAATCCCGGAAATATCGGCGATATGGACAGGGTAAAAGCTGTCGTGGACGCGTGCAGACTTCACAATCTCCCTATCCGTATAGGCGTTAATTCGGGGTCGCTCGAGAAGGATATCCTCGCGAAGTATGGTTCTCCTACGCCTGAGGCTCTCGTCGAGAGCGCTATGGGTCACGCGGCTCTTCTCGAAAGATTTGATTTCAACGATATCGTTATCTCTATAAAATCCTCTGACGTGAACCGTATGATAGCTTCGTACAGACTTGCTGCCGAGAAGTGTGATTATCCGCTGCACCTCGGTGTTACCGAAGCGGGGACCGAGCGCATGGGACTTATCAAGTCCGCAGTCGGCATAGGTTCGCTCCTCTGTGACGGTATAGGCGAGACTATAAGAGTTTCGCTCACTGATGAGCCCGTCAAGGAGATAGAGGCGGCGAAGGATATCCTCAGATGCATCGGCAAGCGCGGCGGCGTGAGATTTGTTTCATGTCCTACCTGCGGACGTACCCGTATCGACCTCATCGGTACCGCAAAAAAGGTGGAGGCTGCGCTTAAAGATACAGACAAGGACATTACTGTTGCAGTTATGGGCTGTATCGTCAACGGTCCGGGAGAGGCTCGCGAAGCCGATATCGGTATCGCAGGCGGTGACGGCTGTGCTATCATTTTCAAAAAGGACGGCACTCAGCGCAAGATACGCGAGGACGAGATTGTTTCCGAACTTCTTGCCGAGGTAGAAAAATTATGATCTCAACAAGGGCGGACTCTGTCTGCCCTTAAAGTCTTGATACGGAGTTTTATTCATGAACATTGTTTTATCCGAGTTTTTAAAGGAATACTGCACCGAGCTCCCCGAATCTGTGGGGGCAGGCGAGATTTATAAGATGACGTATACTCAGGATATGCGTCATTTCAGCTTCTTTGCGAGATTCTCCGCATATGTACAGTCGGCTGATATATTTGCTTTCGAGAGCGCTCTTGCCGCTGCGATAAAGGTAGAATCCGTTCGCCTTCATCCGCGTTACGAAGAGACGCTGTTCGACCTGTCACAGTTCACCGATATCCTCGTACTTCTAAAGCGCGAAGTATCTGTCGTGAACGGCTTCCTTGACGACGCTGAGATACGGCGCTCCGACAACAAAATATCCATAGGCTTGCAGCACAGCGGCAGGAAGATACTTGAACGTTTTCATTTCTCCGCAAAACTCAGCCAGCTCATATACAATATGTACGGTATCCGCTTTGAGATAGAACTGCTCGGCGGAGAGGCTATAACCTCCGAAGAATTCGACCATATCACGGCAGAGGTCGAGGCAACTCTTCCTGATTACAGCGACCAGTTTGCTCCCGAGAAATCGGAAGCCGAAAAGAGGCAGGAACTTATTCAGGCTGCTGTTCCGACACGCTCCGTAGATACGGATTCTCTCGATATGGACTATGACCCCGAATCTGCCGAGTTGCTCAAGGGACGTCCCATACGTGAGAAGCCGATATCAATTGCAGAAGCGGTCAAGCTACTTTCCGAAAAGGTCGTTATTGTCGGAGATGTTTTTGCTTCCGAAGCTAAAGAACTGAAAAGCGGCAAGACGGTCGTGACCTTCAATATCACCGATTACAGCGGTTCACTGCTCGTCAAGGTGTTCGTCAAGGAAAACGACGAGGACGAGCTCAAACTCTACACCGGTATCAAAAACGGAACCTCTCTTCTTATTGCAGGCAAGATAGACTATGACCAGTTCGCAAAGGATATCTGCATATCGCCTTACTCCATTATCAAGGTCAAGCGTACTCCGAAAATCGACACCTATCCCGAGAAGCGCGTTGAGCTGCACTGCCATACGAATATGTCTGCTATGGATGCGGTAACAGACCCTGTTACGCTTATTAACCGAGCAGCCTCGTGGGGACACCAGGCAATGGCGATAACCGACCACGGCAACGTTCAGGCTTTTCCCGACTGTATGTACAATATGCCCAAGAACTTCAAAGTCATCTACGGTATGGAGGCATACGTTGTCAACGACATAGAACGTGATATGGTCGTCTACGGCGACGACGACCGCAAGCTCGATGACGAAATAATAGTTTTCGACGTTGAGACTACGGGTCTCAGCTTCCGTCACGACAGGCTCACGGAAATTGGCGCTGTTAAACTTAAAAATCTACAGGTTATAGACAGTTTCAATACTAAAGTCAACCCCGGATTCCATATCCCTGAAAAGATAACCGAACTGACAGGTATCAGCGACGCGGATGTTGCCGACGCTCCTGACGAAAGCAAGGCTCTGCGGCAATTTATGGAGTTCTGCGGAGACAGACCTGTGCTCGTCGCACACAACGCCCGCTTCGATACGAATATGATAAATCAGGTCTGCGCGCGCAACGATATCAGCTTCCCTTATACGTGGGTCGATACTCTCGTTATGTGTCAGTCTATGCTTCCCGAAATGGGACGCCACAAGCTAAACCACGTCGCGAAACAGCTCAAGCTCGGTAATTTCGAGCATCACCGCGCTTCTGATGACGCACTCATGCTTGCTAAAATATTCATAGAGCTAACAGGAAGGCTGAAGAATGAGCGCTCATTCGCTACGATACAACAGCTGAATATCCTTGTTGATGAGATAGAGAAGAAAAAACTAAAATCCTATCATCAGATAATACTCGTTCGCAATCAGGAAGGACTGAAGAACCTTTACAGGCTCGTTTCGATAAGCAACCTCGAGTATTTCTACAAAAAACCGCTCATACCGAAGTCAGTCCTTATCAAGCACCGCGAAGGTCTTATCTTCGGAAGTGCCTGCGAAGCGGGTGAACTCTTCCGCGCTATGGTCGACCTGCGTTCCCGTGAATTTATCGACAACCTCGCCCGCTTCTATGATTACCTTGAAATACAGCCTATCTGCAATAATGAGTTCATGGTGCGCGAGGGAAATGTACGCGATGACGATGAGCTCCGCGAGTTCAATGCCGATATCGTCAAAATCGGCGACAGGCTGAGTATCCCCGTTTGTGCGACCTGCGACGTTCACTTCATCGACCCTAAGGATGCTATTTTCCGCAAGATAATCCTGACTACCATGGGATTCAAGGACGCTGAGAATCAGGCGGCTCTGTATTTCAGAACTACCGATGAAATGCTCAGGGAGTTCGCTTATCTCGGCGAGGAAAAAGCAAAGGAAATAGTCATAACCAATACAAATGCCATTGCGGATATGGTGGAAGTTGTCCGCCCGATACCAAAGGGTACGTTTACTCCGACTATCGAAGGGGCTGAGGAAGAGCTGATACGTATCACTCACGATAAGGCGCACGAAATATACGGCGACCCGCTTCCCGAGCTCGTTGATAAGCGTCTTGACCGCGAGCTGAGTTCCATTATCAAGCACGGTTTCTCCGTTCTTTATATTATCGCGCAAAAGCTCGTATGGAACTCAGTAGAACATGGTTATCTTGTAGGCTCGCGTGGTTCGGTAGGCTCGTCGTTCGTAGCTTCGATGGCTGGTATTTCCGAAGTAAACCCGCTCCCGCCGCATTACGTCTGCCCCAATCCCGACTGCAAGTACAGCGAGTTCCTGCTTGACGGTGTATATGGCTCGGGCTTCGACCTCCCGCCAAAAAAATGCCCGAAATGCGGCGCTGAACTTAACCGCGACGGTCACGATATCCCATTTGAGACCTTCCTTGGTTTCGACGGCGATAAAGCGCCTGATATCGATCTCAATTTCTCCGATGAGTACCAGTTCTGGGCTCACCGCTACACGGAAGAGCTGTTCGGTAAATCAAACGTTTTCAAGGCGGGAACTATTTCTGTCGTAGCGGACAAGACCGCTTTCGGCTACGTAAAAAAATACTGCGAGGACAACGGCATAACCCTCAACAACTCCGAGATGAACCGCCTCGCTATCGGCTGTACCGGCATAAAGCGTACTACAGGTCAGCATCCAGGCGGAATGGTCGTTGTGCCCTCTGACTATGAGGTGTACGACTTCACACCCGTTCAGCACCCCGCAGATACCGCTGATTCGGAGATTATCACGACCCATTTCACATTTAACTCACTGCACGATACTATACTTAAACTTGATGAGCTCGGTCACGTTGTGCCTACACTGTACAAGCATCTTGAGGACCTGACAGGAATAAAAATAAAGGATGTACCTACTTCCGACCCTGATGTTATACGTATGTGTACGGACTGCTCGGTGCTCGGAGTAACACCTGAAGAGATATTCTGCAAGACGGGAAGCCTCGGTATACCCGAAATGGGTACGGGCTTCACGATACAGATGCTTCTGGACGCAAAGCCCACGAAATTCAGCGATTTCCTACAGATATCGGGACTTTCGCACGGAACCGACGTCTGGCTCGGAAATGCAAAGGACCTCATTGATAACAAGGTCTGCACGATATCCGAGGTTATAGGTACGCGTGACAGCATCATGACATATCTGCTGTATAAAGGCGTAGAGCCCAAAATGGCGTTCCAGATAATGGAGTGGACACGTAAGGGCAAGGCTCCGAAGCAGTTCACACCCGAGATAATCGAGATGCTCAGGAGCCACAACGTCCCCGAGTGGTACATTGAAAGCTGTTTGAAGATAAAGTATATGTTCCCGAAAGCTCACGCCGCAGCATACGTTATCGCGGCGATAAAGCTCGGGTGGTTCAAGCTTCATATGCCGCTGGAGTATTACGCAACGTACTTCTCCGTCCGCGGTGAGGACTTCAATGCAGAGCTTGCTGTTCAGGGCAAGGAGGTCGTCCGCGCGAAAATGCGGGAGCTCCGCGAGCTTGGAAATGACCGCTCGAAAAAGGAGACCGACCTCTACGATATCCTTCTCATCACGAACGAGATGCTCTCGCGCGGATATGAGTTCCTGCCGATAGACCTTTTCAAATCTGATGCCAAGGACTTCCTTATCGAGGACGGCAAGCTCCGAATTCCTTTCTCGGCGATGTCGGGAGTCGGTGAAAACGCTGCAAAGGGACTTCGTGAGGCAGCTCTGAAGGGCGGCTTCATATCCATAGAGGAGTTTCAGGATATGAGCGGTGCGTCAAAAACGACAATAGATATGTTGAAAAGCATAGGAGCTTTCGGCGACTTGCCAGAATCATCACAGATGAGCTTCTTTTAACTTGACTTTTCTATGGTAATATGTTACTATATTACCATAGTAACACATTAGCAAACTAAAGTAATTCTTTCGGAGGTCAGTTACATTATGAAAAATTACGATCTTATCACTCCCGAGGGCACGAAGGACCTGCTCTTTGGCGAGTGCATCATACGCAGGAAAATCGAGGATACTTTAAAGAGGATATTCACAAGCAGGGGATACAGCGAAATGATAACCCCAGGTCTTGAATTCTTTGATGTATTCAACCTTAACTCGCGCTATTTTCCTCAGGAGAACCTCTACAAGCTTACAGACAGCAAGGGAAGGCTCCTTGTTATGCGTCCCGACTCGACCATGCCTATCGCAAGAGTTGTGGCTACACGTCTTCGTGAAGCTGTTCTTCCGCTCAAGCTCTGCTACAATCAGACTGTGTACCGCACAGAGCCCGCCCTCAAAGGCAGGAGCGACGAAATCGTGCAGGCGGGTATCGAGCTCATAGGCTCACAGCTAAAAATGGCAGACCTTGAGGTCATCTCAACTGCGATAGATTCTCTGAAAGCATTCGGTATGGAATTCTCGCTTGAAATAGGTCATATCGGCGTCTTCAAGGAGCTCGTGGGAAAGCTCGAGGTCAGCGATTCCGACAAGGAGCGTATACGCAAGCTTATCGAGAGCAAGAACTTCCCCGCACTCAACGATCTGCTCGATTCGTTCGGCACCACTCCCGTGACTGCGGCATTGAAGAAGCTTCCCGCACTTTTTGGAGGAGTTGAGGTATTCGATAAGGCTGAAGAGCTTATCCCCGACGAGAACGTAAAGCATATCCTTGACGAATTCCGCGAGATCTATACCGATTTGACCGAGCTGTGCGGCTCGGACACGAATATAACCGTTGACCTCGGTCTTGTCAACAAGACCGACTATTACACGGGAGTTATCATCAAGGGCTACTTACAGGGACACGGCGAGGAAGTCCTCTCGGGCGGACGCTATGACAAGCTCATTTCAGAGTTCGGCTACGATATCCCTGCTGTAGGATTCGCTGTCAATGTGAACGCGATACAGAAGGTGATCGAGAAGAACGGAGTTTATCCTGCAATGCCTAAGACCGACGCCATCGTCTATGCAGAAAAAGGCTGCGAAGTTGCCGCTGTAAAGGCAGCAAACGAACTCCGCGAACAGGGACTTATCGTCGAGAACGCTCTGTTTGACGATATAGAGACAGTCCGCGAATACGCTAAGGAAAAGAAGATAGCAAAGGTCGTAGTCATCAACGGCTCGAGCAGGGAGGATGCATAATGGATAAGCCTATCAGAATAGCTCTCACAAAGGGCAGACTTGAAAAGGATACAGTCGGACTTCTCGAAAAACTCGGCTTTGACTGCTCCGCTGTACGCGATAAGGGCAGAAAGCTGATACTTCCCGTACCCGATGCAAATCTCGAAGTCGTACTTGCTAAGGCGAATGACGTAATAACCTATGTTGAACACGGTGTATGTGACATGGGAGTTGTCGGCAAGGACACTATAATGGAGATGAAGGGCAAGTTCTTCGAGCTTGTAGACCTCGGCTTCGGCAGATGCAAATTTGCTCTTGCTACCAAGAAAGGATACGATTTCTACCGCGGCTTCGGCGTAAAGACCATAGCTACCAAGTATCCGAATGTTTCCCGCAGTTTCTTCGAGAAGAAGGGCATGGACGTTGATATAGTGAAGATAGAGGGCTCGGTAGAGCTCGCGCCTCTGCTTGAACTCGCAGACGGTATTGTCGATATCGTCGAGACAGGCACGACACTGAAAGAGAACGGGCTCGAGGTCATCGAGGACGTTGCGCCCATCTCTGCAAGACTGATAGTAAACACAGTCAGCCTTAAAATGCGTCAGGCTGAGATAGAGTCACTTATCGAGAAGATACAGGCAAATCTGTAAACAGGAGAGGATAATATGAAAAAGATATTCGCAAACGGTACAGACGAAAAGCTCTTCCTTGAGGAGCTCGGAAAGCGTGCGGGCGAGACCAATAAGAAGGTCACCGAGACTGTTTCCGCTATTATTGAAGATGTTCGTGCTAACGGCGATACTGCCGTAAAAAACTATACACTAAAATTCGACGGCAACCTCTCGCAGTATTATGAAGTACCTCGTGAGGTCATCAACGACGCTCTCACCGAGGCTGACCAGGAGTTTGTGGACGCTCTCCTCAACGCTCAGGAGAACATCGCCGATTTCCACAACCGTCAGGTCGAGCAGGGCTTTATCAATGCAAAAGCTGACGGCTGTATAATGGGACAGAAGGTTCGCGGACTTACACGAGTAGGTTTGTACGTTCCAGGCGGTACGGCTGCATATCCCTCAAGCGTGCTTATGAACGCTATCCCTGCTAAGATAGCAGGCGTAAAGGAAATTATAATGGTGACTCCGCCCAAGAAGGACGGTACTCCTAACAAGGATATACTCGTCGCTGCCGCTATATGCGGAGTAGACCGCGTGTTCCTCTCGGGCGGTGCTCAGGCTATCGCAGCTCTCGCATACGGCACAGAGGAGATTCCGAAGTGCGACAAGATAGTAGGTCCCGGTAATATCTACGTTGCTACAGCCAAGAAGCTGCTTTACGGCGTAGTCGATATCGACATGATAGCAGGTCCGAGCGAGATACTCGTTATCGCTGACGATACCGCGGACCCGAAGTTCGCAGCCGCAGACCTTATGTCTCAGGCAGAGCACGACGTCATCGCTTCCTCAATTATGGTAACTACGAGCGAGAAGCTCGCGGACGCTACCATTGCCGAGATAGAGCGCCAGAAGGAGTATCTCTCCCGAAAGGAAATAATCGAGAAGTCGCTTGACGGCTACGGTGCGATAATTATTGCTGACAGCCGCGAAAAGTGCGTGGAGCTTGCCAATGAGATAGCTCCCGAGCACCTTGAAGTCCTCATGGAGAATCCGTTCGAGCTTCTCGGCAGTATCGAGAATGCGGGCTCGGTATTCCTCGGAAACTACGCTTCCGAGCCTCTCGGAGATTATTACGCAGGTCCGAACCACGTGCTTCCCACAAGCGGCACTGCACGCTTCTTCTCGCCTCTCGGAGTTGCAAGCTTTACTAAGCGTATGAGCTACACCTACTACACCGAGGATGCTCTCCGCGCCGCTAAGGACGATATCGTCCTCATCGCCGAGCGCGAGGGACTTACAGCCCACGCGAATGCGATAAAAGTTAGATTTGAATGAGCCGTCTGGGCAGAGCTGAGCGGATATAAGCAACCCGCACAGCAGTGCGGTCATAATCAGCAGCGACCACAAAAAGGTACAATTTACGCAATTAGGTTAACAGGAAGTGATAATATGAATAAATCATGGGAGAGCGGCGTCCGCAGGGTAGTACCCTACGTTCCGGGTGAACAGCCCAAGAACACGAACGTCATCAAGCTCAATACAAACGAGAATCCGTATCCGCCCGCGCCCGAGGTCAGGGAGATACTCGACAATTTTGACGTCTCGCGCATGAGGCTGTACCCTACTCCCGATGCGGCAGTGCTCACTGACGCTATCGCTGAAAGATACGGCGTTGACCCCGCTCAGGTTTTCGTGGGAGTAGGCTCGGACGATGTAATATCAATGGCTTTTCTCACGTTCTTCAACTCGGATAAGCCAATCCTTTTCCCCGATATCACCTACTCATTCTATCCCGTATGGGCTGATGTCTACCGCATTCCTTACGTGAAGAAACCGCTGCGTCCCGACTTCACTATCGACCCCGAGGACTATAAGTGCGAGAACGGAGGTATAATCTTCCCGAATCCCAATGCTCCGACAGGCGTGTATGAGTCCGTGGAGATGATAGAGGATATCATCAGAGCAAATCCCGACTCCGTAGTGATGATAGATGAAGCTTACATCGACTTCGGCTGCGAGAGCTGTCTGCCTCTGACCGAGAAATACGATAATCTGCTCGTGATCCAGACCTTCTCGAAATCACGCTCCATGGCGGGTATGCGAATAGGCTTCGCTATCGGAAGCAAGAAGCTGATACAGTACATGAACGATGTTAAGTTCTCGATAAATTCATACACGATGAACACTGTCACACAGCTTTGCGGAGCGGCAGCTGTCCGCAACGAAATATACTTCCGCGAAACTGTACAGAAGATAATCGACACACGTGAATACTCAAAGACAAGACTTGCGGAACTCGGCTTCACATTCCCCGATTCAAAAAGCAATTTCATTTTCGCATCGCCTAAATGCAAGACCGCAGAGTATGTATTTACGGAACTCAAAAAGCGCAGCATATTCGTACGCTGGTGGGATCAGCCGATAATAAAGGATCATCTGCGCATTTCTATCGGTACGCGCGAGGAAATGGATGCATTATTCTCAGCATTGGAGGAGATACTTAATGGCTAAGCTGAAAAGAAGCGGCGAAATTGTCCGCAAGACGAAAGAAACCGACATCTTCGTAAATGTTGACATAGACGGCAAGGGTAAGGCTGATATAGACACGGGAGTCGGCTTTTTTGACCATATGCTGACCGCTCTCTCGGTACACAGCGGTATCAGCATGACTATCAAGGTCAAGGGCGACTTGCAGGTAGACTGTCACCACACGATAGAGGATACGGGGATCGCACTCGGTCAGGCTCTGGGACAGGCTCTCGGTGCCAAGTCGGGAATTGTCCGCTACGGTACTGCCTATATACCCATGGACGAGTCGCTCGCTATGGCGAGCCTCGACCTCAGCAACAGACCGTTCCTTGTGTTCAACTGCCCGTTCACGAATCAGTCGTGCGGCGAGTATGACCTGTGCATGACGGAGGAATTTTTCCGTGCGTTTGCCTTCAATTCAGGCATGACGCTGCACATCAACCTGCTTTACGGCTCTAATGACCACCACAAGTGTGAAGCTGTCTACAAGGCGGTCGCACACGCTCTCAAGACTGCCGTGACAGAGAACACAGACGGCTCGACGCTCTCCACGAAAGGGGTACTGTGATGATAGCCATAATCGACTACGGTGCAGGCAATATATTCAGCGTAAAAAATGCTCTTGACCACCTCGGACTGGAGAGCGCACTCGTAAAGGACAAGGAGTCTGTCATAGCAGCCGACGCCGTTATCCTCCCGGGAGTAGGCGCTTTTCCATCGGCTATGGAGATGCTCAACAAGTCGGGACTTGTCGATACTATCAAGGAAGAAGCCGCTAAGAAGCCCTTTCTCGGTATCTGCCTCGGTATGCAGCTCATTTTTGAAAAGGGTTATGAGTTTGAAGAGTGCGACGGCTTGGGTCTTATCGCAGGCTCTGTCATAAAAATGGACGAGCCCGACCTCATAATCCCGCACATGGGCTGGAATAAGCTCGAAAAGCTCAATGACTGCCCGCTGCTCGAAAATATCGGCGATAACGAGTACGTTTATTTCGTTCACTCGTACAAGGCTCAGTGCGAAGATAAGTATATTGCAGCATACAGCGAGTACGGCGGACGTGTCCCCGCTCTCGTATACGACGGCAATTACGTGTACGGAGCTCAGTTCCATCCCGAAAAATCAGGAGAAACAGGCTTGAAGATACTCCGCAGTTTTGCTGGTCTGATATGACATACAATAGCCTGCTTTCCTGCTCATTCAATACACGGGAGCTCGGAGGCTTCAAAACATCCGACGGAAAAGTGACACGGAAAGGCATGATATGGCGCAGTGATGTTCCCGCAGTTCCTTCCACCGAGGATGTCGAAAAATTACTTTCAAACCGTATCACTACAATAATAGATATGCGCACGGAAGCCGAGACAGAAAGAGTCCCCGATGGATTTGCCGATATTGCAGGATTTGACTATCATCACTTTCCGATAACCGAGGGTAGCGGTGTCCCCGAGAGCCTTGAAGCTGTCCCGCTGTCGTATATGGATATCGTGACTGCGGAGAATATTCCGAGCGTCTGGCGTGCTATGGCTGAGGCTGAAAACGGTGTGCTGTTTCACTGCACAGCAGGCAAAGACAGAACGGGTGTTGTGTCCGCTGTAATCCTGCTTATGTGCAGCGTTGACAGGGAGACTATCGTGCGTGATTATGTCATTAGCCGCGAATACAACCACATTCGCCTTTCAGCCTTTCTTGCAAGTCATCCCGAAGTCGACAGGAATATCGTTCTTGCAAATGAAAAAAGTATGGAACGCTTTATCGACCTGTTTACAGAGCGCTATGAAAACGTTGAGAACTATTTCTGTAGTATCGGGCTTTCAGCAGAATATGCTGAGATGATACGCAATAAGCTCCTCTCCTCAGAGGTTATATATGAATAGAAAACTAATAATTGTTGAGGGACCGCCATGCTCGGGAAAGAGCACAACTTCCCGATTTATAGCCGAAGAACTCGGTATGCGTTTCGTTGACGAGGGTACGGGAGATCACCCCGCGGACTACGAATTTCATGCCTTCCTCTCCCGCGAGGATATGACGAACTTCACCTACGCCGAGCAGCAGCAGATACTATCTGCTTGCACTGAAAAATCAGACGGATTTATCGTACATCTCGGAGAATTCAGCGGTGAATTGTTCGAGAAGCTCCTACAGCGCAAAGTATATGACTTCCTGCCGTGGGAGACAGAACGACCCGTAATGCTCGATAAATGGCACGAATTCGTGCAGAGTATCCATGACAGCAAGTACGTTTTCAACTGCGTGCTGCTGCAAAATCCGATGTGTGAGACGATGATGAGGTTCGGCTTTGACGAGGCTGCTTCCGAGACATACATACGCGAGCTCTGCGATATAATAAAGCCGCTTTCGCCGTTTGTAGTGTACCTGAAAAACAGTGACATTTATAACAGCGTAAAGAAAGCATCCGTGGAACGCGGAGACGATTGGCTCAATGCTGTCATCGACTATCACTGTAACGGCGCATTCGGCAAGAGCTGCGGACTTAGCGGATTTGATGGTTATATCTCCGCGCTCGAAGAGCGGCAGCGCAGGGAGCTGGATATACTGAGCAGACTCGACATCGACAATGCAGTTATCGACGACCCGCAGAAGGACCTGACATCAGCTTATTCGGAAATAATTTCAAAAATAAACGAGGTTAAATAATGAGTGGAATAATTCTTTGCCGTTCCAAGTACGGCGCTTCCGCAAAATATGCGGAATGGATATCACAGGAGACAGGCTTCAAGGTGGTCGATACCAAAAACGCAAAAATCAATGAGGTCGAAAAGTACGACACCATCATCATCGGAGGAGGCCTGTATTATTCGTCCATCGCCGGTATCTCATTCCTGAAAAAGAACTACGATGCGCTGAAAAACAAGCATATCATTGTTTTTTGCTGCGGAGCATCTCCGAGCGATGACGAAATGCTTGAAATCATAAAAAACAAGAATCTGGGCGGAGAGCTCGCAAAGATCCCGTGCTTCTATTTTCAGGGGATGTGGGACATCGAAAACATGAATTTTACCGATAAGACAATGTGCAAGATGTTCGTAAGATCACTCGAAAAAAAGGACCCGTCTGAGCTGAGATCATGGGCGAAGCTCGTTGTTGAAGCGAAGGGTCGGAAGTGCGACTGGACGAAAAAAGATTACCTCGAGCCGCTGTTTGCAGAGCTCGGAAATGGAGAAAAGTCATGATTATTTTCCCTGCAATAGACATTAAGGACGGCAACTGCGTGCGTCTTTTCAAAGGCGATTTCAATACCGTTGAAAAGGTGGCTTCCGACTACCTTGAAACTGCAAGAAGCTTCGAGGCGGCAGGTGCTGAGTGGATACACATGGTAGACCTCGACGGAGCTAAAGAGGGCAGACCTGTCAACACGAAGATATATACAGACGTTGCCGAGAAAACTAATTTAAAAGTCGAGCTCGGCGGCGGCATACGCAGTCTCGAAACGATAAAAGAGTACCTCGATATGGGCATCACGAGAGTGATACTCGGTTCGGTTGCACTTAAAAACCCGAAGCTTGTCTGTGATGCTGTTGAGAAGTTCGGCAGCGAAAAAGTGGTCGTTGGGATAGACGCCATGAATGAAATGGTAGCGACCGAGGGCTGGCTGGAAAGCTCGGATGTCCACTACATCGATCTTGCAAACAAGATGATCGAGGCAGGTGTCAGGTACTTCATTTTCACCGATATTTCCAAAGACGGCACGCTCTCGGGCGTGAATCGCGAGCAGCTCAAAAAGCTGGCTGATGCTACCGAGGGCAGAGCTAATATCGTTGCGAGCGGCGGAGTCCACACTATGGACGACATTATCGCCTGCAAGGAAATGGGACTTTACGGTACTATCTGCGGAAAGTCCATATACAAGGGAACTCTGGATCTTAAAGAGGCAATAGAATATGCCGGAAAATGAACTCAGACTGCGCCCGTTTATCCTCTGCCGTGATTTTGAAATAATAAGCAAATGGATAACTCAGCCGCGTGAACACGCTATGTGGTGTGCAGGAAGGACAAAGTTCCCGATAGAACGTGAGGACTTCGTCAGAATGCTTGAAGATATAGCAGAAAACTGCGGCGACACTCCCTTTGTGGCAACGGATATCAACGGTGTACCTGTCGGATTCTTCTGTTATTCCGTTAATACAGGATCAAATGAGGGAATGTTAAAGTTCGTAATGGTCGATCCTTCAATGCGCGGCAGGGGACTTGGCAGAATAATGCTCAGACTTGCGGTTCGATATGCGTTTGAGTTCACAGGTGCTGAAAGAGTAAATTTGTGTGTCCTTTCGGTCAATACAGGTGCAAAACGCTGCTATGAGAGCGTGGGATTCAAGGAGTACGGTAGGGACGAGGGTGCATTCAGATACGATAACGAAGTATGGGACAGATGTCATATGACCATAGAGAAAGGTGGTATATAATGCTTGCAAAAAGAATAATCCCGTGCCTTGACGTTCGCAACGGCAAGGTAGTTAAGGGCGTTAATTTTGAAGGAGTCCGCGACGTAGGCGACCCCGTCGAGTGCGCCGAAGAATACAATAAGCAAGGTGCGGACGAGATAGTTTTCTACGATATAACCGCATCTTTCGAGGGCAGGGGAGTCTTCCTCGACGTTGTCCGCGAAACTGCGAAGAAGGTTTTTGTGCCCCTAACAGTCGGAGGCGGTATCAAGACTGTTGACGACATCCGCGAGGCTCTTCGCGCGGGAGCCGACAAGGTCTCGGTGAACTCTCAGGCTGTGAAGAATCCTCAGCTCGTAAAGGACGGCGCCGATATCTTCGGAAGCCAGTGCATATGCGTCGGTATAGACGCCAAGAAGATCGCCGACAACAAGTGGACAGTTTACATAAACGGCGGCAGAGTAGATATGGGGCTCGACCTCATCGACTGGGTACACACCATTGAAAAGCTCGGAGCGGGGGAGATATGCCTCAACTCCATCGACGCAGACGGCACAAAGGAGGGCTTCGATATCCCCATGCTGAGAGCCGTATGCGACAACTGCTCCATTCCCGTTATCGCGAGCGGCGGCGCAGGCAAGATAAACGATTTCTATGAAGTTTTCGAGAAAACAGGAGCTACCGCTGCTCTTGCGGCTTCGCTCTTTCACTTCAAGGAGCTCACCGTAGGCGAGGTCAAGGACTACTGCCGCGGCAAGGGCGTTATCGTGAGGTAAGCTATGGACAAGATATGGGAAGAAATGTATACGGCGGCTAAGGCAGTGCTCAACGCGAGACAGATATCGGAATTTGTCTCGGCGGGAGAGGTATCTGCGGCAGTGCTGAGCAAATCAGGCAGGATATACACGGGCGTCTGTATCGACACCTGCTCTACCCTCGGCATATGCGCCGAGAGAAATGCTATCTTCAACATGATAACAAACGGTGAGCACGAAATAGCGAGGGTGCTGTGTATCGCACCTATCGAGGGCAAGGGAGCTCCCTGCGGAGCCTGCCGCGAGTTGATGGTACAGCTCATGCCCACGAGCTACAAGGATATCGAGATTATGCTCGACTACCGCACGGGCAAAACTATAACTCTCGGGGAGATAACCCCCGAATGGTGGATAGACTATGATTGAGTACAGAGACACACATGATTTCACGGAGCATGAGCTCAAGCGCCTCTTTCTTTCGGTCGAGTGGTCGAGCGGTCACTTCCCCGAGAAGCTGAAGGTCGCGATGCAGAACTTCCGCACGGTCTACAGCGCGTGGGACAGCGAAAAGCTAATCGGCATGATATGCGCAATGGACGACGGAATAATGAATGCCTACGTCCACTATCTGCTGGTTGACCCCGATTACCACGGTCAGACAGTCGGACGCACGCTCGTCGACATGATGAAGAAGCACTACAGGGACTACCTCCGCGTGGCAGTCATCGCCTACAATGAAGAGCTGCACTTTTACGAAAACTGCGGCTTCAAGAAAGCGGACGATGCCTCGCCGATGTTCATCACCTCGCTGTGGACGTGAGTGAAATGTCCGCGCAGAAAAATCTGACTATATGATTGAGCGGTGCTCAAAGGAGTAAAAATGATAAAAATAGACATCAACGACCTCGATAAGTTTTTCGTCAAAGGCGAGCTTATCCCCGCGATATGCTACGAGGTCAACACAAAAACTGTTCTCATGCTCGCATATATGAACAAAGAGAGTCTCAGAAAGACTCTCGAAACAGGTTATACGTGGTTCTGGAGCAGGTCAAGACAGGAATACTGGAACAAGGGCGCGACGAGCGGTCACGTTCAGAAGGTCGTATCCATTTATGGAGACTGCGACAACGACACGCTGCTTGTCAACGTCGAGCAGACGGGAGTTGCCTGCCACACGGGAAGCTATAGCTGCTTCTTCAATGAAATTTACAATACGGAGGAATGAAAAATGACAGTTTACGAGGAAATATTTGAAGTTATCAAGGAGAGAAAAAAGCAGTTCGAGAACGGTACTGCTGCCGAGAATTCCTACACCTGCTACCTCTTCGACAAGGGCGTGGACAAGATATGCAAGAAGGTCGGCGAGGAAGCTACCGAGACCGTTATAGCTGCCAAGAACGGCGACAATAACGAGCTCATGAACGAAATTAACGACCTGCTCTATCACGTAATGGTGCTTTGTGCGAATCAGGGACTCGAGTGGTCCGACGTTGAAAAGGTGCTCGACGAGCGCAACGAAAAAATAGGCAATCTCAAGAAGTTCCACACGGTCGATAAGAATACCTGATATGGCTAAACAATAATTTGTTTTCTGCTTAGTCTGCTATGCATATCGGGACTTTCGTAAACAACGACGGTATCATCGACGCGAGCGACGCTTCAACTGTTCTTGCCTACTATTCCTACATCTCTACGAATACATTCAAGCGGCTTGCTGACTATATTATTGAGAGCTGCAATTCTTCGGCTTCGTACAACACTTACTACAGGAGCAAGACTTATCTGCTTTATGACCTTGACGAAGAAAAGCTCATTAACTATCACGATATTCATACGTGTATTTCGCCTGCAAGCTTTACGAAACTGCTTACTGCTTCTGCAAGATGATGAACCAATTCGCGGCGGAGCTCGGTATGACAGAAAGCAACTTCAACAATCCTGACGGCTACGACCAGAGCGGTCTGTATACGACTGCGGCTGATTTGCTAAAGCTCACTCGCTACTGTTTGACTGTGCCGACAATACGGGAGATCACTTCCACGGCGCAAAAGCGTGTTACGATAGCTTCGGGACAGACCTTCAACTGGAAAAGCACTAATTACCTGCTTGACACCTCGAGCAAATACTATCGCGCCGATGCGACGGGAGTAAAGACAGGTACGACAGCAGACGCGGGAACCTGTCTGATATCTTCTTTCAAGAAAAACGGCAAAACGTATGTTATTATTGTTTCGGGGTGTTCAAGCGACACTACGCGCTACGACCTCACGCTAAACATTATCAATACATACACATAAAAAAGGGAGGCTTTACGCCTCCTTTTTATGTTAGAACAGAATATCTTTGAAGCAAACCTGCGGCTCATGCTTATCGAAGTCCCAGCTATGATAGGAATCTCCGTGACAGCGGTCTTTCTCTGAGCACGCCGAGCACTTCTCGTTTTCGTCGCAGAGGTTCTTGCGGAAGATCTTGAAGCCGTTCTCCCACACGTCCTTGAAGCGGTCACGGAGGATATTTCCCTGTATGAACTCGGGACGTCGCTCGATGTCGAGACAGGCAGTGATATCGCCGTTAGCCATGATACTCGCGATGTATGTACCTGCGGTGCAAATGAAGTACCAGTCGCGCACTTCGCGCTCATACTCCATACCGAGATAATGGCTGCACCCATAGGTAACAGGCTCGCCCTTCATTCTCATATTTCGTATATACTCGAACATATAGCGGTAATCATCGGGAGTGAGCACAAGCTCGGGATGCTGTTTTGCACGTCCGACAGGCTCCATATTGATGATACGCCAAGAGTCGATGTCCATTTCGTTGAATATCTTGTATAGCTCGTCAAGCTGTCCGATATTCTGATGAGTCACGACCGTCGTCGCCTGAATGCCTTGGAAACCGCCCTCGCGGATAAGGCATTCAAGCCCGTTCATAGCCTTTTTCCAGCCTCCAGGAGTGCGGCGGAATGCGTCGTGAGTCTCCTCAACACCGTCAATGCTTATGGATATTGTATTCATACCGACACGCTTCAGCTCTTTAGCGACGTGCTCGTCGATAAGGGTGCCGTTGCTGGTCATTCCCCACTTGAAGCCGAGCTCATGTGCGTTCGCCATAATATCGAAGAAGTCGCTCCTAAGGAGAGGCTCTCCTCCTGTTATGCAGAGCATTTTCTTCTCAGTACCGAAGTCACCCTTTACCTCAGCGAGGAATTTCGCATACTGAGCAGCAGTGAGCTCCTCACTTGAAACGTCGCCGCAGCTGCTTCCGCAGTGGAGACAGCGCTCATTGCAGCGAACAGTCAGTTCGAGGAAGAGGTTGCGAAGCATGGGCTTGACCATAAGTCCTGCACGGTATGCCTCAAGGGTCTTCATATTGTCCTTTTTTATATTTATGTCAAGCATTACTTATCTTCCTTCCCGAACCACGAAGGAGGTCCGTAAACGGGATCCAAACGAGTCTCCGTTGTTTCGATCGGATCCTCGGGAGCTATGGCTGTCGTCGTCTCAAGTCCGAACCAAGAGGGAGGACCGTATACTGCAAAGAATTCGGTCTCGGTGGTAGTCGTGACGTCGGGCTCGTCGACAGCGGTAGTCTCGGGCGAACCTATGACTCTGTCCCTGCCGAGCAGATACCTGTTCATCAATACGAGGTCGGCAACAGAAAGCTTTCCATCCTCGTTTATGTCGGCTGCTCTGTCATAGTATTCGGAATAATTCGTCTTAGAGAAAAGCTTTCTCATACTTATGAGGTCAAAGG
Source organism: Ruminococcus sp. YRD2003 (assembly GCA_900109435.1). GTDB lineage: Bacteria > Bacillota > Clostridia > Oscillospirales > Ruminococcaceae > Ruminococcus > Ruminococcus flavefaciens_G. The sequence continues at coordinate 187,286 of FNZT01000003.1, read as the reverse complement.
TATCGACCTTACCGTCAAAGTTCATATCGCCCGTCGGTATTGGCGGACCATAGGTAGGCTGAGGAACTATCTCGGTCACATCTGTAGTTGTCTCCTCCTGGACAGCAGTAGTCTCAGTTGTCCATGCGGGCATGGGACCGTAATCGGGCTGAGGCACCATTTCCTCGGCGGTAGTTGTCTCGAAGTATACGGGCGGACCGTAAACGTCCTGTATCTGCTCCTCGGCAGGGTCATATGCCGAAGCTCCCATAGGTACGATGTTGAGAGCTGCCGCAAAAGCAGCGGCAGTAAGAGCGGTCTTGTCGGTCTTTTTCATTGTGTCGGGCTCCTTTCGTATCAGTTTCCGAATGCGTTTGGCGGACCATACACAAGCTGCATATCGACGGGCTTAGTCGTGGTATCGGTGCTGTCCTCGGTCGTGACGGTGGTCGTCTCCTCGGGGAGCACATCTACCTCAGTTACAGCGGCAGACGTGTCCTCTTCCTCGACGGGCGGCGGACCGTAAACGTCCTGTATCTCCTCAGTTGAGGGGTCGTAGGCAGACGGCGCAGGCTCGGACGGATTTGTCGGAGTCTCATACGACTCGGGCGGACCGTAGACTATCTGCGGGTAGCACGAGGTCAGCGTGATGCCAGCTGTCATGGACATCGCAGCCGTCAGCATAGCGGCAGTCAATGCAGTTTTCTTGGTATGCTTCATATAATCATCCCATTTACAATTATACTTATTTTAATTATACCGCCTCTATCGGCAAAAGTCAACAGTTTTATTTCTCGGAAAGGTATTTTTTCAGATATTGTCCCGTATAGGATCTCTTGCACTTGGCAACTTCCTCGGGAGTGCCCTCGGCTACAATAGTACCGCCGCCGTCTCCGCCCTCGGGACCGAGGTCGATGATGTGGTCTGCGACTTTTATCACGTTGAGGTTGTGCTCAATAACAAGGACCGTATTCCCTTGGTCGGTGAGCTCCTGCAAAACGTCGATGAGCCTGTGGACATCGGCAGTATGCAGACCCGTGGTGGGCTCGTCGAGGATATAGATAGTGCGTCCCGTAGCGCGTTTGGATAGCTCCGTCGAGAGCTTAACGCGCTGAGCTTCACCGCCCGAAAGGGTGGTTGCCGACTGTCCGAGCCTGATATATCCGAGACCGACTTCCTGCAAAGTCCTGAGTTTGCGGGCTATCTTTGGAAGATGCTCAAAGAATTCAACTGCTTCGTCAACGGTCATTTCGAGGACGTCGTATATCGACTTGCCCTTGTAGTGAACTTCGAGAGTCTCGCGATTGTAGCGCTTGCCCTTGCAGACCTCGCACGGTACGTAGATATCGGGCAGGAAGTGCATCTCTATCTTGATTATACCGTCACCCTCGCAGGCTTCGCAGCGTCCGCCCTTGACGTTGAAGCTGAATCGCCCTGCAGTGTAACCGTGAGCCTTGGCATCGGAGGTCTGGGAGAAGAGGTCACGGATATCGTTGAAAACGCCTGTGTAGGTCGCGGGATTTGAGCGGGGAGTACGTCCTATCGGCGACTGGTCTATACAGATGACCTTGTCGAGTTCCTCGATGCCGTCCATTGAGGCAAAGCTTCCGGAACGTATCCTTGCTCGGTTGAGCTTTGCTGCGAGGTGTTTGTAAATGACCTCGTTCACGAGGCTGGATTTTCCGCTGCCCGATACCCCCGTCACGCATACCAGCTTGCCGAGGGGGATAGTTACATCTATGTTTTTGAGATTGTGTTCGGTCGCGCCATGAATCGTCAGGAACTTTCCGCTGCCTTCGCGGCGTTTCTTGGGAAGCGGTATTACCTTCCTGCCGCTGAGGTACTGCCCCGTTATCGAAGCCTTACATTTAAGAAGCTTGTCTACAGTTCCCGCAAACACGACATTTCCGCCGTTCACACCGGCTCCGGGACCGATGTCAACGATATAGTCGGCGGCGAGCATGGTGTCGTCGTCGTGTTCAACTACTATGAGCGTGTTGCCGAGGTCGCGAAGACGTTTCAGTGTCGCGATGAGCTTGTCATTGTCGCGCTGGTGAAGACCTATACTCGGCTCATCGAGAATGTACAGCACCCCAACGAGTGACGAGCCTATCTGCGTAGCAAGGCGTATACGCTGGCTCTCGCCGCCCGAGAGAGTCCCCGCTGCCCGCGAGAGTGTGAGGTATTCAAGTCCGACACTTTTAAGGAAGCCGAGGCGCTCTTTTATCTCCTTGATTATGCGCTCACCGATGAAGCCCTCATGTTCGGTGAGGGTGATGTTCTCAAAAAAGTCGAGACAGTTTCTGACGGAGAAGTCCGTCACTTCACTGATATTTTTTCCTCCGACAGTGACGGCAAGGTACTCGTCACGAAGCCTCTTTCCCTTGCAGACAGGACATTCGACCTCACTCATACACTCCTCGATATCGTTGCGGGAGTAGTCACTGCTCGTCTCGCGGTAGCGTCTTTCGAGGTTGTTGATAACGCCCTCAAACGGTGTTTCGTAAGTACCGCCGCCGAGCGACTTCGGACGTTTCAGCTTTAGCTTTTCATCACCTGTTCCGTAAAGGAAATATCCGAGCTGTTCTTCTGTCAGCTCCTTTACAGGCACATCGAGCGGCACATTGTACTTCTCGGAGATAGCACGGTAGTACATCAGCGATATCGACGCCTCGTCGAGACTGTTCCAGCCGCTTGCCTTGATAGCTCCGCCTTCAATAGTGAAGTCCTTGTTCGGAACGATAAGTTCGGGGTCAATGTGACGGAACACGCCCAATCCCGTACATTTCGGGCAGGCTCCGACAGGATTGTTGAACGAGAACATGACAGGTTCGAGCTCGCCGATGCTTATATTATGCTCAGGGCAGGCGTAATTCTGCGAGAAGAGCATCTCCTCGCCGTCTATCACATCTACGAGCGCAAGTCCCTCAGTAAGCTTGAAGACTGTCTCAAGGCTGTCGGTGATACGCGACTCGATACCCTCTTTTATAACGATACGGTCGACGACAATTTCGATATTATGCTTCTTGTTCTTGTCAAGCTTTATCTCCTCGGCAAGCTCATACATTATCCCGTCGACGCGCACGCGCACAAAGCCCGACTTCCTTGCGGAATCAAGTTCCTTTGTGTACTGTCCCTTGCGGTTGCGGACTATCGGCGCAAGAAGCTGGAGCTTCGTGCCTGCGGGCAGCTCCATTATCGTGTCGACTATCTGGTCTATGCTCTGCTGTGATATAACACGCCCGCATATCGGACAGTGCGGTATGCCTATCCTTGCGTAGAGCAAACGAAGATAGTCATATATCTCGGTTACGGTCCCCACAGTCGAACGCGGGTTCTTGGAGGTAGTCTTCTGGTCAATGGATATAGCAGGGGAAAGCCCCTCGATGCTGTCAACATCAGGCTTTTCCATTTGTCCGAGGAACATTCTCGCGTATGATGAAAGGCTCTCAACGTAGCGGCGCTGACCGTCGGCGTAAATTGTGTCAAAGGCGAGCGAGGACTTGCCCGAGCCCGAAAGTCCTGTCATTACGATGAGCTTGTCACGCGGGAGCTCAAGGTCTATGTTTTTCAGATTGTTGGCGCGTGCGCCTTTAATGATTATCTTGTCTATCATATTTACTCCTTAAAGCGGGTCATTCTCCCTGTAATTCTTTTATCTTATCGCGCAGGTACGCGGCGTGCTCGAATTCAAGCAGTTTCGCGGCGTTCTTCATCTCGGAGGTAAGCTTGTCTATGAGCTGCTGCTTCTCTCCGCCCGAGAGTTTCTTCTTATTGAGCTTCTTTTCGAGTTTGGGCTTCGAGGTTATCTCCAGTACGTCGCGGACATCCTTGATTATCGTTTTAGGAACTATGCCGTGTTCCTTGTTGAAGGCAGTCTGTATGGCGCGTCGGCGTTCGGTCTCGGTGATAGCACGCTCCATGGAGCCCGTTACCGTATCCGCGTACATTATGACCTGTCCCGAAGCGTTTCGCGCGGCTCGTCCGATAGTCTGTATAAGCGAAGTCTCACTTCGGAGGAAGCCTTCCTTGTCAGCATCGAGTATAGCTATGAGACTGACCTCGGGGATATCGAGCCCCTCACGCAGAAGGTTGATACCTACAAGGACGTCGAATACTCCGTTTCGCAGGTCTTTGATTATCTCCATGCGCTCAATTGTGTCGATGTCGTGGTGGAGGTATCGCACCTTCACACCGAGCCCCTCATAGTAGGAGGTCAGGTCCTCAGCCATTTTCTTGGTCAGCGTCGTGACGAGGACGCGCTCGTGCTTCTCCACGCGCTCGTTTATCTCGGAGAGCAGGTCGTCGACCTGTCCCTGAGTGGGCTTGACGATTATCTCGGGGTCGACGAGCCCCGTCGGACGTATGAGCTGCTCGACAATGATATCGGTCTTTTCGCGCTCTATCTGTCCAGGAGTCGCACTGACATATATCGCCTGATGTATGTGAGCGTTGAACTCATCGAAGTTGAGCGGACGGTTATCCATAGCGCTCGGCAGGCGGAAGCCGTAATCGACGAGGGTGGTCTTTCTTGCGCGGTCTCCTGCATACATCGCGCGTACCTGTGGAAGCGTCACGTGGCTCTCATCCACGATGAGGAGGAAGTCCTCGGGGAAGTGGTCCATGAGGGTGAGGGGAGTACTTCCCGCAGGACGTCCCGCAAGTACACGCGAGTAGTTCTCTACGCCCGAACAGTAGCCGACCTCGCGTATCATCTCCATATCGTAGTGAGTGCGCTGTTCTATGCGCTGAGCTTCGATGAGTTTATTGTTCTTCTGGAAGTAGTCGATACGCTCGGCAAGCTCTCGGTCTATCTCCTTGAGGGCATTTTCGAGCTTGTCATCGCCTACGACGTAGTGCGATGCAGGGAAAATAGCCACATGGCTGACAACTGCTTTGACTTCGCCGGTGACAACGTTTATCTCGGAGATGCGGTCGACCTCGTCGCCGAAGTACTCCACACGGACAGCCGTATCGCTCGACCTCGCGGGGAATATCTCGACAACGTCTCCGCGTACTCTGAACCTGTTACGCTCAAAGGCGATGTCGTTGCGCTCGTAGCGTATGCGGACGAGCTCGGAAATAAGCTGGTCGCGAGGTTTTTCGGCTCCCTGACGTATAGAGACGCACATAGAGCGGTATTCGTCAGGGCTTCCGAGAGAGTAAATGCACGATACGCTCGCTACGATGATGACGTCTCTGCGCTCTGCAAGGGCAGTGGTAGCGGAGTGCCGCAGCTTGTCTATCTCGTCGTTTATTGAGGAATCCTTTTCGATGTAACTGTCGGTAGACGGGACATAAGCCTCTGGCTGATAGTAGTCGTAGTAGGAAACGAAGTATTCAACGGCATTTTCGGGGAAGAACTCGCGAAACTCCGAGCAAAGCTGTGCAGCAAGTATCTTGTTGTGAGCGAGCACAAGAGTAGGCTTGTTCACACGGGCTATTACATTAGCCATTGTAAATGTCTTGCCTGAGCCTGTTACTCCGAGTAGTATCTGTTCCTTTTTGCCTGCTTCTATACCTTTGGCGAGCTTATCTATAGCCTGCGGCTGGTCGCCCGCAGGTGCGTAATCCGAGTGGAGAACGAAATGGTCCATAGCTAACCTCCTTGATACGATTATGTCTGTCTATTATTATAACACATTTGCTCCCAAATAGCAAGAACAAAATTTCTTTTGTGTAAAAACGCTCGTGAGAAACGTCGATGCGGCCTACATTCGTCTCTTTCCGAGCTGCCAAAACGCCACAGCAGAAGCTGCTGCAACGTTCAGCGAATCTACTTCATTTGACATCGGTATGCAGACCTTATAGTCCGAAGCGGTTATAGTTTCATGTGAGAGTCCGTCACCTTCCGCTCCAAGCACGACTGCGAGTTTTTCCTCCGAGTTTAGCTGCTCATCGTCGATATCCACGCTGTCAGAGACAAGAGCCATCGCCGCCGTCTTATAGCCAAGCGAATGAAGGAGCTCCATGTCCGTCAGCGGAGAGTCCATATACGTCCACGGCACCTGAAAGACAGTCCCCATGCTCACGCGCGAAGAGCGCCGATACAACGGGTCTGAGCAAGTATTTGTGAGTATTACCGCCTCTATCCCGAGTGCAGCTGCCGAGCGGAAAATAGCTCCCACGTTGGTAGGGTTCACTACATTTTCCAGTACAGCTATCCTTTTGGCATTGCTGCACAGTTCCTCGGGAGCGGGCAGCCGACGTCTTCTCATTGCACAAACAACACCGCGTATTAGCTTAAAGCCTGTCAGCTCCGTGATGATATCACTGTCAGCTGTATATACAGGCACATTCGCTGCCGCTGTGACTTCAGCCGCTTCTCCATCGATGTCGCGGCGTTCACAGAGCATCGACAGCGGCTCATATCCGGCTCGGAGCGCCCGCTCTATTACCTTCGGGCTCTCTGTGAGGAATATACCTGCTTCAGGTTCGTACCAGTGCAGCAGCTGCGGCTCTCTTTGCGGACGATACATCGCAAGTTCGGGTGCCTCTATGTTATCAAATTCTATAATTTCTGGCATAATATCACCTTTTTTAAGTAGCATTGCTACAATTATAACACAAACGATTTTTAATGTAAACACTTAGTTGAGGAAGATTTGAGAAATGCGGAATATAATGACAGAGTAAACTAATACAGGAGGGATATTATGCTCGAATTAAAAGGCATAAAGAAGGATTACCTTGCGGGCGAGAACACCGTTCACGCATTGAAGGGTATCGACCTTAAATTCAGACAGTCGGAATTTGTTGCCATCCTCGGTCCGTCGGGCTGCGGAAAGACAACGATGCTCAACATCATCGGCGGTCTTGACAAGTACACGGAGGGCGACCTCGTCATCAACGGACGCTCCACCAAGGAGTACAAGGACCGTGACTGGGACTCCTACCGCAACCACTCCATAGGCTTCGTTTTCCAGAGCTACAACCTCATTCCTCATCAGACCGTGCTCCGCAATGTAGAGCTCGCGCTGACGCTCTCGGGCGTATCCAAGAATGAACGAGTTGAACGTGCAAAGAAGGCTCTCGAGAAGGTCGGGCTCGGGAACCAGTTCAACAAGCGTCCGTCTGAGATGTCGGGCGGACAGATGCAGCGTGTAGCTATCGCACGTGCTATCGTCAATGACCCCGATATCATCCTCGCAGATGAGCCTACGGGAGCTCTCGACACCGTAACGAGTGAGCAGGTAATGGATATCCTCAAGGATATATCCAAGGACAGACTCGTTATCATGGTCACACATAACCCCGAGCTCGCAGAGAGATACTCCACCCGTATCGTGCGTATGCTCGACGGCGTTATCAAGGAGGACTCCGCTCCGCTGACCGAGAAGGAGATACAGATGGAGGAAGTCCGTGACAAGACCCTGCAGGACGAGGAAGCGGGCGTAAAAAAGAAGAAGCCCTCTATGTCATTCATGACCTCGCTCGGACTTTCGATGAAGAACCTCTTCACCAAGAAGGGGCGCACTATGCTGACATCCTTCGCAGGAAGTATCGGCATCATCGGTATCGCCCTTATATACGCAGTATCACAGGGCTTCCAGAACTACATCGACGACATACAGGAGGAGACGCTTTCCTCATATCCTCTCGCTATCGAGCACACAAACACCGACCTCTCGGCAATAATGGAGACATTCATGAAGCTCGGCAGCGGTGATATCGACCACGATAAGGACGCTGTATACAAGCGCTCGGCTGTCTATGAGATAGTCAACGCCTTCAACGATAAGGAGAATTCGGAAAACGACCTCAAATCGTTCAAGGCTTACATTGAAGAGCAGAAAGCGGATGAGGGCTCCAAGCTCAACAGCGCTCTTAACGGCGTTCAGTATGCATACGATTACGATATGCTCGTCTATACCAAAAACGTTGACGGCGATATCATCATCTCTGATGCCGAGCAGCTCATGACCGAGCTCATGGCAGAAGCTATGAACATTGATATGTCAGCGATGTCGAGCATGAACAGCGGCTCAATGATGGGCGAAATGATGGGCAGCAGTATGCAGATGAAGCTTTGGCAGGAAATGCTCTCGGGCGAAAACGGCAAAAAAGTCAGCCCTCTCCTTGAAAAGCAGTATGATGTCGTTTACGGTTCATGGCCGAACAGCTATGACGAGGTCGTGCTCGTACTCGATAAGAACAACGAGCTCAACGACGTTGTGCTTTATGCTCTCGGTCTTGAGACAAAAGAGGAGATAGACAAGATCATGACTGCTGCTATGGACGGTACTACAAAGGTCGAGTTCAATCAGCAGCAGTGGAGCTACGAGGATATATGCAACAGAACTTACCGCGTAGTCCTCAACTCCGACTGCTTCAAGTACGACAAGGCTACCAATACTTACTCCGACCTCCGAGATACCGAGGCAGGTATGACCTATCTCTATGACAACGGTATCGACATCAAGGTCAGCGGTATCATCCGCCCGAGCGAAGACTCAAAGACTGCCATGCTCACGGGCGCTATAGGATACACGAGCGACCTGACCCGCTATATCATCGAAAACTCACACGACGCCGACGTTATCAAGGCTCAGCTCGATGCTCCCGAAAAAGATGTTATCTCGGGACTTCCTTTCAAGCCCGCAGCCGGAACTCTCACCGACGAGGAGAAGCAGGAGCTCTTCCGCACTTATGTCGACGGAAAGGGCGACGCCGATAAAACCGCACTCTATGTTCAGATCATGAGCACTCCCAAGCAAGATGAGCTAGCACAGATGACTGCCGAGGCTATGAAGGACGTCAAGCGTGAGGATATGGAGACAGCGCTCGTACAGATGCTCACTCAGCAGATGGGAGTCGCCGAAAACGATATTCGAGGTTATCTCTCGCAGATGAGTGACGACGACCTCACCGCCGCTTATACTCAGGGCGTTCAGGAGCAGATAAAGGCTCAGTACGCTCAGCAGGTAATGGAGCAGCTCGGTACTATGGAACCCGATCAGATGCTTGCGGCTCTCGACCAGATGATGAAGGATATGAAGGCTTCCGATGCAGCTTACTTTTATGATGAGATAGTTGAGTTCTCAAATGCAACATACGAAGATAACCTCCGCAAAATGGGCTATATCGACCTCGACGACCCGTCAATGATAAGTCTGTATTCCAAGTCGTTTGAGAAAAAAGACGTCATAGAGGACGTTATCAAGGACTACAACGAGGGCAAAGACGAACTTGACGCCATCAAATACACCGACTACATCGGTCTTATGATGAGCAGCATCACCACTATAATCAATGCCATCACTTACGTGCTCATCGCTTTCGTCAGCATCTCGCTCATCGTTTCCTCAATAATGATAGGAGTTATCACGCTGATCTCTGTTCAGGAACGCACCAAGGAGATAGGTATACTCCGTGCGATAGGTGCTTCCAAGCGAAACGTAAGCAATATGTTCAATGCAGAAACTATGCTCATAGGCTTTACATCGGGACTTCTCGGAGTCATTGTTTCATGGCTCGCAACATTCCCGATAAATGCTATAATCAAAGGTCTGACAGGCATTACGAACCTCAAGTCTGTTCTGCCTTTGCCCGCAGCAGTTATACTCATAATGATAAGTGTAATGCTCACACTTATCTCGGGTATCATTCCCTCGAGAAGCGCAGCTAAGAAAGACCCTGTTGTTGCTCTCAGAACAGAATAATAATGATTCAGCGGCGTAACTTCTCGCCGCTGAAAAAAAGAGGTATCACTGTGAAAGTGATACCTCTTTTTTATCGTATATAAAGCAATTACAGTTTGCTGTGGAAGGTACGTGAAATAACGTCGTCCTGCTGTTCCTTTGTGAGTTTGACGAAATTGACAGCGTATCCCGATACTCTGACTGTGAGCTGAGGGTACTTCTCGGGATGTGCCTGTGCATCAAGCAGAGTTTCACGTGTGAAAACATTTACATTAAGATGATGTCCGCCCTTCTTGACATAGCCGTCGAGAAGTTCAATAAGGTTATCTACCTGTTTATCATTAGCCATAATTATCCTCCTTTATTCGTCGTTATCTATAGCTTCCTCTGTAGGCTGACAGCACGCGCCCTTTACACCGCATATGTCTGTGCTTTTTACAGTGTCGACTTTCAGCCCGTCACCTTCAGCGGAAGTAACATTTATATGACCGCTTCCCTGCGAAAACAGAGCGTCTATCAGTTTTGCAAGCTCCTCAGGGCTTCTGTCCGCGGGGGTAAGAATATCCTCATTCATCGTCAGCCTCCGCAGCAAGCCTGTCAAGGTCGATATCGCCTGCAAACACCTGCATATCCTTTCCGAGAGCATCGGGTATTATCGAGAATGTATTAGAGATACCGTCCTGAGCGTTGCGGAAGGGGAGCTTTGCAACGGAAGCGAGCGATGCAACGGCTCCGTGAGTATCTCTGCCGTGCATGGGATTAGCTCCCGGAGCAAGCGGCACTCCCTGTTTGCGTCCGTCAGGAGTATTGCCTGTCTTCTTGCCGTATACGACATTCGACGTGATGGTAAGTATAGACATCGTAGGAACGCCGTCACGGTAAGTGTGGTGCTTTCTTATGCAGTCCATAAAGTAGCGGACAACGGTACAAGCGATCTGGTCGACACGGTCGTCGTTATTTCCGTATTTCGGGAAATCTCCTTCTATCTCGTAGTCAACAATGACATTCTTTGCAACGTCAACAACATTGCCTGCTTTGTCCTTAATTTCAATATCCTTACGGATAGGCTTGACTTTAGCGTACTTGATTGCGGAAAGCGAATCGGCAACAACTGAAAGTCCTGCGATACCCGTCGCAAAATAGCGCTTGACGTCACGGTCGTGCAAAGCCATTTGAAGTCTCTCATAGCTGTACTTGTCATGCATATAGTGTATGACATTGAGAGTGTTCACGTAAAGTCCCGCGAGCCACTCCATCATATCCTTGTACTTGCTCCATACGTCATCGTAGTCGAGATATTCAGTATCTACAGGGCGGAACTTAGGTCCAACCTGCAAGCCGAGACGTTCGTCTATACCACCGTTTATCGCATAAAGAAGGCATTTTGCAAGGTTGGCTCTTGCACCGAAGAACTGCATCTCCTTGCCGACTACCATCGAAGAAACACAGCAGGCGATAGCGTAGTCATCACCGTGTATCTCACGCATCATATCATCATTCTCGTACTGGATAGACGAGGTCTGTATCGACATTTTCGCACAGTAGACCTTGAAATTGCGCGGGAGCTTCGTTGACCAAAGGACAGTCATATTCGGCTCGGGAGCAGTTCCGAGGTTCTCAAGGGTGTGCAGATAGCGGAAGCTGTTCTTTGTTACGAGGTGATGACCGTCGACCAGCAGACCGCCGATAGATTCGGTTATCCATGTCGGGTCGCCCGAGAAAAGCTCATTATACTCTGGAGTACGCGCAAACTTGACTATACGAAGCTTCATTATGAAATGGTCGATGAGCTCCTGAGCCTGTTCCTCGGTGATAAGACCGCGGTCGAGGTCACGCTGGATATAGATATCGAGGAAAGTGGAGGTGCGTCCGAGCGACATCGCAGCACCGTTCTGCTCTTTGACAGCGGCGAGATAACCGAAGTACAGCCACTGAACAGCCTCCTTCGCATTTGCGGCAGGCTTGGAGATATCGAATCCGTATATCTCACCGAGCTTCTTGAGGTCTTCAAGAGCGCGGACCTGCTCGGCAAGTTCCTCGCGGAGACGAATATTCCTCGAGGTCATTCTTACGAGCGAAGTATCTATCTGATGCTTCTTGTCCTTTATGAGTATGTCCACACCATAGAGTGCAACACGCCTGTAATCGCCGATGATACGGCCTCTGCCGTAAGCATCGGGCAGACCTGTGAGTATAGCGGAATGGCGTGCGAGCCTCATCTCGGGAGTGTACGCATCGAAAACGCCCTGATTGTGGGTCTTGCGGTACTTTGTGAATATCTCAACGACCTCAGGGTCAACTTCATATCCATACTCCTTGCAAGCCTGCTGAGCCATACGGATACCGCCGAAAGGCTGGAGGGCACGCTTGAAAGGCTTGTCCGTCTGGAGACCGACTATCTGTTCGAGCTCCTTGTCGATATAGCCTGCACCGTGGGAGGTTATAGTTGAAATGATCTTTGTGTCCATGTCAAGAACTCCGCCTGCCTCACGCTCCTGACGCGAGAGCTCCATCACCTCAGCCCACAGCTTCTTAGTCGCTTCAGTAGGACCCGCAAGAAAGCTTTCATCACCGTCATACGGCGTATAGTTATGCTTTATGAAGTTTCTGACGTTGATAGAGGTATTGCACCATCTTTCTTCGTTGAAGCCCTCCCATTCCTTGGGGAATTCCTTCAGATACTCAAACATAGAATCAAGACTCCTTCTTATTTGTTGTCGATTTTTCTGAGCGGACGAGCTGTTTCTCTTTCTTTTTAGTTCTCTTTTCTTTATCCTTTGGCTTTTTCTCATTCTCCCGAGCAGGGGAGGCGATCCCAAGCCTCTTTTCTCTTGCTTCAAGCACGTCGAACGAAAGCTTATATACAGTAGCCGCGAGAGGTACTCCGACGAGCATACCAACGATGCCGAAAAGCCCGCCGCCGACAGTTACTGCCGCAAGCACCCATATTCCGGGCAGACCGATAGAGTCGCCTACTACCTTCGGGTAGATGATATTGCCCTCAAACTGCTGTAAGATGATGAGGAATATGAGGAAAATGACTGCCTGCATAGGGTTCTCGGTCATAATGATGAAAGCGCTGAACCCCGCACCGATGAAAGCACCGACAATGGGGATAAGAGCTGTTACGCCAACAAGGGTACCGCTCATTGCGGCATACGGAAGTTTCAGCACCGTCATGCCGATGAAGCACAGCGAACCGAGGATTATAGCCTCGATGAACTGTCCGACGAAGAAATTGCGGAAACACTCGTGCCCTGTCTTGCAGACGTGATTGATTATCCTGTTGAACTTCTCGGAGAAGTAAGCTGCCTGAATACGGTTTATATCGGACAGTATCTTATCCTTGCGGAGAAGAAGATATATCGCGAATATGAAGGCGATGATGTAGTTGGTGACATAACCTGCAACGGTGCTCACCAACCCTACTGCGGAGCTGATAATGCCTATAACGCCATGCTGAACGAAATAGGAAACGTTCTCGGTAACAGAGGTCCAGTCAAGCTCCTTGACATCGAACTCATTGAAAATCTCGTTGGCCTGGTGCTGAAGCTCGGGGTATTCACTGAGCTTTTTCAGGATAAAGACCTTGCAGTCGTTGTAGAGCGGCGGAACTTTGGTAGTGATGAGCTTGACCGCGTTGATTATCTCTGGGATGATAATATTGAGCACAAGTGCAAGTATAGCGGCAGCACTCAGGAGCGACAGTACAAGGCAGACTGGTCTGCGAGTGACCTTTACAAATTTCTTCTCGCTTTTCGGGAAGTATTTGGTCTCATACCACCGCATAATAATGTTGATGATGTAAGCGATGACAGCTCCGAGAGCAAGAGGGTAGAGCGATTTTGCTCCCAATGAGAGTATTTTTCCGAAAAACGAAAAATTCTTGATTATAAAACAAGAAATGATAGCGATGACAGCGATGATGATATAGCGCTTTAGGTATTTTCTATCCATTTTAACGAAACGGCAGAAGCCGTGCCTCCTGATGATTCTATAAGAATATTATACAACAGTTATCGGTTTATGTCACGCTTATAATTGTTAATTTTTTGTGAACGACTTTTACAAATTTTACTTGACCGTTCCGACTTGTCGTGATATAATATAATGTGTCCTCAATATCCGCCATCATGCGCTTATTGCTCCGAACCCTGTTCGGAGAGCGCATATCCTTTATGTTTTTTGAAAATTGCGCGTCACATTATTAATGTCAAGTTCCTTTTGCCATAAAAGGGAAAACATACATTAACCTATATCAGAGTGAGGTGATATGCTTGAACAGCAATTTTAGTTCAAATTCCCGCGTTCTGTACTCTATAGGACGTGTTACCGTAGATAAGAGCCTCCACACCCAGAGCGGCAGCGAGGCGTTTTTCAGCTATTTCGGCAATAACGTTACTTATTCGATAAAACGAACCATAGATGAAGAAGACTTTCCGCGCCTTGAGGAGTGCATCTCCAAGGCTGAAGCAGGCACGATACAACGCACGGTCATCCGCATGAAGGGTGTGAACGGGATGCTCCGCTGGGTGCTCGCCTCCGTAAAGCTCATTGACAGCACAGGAGAAGAACCGCTTTACACGATAGAGCTCTGTGACGTATTCTCTCTTGAGGGCATAGCTCGAAAGCACGAGAAAGCCCTCAGCGAATACAGATACGTCCTGAGTCTCGGAAGCGACCTCGCATTTGAGTACAGCTTTGAGACCCGTCATATCCGCATATATATGTTCGACTGCTGCCGTGAGATAGTTCTTGCGGACGAGGAACTTGAAAAGTGGCAGTCCGAAGCAATAGACCGCGGCTGGGTGCTCTCACGGTATATCGAAGCTTTCAATACGCTCTGCCGTGATATCAAGAACGGAGTATACCGTTTCGATTATGAATTCGAGTCCTCGCTCCTCACGGGAGGCAGGAACCGTGAAATGTGCCTTTTCAGAGGCATCACACGCTATGATGCTCCCGACTCAAAAAAGGTCAGCGGTATCATATCTGTTATAAATTCGCGCCAAAAAACCAAAGAAACCAATCTTGCTCTCGAAACCAACAAAGACTCTCTTTCGGGTCTGCTGAACAAGCGGACAGTAACAGCTTTTGCCAAGGGCATACTCTCATCCAAGCCCTCGCACAGCGTAAATATCGTTATCCTTGACATTGACAATTTCACAGACATCAATTCTGGCTACGGACACCTTTTCGGAGATGAGGTCATTTACACTGTAGCAAACATAATCAAACGGCAAATCGGTATTCGCGGAATTGCAGGACGTATCAGCGGAGGCGGATTCTTGATAGTCCTTGAAAATACAAAGGACGAGGAGGATCTTCGCGGAGTTCTTCGCGCGATAAGAACAAACATCGAACTTGCATTCGGCGACCGCTTTGAGAGTTTCCGCGTGACCTGCTCGATGGGAGTATCTACTTATCCGTCGGACAGCTCGGACTATGATGAACTCTTTATGCAGGCTGATAAAGCATTGTATATCGCGCAGCAAAAGGGTCAGAACCGCTACGTGATCTATGACGTCGAGAAGCACGGTCCCGTCGATAAGGACGCAGACAAAAAAACAGTCTACCTTACAGCACAGAAGGACACTTCGGAGAAGCTCGCCTTCGCGCAGAGTTTATCCGAGAGCCTTGTATTAGGCAGGGTCCCCGATATCTCAGTCCTTCTCGAGCAGATACGCTCAGCATTTGACCTTGATGATATCTGTGTATTTGCAGGCAATAAAATGGACCTGATACTGAGCTGCTCCAATGCCTCTTCGAGAAATGCCGCATATCTGCTGAAAGGGGAGTATACTTCTCATTTTTCCGGTGACGGTCTACTCGCGATAGATAATGTCAACGAACTTGAAGGGCGTGAGGACGAGGCTTTCAAACAGCTAGCCGAAGAAAACATCGGCGGCGCAGTACAATATCTTATGACTGACGAAAGCGTGATAAAGGGCATGGTATCTTTCTGCTACGTCGGACGCTTCAAGAAATGGTCAGTATCGGATATGAATTATTTTGCCGTCCTCGGCAGGCTGATAACGTCCATACTCAAAAAACAAGCATTCATATAAAAATCAAGGAGTACCCGACGGTACTCCTTATTCTTTAACCAAACATTTTAGCGAATACCTCGGGGAAACCGTAGCACAGCGTACACATTATCGCAGATGCAAGGCAGAGTCCGAGGAATATAGCGGGAACGCTCTTCTTGAGCGGTATGCGGCGAAGTACAGCTATAAGCGAGCCTGTCCACGCTCCTGTGCCCGGAAGAGGTATCCCTACGAAGAACAAAAGGAAGAAGAACTCGCCACGCTCCATTTTTTCACTTTTGTTGAGAGCCTTGTTTTCAAGGAATCTGACAAAAGGACAGAGCAGAGGTATCTCGTGCTTCTTGATGAATTCAAAGATTTTGTCGATAAACAGCAGTATAAACGGTATGGGTATGATATTGCCTATCATACAAGCCCATATAGCCTTCCAAAGCTCAAGGTCAAGAAGTCGGGCGGCGATTATACCTCCGCGAAGTTCAACTATGGGGAACAGTGATACAAGGAGTGGGATGAGCCACTCGGGTATTCCGTGCTGCGCGAGCCATTCTGTCATTGTCTCGGTGATTTCTCTCATATTTGTTATCCTTTCTTTTTAACGTCTTTTCTATTATGGCATATTTTCGGGAAATAGTCAAGTACCAAAACAAAAAAGAGCGAGAATATATTTTATCCTCGCTCAGCATTTGTAATGTTCACACTCCGTAAGCAGCTCTGTATTCGAGCATTTTGTCAAGGTACTCCTTGCCTGGGACTATGTCGCTGCGGATAGCTTCGATGATATCCTCCATGGTTACGATAGGATATACAGTAACGCCGAAATCACGCTTTACTTCCTGTACGGCTGAAAGCTCGCCCGTTCCCTTCTCCATGCGGTCAACAGTGATGACCATACCTGTAACATCAACATCAGCCGCACCCTTGAGCTTAGGCATTGATTCGCGAAGCGCCTTGCCCGAAGTCATAACATCGTCAATGATAACGACCTTCTCGCCGTCAACGAGGGTCTTGCCGACGAACATTCCGCCCTCTCCGTGGTCCTTAGCCTCCTTGCGGTCGAAACAGTAGTTGACATCGATGCCGAACTTGTTGCTGAGAGCCACAACAGCCGAAACAGCAAGCGGTATACCCTTATAGGCAGGTCCGAAAAGAGTTTCTACAGGGATATTGTTAGCGTGTATGCACTCGGCATAGTACTCGCCGAGCTTTGCAAGCTGAGCGCCTGTCTTGTAGTTGCCGCAGTTGATGAAGTATGGAGCTTTTCTGCCGCTTTTCAGCGTGAATTCGCCGAATGTGAGTACTCCGCACTCAACCATGAATTTGATGAAGCTTTCTTTGTAAGTCATTGAATCTACCTCCGTTTATTTTACGCTGTTTTATAAGCGGTTTTACCGATTTGTATTTTTACGCACTCCGCGGGACAGACGTTTCAGAAAACGTAACCGCACTCGGGACAGCGCGGATAATCTATGTCGAGCTCTGTATGACACTCGGGACAGTTCTTCTTCGGGAGCTTGTCGATATTGTCGTCGATATCGTAGTCGTAATCTTTGGTGAAGCCTACCTGCCGCACGCGGAGGAATACTCCCGCAACGACACCGCAGTCCTGACAGAAGAAGCCCGTTGTCTCGGACTTATCTGTTTCCGCAACAAGTTTATCGCCCTCGTACCATGATATTTTCGGGTATGCATAGCTGCTCATAGCTCCGACACCGTGAACCCCCACAACAAATTTCCCTATTTTCATACGTTTACCGCAGCTGCCGCATATCATTTGCTCACCTCCGAAAGATGGTATATAATAGTATAACACAAAAAAGAAAAGAATGCAAGATTTTACAGCCGAAACCATACAAATAAAAAAATATCCTCAGATTGCAAAATTATACTTGAAAAATTCATTCGGACAGGTTATAATAATAAGGTAATGCTTTTTATAACGGTGTGCCGCGTACCGTAAACGGGCAGCCACGTAAGGCTTGGAGTGAAAATGGGAAAAAAACGTGTAGTACAGCATAAATCAAAGAAAAAAAAGGACAAACCCTTTATAAAATTCAGTGCGGGAATGCTTATATTCCTCTTTCTGTTGTCATTTACAGCCTGTTTTGTGCTGTATATGCTCGCCGCTAACTTCAACAGCAATTTCTTTGCAGACGAATTCGGAACCTCCGAGATCGTGACCGAAGAGGCATCAGATACCACGGAATCCGCCACGGACAGCACAGAAAGTGAAGAGGTCGAGGACGTTCCCGCGCCCGACGGTCTTACCAATCCAGTGCCGCAGTCCTCTGCGATGAGTGCGGACTATCTTGGCGACTGCTGCCTGATAACAGACTCGACTCTTATTCAAATGGCAGACTTCGGAAGCTTTAACAAGGATAACATATTCGGCAGCACGGAACTCACGACCGCAAACTGCGGTACGACAAAGGTCGACAGCAATTTCGGAAACGCTACCGTTTACGATATTGTAAAGAACAAGAAACCGAACGTCGTATACATCATGCTCGGCAGCGACCTCGGAACATCTTCAACTGATGACATGATAGCAAGCTATACGACGCTTGTAAATAATCTCCACGGCTCACTTCCGACTATGGAGATATACGTTATGCAGATACCTCCTGTCATCTACGATTCCGATGTCAAATCCAACGAGAAAGTGAACGACTTCAATAAGAGGCTCCTTGCAATGTGTAATACGATAGGCGTTCACTGCATCGACACAAACACCGCTCTCAAGAATGAGAGTGGGGCTCTCAAGGAAGATTACTGGTCGTATGACACTCTCGCGCTCTCAAAAGAGGCGTATTCGGCTATTTGCGAGTACATACTTACACATACTGCATAATTTCACAGTCCCGAACACAATATATTGTGCTCGGGACTTTACACTCAGTATACAAATACAAGATGACGATATATAGCCAAATTATGGATTTTGACGCATTTTATTGTCGAACAGTACCAGTTTTATCCAACTTTCCACACCTCTGATTTGCTATAACGTACACTTGACATTAGCTTCCTTATGTTTTATACTAATATACATAGACAAGTTTGGAGACACAACATATAGTGATTCAGGAGGTTAAGGAAATGATAATCCATATTATTAAAAGAGACGGCCGAAAAGTCCCTTTTAATATTGAAAAGATCGCTAACGCTATTTTCAAGGCTGCCCAGTCATGCGGCGGCACAGATTTCAGCGTAGCGATGGACACTGCCGCGGAAGTCTGCAAGATATATGAAGACGAAAATCCCGGCAAGGTTCCCACGGTTGAAGAGATCCAGGACCTCGTTGAGAAGACCCTTATCGAAAAAGGCCACGCAAAGACGGCTAAGGCTTACATTCTCTACCGTTACGAGCGCACACGCTCACGCGAGATGAAGACTAACCTGATGTGCGTACTCAACGAACTGACCTTCAGTGCCGCTAAAGACAGCGACATAAAACGTGAGAACGCCAATATAGACGGCGATACCGCTATGGGCACCATGCTCAAGTACGGTTCGGTATCCGCTAAGGAATACTACGGGATGTATGTTCTCGAGCCAAGACACGCCAAGGCTCACCGTGAGGGCGATATCCACATCCATGATCTCGATTTCTATACGCTCACAACTACCTGCACACAGATAGACCTCAAGAAGCTCTTCACCAACGGTTTTTCCACAGGTCACGGCTTCCTGAGAGAGCCTAACGACATATCGAGCTACTCTGCTCTCGCTTGTATAGCGATACAGTCCAACCAGAATGACCAGCACGGCGGTCAGAGCGTCCCCACCTTCGACTACGCTATGGCGGACGGTGTAAGAAAGACTTATGTAAGCCGCTATATCGCAAATGTGGGAAGAGCTCTCCAGCTCCTCGCGGGCAAAGATGACGGAAACAGCATCGCCAAAGAGATCAAAAAGGAAATACTCGAAAAATACGGACTCGTACCTGTCCTTGCGAACGACAACGGCTACAGCGATAAAGAGTTCGAGCTTCTCCTCAAGCAGACCGACGAGGACACTGCAAAGAGAATACAGGAATTCTCACGCAAGAACGCTGAAAGCGAAACTGACCGAGCTACATATCAGGCTATGGAAGCACTTATCCACAACCTGAATACCATGAACAGCCGTGCAGGCGCTCAGACTCCGTTCAGCTCGATAAACTACGGTACAGATACTACTCCCGAAGGCAGAATGGTCATCAAGAACGTTCTCCTCGCACAGGAAGCAGGTCTCGGAAACGGCGAGACACCTATCTTCCCGATTCATATTTTCAAGATAAAGGATGGCATAAACTACAATCCGACCGATCCGAACTATGACTTATTCAAGCTCGCTTGCAGAGTATCTGCAAAGCGTCTGTTCCCTAACTTCTCATTTATAGATGCTCCCTATAATCTCCAGTATTATAAGGAGGGCAATCCCGATACCGAGATCGCGTACATGGGCTGCCGTACAAGAGTTATCGGCAACAATTACGACCCCACGCGTGAAATAGTTACAGGCAGAGGAAACCTCAGCTTTACATCTATCAATCTTCCGCGTCTTGCTATCAAGTCAGACCATAACGTCGGTCTGTTCTTCGACAAGCTCGATGAGATGATGGATCTCGCTATCGAACAGCTCATGCACCGCTTCCGCATCCAGTGCCAGAAGCACGTAAGGAACTTCCCGTTCCTCATGGGGCAGGGTATTTGGATAGACTCCGACAAGCTCGGTCCCGATGACACTGTTGAGGAGGTGCTCAAGCACGGTACTCTCTCCGTCGGATTCATCGGACTCGCTGAGACACTCAAGGCGCTCATCGGCGCTCACCACGGCGAGAGCGAAGAAGCCCGTGAGCTCGGACTTGAGATTGTCGGTGCTATGCGTAAACGCCTCGACGAGGAGGCAAAGCGCACAGGTCTCAACTTCTCGCTGCTTGCAACTCCCGCAGAGGGACTCTCCGGACGCTTCGTTCGTATGGACGCAAAAAAGTACGGCATAATCGAAGGCGTCACCGACCGCGACTACTACACAAACTCATTCCATGTACCCGTATACTATCCTATCAGCGCTTTTGAGAAGATAAAGATAGAGGCTCCCTACCACGCTCTGACGAACGCAGGTCACATAAGCTATATCGAGCTTGACGGCGACCCGCTCGAGAACCTCGCAGCTTTTGAAAAGATCGTACGCTGCATGAAGGAATCAGGTATCGGTTACGGCGCTATCAACCACCCTGTTGACCGTGACCCGTGCTGCGGCTACACAGGTATAATCGGCGATGTATGCCCGTGCTGCGGACGAAAGGAGCACTCAAACGATGTTGCCTTCGACCGCATCAGACGTATCACAGGCTACCTCGTAGGCACGCTCGACCGCTTCAACGACGGCAAACGCGCCGAGGAGCACGACAGAGTTAAGCACAGTGTTTAAGGTGATAGAATGGAACTGAGGATCGCGGGAACTGTCAACGACTCGATCGTTGACGGTCCCGGAATAAGATTTACGATATTCACTCAGGGCTGCCCGCATAACTGCAAGGGCTGCCATAATCCGCAGACTCATGACTTCAACGGTGGTGAGGTCGTGGATACCGCCGAACTGCTTGAAAAAGCAAAAGGTAATCCGCTGCTGGACGGCGTTACATTCAGCGGCGGTGAACCATTCTGTCAGGCGGAGGCGCTCGCAGAGCTCGGGGAGCAGCTTAAAACTCTCGGGCTGAACATAATCACTTATACAGGCTACACCTTCGAGCATCTCTATGAACACCGTGCCGAGAATGGCTGGGGCAGACTGCTCGGAGTGACCGACTACCTCATTGACGGTCCCTTTATCCTTGAACAGAAGGACTGGGAGATAAAGTTCAGAGGCAGCAGTAATCAGCGGTATATCGACTGCAAGGCAAGCATGGAGCAGGGCAGGGCAGTGGAGTGTGAACCGTAAGACTTAAAAGATAAAAGGTATCGTTATGAAAACGATACCTTTTTTAATTATATCAGTTAGGCTGACCAACTCTGTGACGGAGATTATCCTCCTTGAGTTTACGCCCCTCGGCAATAAGAGCAAGCATTTCTTCGGCATCACCAAAACGAAGAGCATGGCTGTACTTGTTGAGATTCTCAATAAGAGTATCAAGCTCGAATATAAGGTTGTCTCGGTTCTGCATGAACAGGTCGGTCCACATCTTCTCGTTCATAGTTGCGATACGGGTCATATCCTGAAAACTTCCACCGCTGAAGCCGCACTCAAGACCAAGCTCAGGGCTCTTTACATATGCGCTCGAAACGATATGTGCAAGCTGTGAGGTATAAGCTATCATCTTATCATGGTTTTCAGGGGAAGTAACGACTATCTTTCCCGCACCGAGTTCCGAAGCAAGACCTTTTAAAAGCTCAACATCAGCGTCATTACTGTCCTCAAAAGGAGCAATTATAAAATTTGCACGCTGAAAGAGGTCGGCGTTGCTGTTAGCGTAGCCTCCGAATTCCTTGCCTGCCATAGGGTGGATACCGATATAGCGCATACCGTTTTCATCAGCAAGCTCCTTAACGCGTTCGGAAAAGCTGCCTTTTATGCCGCACACATCGGTAATAAGTGTAGATTTGTCAAAACGCGAAATGTTTTCTTTCAGATATTTCTCGGTCTGCTCAGGAAAGAGCGACATTATCACAAGGTCAAATCCTGAAAAATCACCGCTGAACTCTTCATCAATCGCAACATCTCGCAAAGCTGCAAACTCGATATCATGCTTGATATCACAGCCGACAACATAATGTGTGGAGTATTTTTTTAAAGCCTTGCAAATAGAACCTCCGATAAGTCCCAAACCAACAACAAGTATTTTCATATTATGCAGCACCTTTCTGTCGTGTTTTTTACAGTATAGCACTTTAAACAAAAAAAGTCAAGAGACAGAAAACAGGGTGGTCAAACGACCACCCTGACTTTATATATATTTAGAGGAAAAGTGTACTCATACCGTGGTCGGTGGCATAGCGTTCAGCCTTCTTGCGGTTTATCTGCTTCAATATCCTGATGACCTGCTTGTGACACTTCTTTACTTCGTTCATCGAAATATTATTATTGTCAAACTCTGCAATATGTACATCGAAAACGTTTTCACACCCGCTGAATGCATCATCCTTGATGTCTTTGGTGAGCACACTCAACTTTACGTTCGTAAGCTTCTGACAACCATAGAATGCCCAGCTTCCGACAGACTTGACAGTAGGCGGAATAGTGATCTCCTCCAAGGAACGGCACCAAGAGAATGCACTCTCACCAATAGAAGTAACAGAATCTGAGATGAATATCTTTTTCAGACCATAACACTCGGAAAATGCAGCATTTCCAATAGATTCAACCGAACCCGAAATAATAACGCGATTAAGGTTCCTGCACGAATAGAAGCTCAGGTCGTTTATTTTCTTGATACCTGACGGGATAACGAGCTTGCGGATAGAACTGCAGCGTCCGAAAGCACCCTTACCGATGGACTTGAGCGAATTCGGGAGGTCAAGTTCCTTGATGCGCTGACATTTAAGGAAGGCATTTTCGCCGATAGATTCAAGGTTTTTGGAGAATACTATCTCCTCAAGATGAACACAGTGAGCGAACGCAAACTTGTCAATGACCTTAACACTGTCCGACATAATTATACGCTTAGCAGACTCATTTCCGCGGAAAGCGTACTTACCGATAGTTGTTATATTGCTCGGTATCTTGATCTCCTCGTTAGTGCCGATATACTTGATAAGGAGAGTACCGTCCTTGCCGAGAGCCATATTGTTGACATCATCTATACGAGCAGTCTCGTCGCGCTCGATGTCCTCGTCCTTGTAAAGCTCAGCGATACGCTCGCTGGAAAAATGCATTTTTTCATTCTTGGCCGACTTGCTCTTTGAGTGTCTTTCACCGAAAGCCTCGAGCTTTGCCGCGTAATCCATAGGCTTCTTCGCTTCTGGAGCCTTTGGGGGTGTGGGAGTATCAGTTTTCAGGTCGCGTGCAAGCGGCGCACGGGTCTGCCCTGGTTTGAACTCGGAATAAGTTATCTTTACACCACCGACATCATGCACCTTGGCAGCCTCAGGAAGGACTTCGTTGCGAAGAGCAGGCTTAACTCCTGCCTCTTTTGCAAATGTCGAGATATTGACCTTAGGCTTATTCTGCACAGCAGCAGAAGCAGCTTTACTCTCACTTTCTTTCTTGATATCTTTCGACTTTTCAGGTGCCTTGCTGGTCACAGGCTTTTGGATCTGGGAAGACTTATTCTTTGCAAGCAGCTGATCGATATCCGAAGCCTTGACCTCATTTGGCTTATAATGCTCCTCAACAGGATGAAAATCTGCATCATAAATTATCTGGTTATCGTAAAGAGACTTCTTGACAGGCTTCTTGATAGGGGAGTCCTCAATGGTCATGATCGACTTAGGTGAAGAAGATGTCTTCTTCTCCTCAACCTTCTTCTCCTCCTTAACGGGAGCGGGAGCGGGCTTCGCCTCAACCTTCTTCTCCTCCTTAACGGGAGCGGGAGCGGGCTTCGCCTCAGCCTTCTTCTCCTCCTTAACGGGAGCGGGTGCGGGCATATCCTCAGCCTTTTTCTCCGCCTTAACAGAAGTGGGAGCAGACTTCTCCTCAGCCTTCTTCTCCTCCTTAACAGGAGCGGGAGCGGGCTTCTCTTCAGCCTTTTTCTCCTCCTTAACGGGAGCAGGAGAATCTGTTATATCTTTCTTACTGTGCTTGTGAGCCTTCACCTTTACGACTTTTGCTTTGCGTACGCCGTTTTTTGATTTTGCACATATAGGGCAGATGTCGAACATTTCGGCGTCGTAGCCGTGTCCTTCCGGACATTTTGTTAGTTTCATGTATATCACTCCGGATAAATTTTAAGAAATAATGAATACATCATAAGAATTATACCACATTTCTTCCAAAAAATCAAGAAATCTTTGCCTTTAAAAACAAATTTTGTTAAAACCGCCAAGCCCATCGCAATTTTCGACCTGTCTGAATCGGTTTTGCATTAATTTCGGTCATCGGTTTTGTCGCTTTTGCACAAAGGAAGGTTTTCTTTTAATTTAACTCAACCTGATAGTTTGGCTATCAACATCAAAGTATTTTCAAATGCAAAAATAATGCAAATTATTTGCAAAAATCATTGTTTCTGTGTGAAAACGATGATATAATGAACTAAAGAACATGCACGGAGGCACAATATGAATACAAGAAAAATAATAGCATTAACACTTGCTCTGACGCTGAGCTCATCGCTCTCTTCCTGCTCTGAGACCAAGAAGAGCGGCGAGAACTCCGACAACTCTTCAACCGAGCAGACTACCGCGGCAGAGCTTGAACTGATTTCCGATTTTGATACTGCTTTCAAGCTCACTGACTACGATATCCCTTTAAGCTTCGAGGATATCAGCGTAGCTGCAGAGCTGACCGATACAAACGAGCTCATAGTTACGGTTTCTGATAACAGGGAATCTCACGACTACTCCTTCAAATACTACCGCACAGACAGAGAGCTCACCAAATTTACGGAGCTGAATATCTCGGATCCCGAGGAAGCCAAAGCTGCCGATCACCACTACTCCAACTACTACTTTAACACCGACGGCAGTATGATCGCCATAATAGTGCTCGAAGACCACGGCGGCGTAAAAATGCCCGAGGAGTACGACGAGACATTTGATTACTCCACTTACTACGACGACTACAGCACTTCTTATATGCTTGCAGTCTACGACAAGGATATGAATGTCGTCTCCACTGCAAAGCTCGAATATCCCGAGGAATTCTATGACGAGTGGGGGAACATCCGCTACGGATGCATCATCGCCGATGGTGAAAGCCTGCTCTGCAGCAATGATGACGGCTCACTGTGGCGGATAGGCACAGACGGCACTTTCAGGCAGCTCGTCCCGCCTACTGAAGATGCTCCCGCTTACAATCAGCTCAGCTATCAGCTTTACCGCGACCGCGACGGCAAACTCATTGCGAGAGTCCCGAATTTCGTTGAAGTCAAAAACGAAGATGACGCCCCGTATTACAGGACGGAATACAATTACTGCGACATCGACGAGAACGGTAAACTCTCCGAGCCTATATACCATTGCTCCGACATGGACTTTATGGAGACCGATTCAATTTCCACGGGTGGCTACAGCGATTACCGCCTGCTCATTCCCGAAACTGATTTTCTTGTCGGTATCACCGACAGCGGCGAAGTACAGGAGATAATCAACTGGATGGATTCGGACACAGAGTCGATGAACGTCATAGCTCTCGGCAAGGACGAATTTCTCGGTCTGCAACGAAAAATGGGTGAAGTGTACTCTACTGTTTCTGTAAAGAAGCTTACCCGCCGCGCCCCTGCTGAGTTCGCTAACATCAAGGCAGTCACGATAGGTTGTCCGAGCGGCAGTCAGTGGGGAGTACCCCGCGAGCTCATCAACGACTTCAACGCCTCACAGAGTGAGTACCGCGTAAAGATAAAGAAGATAGAGGAGACAAGTGACGTCCTCAACTCGCTCGGGATGAGCCTTATAAAAGGTGAAGCTCCCGATATCATCTTCGACATTCAGCCGAGCGACTTCTTCAACCTCCGCAATAAGGGAAGCTTTGACGACTTATATCAGTACATGGATGCTGATGCGGACTACCCGCGCAGTGCGTATATGTCCAATATCCTCACGGCTATGGAAAGTTCCGATGGCAAACTATACGGACTTCCCGCCTCATTTTACGTGGATACTCTCGTCACAAAGACTGAGGTATGGGACAAGCAGAACTGGACATTCGACGAAATGCTTGCCCTCTACGACGACCCGCCGATACCTGTTGATAAAATATACGTCTACGACAGCAAAGAAGAAGTTCTCGACTATATGCTCCGTCCCATGAGCGACCTCATCGACTACGAAAAAGGAGAATGCCATTTCGACTCACCCGACTTCGTAAAAATGCTCGAATTCTGCAACCGATTTGTCAGCGAGGTTGATAAGCCAAGTAAAGAGTATGACGGAGGCTATGCAAATCAGGAATGGTGGACTAGTAAATTCAACAGACTTAAAAATAATGAAGCTCTGACCGACCGTCTCAATCTCGCAGGTCCAATGTCAGGCTACAGTTTTGAGAAGAATCTCACCGCAGGCGGAGCCGACCTTACTCTCGCAGGCTATCCGTCGAGCAACGGTAAAGGCGGAAGACTCACGCCCGAATACATAATGTGTATCAACGCCAAGGCAAAGGAGAAGCAGGGCGCATGGAAGTTTATCTCCTATGCGACCGACCGAGGCACGAAAGTTCAGAGCTACCTCCTCAACAGCTCTACTCCTACGCTTGAGAAGAATTTCGACTATATGCTCGAAAACGAAGCTTCCATAGGTACTCATTCAGCGAGCGGAACTAAATTTCCCGCGCTGACAAAGGAAGAGAAGACAATGCTGAAGGACTATATCCTCAAATGTGATTCCCTGAGCACTCCGCTCGACGATGATATGTACAACATCTGCCTTGAGGAGGCAGAGGCTTACTTCAACGGTGAGATAACCGCCGAAACAGCCGCAGAACATATACAAAACAGAGTTTCTATACTTGTCAGTGAAAGAAGCTGAGATACAAAACGGCGCAGCTGCCAGCGTGATACAGTTGCGCCGTTTCTTTTTATGTTACTGTTGATTTTTTTATTTCATTGTGTTATAATAAAATTGTTGAATATCACAAATCCGTGTGCAGGAATCCCAACGAGAATACATCTCAAGGAGATAATATGAGCTTCAGTGACAAAATAAAGCGTATCGCTGCACTCGCTGCTGCTTGTGCAGCTCTGTCCGCCTTTTCGTTAATACGCGTTTCAAACGATATGCCGTTCTGCGGAGCATATGCGGCAGATGAATCAACACTGCCCGATGAGCCCTCTGTCGACCCGATAGGCAAGTCGGACGGCTATTCTGCCGTACTTTATAACAACATGAACGGACTCCCTACTTCCGAGGCCAACGCCATAGCCGAGACACTTGAGGGGTTCATATGGATAGGCAGCTACAGCGGTCTTATCCGCTACGACGGCAACAACTTCGACCGCGTTGATTCCACAACAGGCATCGCAAGCGTTGTCAGTTTATATGCTGATTCAAAGAACCGCCTGTGGGTCGGGACAAATGACAGCGGCGCCGCCGTTATGGAAAACGGTAAATTCCGTATGTATAATAAATCGGACGGACTGCAATCGCTCTCTATCCGTTCGATAACAGAGGACAGCGAAGGAAATATCTACCTTGCAACAACGCACGGCATGGCCTTTGTGGACGAAAATATGGAACTCCACTGTATCGACGAACCCAAGATAAACGACGAATACATCCGCACTGTAAAAACAGGAAGTGACGGCATTATCTACGGCGTGACCATGAACGACGCAGTTTTCACCCTCAGCAGCGGCAAGCTGCAAAGCTTCTATAATGCGAACCGTCTCGGTATAAGCAATGTGCTGTCAATTCTGCCCGACCCCGTCGAAGCGGGCAAGGTCTACATCGGAACAAAGCAATCACTGATATACCACGGAGAGCTCTCAAAAGGCTTTCGCAACACAATTCCGATAAACACTGCTCCGCTCGAATATATCAACTCCGTTGAATACATAAACGACACACTGTGGGTATGCAGCGATAAAGGCATCGGCGCATACAAGAACGGAGAGTTTTTCCCGCTTGAGAACGTACCGCTGACGACATCGCTCGAGAATCTTATGATGGATTATCAGGGCAACCTGTGGTTCGTATCTTCTCAGCAGGGCGTCATGAAGATAGTCCCCAACAGGTTCACTGATATATTCGATAAGTACGGGCTATCGCCTCAGGTGGTATACTCGACCTGCCGCCTTAACGATATGCTCTTCATCGGTACTAAAAACGACGGTCTGAAAATACTGAGAAACGGCAGGGTGATCAATGAACTTCCGATAACGAGCTCTGTTTCCGCCTCGGGGACGAAATATAACGATAACGACCTTGTTAAGATGCTCAGCGGATGCAAGATACGCTCGATAATCCGCGACAGCCGAAACAGGATATGGATATCAACATTTGGCGAGCAGGGACTTATCCGCTACGACAACGGCAGTGTCACAAAGTTCAAGCAGGCAAACGGACTGCCATCCGAGCGTGTGAGAACTGTCTATGAACGCTCAGACGGCAGTATACTCGTCGCCTGTACAGGCGGTGTCGTGGTGATAGACGGTGACGAAGTCAAGGACGTTTATGACGAATCATCGGGTATTAACAACACCGAGATACTGACTGTCACGGAGGGAGCAAACGGCGATATCATTGCAGGCACCGACGGTGACGGCATATATATCGTCCGCGGAACAGACACGCTCCACATCGGCACAGATGATGGTCTGCACTCAGATGTCGTGATGCGAATCAAACGCGATATAGAACGAGATATCTACTGGATTGTCACAAGCAATTCCATTGCATATATGGACTCCGACTACAAAGTGACAACTATTAATAATTTCCCGTACCCCAACAATTTCGACCTATACGAGAGTACCCTCGATGAGATGTGGGTACTCAGCAGCAGCGGTATATATGTCGTTCCTGTCGAGGAGCTTCTCGCCAATGAAGAAATTGACCCTGTTTTTTACGGCAAGGACAACGGTCTGACCTGTATCGCGACATCAAATTCGTACAGCGAACTGACCTCTGACGGAGAGCTCTACATCTCAGGTACAACAGGTATTGCCAAGGTCAATATCGAAACTCCATTTGAGAATGTGAGCGACCTGAAAATATCCGTTCCCTATATCGAAGCTGACGGAAAACGCATTTATCCGAACAGGAACGGAAACTTCAGTATTCCGTCAAATGTCAGAAAACTCACGATCTTCAGCTTTGTATACAACTACTCGCTTATTAATCCACAGGTCACTTATCACCTCGACGGCTTTGAGAATATAAAGACGACTGTCAAGCGCAGTGAGCTCACGCAAGTTGACTATACAAACCTCAAAGGCGGAAAGTACAACTTTGAAATAAGCATCAGAGACCCGCAGGGACAAGGCCACAAAAAGCTGACAGTAAGCATCTATAAGCGCAAAGCGCTCTACGAAACCGTATGGTTCAAAATAGTATGTGCGGTACTGCTCACCGCTGTTATCGCGGGTATCGCCGCACTAATAATACGCCGCAGGATAGCCAAATTCCAGAAAAAAGAGCAGGAGCAGAAACTTCTCATCCGTGAGATTGTTGAGGCGTTCGCAAAAGTCATAGATATGAAGGATAAATACACGAACGGCCACTCCACACGTGTTGCGGAATACACAGCAATGCTCACAAAGGAACTCGGCTATGACGAAGATACGGTAGAGAAATACTACGATATCGCCCTCCTTCATGATATAGGCAAGGTTGGAGTTCCGCCCGAAGTCCTGAATAAGCCCGGAAAACTCACCGATACCGAGTTCAACATAATCAAATCCCACTCAGCTCTCGGTTTCAATACGCTGAAAGATATCAGCATTATGCCCGAGCTTTCAATCGGAGCAGGAGCTCACCACGAGCGTCCCGACGGAAAGGGGTATCCCAAGGGCTTAAAGGGTGATGAAATCCCACGGGTTGCTCAAATAATCGCAGTCGCGGACACGTTCGACGCTATGTACTCGGACCGTCCTTACCGTAAGCGTATGAACTTCTATAAGGCAGTGTCTATAATGAAAGAAGTAAGCGGCACACAACTCACAAGCGATGTCGTCGATGCTTTTCTGAGACTTGTCGAGAAGGGAGAATTCAGAGCTCCCGATGACGACGGCGGAGGAACTGTTGAGGATATCGACAATATCCGAAAGAAACAGCAAACGGAACAGTCTCAAAAAGACATTTCCGTAAAAGAGCCGCCTGAATCCGAGAAAAAAATGTAATGAGCAGTCCTGTCAACAGATGATGTGAATAAAATGTAAATTCACACAAAACCTATTGACAGGACTGCTTTTTTATGTTATATTGGTATTGTAAAATTAAGTTGTATACAACTTACTTGATAAGGAGGTGATTCTTTGAACAGATATGACATAGCCGTTATCGGTACAGGTCCGGCGGGGATCTCTGCTGCTATAACCGCTAAAATCCGCAATAAGAATGTGCTGCTGCTCGGGAGCAGAGATCTAAGCGCCAAAATCAGCAAAGCTCACAGGATAGACAATTACGTCGGGCTTCCCGCTGTCAGCGGCAGCGAACTCGCAGAACGTTTGAGAGGTCATCTCGACAATGTCGGAGTAAATATAACCGAACGACAAGTCGGCGCTGTCTACTCTATGGGAGACTACTTTGCTCTGCAAATCGGTGAAGAAATGCTTGAAGCGACTTCAGTCATAGTCGCTACAGGTGTAGTACAGGCAAAAGCCCTTGAAGGAGAGGAAAAGTTTCTCGGTCGGGGAGTAAGCTACTGCGCGACCTGTGACGGGCGTCTCTATAAAGGTAAAACTGTTGCAGTTCTCGGATACAGCGCAGAATCGGCAGAAGAGGCGTTATACCTTTCGGAGATAGTCGACACTGTTATTTATTTCCCTATGAACGATGAACTGCCCGAAGAACGAAGCAATATAAAAATCATACGTGAGAAGCCGCTCGCTATCGTCGGAGACAACACTGTTACCGCACTAAAGACCGAAGCAGGTGAACACAAAACATCCTGCGTATTCGTGCTCAGAGATGCTATAATGCCGGATAAGCTGATACCCGGTGTCGAGACTGACGGTGCCCATATCAAGGTCGACATAAATATGAAAACAAATATAAACGGGCTTTTTGCCTGCGGGGATATAGCAGGAAAGCCTTATCAGTATATCAAAGCCGCAGGGCAGGGGAATATCGCCGCACTTTCAGCGATAACCTACCTGAATTCAATAAAGAAAGAGGTATGAATTATGATAAACGAGATCAAAAACAACGATTTTGATGCAGTTGCAAAAGCTCAGACAGCTGTCGTTGACTTCAATGCAGCATGGTGCGGACCTTGCAGGATGCTTGCCCCTATTTTAGAGGAACTTTCGCAGGAGTACAGCGATATTCCTTTCTACGCCTGCGACGTTGACGAGAATATGGAGCTTGCAGTGAAATATGGCATACAGAGTATCCCCGCTGTTGGATTATTCAAGAACGGACAGCTCGTGAATATGGCAGTAGGTTTCCGTCCAAAAGACGCTATGAAAGCGCTCATAGAGTCAGTAAAATGAGCGGAAAAGACTACGAATGCCTGAAGCTGAGCAATCAGCTCTGCTTCCCGCTGTATGCCGCGGCAAGAAGCGTGACCTCAATGTATACGCCATATCTGGCTCCTCTCGGACTTACCTACACACGCTACATCGTATTTCTTGTACTATGGGAAAATGACGGTTTGACTGTCGGTGAGATATGCAGAAGGCTTATGCTCGACAGCGGTACAGTCTCGCCTATACTCAAAAAAATGCGCGAGCAGGGCTATATCGAGAAGCGGCAAAGCAGTGATGACGAGCGCACATTCATCATCAATCTGACCGAAAAGGGACAGGCTCTCCAACAGCAGGCAAAAGACATACCACAGAAGGTCGGAGGCTGTATGAAGCTCAGTCCCGAAAAGGCAAAACAGCTTTACGATCTGTTGTATGAACTGTTAGACAATGAGACTACCGATACGAAAGGGGAATAACTGTGAATATTTACGATTTTACCGTGAAGGACAGAATGGGAAATGACGTAAAACTTAGTGAGTATCAGGGAAAAGTGCTGCTTATAGTCAACACTGCAACAGGCTGCGGCTTCACTCCGCATTACGAGCCTCTTGAGGCTATGTACCGCGACCTCCGCGATAAAGGCTTCGAGATACTCGACTTTCCCTGCAACCAGTTCGCAAATCAGGCTCCGGGGAGTGAGGATGAGATCCATCAGTTCTGTAAACTTAAATTCGGAACCGAGTTTCCTCAATTCGCAAAGATAGACGTTAACGGAGAGAATGCCGCTCCGCTGTTTGCTTATCTCGCCGCCGAGAAACCATTTGAAGGATTCGGCAAGGGCATCAAAAATGTCGCGCTGAACAAGTTCGCTGAGATGAACAACAAGAAATTCGGCGATCAAGCTTATATCAAGTGGAATTTCACTAAGTTCCTCATCGCCAGGGACGGCAGTGTAATTGCCCGTTTTGAGCCGACAACAGAGATGGATGACGTCAGAAAGGCTGTTGAAGCAGCATTATAATCAATATGACCTCAATAACGCTCTCAGGCGCTCATTGCCTCTAAATAAAATCATCGGCAGCAATTCTAAAAGTATTGCTGCCGATTTTTATGGTCTTCATTCAGAAACTTTTGCTTGATTTTTACTCTAAAATGGTGTATAATAGATTAATTGGTGTAAGTTAAAACTGCTTTCAAGAAAAGAAGGATGATAATGGAAAAAGAAAACCAGAATCCGCTGGGATACGCTTCTGTTACGAGGTTAATGCTCAAATTCGCTATCCCCAGCATTATCGGTATGCTCGTGAGTGCTCTCTACAACATCGTAGACCAGCTTTTCATCGGACAAGGCGTCGGCACAAACGGAAACGCCGCAACGAACATAGCGTTCCCGTTCTCAACGGCGTGCATGGCGTTAGCATTGCTGCTCGGCATCGGCGGAGCTTCGTGCTTCAACCTTACCCTCGGGCGCGGTGACAAAAAACGTGCGGGATTTTTCGCAGGGAATGCAATAACAATGCTCATCCTCAGCGGTATTGTCCTTTCGGCAATAACCCTTGTATTTCTCACACCTCTGCTCAAATTCTTCGGTTCGCCAGACGATGTACTTCCATACGCTCAGGAATATGTCAGAGTTACAGCATTGGGCTTCCCGTTCCTCATTCTCACAACAGGCGGCGGACACATAGTCCGCGCAGACGGCAGCCCAACGATCACGATGATTTGTAACCTGACAGGTGCAGTGATAAACACTGTCCTTGATGCGTTGTTTGTGCTTGGCTTCAAATGGGGGATGAACGGTGCAGCCGCAGCTACTGTTATCGGACAAGTAGTATCTGCTGTGATCGTGCTTGTGTATCTGCGTCACTTCAAGACTGTAAAGCTTACGACTGATCATTTCAAGCCGCATTTCCCGACAGTAAAACGCATCGCTACTATAGGCATGGCTTCGTGCTTCAATCAGCTTGCTATCGCAATCGTGCAGATAGTCCTCAACAATTCACTCAAACATTACGGTGCACTTTCAATATACGGCGAAAAAGAACCTCTTGCAGTCGCAGGTATCGTTATGAAGGTCAATATGATTGTATTTTCGATAGTTATCGGACTTGCACAGGGAACACAGCCGATAGAAAGCTTCAACTACGGCGCGCGCAAATACAGCCGCGTGAAAAAGGCGTACATTCTTGCCATAGTCACAGGCGGAGCTATCTCCCTCATTGCGTT
Organism: Ruminococcus sp. YRD2003; assembly: GCA_900109435.1. GTDB lineage: Bacteria > Bacillota > Clostridia > Oscillospirales > Ruminococcaceae > Ruminococcus > Ruminococcus flavefaciens_G. The sequence goes on along the minus strand of FNZT01000003.1, from coordinate 153,192 downwards.
TGTGATGTTCCAGCTCTTCCCGCGCCGGATACTCTCAGTCTTTGGTGAAGGCAGCGAGACATATTTCGAGTTCGGAGTCAAATTCTTCCGCATATTCCTGTTCTTTACGTGGGCTAACTGCCTGCAGCCGATCACCTCAACTTTCTTCACATCAATAGGCAAACCGATAAAAGGCGTATTCCTCTCTATGACGAGGCAAATGATTTTCTTTATGCCGTTTCTTGTTATAATGCCAATGATTTTCGGGATCGAAGGGATCGTGTATACAGGCCCCATCGCCGATGTATTATCAGCAATAGTCGCGATAACAATGGCTCTGTTCGACTTCAGGGCAATGAATAAGCTCGAAGCAAAGGAAGGAGTTCCCGCATGATACAGGATATCACTGAAAAACTTGATAATTCCTATGTCCCCGATGCAGTCCCGTCTGTGAACGATACTCTGTTTTGCTTCCGCGGCATGGATGTCCTTGCGAGCGATGATATGAACTGTCCTTTTCCGACTATCGGTAAAGTCGAATGCTCTGACCAGCCTATCTATCTTTTTTCGATAGGCAGCAGACGCTTTTTCCTCACACTTGATGACGATGCACAAGCACCGGATAAATACCGCTATGTCAGCGTCCGGGCGCTCCGCAGACATCCTGATGCTTTAAAAAAAGAGCTCTACGCCTTGTTTACTGCATTCCACCTTTACAAGTGGTACTCCTCAGGCAGATTCTGCGGCTCGTGCGGAGCTCCCACAGCCCCCGACAGCAATGAACGCGCCCTGCGCTGCACGAAATGCAGCGCAATAGAATATCCGAGAATAGCTCCTGCCGTTATAGTCGGCGTAACTAACGGCGACAAGCTCCTTGTGACCCGCTATGCAAAGGGCAGGGGAGTCGGCTTTGACGCCCTTGTTGCAGGTTTCTCCGAGATCGGCGAAACACTTGAACAGACCGCAGAGCGCGAGGTAATGGAAGAAGTGGGATTACACGTGAAGAATCTCCGCTACTACAAATCGCAGCCGTGGGGACTTTCGGGAACTATGCTCGCGGGTTTCTACTGCGACGTGGACGGTGATGATACGATAACCCTCGATGAGACAGAACTGAGTTCCGCAATTTGGACCAAACGAGAGGATATCGTCGGGCAGCCCGACGATATGAGCCTTACCAGCGAAATGATGAAGATTTTCCGCGACGGAAAAGATTGAACAGTTTTTTTCGTCGCAGATATTGCATTTTGTCCGAACTTATGTTATAATATTATTTGTTTACTGGGGTATAGCCAAGCGGTAAGGCAACAGACTTTGACTCTGTCACGCGTGGGTTCAAATCCCGCTGCCCCAACCAGCGTCAATCGGGCATCACAGCTCGCAAAGCTGCTCGAAAGCTCGCTTATTATTGATCGTTTGCTCTCGCGAGCCTGAGTCACAATACGTTTTGACTTTTTTATCCTTAATTCTATATCCTCATTTGATCGGGAGGTTACCTAAATGAAGCGCAAGGACTATATAACTTGGGACGAATACTTCATGGGCATCGCTACACTCTCCGCGGAGCGAAGCAAGGACAACAATACTCAGGTCGGCGCGTGTATCGTCAACGACGAACACAAGATCGTTTCCGTCGGATATAACGGTATGCCAACAGGTTGCGACGATGATGATATGCCATGGGAACGCGAAGGTGACTCTGTCCTTGATACGAAGTATCCGTTTGTATGCCATGCGGAGTTAAACGCCATCCTTAACAGCAGTGCAAGCTCTCTGAACGGCTGTACGCTTTATGTTACGCTTTTCCCGTGCAATGAGTGCGCAAAAGCCATTATACAGTCAGGGATAAAAAGAGTGGTATACTACAGCAATAAATATGACGGTACAGACAGCGTAACTGCCTCCGCGATGCTTTTTGACAAGTGCGGAGTAAAGGCTGAACAGTACGAACCAACAGGAAAGAAAATCGAACTTGATATGTAACAGCCTTATGGCTGTTACTTTTTATTTATATCAAAGTTAGTGTGATATAACAAAAGATTGATGTACTTTTGTCAAAACACCTTGATTCAAAGGCTTAAATGTTGTATAATAAATTTGTATGTGAGAGAACGGCTGGACGGCGTTTGGCGTTAGGACAGGCTTCTCTTATAATATCTGAAAGGAGTATTTATAATGATCTATTCTCACGAAGTTGAAACAATGTGCCCTATCGCACAGGGCGTTGCTCACGGCGCTGCTCCCATTCCTGAGGAAGCAAAGTGGGTCAAGGCTAAGGAGATAAAGGATATCTCAGGCTTCACACACGGTATAGGCTGGTGCGCACCCCAGCAGGGTACCTGCAAGCTCACTCTCAATGTTAAGGAGGGCATTATCCAGGAAGCTCTCGTTGAGACTATCGGCTGCTCGGGTATGACACACTCCGCAGCTATGGCTGCTGAGATACTCCCAGGCAGAACTATCCTCGAAGCTCTTAACACCGACCTCGTTTGTGACGCTATCAACACAGCTATGAGAGAGCTTTTCCTCCAGATAGTTTACGGTCGTTCACAGTCTGCATTCTCTGAGGGCGGTCTCGTTATCGGCGCAGGTCTTGAGGATCTTGGTAAGGGTCTCCGTTCACAGATCGGTACTACATACGGCACACTCGCTAAGGGTCCCCGCTACCTCGAGCTCACAGACGGCTACATCACAGGCGTGGCTCTCAACGAGGACAACGAGATAATCGGCTACAAGTTCGTAAACTTCGGCAAGATGATGGACTTCATCAAGGGCGGCGACGACGCAAATACTGCCTTCGAGAAGGCACAGGGTCAGTACGGCAGAGTTGACGACGCTGTTAAGATCGTTGACCCCAGAAAAGAATAAGGAGGACTTGTACAATGGCTTTATTTGAATCATATGAGAGACGTGAGAAGCAGATTCTCGCTGTTATCAAGGAATATGGCATCAACTCTATCGAAGAGTGTGCTGAAGTTTGCAAGGCTAAGGGTCTTGACATCTACAAGCTTGTTGAAGGCATCCAGCCTATCTGCTTCGAGAATGCTAAGTGGGCTTACACTGTAGGCTGTGCTATCGCTATCAAGAAGGGCTGCACAAGAGCTGCTGACGCTGCTGCTGCTATCGGAGAGGGCCTTCAGGCATTCTGCATTCCCGGTTCCGTTGCTGACCAGCGTAAGGTTGGTCTCGGTCACGGCAACCTCGGCAAGATGCTCCTCGAAGAGGACACAGAGTGCTTCGCATTCCTCGCAGGACACGAGTCATTCGCTGCTGCTGAGGGTGCTATCGGTATCGCTGAAAAGGCAAACAAGGTTCGTCAGAAGCCCCTCCGCGTTATCCTCAACGGTCTCGGCAAGGACGCTGCTCAGATCATCGCTCGTATCAACGGCTTCACATACATCGAGACAGAGATGGACTACGCTACAGGCGAAGTTAAAGAAGTATTCCGTAAGGCTTATTCCGACGGTCTCCGCGCAAAGGTAAACTGCTACGGTGCAAATGACGTTCGCGAGGGCGTTGCTATCATGTGGAAGGAAAACGTTGATGTTTCCATCACAGGTAACTCCACTAACCCCACGCGTTTCCAGCACCCCGTTGCAGGCACCTACAAGAAGGAGCGCGTTGACGCAGGCAAGAAGTACTTCTCGGTTGCTTCCGGCGGCGGTACAGGACGTACCCTCCACCCCGACAACATGGCAGCAGGTCCTGCTTCCTACGGTATGACTGATACTCTTGGACGTATGCACTCCGACGCTCAGTTCGCAGGTTCTTCATCCGTTCCTGCTCACGTAGAGATGATGGGTCTCATCGGTATGGGCAACAACCCCATGGTTGGTGCAACAGTTGCTTGCGCAGTTGCTGTTGAAGAGGCTATGAAGTAAGATATATCATATAAAAAAGGGCAATGATTAATTCATTGCCCTTTTTTATATGCATTATGGGATAGTTCCGATATTGACATTTATAGGTATTCATGGTACAATAAACTCAGTAATTTGTATTATTAGGAGGCAAAATACAATGTATTGTCACAAATGCGGGTATAAACTACCCGATGGCTCCAACTTCTGCAACAATTGCGGCACTGCGTTGAACGGTAATGAATCTGCTAATTATTTGCAAGCACATTCTTCTCGTTCAATTGAAGATGAAAAAAAGCAGCTTATGGTCAATATAAAAGGCAGCTTTTCAGTAATGTCCGCAATAAAAGAACAGGAAATAAAAATACAAAAGTACTCACATAAGGCAGGCAAAGCAGGAAAATATTGCAGATTTAGGTGTTTTTTCTTTTTTAGCCTGATTGGATTCTTTACAGGCTATATTTATGGTGCAAGCAGAGCAAAACTTGATTGTAGTTTTAATTGGATTCGATTTTTCTTATGTGTATGGATAGGGTCAATTATCTTCGGCATTCTTTTTGTATCGTTTTTTAATAGAATCAAGAAGATAAATCTTAAAAAATGCAATGAAGAGACAGAAGTGCTTGAACAATTGAAAAGCGACATTGCTCTTTCGTGGCTTCCGTATGATTATCGCGACAGTGAATCCTTTGCATATATCTATTTGTATATCCGTAATCTACGTGCTCATACGCTGACTGAGGCAATAAATCTGTACGAAACTGAAAAGCATCAGCATCGCTTAGAGCAAATAAACCATATGGTTGCAAAATATACAGCGGAAGCAGCAAGAGCTGCAAACAGAGCAGCCACTGAGGCGTCTGATGTTGCATTTTTCATGCTATTTAAATGATTTTTTCATAGATTAAAAAAGGCAGTAAGTCATCAACTTACTGCCTTTCGTTTATTTTTCAGCGGCTATCTTCTCAACAGCTTCATCGAGCCAGTTGCCCTCAAAGAGCTCGATTGTACCGTTGTCACAGTGTTTTGCGAGGTCGGTGCATATAGGGAGCTGCGCCAGCACAGGGATATCGTGCTCCTTGGCGATCTCCTCAATGTGGCTGTCGCCATAGATCTTGTGGCGCTTGCCGCAGTCGGGACATTCAAAATAGCTCATATTCTCGATGATCCCGAGAATAGGGATATTCATCAGCTTAGCCATTTTCACTGCCTTCTCTACTATCATAGAAACGAGCTCCTGCGGAGAAGTTACGATGACTATACCGTCAACAGGTATGGACTGGAACACCGTAAGCGGAACGTCGCCTGTTCCGGGAGGCATATCCACGAAGAGATAGTCGATATCCTTCCAGATAACGTCAGTCCAGAACTGCTTTACTACTCCCGCAATGACAGGCCCGCGCCATACGACAGGGTCGCTCTCGTTCTCAAGGAGGAGGTTGATGGACATAACGTCGATACCCATTTTGCTCTTCTGGGGGATTATTCCGAACTCGCAGGCATCAGCCTTCTCGTGTATGCCGAAAGCCTTCGGCACAGACGGACCTGTGATATCAGCATCGAGTATACCTACATTCTTGCCGAGCCTCTGCATTGATACAGCAAGCAACGACGAGACCATTGTCTTACCTACGCCCCCCTTACCGCTGACAACACCGATGACTTTGCCGATATTACTCATCTGATTGGGCTTTTCGATGAGGCTCTGAGGCTCTTTTCTGCTTGAGCAGTCGCTGCCGCAGGTAGAGCAGTCGTGTGTACATTCACTCATTTGAATTACTCCTTTAAATGTGATGATATTATTATACCACAATAATGTAGAAAAAGCAACATCCACCGTAATAAACCGCTGTTTTATCAAGAGATGATGCTATAACAGCAGCACACCGCAGTGTTATCTGTACTTGTATACAGTTGCTGTCTCGAAGCCGTCAAGCAGGGTAGTCATGCTGCCGAACGCCATACCCGTTCCCTTTGCTACACAGTTTATCGCGTCCTTGGCAATATTGCAGTTGATACCGAGAGTACGCTTGATGAGCTGCGGCAGACCTCCGAGCAGAGCGCCTCCTCCTGTGAGCAGCAGACCGTTATCATAGATATCGCCTACAAGCTCCGGCGGAGCATCCTCGAGCACCTTGCGTATAGCTTCCATAATGGCGAAGGTGTCGTCCTCAATAGCCTTGAAGAGGTCTATTTCACTGAGCTGAACCTGTGCAGGCAAGCCCTTCAGCAGGCTTCTTCCCTTGACCGTATATGTTACCTCATCGTTAGGGTCATAGAGGTTGCAGAGCTCTATCTTGACTTTCTCGGCAGTGCGCTCGCCGATGAGGAGCTTGAACTTGTTCTGCATATACTTTATGATGGAGCGGTCGATGGCGTTGCCAGCAGTCTTTATCGTGTGAGATGTAACTACACCGTTCATGGAAACGATAGCTACATCCGTGGTTCCTCCGCCGATATCAACAATCATGTGCCCCTTTGCTTTTGTGATGTTCACTCCCGCACCTATCATAGCAGCGATAGGCTCCTGTATGAGATAGACCTGCCGTGAACCTGCGCTCTTTGCAGCATCGACTACAGCACGGCTCTCAATGTCGGTGATGAACGAGGGGATACAAATGATTATTCTCGGCTTGAGGAGCTGATGTCCCGTGACTTTGAGTATAAACTCGCGTATCATACTGTGAGCAAGGTCATCGTCCGAGATAACTCCGTCGCACACAGGCCGTGCAACGCATATGTATTCGGGATTCCGTCCTATCATTTCATAGGCTTCCCTGCCGACAGCAAGCACGCGTTCAGTCCGCGTATTATAGGCGATAACTGACGGCTCACTGAGCACGACGCCCTTCTTGCCCATAGTCATAACGATATTCGAGGTACCGAGGTCGATACCGATATCAGTATTTGCCATATCATCTATCCTTTCTTTCAGTTGCTTTTCAGCATATCTCTCAGGCAGGTATACCGCCTTGTTCTCTTATTGTTGTCCACCATCTGCTGTATCTTTTCTTCCGAGCCGATTAGTATAAGGAGCTTTTTAGCACGTGTGACCGCCGTATACAGCAGATTACGATAACTGAGTTTCTCAAAACCGCTCATGACGGGGATTATCACCGCCTCGAACTCGCAGCCCTGACTCTTGTGTACGGTAATAGCATATGCGAGGTCAAGCTGAGAGAGCGTATCGAATGGATAAGAAGCGATACGTCCGTCGAAATCCACACTCGCAGACTGGGTAGGGTAGTCGATAGCCACAATCTTGCCGATATCGCCGTTGAAGATGCCTGCTCCTTGTTCGTCGCCTTTTTTCCACACGATGTCGTAGTTGTTGCGGGTCTGCATCACCTTGTCTCCCGTACGGTATATGTAAACAAAGCCGCGGTACTCATTCTTGCCGTTTTCTGCGGGATTGAGCTTGTCCTGCAATATCTTGTTCAGCTCAACGGTACCCACGGCACTTTTCCGCGACGGCGTAATTATCTGTATATCGTCAACAGGGGAGTAGTTGTACGCCTTAGGGAGCCTGCGCTTTGCAAGGTCGACAATTAGGTCGACCGCCTGACCGTAGTCATCACGCTTCATAAAGAAGAAGTCGCTATCCTTTCGGGTAAGGTCAGGATACTCGCCCGATACTATTTTGTGTGCGTTTGTGATGATACAGCTCTTTTTGGCTTGGCGGAATATCTCTGTAAGCTGTACCACAGGAACAACCCCACTGTAAATGATGTCCTCAAGAAGATTGCCTGCTCCGACAGAGGGGAGCTGGTGATAATCACCTACCATTATGAGCTTGCAGCCGAGTCTTACAGCGCGCAGCAGCTTCTCAAACAATACCGAATCGACCATTGACATCTCATCTATGACGAGCACATCACAGTCGAGAGGATTGTTCTCGTTATGGGCGAAAACAGGTATATCCGAATTGTCGTACACAACTTCAAGCAGGCGGTGTATCGTCTTTGCCTCGTAGCCGGTGAGGTCAGACATTCGCTTCGCTGCTCTTCCTGTCGGAGCAGCGAGCAGGACTTTGTCCCCGCGCTTCTCGAATATTGAGATTATCGCATTGAGCGTGGTAGTCTTACCTGTACCCGGACCTCCCGTCAGGACCATTAATCCGCGGGATATAGCAGTCGTTATAGCCTGCCTCTGGAGCATTTCATAGTTTATGCCCTTTTCCTCCTCCTCGATATCTATAAGAGAATCGTAGTTGAAGTCCTCGGGCGAGGTGAAGTCCTTGAGCACGTGTATCCTGTCTGCGATGAACTGTTCAGCGTAGTAGTAGTCAGGAAGATAGACATATTCACGCTCATTTTTCTTGTATTCAAACAGCTCGTTATCATCGAGAGCCGAATTATATGACTTGTAAAAATCCTTTTCGGAAATATCGAGAGCGGGAGTAGTCAGCTTCACGAGCACGTCGAGCGGCAGACACGAATGACCGTTGGCGGCATTTGCCTTGAGTATATGCTGAACGCCCGCAATAACACGGTTATCCGCATTCTTGTCGATATGCATATCGTGAGCAATTGAATCGGCTTTGTTGAAATCAAGCCCGACCGCATCATTGCAGAGGACGTATGGGTCGTGCTGAATCAGCTCTATAGCGTCTGGACCGAAATGTCTGAACGTTTTCATCGCGAATGAGGATTTGACGTCATACTGCGAAAGGAACGACATTATCAGTCTCAGTGAGAAGAGCTTGCGTGCCTCATCGGATATTTCGGCACATTTGCTTCGGGAGATACCCTTGACGGTAGCAAGCCTGTACGGGTCATTTTCTATAACATCAAGCGTATCCTCACCGAAAACGCCGACTATTCTCTTCGCAAGCGCAGGACCTATGCCTTTGATAGCTCCCGAGGCAAGGTACTTTTCTATGTTTATCACGGTATCAGGGAGCTTGTGCTCACAGTATTCCGCACGAAACTGCGTGCCGAACTTTCGGTGTGTCTCATAGCTTCCCTCGAGAATAAGTATCTCTCCCTCTTCTACTTCACCAAGTGCCCCGACAACAGTTATCAGCTCACCGCCCGCGTCGAGGTCAAGCACAGCATATCCGTTCGCACTGTTCTTATAGAGCACAGTCTCGACTGAGCCTTCGATATGCAGTACTTCCCCTGCCATTACGATTCTCCTTCCGTGGATTCATACATTATCAATTATATCATACAACAAAAAAAATTGCAACAGTTAACGACCGAATATACCGATGAAAAATATTTCCAGTTCGGAACAGGGGATATATACCGCGTCAGGCGAGCTGTGTACAAAACTGTTACAAAGCTCTGCCTGTCGCGGAGTCGCCGAATAATCCACAAGAACGACTCGTCTTCGGCCGCAGCCTTTCATCGAGAGGTATTCGAGACGCTCGGCTAACTTATCGTCCTCAGCAAATACCGGAAGGACAGATATGTACGCAGGAGCAGAGCTCGAAGGGACTGAAAGAAAAAAAGTGACAACTTCGATAAGAGATATTACCGCAAGAATGACAGCGGCTGTGATTATTATACCGTCCATATGTGACCTCCAAAGTTTTTTATATTGTATGCTTACATCGCAACAAATGACACAGAAAAGCCGAAGGCGTTTTACGCCTTCGGCTTATGAGGGTGCGTCGGACCGAATCCGTTACTGCATCTTATAAGAGTTGATCATCTTCTGGACCATACGTCCGCCGATAGAGCCAGCCTCACGAGATGTGAGGTCACCGTTGTAACCCTGCTTGAGGTTTACACCAAGCTCACTTGCAGACTCCATCTTGAATCTTTCGAGGGCTTCTCTGCCCTTCTGTGTCATTTCGCCGTTATTATTGCTATTGTTATTGCTCATTTCATTTATCTCCTTCGAGTAGAATTGTTGATGCCGTGATAGTATTATAACTCGAACGATCTGTAATATAACTGGAAATTGTCTCCTTACCGATATGATAAAGAAAAAGATGCCGCTTACTTGTTTTTAGGCAAACAGAAAAAAATGTGTTTAGCTTTTGTGTAAAAATACTCTTGATAATGATGTATAATTATGATAAAATATTTATATGAGGGGATGATATACCTTAAAAAGGCGTATCAATTAATGATCTAATATGGATATCAAAAACAGCCGTTTATGCGGCTGTTTTTGATTATCAGCAATTATCATACAAGCAAGTTCTTGTTTCACTGTCCGAACACTGACGCAACACACAATTATCACAGAATAAAGATAAAATGTTACAAAGTTATTTTTAAATCGCCACAGGTTAAAGGAGAAAACAATATGATATGTCCAAACTGCGGAAACGTTGTTGATGACAACGCTGCGATCTGCGTTCATTGCGGAACGGCAACTCCTAAAGGAATATCCCTCGGCATCGGGAAAACGCCGGAGCCTCCTGTCGACCCGAATGAACCCGCAAGCAAGGGAATGACAGCGCTCAGTTTTTTCATACCGATGTTCGGTATAATATACGGCGCTATCGAATCCGGAAAAGGTAAGAAGAAAGCCGGAAAAGCTTACCTGATCGGAGCAGTTCTCGGAATGGTATTCTGGGTAGTTGTCATAACGATTTTCACTATTCTTATGTGTGCGCTTCCGTTCATCATACTTCTTCTTTTCGGTACCACACCACAGTGACCATATTGGAGGTTTCTCCATATGATATATAATTCAGGAGGTTTATTATGATTTGTCCCAATTGTAACCACGAGGTATCAGACCTCGCAGTAGTATGCCCGAACTGTGGTGCATCTCTTAACAACAACTCATACAATACGCCCGAGACCGAACAGAAAGCTAACGGAGGTTTTATTGCTCTTTCGATATTTTTCCCGATAGTGGGCATCATACTCGGTATCATCGAGATCAACAAAGGCAACAAGTCAGTCGGCAAGAAATACCTGTGGGCAGGTATAATCGCATGGGCAGTATGGTTCCTTCTCGGATGCTGTATCAGTATTATACCCTTATTCTTCAGGTCACATTGGTATAATACGGGCTATTCGCAAGGATTTGAATATGGACTTGGAAACAATAATGCAATAGTCTCTTTATTGTTCTGAATTACAAAGCGCTCCTAAATTTCGGAGCGCTTTTTCGTATAAAAAAGGACGTTCCCGAAGGAACGCCCTTATTTTTTCATTGTTTCAGCTATTAGCCGAGCTCTGCGAAGTACTTGATAGTTCTTACCATCTGAGATGTATAAGAATTCTCGTTGTCGTACCAAGAAACGACCTGAACCTCGTAGAGACCATCACCGATCTCAGCAACCATTGTCTGAGTAGCATCGAAGAGAGAACCGAATCTCATGCCGATAACATCGGAAGAAACGATCTGATCCTCGTTGTAGCCGAAGCTCTCGGAAGCAGCAGCCTTCATAGCAGCGTTGATGCCTTCCTTAGTTATGTTAGCACCCTTTACAACAGCTGTAAGGATAGTTGTGGAACCTGTGGGAACAGGAACTCTCTGAGCAGAGCCGATGAGCTTGCCGTTGAGCTCGGGGATAACAAGGCCGATAGCCTTAGCAGCACCTGTGCTGTTGGGAACGATGTTAGCAGCGCCTGCACGAGCTCTTCTGAAATCGCCCTTTCTGTGAGGACCGTCAAGGATCATCTGATCGCCTGTGTAAGCGTGGATAGTGCTCATGATACCGCTCTGGATGGGAGCATAGTCATTGAGAGCCTTAGCCATGGGAGCAAGGCAGTTTGTTGTGCATGATGCAGCAGAGATGATCTTGTCATCCTTTGTGAGAGTCTTCTCGTTTACGCTGTAAACGATTGTAGGAAGATCGTTGCCTGCGGGAGCAGAGATAACGACCTTCTTAGCACCTGCATCGATGTGAGCCTGAGACTTGTCCTTAGAGCAGTAGAAGCCTGTGCACTCGAGAACAACGTCAACACCGAGTGTACCCCAAGGGCAGTTTACAGCGTCCTTCTCAGCATAGATCTTGAGAGTCTTGCCGTCAACTGTGATAGTACCTGCCTCGTCATCAGCAGTTACAGTGTGGAGATTCTCACCGATCTTACCGCAATAGCCGCCCTGAGCTGTATCATACTTGAGGAGCTGAGCGAGCATAGAGGGCTTTGTAAGGTCGTTGATAGCAACTACCTCGTAACCTTCAGCATCAAACATCTGTCTGAATGCAAGACGGCCGATACGACCGAAACCATTAATAGCAACTTTAACTGACATGGGAAAATACCTCCTAAAAAATTTATATTTATATTATAACTCACTCAGGATAATTTTGCAAGTGGTTAGATAAAAAATTATCAGGAAATCTTATAAACTTGCAGTTTGCACAAAAAGAGCTTTGATTTGTTGTTAATTATTACGTCATAATAATTGCCAGAAAAGCTATTCCATTTTGTGAAAAAATGTTGTATAATACTATAATGAGGGAGGTGTTGAAATTGAGCGATAACCAACTGACCGATTTATTTAACAATCCATTGATCAAAGATTATTTAGCTATGAACGATGAGCTCATACGGCTTGTTGCTACCACCATTTCAGCGGAAAGCGAGCTTATCAATAATAAGGCGACCGAAGGTGCTGCGCTTGAAAAAGAGACAGAAACAATAATCGCCATGTGCGGACGTCTTATGCAGATATCCGAACTGTATTCCATGCTCACAGGCGTTATCAAGGGGACACCCTCGCTTTGTACGGTTGAGTTAAACGAATTTCTCAACAGCTTTATTAAGAAATGCGGCGACATACTTGACGGATTGTGCATATTTGAATCAGTATCATCTGATATACATTTTATTAACACCTCAAAGGATATTCTTACCTATATTCTGCTCTCGTATATCAGGACAGCCATTCTCAACGGAGCGAAAAAGATACGGCTCGAATACGGAGTTTCAAACGGAATGGTCTGTGTAATCGCAAATGTTATAGACAGCAAAAGACAAAATCATATTTGTTACGGCGATTTTTCATACTCTTACAACGATGATATCCTAAAATTCCTTGCAGAGCGTATCAGCGCAGAATATAGCGGTTCAGAGAGCGGAATGACGCTTTCGTTTATCGAGAACATTGTCTCCTCGGATTCCGAACTCCATTCCATCGAACTCGGATACGAATCGCAGCTTTTCTCCCAATACAGAATCATGCTCGGAGACCTCCCGACAAGTTTTGATGATAAGTGACCTATATAATTGTTGAAATAATGTTGAAATATAGCGCTATATAAAAAAACTATGAACAATTATCATTTTGTTCATGGGGTAGTAGCATTTTTTTGTTGACATTATGCAAAAACTGTTGTATAATGTATTTGTAAGCTTATGTCTGTAGGGCTGATCACGCCCTTTTTGAGACATTATCTATCATTTTTTGGAGTGTGAAAAAAACGGAACACTTAGAGATCGAAAGAAAATTTCTTGTTGAATACCCTGATACCGATATCCTCGACGTCAGGCGCAGCGCCTCAATATTACAGACCTATCTTTCAAATGGCGAGGGCGATTCTCAGCGTCGTGTAAGAAGGATCATCGAGAACGGCTTTATCACCTATAAGTATACAGAAAAGCACTTCTGTTCTGCGTCGGTACGTGTGGAAAACGAACGTACCATCTCTGCCGACGAATACGCTGAGCTTTTAAAACAATCAAAGGGCGTTCCTGTCGACAAGACACGCTATGCTTTTGATTATATGGGGCAAATGTTTGAGCTTGACTGCTATTCCTTCTCCGACAGATTCGCTATTCTGGAACTTGAACTGCTCCGTGAAAAGCAGCGTATACTTTTTCCCGATAACATCAATGTGCTGCGTGAAGTAACCTCCGACCATGCCTACTCTAATGCGGCACTCGCTGACGCAGGCGCATTTCCCGATGAACGAAAGGTGGAGTGCTGATGGCTGAGAAGATAGTAACAGTCGAAAGCAACGAGCAGCTTTCTGCGCTGTTCGGTCAGCTTGACGGCAATGTTGCCAATATAAAGAAACAGTATGACGTCAACATCGTCAGCAGGGACGGCAATATCAAGGTCATAGGCGATGAACCTTCCGCAACCGATGCCGCTAAGGCTGTTGAAGCTTTGCTTAAAATGAGCGGACGCGGACAGCCCCTGAGCGAACAGACTATACGCTACGTCACTTCTATGGTCGCGGACGGTATCGAGCAGCAGCTCGAGGAGCTCGGCGGCGACGGTGTTTGTATGACTTCCTCGGGCAAGATAGTTCGTCCGAGAACAGTAGGACAGAAACGCTACCTCGATTCAATAAAGAATAATACGATCGTGCTCGGAATAGGGCCCGCAGGTACAGGTAAAACATATCTTGCCGTGGCAATGGCTGTCAAAGCTTTTCGCGAGCACAAGGTCAAGAAAATTATACTTACACGTCCTGCTGTGGAAGCAGGCGAGAAGCTCGGCTTCCTCCCGGGCGATATGCAGGACAAGGTTGATCCGTACCTCCGCCCGCTGTATGACGCGCTTTTCGATATGTTCGGAGCTGAAAGCTTTGCACGATATATGGAAAAGGGCATTATTGAGGTCGCACCGCTCGCCTATATGCGCGGACGTACCCTCGATGAGGCATTCATCATTCTCGACGAAGCGCAGAATACCACTTCTGAACAGATTAAAATGTTCCTGACGCGTCTCGGCAGCGACAGCCGAATGGTGATCACAGGCGATATTACGCAGATCGACCTTCCCGATGCGCGAAAATCAGGACTTGTAGAAGCTATGAAGATACTCAAGGGTATCGAAGACATAGATATTCACAGATTCACTGAAAAGGATGTTGTACGTCATAAACTCGTACAAGACATCATCAAGGCATATGAAAAATTTAACGAAGGGAGAAAAAATCATGCCTAAGCTTAAGGTATACGTTAGAAACAATCAGTCAGAGGTGAAAGTCCCCGTCGGCATCCGTCTTCTTATAAGAAGATGCTGTCAGGCTGTCCTTACGACTGAGAACTTCGGCAAGGATGCCGAGGTCAGCGTTTCCTTTGTAAGCAACAATGAGATCAAGAACCTTAACAAGATCTACCGAAATAAGGATAGTGTTACCGACGTCCTTTCCTTCCCGCTCACTGGTGAGGACGGAACTGTCGAGGTCAATCCCGAAACAGGAGCGGTACAGCTCGGAGATGTTGTTATATCGCTCGAAACAGCTGTTAAGCAGGCTCAGAACTTCGGCCATTCGCTCGAACGCGAGATAGGATTCCTCACAGTTCATTCAATGCTCCATCTGCTCGGTTACGACCACGAAACAAGCCAGCTCGACCAGCGCATAATGAGAGAAAAAGAAGAATCTGTCCTCGAGAAACTCGGTATTTCACGCGACGTCACTTTCGTTACACAGGGAGAAAACGACTAATGCCGAGAACAGCTTTCGTTACTATCGCAGGACGCACCAACGCAGGAAAGTCTTCACTTCTTAACGCTATGGTAGGCGAGAAGATAGCCTCCGTCAGCAGTAAGCCACAGACTACCCGCACCCGTATCACAGGCATACGCAACATAGACGATGTTCAGCTTGTATTCTTTGATACCCCCGGACTCCACAAGCCCGTGAACAAGCTCAGTGAGCATATGCTCAATACGGTCAAAGAATCGGTAAGCGACATTGACGCCGTCATATTCGTGCAGGACTGCACCAAAAAGATAAATGAGCAGGAGCTCGCTCTTCTGAATTCTCTCAATGTCTCGAAGATGCCTGTCATACTCGTCCTCAATAAGATAGACCTTCTGAAGAATATGGACGAGCTCGCACCCGTTATCGCGGAGCTGACTTCAAAGTGCGACTTCAAAGCTGTCATTCCCGTAAGCGTCACCGAAAACAACGGTGTCGACATCGTACTTGATGAGCTCATCGGACTTTCAGAAGAATCAGTTCATTTTTTTCCCGATGATATGATAACCGACCAGCCCGAGAAGGTGCTCGCCGCAGAGATGATACGCGAGAAACTCCTTGAACTCCTGAAAGACGAAGTCCCACACGGCATAGCTGTCGGTGTAGAGGAGATGACCGAGCGCGATGACAAGGATATCCTCGATATCTCGGCAGTGATCTACTGTGAGCGGGAATCACATAAAGGTATAGTCATCGGCAAAGGCGGAGCGATGCTGAAAAAGGCTTCGACTGCCGCAAGAATAGAGCTCGAAGACTTCTTCCAGATAAAGGTCAATCTGAAATGCTGGGTAAAAGTCAAAGAAGATTGGCGCAACCGTGAAGGTCTTATCCGAAGCTTCGGACTTTCAGACAAATAATTACTCGTATAGCTGCCCTCACGAAGCAGATAATAGCTTCGCGGAGGTGCTCGTATGACTGAAGATATACTTTGGAACAAATTCGCAGAGACAGGCAGAGTCAGTGACTATCTGCGCTATTCTGCGCAGAGGGATACGCTCCATGATGATAATAGAGGGGATAGTCCTGAAGGAACGTCCCATAGGTGAACAGGACAGATTCGTTGATGTTCTGACAAAAGAAAAAGGCGTGATAGAGCTGTCAGTGAAGGGAGCCTGCAAGATAAACGGTAAGTCAGGAAGCTCCACGCAGCTTTTTGCATATTCACGCTTCTGCTGCGATAAGCGAAAGGACAGGCTCTACCTTAACAGTGCAGAGCCTATACATATTTTTTACGACCTGCGCAGCTCGCTCACAGCGCTGTCACTCGCGAGCTATTTTTCGGAAGTGCTGCGCTACTGCATATCCGAGCGCACTGACAGTGGAAATGTTCTGCGGCTGACGCTTAACACCCTCCACTGCCTTGAGAAGAAACTTCGCAGTGAACAGCTTCTCAAAAGCATATTCGAGCTTCGGTTGATGTCCGAGATAGGCTATATGCCCGATGTGCTCGCGTGCAAAAGCTGCGGAGTGTTTGAACCTGAAGAATTGTACTTCTCGGTAGAGGACGGAGGTTTCCTGTGCTCTGACTGCTTCGATGACAACGGCGGCAAATGGACGAAGCTTCGGCTTCCCGAACTTTCGGCGATACGTCATATCGTGCTCGCAGACTTCGACAGGCTGTTCAATTTCCGCGTATCAGACAGGGCAGGGGATAAGCTCGCCGCATTCACGGAGGATTACCTCCTCACCCACCTTGAGAGGAACTTCAAAACTCTCGACTTTTACCACGGTCTCTTTTGAAATGTTGTTATGAAAAGAATAGTTTTTGCTCTTATCTGTGCGGCGTCACTTGTGTCTTGCGCTTCTGAAGCAAGAAGCAGTTCGGTGAATGAACCCACCACTGCGATGACAGCCGAAACCGCGACAGAACCTTCCACTGAAACAGAGACAGAATATGATGACGAGCAAAAGGGATACTCCTTAGAATCTGCTGAGGAAGCAATATCCATGTCGGATAGTTTACTTCAAAAAATAGCTGAGGAAAGTATCAATAGGACCAATTATGATGATATAGAACTTTTTGATATTTCTCTCATTGATAAGCCTGACTGTCATGAGTGGGTATCATATGTTGTACCGACATCCAACTATGCAGATGACCTCAAAGGATTCATCGGAAATCATCTTGCCGCTCAAACAGACGGTCACGAGAATATACAGGGAGATGTCAGCTACGTCGTTGCGTACAATGAATACAGTGATGTTGAAAGTTTATTCTGCGGAGAAAACGACGATTACTCCGAATACTCACTTCGCTATACTCTGACAACAAAATGGAAAAATGACGAAGATGAGTACTCGAACGTCTCTCATAAAGCAATACGCTTCGTTTACCCGAAAATCATTCTTCTTGATGATGGAAAATACATATACACAGGTGAGATGACAGCAGAAGGGGTCAGAAAGGCAATGTCTCTTTTCCGCCATATTATCTCACCTTCACATGAGATCGTCGTTTATCCCGAGGTCATCGACTTGGACGACTGTATACGCTTCTCATACTATGAGGTCGGACACTGCGGCGGTGACTACAACATCAACGATACCGCTTTTCTCAGCCGCCGAGTATATGAGATTGACAAGTCAAGCGGTGTTATAAGCACCGTGACAGAATATGAGTATCTTCGTGAATTCGAAATACCCGATACTGCATTAAAGTATGAATAACATAAAGGCTGAAATTACTGAAATGAACAAATACCTGAAAACACTTGAACTCGATAAAATACTTGAAATGCTCGTGGAGCTTGCCTCCAATGACGAGACAAGGCGTATGGCTCTTGAAGTGCGCCCCGACAGCGACCTCGAACGCGTCCGCTATGAGAACACCAAGACCAATCAGGCGTTGGAGCTCTCAATACAATTCGGACTTCCTCCGTTCACGAATTTCAAGGACATATCCACTGCGGCAAAGCGCGCGAAATCGGGAGCGGTGATTTCTCTCCGCGACCTCATGGACATCGCCGCGATGCTCCGTCAGATAAAGAGCCTTTTCGACTGGTATCGCTCCTGCGAGAACGTCGAGACCGAGCTCAGCTATCTTTTCTCGCAGCTCGCACCGAACGACTGGCTTCTCGAGAAGCTTGACCGCTCAATAATCTCCGAGAACGAGATCGCCGACGCCGCAAGTCCTGAGCTTGCCGCTATCCGTCGCAAGATAAACAAGGCTGGAATGCAGCTCCGCGAAACGCTCGACAAGATGGTCAAAAACAAGACTACCCAGCAGTATTTGCAGGAGAGCAATGTCACTATCCGCGACGGACGCTTCGTGCTGCCTGTCAAATCGGAATACCGCGGACAGGTCAGTGGTCTTGTGCATGACACCTCCGCCACAGGACAGACAATCTTCATCGAGCCAATGGCTGTTGTGGAGGCTAACAATGATATACGCATCCTCCAAGGCAAGGAACAGGAGGAGATAGAGCGCATTATCCGTGAACTCTGCCGTGAGTGCGGGGACTATGCGGACGTCCTTTGTGAAAACTATAAGATTTGCGCCGAGCTCGACCTCTACTTCGCAAAGTCGGAGCTTGCCGCAAAAATGCGAGCTTCCATGCCTGTCATCACAGACGACGGCATTATAAGTCTGAAAAATGCACGCCACCCTCTGCTCGACAGCAAAAAGGCAGTGCCAATAGACCTGTCGCTTGGCGAGGATTATCAGGCACTCATCATAACAGGTCCGAACACGGGCGGTAAAACTGTTGCGCTGAAAACAGCAGGGCTACTCGCCGCCATGACGATGTGCGGGCTTCTCATACCTGTCTCTGACGGCAGCAGGATATCTGTATTCGAGAATATCCTCGTTGACATTGGTGACAGTCAGAGCATCGAACAAAATCTGTCAACATTCTCATCGCACACGAATAAGGTCATCGAAATTCTCGGCACAGCAGATGAGCACTCACTCGTACTGCTCGACGAGCTTGGCTCGGGCACCGACCCTGTCGAGGGAGCGGCGCTCGCCGTTTCCATAATCAAGCGACTTATCTGCAACGGTGCGCGGCTTATGGTGACTACTCATTATCAAGAGTTGAAGGTATTCGCGATTGATACCCCGAACGTAGAAAATGCGTCGTGTGAGTTCAGTATTGAAACGCTAAAGCCCACTTACAGGCTTATTGTAGGCTCACCGGGCAAGTCCAACGCATTCGCTATATCCGAGAGCCTCGGTATGCCCGCGGACATAATCGCTGAGGCGAGGGGACTCGTCAGCGACGCTAATACCCGCCTTGAAGATGTCATAGGCAAGCTCGAAGCCTCGCGTATAGAACTTGAGCGCGAGCGGGAGCAGGCTGAGATGCTCCGAAAAGAAGCTGCCGAATATACAGCGAAAATTCGCGCCGACAAGGAAGAGCTCGAGAAAAACAAAGCCGATCTTCTCGAAAAGGCGCGTTTGCAGGCGATGACTATCATCGAGCAGACGAAAGCTGAATCCAATGAGCTCATCGACGAGCTCGAAAAGCTCCGCAAGGAGAAGGACAAAAAGGATTTCAGTGTCAATGTATCGGGCATGAAATCACGCTCCAAGCAGAGTTTCAATAAGATGTACGACACTGCTAATCCCATCACGGGAGGTGACCCGAACGAGGGCTATGTTCTTCCGCGCAAGCTAAAAAGGGGAGACACCGTCTTCGTTGTTGACCTCGGACGCAAGGGTATCGTCTCAGGCGACCCTGACGGAAGTGATTTTGTCTTCGTGCAAATGGGAGTAATGAAAACTAAAATGAACATCTCGCGTCTTCGTCTGGAAGAACCGCCGAAAGTCACTGTCGGCAGCAAGCCTGTAAAGAATCAGCGCAAGACAGGCAGAGTCGGCGTGATAAAATCAGAACGGCACGGCAAAATGGAACTTGATATACGCGGCTGTGCCTGTGACGACGGTATCTATCAGCTCGATCAGTTCATTGATCAGGCCGTTATGTCAAATATATCAATGATATCAATAATTCACGGAAAAGGCACGGGACTTCTTCGCGCCGCAGTCCATAAGCGGCTGAAAAATCACCCATCCGTCAAGAGCTTCCGTCTCGGAGTTTTTGGTGAAGGAGAAGACGGTGTAACTATTGCTGAACTAAAGTAAAAAGAAGGCGGTGAGCGCATATATGCATAAGAGGAAACGCATAGCAGTCCTTGCGGCTGATATCGCAAATGACTATATGAACAGGATATGCGCCGGGATCGAAGCTCAGACAAAGGCTTTGGGCTATGATGCTATAGTTCTTCTGATGTCGTTCAACATCAATACTTCGCCCATCATTGAAGCGGGTGAAGAGAATATTTACCGTTTGCTTACCTCCGATAATATCGACGGAGTTATCTTCCTTACCGGGAATATTTCAAGCCATACTCTTATCAACTGGCTGACAATGCACATAGAGAAGCTTGGCATACCAACTATAGCCATTGACAATGACTATCGCTCATTCAAGAGCATTTATGCAGATGATACCGATATCTTCGAGAAGATCACAGACCACTTCATCGAGCATCACAACTGTAAGAAGGTTATCTGCCTGACAGGTTTTCAGGGGATGTCTCCGTCGGAGACACGCGCCGCCGGATATAGACGCTCAATGGAAAAACATGGTCTCACTGTCGCTCCCAACGACATCATATACGGCGATTTCTGGAAGAATTCGGCTGAGGCTCTTGCAGACGAGATCGGAAGCGGCAAGCGTCCTAAGCCTGACGCTGTTGTATGTGCTAACGATGCAATGGGTATTTTCCTATGTCAGGAACTTTCAAGGCACAACATCAGAGTACCCGAGGATATCCTCGTATCAGGCTATGACGGCTCACGCGAGGCTATCGAGAGCATACCGTCACTTACGACCATCTTTCCCGAGAACAGCACTCTCGGGGCACGCGCCGTCTGCGCTCTGTACAAAATGATAACCGGTGAGGAAGCCGAGCTCGTAGACTGCGGTGAAAGCTCACTCATTCTCGCAGGCAGCTGCGGCTGCAACGAAGCCAAGCAGGACCTCATCGAACGCCGCATAGCATTAACCCATAAAATGGGACATTACGAGCTTTACTTCAACAACAGCGGTATGGCGGAAGGTCTTATGCAGTCCGAAAATCTCGACCACCTGCTCCATCAGCTTTCAAACTATGTGTACATTATAGATAATATCGAGGTATTCATGATAAATCTGTGCCACGAATGGGATAGCTTTGAAAACCTCGACGAAACGGATTATCTTCGCAAAGGGTATTCCGAGGTCATGGATACAAAGCTCATCTACCACAACACTAAATATGACTATACCGTACACAGGTTCAAATCACGCAATATTATTCCGGAGTATATGTACGAAATATCAGATGAACCTTCAATGTACATACTCCTCCCGCTCCACTTTATGGACAGATGCTTCGGATACACTATATTCAAGTTCTTTGATATAAACACCACTGTAAGCAAGGTCTTTGCACTGTGGAACCGCAACATAAACATTGCGCTCGAATTCCTGCGTGTCAGAACTAAGCTGACTGCTATAAACCAGCGAATATCGCTAAACTCGCTGCGTGATACTCTCACGGGCGTTTACAACCGCCAAGGCTTCAGCAGGTTCTCTGAAACTCTGTTCAACCGTGCAAAGACTGAGCAGAAGAAGCTGCTCATCATCATTGCAGACCTTGACCTTCTCAAGCATATAAACGATAACTTCGGACACGTCGAAGGAGACAACGCTATTATTGTAGTTGCAAACGGACTTACTACCTGCTGTGAAAATAACGAGATATGTGCTCGTATCGGCGGCGATGAATACGCAATCGTCGGCTGCTACGACTATACCGACAAGATCGTTAACTCGTACGCAAACTATATCAATGACTTCTTCGACAGGTACAATGCATCCTCAGACAAGCCTTATGATGTAAATGCAAGTATCGGAGTATTCTGCGGTATACCCGACAAAGGCAACGAATTCTCATACTACATGGACATAGCTGACAAACGAATGTATGACAATAAAGCGCTCCGTAAAAAAATGAGAACTGACTAAAAGGTCCAGCTAAATACAGTACGCTGATATAGAGGGCTTATTCCAACTACTATATGCAAGACCTTTACAGCAGACTATGAAAAGAACAGCCGGATATACTCCAAAATATCAGGCTGTTTATTACTATATGAGATAAGCATATAGACTTGTTTTTTGTGCAAAACTGCCTTTGCTTTTCATCTTAAAAACTGATATAATTGAATTAGAGAACGTGTAGCAGTTACTGCGTAAGTCCGGTTACTTGCTTCACGTTCTCTATTATTTTTATGAGGTGATACTTATGTATAGCATAGGCGATATGGTGATGTACGGGACATTCGGAATATGTAAGGTCACAGCGATAGAAAAGCGTGATTTTACGGGAGAACAACAGGAATACTACATTCTAAAGCATATAAACTCGGATAAAAACATCTTCTATGTACCTACAAACAACGAAGCGGCTTTAAATAAGATGCACTCGATATGCTCAAAGGCTGAGGTCGATGAGCTTATCTCCCATATGAACTCCGAGGAGCTCATATGGATAGACAACGACATCAAGCGTAAGGAAGAATACAGCCGCATCATTAAAGAGGCTGACAAGCATGAGATCATAAGACTGATCAAAACACTGTATCTGCGTCGTAAAGAACTTGCCAAAAGCGGAAAGAAGCTGCGTTCAGCGGACGAGAATTATCTTAGTCTTGCAGAGAATATGCTGTTTGAGGAGTTCGCTTTTTCTCTTAACATTGACAGAAGCGAAGTTGTTGAATATATCGAAAAGCATATCGCCTGAAATTTGTGAAATGAAAAATTTGAAGAATTCAAAAAATCGGTATGTGTTTACGTCAATGAGTTTCATTCGGCTATACTATCCCTTAAAACTGCAAACGCTCCCTGAGCGTTATTATCGTTATACAGTTTTTGAAGTCCTGTTCTTATCACTCAGGAGCATTACCATAAACACCGCCGCTACCACGAACATTGGCAGAAACTCAAATACATCTGCAATCACTCCGAGATCGGCATTTTCGGGGATATTGCCCTGATATAAGAGGTTTGCCAGCGCCCCCTGACTTTCATTGAACATATAATGTCCGATCACCGCGGGGAATACGCTGTCTGTCTTTTTCGTCATCCACATCAGGAACACGCCGAAAAGCGTGAGCTGTATCATTCTTCCGCCGCACATAGCAAAAGCATCGGAAATTGCGCCGTCACAGCCGAAAATATCCATTGGCAGATGCCACAGACCCCATACGATTCCGCCCACTATACAAGTTCCGACCCTGCCAAGCAGCGGTTCCATTTTCCGGTTCATATACCCACGCCAGCCAAGTTCTTCACCAAGGATTCCTATCGACATCACTGCCGACATTGCTGCAAGTGTGAACAAGTTTGAGAGCACATTCTGAGCCGTAAAACCGCCGAGCCAGTCAGCATGACCGCTGAGAATGACGGGTAGCAGGAATTTAGCGGAGAAGCAGATCAACGGAAGCCCGAAAGCCAGCAGATACCATTTGAAATTGCCGCTGAGTTTCAGATGCAGCTTCATATCACGGAAGCCCTCTTTAGTGACGGCTCTTGTGATAAGGCTTGCGATGGCAGGGGAGAATGAAAATATCATGTATATGATGTAGAACACAGTATTTGACGCATTCATAGGCTTTATACAAAGAACGAATAGCAGCATGAACGCAAACACGGTCAGCAGATAAATTCCGAGCGGCTTTGCACACTTATTTTTAGTGGTCATACTGCTCCACCCCTTTCAGATACAGCCTGCAAGTGATACGGTAGGAAAGATAGTACAGGGCAAGACATACCACCAGCCCCACCGACAGGAGCAGAGAACTGTTCTGCACGTTTATCACCTTTTTGCAGCTTTCGATGATATTATCGGAATGCTCTATATTTAATATCAGAAACGTCAGCATAATGATAACAAGCACTATCAGGCATATCAGTTTTACAAAGCTGCCCTTTTTGCTGCCGAAGCGGTAGACGAACGGTATGTCAATGGCACGAAGAAGTATCTGCACAAAGCAGAGCGGAAGTGCGATTCCGCTGATCTGGACAGCATCTGCCTTTCCCATATCGGCAGCCACCGCACAGTATCCCATATCAACGAACTGCACCGAGAACATCAAAAGCACGATCATTCCGAAGATCATCTCATATTTCACACGGAGAAAGCCCTTGTATCCGTCGGGAGTTGCGGTGATCCAGTAGCCCCACAGCTTGCGGTCGTCGCCACGCAGAACAAGCATCTGCAAAGCCCCTGCTGCAAGAAATCCGGCGATAAGTCCACCGATACGAAGTGCGATATTATTCACGCTTGTTATCTGCTCACGTAAAAGCAGCAGCGCAAGAAGTGGAGCGAAGCCGCAAGGTATCATAGAGAGAATAAACCAACGGTTTTGCTTCCATTCCTTGTAAACAAGTCCAGTCATTACGACTCTCTCCTTTCATGCGACCTCCACATTGCAAGGAAGAATAATACACATAATACAACAAAAACGGCTAATATGCAAAGTGTTGTTTTCCCAGAACTCAAAAAAGTTTCAAATTTGTTGATCGCTTCTTCCGAAATCATAGTACCGTCCTCAACAGGCTTCTCAGTTTTATTCATTCCAGGAAAAAAGCCAAAAACTTTAAACACAGCTCCCGCGCCTACAAAAGCAAGTGCGCTTATCAGCTTCAACTGATTCTTATCGTTTGCAAACATCATGATATAGCTGTATGCAATATCGACAAGCATCACAGCACAGACAGCTCCAAGATAAATATTCAGCATCCGGCAGATAGGATCAATTCCCTCTACTGCAGTGTTGATACCCGATACGATTTTGCAAACCATTAAAAAAGCAACTGATAACAGTCC
Organism: Ruminococcus sp. YRD2003; assembly: GCA_900109435.1. Taxonomy (GTDB): domain Bacteria; phylum Bacillota; class Clostridia; order Oscillospirales; family Ruminococcaceae; genus Ruminococcus; species Ruminococcus flavefaciens_G. Next base: position 128,115 of record FNZT01000003.1, on the reverse strand, counting down.
GAAGAACAGGATATAGCATAGCTTTGTCAGCAAATCGGACAACGCCTGCTGTTTCGCAGTCGGTGGGAGGATAAAGGAATACCGCTTCCACCCTGAATTTATATCCGCTTTCTGTAAGCCGTTGTTTGTGCCTGCCAAGAACCCGCCTGTCAGTGCGACAATACCAGAAGCAAGCCATACTATACTAAGCAGATCCTCTTCCATTTCTGAATCCCCTGATAGTCCACCAATCATTATTGGAATCAGCATCAGCAGCGACAGCAGAAGAAACAGTATCAGCATAAGGATGCAGCGCTTACGAGTCAGCTTCAATTCACGATATATAAGCGATCTGTAAAGTTTCATTATGACCACTCCTTTGTGTCACGGTGTACATAGTAGAGCATGATATCGTCAAGGCTTGCAGGGTCTATCACGCAGTCACTGTATTTGTAGGACGCATTTTCACGGTCATGCACCATGACCTCTGCGCCGAAATTGTTCAGGCGTATGCTGACGATATCCTCACTGTCGATATCTTGCAGCTTTTCTTGGTCGCACTTGAGAATACCGTGCTGCTCGATTATTTCGTCCTTGTAACCCGAAAGCAGTATCTTCCCCTTGTCGATGAACGTCACCATATCGGCTATCTTTTCAAGGTCTGAGGTGATATGCGAGGACATGAGTATCGAGCGCTCGCCGTTTTGCAGATATTCCATGAAGATGTGCAGTATCTCGTCACGAACAACGGGGTCAAGACCTGTTGTAGCCTCGTCCATTATAAGCAGCTCGGCATTGTGAGACAGCGCACAGGCGATCTGCAATTTCATCTTCATGCCCTTGGAAAACTGCCCGATCTTCTTTTTGACAGGGAGCTGAAAACGCTCCAAATACTGCTGATACACAGTATTGTCCCATTCGGGGTACATTCCCTCAAAGATGCGAGCCATATCCTTTGCGGTGAACACATCATGGAACGGCAGCTCGTCAAATACCACAGCGATACGCTTTTTGATCGCTGTTTCGTCCTTGATATGGTCAAGACCGAGCAGACGTATCTCGCCGCTGTCAATGTCTGTGATATGCAAAAGACTGCGGATCGTTGTGGTCTTGCCTGCACCGTTCTGTCCGATAAATCCCATAATACAGCCCTTAGGCACTTCAAAACTGATATTATCCAGCGTGAAGCCGTCGTAACGCTTTGTCACGCCCTTGATCTCAATCGCATTATCAAATGCGGTCATAGTTGATCCCCTCCGTTTACAAGGTCAAGAAGTTCATGGAGCTCCTCCATCGTGACGCCTGCCTTGCGTGCCGTATCGCCTGCCTCAATGAGCAGGGACTCGATACGCTTGATCTGCTCCTCACGATAAAGCTCAATATTCTGTGCCTTTACAAAAGAGCCCTTGCCAGTATAGCTTTCAATAAAGCCGTCACGCTCAAGTTCCTCGTAGGCACGCTTCGTTGTCATAAAGCTGATACGAAGTTCTGTGGCTAAAATGCGCATAGAAGGCAGAGCTTCGCCCTCTTTTAGCTTTCCCTCCAGTATCAGCGTCTTGATCTGGTTTGCGATCTGCAAATAGATCGGTTCGCCGGATGCGTTGCTGATGTTGATATTCATAATTCGTGTACACTCCTTTAGGGTCAAAGCTCTCAAAGCATTTGCAACTACCTTGAAAGTCTAAATTGTATAACCTCTATGTATACAATTATAGCAGGTGCTTTACTGTTTGTCAAGGGTAGGATGAAATTTTTTGCAAAAGCATAAAAACGATGTAATACCAACAGCCGTTACGACTGCTTTTGCTGATGGTATGAAGAATGACAAAAAAAGGCTGCGTAACCGAATAGGTTACGCAGCCTGATTTTCAAATCTAAAAACTTCTTTATCAACGCACCTCTAAACCGAGGCACCTTCAGTTTTACTTCTTCTTTTTCTTTGAGTTATTGGGCTTGGAAGCAACTGACTTTACCGGCTTCTCAGCTTCGACCTCAGCTTTGGGAGCCTTGACTCCTGCCTCAAACCACTTGTAAAGAAATGCAGCGATCGCAGCACCTGCAAGCGGTCCAACGATGAATACCCATACATACTTGAGACTGTCACCACCTGCGAAAACAGCGGGAGCAATGCTTCTTGCAGGGTTCACGGAAGTGCCTGTGAGACCGATTCCGAAAATGTGTACGAGTGTGAGTGTGAGACCGATGATGAGTCCGCCGAATGAGCCATGATTGAACTTCTTGGAAGTAACTCCGAGGATAGTAAGCACAAAAATAAAGGTAAGTATACACTCGATGAGCAGACCTGCCATAACGCTCTTAGCGGTTATATCACCCGGAACCTCTGTAAGGCTGCCAAGACCGTTAGCACCAAAGCCTCCTGTCATGTCCTGAATATCGCCAAGGTCAAAGATAGCACCGAGAGTTGCTGAAGCTGCAAATGCTCCAAGGATTTGCGAAATAACGTAGCCGCAGAAGTCTGTTCCCGATATACCGCCGGTGATAAGCACTCCGAGCGACACAGCGGGGTTAATGTGACAGCCGGAAATGTTGCCGATACAGTAAGCCATACCTACGATCACAAGACCAAATGCGAGCGCCGTAAGCAGATAGCCGCAGCCGCTTGTTGCGTCACAACCAACGAGCATCGCTGTTCCGCAGCCGAGAAAAACGAGTACAAACGTTCCGAAAAACTCAGCTACATACTTTCTGAATGAATCCATAAAATTTGCCTCCTTTAAAATAATAATATAATGGGTTTATGGTATTTTAATTATATCACACATTATTAAAAAAAGCAATACCAACAAATAAAATCTATAATGTTTTTTCAAAGAATCTAACCAGTTTGAAGCTAACGGTAACTGTTACGGCTTCTGTAATACTCCTGATATACGGAGGGTACTTCCTTGTGACATACTTATGCAGCAAGAGCATAATCAAAGGAAAAAGGTGATAAATAAAGGGCGTGGTATTAGGCTGCTCTCCTTAACGGAAAGTCAGCTGCTCTCCACGTCCTTGATTTTTATGATATACGAGCTGTACCTTTTTGGCTCATTTTTCTGAGCATGAGCCAGAATACAACAAATTCTACAGCAAAAGTAACCGACCACGATATCATATATGACGAATAGAGTATCTCCAGCGAATGATACTGCGGCAATCGGAATACCGTGTATATCCAAAGTATACGTAATCCGCATACACCTGCCACGGTTATGAACATCGGAGCGATACTGCTGCCGATCCCTCGCAGCATTCCCGTGGCTACATCCATGATTCCGCACAGAAAGTAGGGGAGACATATGAATAACAGTCGGACTACTCCGTACTTTACCGCCTCATCCGAGTCGGTAATATATATTGACAGCAGGGGACGCGCCAACAGAACTGACATTCCTCCAAGCGAGACACCTGCTCCGAATGCAAGTCCAAGGCAGCCAAACATTATCTTCTTCAAGCGGTCAAATTTTCCTGCTCCGTGGTTCTGACCGGCATAGTTGAGCGCAGTCTGACTTACGGAATTCATGGAAATATAGACAAATCCCTCGATATTCTGTGCCGCAGCATTGCCCGACATTACGACCGAGCCAAAAGAATTGACCGATGATTGTATGATAACATTGGATATCGAGAACAGCGAACCCTGTATTCCCGCAGGAAAGCCTATCCTTATGATTTTCCAGAGCTGCCGCCCATATATCCTCATTTCCCGCAGTTTCAGCCTGCACGCATCCTCACGCTTCATCAGAGCACGAATAACAAGCACCGCCGACAATGTCTGAGAGAGCGCTGTAGCAAGGGCAACTCCGGCTACATCCATTTTTATGACAATGACAAAGAACAGATTCAGCAGTACATTCATTATACCCGCCGAAGTGAGAAAATACAGCGGTGATTTGGTATCACCGGCAGCACGGAGGATAGCTCCGCCGAAGTTGTAGAGAGTGCTTGCGACGATTCCCGAGAAATATATTCGCATATATGTAGCAGACAATCCGATAACATTATCGGGAGTTCCCATAAGCGTGAGTATCATTTTCGCACCTGCGATACCCACCACTGTGAGCGCTGCTCCGCATATGAATGCAAGCGGTATCGCTGTATGAACTGTACGCCTCACATCCTCGTCCTTGCCCGCACCTATACCGTGAGCAACGGTAACGCCGGCTCCGACGGAGAGTCCGATGAACAGGTTGACAAGAAGATTGATAACTGCACCGCAGGCTCCGACCGCTGCAACGGAGATACTTCCGCAGAATCGTCCGACGACAACAAGGTCAGCTGCATTGAAAAGGAGCTGTAATACACCTGTAAGTATGATCGGTATAGTGTATGATATAAGTCCTTTTAGTAGCGGTCCTTCGGTAAGGTCCGCAGATTTATTGTGCACGTCAGATAACTCCTTTCAATCAATATATCAATATATTATATTCCTGATAAAGTGTTTTGTCAATAGACAAAATATGAACTCCGAGCACAATAAATGTGACAGAACGGAAAAAATTTTCAAATATCTATGGACAAACCAAAAAATATAGTGTATAATAGTATGGTATATGAAATTTTTACAAACCCGGAGGCTTAATCAAAATGGATAACTTTAGAAAAATTGCGGCAGCTGGTCTCTCAGTCGCTCTTTCGGCATCGATGTTCGGATGTACACCGGCTATAGGTGCAGGCTCAAAGAACGCTATGACCATCGATGGCTATGATGTTCCCGCAGGACTTTTCATTTACTATACATTACAGGGATACGGTGAGGCTGCCAGTGAATATCAGAACAAAAACGGTTCGGCTCCTACGGTTGATGACGTAAAAAAGACGAACATCGACTCTACCGACTCTACCGACTGGATACAGAACAAGGCTACCAAGTACTGCAAGGACTTTGTTGCTGTTCAGAGAGAGTTCGAGCTCATCGGCGGCGAACTGACAGATGACGAAAAGGATGAAGCTGTCGAAATGGCGGAGTATTACTACTCTTCAGACCCGAGTCTCGCAGATAACGGCGTGGGTATGGAAACAATGAAGCTCATGGCTGAAAGCTCATATAAGGAAAAGAAGATATTCCAGCATTACTATGGCTTCGACGGCGAGAAGGGCTGCTCTGAGGATGAGCTTAAAGAGTACTTCAACGACAACTTTGCAAGAGTAAAATATGTTTCTATCAGCCTTCTTGACGCTGACGGCAACAAGGTCACTGCCGACCAGGAGAGAAGTCTCCGCAAAAAGGCTGAAGATTACGCCAAGCAGATAAACGACAAGGCAAGGGAAATAGACAAGATGCACGAGGTAGATGCTGTACAGGAGAAGCATGATGAGTACGTTGAATCTCTTCAGACCACACTTGCAGCACCTACTGTTGGTGAGGAAACTACAACTACTGTTGCGGAAACCACAACCGAATCCACCGAGTCGACCACAACTACTACAGACCAGTTCGCAAACGAGTACATAATCCAGAAAAACACGACCACTACAGCTTCCGCAGACAGCACTGAGGATACCGAGACATCGGCTGTTGATACAGAAAGTGCTGATTACAAGTACAAGGAGTTCGTTTTCAACAAGCTTGAAATGGACAAAGCTACTGTTTACGATTATGACGAAAACACGATTTATGTCATTATCCGCGGCGACCTCCACGAACGTATGACCGAAGATGACTACTGGAATGAAAGCTATATTGAATATCTCCAGTCTATGAGATATTCCGGCGAATTCAAGGATTACCTCGAAGAAAAGGCTGATGCTTTATCGTTTGAAAAGAACAAATCAGCATACAGACGTTATGCTCCGTTCAAGCTTGAGCTTGAAGAAAAGTCAAAATAAAAAAGCAACCGCAGGTCACTGACCTGCGGTTTTCATTTTATTCAAATTCGTATTCGCCTTTGTAATTCTTCTTGAACTCGGTATACACCTCTTCAAGAAGCGCATCGTCCTCTACAGCCACAAAATCGTCAAATTCTTCGTCATCGCCCTCAATAATCTCAAGAATGACTATTCCGTCGTCCTCTTCATCAAAGGGGAGAAGCACTGCAAACAAGCGTTCCTTATACTCGACAGTATCAAGTATCTCGAAGGAAACCTCATTACCGTTGTCATCAGTAAGTGTGATGTAGTTCTCGTTTTCCTCGAGCTCTTCGCTGTTGTTTTCAATAATATCGCTCATAGTATGACCTCCTTAACAGATCTGATAATAGTATTATACTGATTTTTTTACGATTTGTCAATCTTTCGTTTCAGCAGGTGAGGGGAGAGGGGAGCACGCTATTTTTTGCTCTTGTCAGACTTAACATTCGCAAGCGGATTGCTCTCTACTGCACTGCGAACATTATCATCACTGAGATGTGTATATATCTCAGTCGTTGAAACGCTCGCGTGTCCGAGCAGCTCTTTCAATGTGAGAACATCAGCGTCGCCGTACTGATACATCAGAGTAGCTGCTGTGTGGCGAAGCTTATGCGTAGTTATCCCTTTACCGTCAAGCCCTGCTTCTTGCAGCGAGTTTTCGACTATCTGCTGTACACGCCGCTTGGAAATACGCTTATTCTGATTGCTGATAAACAGTGCAGGCTCGGCAGCAGCTTTTTTGTTAGCTGTCCTTTCCTCAAGATAGCTGTTAAGAGCGTCCATACAAGCTGAATTCAGATAGACCATACGCTCTTTATTGCCTTTTCCGAGGACTTTGAGCCGCTTTTCGGTAAAGTCAATATCACGTATGTCTATCCCGACAAGCTCACTGAGTCTCATTCCGCAGTTCAAAAACAGAGTCAGTATGCAGTAATCACGCTTTGAATCCGTGCTGTCGGCAGATGCAAGAAGCCTAAGACTTTCATTAAGTGAAAGGAACTTCGGTAATGCCTGCTTTGGAACAGGGACTTCTATATCCTTGGTCGGGTCTTCGGACAGTATATGCGTTGATTTGGTCAGGTACTTGAAGAAGCTCCTGAGTGCGGAAAGCTTTCGATAGCGTGCTTTGTCAGCATTATGACGCTCGTCGGCTGTATAAAATATGAAATTGTAGATGTCAGAAAGGGTTATCTGACGCAGATCGGCAGTTGTCATACCTGAAATATCGACGTCTTCAATGTTATCGGAAGAATTGTTCTTCAAATTGCAGTAGTATTTCAGAAACAGCCGCGTATCAAGATAGTATTCCTGTATAGTGCGTTCTGAAAGCATTTTTACGACCTTTATATGAACAAGGTAATCGTTCAGAAATTCAGGATTCTCACTATTGTTATAATTTTTCATAAAATCCTCTTGTCAAGTAAATATTCAAGTACCAGAGCCTCGCGTTCAATGAGCATAGCATCGTAGTCAGAATGCTCATGAGTACGGTTGATCTCGATCGCTTTTTCAGGCTGAACGAATTCAAGCCGAAATCCTTCCTCCGATTCATATTCATCAAGTGACTGTGTCGCTACCGAATCAGATACATTGCACGTGTAATAATAGTTTTCCTGTTCAAATATCTCATTGGAATTTGTGCGGCTTCGCTGTACACGCAGGACTGAACCAAGTTCAGTTACAGATTCCGGTATAATGCTGAGACCGGTTTCTTCACTGACCTCACGCATAAGCGTTTGAATATGGGATTCGTTTTTCTCGATACCTCCGCCGGGAAATTTATAATAATCATATTTAGGACTGTAAACCATTGCAACCTTAGAACCTCGTATTATAACAGCTCTCACGGACGGACGTCTGAATCTCTGCATCGTTTCATCATAATCCTTCAGGTCTATAGTGATTATGCGTTCCATAGTATCTCCTCACTCATCTCTGTCAAAAGTTGCACCAAACTTTGATTTGGTGCAACTTTATCTATTTCACCTTATAGACTAATTATACCACTTTTTCTGAGGAATTGCAACCTATGGCTTCTTCAATAATATCACACTGATCAAATATAAGCGTTCGTAACAGTAAAGCATTCAACTATTGTTTGTGATACTTCATCCTGAACTTTCTGCTAAGTGAGTTTTTGTGTATATTCCTTGACAAAGTCTATTTAATATGGTATAATTATTAGGAATAATACTATGAGGAATCACTCACTGTTAACAGCGTTTTTCTCGAAAGGCGGAAACTCTCTTGAAAACTATTCACATCTCTACAAGCACGCCATATGACGTAATAATTGAACGCGGCAGCATAACAAAATGCGGCAGTTACATCTCCGGATGCACCAAGTCGAAAAAAGCTGCCATAATCACTGATGATATCGTTGGCAAGCTCTATGCCGATACGGTCGTATCTTCTCTTTGTGCTTGCGGTTTTGAGGTCAGAGTTTTCACTTTTCCCAACGGCGAATCCTCAAAGAATCTTGATACATTAGGTAAAATTTATAATTTTCTTTGTGAGTACGGAATTACACGCAGCGACTTACTTATCGCTCTCGGCGGAGGTGTTGTCGGGGACATTACAGGTCTTGCGGCAGCTACTTTCCTGCGTGGCATTGATTTTATGCAGATCCCTACTACCCTGCTCGCTCAGGTAGATTCCTCAGTCGGCGGAAAGACTGCTGTTGATATCCCCGGAGGCAAAAACCTCGTCGGAGCTTTCAAGCAGCCTGTTCTTGTACTCTGCGACAGCAATACACTCTCTACCCTGCCCGAAAGCGAACTCGCGTGCGGTATGGCTGAAGCTGTAAAATACGGAATGATTCGTGACAAGCAGCTCTTTGAGCTTATTGAATCACACGATCTATCCAATGTCAGCGAAGTCATCGACGATATTGTTTTTGCCAGCATCGATATCAAGCGTGACGTTGTTGAACATGACGAGTTCGACAAGGGAGAGCGTTTTATACTCAATTTCGGGCACACTCTCGGACACGCTATCGAGGGGTGGCATAACTACTCGAACTATACTCACGGAATGGGTGTTTCCGCAGGAATGTGTATGATAACGGAAAGATTTGCTTCTCCCGATCTGGCGGAGAGATTGCGCAAATGTGTCACTGCGTATAAACTGCCGGTCGGCACCGAAGCGCCTATGAAAGAACTCCTCCCCTTCTGCTCGGTCGACAAGAAACGTGACCTTGATTCCATAAGCTTCGTTGTATGCATGGAAGTCGGGAAAGCCGAAATAAGGCGAGTTTCATTAGATGAGTTCTACCGTCTTATGGAGGTCTGACATGGATATTCGTATTAGTCCTTCACGTCTTGCAGGAACTGTAGATATACCTTCCTCCAAAAGCTGTGCTCACCGTGCGCTCATATGTGCGGCTCTCTGCTGCGGCGTATCGCATATCAGCGGCATTACTTTTTCAAAGGATATAGAAGCTACAATTGATGCTATGACCGCTCTCGGAGCTTCTTTTGAGATTGACGGCAACAGTATTACAGTACACGGTATTACCGATATACCTTCGGATGCGGACATTGACTGCAACGAAAGCGGCTCTACGCTGCGATTCATTATGCCTGTCGCCGCAGCGCTCGGAGTCCACTCCGTTTTTCATGGCAAAGGCAGACTTCCGGAACGTCCTATCGACATCTATAAGCGTGAACTAAGCAAAAACGGTGTGCGCTTTATCTCCGAGACTATGCCATATGCACTTACAGGCAGGCTTGAGGGCGGAAGATTCGAGATAGAGGGAAATTTGTCCTCACAGTTCATTACAGGACTCCTCTTCGCACTGCCGCTTGCAGAAAAAGACTCAGAGATAATTCTGACTTCGCACCTTGAGTCTCGTCCGTATGTTGATATCACGCTCAATATACTAAAACGTTTTGGTATTGAGATCACTGAAAACGAAAATGTTTTTTTTGTAAAAGGCAATCAACGATATATCCCGCACGATGAAATGGTAGAAGGTGACTATTCACAGGCGGCTTTCTACTATGTTGCTAATGCTATCGGCTCGGGTGTAATGATGAATAATCTTCTCCCAGACAGTGTTCAGGGGGATAAACGAATTATTGATATTATTTCGCGAGCCTGTAAAAATGCTGAAATAATCGGATTTGAAGAGGATTGCTCCGATATTCCCGACCTCGTGCCCATCCTTTCAGTCCTCGGAGCATACGGCAGGCAGCGCTCCGTCATCTATAATGCCGAGAGACTTCGTATCAAGGAAAGTGACCGCCTTGCTGCGTGTGCGGATATGCTCGGCAAACTCGGCGGTAATGTGACCGTTACTTCCGACGGACTCATTATCGAACCTACAGGACGGCTCCACGGCGGCGAGATAGACAGCTTCGGCGACCACAGGATAGTTATGGCAGCTGCCATTGCAGCTCTCGGAGCTACAGACGATGTCGTTATCCACGGTGCAGAAGCTGCTGAAAAATCATACCCCGACTTCTTCAGAGATTACACTTTACTTGGAGGAATAGCAAATGTCATCGATCTGGAATAACAGGATCTCCATATCATTCTTCGGTGAAGCCGAAGGACCTGCAATTGGTGTAACGATAGACGGTCTTCCCGCAGGCGAATTCATCGACCCCGAGGAAATCCGCCGCTATATGGACAGAAGAACTCCCAATTCATACAAGGATGGGAATTCGCGAAGAACTCCCCTGCCCCGGATCATGTCGGGCGTTACAGGCGACCGTACAACAGGCAGTCCTCTGTGTGCGTTCATTCAAAATGCAGACAGGCGTCCGCGCGAAGAAAAAAGAGACGATGCTTCAAAGCTCATGCGTGCAGGCAATGCCGACTATACGGGCACTGTACGCTACCGCGGCTATAACGACGTAATGGACAAGAGTTCACGTGCTGAAAAGCTCACAGCCCCTCTCTGCTTTGCGGGTGCTGTATGCGCTCAGATACTCGAACGCCGCGGCATCTTTACAGGAGCTCACATCGCTCAGATACACAATATCAAGGACAATCCCTATGATAAGGTCAAGCTCGACCGCGATGCTGTAATAAGCGTCAGATACAAGGACTTCCCCGTCATAAACGACCGCAAGGGCTGGCTCATGCTCGAGGATATCGCAAAGGCATTTGGAGCGGGCGAATCCCTCGGCGGCATTATAGAGTGCGCCGCAGTGAATGTCCCTGCGGGTGTCGGCTCGCCGATATTTGACGGTCTTGAGAATAATATCGCTCAGCTCGTATTCGGTATCCCCTCTGTGAAAGGTCTTGAATTCGGTGCTGGATTCAGTACCGCAAAAATGGTCGGAAGTCAGAGCAGTGACGACTTTTATATGGACGAGCACGGTCATGTTGTAACACGCACAAACAATCACGGCGGTATTCTCGGTGGAATATCATCGGGTATGCCTATCATACTCAATGTTGCATTCAAGCCTGTTCAGAATGAAGGCAGCGGCGGTCTTGAGGATACCTGTATCGTCCCCAAGGCTGTTCCATGTGTTGAAGCTGCCGTTAATATCGCTCTTCTCTCGAATATGCTCGATTTTCCGAGCTTCTGCTGAGGTGATATCATGCATGACGAAAACATCTTCAAAATGTCGGAAAAGGCGGACACCGAGATAAAGGATGTCCCTACGCTGAATATCCTTATCTGCTACCTCATCTATAAGATAGGCAAACCTGTAGGCGTAGAACACCTCTACGACATCGTCATTAATACCGGCGTTATCAATTATTTCTATTATCAGGACTCTATCGACTACCTTCTCACCAATGGTCTCATTACCGAGGAGCAGGATGATAAGGGCGTCAACTGCTATGTGCTCCAGCCAAAGGGCACTGTATGTGCCAGAGAACTGAAAAAATACGCTCCTAAAGCGTATAGGGATAAACTCGTACTTGCAGCTCTTCGCTATTTTGCACGTCTTAAATATGAGCAGGAGATAAAGATAGAATATATCCCGCTTGAGAGCGGCGGCGTATACACGCGTGTTCGCTGCCTTGACGCAAAAAACGACCTTATGGACCTTAAGCTTTTTGCTCCCGATATGGGACAGGCTAAGCTTATCGGCGAAAAAATAATGCTCAATCCTGCCGGCTTCTATGGTAAGGTCATCGAGCTTGCACTCTCCAACGAGGAGGACCCTTATGACCTCAGCGATAATTAATTCGATTGCTTCACTTCCTCTGCCAACATGGCTTTTTGTTCTGATTCTTGTTGGCGTTTTTATCGCTGTATCAGCTGCCACCGGCTATCTGACATTCAAGCTTCGCATAAAAAAATCAAAAGGAGTGCGGAAGATAGATGGACATAAATCTGCTGAATAGAATAATGACTGACGGTTTGCATCGAGATACAGCGCTATACGAGGATTCGCACTTCATTGCTTTTATACAGTCGTATGAGGTCGATGAAAGAATAGAAGAATGCCGCGAGGAAGCACTCGAACTTGCCGAAGAACTGACCTGCGACAAGGTCGTGATTTATGCTGTTCTTGAATACGACGATGTTAGAAGTACGCTCATTTCCGCGGACCTTATGTGCAGATGTGTTCCCTATCAAAAATATACCGAGCTGGCGTCAAAGCTTTTGCATAGCTGTCGCCTTTTCTTTTTCAGAGGAAGAAAGGAGTTAAACGATGATTAAGAGAAAAGCGCTGTCTTTGCTTTTGTCAGCGGCTGTTTTGCACTCTGTAGGAGCGTTTACTACAGCCAGTGCCGCAGAAACATCATCTCATACGGTGACCGTCTACGACTTTGACGGCAATATCATGACTACCATATCTGTTAATGACGGAGCTGTCCTTGACCTGAACGGAGTAGACACTACCAAGCTCGAAAAGCACCTTGACGTATACACACAAATAGGTTTCGATTCGTGGAGCACATATCCCGAAAAGATAACATCTGATACAGCTGTTTATGCGCTATACAAAAAGATGACGATATCACTTGACGACAAGCCTAAAAAAACAGAGTATTACTCCAAAGACGGAAATATTGACCTCAACGGATTAAAAGTTACTATCACTGCCGAAAAACAACTCCCCGAAAAGGATAAGCAGGGAAAATTCAAGATAGCCAAAGAAGTAATAGGTATAGAATCCAAATGTACGGCGATTCCTGCTACGCTCAGTGAAGCATTTGTAAACGGAAATACGGCAAACGTAAAAGTTTACCCCATAGACAGTGAAAAAGAGATACTATCCTACGATATAAACTTCTTTCCTGAAATAGGTGACGCCGATATGAACGGCTCTGTAAACGCCTCTGATGCTTCACAGATACTCATGTTCTACTCTTTCGCTTCTACAGGCAAAACTCCCGTTTATAAGGACGGTCAGCAGCAGCGCGCTGACGTTAATAAAGACGGTATGGTCGATTCCAATGATGCAACTATTGTAATGGTCTACTACGCAGCAGCATCTACAGGAAATGACACCAACTGGGACAAAATGCTCGCAGGGAAACAAAAATTGTGATTTTTTTGTTTTTTCTATTGCAATACATCAGAAAATGATGTATAATGATTTTGTAATGCTTTTTGCAACTATTATTAAGGAGAATGATGATAATGTATAACGACCTTATGGATTCTATCGGATTCGTTTCAAAGTATGACCCTGCCGTAGGTGAGGCTATGGGCAAGGAGCTTGCTCGTCAGCAGAGAAATCTCGAGCTCATCGCAAGCGAAAATATAGTTTCCCCTGCTGTTATGGCTGCTATGGGAAGCGTCCTCACTAACAAGTATGCTGAGGGTTACCCCGGAAAGCGCTACTACGGCGGCTGCCAGTGTGTAGACGAGGTCGAGGCTATCGCTATCCAGCGTGCTTGCGAGCTTTTCGGTGCCAAGTACGCAAACGTTCAGCCCCATTCAGGCGCTCAGGCTAACACAGCTGCTTACTTTGCTGTTTTACAGCCCGGTGACACCGTCCTCGGTATGAGCCTTGCGGACGGTGGTCATCTCACACACGGTTCACCCGTTAACCTTTCGGGTAAATACTTCAACTTCGTTTCCTACGGTCTCGACGACGAGACAGAAACAATAAACTATGATGAGGTATACAAGCTCGCTAACAAGCACAAGCCCCGTCTTATCGTTGCAGGAGCTTCTGCTTATCCCCGCGCTCTAGACTTCAAGCGTCTCTCCGAGATAGCAAGAGCAGTCGGCGCTCTCCTCATGGTAGATATGGCTCACATTGCAGGTCTTGTTGCAGCAGGCTGCCACGAGTCCCCTGTCCCCTACGCTGACATTGTTACCACAACTACTCACAAAACTCTTCGTGGACCCAGAGGCGGACTTATCCTCACAAACAACGAATTCCTCGCTAAGAAGATAAACTCTGCTATATTCCCCGGCACACAGGGCGGTCCTCTGATGCATACTATTGCTGCTAAGGCTGTTTGCTTCGGTGAGGCTCTCAAGCCCGAGTTCAAAGACTACCAGAAGCGTATCGTTGAGAATGCAAAGGCTCTCTCCGAAGGTCTTCTCAAGAGAGGCTTCAACCTCGTTTCAGGCGGTACTGACAATCACCTCATGCTCGTTGACCTCCGCCCCTTCAACATCACCGGTAAGGAGCTCGAGCACAGACTTGATGAGGTCTACATCACAGTAAATAAGAACGCTATCCATAACGATCCCGAGAAGCCTTTCGTAACAAGCGGTATCCGTATCGGTACTCCTGCTGTTACTACAAGAGGTCTCGGTGTTGAGGAAATGGAGAAGATCGCTGAGTACATCTACCTCTGTGCTACAGATTTCGAGAACAAGGCTGACGAAATACGTGCAGGCGTAAACGCTATCTGCGAGAAGTTCCCCCTCTACAAGTAAGAACAGAACAAAGGGACGGACAAGCTGTCCGTCCCTGTTTTTATGGAGGAATTTATGACAGAGTGTGATATTCAGAAAGAAATAACGGCTTCTGAAAACAAAACCTATGCGTATTTCAATTCCGTGATGTGCAGTCTGGCATCAGGTAATTTCCTGATTTTTTTGCTGTCCTGTATCGGTACGCTGATGCGTTCATCGAATATTGATGATGTGACAGGAATGCCCGTTGACCCTGACTTCATGGACAGCGTCATACTATTTGGCTTTATTGCATTCGTGTGCCTTATGCTTAATGCTTTCTTCGCCTGCAAATGGTTCAGACGTATCCGCTCTCTTGAAAAGAAGGCAACGACTATCTTGATATCACTCGCGGTCTACATCGCTCTGACGCCCTTACTCGGCTATATCTCACTGTTGATCTATGGGTTGATACTATGGAAATAAAATATATACACGAGCCGACCGACCTCCAGTGCGGTCAGGCTGTACTTGCAATGATACTGGGCACTACTCCAGAGCGCATCTGCTCCATGCTCGGCAACGACCGCGAGACTACTCTCGCCGAGATGAAGCAAGTCCTGCGCGGGAACGGATTTACAGTCTCGGATGAGCGTGTGCAGGTCACGGACAAGGTGGAGCTCCCGCCGCTGTGTATGCTCAGCCTGGAGACGCCGCGCTGCTGGCACTGGTCACTGTTCTGCGACGGAACGTTCTACGATCCCGAACATGGTGTTATGGATGACTTCCCTGCCTCAAATCGCCGATATTACTGGAAAATCTCACGTAAGGAGGACGACTGATATGTCTGCACCTTTAGCTGATAAGATACGTCCAAAGTCACTTGCCGACGTCGTTGGACAAGAGCATATCCTCGGTGAAGGCAAGCCGCTCCGCCGAATAATAGAAAGCGGAAAAGTCCCGAATATGATTTTTTACGGTCCGTCAGGTGTTGGAAAGACAACTGTTGCCCGAATCATAGCCGAAAACTGCGGTATGTCTCTATACAAACTCAACGGTACTAACGCCTCGCTGTCCGATATCAAAGATGTGGTCGCCGATATAGGCACATTCGGCTCCGAAAACGGTATTCTCCTCTATCTCGACGAGATACAGTACCTTAACAAAAAACAGCAGCAGAGCCTGCTCGAATACATAGAAAACGGTGATATCACACTTATCGCGTCTACGACCGAGAATCCATACTTTGCGATCTTCAATGCCGTTATAAGCCGAAGCACTGTTTTTGAATTCAAGCCTGTGACTGCTGAACAGCTCAAACCCGCAATACACCGCGCTTTTGCAGCTCTCGCAGAAGAAAACGGCTGCGAAGTCGATATCACGGACGAACTGGTTGAGAAGATAGCTTTCAGCTGCGGAGGCGATGTCCGTAAAGCTATAAATACAGCCGAACTTGCTGTAATGTGCGGTAATATCTCGGACGGTAAGGTCGTTATCACCGAGGATTCGCTTGATATACTTGCTCAGCGAAGCAATATGCGCTACGACCGCGACGGTGACCAACACTATGATATCCTTTCTGCTTTCCATAAATCTGTGCGCGGCTCGGACGAAAATGCTGCTCTTCACTATGCCGCTCGCCTTATCGCTGCCGGAGATATTATCTCACTGTGCAGACGTATGCTCTGTATAGCGAGCGAAGATGTGGGTCTCGCCTACCCTATGGCTGTTCCGATAGTCAAGGCTTGCGTAGATTCGGCTCTTCAACTCGGACTTCCCGAAGCAAAGCTTCCAATAGCAGAAGCAATAATACTTATGGCGACTGCTCCGAAATCTAACAGCGCGTGTTTGGCGATAGACGCGGCTTTAGCTGATGTTGAATCCTCGGATGCTCTCGACTTTCCTCGGCACCTTCAGAACAAACACTTCGACGGCAAGGGAGCAGCTGTAGTTGGTCAGCACTATCTTTACCCACACGATTTTCCGAATCATTATGTCGCTCAGCAGTATCTGCCCGATGCGCTCAAAGACCGAGTTTACTACGAATTCGGAGATAACAAACAGGAACAAGCCGCTCTGCAATACAGGAAAATGTTACTTGAAAAACTTAAATAGCAACAAAAAGCCCCGAGAGACCTTCGGGGCTATGTATTATTCAGTTGTCATTTTAAGCGACTTTCATCACTTAGCTAAATTACCTGTTGGACTCACTCCTTCAGTCTAAATCTTGAATGAATACCTCATTTTCATAGAACATCATTCCTTCATTGAAGAATCAAGATCTTAATTTGTAATCAAGCAGTGTTAAGCTGTCACTCCATTGGACTATACCTCCAGAAGATTTTTTGAGGACGTTTAAAACAGTCCGTATAGATAGCCTATCGGCTAAAATTCAACTTCTCATTGGACTCAACCTTTACAATAAGATTCTTGACAATATATCTAAAGACTTATCGTCGAAGTTTCAGGATAACCTGTATCCAAATCGAGTAAGCCTGAAGCCGTATTTCTCTTTCAGCAATGCGTCCGCGTTGTGCTCGGCAATGATTTGTAGCTTCAAAACTATGGAACAAGTCTCAAGGACCTATATTCCCTCTTTCAGAATACCGATCACTCAGCGAGCCCGCCGGCTTCACGCTGTGATCCTATACTTACTTCCATTGGACTCACGCTCCTTCCAGCCATTAATAATCCACATTGAGGAAACCCTCAGACCAAGTAGATTCGGCTTGGTAGTGACCCTTTCGGGTCATTCCCTTTCCTTGATTATATATTACCATACTCGTTGTAGAAAGTCAATAGATTTCTTCAAGTTTTTCAAATTTTATGATACATTTTGTATATTTGCACAAAACATTGTGTTCCACATCATCATTCTGACTAAATACTGTGAAGTTTTTATTTTCCACTTGAAATAATATACTATATAGTGTATAATATTTATATCAAACAGGCGAAAGCCGGAACGGAGATAACCATGTCTGAAATGAACGAATACACACCTGAGCTTTTCGAGCTTATTGATCAGGACGGTAACAAAAAGCAGTTTGAGCTCATTGATGCTGCCGAGATACGAGGCGAGCAGTATTACGCAATGCTCCCGGCAGTGGAGGACGAGGACTTCCTCAATGCTGACTGCGACCTCGTAATACTAAAATCCATTGATGAGAACGGCGAGGAGATACTCGCCTCAATAGATGACGACGACGAATTTGAAGTCGTTTCCGCTTTTTTCCTTGAACGTATGGAAGAGGCTCTCAATGCCTTTGACGATGATGACGAGAATGAAATTGAGGCTGACGAATAATTTTCCTCAACTTTTCATAAAAAAGGTATTGATTTTTTGAAACACGTATGATATAATATACATAGCAAAAGAATTTCTGCCTTGTTCGAGAAAATATAGTTTTTTATAATCCAACACATTTTATAAGGGAATTCAGCTCCGTGTGTGGACTGCAGACCTCCCGCTTGCGGACGAAGGGAGCGAGAAGCACTCGGGCGTTTACCCACCTGCTTAGTGCGGGTTTTATTCGCTATATCACGGCAAGGCGGATCCGAAAAAAACGGCGGCAAATCTCTCGATTTGCCGCTTTTTTCATACATCTGTCTTGCGTCTGATCATTATCCCTACGAGATCAGGACCTATACTCGAAGCAGTAACTCCGCCGATACGTGCTATCATCTCAGGCTTCCGTCCCGAGTGCTTAGTGAGTTCGCGCTCTATTTCCTTTATAGGAGCCACCTCGCTGCCGTATACGAGTACATAAGGAGTCTGCGGAGTCATCTTCTTTTCAACGTGTTCAAGCAGCTTTGGTACGATATTCTTCACTCCGCGTATCTTCTCGGCAGTGATCGCGTTTCCGTCTGCAAATTCGATGATCGGCCGCATTCCAAGAAGTTCACCCGCAAATGCACGTGTTTCATCAATGCTGCCCGATCTGCGTGCGAATTTGAGTGTATACGGCACAACATATCCTCCTCCGACATTGAACCAGTCCTGTATATATGCAACAAGTGCATCTGCCGAAGCTCCGCGGAGTGCCTTCTTTGCCGCCTTCATTACCGGATACCCGTAAAAGAGTGAATAGCACCTGGAATCAAGATTAAATATACGGAGTTTCCCGTTTGCTTCATTGTTTTCTTTAAAAAAGCGCTTGTTTGCAGAAACAGCATTATCATACGTCTTTGAAGCAAGACTGCTCATGGAAACACATATGATATCAGTACACCCGCTCTTATAGAGCTTGGAGTAATACTGAACGAACGTATCCTCTGAAACAGGGATATGACGCGGAGTATCCTCCGATATACTCATCATGCGGTAGAATTCCTCGGGAGATCTTTCTGTATCCTTGTATATTTTACCGTTTATTTTCAGCTCAATGGGTATCACGTGAATACCAAGCTCGGCGACAACTTCTTTCGGGAGATCGCAGCAGCTGTCGGTAAGTATCGCTATTTTTGCCATATCTGATTCTCCTTTACCATGTATATTTTGTGAGCTTCCCCTCCCGCGAGAGGTCGGGATAGTCCCATTTTCTTAGTACTTCATATAACGCTATAGCCACAGAATTCGACAGATTCAGGCTTCTTAGCTCGTTTCTCATAGGTATGCGTATGCACGAATCGGGATTGTCATGCAGGAGCTCCTCGGGGAGTCCCATGTCCTCACGTCCAAATACGAGGAAGCAGTTATCCGGATATTCCTGCTCGCTGTGTACTTTACGTCCCTTAGTTGTAAAATAGAAAAAATTACCGTTGGGATTACGCGCAAAAAAGTCAGCGAGGCTGTCATAATAAGCTATATCAAGCTTATCCCAGTAGTCAAGTCCAGCACGCTTGAGATGCTTGTCCGTGACCTCGAAGCCGAGCGGTCTGACAAGGTGCAGCTTAGCGCCCGTAACGGCACAGGTGCGTGAGATGTTCCCAGTGTTCTGCGGTATCTGAGGTTCTACAAGGACGATGTTAAGTTCATGCATTTTTGTGCCTCACGAATAAAGAATGTTCAGTATCATAAAATAGATACAGCTGCTTTTGCAGCAAATGAAAGGACTGAAATTATGAATATGAAGGCTATTATGAAGGGGATGGGTGCGGGTGCTGCCGTAGGTCTTGCTTACTACGCACTCTCATCGGCGAGCCCAATGAAAAAGCACAGTATAAAACGCGACGCCACAAAAACTATGCGCGCTGCCGAGAACCTGATACAGGACATTACGTCCGTATTCTCATAATCACTATCGGGCGGATCGTATCCGCCCTTTAGTTTTGGTCGGGCTGATTCGGCTGATACTTGCTGTTGCGTCTGAAAGCAAGGTAACTTTCAAGGATTATAACTGCGGCAACGGCGTCGATGACTGCCTTGCGCTTTTTGCCCCGAGTGTTTGTTTCATTCAGGAAGTTATGTGCAGAAACGGTCGTGCAGCGCTCGTCCCAGAGCTTGGTGGGGATACCGGTCATAGCCTCAAGCTTCTGCGCAAAAAGGGTGCATTTCTCGCACCTCTCCCCTATCGTACCGTTCATATTCTTCGGGTAGCCGACGACTATCTCCTCCGCGTGCTGCTCCTTTGCAAGAGCAGCGGTCTTTTCTATACATTTCTCGAAGTACTTCTCCTGTATTACTGTCACGGGTGAAGCGATGAGCTCACTCTTGCCGCAGACAGCTATACCTGTTCGGGAGTCTCCGAAATCGACTGACATTATTATCATATTCTCACCACGGCTTGACAGTACCGATAATATCCTTAACCGACTTGATACCCTTGCTGTCGAGCCATTCATTCATCTCCTCGACAATTCGTATCGGAGCATACGGGTCAGTGAAGATAGCGGCTCCGACCTGTACTGCGGAGGCACCCGCCATCATCAGCTCGATAGCGTCGCGTCCCGATGAAACTCCGCCCATACCGATGACCGGTATCTTTACAGCATTTGCGACCTGCCATACCATACGGACAGCTATCGGGAACACCGCAGGACCACTCATGCCTCCGACATTGTTATGAAGTATCGGGCGTCCCGTGTTTATGTCTATCCTCATACCGAGAAGTGTATTTATCAGTGATACCGCGTCCGCACCCGCCGCTTCGACCGACTTTGCGATGTCGGCGATGCTCGTGACGTTGGGCGACAGCTTGACTACGAGCGGTTTGGTTGTAGCTGCTCTAACCTTACGCGTTACCTCAGCCGCCATGTCACAGCTCGTGCCGAACGCCGCTCCGCCCTGCTTTACGTTGGGACAGGAGATGTTCAGCTCTATCATATGAACATTGGTCGATTCGAGCTTTGCGGCTACTTCTGCACATTCATCGGGCGTCGAGCCTGCTATATTCGCAAGGACTACAAGATCTTTCGTCAAAAGATAAGGAAGCTCCGTCTCGATGAAGTGGTCGATTCCCGGATTCTGGAGTCCCACGGAATTGAGCATACCTGCGGGAGTCTCGGCGATTCGCGGCGCAAGATTGCCCGTGCGCAAGTGAAGCGTTGTACCCTTTGTGGCGATCCCGCCGAGCTTATCAAGTGGAAAAAGCTCCTCATATTCGCGTCCGTAGCCGAAAACGCCTGACGCGGGAATGATAGGGTTCTTGAAGTCAACACCGCATACTTTTACTGAAAGATCCGCCATTACCAGAGCACCTCCTCTGCTTTGAATACGGGACCGTCCTTGCAGACGTGAGCAAAATATTCTTCATCGTTGCGAACTGTCCTGCACGCACATCCGAGACAGGCTCCGATCCCGCAAGCCATTCGCTCCTCGAGTGAAATCTCACAGCGTATACCGTTTTCCTTGCATATTGCCGCAACACCCTTGAGCATCGGCATAGGTCCGCAGGCGTATACCATGTCGATACCGCCTGCCGTTACGATGTCGGTCAAAGGCTGAGTCACAAAGCCGTGAATGCCTGCCGAGCCGTCGTCTGTGCAAAGAATGGTCTCCGCTCCCGCAGACTTGAAATCGTCCTGCAAGATAGCCGCCGCACTGCTGCGGAATCCGCTTATTGCGGTTGCCTTTTTGCCGTATATCTTCGCAAGCGGCAGCATGGGAGGAGTACCGATACCGCCTCCAACGAGCACTACTTTGCGGAACGTCTCGTCAACAGTAAAGCCGTGTCCGAGAGGAGCAAGCATATCAACGAGGTCCCCCTTGTTGAGTTTGGCTATCTCGGCTGTTCCCTCTCCACGTATCTCAAACACTATTCGGAGAGTGCCCTTTTCCTTGTCTATGCCGCAGATCGAGATAGGTCTGCGGAGCGTGAAGCCGTTAGCACGGATGTGTACGAACTGACCTGCCGAAGCGACTTCCGCTACTTCGGGGCAGGCTATTGTGAAACTGTAGATCTCGCGTGCTATAGCCTTTTTTTCGATTATTATGTATTGACCCTGTGTGTATTTCATTTTTACTCCTTTATTTTAAAAATATCAAGTTATTATTTACGATATTATATGACTTTTTTGCACCACATTCTTTACAATTTCCAAACCAAACACTAAAGCTACCACCGCAATAGGAACATTTTCCATATTTTGCAAGTATTATTTCAAGAGCCCTCTTATTAACACTAAATGGATTCTTTGTAATTAAAGGAGGTTTAAACAACACAGACGAACTATATCCAACATCTTTGTATACAAGTGTTTCTTTTCCTGTTAATCCAACAATTCTGATTTGTGGATTGCCTACTACAACTGTAGTTAGGTTTGGAGTATTATTCAGATGAACCGTTTTAGTATTTGGTGGAATAACCACATTTTTTAGTTTTTTCATTGAAGAAAGACAAACAGATTCTACATTAGGTGGAATAGTTAGATTATCTAAATTGTTGCATCCGACAAAAGCGTCCTCAATTATACTTAATGAATTAGGAAGAAGCAAATTTGATAATGAACTACAATTCCAAAATGTTCCTTTTTGTAGTTTTGTTACTGTACTCGGAATCCTCAAATCTTTAATTGAAGAACAACCTTCGAAATAAACAAACTTCAATCCTTCATGCAGTTCAATTTTTTCAAGACTGCTGCAATTCTTCAAACCAATATTAATTACACTTTCAGGCAATACTAATTCTTTAAGGAATTTGCAAGAAGAAAGATATACTTCTTTTATTCCTTCGGGCAACTTCAGAGAAGTGATATTTGTCTCGTGAAATGCTGAATACGATATTGTTGTTACATTTTCGGGAATTACAACTTCTGTTGCTTCACCGTTGTATTTTTTTAGGTTTCCAGCAGTAACCTCAAAATCTTTTTGCGAATCACTAAAAATATTAACAGTCGAAGCGCTGATATTATTAGTTACATTATAATTATTTATAGCCTTTTCAACAATGAACGGAGTGTTGCAGTACGGGCAGACCCACGCGTCCTTTTCATTGTCCACGGCGAGAGTTCCGCCGCAGTTTGGACAGTTTCCCTGTACAAACGGCATATAATCACCTCATTACTCAATATTCCTTCTTCTTTCCGCAGTTCTTGCACTTATTGAACATACCGAATTTGCTTCCGCAGTTGGTACATAGTCCCTCACTGCGAAGGTACGTATAAAGGCTGCCATGCTTGAATACATCGGCAGCATTAAAACTCTGTCCTTTGAAGAATATTCGACTGACGCCATTAGCCTTGCCCTTCTTTACCCAGAAAGACGGGTTGGCATATTCATTTTCAGCCTCCCAAGTGGTGTAGCTGCTCTCAAAGGCTATCTCATCGAGTCCGCAGCACATAGCATTATATACTATCTGTTCAACGCTTGCGGGAATAGTTATCTTTTTCAATGAATCGCAGCCGTTGAAGGTTTTGTAATTGATTTTTTTTAATGTTGCGGGGAGACGAACGCTTACAAGTGATATACAGTCCTCAAATACAGAATCGGCTATCTCCATGCAATTATCGGGGATAACTATAGAACGAAGTGTCTTGTTGCCTTTGAATGCTCCGGTTGCAATAGAGGAAATATATTCGGGTACCTCTACGTCCTCATAGTCTCCGACGAATTTGTAAAGAACGCTTCCTTCGCATTGAAAAGTCTCTCCTGTAAGAACAGGTTCAGGCTTCTTCTTTACTTCGGGCTTAGCATTTCTTACCTCATTCACATTAAGCTTCTCGCCGCAGTGTCCGCAGTGCCAGAATTCCATGTCCTTGTCAGCCATGAGAAGCGCCTTGCATTTCGGACACACCACCTGTACAAAATCCTTGATATCAATATAATCCTTAAAAAGCATTTGTTCCCTCCTGAATAAGTCCGTTATAGCAAACGTTTGACTGCACAGTGGAATACAGTCCAACACACTATTTACATTATATCACAAATCAATCATAAAAGCAATATCTACAAAAAATATTTTTAAAACATCAACGATTGCCGTATTTTCAACAAATTAAGGCTGCTATCGGATCTATCTCCGATAACAGCCTTTTGTCACCTGATTATTGGTTCAGACCAATACTCCTGATTGTAAATATCAGTGAAATGGTACATGAGGCGTACTTCTCCCTTGCCGACATCGGTGTTGCTTATCTTCATATCCTTGGAATATGTGAGCGAATCACCGAGGTAGTAGGTGTCAATGTACTCGCCGTCATAAGTGTAGTAATCACAGATGAAATCTATCTTATCGCCTTCATTGATGTCGCTTATTCCCTTACCGACAGTATCGGTCTCCTCATTTACATATGCCGGCTCTGCACCTGCAATGTAACCGTTAGGATTTTCATTGTCGAAAATGAGGATGAGGTTTACACGCTCATTGTTGAGATATGCGGGAACATAACCTGTTATAGTAAATTCACCGTCTTCGTTCTCGACAGTGTCTGTATGGTAATAAGCAATAGTGTGACCGTCTATCGCGAGCCAGTTCCTTGAAGTATCAGCGATGAGATCTCCGTTGTCGAACGAGTATACGCTGTCGAGCCCCAGATCAAGGTAGCCCTCACCGTCATCGTAGAACATATTGAGGTCAAGACTGTGAACAAGAGCCCACTGCTCGTCGGGAAGAGTCATTCTGTACTCGCTGCCATTCTTTGTCCAGTAAAGGTTCTCGACATCAAAGTGATTGAGAGCAATGAAGTCAGCAGCACTCTTATCGGAAACAGTGTTTTCAGACATAAAGTTGATATTCGACTTGTCAAGACCGTCTATCATCACTGAACGACCGCCGCTAAGAAATGCTCCGAGCAGCGAGGTTATTGCGTCAGAACCACCCGAAACACCTGTCGAACCCGAACCGCCTGTGCTGAACAGCGAAGCAAACGGAGATGCCGAGCCGCCTGCTGCGATCTGTCCGCTCGTCTCAAGCTTGGCAAACTGACGAATGCACTTTGAATATGCATCGTCCATTCCTATCTGCGAGTAAGTCGAACACGCAGAATCAACATAAGATGTGCGCTTGTACGGGAAATAAATAGAAACACCGTGTGCATCACTTATATTTGACGAGGTGCGGTTATACTTGACAGCGCCCTTTATCGCAGAAGCAAGCTCGGCGCCTTCTTGTGTCGCCATATTCTCAGCAAGGTCATAGAGGTCCACCTGGTCTATCTTGTTCTTTTGAGCAAACTCACGCGCACCGTATCTTGCGTCTGATACCTTCTCATATTCCTTGTTGGTAATAAGCGTACTAACGCCGTTCGCGAACTTGTTGAGCTTATTGGGAACAGTTGCCGAGAACTCAGCAAGGTCGATAACGGAGAGCGTTGTTTTCTGGCCCTTGCACTTCGTCGCGCAGGTCGCTACGAAATCATCGACTATATTCTTTCCTATTTCAAGTGTTGGCATAGATGTATTGCTGCCGAGGGCAGATACCCAGTTGGTATAGAACCAGCCGACACCCGGCTCGGTTTCTTCGGAAGCTATAAGATAATCGGCGTAATCGTCAAGCATGAGGGCATTCTCGGCTGTAGCCATAAGGCAGGCATCAAAACCGATAAAGTCAAATTTGACGCCGCCGCTCTCGAGAGCCTTCCTTATGCCCGCAAGAGTCATAGAACCGCTGCCGCTCTTTTCATCGTATCCGTAACCGCTTACCGAACCGCCGCCGTGGTCCCAGAGGATAAGTTCATTTCTGTTTGCAGGATAATTAGTATTGCAGTATTTGATGAACCCTGCAAGCGTTTCGGGAGAGGTCATAGGCTTATTGCCGTCGTCTGCAACAAGCTGTCTGAGACCGCCGTCCTTTATCTGGTAAATCTGATTTGTTTTATTACTGATGCCTTGGGTCTTCCAGCCTTTGCAGCCGCCTGTATAAACGAGGATGGTTACATTGTCGCCGTACTTGGCAGCAGCGATCTCACCCATATCGGACGAGCCCATTCCATATTTGGATTCGAGGTCGGTACCGCACATATAGAGCATGATCGTGACCTTATCGTTATTATTTCCGATAATACGTGTCCTCTTGGCACGGGCACCTGATACTACGGTTTCGTCGACCTCGGTAGGCGTGTCTTCGTAGGTTCCGCCTGTATTGATGTCATCATTACTGAAGCTAAAGCCTGAGGGAGCCTCTCCGCTTCCGCCTGCAAGCATACCGTTTACAAGGTCGTTGATATCGGCAGAGCCTCCGCCGCCTACGCCGCCTCCAAAAAGCTTGGGAAGAAGGAACAATGCAACAAGCATAAGTATCAGACCGATACCGCCGCCTCCGCCTATGGCAGCGCGCTTAACAGTGCTGCTCGAGTGATGCTGAGGACTGCCTACGGGGCGATTTCCCGACGGCTTTGCCGCTGAATGATCTGCTGAACCGACCTGACCTGTTCCCAGCCCGTCGCCTCTTTTATAAGCTCCGCTACCACCCGATGTGACATTTTTCTGACGTCCGCGGGGTCTGTTCTGATTAGGATCCATTATATTCCTCCTGTAAAGATTCTTATATGATTTACATAATGTTTACTTCTTTTTCATTTTACACTAATACGGTAAGCTTGTCAAGTACAAACCGTAATGTCAGGCAGCAGTAGTTGTTGTTTCGGCAGAGACTGTAGTCGGCTCCGACGTCGGCTCTGTATCGGATGTCGACGTGACATCAGCCTCTCTCTCCTGTTTAAGACTGCAAAGATAATAATGAAAATCCTTCTCGTCATCCGATTTGCAGTTGACGAAGAGATATGTATTCAGCGGATATGTTTTGCCTCCTTCGGTATATTCGCCGTGGATAAAGTATAAACCATTCAGGAAGGAGCCGTCTGTGAGATCAGCCTCGAGTGTTCCCTTCTTTGTGTCGGCTTTGTAACTTATTTCTGCATATTTATCATTATTGGATACTATCTTCAGCTCTGTGCACTCACCGCCGAAGCTCTTGACAGCAAGAGTCTTCCCGTCCTTTATTTCCGCGGAAATACCGATGTCAGACTTGCTTTCTGTTACATATTCGCTGTTTATATACTTATTAAATGAAGATGCGTCCTTGTCCTTGCTGACGGAAGCAACGGAACTGTCTCTAAAATCACTGACAGTCCATCTGTCACCGTTGTAAATGTGCAGAATGTCACCGCTGTCTTCGGAGGAAAGTATATACTTTATATCGGAATTATTCTCCGTTATCGTCTCGTTGAAGCCATGATACTCAAGCCTGCTTATTTTCACTGTCGAAGCAGTAGTTGTTGTTGCAGCAGTAGCAGTAGTAGTTGTCATCGAGCTGACAGTCGCAGTCACAGAAGTTACAGCAGAAGAAGTCTCTGTAGTCGTTAATGCTTTCGGAGCAGAAGCCGGCTTTGCTTCGTGCTCAGCCTCATGGAAATATGCATAACCGCCTATGCAGACAAGTGTTCCGATAAGCAGAAGTACGAGCACTAAGAATATCAGATTGATACCTACTCCCGATTTTTTACTCATATTACATCCTCCATCTTAAAAATCCATTAAGCAATACCGCAGAAAGACCGCCTTACGGCTTTGCACAGAATCTGCTTGGATATTGTACGTCATTTTGCACAGAAATCTCTTGACATACGTGTTTTCCACCCGATCGGGGGGAGGTTTCAGTGAAACTGAAAGACCGATGTGCCAGCGATCTATCTATACGATCTGACGAAAAATCTCACTGTGCAGATTCAGCACGATCTTTGTTAAGTGTTGCCTTTAGTTTTATTTTACGACACGTTAGTGAAAATGTCAAGATTACCGAGAAAAAAATCAGAGAAACACCTCACAAGGCTTTTGCTGAAGATGCAGCTGAAAATCTTTGACGGATTGTATAAAGATTGTTTTAAGAATATAAGAATATAATATTAGGCATAGTATGACTATTCTCGCAAAAAACGGTCAGACTTTATATATAAAACGCTTGACGTTTTGTTGAAAATGTGCTACAATAAATTGTGTATGGGAGCTTGCTGCACTGTCAAAGCTTCCCAATGATGTTTCGACTATATTTTTGAGAGGAGAAAACCAACAATGATCAAAAAAATGATCTCGGGAGTTATGTCCGCGGCTGTTGCTGCAACGTGCCTGACATTCACTGCCCCTGCTGCTCCCGCAGGCGCAAATGCCGCATCGGAGCAGAACTACGCAGACGCACTTGACAAGTCTCTGTTTTTCTACGAGGTACAGCAGGCAGGTCCGCTCCCCGAGTGGAACAGAGTCGAGTGGAAGACCGATTCCACTATGTCCGACGAAATACTCGGCGGCTGGTACGACGCGGGCGACCACGTTAAATTCAACCTTCCTATGGCTTACTCGGCTTCTATGCTTGCCTGGGGTATGTACCAGTATCCTGACGGACTTGAAAAAACGGGTCTTATGAAGCAGTACGCCAACAATGTTGAATTCGTAATGGATTATCTTGCTGCCTGTGATCTCGGTGATGAAGTGGTGTATCAGGTCGGTATCGGAAAGGACGACCATACTTGGTGGGGCCCCGTCGGTCTTATAGAGTACGGTATGGAAGACAATGGTCACAGCGTTGCAGATGCACGTGCTATACTCAAGTCATCAAAGGGCTGCTCCGCTGTATTCGGCGAAATGGCTGCCGCTCTGGCAGCAGGCTATGCGGCTCTTGACGGTCACACCGACGACGCAAAACGTGCAGGCTACCTCAAGCACGCTCAGAACATCTACAAGATAGCAAAAACAAATCCGAGTGACTCCTATTATAACGACTCTGACGCACAGGGCTTCTACCAGTCCAGCCACTTCTATGATGAGCTCTTCTATGCCGCTAACTGGCTCTATATTGCTACGGGCGATGATGCCTACCTTGCTGACGCAAAAGGTTATATCCCGAATCTGAGCAAGATGCTCGGCGAAGGTGACACTCTCGCATACGGCTGGAGTCACTGCTGGGACGACAATATGCAGGGTGCTATGCTGCTCTATGCTATAAACACCGAAGATTCCACATACATCGCACACGTTAAAAAGCACCTTGACCGCTGGGTCAACGGTGACGAAGCCAAGATACTCCCCGGCGGATTCCGCTGGCTTACCGACTGGGGCTGCCTCAGATATGCCAACACAACCGCTTTCCTCGCAGAAGTTGCAAGCGATACCATATTCAAGGGACAGGATAACTCCAAGTATCAGGAATTCGCTGAGACTCAGGTCAATTACGCTCTCGGTGACAACCCTGATAATTTCAGCTATCTCTGCGGTTACGGCAGCGACTATCCCAAGAATCCTCACCACCGTACAGCCCACGGCTCGTGGAAAAACGACCTTGCTATCCCCGCAACGAACCGTCATATCCTTTACGGCGCACTCGTTGGCGGTCCCACACAGACCGGCGCATATGAGGACGACAGACAGAACTATATCAACAACGAGGTAGCGACAGACTACAACGCAGGCTTCACAGCTATGCTTTGCAAAATGGTTGACAAATACGGCGGTACCAAGGACCCTGACTTCCCACAGAAGGAAGCTCACGACGGTCCCGAGTTCTACGTTGAGACTCTTTCCAAGGGGGCTGATTCCAGCGGACAGACTGTCAGCTTCAAGATAACGAACCACTCCGCTTGGCCCGCAAGAGTTCAGGACAACATCTCTTTCCGCTACTATATGGACCTCAGCGAAGTTATCGCACTTGGCAAAAAGCCCGAAGACCTTGTTATCCGCTGCGACCGCGACCAGTCAAAGATGTACAGCGGCGTTACTCCCGCTGAGATATCCAAGCCTGTCCAGTATAGCGGTGATATCTACTACATCGAAGTTACCCTTCCCGATGGAAGAGCTGTTCTTCCTATCTCCGAAGGTATGCAGCAGTGCGAGATACTTCTCGCGCTCGTTATGCCCGATTACGGCAGCGGCTGGGATTCTACCAATGACTTCTCCGCCAAAGACCTCGGCAAGACCACTAAAGGCGATGACGGTTCATCTAAGGGCGTTGTTTCCCCTTATGTTCCTGTTTACATCAACGGCGAGCTCTACTTCGGTGAAGAGCCTGACGGCACCAAGGCTGACGGTATGGGCGGTACAGGTGATATAAAGCCCATAACCACAACTACCTCCACTACAAAGACAACCTCTGCGACAACGACTGCCGTTTCGACCACAACTACTACAGGAGAGCCTCTCTCTCCTCCCGTCAGTACAACATCAGAAGCTGCGTCCACCACTACCGATAAGAATAGCGGCTCCGCTTCCGACGCTACTCTTTACGGCGATGCGAACGTTGACAACAAAGTAAGTATCGCGGATGCAGTTGCGATACTCCAGCATCTCGGCAATAAGGACAAGTACGGTCTGAAGCCGCAGGGTCTCGTGAATGCTGATATATTCGACAACGGTGATGGCGTAACTGCAAAGGACGCATACACTATCCAGCAGGTCGATTCGGGCATTTATAAGGCATCTGACCTGCCTGTATCCTACAAGAAATAAAGTAATAAACGAAGTGAGAGGAGCCCCCTCGGGCAGTTTCGTGGGCTACCGAATACGTAACGCATAATTACGGCTCGGTAGCCCACTTTTCCGTTAAGGGAAGCGCACAGATCACTCCACTTTTTGAAACAGATCATCTGTAAAAAGCATAACCATCGG
The DNA here is from genome assembly GCA_900109435.1 of Ruminococcus sp. YRD2003. GTDB lineage: Bacteria > Bacillota > Clostridia > Oscillospirales > Ruminococcaceae > Ruminococcus > Ruminococcus flavefaciens_G. The sequence continues at coordinate 97,540 of FNZT01000003.1, read as the reverse complement.
CGGACGAAGTCTTGACAAGTTCGACCTGTCGCTCAAGTATATCGGACGAAGTGAGCCATTCATCGCGTCCGCTCTCCCCTGCCCAGATGTCCTCCTTGCCGAGTTTGTACTCTGCAAGCCCGACTATAAGTGATACGCCGCTGTCAGCTGTAAGCTCCTCCCAACGCCGAAGAGTAGGTTCAAACGGACAGGTCTCGTTCTTGAAGCCGAAATATAGCTGAGGGACGATATAGTCGCAATAGGCTGTATCACTGCTCCACAGCTCAACATCTGCGTACAGCTTGTCGCGATTCGAGCTTATATTGCCCTGAGGACTTATGCCGAATTTATAACGGCTGCCGTGCGAATGAACGGTCTCTCGCATAGACCTGACCATCTCGGTCACGTTGTCACGCCGCCACTGTGCAAGGTCTGACGCTCCGCTTGCAGCAAAAGCCTCCTCGTCGAAAGAAGCATCGGAAGTCGGATAAAAATAATCGTCGATATGTATGCCGTCTACCTCATAATCAGCGAGTATCTCCTCGGCGGCAGAATTTATCAAGCTTCGCACTTCTTCGTACACAGGTACAAGATACCAGCGTTCACCCACGAGGCGTATATAGCCGTTCCCGGAATCCGCCCACTGCTTTGGAATAAAACTGTCCGACAGTTCTGACATCTGCTCCTCCGTTTGCATTCGCAGCGGATTCAGCCATGCATGGAGCGATATTCCGCGTGAGTGAGCCTCCCCGACAGCTATAGCGAGAGGGTCATACTCTCCGTCCCAATAGGTGCCCCGCGGAAAAATATCAGACCTGTAGTATGAATCACCGTTCGGATGCACGTGGAAATAAACCGTATTTATCCCCTGTTTTACAGCATCATCCAGGAGCAATGACAGTTCCTTCCGATATTCTTCCTCACTCTTGCCTTGTAATATGTCTGCAAAACGCATATATGGTATCCATAATGCAGTTTGATTTGTATAATTCAGCGGTATATAGCCTTTTGTCCCTTTATCGGGAGCATCGCTCTCATAAACAAGAGGTGTTTCCGAGCCGGAGTCCATCTCATTTGTCTGCGGCATACAGCCCGTCAAAGCATAAACTGCCGCCAGCAGCACCATAATTCTTTTCATTCATTTCCCTCCCAGAGAAATTATATGCTCAGAACGGGAGGATAATTCATTAAGGTCGGTGATATGATGTTCACTAAAAAAATCATCCCGCTGCTCTCAGCAGCGCTAATGCTTACAGCAGTCGCCTGCGATAAAGAGGCTCCATCATCCTCTGTGAGTTCAGAGCCAGCTACTTACGGTGAAGTCTCAGGCCTTGAAGTGACATTCCTCAATGTCGGAAAGGCTGACGCTATCGTTCTTCTAAGTGAAAACAGCACGGTTCTCATCGACTGCGGCGAAAAAGGTGACGCCAAGCAGATAATCTCATTCCTTGAAGAAAGAGAACGTGATACCGTTGACTACCTCATCATTACTCACTACGACAAAGACCATGTCGGAGGAGCAGGGAAGGTCATTAAGAATCTCAATGTCAAAAACATTCTCGGCCCCGACCATAACCAGCAAAGCGAAGAAGTCGACAAGTATATCGCCGCTATGAAGGAAAAAGAAATAACTCCTCAGCTCGTCACTGAGGATATGTCCTTCGAGCTCGACGGGATAGAATTCACTGTCGATGCTCCGGATAAGAAAAACTACGGTGTAAACAACGACAACGACTTCTCACTTGTGACAAAGGTGGTCGACAATGACATCACAATGCTTTTCACAGGCGATGCAATGGAAGCGAGGCTCGGCGAGATAATGGATATCGGTGACTGTGATCTGCTGAAGGTCCCATACCACGGAAGGAAATTAGCAAACCTCGGTGACTTTCTCGATGCTGTTACTCCGGAATATGCGGTCGTGTGTACTGCAAAGGAGGACTTCGCCGGAACTGTGCAAAAACAGCTTAACAATCGTAATATAACCTTTTTTTCGACCTGCTTCAACGGCAGGATCACCGCTGTGAGTGACGGAAAAACAATTGCCGTAACTCCCGAAAAGTAATTATAATGAACAGGGACAGTATCAGTAGCACGACATTTCCGTTAGAGAGAGCAGCCTGAATCTGTCCCTGTTTTATTATTTTTTGCTTTTTCCTTGACTTCAAGCCTAAAAAATGATAAAATAATAATATATGCGTTTAAGAAGGTGTTATAAATGAAGGTAATCCTTTTGGCACATACTCCCGAGCCTGAAAAACTGGTAGCAACTGCCGCGAAGCTCTGCTATTCAAGCAGCGATATAGGCTCACTGAGGGACGGACTTACAGAAGAAAAGACCGCGAGCTTCATTGAAATGCTCGCTTCCATAGGTCACGAAAGCGTTATGGAGCACACAAGCTTCACCTTCGGTATAGAAGGTATCTCACGAGCTTGTTCACACCAGCTCGTTCGTCACCGTATAGCTTCATATAGTCAGAAAAGCCAGCGTTACGTCAACGAAAACGGGTTTGAGTTCATCACTCCTCCCGAAATAGAGGCTCTGCCCGAAGCCAAGGCTGAATTCGACCGCACGATGCAGGAGCTCACAGCAAGTTATGATAAAATCGCCGACCTCCTCACTGCAAGCCATACAGCTCGCTTTATCAGCGAGGGTATGGACGAAAAGTCAGCCGCCTCCAAGGCTCGGAAGCTTGCAAACGAGGACGCAAGATTCGTCCTGCCGAACGCTTGTGAAACAAAAATAGTCGTGACTATGAATGTTCGCTCGCTTTTCAATTTCTTTGAGCACAGGTGCTGTAACCGTGCTCAATGGGAAATAAGGGCAGTTGCGGAAGAAATGCTGCGTCTTTGTCTTGAGGTAGCCCCCCATATCTTTGCGTATGCGGGACCGTCATGCGTTGCCAAGGGAAAATGTCCCGAGGGCAAGATGACCTGCGGTAAGATGAAAGAGGTACAGGCTCACTACAAGGCTCTTGCAGACAAATCGGAGGCGTAAATGCTCGAATTCAGAGAAATTGCCATTTCAGACAAGGAACGTATAAACAAAGCACTTGAGATATCCGATTTCATGGGCTGCGAGTACAGCTTTGCCAATAATCTCGCTTGGCGCAGACTTGCAAACTCCAAGATTGCATTTTACAAGAACTTCTACATCTGCGCTTCGTTCAATGACAACACCAAACCTCCGTGCTATATCCTCCCCGCAGGCCGAGGTGACTACCGCGAAGTTATAGACGAAATGCGGAGGCACTCCGAATCTCTCGGTTTTCCGCTCGTTATGTTCGGCCTCACAGATAAGACTCTGCCGCTTCTCACTGAGCTCTACCCCGACCAATTCACAGCTGAGCTCGACCGTGACAACTCCGATTACATTTATCTTCGCTCAGACCTTGCCGAGCTTGCGGGAAAGAAATTTCACGCTAAGAGGAATCATCTCGCCCGATTTAAGGAGCTTGACTACGAGTATTCCCCTATCACCGAGCACGACTTCGACGACTGCATTTACTTTTTGACTGAGCAGTACAACTCAAAAAACTTGATTGACCACAGCTTCATAGCTGAACAATTCGCTATAAACACCTATTTCTCACATTTTGAGGAGCTCGGGCTCAAAGGCGGTATAATACGAATCGACGGTAAGATATGTGCGCTTACAATTGGTGAGCATCTCAATTCGGAGACCTTCTGTGTCCACATTGAAAAAGCAGATACGTCCTACAACGGTATATACGCAGGTATCAACAATTTGTTTGTCTGCTCCGCCACAGAGGGGCATAAATATATCAACCGCGAAGAGGACCTCGGGCTCGAGGGGCTTCGCAAAGCAAAACTATCGTATAATCCCGCTTTTATCCTGAATAAATACGAGATCGTCTTCAAATGACGTTCTCTCGGACGGCTCGTCCCTTGATCCCATGCTATCGAATAAAGAAAGGAAAGATTCTATGATATACGTTTTTCTTGCAGAAGGTTTTGAAGAAATAGAGGCTCTCACACCTGTAGACCTACTCAGACGTGCCGGCAAAAAGGTCGTTACAGTTGGCGTAGGTGACAGCGTTATCGTCGGCTCACACGGTATCCCTGTAGTCCCCGATACTATTGCTCAGGAAGCCGTGCTCGGTGACGAGCTTGAAATGATCGTCCTTCCCGGCGGTATGCCCGGTACGCTCAACCTCGAGAGCTCACCTTATGTTCAGGCAGCTATCGACTACTGTATGGATAAAAACATTATTATCGGCGCAATATGTGCAGCTCCATCCATTCTCGGACACAAAGGGCTCCTCAGAAATAAGACCGCCGTCTGCTACGAAGGCTTTGAAACTCAGCTCGACGGTGCCAAAATCGGTGAAGGCTCCGTCGCTGTTGACGGCAATATCGTCACCGCGCGCGGCGCAGGTGTTGCAACGCAGTTTGCGCTCAAGCTCGTTGAGCTTTCAGTTTCCAAAGCAGAGAGCGACCGCCTGTTCAGGGCTATACTTTGTGAGGAATAATGCAGGATAAAAAGGAACTCAGAAGGCACTTCGCCGGGGTGCGCAAAGTGGCAAAATCAGAGGCTAAGGATGTTGTGATAACCGCAAATGTCATCGCACTGAACGAGATCTCCGAGGCAGACATCGTTCTGATGTTCGCTTCGTTCGGTTCGGAAGTAAATACCTGGGATCTGGCACGAAAGCTGCTTTCCCAAAACAAGGTGCTTGCTTACCCCAAATGCGGTCGATCCGGGAACATGACGTTCCACATCGTAAACGATACTGCCGCGCTTAAAGACGACGCGTACGGCATCCCCGCACCCGACAGCTCACTGCCCTCCCCTGAGATAACCGAGCGCACTGTATGTATAGTCCCCGGACTCGCTTTCACGGAGAACGGCGAGCGGCTTGGCTACGGCGGCGGCTATTACGACCGATTCCTCGAGCGTTATCCGCACATCAGAACAGTTGCTCTCGCATATGAAGCAATGATCACCGACAGTCTGCCTGTGCAGAAGCACGATGCAGCTGTAAAACTTATTGTAACAGAAGAAAGGACGGTGCTCTGTAATGAGTGATAACAGAGACGCTATAAACGACATTTTGAACGAGCTGGACAGAAAAAACGAACAGCCTCAGCCTGCTCCCGAGCAGAGCGAGGTCAGGCCCGAGCCTGTCCATGATACTCCCGTTCGAGAGACTGTATCCGCACCCGTTCGGGAACAACCTTCTCCTTCGCCTGTACAGCCCCCTGTGTACGGTCAGGCACCGCGTATGCAGCAGCCAAACGGTGGCGCTCCATATCGTTCAAGCGTAACGCAGCCTCATAAAAAACACAGAAAGAAAAAGAGACAGCGCAGCAGACTGCCCGGCGTTATCATCTATACGACATTTATCTTCGGCGTGTCTGTAATACTTTCTCTCGTCATCATAAGCTTCGGCAAGGATATGCTCGGCATCGGCAAGAGCGACAAGACCCAGCTCGTTGTTATCCCCGACGGTGCAAGCACTCAAGAGATATCCGTACTCCTCCAAGAAGAAGGAATCATAAGGTCGTCCAAAGCCTTCCAATTCTTCACTAAGCTAAGGAATGACAACTCCTACTACATCGCAGGTCAGCACTTCCTGCGCCCGAATATGGCTTACGAGGCTATCATAGATGAACTCACAAAGATACCCACAGAAGAGAAGGGCGAGTCTATACAAGTTACTTTCACAGAAGGTATCACACTCATCGACGCCGCTGAAAAACTCGAAGAGGAAGGCGTATGCTCCGCCGATGATTTCATCTTCTATTTCAATTCAGGCGGTTTCGGTTTTGAATTTGAAGACCAGCTCCCGCTTGACTCAACAATGAAATTCGAGAAAATGGAGGGCTACCTCTTCCCCGATACCTACTACTTCTACCAGAACAGCGAGCCTGAGGAAGTTTGCCAGAAGATATACTACAATTTCAACGAGAAGATGACTCCCGAACGTATGAAAAAGATGAAGGAAAACAACCTCTCTCTCGACCAGCTCGTAACGTTCGCTTCTATCGTTCAGAAGGAAGCTCCCTCTACCGAGGATATGATCAAGGTTGCATCTGTTTTCTGGAACCGTCTCGAGCACTCCGATGAATTTCCGAAGCTCGAATCCGACCCGACATCCAACTATGCAAACGATGTTGTTCGTCCGAATATGGAATACTTCGACGAAGCATTCGTCAGCGCATATGACACATACAAGACTCCCGGTCTCCCGCCCGGAGCTATCTGCAACCCCGGTATAGATGCTATCGACGCTGTTCTTGCACACGAAAAGAGCGATTACTATTACTTCTGCGCTAATATCTACACCAAGGAGACTTTCTTCGCAGAGACTCTTGAACAGCACAACGCTAACCTTGCTGAGAGAGACCGTCAGTATGAGGAAATGAAGGCTGCCGAAGCTGAGGAATAAGGAGACATTATGAACAAACTTGAAGTCCTTGCTCCCGCGGGAGACGAAGAGAGACTTGCAGCGGCACTCAATTACGGTGCCAACGCTGTCTATCTCGGACGCAAACAGTTCGGTATGCGTTCTTCACCGATGAATTTTGAGTTTGAGCAGCTCGTCAAGGCTGTTGAGCAGGCTCACGCCAAAGGCGTGAAAGTTTACCTCACCTGCAATACGCTTCCGAGAAATAACGAGATACCGTTCTTTGAACGATTTGTTAAGGAAGCCGTCGAGGCTAAAGTCGATGCACTCATAGTCGCCGATATCGGATTGCTCATGCTTGTAAAGAGGTATGCTCCCGACATGGAGATACACATCTCCACACAGACAGGTATCGTCAACTACGTCACAGCGCGTGAACTCCACAATATGGGTGCGAAAAGAGTTGTGCTCGCAAGAGAGCTCAGCCTTGATGAGATAGCCGAGATACGTGCAAAGACAAGCTCAGACCTCGATATAGAGTGCTTCGTTCACGGAGCTATGTGCGTGTCCTTCTCGGGTAGATGTCTGCTCTCGCAGTACCTCGTAGGACGTGACGCCAACCGAGGTGAATGTGCTCAGCCTTGCCGATGGGGATACCATCTTGTCGAGGAAAAGCGCCCGAACGAGTTCTACCCAATATTCGAGGACGAGAAGGGCACATATATCCTCAATGCGAAGGATATGTGCATGATAGAACATATAGACAAACTCGCGGATGCAGGCGTGTACAGCCTCAAAATAGAGGGGCGTGCCAAGTCAGCGTACTACGTCACTGTTGTCACGAACGCCTACAGGCTCGCAGTTGACGAATACTACAAAGATCCGTATAATTTCAAGCTCCCTGACTGGATACGCGAAGAGGTGTACAAGGTAAGCCACCGACAATACTGCGAAGGCTTCTTCTTCGGCAGACCCGATAACTCCCAGTACTATGAAAACAGCGGCTATATCCGCAATTATGACGTTATTGCTGTAGTCGACGAGTGCAGAGACGGCATGGTGTTCTGCACCCAGCGCAACCGCTTCTTTGCTGGCGATACGGTGGAGCTCCTTGCTCCGTCAAGCAAGCCAGTCGAGATGAAGCTCGATACTCTCTTCAATGAGAACGGCGAGCAGATAGAAACTGCTAACCACGCTATGATGAGTTTCAGCTTTCCGTCAGAGATGTCCTTCCCTGCAGGTACCGTTATACGCAAGGCGGTGGACTGATGAACGATCTGGAGTTCGGTCAGCTTCGCGAGGATGAGCTGGAAGAGACTTATGAGCTTTGTTCACGCACATTTGGCGAGTTCGTTACGCTTGAAAATGTCCGCGAGACGTACATAAAATGCAAGGATAATAAGGACTACCACTTCATTGTCGGCAGATGTGATCAAAAAATCGTTGCTTATGCGACAATGGCTCTCGTCTACAATCTCTTCGACGGAACCTACCCTGTAGCGTATGTGTGGTACGTTTGTGTCCGTGAAGACTACAGACGTCAAGGCGTCGCAAAGGCGCTGTTCCGCGAGATTGACCGCATAGCCGCTGAAAAAAATGTGGAGATAATCTCCCTCAGCTGCAAGAAAGATAACGCGCCTGCGGTGAAATTCTACAGGTCACTCGGATTTACCGTAGATGAGGATATCCCATTCGTGAAGAATATCTATGAGCAGTGGGAATAAAACAGTAAAGGCTTCCTGATGTCAGGAAGCCTTCTTTGTATACTAAAAACGGGATCCAGTTTCCTGAATCCCGTTAGTGTATGTGTTACAAATCAAATACTCCGCAGAGCGCAAAAAAATTCGCGGCTCAGAAAACTGAACCGCGAACCTGCGCGCCTGCTCGGCGCTGGAGCTGATGATCGGACTTGAACCGACGACCTACGCCTTACCAAGGCGTTGCGCTACCGACTGTGCCACATCAGCACCAACGATATATATTATACACTATCTATACGCTCTTGTCAAGCAATCACAAATATATTTCATTATATTAACTTTATATCGGACTTGACAATTCCCCTGTGATATGTTATCATATTCTTGTGTTAAAGGCAATGAACGGACTAAACCCGTACTTTCCCCTGTTCAGAGAGCTGTCGGTCGGTGTGAGGCAGATAGGGCGTGCGGAGATCTACTTCCGCGAGTCGCTGTGCTGAGTTGTGTAGGCACAGACGGGTATGCCCGTTATAGCTCAATGAGGTCGGAGCTTCCGACGAATCAGGGTGGTAACACGAGTGAATTCGTCCCTGTACAGTTTTGCTGTACAGGGGTTTTTTATTTGGGAGGTTATTTGATGATACTTTCTGACAAGACGATAACTAAAATGCTCGGGGAGCAGACACTGAAGATAGATCCCATGACGCAGGAGCAAATTCAGCCTGCAAGCTTTGATATTAGGCTCGGAAATACGTTCAGCGTCGTCGAGGATACACCTTCCGGCATAATAACTCTTGGAGAGGCGATAAAGTACAGGACTATCACTGCCGACACTTATCTTATCCTCCCCGGACAGTTCGTGCTTGCAACAACGATGGAATACTTCGAGCTCCCCGATGACCTCACTGCTTTCGTAGAGGGAAGGAGCTCACTCGGACGAATGGGGCTCTTCATTCAGAATGCCGGCTGGGTAGACCCCGGATTCAAGGGGGAGATAACACTTGAGCTGTACAACGCGAACAGGTGTGCTATAGAGCTCAGAGCGGGTCGAAGAGTCGGACAGCTCGTTTTCGCGAAAATGGACTCCCCTGCCCTGAATCCGTATAACGGAAAGTATCAGGGACAGATAGGTGCAACAGGCTCAAGGGTATTCCTTGATAAAGACAAATGATCGCAGTTCAAGGCTGTTTTGAAAGGATGTGATAGAAGTGAAAACGACCGACGTTTTCATTCTTTATGACCATAGGAGGCATTAAGTTGAATTTTGGCTTTTCTTACACAGGGCTTATATTCCTGATAATGCTTTTCATACCGAATATACTATGGGCGAAGCGGAAGCCGAAGGACTATGAAAAGTTTGCAGCTAACGAGAACAAGCTGCTGCTTGCATTTGAAAGGACAGGCGAATTCCTTGTAAGCGGTCTGTGTCTTATATTCAAGGACTTCAACATAGGAAAAATATCAGTATGGAGCAGCTTTTTAGCAGCAGGTGTACTTCTTATGTTTCTTTACGAGTTTTACTGGTTAAGATACTTCATGAGCAAACGGACTATGTCCGATATGTACAGCAGTATTCTCGGAATTCCTATTGCTGGTGCGTCTCTTCCGGTCGGGGCTTTCATGCTCCTTGGAATTTACGGAAAGAATATACCTCTTATAGTTTCCGTTATCATTCTTGGTATAGGACATATAGGTATACACTATAATCACAAAAAAGAAATAAAGGAGAATTATTATGACAATTTTTGAAGAACTCAAACGAAGAGGTCTTCTCGCTCAGCTTACTGACGAGAAGGAGATCGAGGAGCTCATAAACGCGGGCAAGGCTACGTTTTACATCGGCTTTGACCCCACCGCCGACTCCCTGCACGTCGGACATTTCATGGCTCTCTGCCTGATGAAGCGCCTCCAGGAAGCAGGCAATAAGCCTATTGTCCTCATCGGCGGCGGTACCGCTATGATCGGCGACCCCTCTGGCAAGACCGATATGCGCAAAATGATGACTCCCGAAACGATACAGCACAACGTTGGCTGCTTCAAAAAGCAGATGAGCCGCTTCATCGACTTCTCGGACGATAAAGCTATCATCGTCAATAATGCTGACTGGCTCATGAATCTCAACTACATTGAGGTGCTCCGTGAGGTGGGCGCTCATTTCAGCGTCAACCGTATGCTCTCGCATGAGTGCTACAAGCAGCGTATGGAGCGCGGTCTCACGTTCCTTGAGTTCAATTACATGATAATGCAGAGCTACGACTTCTACAAGCTCTATCAGGACTACAACTGCAATATGCAGTTCGGCGGTGACGACCAGTGGGCTAATATGCTCGGCGGTACAGAGCTCATACGCCGCAAGCTCGGCAAGGACGCATACGCTATGACTATCACTCTGCTCCTCAACTCCGAGGGCAAAAAAATGGGCAAGACCGAGAAAGGTGCTGTATGGCTTGATCCCGAAAAGACCTCTCCGTACGACTTCTTCCAGTACTGGAGGAACGTCGACGATGCCGATGTTATCAAATGCCTGAAAATGCTCACTTTCGTACCTGTTGAGCAGATAGAGGAAATGGAAAAAACTATGGAGGGCGCCCAGTTCAACGCGGCTAAGGAGCTTCTCGCTTACGAGCTGACAAAGCTTGTACACGGTGAGGAAGAAGCTGAAAAAGCCAAGGCTGCTGCAAAGGCTCTCTTCGGCGGAAACGGCGACAACGAGAATATGCCTGTTGCAGAAATAAGCGCCGCAGACCTCACCGACGGAGCTATGGGCATACTCAATATCCTCGTCAAGGCGGAGCTCGCTCCCTCTATATCGGAAGCACGCAGACTCGTTCAGCAGGGCGGTATCACTGTTGACGATGTGAAGGTGTCCGACCCGAAGGCTATGATAACTCTGGATAAGGATATCATCGTCCGCAAAGGAAAGAAAGCGTTCAAGAAGGTAACAGTAAAATAAAACTCAAAAAAGACGTATACATCGATGTATACGTCTTTTTTTAATTTATTGGCAAAAGAAAAACTCCGCAGCTATTGCCACGGAGCTTTATGGGGTTGCTGATCGCAACTGGTCTGAGTGACGGGACTTGAACCCACGGCCTCTACCACCCCAAGGTAGCGCGCTACCAACTGCGCCACACCCAGTCAGTGTATTGAATACTCTGCAATCAACAATATAAATTATATCACTAACTTGATGAGATGTCAAGGCTTTTATCTATATTTTTTTTATTTAACTATAGTTCACCGCTACATTATATCCGTCAAGCGAATAAACAGTGAAATTGTCGTTTGACTCAGGGATATCTGCTTCATCAAAGAAAACGATAATATAGTTCTCCTCGCTTGTTCCGTCAACCACCTGCTGAAGCTTCTCATCGGAATCATCGCGCATCGATGAATAATTGCCTCTTGCTACGGCAAAGCAATTGAGTTCGATATCGTTTTCGTTTGCGTATTCTCCGAATGCATAGAAAAGCTCATAATACGCAAGATAATCCACAGGAAGCGGGGCAAATACTATCTCGTCAGCTTTTTCGGCAAGTTCGTCCCACTTGGGGTCAACAAGAGTATCCTCGTACTGTTTTTTTACAGCTCCGCGCATATTTTCGTTTTTTATCATCACACGAAGGTCAAGGAGCTGAACTGTCGCGATAAGAGCTACACAGAACAATGCTGTACGCTTTCCCGAAAGCTTTGATATAGCGAAAAGCACCGAAACATATACGATGTACTCTGACACCCATGCAAATCTGCCTGTAGCTCTGAAAATGCTCATAGCGCCGAAGAGCTTTTCGGGAAGCTGTATATCATAGATAACACGTCCGTTGAAAGTTCCGCGAGGACTTGCCGCATAAATATAGCTTATAATAAAAATGGCAAGCATACATATTATTTCCGCTTTTCTTATACGCGAAAACCGAGAAAAACATTTCAGCGGGTTCCTGCCCTCACTGCTTGCTATCACAAATACGAGCGCTATTGCACCGCCGAGGATGATCCCAAGTCCGAGATACGCAAAGCCCTCGTACTGTCCGTCAAGATAATTGAGGGGCGCGATATACTTAGCCTTTCCCTGGCTGTTGAAAAGAGTATTGTAATTTGCGCTGTATTTTCCAAGGCCGCCTGCCCTATAGCTTCCTCCGCCCGAGAAGGCTCCGAGGATGAACATAGTGCCGATAGCACAGACTGTCGTGGAGATAAAGCAGGCAATAGGTCTCAGCAGTTTCTTTCTGCCAAAAATGTCAGTCGCAATGTAGCCGAGCATTACCATATATATCATTGGGATAAAGTAGATGTGAACAAGAACTGCAAGTATGCCGTTCACAGACCATAATATCACAGGAGAAGCCTTGAAACGCCATTTTCTGCCCTGACACACCCACGAGAGCAGTGCTATGAGCAGCACCCATTGTCCCGCAAGTGCCTCATGACCGTACATACGGTGCATTACAGGCGGACAAACTATAAACACTGTACAGCCTATGAGACTGAATATCGGGCGCTTGCTGAGCCTGTAGAGGATGAGCGAGGATATACCTCCCTGCATCGAATACGTAAATATGCCCCAGAACCCCCAATACTGGAAAGTCTCCGGAAGCACAGGTGACAATGCCTTGAAGAACAGCGCAAACAGCGGAATCGAGTCTGTGAACATACAAGATACTGACTGACCTGAGATCATGCCGTCAGTCAGACCGAGCGGAAAATGCCAAGGTGTATCACGGAAGAATTCCCAGCCGATGTAATGCTGGGTTATGTCTCCGCCGTAATTGAGTATCCAGCCCTCATTTGTAGGGTCGAGTATACCTATACCATAGATATTAATGAAAAAGAGCGCACCGATGAGTGCTCCGAGCAGGAAAACAACTCCCCAGCTGACATTCTTTTTTTCTTTTTTTTCCATTTTTGCCTCCTTGTTTTATCCTGTTATAACAGCTAACTTTCTAATTATATCATATATAAGTAAGACTGTCAATTAATATTTGCCGGCTTCGCTTTTATTATCTTGACTCGGATAGATCTTCATTTGGCGAAATCATGGCATAAAATTACCGAGCCCATGATTTCAGGCTCGGTAACCGAGTATGCTTGTTAAGGTATTGCCGCCCTCTGTGCACTTCCCTTAACAGAAAAAGCGGGCTACCGTGTAATAAAGTTACGCCTCATATTCGGTATATTGCGAAACAGCCCGAGGGGGCTCCCCTCTGTGCACTTCCCTTAACGGAAAAAGCGGGCTGCCGAGCCGTATTCTTGCGTTACGTATTCGGTAGCCCACGAAAATGCCCGAGGGGGCTCTCCTCTCGCTCCCCTATTTGTTACTCTTCCTTTTCTTTTTTGACTGTTCGTCCTACTATAAAAACAGGAGCACTCAGTGCAATGGCTCCAAGCACAACACCTGCTATTATGGCGGCATATCCTGTACGCGTAAGGTATTGTTCGCCGTATTCCTCTGTAGTATAACTGAAGCCCGTCACACGGAATGCTTCGTCTATCTCGTCGGCTATCAGCTGGTGTCCGAGATAATTGGGATGAATATCGAAGTCCTTAATATTTGTGACGATGTCCGCCTGCCCCTCAAATCTCTCTGCAACATCGACGACACTGTACACTCCGACAGAATGCTCCCTGATAATATCATTGAGCTTTCCTATCTTCTGTGCCGAAAACTCGGGTATCTTCGGGATATTAGAGTAGTATTCGAGAGGGTCGTACAAAGTTTGAACATAAAGGACCGCATCAGTACGTGAGGATATCGCATCCGTTATCTTCGGGAGATTGGTTTCAAAACCCGCAAGTGCGTCATCAGCCTTCCCGCTCATCGACGCGAGTTTGTCTGCCGCACCAAGAATGTCTATTTTCTTATAGTCAAAAGAACCGCTGTCGGGTGAATAACCAATTTCATTAAACAGGTCAAAAATCAGTCCAAGAAGGTCGTTTCCGCCTATGGATATGACAATAGCATCACAGTCTGACAGGTCGTCGTCTAATGTGCCGCTGTTCACAAGTTCAAGCAGGTCGTATGATGTGGCTCCCGAAACAGCCTTATTCGTCATTTCGTGACCACATTCACTTCCTATCTCCTTCTCGTACTTTTCAGCAAGAATATTCGGATACGAACGACATTGGTACAGGTCATCCTTTGAGTAGCCGTCAAGTCCGTAACCCGCGGGTATCGAGTCACCGAGAAACAGCATTTTCGGAGGGACCTCTGTCCTGTGCGTGACCTCATGAATATCACGTGCAGTAAGACTACAGGCTGTCAGTGTTATTGCCGATAAAAACGTGGCAGCCACTGTAAAAACTCGTTTGATCATAGTATTCTCCTTGAATATAAAGAAGCTGAACAGTCATTGCTGTTCAGCTGAGATGTCATTGATTGCGGATCTTGATGTTTCTGTCTATCTCGCGCTTTGCATCGCGCTTTGCAGCATCTGCACGCTTGTCATACAGCTTTTTGCCCTTGCACAGCCCGACCTGCATTTTTACACGGGAGTCCTTGAAGTATATGCTCAACGGTATCAGTGACAGACCATCCTGCTTCACCGTCCCGAAAAGCTTGTTTATCTCTCTCTTATGCATAAGGAGCTTGCGCACGCGCATGGGGTCACGGTTGAAGATGTTACCCTTTTCATACGGCGAGATGTGCATTCCGCGAACGAACAGCTCTCCCCTGTCTATCGAGCACCATGCGTCCTTTAGATTAACGCTCCCCTGCCGAATAGATTTCACTTCTGTACCGACAAGATCTATACCTGCCTCATAGGTCTCCAGCACGAAATATTCATGGCGTGCCTGACGGTTCTCAGCAATAGTTTTTATTCCTTTTGAACGCATTTTCTCATCTCCTATCCTGTTAATTATACATCAGAGCGGCGATATTGTCAATAAACGAATAAGAAAAATCATGACGGATTTTGTTATATTTTTATTTTTTATAAAAAGACTTGATTTTTTTTTTTAGAGATGATATAATATATAAGTAATTTTGCAGTGGTATCGAAGTGGTCATAACGGACATGACTCGAAATCATGATGCCCCTTGAGGGACGTGGGTTCGAATCCCACCCACTGCGCCAAGCCAAATGCGGAGTATTCCGCGTAGTTCCGCCTTTTTGAGAGGCGGAACTTTTTATTAGGTGGTGATTTTATGTCGAATTATGTTTGGAGTAAAATAATATGCAGTCAAGAAGTCTTTGATAAGATCGTAATGGATAGTCCAACGAACCCGTCGCATTCAATTATATCGTTCCATAAAATCTTGGACGTTGATTATGATGATCGTGAAGCTCGAAATGTTTTGGTTGCAAAGATTGCAGACGATACTTATGAGCTGAAGTACTGTCAAAGGTGGTTTTATCCAATTACCTGCATTACCCGTCTTATTGAAAATTTTCATGATGTTATATGGTATCTTGTAGAAGAAAATCACATTTACGTCTCGAAGTTTTATTGGGATAATGGCGTTAAAGAAGATATAATGGATATCGAATACCAGTATTATGATTGGTTAGATGAAAATCCAATATTTGGTGACTCACTTGATCTCTCAGATGATGATGTATGGTATTTTCTCGAAACGCTGGAAGAAAACTGGATCAATTGGGAGAGTACTGATAATTTCGCAAGATACCTTGATGTTCGTGCCGACAGTGCTGAACATCCATTTAAGAATCGACCATAGTTTTCTGTATTAGCCACTGAACATCACTGTTCAGTGGCTTTTACTTTTACGCTCCGAGCGCTCTTTCTATCGCCTCCGCACTCAGCTTCTTGCTTTCGCTGTCCACATGGCTGTACACGTTGCTGGTCGTACCTATGTCGCTGTGACCCAGCCACTCCTGTATCAGCTTCATCTGCACTCCGTTTGCAAGGAGCAGACTGGCACAACTATGCCGCAGGTCATGGAATCGTATCTTCCGCAGACCGTTCTTACGAAGCACTATCGGGAAGTGGTCCGACACATAGTTGGGACGTATCAGCTCTCCAACAGCGTCTACGCAGATGTAGTCCTCGTACTTCTTGCAGTATCCTCTGCCGAATGCCTTCTTCATCTCAGCCTGATGCTCACGCTCGGCGATGAGAGCCTGCTCGACTACGGGTATCAGCGGAAGCGTTCTGTACGACGATTTCGTTTTCATAACATCGTAGCCTGCCACTCCGTCCTCGTCCTGCAAGACTTTGTGCTTGATGCTTATGGTCTTGCCTACGAAGTCCACCGCTGACCACTTAAGTCCGATGACCTCGCTGCGGCGGAGTCCGTAATAGGCAGCTATAATGATGACGATGTGCAGCGGATCGTCCTTTGTGCAGTCGATGAGCTGCTTTATCTCCTCAGCGTTATAGTAGTTTCCGATGAACTGCACCGACTTCGGGCGGTCAGCCTGATCGACGGGATTTGTCGGAATGATACGTCTTTTCATAGCAGACTTGAATGCAAGGTGCAGGAGCGAATGGTGCCGCTGACAGCTTGTGCCTTTCAGACCTTTGGCTCTGAGGTAAGCGTAGTACTCGTTTATCTCGTCGCCGGTTATCTCCTTGACCTTTATCTTCAGCTTTTTGAAGAATGGTATCATGTGTACGTCCATGTACCGCTTGTAGCTTGTGTATGTGGACTTCGTGATGTTGCCCTTGTAGGACTCCAGCCACTCCGCAAGGTAGTCCTCAACTCGCATATCAGCTATGCGGTTGCGCTCCTTGTCGGCTCTCGACATTCCTTCGTGCAGGTACTGGTCACCGAGATTGTACTGCTCCAGCACCTCGTTCAGACGGTGGTTGGCTTCGGTCTTGGTGCCTTTCTTTGCGTCCAGTCCGAGGGAGCGCCACTTTTCGTGGCGCTTGCCGTCGGCATCGTATAAGTTTATAACGGCATACCATTTGCCGCTTTTCTCAGCCAAATGTCCTGTGGTTATTTTCATTGGCATCCTCCTTTCAATTCCCAAATCGTTCCTTATCGTGACTTTCGTCACGACAACAATACCACACTTCTCCCGAAAAATCCATACCTTTCACCTCATTTCGGCAGAAGCACTAAATAGTTTCTCTCGTTTCGGCAGAAGTCAACAAGAGCGGGCTTCGGAATAATTATCTTCTTGCCCAGCCTTATTGCTCCGAGACTTCCATTTTTCACGAGCTCGTAAGCCTGATTCTTTCCAATGCGGAGCAGCTTTGCCGCCTCTGGGACAGTCAGCACGTCTGGTTCGTTTCTGAACATTTCTGTATATCTCATTCGTTCCTCCTGTTATTCTTTCGCTTGTGTTTCTCGTATGATCTGCATTGTTCATTTTACATTTCTCCTTTTGAATAATTAAGAGAGCGGTGGTTAGCCGCCCCCTTTGATACGAAAATGGGTACGGTGTTTTACCGTACCCTCTCCATTTGATTGTTATGTTGTTATTTCAGGTTCTCACTACTGCCGAACATCACATCTATGACAAGCTCGGCGCAGTCTCGAAAACCTTGTATGTAGCTCTCCGCTGCCATCGTTTCGGACAGCATTCCCTGCATATCCGTTATCTCGTTCAGCAGCTTCTTATCGTCAGCCGACAGCCGTTTCTCCAGTCTGTCGCACATCTCGAGGAGCTCCAGACTTCGCTTTGCGTAGTCGGAGTCCTTCCTCACATCGTGCTGACACGGTATGACGTTCCCGTAGTATAAATCCTGCAACTTCATCGCCGCGGTCACCTCCTGACCAACAATCATACCACAGCTCTCGGACGAAGTCTATTCATCAGACTGGACGAATGTTGGCTGTTGATACCGAGCACAACCACTACAAGGGTATCAGCTTTCACGATACCCTTATTACAAAGGCTGTCACGTTTTGGGACACCCTTTGGTGATTGAGATGCCGTCACGTTTTGTTACTTCGTCTACTGACCGAACGAGTCGTTCACACCTGCCCCGAATCAGTGCGAGTGCAGCACGGTGAACATTTCGTTCAGCGTTCATTTCAAAGGGGTGTCCATTTCGGAAACTCGCTCCCGAGGTAGGACTGAGTGCACTCCTGTTTTGAGACTTCAAGTACCGTTACGGTATTCGAGCTCTGAATAATAACTCACGGGCGTTTTACCTCTGAGTTAGTTGAGTCCCTGATTCAGGGAGTCATAGCTTATCCCATGTGTATTCCGTGAGCTTCCTTTCGCTCTCGTTCCTCGGCGAGAGCCTTGCGGTCAACGTGCTCACGTGCGTATTCGGTATCGTTAGTAGGCTCAGGCTCGTCCTCAATTATCGAAGCCATAGCAGCAATGCCACCGACGATATCAGGTGCAGAAACTCTATCAGCACCACCAGTCGGAGCAGTCTGAAGCCGTGACTTCTGCTCTGCTCTTCGGAGCATTTCAGCTGCGATAAGGTCTGCTCGTTCAGCCTCCCAGCCTGTGAGACGAGGTCCTTCGCCGCCTGATCCAGCTTCGATACCTCTGCCGTCACGTTCTGTGACGTCTGCTCCTGAATCTCCTTTCCCTGTTCCAGCAGCTGATTGTTATCGTCCGCTGATTTTGCAGGTACTGTTTCATCTGTGCATATGTCATTGTCTCGTCTGTCTGAGCCTTGATATCGAACATTGTATCTGTCAGAAGTTTCAACTGCGAGATCAGCGCCAGCCAGTTGTGTTCCTGGACGCAGACCATAGTTGGTATGTCCTGTGTCTCCTGCATATTCTGCTTGGAGGCTTCTTTCGCTTCTTCGTATTTCGAATTCATATTCCATATTCTCCTTCCTGTATTTCGCTTCGTGCAATTTATTGTCGCGGCATCTTCTGCCGTTTGGACAAGTATATGTGATGTACTTTCGGCTGTCTTCCCATTTGACATCGTAGCCACACTGCTTCATGTAGAAGCGGAATTGTTTCTTGGACTTTGCTCTTTTCATGACCGTATCTATTGTATTTATGAGATTCATTTTCCAGCTCTCACCTCGCATTGCAACACGATACTCTCCGTTGGTTATACCGTTGCTCTGCTTGTGTATCTCAGGTTTGCTGAGAGTTGTCACTCCGTACTTCTGACAAATTTCATCGCTGAGATGCCGAAGGTCTTGCAGTGTGAACTTGTTAGAGTGGTACTTCAAACCTGTGTCAGCATTGACTGCATTGAGTACGAAGTGCGAATGGATATGGTCAGCGTCGATGTGAGTTGCCACTACAACTTCGTGACCGGGGAAGGCTCGCTCCGCAAACTCAACAGCTATCTTATGAGCAAGTGCAGGCTCTATTTTGTAGCCGCTTGCCAGCCATGACTTAACGATCACATCAATGTATCCTTGCATGGTATGCCTCCTAACAATGAGAACAAATGTTTTTTATATATTATATCACACATATGTTCTGCTTGCAATAGTCAAACCGAACAAAATTTCTTGTACTGCATTATGAATATGTGATAAAACTCATATTACGATATATCGGCAAGAAAAAATGTCTCCGAAAACGAAAAATAAATGTCTCCACATTTTATGCAAATGAAAAAAAGTTCCCATAATATATATTAGAGGGACATGAACGCCGCAGTTGTTAATTCAGCTGCGGCGCTTTTGTTTCACTGTAGAAGGAGGTGACGAATTGCCCGACACAGCCCATACAAATAGTTTGCACGAGCAGTTGCCCGTAACGAAAAAAGCTGTTGGCTGTGTCGGGGATCTTATGAGAAAGGAGGAATGCTATGAGTAATGTGTTACAGACGAAAACCGCAGAAGAAATACTGTCTACAGTATTCAAACCGAAGGAGTTCATCATTGATGGACTTCTTACGCAGGGATTGTACGTCCTTGCAGGTGCGCAGAAGGTAGGCAAGCCACACGCTGTTTTTGATGATATGTAATTGTATCAGTCGAGATAAGAGCCGACAGGAGCAGCGTTGTGCTGCTTGATGATCTTCATGATAACAGAGCCGTCAGGCTGTTCTGTTTCCTCAACGATCTTGTACTTAGTCTTGTTTTTATCAAGTCCCGCCTTGTACTTTTCAATCTCGTCTTTAACGAGCTTTACGGCGTAGTCATGGCCGACATCTTCTTTCAGCATAAAATGAAGTGTCTGGCAGATACACGCTTCTTTGATCCTTTTCACTATGATCTACCTCCATAATAAAACGAGCAGCAATAACCGGACTTACGCAGGATCGCTACTCGTTATATATTGATTATATCAGATTTTCAGCTTTTTTGCAAAGGACATTTTGCACAAAGTTTACGCCTTTACAGCCTGAGCTGTTTCGGCTTTTCTTCTGAACACCGCCTTGAAACAAGTCCTGATCAGCGGCTGGATAAAGAAAAGCTGAGAGAAGAATGCGAACGGGAAATTAAAGCAGACGAGCTTTATCCAGTTGGCAAGGAACGTCAACACATTGAAGCCTGCATACCGAACGGAAACAATTCTTGAAGAGTTTCATAATTCATGCATAAATAATGACGCTAAATCTTACTTGAATTATTATTAATACCGCTGCAACTGCTGAGACTGAATATAAAACAAATACTCAACATCAATATTACTATTCTTTTCATAACTGATCATATTCCTTGTGTATTGTTATACTAAGAGGACAGCTTTGAGTAAGCTAGACCTTTGTCTGTCCGTTAGTATGCTTTTAAAAGCTACTGCCACTATGTTAATTCTAACACGATCTGCATAATAGTCAATCAGCACAGGACGCATTTCTCCATTCTCACTGAGTGTAATTATCAGTTGGCTAATGTGACATTTCTGTCAAAAATATGAAACCTGTGTGAAAATTAGCACTCTCCCCTTGACAGTGCTAATTTGGAGTGCTATAATATAATCAGAACAAAGGAACAGAGAAGCACCAAAGGATCCGTGTGCTGAACCCTCCGTCCCCTTGCTCGAAGCAATGGAAACAATGTGACGAGTAAAAAGGAGGACTGACCTATGTTGTATCCAAGCATTTTCGGTGAAAATTTATTCGATGATTTCTTCAGATTCCCTGATTTTGGCAGAGATGTGGAGAAGAAGCTGTACGGCAAACACGCCGCACAGGTAATGAAGACCGATGTCCATGAACTCGACGACCATTATGAGATCGTTATCGACCTGCCGGGCTTCAAGAAAGACCAGATCAATCTTGAGCTTCAGAACGGTTATCTGACTGTCAGTGCCGCAAAGGGACTTGACAAAGACGAAAAGTCCAAGAAGGGCAAGCTGATCCGTCAGGAGCGTTATGCAGGCGCAATGCAGAGGAGCTTCTACATCGGTGATACTGTTACCGAAGCCGATGTAAAGGCTAAATTTGAGGACGGTGTTCTTAACATCTGCGTTCCGAAGGCAGAGCCAAAGAAGCTGGAAAATCACAAGTATATTGCCATTGAGGGATAATACCTCGCTAAGTTATGATCCCCAAATGATGCTCCCCGGAGCTGTTCATATGAGCAGTTCCGGGGATTATTTTATTTACGTATAATTGTGTAGTCAAGGTCGGTTCAGTTCACAAGATAGTTATCTGCAAAGAATTTTTCGATATTGTAGAGTCAATCCCAAATTCTGTGTAAACGCAAAATAGTGCAATAGAAGGGTGTATGATGAGACCGATTGTGAAAGCAGTCGGTCTTATCTGCATATTAGCACATGATTATTTGATTGTCAAGATGGAAATGTTATTCAGGTATCCTGTCGCCGTAGTAGATCACAAGCTGAGCGTAGATGCTGCTCCAGTCCTGACGGCGACCGGTCCATTTTTTCGTGATGTCCTTCATAGCCAGATAAGAATTATAGGGCAGCGTTATTCTGGCTATTCCACTGATAATGTCGCGGACTTCCATTTCTTTTTTTCTTTCCCCCCGGTATTTGCCCACGCTCATCTCACGCTCCATTTCATCAATCAAAGAATAATGACACCACCCAATGATGCCATTTCAGAAGAAGTTCTGTATCTCTTAGTGTAAACATCTTCTCCTGTTTCTCTCATTTTTTCGGTATATGCCGGATTAATGAAATCCAGCTTTTCAAGGCTAATCTCCTTGAGCTTATTCTTAGGGGCAGGACCTTCTTCGAGCGTACGTGCGATATCCCTGATCGAATATGCACCTCTGTCATTGCCAAGCTGCTGATACGCCGTGTTCAGTACATTATAATTCGTTTTCAGGAACTTGTTGACAGTCCGTGCATATTCAATACGTCTCTTTCCGTCACCTATATGCAGCCCCTTAAGCTTTTGTTGCTTTCTCAAGGTTGTCAAGTGCTTTCACTACCTCGTCATAGGTGCTGTCGTTCGGCGACAGTGCCGTCACCTTTGCCAGCGCGTCCTCCATGGCATTGAAATACTTTGAACGCTTGTGCGCGCTTCCCTTTACTTCATCAAGTTCTCTTGCGAGTATACTTGCTTTTCTGCTTATT
Organism: Ruminococcus sp. YRD2003; assembly: GCA_900109435.1. GTDB lineage: Bacteria > Bacillota > Clostridia > Oscillospirales > Ruminococcaceae > Ruminococcus > Ruminococcus flavefaciens_G. The sequence goes on along the minus strand of FNZT01000003.1, from coordinate 75,152 downwards.
TCGGCAACATCTTTCTTGGCTCTGTTGATAAATTCGTATTCATCGAGCAGACCGACAAACACTCCGTTCTCCAGCGTCTTGTTCTGCTCCTCGAGCATTTTCGGGACTATATTGTTACGCTCTATCTTGCCTTCAAACATTTTGACATAGGGTTCGTTAGCTTCTTTTGAAAGGTTCTCACTTAGCGCATTATTTGCCGCGATGAAGTTGTTATTTGCCGTGATAATCTCATCACGCAGTATTTCAGCTTCTTCGGCATCTTTCACTCCTTCATTCAGACGCTTCTCTGCATCTATCCTATCCTGCAAGGCGCTCCAGATAGCAGCAAAGCCAAGATCATTTATGCATTTATCAAGCTCATTTGGCGAGTACATCTCCCTATTCAAGGGCTCGATCTCCTTGATAGGTGCATGAAAATAGCTGGCAAAAAGCCACTCTTTTCCCTTCTCCATCTGTGTGGGAGCTTTCTCTTTCTCGTTTTCAACAGCAGCCTCTACGATAAACTTTGTATGGTCTATAAATGCCTTCAGACCAATCAAGCCTTTATTTTCGAGGTTATCAGATATACCCCAAAGTATTGTGCTGAATTCGTTAAGGCTCTCGGAGATACCTTGTTCATCGTTATTATCGAGCGCACTTTTCAGAGTCTTCTGAACACTCTCAAGTTTTTCGGAATCGATCCCATCAACTACAGAAATACTTTCCATCAGGAGAATGTACCTTCTGCATTATTATAAAGTTTATCGAAACTAAATACATTGAGCATTTATTAAGCAATTGTTATTTTTTTGGCAAAGTGTAGCTTTATTTACATTCCCGCACGAAAATGTAGTTTAAGCTACATTTTGTCGATATATTATATGTTGCAATTTCTGAAGTGTAGTGGTATGATATAGTCATGGGAAACAAAAGCGCGCAAAAAAATGCGCAGAATTATCAGGAGGATAAAAATGAACAACTTAAACACAAAGAACAAGAGATTTGCAGCAATGCTGGCTGCCGCTGTAATAACAATTTCAGGAGCAGCCGCAATGCTGACGGGCTGCGGCTCCGACACGGAACCTGCTTCATCAAACACTCCCTCAACAAGCAGTTCTGCTGCTAAGGAGACAACAACAGGAACTGTAACATCAGGCACTGATACAACCGACAAGAAGTCAGGCTCGACCGCCGCACAGAAGGCAGATAATACTCAAGCGGCAGGTGGTACTACTGCTGCAAATGCAGATACTTCCTCGCAGAGCACTGCTTCCGGCAATACTGATGATATCAAGGTAGGTATAGACCGTGAAACAGCTATAAGCAATGTTAAAACACAGGCAGGCTCGGGTGCTGAGATCATCAGCTGCACAAAGGGTTATGCGCCCGACGGAATAAGCTGCTGGATCGTTGTTGTAGCTCCCGTAACGAACGGCAGCACTCCCGAGCAGATCACATACTACTCCGGCTATCAGTTCTGCTATCCCGACAGAAACAATCCTGAGCCGGCTGCAACACCGAGCGACGGTCAGAACCCGATGATGAACTTCATCGGTACATATACTAACGGCCGCGCAACTATGACAGTTTCATGCATCGGCATGGATCAGGCTTCAATAAATATATCATGGAGCGGCAACGTTGCCGAAAGCAGTGTATGGACTATGAGCGGACCTGTTACAGTTTCCGATGATGGCGTTTCGGTTACATACACCAATTGTATCAAGCAGTCTTTCACCTACTCATCAGACGGCGAGCTTATCAGCAGCACTACTGATTACGAAAACGGAAACGGTTCTTTTGACTTCTCATCTTCCGATTATAATGCATATTGGTACGATGCAATGGAAAATGCAGGTTCCGGCAGCTCATTCTGGTTTGCGAGCTGATAATGCCGATATCCCCCAAATAACTATACCATAACATCAGAACAGGCGTGTCTCCGGATACGCCTGTAATTCTGTCAAAGCCGTATCACAGCAAAAAAACGCTCTCCTCTGTGCGCTTCCCTTAACGAAAAAGTGGGCTACCGAGCCGTAATCTTGCGTTACGTATTCGGTAGCCCACTAAACTGCCCGAGGGGACTCCCCTCTTTGTCCGCTCGGAGCGAAGCTCATTCTATTCCCGCTGCTTTGTTCAGATAATCAAGCTGATAATCAAAGGCAGCCTTTAAAAGAGTTCTGTATTCTTCGGGTGCGTCCTCACAGCCGCCGAGATATACGTCAATATCCTTATGGAAGCCATTAAGCTTTTTAGGTTCATACCAACTGTAATCCCAATCGGGGTACAGGATTACGGAATTGAACAGCATCATAAGAAACATTATCTTGGTGGCAGAAACGGCACTTTTTGCGGCAGATATCTCTCCGTTATCTTTTGGCTGACCGAAGCTCCCGAATGAACGTCCCCTGTCAAAAAGCGGAGCAGGACGAAATTTAAGAGTTTTTAAGTCTCTTATAAAGCCGAAGTTGTCCGAGTGGCTGTCTCCTGCAAGGGTAAGGTCAAATACCGCACCGAGCTTTGCATAGTATGCAGTTATGTTTTCTACCCCCATTTTTATAAGTGCTTCGGTAAAGGTGTTCAGATGGTTTTTATCCTTTGATATTGCCTTGAAGCTGTAGCAGTCATTTGGCAGTTCCAACATTTCAAGTATGTGTGCTGCCGGGACAAATTCTTCATAGTTATTTATCATTCCACGGCAGGCTAAGTAGCTTTCACCTTCAAAGTCAATATGCTTGTAAGCAACGTAGTCTTTTTCATCAAGCAGTCTTTCGGTGAGCCTTGATGAAAGAAGCTCTGCCTGCTCGACGATGCTTGCCTGCCCCGCTTCAGACTTCAGAAGCATAGGCGCACTGTCTGTTTTTATCCACGCTTTTTTTGATATACCCCCAAGAGTCAGGTCGGGTGTGAACGGGTCGGCTTTCTTTAACGCAGGATAGTCACAGCGAAGAATAGCATTACCCATAGATGTGTCATAGTCTCTGTCAAAGCAGTTTACATCCTGCCAATTGAGGGGCGAGCCCTCAGGTCTGTACCAATAGCAATCGGTAAGCGAAAGCCCGAGTGAATATACGGAAAGCTCAAGCTCATTGTTTAAAGACAAGGCATTTATTATGTCGGCTGTATCCCGACGCATTACACTTAATGTCCTGCCGCAAAGCAAACTGTAAAGCGAATGCTTTATATCATCGCTCCCATTAAAATAAACAGGAGCATATTGAAGCTCCTTGACTTCACCGATCTCATTTATTATCCTGTTTTCAAGGTCGATATCAAAATCAATGACCTCGTGCTCCGCATTCATTAGTGTATAGCGCATTATTTCTCCTTGTTGTTTTGCAGACCTGCAAATTGTTGATTTATTTTATCGTTTCAACAACTAACCCCTGCCATACAGTTTCATTCTTTATAACGATAAATAAACACTATGCCCCAAAGCACTTTGAAACGCTTCGGGGCAAAAGTATGTATAGGTACCCTTTTATTCAAAACGGTCTCATTTATTCTATTATCAGAGCTTTGCTCCACACTCGATGCAGAATTTCTGTCCGTCAACTCTTTTAGCTCCGCAATTAGTACAGAACTTTGGAGCACTCTGCTGCATCGGTCGGTTCATGTCAGGCACTATATTCGGAGGTGCAGGCTGGTTCATATTCGGATTCATAGCCTGATTCATCATCGCCATACCATAAAGCATAGCAGGATTCATACCCTGTAATCCCTGCGGCGAGCCGTTTTCATTGTCGGCTTTTTCTTCCTTTTTGTTAAGCTCCGCTCTCATTTTACCGAGCCTGTCCTTTGACTCTTCGGTTATGTCAAAGTGTAAAGTATCAACATAAACACTGTCGTTCGCATATGCAAACTCTTTTTCTATTTCCTGTTTCAGAGCTGAACCCGAGCCGATCATATTCATGAAAGACTCGTTGTTTATTGCAGCATCCATGGTCATTTTAGACAAGCACTTATTGATCACAGCTCCGAGCACTGCTCCGAATTCTGCTCTTACATCGGATACTCCGTCATAGTGCCCCGAAGCAGCATCAACAAGCGTTGCTGTTCCCGAGATCGTTGCCTCCATAAGACAGTTCTTTCCCTCTACGCTCTCATTGAATTGGAATTTATTTCCTGAACCGAAATTAACTGTTATTGGATTCATTGTTTTACTCCTTATATTTTTTATTTGCATATTTAAGATAGTTTTCAAACTCAAGGTCAAGCCCTGGATAATCCACGTAATCCTTTTTCAGGAGCTCATTCACATAGTCCTGCACAATTTCATTTTCAAGGCATGAATCAGATCCAAGAAGAGTTGCAAGCTTCGCAAAATGAGCCTTATCGTCTGACTCGTTTATAAGATATATCGACATCGTGCTGCCGTCGAGCCAATGCGGTACAGTATCGAGCCACTTTTCTTCGCTGTACCTGACCGCGTCCTTCGACATCTGCTTTGTAAGTGAAAGGGTGCCATCGTCCATAAACTTATCGTAATAGCGTGCTTCTGGCTTTGAAATAATACTCTCGAGAGCTTCGTACCAGCCTTCTCCGCCAAACCTTATGAGCTCAGCATCTTCCTCGATATACGGTACGTCATATTGACCGTAATGAGCTTTGCCGTCTGAAATGTATACGTGATAAGCGGTGCCGTTCTCATCATAGACCAGAATGTCCTGCCGCCCTTTCCACGTTGCTTCAGTAGTGACCACAAGGACGGGAGCGGCCTCATCGCTGAGAGATATATCAGCTAAAACAAGCTTTTTCCTCAGCATTACAAGGTCAAAACTATCTAGCTTATTGTCGGTACACAAGTCAGCAGCTCTCCAGTCGAAGTCAACGTCGATATGTGGATCGAGCAGCCATCTCTGGAGCAGAACAGCGTCTGCGATGCCTACAGAGCCGTCGTTATTGACATCCCCTGTTATGTTCAGCTTTGTCCTGAAGACTAAATCAAGCGCCCCGTTTTCAAATCTTGTGATCTCAGGCCTGTCATCACAAATGAAGCTGAACTCATCAGCAGTATAGAAGAGCTTTGCGAGCTCGCCGTCAACATACTCGGTATTATTATTGATAATGAAAACAGGTCCCGTGTGCATATCGCCTATTCGTATATCCGTACCGAACATAAACGGGTGGTTTTTCAGTATCTCGTCGGGGAATGGCTCTCCCGTATCCTTGTCGAGAACGGTTATACGCGTCTGCCCCGCAAGCGGTACAGACTTAGTGTGATCGAAGTCTGTACGATCATCGTCGGCTTCATACCCAGAGTATAACTTTTCATTTGCGAAAACCGTCTGTCCGCTTGAGAACGTCGTCCCGACTGCGGTCATTGCAGCAAAAGAAGCAGCTATAAACTTCGTATACTTCATCGTGTTCACCTGCCATTCGTCATATTTGCGGTACTACCGCTTTCCCATATTATAACATCGAACCTCCGAAAATGCAATAGCACAGGCAAATTTTATCAAAAATTCAACGGATACCTCTTTTTAGTCCTTTCGCATTCTGATCTCATAAGGATTATCCGACGCAGCATCAAATCCGAGCGGCAGATACTCCGAAGGGATGTATTCCTTATAATCGAGGTCGTAAGCGTAGTTGCAGAAAATCAGTTCTACGTAAGTTATCGTATTCTTCTTTTCGGGAGTGTGTATCGCATATACAAATCCCTGATAGTCGTCAGCATTCATCGCTATCGGGTCTTCTTCATCCGAAAAACCGGTAACTCCGTAATAGTCCTTATATGGTGTGATACCGCAGTCAGCAAGCCTGTCAAGCTCGGCTTCATAGTCCGACTGAGAATATGTGACAGTCAGATAACTGAGGAACTGTGCATCCCACGGATTATAGTAGACCATTTTGTATTCGAGGACCTGCATATCGTCGGTCAGCTCGTCAGGGAAAATCGACTCGTCCATCCCCCATTTATTCCTGTATTCATTTTCAGCCTCCTCGCCCATATATCTCGAATAATGGGACGCGTCGGTATCCACTTTGACCTGTGAAAAAGCTCCGTCAAGCAGAATGAACCCGATAACGCCAAGGAGAAGAGCTATATGCATTATGAAATAAGCTGCGACAGCAGCGGCTGTTATGAGTGCGATAGTAACCGCAAGCTTGCGCTTTTTCTTCTTTTCGTATTTTACGAATCCCTGTGCTGTATCCATTCGGAACTGTACATCAGGCACAGGCGCTCCCATAGCCTCGGATGCTGCACGGCAGGAAGCACACTCCGCAAGATGTTCTTCGATAAGTCTGCGGCTCTCGTCACTTACCATATCCTCTGCAAACAGGGGAAGCAGGTCGCGTACGACCTCACACGGCAATCTCATCATTATCACTCCTTTATACCATTTTGTATCATTGACTTTGCGCGATGAAAAGTAACGCAGGCCCAATGCTCGCTCTTGTCAAAGATTTCGCCTATCTCGCGGAAAGAAAGCTCTCCGAAGACCCTGAGCGAAAACACTTCTTTATAGGGCTCGCGTATGGTGTGGAGAACTCTGTGCAGGAGACGTGCAACTTCCTTATCGGCGATGAGCTCAGTGAAGTCTGCTCCGTCAGCTATATGATCCTCAGGCACATCATCACCTGTCAGGTGCTTTTCCTTTCGGCAATGTGAATAATACAGGTTGCGCGCTATAGAGCAGAGCCATACTCTCAGCTCGGATTCTCCACGATATTCATTTATCGAACGAAATGCGCGAAAAAATGTCTCCTGCGTCAGTTCCTCTGCAAGCGTTTCGCTCGCGGACAGTCCGCGCAGGAATCTGAACACGTCGTCGTAATATGCGCGAAATGCAGCTTCAAAATCCACTATGGCTCTCCCCCCTTCCGAGAAATCTTTCTGCGTTCTCATATATAAGACGCACGAAAAAAAGAAATATCACAAAAAACTTTCCAAAAAACTATTTTTATCATATACCAGTTCCGACAATGTGTCAAGATAAAAGCAGAAACTAACAGAATTTTTTTAACGAATTATAAACATTTTCCGCCCGACTTGCTATTTTCATAAATATGTGTTATAATAATTCATTATAGATGAAGGAGGAACCCAAATGAAACACTTTTTCGCTAAAACACTGGCAGCAGGTGCGGTTATCTGTGCGCTGATGTCAGCTCCGATATATACAAATGCGGCTACTCCCGAGGAAGCCGCCGAACTTGCACGTCAGTTAGGCTATTCCGAGGACCTTATACTCCAGGGCTGGAACGAATACTATGCTAACCCCGAGCTCTATCCGCCCGAGGTCATCGACCAGTATATGGAGCAGCTCAGAGAATCGGGCAGCAAGGTAGTTACAAATGTTCCCCATGACCCCCAAGCTACCGTTCCGCCCGCAGCCACTCAGGCAGCTCCTGCTACGACAACAGCAGCAGGTAATCAGACAACTCCCGTTCAGTCGGACGAGATAACTCTCACGATGCCCGACGGCTCTGTCTTCACGCGTATCGGCAGAGCCGCGTTCATTGCTCTTTCCTATGATGACAAAATGGCATATCTTGCGACCTTCACCGACGAGCAGCAGACTGTATTCATCAATGACCTCTCACCCGAGGAGCGCAGAAGTCTCCTGAAGCAGCTCCCTACGGAAAAGAAAATGGAAGTCATCGACGATATGAAAAGCATAACCGATGATATGAACCTCACTCTCAATGTCGAGGAGGTCAGCGATGACAACGTCGTTATCTCCATGAAAAACGACAAGGGCGAACTCGTCGCGGTAAGTCATGCAAAGGACGTTGTTGAGAACACGGGCTATGATCGTCGCGGCATCTTCGCAGCCGCAGGAGCTCTCCTGCTCACATCGCTTGCAGGAATGTACATCGTAGTAAAAAAGTGCTTCGGCAGAGAGGACAGAAGTATCTGATATGAGCACAAAAAAGAAAAACAGTGTCGTCCCGCATATCTTTGCTCCTTTCTTTGTGACAGCAATATGCATATCAATAGTGTCTGTAGCACTGATAAAGCCCTATGATAAGCTAAAAATGTATGCAGACATCGCTTTTATGGACAAGCTCAAGTCGTCTCCCTCCGATGATTCGGGGCTCGTTATCAGGGACAACACCATTATTTCCGAGTATACAGGCGAGACCTCTGAAACAGGTGAGGTCGTCCGTCCGCAGTTCGGCGAATTATACGCCACTATAAAGTGCAGTGGGTTCGATATTGATGTCCCCGTATATTGGGGCAGCAAACAGGAGCTCCTTGAAAAGGGTGCCTGTCAGTCCTCGGGCTCGGCTGTCATCGGTACCGAAGGGAATGCCGTCATCAGCGCTCATGTTGACACATTTTTCACAGATCTGTCTAAGCTCAAAAAGGGTGATATCATCACTGTAAATACAAACTACGGCGAGTTCACCTATAAAGTCACCGAACTGATCTCATTCAGTGCTTCCGACCGTAAATACGTCGTTCCGTCCAAAGAGACAAAGCTCACACTTTATACCTGCAAGAAGGATATCCTCGGCAATACGAACGAACGAGTCGGCGTTATCTGTCAGCAGGAAAAAAGCGCCTTCTATGCTAAAGCAAAGGAGGCTGAATAAATGAAAAACGCATTTTCTTATATAGCCTCCGTATTCGTCTCTGTAATACTGGTATTCTCTGTTCTCGCAGGTACAGGCGCAGGGATCGTAAAATACTGTGCGACAGAGCAGCAGTTTAAAACTATATCCGAAAAACACGATATTGACGATAAGGTCCGTTCGGAACTTGAAAAATACTTCCATGAGCGATCATCCGTAACGGGTATCCCGGAAGAAGTCTACATGGACGCTATTGACAGCGAATACATTCACGGTATTATCGAGCAGACCATTGATAACGGATTTCAGAGACTTCGCGGCGGCAACGCTTCGATCGAAACAAAGAATGAAAAACTTGAAGCATCTATCGACGCTTTCTTCAACGATTACGCTGATAAAACAGGCTACAAAAAAGACGACAAGTTTGAGAAAAAGCTCACAGCTACGAAAAACAGTGCGTACAGCATAATCCGTGAATACAGCGATGTCTACAAGTTCGGCGCGCTCGACAGTCACGGAGTCATCACAAAGCTCTCGAAAATATATACACGCATAGACCTGATAATGATAACTTCGGCTTCTGCGGTACTGATACTCATCATCGTTCTCCTGCTCATAAATATGAGTGCGAAAGCTGAAACTGTATACTGGACAGGAGTTTCCGCTCTCATCGCGGGTGTTATCGGAACCGCTCCATGTGCGTATCTTCTCGCAACGAATTATTTCAGCTCGTTCTCGATAAAACAGGCGCAGATATACACGTCTTATACTGAAACTATGAAACTCTTTACAAACACATTTATGTATGCAAGCATAGGCATAGCTGTACTTGGCTTACTGCTCATAATCATCTATGCTGTTTTTAGACCTAAAAAAACACAGGCTGCATAATACAATGATATATGCTTTTATGCTCTCGACTTCCATGTCGGGAGTTTTTTTGTCTACAGGCAAATCTCGCGCAGTCAAGCGTATATAACGAAAAAACAGGAGCCCCGATATAGCGGCTCCTGTTTTGCTGTAATCTACGTGATAAAACCCTGATGTACTTTTCAAAGCTATAGATCGTGTTGTTTTCCTCCATAGGATATACGATATGACCCGCAGGGCTCTGATGGAAAGTGCGGCTATCCGATATGCGGGATATCAAGCCGCTCTTTAGAGTGCTTCCCTTAGCAGAATTTGTGGGCTACCGAGCCGTAAATTTACGGTACATATTCGGTATCCTGCGAAACCGCCAAAGGGGGCTCCCCTTCGTCGCCTTTTTTATGCGCCCTTATCAGCTTTCTTGTAAGTCGCGACAACGTACATACCAAGACTTTCGTTGCGCCTGTCATATATCACGTTGTTGATAACGGGCACAAGGTGGAAATAGCTGACCCTGTTGGTCACGAACACACAGTATGCTCCGCCCGAAAAATCGAGGTCCTTGAGCTGAGTGTTGTTGTTGTAGTCGCGCTCCTTGTAAATCCCGTTCTGCGACATATACTCCTCGAACACGCTCTGGTCATTATAGGTCTCGAAGCCCGATCTTTCGGCAAGCTTCTTGAGCTCCTGCTTGACCGTCGAATAATCCCTGCCGACAAGCTTGGTCATCGTTCTGACAACACAGCTCTGCTTGTCATCGCTGGGGTCGTACAGCTCAAATGTGAGCTTACATTCTTCTGACATATTATTCCCCTTCCATCATGGAGAGCTCCCTGAACAGCTCTTCCGCGGCACGGCTCGCTCCCTTAAATACGGGCCATGCATCAATATTATCATTACTCCTTCTCGGTATCAAGTGGATATGAAAATGCTGTACGGACTGTCCTGCACTCTCCCCGCTCGCGTTCAGAAGATTCACACCTTCATATCCGCAGTTCTCTGCAAGGTGGAGCGACACCCGCCTGACTGCTGACATGAGATGTGAGAGCGTCTCATCGTCACAGTCGAGTATGCTCACCATATGCTTCTTCGGTATCACAAGGATGTGCCCTTCAACGTCGTTCGCAACATCCATGAAAGCGAGTGTATGCTCGTCCTCGAATACCTTCATGCACGGCAGATCTCCGCTGATGAGCTTACAGAACACACAATCGTCCATAAAAGCCTCCCAAACCATTGATAGACCACAAATAATTATAGATGAAATATGTCTGAAAGTCAATAAAATCCAAAGATTTTAAACCTTTTTAGTGACATTGTCGACCTTCTATGATTTGTATTTAGCGAAATATAACAAAAATAAAAGCAACAATCGGAGAGATACAATACAAATCAGCAATAATTGACTTGCATAATTCACAAAAATGTAATATTATAAGGTAGGGTTATAGGAATTGGGCGGATATAAATATAAAGAACACTTGACCGCATTAATCTATTCATCTTTAATTTATATCAGGAAAGTGAGGAGTGATACACATGAGATTCAATGGTATCAAAAAACTCGTTAGCAGCGTTGTTGCGGGCATGGTTTGTATGTCCTCTGTCAGCCTCGGCGGATTTATGAGCGCACACGCCGACAAGGTACTCCAGACAAGCCCGAGCCATACTCAGGAGACAGGTTCCTACAACGGCTATCACCACGAGATATGGCAGGCTGATACGCCGAATTCGTCAACAATGACGCTCTATGACAACGGCGGCGGTTTCGGTACAAGCTGGAAGTGCGGTCCTAACGGCTCGAGAGGAAACTTCCTCGCTCGCCGCGGACTTTTCTACGGTCTCAACAACCCCAACCACTGGCAGGATTACGGTGGATTCACCTGCGATTTCGATTGCAGCTGGTCGGCGGGTTCCTCCGGTAACTCACGTATTTGTATCTACGGCTGGACACAGAATCCTCTCGTTGAGTTCTACATCATCGAGGACTGGAAAAACTGGCGTCCGACTTCAAACAACGCTAAACAGGTAACTATCGACGGCAGTGTTTACGATGTATTCACGAACCCCATGAACTCGTATACTATCGAGGGAAACAAGGCTTTCACCCAGTACATCAGTGTTCGCCGCGATACAAGAACCAAGGGTACTATCAGTGTTTCCGAGCATTTCAAGGCTTGGGAAAATCTCGGCATGAAGATGGGCGGTCTTTATGAGGTAGCCTTCAACGTTGAGGGCTGGGAGAGCGACGGTCAGGCCGATGTTAAGTCGCTCAGTATCGAAGAAAAAGCCCCCATTCCGGGCTCGACAACCACTACTAAGCCTGTCGATCCCGATACCGACGGATCATACATCAAATACGACTTTGACAGCTCGTTCGCAGGGTTCAGCGGAAGGGGCAGTGCTAAGGTCTCTAAGGATTCCGAGAATTACTACGACGGCGGCAGCTCAATGTTCGTTTCGGGTCGTTCCGAAAACTGGCACGGCGCTGCGATCGAACTGCCTTCAAATATTTTCAAGGCAGGCGAGACTTACAGCTTCAGTGCGGCTGCTCTTCAGAAGAGCGGTGCTTCCACTGACATTAAAATGACGCTCCAGTATAACGACGGTTCAAAGGAAAACTACGACGAGATAGCTCTCGTAACCGCTAAGAGCGACGAGTGGACTAAGCTCGAGAATGTTTCCTACACACTTCCCTCCGGTGCTACGGATATGACCCTTTATTTCGAGGCTCCCGACGACCTAACCGACTTCTATATTGACAATTTCGTTGCCGCAGTCAAGGGCACGAAATCAGAAGTTGTCACAGGAAATGGCACTGTTGAGGGCGGCTCCATAGCTCCTCCCGCTCCGACGGGTCAGCTCAAGGGCGACTTCTACGCAGATAAGGTCATCAACACTTTTGACCTCGTCGCTGCAAGACAGGCTCTTCTCGCCTATATGGCAGGCACAAATAAAAACATATCCATGGAAGTCGCTGACGTAGACGGTGACGGTGCATTCGCTGTCAATGACCTTGTTGTACTTTCCAAGTTCGTTCTCGGACAGATAAAGGAGTTCCCGAAATCATCGGTTTCCACCACAGCAGTGACCACAAAGACACAGAATTCGGAGACAACTACTTCAAAGAATAACCCATCATCAGGAAGCTTCAATATGGCAACTATTGCAAACGATATGGTAAACAGCTCGCCCGGTAACTTCAACACGAAGCGCGGCGGAGTTGACTACGGCAAGGTGGAGAAAGTCTCCTACCAGTCCAAGGACGGCGGCGGTCAGAAGAGCATGAACGTTATCCTGCCCGCAGGCTACTCCACAAACAAGAAATATCCCGTATTCTACGTTCTCCACGGCATCGGCGGAAACGAGGATTCAATGGTCCAGATGGGTATGCAGACCATGCTCGGCAATCTCCTTGCCGACGGTCTCTGCGAGCCTATGATCATCGTAAGCCTTAATATGGTTACAGGCGGCAGCGGCGGAAATATGTTCTCGCAGGAGTTCATGCGTCACAACGACCTCATCCGCGAGGATATCAAGAACAGCGTTATGCCCTATATGGAGGAGCACTACTCAGTTGCTACAGGAAGAGAGAATACCGCTATCTCGGGCTTTTCTCTCGGCGGACGTGAAGCTCTCTACACAGGTATAACCGATTCTGAGAATTACGGCTATGTGGGCGGCGCGTGTCCTGCTCCCGGCATATTCCCAACAAGAGATATGTACATGGAGCACGAAGGCTCACTCAAGCAGGAGAGCCAGTTCAAGCCCTCTGCAATGCCCTACCTCATCCTCATATCAGCTGCGGCAAACGACGGCGTTGTCGGCAACTACCCCGAAAGCTACCATAAGGCGCTCCAGAACAACAACGTTGAGCATATCTGGAACGTTATCCCGAGCGGCGACCACGGCAATGCTACAGTTGACCCGCATATGTACAACTTTATGAGATACCTATTCAAGGCGTCATAACATCACACTCCTTAAAAAGACAGTCCCATTATAGGGACTGTCTTTTTTATTTCAGCGGGAATGTGACTTGCCAGTCGCCGCTTCTGTAGTCGAGAGCTGTGTAGAATTCGCCGAAGAGAGTGCAGTCAGCGAGCCTGTCGTACTCTACGGGCATCACGTACTCGCAGCACATATCCGTGCGCTCCTCGTCGTACCAATAGGAGAAGGAGATACTCTCTTTTTCTGATACGACTTCGTCCCCTTCCCTGTCAACAAGTCTGACCCAACCGTGGCTGTCGGTATGACCGACGTCCTCGAAACGCATAAGGATGTGCAGTGCGCCGTCTACGTAGCCTACGGCGTCGAGGCAGGCATTATCAGCAGGACGGCAAACAGGCTCGTCTTCGGGAAGAAGGAAGCGATAATCGTCGGGATCTGGCAGATAGTCGTATGCACTCCCGCCCGTGATATCACTGCGGTGTATCGCTTCGGGCTCGTTCTGTATTGCCGACATATCAATCTCAAGGTCACACTTTGTTTCCTTCCTGCCGAGGAGGAGCTCCCGCACCGAGAAAGTCACCTTCTTCTTCGGCATATCCTTTCCGTTCATCGTCTCGAGCTCGACCACAAAATAAGCTGTATTCGAGTCAGCGTCGTACTCCGAGAACCTACAATGACCATTCATATCATAAGGGAAGTTTAACATATAGCTGTCGTACAAGTCCCAGTAATCGTAGGAGGTCTCCCCTGTCAGGTCGCGCATTGCAAGGCAGACTTGTGCCGTACTGCCGTCGCATTTTTCTGAGATGACAGTCATCTCGATCCCGTCGTCAGTGCAAGACTTGCGGACAGGCTTGAATGTCTGAGCCACCGACGGAGCGAGCTCATACAACACGCTGTATGCTCCGTCCGAGCCGAGAGCTGTCATCGCGGGCAGCGGACACGCTATCAGAAGCAGTGCCGCAGCTGCTCCCGCGACCCACTTTGTCCATTTACGGTGTATTTTTCGTTCGGGCACTTCTACGTTGAGGAAGCGCTCATCTATATTTCCCATTGCTTTTATAAATGTATCTGCTTTCATATCAGATCCTCCTTTTCAAGCTTTGTACGCAGTCTTTTCCTCAGCCGCATAAGCATTGACTTGACCTTGTTCTCCGTAAAGCCATTCGCGCGAGCAATCTCCGATACAGGTTGAAAATATGTATAACGGCACACGAATACCCTGCATTCGATATCGGAAAGGTCTGCGAGAAAGTCGTTCAGCGCGTCAGTGAGAAGACGCTCGTTCACGCTGTCCTCGACGTCGTCTTTGTCGGATACGAGCCAGTCGGCTACCTCGTCGAGCACGACGGCCGCATCGCCTGAGCCGCGCTTCCGTGCGGTGCTGCGCTCGAGCATATTCACGCTGATATTGCGTGTGAGCCGTGAAAGATACGTCCGCAGACACTTCGGTTCGTGCGGAGGTATCGACCTCCACGCCGCAAGCCACGTATCGCTCAGCGCCTCCTCAGCGTCAGAGCTGTCACGGAGTATACGGCTCGCTACAGCCCCGCAGTAAGCAGAATACTTCTGCCTGACTTCGACTATAGTGGTCTCGTCCCTCTCGCGGAAGAGAGCGAGTATTTTTTCGTCGTCCATTCAGCACCTCCAAAATTGAAATAGAAGCTTCTGCAATACTACTAAGGAAAGCGACTGCCCGCGTTGCATAAAAAAGGAACTTTTAATATTATACTATCCATTTGGAGGTAAGTCAAACGCAGCAGCTTATTGATATTACTACCTGTATTTTTTCTTGCAACATTCTCCAACTTGTTATAGAGATTTGATTTAAAATATCACGTGCTGTAAATATGACTGAATGTATAAACCGCTAAAAATCAACTATTAATCATCATTTTTAGGTTGTTCCGATAATATTTGATTCACAATTTGTGCATATCAAACAAATCTGTACCTTGCATTTTGTTATTTGCAATCTGTATAATTATCCGTTTTGTATTGATTTTTCAGGAAATCTATGGTATAATAATATCAACAAAAGGAAATCCGATCGGGAGGTGCTCTTATGAAAAAGAATCAGATGATCGCTGCTATAATAACAGCTGTAATGACAATCACATCAGCTACCGCTACTGCTATAACTGCTTTTGCGGGCTCAGCCGCAGGCACAACAGGTCCTTACTCGGAATACGACCTCAACGGGCTCGATCCCAGCACGGCAGAGACAAAGCCTACGATGTCCCTCAGCCGCATAGAGCTCCCGATAAATGTAGCTCAGAATAATCCCGTTCAGACTATTGAGCTCACAGTTTCAGGCGCTAAGCTCAAGTACGCATCCACAGGTATCCACGTAAGCTACGACAACAGACTTGACGTTGTTCCCGATGAGTTCGGCTCTTACGCTGACACAGGCCGCGCAGGCTCTAAGCTCGGCAAAAACGTCAGAAAAGGCATACAGAACGACCTGTTCCTCGCTACAATGTGCGGCGAGAACTACGGCATCGACGGCGTTCTCTGGACATTCCAGCTCCGTCTTCCCGAAGAGCTCAATGTTGGAGACGAGTTCCCGATAGAGATACTCTACAGAAATGCAGACGGTACAGCAGACCTCTTCGCGAGCGTTGAAAACGACGAAGCAAGCCGCCTTATGGAAGCTTGGTTATTCACAAACGGTATCGAGCAGGGCTACATCAGAATAACTGAGGCTGAGGCTGAGACCGAGGCACAGGAAGAGACTCCCGAAGAGCCCGCTATCGAAGAAGAGACTCCCATCGAGGAAGAGATCATGGTCGGCGACATCAACGGTGACTCCATCATAAACGCCTCTGATTCCTCCTGCATACTCTCTACATACGCTCTCCTCCAGACAGGTCAGAACATCGAGCTGTCAGAGGCTCAGATGAAGGCTGCCGACATCAACAACGACAGCAGAGTTGACTCCAAGGACGCTACAGACGCTCTTCGCTACTACTCCTACCTCTCCACAGGCGGCACACTGAGCATCACGGATTTCCTCGCAGAATAATTTCCAATCATAGTGAAAGTTCCAACCTCCTCTAACAAAAATCGGAAGGCTATAAAAAGCCTTCCGATTTTTCATTGCAGAAGGCTGCCCGATTTTGAGCAGCCTGTCTGTTTATGATAGTTTTTCATGCTTTTGCGAGAAGGAAGTCCTTGAAGCTGTCACTGCCTCCGACCGAGAGATATGCGTAGTAGCCGAGGATATACGAGGCGTCCTTTGCATTCAGCTGTCCGTCTTCATTGACGTCTGCCGCCGCAAACAGCTCATCCGTCATATCTTCGGGGATATCGCCTGTCGAATATATCGCGTATATCGCAAGCACCTTCGATGCGTCCTTTGCGTCGACCTTTCCATCGCCCGAAGGGTCGCCGAATCCATAGATTCCAACAGGTTCGGTCTGAGTTGTCGTTACAGGCTCTGTTTCCGTTGTTGAAGCAGTTGTAGTTTCTGTCGATGAGGTGGTGGATTCTGTTGCAGTTGCAGTCTCGGTCGTTGCAGTGGATTCTGTTGTAGTTGTGGTCTCTGACGTTGTTGTAGATTCGGTTGTAGTTGCAGTCTCGGTCGTTGTTGTAGATTCGGTTGTAGTCGCAGTCTCTGACGTTGTTGCAGTGGATTCTGTTGTAGTTGTGGTCTCGGTCGTTGTAGTAGATTCGGTTGTAGTTGCGGTCTCGGTCGTTGTAGTAGATTCTGTTGTAGTTGCGGTCTCGGTCGTTGTAGTAGATTCGGTTGTAGTTGCAGTCTCGGTCGTTGTAGTAGATTCTGTTGTAGTTGCAGTCTCGGTTATTGTTGTAGATTCGGTTGTAGTTGCAGTCTCTGACGTTGTTGTGGATTCTGTTGTAGTTGCAGTCTCTGACGTTGTTGCAGTGGATTCTGTTGTAGTAACAGGCGGTACTGCCGTCGTTGTTGTGACTGTTGCTGTAGCTGTACCGTCCGTCGACGCCGTTGTGGTCTCTGTTGTCGTAGATGACGATGTCGTTCCCGTCGGCGCTGTATTCGACGTCGTTTCAGTTGTCGATGATGTCGTTTCTGTGGACGTAGTCACTTCGGTAGTAGTTACGGGAGCTGTCGTCGTCGTTGTTGCTGTTGTAGTTGTTGTGACGGTAGTTGTCGTCGTTGTAGCCGAAGTAGTTGTCGTGCTTGTAACCATTGATGAGGTTGCAGTGCTCGTAACGGCGGCTGTAGCAGTCGTCATTGTTGTTTCCGCAGTGCTTGTTGTAGTTGTGTTAGTGGTCGATGTTGTAGTTGCAGTGGTCTTGGCTGTAGTGGTCGTAGCGGTTGAAGTGGTGGCGCTCGTTGTCGTGGTTGTAGTAGTTGTGGTTGTCGTAGTTGCAGATGTAGTTGTAGTAGTAGCAGTCGTCAATACGGCAGTACGCTCCTGAACAGGATATTCGGCCGTTGCACTGCCTGTATAATTGCCGACAAAGGTTACTGTCACTTTTCCGTATCCGACCCTGCTGCCGTTATCGTACTCGAACGTGTAATCATCTCCCTCAATGAGCTGCACGCCGTCAGCACTCACCTTTACCTCTGGAGCTGTATCATCGAAACCGTCATGAGTTATCACTATATCGGGCTTCCTGCCTGTATCGGACAGCTCCAGCGGTGCGATAGCAACGGGTATGCTGCCTGCTGCCGAGCCGCTGTGCTGCGAGTCTGACTCCACCTGATAATACACCCTGTACTTGCCCGCATTTACAGCCGTCGGGATCTTCGCACTGTAGGTCTCGCCGTCAAGGCTGTAGCTTATCTTTCCGCCGATAACACTCGCTCCCGTGACGAGCTCCTGCTCGGCTCCGCTATAAGTCAGCTCAGCCGCTTTCGGCTCGGTGAACTCCAGTGCGGCTTCCTTTATCTTCCACTGACGGAAGTAAA
This sequence comes from Ruminococcus sp. YRD2003, assembly GCA_900109435.1. Lineage (GTDB taxonomy): Bacteria > Bacillota > Clostridia > Oscillospirales > Ruminococcaceae > Ruminococcus > Ruminococcus flavefaciens_G. The sequence goes on along the minus strand of FNZT01000003.1, from coordinate 56,935 downwards.
CGAGCGCGACTTTGTAATTGCTCTTGTCCTTGCCGCTTACCGTGACCTCCGCTTCATAGTCGCCGACCTCCGCCGCCTTGTTGTTTTTGTATTCGAGCGTAACGTCGTCGCCGTTGACAACCCCGTTGAGCTCAGCGTAGACCGCCTTTTCAGTACCGTCGTAGAAAAACTCGTACTCCTCATCCCATATAAGCTCTGTCTCCCTCGGAACTACGTGAAGAACAGACTTATAATCGCAGAGGACATTGTAATTCTCAGCCTCGAGCCCGTTCTCGTACATGAGGTCATAATCGCCGACAGGACTATACTGCTCGTAGGACGTAACAAGCTTCGGTGTGCCGATGATGACCGAGATGTCATCGCCCACGGCAAGGCCCTCTGCCTGCATCTCTGCTTCACCGAGCTTCTCGCCGTAAGATACGGTCATTTCTTTCGCGAAGATGTGCAGGCCAGCCTTCTCTATCGTCCATTCCATACTTGACAGGACGTCGGGAACGCTGTAGTTGATGTCAGAGAGCGACAATATCTTCGCTGTATATGTACCTGCTTTCGTCGCTTTATAGTTCCCGAGCACAGCCTCGACCTCATCGCCGCCTACTGTACCCGTAATCGTCGGAACGAGCTGCTTCTCAGTTCCGTCATAGACAAAGCTGAACTGAGTTCCCCATGATACGCTGACAGGCTTCGGCTCGACTGTAAGCACTCCAGCCTTTGCAGTTACTTCGTAGTTTGTGAAGTCGGGTATCTGAGGAAGCATCCCATATGTGCCTACAGAGCTGTACTGCGTATATTCGGTAACACACGGGAAAGAATCAAGGAACACTGCCTCGTCCTTCGCTGTCAGACCGTCATAGGTCACCTTCGCATTTGTAGGAGGCTCCTCGCCGTAGGTCATCTTGCAGCTTTCAGCTGTAACAGTGAGCGGCCTCTTCTTAACAGTGAGCCTGCCGCTATTCACAGTGATGGAATAATCGGAGTTTTCGGGCAGCTCTCCGCTGAGTTCATATTCGCCCGCATTGCCCGTCTCGGTATATGACGATACAGCGGGGACCTCCTCGGGGAAAAGAGCATTGTCCGCCTCGCAGAGGCCTGAATACTTCACTTTCACCTTGCTCGGGAGCTCATCGCCGTAAGTGACTGCGGCGTCCTCAAATGTCACTGTGAGCTGTGCAGGAACTATAATCAGCGGCACCTCAAGCACCTGTGCATTGAAGTTTTTCGATTCATGCTGACTCACAATGACCTTGTACTCGCCGCAGTGTACGGGTGCATCGGCGAGCTCGGTATAAACGCCGCCGCTCTCCTTGACAAACCACTGATAGTCGAGCAAAGCATCTTTGTCAGTGTTATCGGAGAGGATATATCCGTTCAGCTCCGCCTCGGGAGAAACTCCCGTATATACGCACTGCACGGACGTTCCTGCGCCGTTTACGGCAATGGTCGGAGTCCTCTTCGTGACGGTGAGATTACCGAGCTCGTATGCAAAGGTGCTGTCCGAAAATGCCGTTTCGTCAAAGTCTACTGTTATAGGGTAAGTGCCGACAGGTGTCGCTGTATCGGCAGATGCGGCATCGTAGCACGTCACCTTGACCGCGTTTTTCACATTTTCTTTTTCCTCTTCGGAAATGTCGCCGTCTACCTTGATATCAAAATCTGCCTGCTCCCGATAAACGACCGTCGTGTCGGGTACGGTTATGGTTATCACCGAAGACGTCACCTTAAAATATACAGGCTCGGTAACTATCTCCTCATAATCCTCCGAAGCAGGCACCCTTGCAACGACGAAGTAGCTTCCCGCTGTTGTCGGAGCCCCTTCAAGCGGTGTGCTGTCAGACGCCTTATAGTACGTGAATTCAGGCTCTCCGTACTTAGATGAGACTGTTGGTACAGACGGAGCTTCGCCTGCTTTCCAGTCGGATATTTTCAGCGGGGCTGTCCACGAATTCTCCTTTGCCTCGGGAGCTCCCGCCTTTGCTATGACCGCCGCTTCGAGTTCTGCGATGTCAAGCGGCTTATGGACTACGGGCGTCGCCATGACCTCCTCCCGCTTTCTGCGATTGGAGTCAGTGCCGTACCAGAGCTTACCGTCAGAGCTGTAAAGGCTGTATATCCTGTAGGAAGCCTTTTCGGCTTCACTCAGGTCGTAAAGGTCGATATACTGACCGTTGTGGTACGAATAAACAGACGTGGGAGTGGAGAAATAGAGAATGTCATTCACCACAACAGGGACATTATAGCTGTCGCCCCATACATAACCCGGCTTATCGGGGATATCCCACTCCGCAAGTTCTAAACCGAGCTTATCCGTAAGAGGAGCGCTCGCTGCCTTATGCGTCGCTGAATCGTAATCGAAAAGCGTGAACTGCACATCAGTCTCATTGCCCGTCAGAGCGAGCCACTTGTTCTGATAGCGCTGTATAGGCTTCTCAGTGCCGAGCCAGAATGCTTCGCTGAAGGTCGAGGGTACCGCAGCTCCGTAGATATCATTATTGAAGCTGTCTACCCAGTCGGTAGAAGTGTGCGCCGAGGACGAGTTTGCGAGCTCATCGGTCGTCGTCAGGAAGTTGTCATGCTTGACATACCCCTTGTAGCCAAAGTAAAGGTCGTCCCACGTCGTATCGACGAAATACCAGTCATCACCTATCTTTACCGCATTCCATGCATGACCCATGGCTGAGCTCGTGACAAGCTTAGTCGGTACACCGACTTTGTTGAGGAGCATTGCATACAGGTCAGCATAGCCCTCGCAGACCGCCATGCCGTTTTTCAGCATACCGTATGCGGAGAACTGCTCGTAGTCCGAACGCTCGGTCTTGCCGTAGAGGAAAGGGTAGTCGTAATCGAAGTTTGAGGCGACGTACTCGTGGAAATACAGTGCCTTTTCCTCGTCCGACCAGCTCGCCTTCACGGGAGCTGCGATTTCGTCGAGTTTCGCCATATATTCCGCGTATTTGGCGTCATACTCACTGTCGTTGAAACGGTAGTTTATCTCAATGGTGTCATAAAACGGATTGAACGCCACCGAAGAGTTGAGCGCTACTATGCCCACGTCGTAACAACACAGGACATAGTGATATATATCAAGGAATGCATCGGCGTTCTCGTCTGTCATATCCAGTCCCTTCGATTTGTAGTTGACGCTCGGCTCGTGAGCAGCGATAGCAAGGTAGGTCGCCTCTGCCGCCTTTGCACTCTCCTCAGCCGTGAGCGTTCCGACTTGTCCTATAAACGAAAAGTCAGGGACATCCTGCGGGTCAGCTGCCCGTGCAGCCGTCGGCACAAGCGGGAGCTCCATAGCAGCAAGACACAGTGCGACTGCTGCCGCAGTCATTTTTTTCAGATTATTTGTCTTTTCCATAATTTTCACCCTTTCAGCAGCGTGAGTCATATACAGCATTTTTACCATATTTTCTTCACGATACAAATACCTGATTGTATCATACCACAATTATGCATCAATCGTCAATTAGCATACTGCATTAATATTATATGGAGTATATGGTCAATATCACAAATTATTGGTTTTTTCGAGCCTTTTTTGCCTCGCGGATACTAAATATTGTTATTAGTTAAAAGGAAATATAAGTCCGTTTTATCCACCATTTTTTCAAATATTGGGTTGCGGTGCTGAGGAAATGAAGATATAATTTATTATGAGGTATTGCGGGCGCAATGTAGGCAAACTACGCTCCGCAAAATCAAAAAAACAAAAGGAGTTGATCCATAATGAAGCTGACAAGAACCGCTGCTGCCGCTGTTTCCGCAGTTATGTTCGCCACATCTTCCATTGTCGCTGTTCCCGCTTTCGCTGCGGACGACGGCGAGATGCGTAATATGTCGACTATCGAACTCGTTGAGGACATGGGTATCGGTATCAACCTCGGCAACACGATGGAAGCCACAGGTGACTGGATAAACCCGGACGGCAAGGCTTCCGTAAAGGACTTCGAGACCTCGTGGGGCAGTCCCGAGATCACCAAGAAAATGATACAGGGCTACGCCGACGAAGGATTCGGCGTGCTGAGGATACCTGTTGCATGGTCAAATCTGATGAAGGACGACGGTACCTACACTATAGACGCCGACCTCATGAAGAGAGTCACTCAGATAGTTGACTGGACCCTCGAAACAGGTATGTATGCTATCGTCAACATCCACTGGGACGGCGGCTGGCTCAAGGATATGCCCACCAACAAGGACGAGTGCATGACGCGCTATACCCATATGTGGGAACAGATAAGCGAGAACTTCGCCGACTATGGCGACCACCTCATGTTCGAGGCTCAGAACGAGGAGCTCGGTTGGGAGTCGCTGTGGAACCAGTATTCCAATCAGGGCGACAAGAAGAAGTCCTACGCTCTCGTGAACGAGGTCAACAAAAAGTTCATCGACACCGTAAGAGCAAGCGGCTCAAACAACTCATACCGTCATCTTCTCATCTCGGGCTATATCACAGATGTCAACCTCACCTGCGACCCTCTGTTTGAGATACCGTATGACCCTGTAAACAGGCTCGCGGTTTCCGTACACTACTATATCCCCTCTACTTTCGCTATCCTCGAGAAGGACGCCGACTGGGGCAAGGCCGCTTATTCATGGGGGTCTGCCGCCGAAAAGGCTGAGCTCGAGAAGAACCTCGACCTCGTTAAGACCACTTTCTACGACAAGGGCGTGCCCGTTATCATCGGCGAGTACGGCTGTCCTACCAAGAACAAGGACGCCGCTTCCGTGCGCGACTACCTCACGAGCGTTTGCCGCGAGGCTTGCGAGCGCAACCTCTGTCCCGTGCTCTGGGATACTCCAGTGGACGGTCACTACGACCGCTCAACCTGCAAGCTCAAGGATTCTCAGCTAAAGGCTAACTTCGCAGAGATAGTCTCCGACAACTTCTCCGCAGGCAGCAGTGACGGTCCTGCTCCCTCAGGCGACGGTACTGTCTACTTCAACGATACCTTCGAGTCAGGAGCTCAGGGCTGGACAGGCAGAGGCGCTGCAAGCGTGACTTCCTCTTCGGATAAGGCTTACGAGGGCAGCAAGTCCATCTACGTTGACGGCAGAACTTCGGCGTGGAACGGCGGCTCAAAGTCGCTCGGAAGCGATTTTGAAGCGGGCAAGTCCTACAGCTTCAGCGCTAACGTGCTCTTCGACAAGGGCGGCAATGAGGATACTTTCTTCCTCAAGATACAGTACAAGGACGCAAGCGGTACGACAAGCTATGACGGTATCGCCGAGGCTTCCACTATGAAGGGTACTTGGGTACAGCTCGCGAACACCAACTACAAAATACCCGCAGGTGCTACAGATATCGTTCTCTACGTCGAGACCGAGGACAGCACCAACAGCTTCTACATCGACGACGTAACAGGCGCTTCCGCAGGCACTGTCATCAAGGGTGCTGGCGGCACAAAGCGTCTCGAGTACGGCGACCTCAACTACGACGGACGCATCGACATCTTCGACGTCGTTCTCGAGCGCAAGGCGGTGCTCGGAAACCTCACAGATGACATGGCTCTCAAGGCTGCCGATATCGACGGCGTTGACGAGATAAATGTTACAGACCTCGTGCTCCTCTACGGATTTGTTATGGGCAAGATAAAGACATTCCCCGAGCGTCCCGAGCCTCCCAAGCCCGACAACAAGTGGGACGACTACGTTGAGACGGCTTCATCGCAGTCTATCGACTTCTACAAGAACTCTATCTGCAATATGGGCAATACATACCGCCTCACTAAGAAGCTCGAAGCTGCCGAGAGCGGCAAGGGGCTCACTCTTGCATATATCGGCGGTTCTATCACCGAGGGCAAGAACTACAGCACTCCTTTCACCAACTACATCAAGAATAACTTCGCTAAGGGCAGCTTCAAGGAGGTAAATGCAGGCCTCTCGGGCACCTCATCCGTTGTAGGTCTCGTTCGTGCCGAGAAGGAAGTTTGCAGCCAGAATCCCGACATCGTAGTTATCGAGTTCTCCGTAAACGACCATGAGGGCGAAGCTTACAAAAAGTCCTTCGAGGCTCTTATCAGAAAGTTCCTCGAAATGCCCAATGAGCCCGCTGTTATAGTTCTTATCACCCGCTCCAAGGGCGGCTATTCAAGCCAGGCACAGATGGAGGCTTCGGGCAAGAACTTCGATGTTCCGATAATCAGCATGGACAACGCTCTCACAAAGGCGTTCAACAGCGGATTCCTCAAGGCAGACGACTACTTCGCCGATGAATACCACCCGCACGCTAAGGGCGGTCAGCTCGTTGCAGACTGCATGGCTTACTATGTTCGTCAGGCTATGAGAACCGAGAATCGCTCCGATTCCTACACTATCCCCTCTACCTCAAAGTATGGCTCAGAATACTGGACCTGCTATAATGCAGATCCGACAAAGGATCTCCAGAACTTCAATGCAGGCTCGTTCACGAGAGGTACCGGCTATGGAAAGCTTCCTTACGGATATTCCGCAAACGGAGGCAATGCTATGACTTTCAAGACCACAGGTAAGGGCCTTATCATAGTATTCAAAGCAAACTCATCCAACATGGGCAGCGTAGATGTTACTGTAAACGGCAAGACCACTAAGGTAAACGGCGTTAAGCAGTATACATGGGGCGGTCCTGATGCTGAGGTCGGCTACTATCAGCCGAACAGCGGTGAACTGAACGTTTCTATCAAGGCAAACGGCAGCTTCACGATCTGGGGCCTCGGTGTTATCAAGTAAACTGTAACACAGCAAAAAATTTCGCCCTCCGTTCAGATGAACGGAGGGCGTTTTTTGTACCGTAATATTTCAGTCACTTGCCGCAGCCTGCCTGCATACGTCTGATAAGCAGCGTGCCGTTTTCTTTCAGCCACCTGCTACATTTGTCGTAATCGGGATATACGCTGTACACCGCTGCATAAAACGCCTTTGAGTGGTCCATGTAAAGGCGGTGGCACAGCTCGTGGACAACTATGGAGTCGAGCACCTCGGGCGGAGTCTCCATGAGCAGACAGTTGAAGCTCAGGCTGCCTTTTGCGGTACAGCTCCCCCACTTCGACCTCTGATTGCGTATGGTTATCCTCCCGTAGGTCACTCCGAGAAGGGCTGCGTAGTGCTTTACTCGCTCGGGAATTACCTGCAATGCACGTTCAGCCATTGCCTCAATATCCTCTGGTGTATACGGCTTGAGCCGTGAAAGCTCGCGGTTGGTACGTTCCGCCTTTGCTGCGTGCTTCTCTATCCAGCCTCGGTTCTTGTCGATAAAGGCTGCGATATCCTTATTCGCCAGACGAAGCGGCGAGCGCACGATCAGATGCCCGTCCTCGGCAATTTGCAGAGCTATTGTCCGACGCTTGGAGCGTATCACCTCTGCATTCGCGATTATGCATTCAAATTCGGACAACTCTGTTTTCCCCCTCTGCATCGGCACATCAGATGACGGTCATATCCGTACCTGCATAGAAATCGCCGATAACACGCCCTATGGAGGCGGACACATCAGCACCGATGTACGAATATGACCTCGGAGCCTCTATCTCCTTGACAAAGGCTACAAGCTCGTACCTAATGCCCTCGCCGTCGAGCTGATAAAAATACCTCTTATTCTCGCTCTGGTCCTCGAAACGTGTCTCGAAGTAATCGGTCTTCCACCACGGTGCAGGTACGTAGATATAGCCCTTCGTACCAGATATGATCAGCTCGCCCTCCGACTTCACTCCCATACCGACCTTAACGGTCGCGACTGCCTTTGGATAGCTGAAATGGATATGCGTAAACAGGTCAAAAGAATTGGCGCTGTCCTTGAACAGCGTCGTTATCTGTGACCTTGTATAATCAGTGCCGAGGATCTGGAACACAGGCAGCATAGCCGTTGGTCCCCAGCCGCAGATACTGTTCCAAGCCATGGGGATATCTGCGCTCTCGATATCGCGAAGGCTCGTACAGGTCGCCTCGACGGATATAACATCACCTATCTTACCCTCATTTGCTATGAGCAGCAGCCTGTTATAGGCGGTGGCATAGGCTGTCTTTATCGCATCCATCAGGACGAGTCCGCGCGACTTTGCAAAGGCGAGCAGTTCCTCGACATCTTCCTTTTTCGTTGCGATCGGCGACTCGACAAGGACGTGCCTGCCGCACTCGAGAGCCTGTTTTATCTGCCTGTAGTGCTCGGTCGGCTTTGAGATTATGTACACCGCATCGCAGTTGCCGAGGAGTTCCTCATAGCTCGCAAAGTGCGGCACATCATCGTGGACCTCGCCGTCGGGACAGCGGTCGGACACTATGCCCGCTATATCCAAGCCGTTCACTATCTTGCTCTCGTTGATGTACTTCGACACTATCGCATTCTTGCCGTCGCCGACAAGACCGAGCCTGATACTGCGCCTTGAGGCTCTGATAGAAGAGCTTGAAACGCCCTCTGTTCTGTCGAGGTATTCGACCTTGCAGAATTTGCTGAGATAGTCGAATTTGCCACGCCAATCCGAACCTATCGCAAATATGTCAACGTCATACCGCTGAACGTCGTCAATTTTTTGTCCGTCGTATTCTTCAACTATTATCTCATCTGCCAAGCCTGTTGCTCTGACTGCTTCGATACGCTCCATCAGCGACTGCTGAAGATTTATCTTGCCACGCGATTTGTCATAGTCGTCCGAGGTTATCCCTACGATGAGATGATCCCCGAGTGCCTTTGCTCTTTCGAGCAGGCGTATATGACCGTAATGGAGCATATCATACGTTCCGTATGTTATGACTCTGACTTCTTTGCTCATATCAGTCCGCTGTGAGCTCCTGCGTATGTATACGCTTTGCAAGAAGCAGGTCGTTGACCGAGTCTACCTCTGTCCAGTCGTAGTTGGTGATATCTGTGTAATAGAGCTTGAAGTCATTCTTGAAAATGAGCTGTACAAGAGCATTCTCATACCACTGGTCGTAGTAGCCGTCCTCGACCATGCTCTCCATTTCGGTCTTCATAAGTCTTGCACTCTCACGGTCGAGCAGTGTTACACCTGCATACTCGCCGTAGTAGTTATCGAGGTCCTTGCTCATCACGAGTACCTGGTCGCCCGATACCTCAACGTTGTAGTCACCGTCGGTCTTGATCGAGCTGTCAACGAGTACAACGGGCTTGTCCACGGGCTTGCAGAGAACATTGGCTACAAGCTCGTCCTCCATAACGATATCGCCGTCGATAAGGATAACGTTATCGGCGTCAAGCTCTTCCTTTGCGAACCAGAGAGAGGCTATCGAATTTGTGACCTCATAGAAGGGATTATAGATGTATCTTACGCCTTCTACCTGCTCCTCGATGCGTCTGTGCATATGACCGGTCACGAGAACGATATCCGCCTCGGGATCGTGCTTCTTGATGAGTCCGACCATACGCTGCAAAAGCGTGGTATTCTCATCAAGCTTATACATCGACTTCGGATGCTTGAATGTAAGAGGCTGTAATCTTGAGCCCTTTCCTGCAACCATAAAAATGTACTTCATTGTTTATTGACCTCCATTATTTTATCGGCTCCTGCCATACGACAAGTCCGACTCTCATAAGCTTTTCATTTGTCGGAAAGCGAATATCTATCCCGAACTGCGCCGCAGTCTTGACAATATTTACCCCCGTAGATTCAAGCGGACTTCTCGACATATAGGGATTGTTGCAGCGTTCCTTGCCGCATCCGCCCTTGCAGAGCTTGCATGAGCCTGCTCCGAACGAGATAGCCGTTGAACTGTTGTGGTCATAGAACCACTTCTCTATATTCAGCAGAGTCTTGTGCAGCGTAACGCTCGATTCGTTACGTATCGTCTCATACTGAGCCTTATTCGTTGTGTCAAATGTATAGGCAACGAACATACCCTCATCAAACTCGCTGAACATCTTCTTGTAATCAATGTCGGGCAAATTTGGCGGACATCTCCAGTTCCTGCCATACTTTCCGCAATAGAAGCAGTTCATCTTCACGCACTCTTCAAAGATCATTTTCTTCGGGTCCATAAAGGTACACTCTGCTTCGGGAGCTATCTCCGCGCAGAATTCGAGCAGTTCCTTTTTTAACGCCATATCCATAGGCTTCCTCCATTAATGCGTCCGTCTCCGCCATGCCGGCTTTTTCGCGGCTTGATCATCTTACATTCCGAAGAACTGTTTAATCTCAGCGATCAGCTCGTCATAATCGGCAAAGCTGAGGTCGCCGACGTGCGATACGCGTATACTTCTCTTGCCGAGCTCTCCGCCGACAGGGTTTACCATGATGTGCTTCTCATCCTTGAGATAAGCAAAGAATTCCATAGCTATGTCCTTCTCAAAGCGCACGGGAGTGATAGCATTTGAGAGCGGATACGGCGGAAGATGAACGGGAAGCCCCTTGAGGCTGTTCCTGAAATAGTCGCAGCGTGCCTTCACGTCCCCGAGACGTGTTTCGATGCCCTCGCTGTCTATCTTGTGGAGCATATCGTTCAGCTCGAAGCATACTCCGACAGCGGGAGTGAACGGAGTCTGACCTCTCTTCATGTTGAGGAAGCAGTCCTTGAAATCAAAGTAGAGCGACTCGGGATCGGTAGCCTCAGCCTTTGCAGCCATGCGTGCGCTGAGAGTAACGATCGAAAGTCCGGGAGCAAGACACAGGCCCTTCTGCGAGCTGACTATCGTTGCATCGATGCCGTACTTCGCCATATTGTACTCGTCAGCGAGGAATGAACTGATAGCATCAACTACAAGGTACATATCGTTGCGCTTGCAGAAATCACTGATGATATTTATATCATAGAGCTGACCTGTATATGTCTCGTCGATATTAACGAGAAGTCCTGTAAATTCCTTGCCCTCAAACGGCTTGAAGCACTCAGCCCTGAGCTCCTCATCAGCGCCGAGCTTCAGAGCTTCAAACGGGATATGGTGTATCTGACAGATCTTCTCAAAGCGTTCGCCGAATGTACCGCCCGAGATGACCAGAAGCTTATCATTCTTGTCAAAGCAGTTGATGACAGTCGCTTCCATAGCACCGCTTCCCGAGCAGGTGAGGAATACTACCTTAGCATCTTCTTCCGCAAACTGAAGCTTCTTGACGAGCGCCTCGTTTTCGAGCATAAGCTCGGAGAATTCGGGGGTTCTGAAATACGGAACGACCTTTGACCTGACCTCAAGAGTGCTCTTGTACATCTGAGTAGGTCCTATCGTAAACAGCTTGTAATCTTCTAACTTCATTATGATCTCCTCCTAAATCGGATCAGTTCTGATAAGAACTAAAATTTATTCACCTTACAATTATAGCACTATTGCCGCTGAATGTCAATGAGTATATTCTGATAAAAGCCCCGAGCGGACTCGGGTATTATCTCTTTTTCATCATGTAAGCGAGGTTTTGAAGTCCTCTGTCTCCGCGCCTGTAGGAGTAGAAACCGCTGCCGTGACAGGTACATTCGCGGGAAAAGTGTATATTACCGCGGGATATCCCCTCACGCAGGGCTTTGACCGTTATTGCCTCAGCCATATCAAGATACAGCCTTTCTCCCTCTCTGCGGAAGATGCGCTCAAGCTCTTTCGCTGTGAAACTCAGAGCAAAGTCGTCCCTGACCTCTGCCCCTACCTCATAGCAGGCTTGGCAGATATGCGGTCCGAGAAAGAGCTCTGTCATCTCGGGAGCGGCTCCGAGCTCCGCCATTCGTGCGATGCCGTTGTGTATCAGCTCCCCTGCTGCCGACTGACGCCCGCAGTGGAGCAGCCCTATAACGCCCGCCTCTCGGTCAGCAAGATACACAGGAACGCAGTCCGCCGCGATAATACTCAGCACAAGCCCGCTATCCGACGTGACAAGTCCGTCCGTTTTCTTTAGGACGTTGTCGCTGAGCACTCCCATGCCGCCGTGCTCTGTTCCGACTATCGCCGCAAGCTGCCCGTTTGCCTGATATGGGCGGACAATGCTTGACAGCGGTATCCCGAGCTCCCCACTCAGGGCTGTATAATCCTGCGTCGGAGGGTCTGTTGGCTTGGTGCGCGTCCATATGCCGCTTGCGCCCGCAGTAAAGCCTCCGACTATAAAGTCGTCATCGAACAGCTTCATCTCTGTGTACCTATAACAAAAAGCTGCTCTTTTTCTCCGTAAATCGAATCGTATTCGCCCATTTTCACGAAGCCGTATTTCTCATAGAGCCCTACCTCCCCGCTCATGAGGTAGACCTTCTCGAAGCCCGCGCTCTCGGCATATCCGAGCACTTTGCGTATCATCTTATCGGACACTCTTCTTCCGCGGAAGTCCTCGCCTACAAAGATAAAGCCTATGAACGGAGTGTACGGGTATTCGGGCGGCAGCTCGTCCTTCTCGGTCAGCGTGCAGAAGCCGGCTATGTGACCGTTTTCACTTGCTGCAAACACGCGCTCGAAACCGTGGAAACAGTCTCCGCGCATTTGTCTCGCAAGCTCTCTGCCTGCTCTCCACGAGCAGCTCTCCGCGTAAGCTATGGTCTGCTCCCAGAGCGCACTCCCCTTTTCAGCAATGTTTATTTCCATATCTGTTTCCTTTCCGTCGGTGATATCTGTTTTATCGTATTTGTCAGCAGCAGCAGCGAAACCGTCATCATTATCGCCTCGGTGACAGGCTGTGCCCACAGCATACCGTTAAAGCCGAAGCAAATGTTCAGCAGAAGCAGCAGCGGGATATAGAGTATCAGCTGGCGTATCAGAGTGATAGCAAATGCTAAATTTGGCTTGCCCATCGCCTGAAACGACATTCTGCACATCGAAACTGTCCCTACGAACGGCAGTATGAACATGAGCCGCCGCAGTACGTGAGCTCCTATGTCGACGACCTCCGCAGTATCTGTGAAAATATCAATGAACATGGGCGCAAAAATGCAGTACATCGCCATAAGCACGAGCTCCGTCCCCGTAACCGCCGTAACTCCCGCTTTCAGCACCTTTTTCATTCGGTCTGCATTGCGGGCGCCGTAGTTATACCCCATGATAGGCTGTGTTCCCGAGGCAAAGCCCTGATACACGTAGTTTCCGAGCGAGAGCACCTTCTGTGCAATGCCCATTGCCGTAACGGTAAGCTCGCTGTATTCAACTGCAAGGTTGTTGTTGACCGTATAGGCGGCAGATGTGAGGAGTGTCTCCAGCGAGGCAGGGACTCCTACCCGGTATATCTCTCGCAGTATCTCACCTGACGGGACTATCTGCTCCGCAGACGGGCGCAGCAGTGTCTTTCCCCGCAGATAGTACAGCACGGACACTCCGAAGCCTGCCGCGTTGCTGAGCACTGTTGCTATCGCCGCACCGCGTATCTGCATATTCAGCGTAAAAATAAAAAGCGGGTCGAGAGCTATGTTCATCAGCGTACCGACTATCATTCCCGTCATCGAGTAACGCACCGAGCCCTCGCTGCGGAGCAGTGCGCCTGCTGTGTAGCTGCCCATTGTAAAAAAGCTGCCAAGCAGTAACACCTGCACGTACTGCTGCGTGCAGACGAATGTGTTCTCCTTTGCTCCGAGCAGCCTTGCAACCGCAGGTAGAAATGCCAGTCCTATGCTCATGACAAGCATACTGTTGATAAACGTCAGTGTAAAGGCGGCAGTCAGGGTATGTGACGCCTTCTCCTTTTCTCCCGCACCAAGACAGCGCGCTATGAAAGATGAGGCTCCCGTTCCTACCATATTCGATATCGCCACCGTCACCATCATAACAGGGTATGCGAGATTGACTGCCGCAAGCTGATAGTCGTCGCCTGTAAGTCCGATGAAATAGGTGTCCACAAGATTGTACAGCACCATGATGAACATACCGAATATAAGCGGTACGCTCATCTTCACGACTGCCTTTGCAGGTGCTTCCCTGCTTAATGTATATATTCGCTTGTCTTCCTTGTTGTCCATTATGAAATGCCTCAGATTCTTCGGAGCGGTCTGCCGCACTCCGTTTATTTCTTGGATTTGAGCTTTATCAGAGCCTCGTTCGCAGCAGCGGAATCAATAATGGAAAACACTATCTTCTCCAGCTCGCTGCCCTGCGAGTAGTTCGCCTCCGCAACAAAATCGACTCTGTTTGCAGTCAGCAGCTCAAGCGACGTTTGTCTTTTCCTCTTCGCGTAGACCGCAATAGAATGTCCGCCATTTGCTTTGGTGAGCTTCATACACGGAACATCCGTAAAGCCGTCGCCAATGTATATCATATTCCTGAACGGCACTCTTCTGTCATCTTCGGGCGTGTATTTATTCAGGTCAGAGTTATTCGTCACGTCAAGGACGCCCTTGTTTATCCTGAAAAGATACTGCGTTTTCTCTGTGAAATTGACCGCAGTTTTAGGCCATACCGCTATGCCGTTGTGGTCATACAGGAATTCACAGGCATATATCTCCTTGAACTCTCTGCCTATCGAGCTGCCTTCGATTATTTCCTTTATCCCCGAGGAGATTATGTAGTGCTCGACAGTAACGTTCTTCGCCTTGCCGTATTCGTTAATCCTCCCGAACCACGTCTCTACACCCTCAAAGTATTCGATGTTCCTGCCGAGCTCAACGAAGTCCTCTCTGTGAATGGATTTTTCGTTTTGATTCGATTTCTTTATCATCATATACATATACGCGAGAACAGCGTCCATTTTCTCGTTTTTCGTAAGCTCGTCCGTTTCGCTCCAGAATTTGCCCGATGTCATTCCCATATTGGAAATAAAGCCGTATTCCTGCATATCCTTTGTACAGAGCGTTTTGTCAAAATCGTACATCAGTGCGATGATAGTCTTTCTGTTTGCCATATTGTCCTCCGTTCCGACTGTTTTTAAGTGATAATGCTATTATACCATATCTTGTCGGCAATAGCAATATTTTCGCGCGGGACTTTTACACTATTTTACGGCTATGGTTCAAAATCAAAAACAGCGTTCGGGATTTATAAAATCCCAAACGCTGTTTTCTTCATATACCCATATCAGCAGCTGTACCGTATATCAACCCTTTATCTCTGTAACTTCCTCCTCGGCTTTCACGACTGCTTCGTCTCTGTCTCCGACATAGAGCACAATATCTTTATCGGTCTTGCCGTCTTTAACGGTGAACTTCAGGATATCAGACTTGAATTCATCTGTGCCTGAACCTGTCTCTGCTGTCAGTTCCCTGCCGAGGTCGGTATCGAACCAAATGCCTTCATACGGCTCATCATCAGGATACTTGTTAGGACATATCAGGTAGTTGCCGTCTGCCAGAGCAAACCTCTCGCCGGGCTTTACGCTCGGAAGGAGAGTTTCAAAGTCAGCATTGAGGACAGCATAAGTATTACTGCCCGTGTATGGCTGCATATCGGGGAATGTCAGAACACTGAATGAGAGTTCCTTGTCACATTCGTCAGGTATGAGATAGAAGTCAAAAGATGTTGAGTAGTCGTATACATATCCCCAACCTACCGACTGCTCTTCCTTGTTTACAGTATAGCCCGCGGGAACGCTGTCAACAACGACCTTGTAAGAATTCGAGCCTGTGCGCCAGAGATTGTCAAAAACCTTTGCCGTACCGTCCGACACCCAGCTCACTTTCTTTGCGTAGCTGTTCGGTGCCTCGATAAGTGAAAGCTCGACTCCCTCTACAGGCTCGCCTGTAAGACTGTTATAGCAGTTGACCTCTATCGTATTTGACTTGCCCTCCTTTGGTCCGAAGCTGAGCACGAGGTCTCTGTCCGGCTTTCCGTTCACTACCGAGAAGTCGATACCGCCCGAAAAGTCCTCAATTACTGCATCAGGATAATTCTCCTTTATAATAGCCGCAAAATCGCTGTCTGGTTCAACGAGCGAAACGGGATAATCAAACGGATTGAATTCAGCATGGTAGTCGCCGTCAGGCAGCGCCATTTCACCTGAATACTGTCTCTGATAGTAGTAATTGCCCTCCTTGTCGGTGATGAAGAGATTGCCGTAGCCTATATGCTCTATGCCCTGACACCAGTCCATATGAGTGAACTTAACGTTTGGCTCGGCGTCATCGGCTGCGACCCTTATCACGACTTCCTTCTCGGGTGTTCCTGCTTCAACATCAAACTCCAGCACCTGATCCCACGTCTTGTATGCTGTATCATATCCCTCGGGGAGGTTTTCAACAAAGATCAAATACTGATAGTCCTTATCGTCGGGAAGTCCGAGATAAGTTATCTCCTCGCCGTAAGTAGATATTCTGTTACCGATATCGTACAGGTTATTTCCGTTCATTTCAGAGAGGGTAATGTCGGCATTTTCAAGAGGCTCGCCCGTCATCATATCGACGACCTTGACGGTCATCTTCGTTCCCTTGGGAACAGAGTCACCTGTGAGCATTTTTCTCAGGTATACCATATCGAAAACATCGATCTTTCCGTCAGCCAGAAGGTCTGCGTTCTTAATGTTCCCGAGCTTGTCCGTCTGTCCGAGAATGAAGCGGGTGAGCTGGACTCCGTCCGAGACGCCGATCGTGCCATCGAAGTTGACATCGCCGAAAAGTGTGAGCACCTGAGCATTCTCGACAGCGTAGTCTTCAGCCGAAGCAGAAGGGATACTCATCGTCAGCGGTGCCGCAGCCATTACAGCTGCTGTAATAAATGTCTTTACCCTATGTTTTGTGTCCATTGCTTTTTACCTCCTGTCATTTTTTGGAGCAGAAACACTCCCCCTATCATAATTCTATCATAATAAATAGTTTTTGTCAATATCTTGTGCGAAATATATTTCAGATAAACAAAACATATTTCCAAACAAAAAAAGCGGTCAGGAGCTCTCCCGACCGCTTTTCTATTACACTGACCCAACTTCTTGCCTTACAGCATTGTCAATAAAGGTCTCTTATCGAGTCCCATTCGCAAACATATCCGAACGACGATATCGGTGCATCCGTACCTGCGTCGGAACCGTCGGCACTGTCGGCTGTATCGTTCCATTTTCCGTCATTTGCTTCCCAGTACTGATATTTCTTATAGCGATTCTTCATTCTCAGGTAAAACTCATCGCCTGTGTAGTTGTCGGGCTGAGGGTCGTCCCAGTTGGTATAATCCCATTCGGAGCCGTCTACCCAGTTCCACTGCTTTTCAGCCTTTGAATAATAGCCGCCTATCCAGATATTTGCCTGCTCGGTGCTTTTGATGATATCGCAGATAAAGTTCTGCTCCTCCTCCGAACTTACTGCCGCAAGATGTCCGCCGACAGCCTCGCAGGCGTCACGTGCTTCTGTCCATTTCATCGGAGTGTCGAAAACTTTATAGTAATGTCCGTCATATTCTTCAAGATCTGTGATGCTTCCGAGCTTTTCAGCGTCAGACGCAAATTCTATCCACATATCGCCGTCTGCTTCTACCCAGTCATACAGCGCCTGCATCTTATCGCCCATGTAGGAATAGTCGTCATTATTAAGTCCGAGCGTCCCCTTTGTGAAGCAGAGCTGGCAGGTCTCTTTTCTGAGGTTGAAGATCAGTCGGAAATTGTAAACATCAACACTCGCAGCCCCGTCGGACGCAGTGCTCGTTCTTGTCATCATAACCCCGTCTATCAGGAAGGAATCAATGGAGCCGTTATTGTAAAGGGGCTCGAAAACGCAGTATTTGCTGCCGTAGCAGCTGCCGTTTATAGTCCAGTTTTGATTTATTTCCGCACCGAAGTCCTTCACGACATAGGAGTCCCACGATACTGTACATCCGTTCTCGGTAATATCTGTAAAGCTGAATTTTATACCTTCTTCATACTCCGCAGAATAGATAGGGAAACGAGTATCGTCAATGCTGCCGAGATAGTCTGCGGCGAGCTTCTGAGCCTGCTCAAGCTCACTTTCGGCTGTAGTGGCAGCAGCTGTAGTTTCGCCGACAGAAACGGACGGCGCAGTGTCAGAGGTGTTTTCCTCCGTCTGCTGAGAACTGCCGCAGCCGACTGCAAAAAGAAGAGAACTGCTGCAAAGTAATGCAAAGAATATCCGTCTTTTCATACGTTCCTCCCATTATCGAATCATTTATCGAACCTAACTCGGTAAATGCGTTTTACGCATAAAGCAAGGCTTTCCGAGTGAGCCATGATATTGCATCAATTACCTGCTATAAAAAAGAACCTGCGCTCCCCGAACGAAGTTCGGGGCAATGACCGCCTAACGGCGGTTATTGAGGACACATTGATCATAATACTAATATATCACAAACCGCAAACAATTGCAATAGCTTTTGCAAAAGCTTTTTGTTCGTTTTTCCTTCTCCGCCGAACTATACATAGTCGTATAAAAAATTTTTCTTTTTTTAAAGACTTTTTAAACTCTGATGTGTTATTATTATATCAACAAGAAAACTCATAAGGAGACAGCCTATGTTTTTTAAGATGCTGAAAAGCGACCTCAAACGAAAAAAGGTCTGAACGTGATACTGTTCGTATTCATTGCTGTCGCGTCGATACTTGTGTTTGCGGGATCAGTGCAGATATTCTCCACCTTCACCCGTGACAAGACCGCAAAAAAGCTGTGCAAAAGCTCCGATACGATGCTGTGGACTGCCGATGTCGGTGAAAACAAGGAGTATTCCGCAAAAACCGCCGAGGAGCTACTCGACTCGGAGGAAAACGTCATCGACCACAGCAGTTCGGTAATGACGATCATAAACGCCAATACGATAGACTATCCCGAGTTTGAAGAGAAGAACTCCTATATCCTGAACAGCAAGATACATTGCCTCGTGACGCTCCCGCTCGCACACGACCTCGTCTTCGACCTCAAAGATAAGCCGTTCAGTGTACCTAACGGCTGTATAGCTGTTCCGATATATATTTCGCTGAATACAGGCGTTAAAAAGGGAGATACCGTCAGATTCACTACAGATACGGGATATACTTATGAGCTTGAGGTGTGCTGTATTTTCAAGGATAACCTCGACAACGGTCTGTGCAGATTCATCGTTTCCGATGCGGACTATGAAGTGCTGACGGCGGATTCGGTGCAGAAGTATATTTCGCACAGCATTCGGCTAAAAGACGCTTCACAGGAGAAAAAGGACGAGCTTGAAAAAAAGCTTGATGAAAAAGAGGCTGATATATTCACTATATCTTACAGCGATTCTTTCGATAATGACCATGTTATTCTGGAGATAATCTCGGTGTTCATCATTCTGATAAGCGTTTTTCTCATCGCGATAATCTTCATGACCATACGCTTCACCATGATAGCCGACCTCAAAAGCGAAGAGAAAGAGATAGGAATGATGAAGGCGATCGGCGTGGATTCGCTCAGGTTCCGCTGGCTGTTTGCGGCGAAATACATAGCTTTTGCCATTGTGGGAGGCATGATCGGCATCGCCGCAGGACTTCCTGTTGCGGGTATGCTGATCAATATGTTCGGTCCCGACTGCATCCTCCCCGAGCGCTATGAGATGATAACTATCGGTGTACTGGCTGTTGCAGCTATCATCACCATGATGATAGTGTTCTCGCTCCTTGTAATGAGACGCATCAACAGGATATCCGTCATCGACGCTATCCACGGCGAGAACCGCGGCGAGCGCTTCGGTAAGGGCTTTCCGATATTCCTGCACAGACGGAAAAAGATGCCTATCCCCCTGTTCATGGCACTCAACGATATCCTCGGACGCTTCAAGCGCTATATCTTCCTTATAATCGCCTACTCGCTCGGAGCGGCGATACTGCTCCTTGTATTCAACGTCCGCAACACCATCATTAACCCGAACTATACTCGTTACTGGCTCTACCACGATTACGACTTCGCGTTTATCCTCTCCGACGAGCTTGCCGATAAAATAAGCGCAGAGCGTGAAAGAACGGGAAAGTCATTTTACGATGTGGTAAACAGTATGTTTGCCGATGAAGGTATCCACGCACATTTTGATGTGATGAACCGCGGCAGCGCCATACTCGACCGTGGCGAAAGCTCCCACGATTTCACCCTTTTGTGGAATAAGGGCGAGCCCGAGAAGTTTGAGTACCGAAAAGGCGGAACAGCTCCAAAGCTCGCGAATGAAGCGGCAATGAGCGCATATACCGCAAACAAGCTCGGTATAGAAGAAGGTGACGTTATCAAGGTCAGACTGAGAGAGAACAACGAGGACCATACAGACCGTGTTTGGAACGAAAAAGAGATAGTGATAACAGGTCTGATCGATTATATGGAGAACAGCGAATCTATACTTATTATGGGCGGTGAGTATGACAACGGATACAAATTGGGTTCCCGCATGACGGGCGCGGTCATCGACGCTCCCGAGAAGGAAAAAAACGCCGTAATAAAACAGATGAAGGAGATATACGGCGAGGAGTATATCTTTGACGGAAGGCAAGCGGTAAAGGACGACGTCGGCGATTTCGACAGGCTGTTTTTCCTGCTCGAATATGCTGTCGGCGGAGCTGTGCTGCTCGTGCTCATGCTCATCACTTACCTGTATATGAGCATTTTCGTTGCCGAGGAAGTTCCCGAAACGGCACTTCTGAAAAGCATGGGATTCCGCAGCATATCGGTCAATGCAGCCTATCTGCTGAGGATATCACTGCTCCTGCTGATATCGCTCGTTCTCGGTGAGGGGTATATATGGACGCTCGGAAATTATTTGTTTGAGACCTTCATGAAGCAGTATGAGGTCACGGGAATGAGATTTGAATTTGAATTTCCTGTCAGCTTTATCGTGATACCACTCATCATGCTTGCAGCTCTGCTTCTCACCGCGCTGCTGACGCTGAGGAGCGTAAAGAATATCGGTATCTGGAAGATATCCGAGGAGTAAACGGAGGAATAGAATGAGTACCATCTTATCGGTCAAAGACCTTTGCAAAACTTATATAGTCAGAAAAAACAGCAACAACGTTCTGCGGAATATCAGCTTTGAGCTCGGCGACGGAGAATTCGTTACGGTAATGGGTCCGAGCGGAAGCGGAAAATCCACACTGCTCTACACGGTCAGCGGTATGGACGCTATGACCTCGGGAAAGGTAGATTTCTCAGGAAGAGATCTCGGCTCGATGAGCAAAAAGGAGCTTTCCGACCTCCGCCTTACGGAAATGGGCTTCATATTCCAGCAGATGTACATGATGAAGAAGCTGTGCATATTCGACAACATTGTGCTTCCCGCGTATCAGGCGGGAATGCCGCACGCCGATGCCAACAGACGTGCGGAGGAGCTCATGCGCAGACTGGATATAATCGAGACCGCCGAGCACGAGGTAAATGAGGTCTCGGGCGGACAGCTCCAACGGGCCTGCCTGTGCAGAGCTCTCATCAATCAGCCCAAGGTCATTTTCGCCGATGAACCGACAGGTGCGCTGAATTCAAAGGCTGCCGCCGACGTCATGCGCGAGCTGATAAAGGCGAATCAGGACGGTACCGCTGTCATGATGGTCACCCACAGCGTCAGGGTAGCCGCTATGAGCGACAAGGTGCTGTATCTCGTGGACGGCGATATACAGGGAGAAATAGAGCTCGGGAAGTTCAGAGGAGCGGAAAGCCTCACCGACAGGGAACGCAGCCTCAGAAACTGGCTCGTTGAGCGCGGCTGGTAAAGGAAGGTGCAGGAAATGAAGAAAAAAGCGTTGATCCTTGCGGCAGCTCTGCTGGCGGCGTCCGTGAGCGGCTGCGGAAGGACGGGATACGATGATTTTTCAGTTCCCGAGCAGGGCGCGAGCACCCTCCGACCTGTTGAGGATATCTACCGTGACAACAGCGGTGACAGCCTTGTGCCAGTCAGAGAAAAGGCCAACAGGACTGTTGCCAGCACTGACGGACTCTGCGTTATCAAGTGCATGGACAGCTACTATGATGTCACTCTTGATTACGAGAAAGGCAGTTATTATGACGTCGGTGCCGCCTATGCGGAGGCTGTACAGCTCGCATATAACGACTATACAAGTTTTCTCGAGGGCTATATCTTCGAGAATATCAAGGCTGCTTTCAACGACCTCAATGATGATTATACGGGCATCGAGAACAGGACCGAGAAGTTCCGCTCTGCTCTGAATAAGGACTACGCAGACGAACTGCGAGGCTTCGCGGACGTGATAAGCGGCGACAGCCAAGGGATAAAGGAAGACGGTATCGTCTCTGCGGAGGAAGCGGCGCTCATGCAGTTCATTCCCGACGTTCTCCGCAGGACTGCGTGCAGTGCGATCTCCGCCGACGGAAACGTCACATCCACAGGCGAAAGGCTTACCTGCCGTCTGCTTGAATGGCAGCTCGGAAGCGAGGATCAGATATGCTCGGCTCACGCAGTCGTGCATATGAAAAACGGCGAAAAGAGCTTCGTATCCGTCTCGGCTCTGGGTTTCCTCACGATACTTACTGCTGTCAACGACGACGGCGTTATGCTCGGTGAGCTTGACGTGGGCAGCGGTAATATGGTAGAATATTCATGTGAAGATAAGACCAGCTATACCTACGACATCAGGTACGCTCTCGAAAACTTCTCCACAGCAAGAGAAGCCGCCGAGTATCTCACTGCCAATGCGCACCGCTATCCTTACAGCGTGAATGTGCTCGCTACGGACAAAAACGACGCTGTTGTTGCCGAGCTTGCAGTCAGCGCAGAGGATGGCTCTCCACTGATACGCGACAGCTCTACTCCTTTGTTCAACGGGATCAAGTGGAGCAGCTCCGACTACATCTGTGCTGTAAATTCGTTTGCGGCAAACGGTAACTGTGACAAACTCAGTTTCTACCCGAGCAATATCATCAGGTGGAACCGCTACAATGAGCTGTTCTGCGGTGAGAAGTCACTCTCCCCCGAGCGGATGAGGCAACTCATGACAAGTGAACGCACGGATAACAGCCTTGTACGCATACGAAGCTCCGAGCTCATGCATATGGTCATAGCAGACTATTCGACCTGCACATTGCAGGCTATACTCACAGGTACGGAGGGCGTCGTCGATGAGCAGACATTCATCGACCTCGGCAGCTGGAAATAGTCCTATCATCACAATTCTTTCTACGGAGAACAATATGACTGATATCCTTATTATAGAAGACGACTCCGAAATGGGCGGTCTCGTAAGAGATTTTCTGAAAAATGAGGGCTTCTCGGTGCAGCTTTGCAGCTCGGCCGAGGAAGCCCTTGTGCTGCTTAAAAGTGAAACCTTCGGAGTCGTACTGCTCGATGTGATGCTCCCCCGCATGAACGGCTACGAGACCTGTACGGCTATCCGAAGGGAAAAGGATATACCCATTCTCATGATGAGCGCAGTCACCGACGAGGACAGCAAGCTCCTCGGCTATGAGACAGGCGCAGACGACTATATCGACAAGCCTTTTTCGGTCAAGGTGCTGACCGCAAAAGTGCGCGCGCTTCTGAAGCGCAAGGCTCCCGCGGCGGCAGGCAGAGTGATAAGCTGCTGCGGTATATCGCTCGATACGACTTCACGCCGTGTCACGCTCGGCAGCAGGGAGCTCAAACTCAATGCAAAAGAGTTTGACCTTCTGCAATACCTCATGGAGCACAAGGGCGAGGCTGTCGGCAAGGAGGAGCTCTTCAACGCGGTTTGGGGCGAGGACTGCTTCACAGAGCCAAGCACCGTGAGCGTTCACATTCGCTGGCTGCGTGAAAAAATAGAGCAGGACCCGAATTCTCCGCAGCTTATACAAACGGTCTGGAAGGTCGGATACAGATTCGGTGACAAGACATGAAGAAGCTCCTGAAAATGCTCATTGCCGCCGCTGTTCTGTTCGCGGCGGCTGTGATCGGATTCAACGCTGCTTTCGTCGGTATCTATGACAAGCAGATGACAGACAGAAATGTCATCGTGAACAGGATAAATCACAGCATATGCGAGAGATTCACCGAGAGCGGCACCTCTCCCGAAGATATCATCGCAGACAGTTCAGATGAATGGAACAGGACTTACGGGAAGGATTCTCCCGCGTCCATAAGGTATATCCCGCTCAAAGACGACAGCGATGATGTTTTCTATTCCGCCGCCGACAAAAAATGCGCGGTATGCTGCGTACGCGGTAGGGACGGAGAGGCCGCGGGATTTGTCGAGTACCGATTCTCGGACGATTCCTTCGATATGTTCAGACTGTGTGTGAATATTTTTCTGACAGCAGGATTTGTCCTCGCCGTGACCTTCCTCGCAGGAACTTATATCAAGATAGTAATGCCTTTTCGCAGGCTCTCCGAGTATCCCGAAAAGCTTGCGAGACTCAGGAACATTCAGAAGCTCCCCGAAAGCAAAAGCCGCTTTTTCGGCAAGTATGTGTGGGGGATGAATATGCTCACGGACGTCCTCTCGGCAAGCAGTAAGCGAATAGAGTGCCTCGAAGGAGAACATCAGCGGCTTGTCACCTCCATTGCTCACGGCGTGAAAACTCCCGTTGCCAATATCCGCCTGTATTCCGATGCCCTGCGGACAGGTCTCTACTCAGACCCGGAAAAAAACGCCGAAATCGCCGCCAAGATAGGCGCGAATGCAGAGAAGATACAGGTTCTCGCCGAGGAACTCATGCGTGCTTCAAACGCTTCGTTCAGCGGCTGCGATATCAAACGCTCACCCTTCTACCTCTCGGAGCTCGCAGAATTGGTAAGCAGCGAATACTCGGACAGAATGAAACTTATGCATATACCGTTCGAGGTCAGATGCGAGGGTTCACCGCTGCTCGACAGCGATAAATATGCCCTCTACCGTGCAGTCAGTCAGATGCTTGAAAATGCGCTCAAATACGGCGACGGCAGCGGGATAAAAGTCCACATGATGAAACAGGATGACGGATTCTCCGTTTCCGTCCGCAATAAGGGCGAGCTTCTCCCCGAGAGCGAGCTGCCTTATGTTTTCAGGAGCTACTGGCGCGGCTCGAACGCCGCCGACAAAGACGGCAGCGGAATCGGTCTGTATGTAGTCCACGAAACAGCAAGAGCTCTCGGAGGCAGCGCTCATGCAAGACGTATCGAGGAGACTTCGGAAATGGAATTTGTAGTCTTCCTTGAAAAATAATGATACTCACAGCAAAGCAGCGGCGCTCATAACGAGTGCCGCTGCTTTTGGTAATATTGGAGGATAATTCTGCCGTTTATCTTATTCCCGCGTCCCATTCCTGTAGTACGCGCGCGTCGTTGGCTGTTACGCCTGCCGCACCGTCAACGTCCGCATTTACAAGTGCCGAAGGTCTCAGCTCGTACTTGTCACGGTTGGCAATATGCTGCAGTATGGCTACAGGGTCGGCAATTGTGACCGCACCGTCGGTATTGGCGTCGCCCTCGAGTATACCCATAGCCTCAAGAGCCAGTACGGGTGTATCCTTTACCATTGCGAATGTGTACACATCGCCCACCTCCGCTTTTGTCAGGTCAACTCCATAATGCGTACCCACGTAATTCAGACCGAATCTGTACTCAGCTCCCTCTTCGTCCGTGAAGCGGAAGTCCCAGTAGCCCGAGCCTCCATAGTCCGCACGTGTCATGGTGAGCTCCTTCTGCGGCATGAGCTCTGCACAGCTGCCGAGCAGCGAAAGCTCCGTTTCCTCTGAGAGCTCGTAGAAGGAAGCGTGGGAATAAACAGGGTCATTTGCATAAGGGTTTACCTCCGTCAGCTCGGGCTCGTCGGAAGTGACGAGTATGTCTCCGTAGTTATACTCCGCAGATGAATCGGTCATAACGACCTTTTTTACGCCAATCACTCCCGTATTCCTTGTGTAGTAATATCTGAGCTGCGTGTACTCGTTGCTGTACGTGCCGACTACTACGAAGAAGCTGTCGACGCTCTCGACAAATCCCGCTGCTTCGGTCTCGTCGGCAGAGTTGGCGCTGAACGCAGGAGCAACGGATATGCCAAGCATTGCCACGGACATTATCATTGCCGTAATTCCTGTTTTTTTCATAATGATACCTCCTTTAGGTGCCGAGCAGGTATTCTATACAGCTGAGAGCCTTCTCCTCGCCGATATAGAAGCTTGCTCCGCGGTCTATCATTTTGGTCGTGATATAGCCTTCCTTTGAAATGTAAATATTCGTATTATAGCGCATATAGGTGATGTCGGGAAATATCGTGAGGTCGCGTGAGAAGGGTGCTATCCCCTCTTTTGTATTGACTGCGTCGCGGCAGTCCCCGAGAACCTTCATTATCCTCTCTGCCGACACATCATAATACGCATTTTCACCAGATACCTTCACATTTTGGCTTCCGAAGCTCATATGCTTTTCCAGTCCCATATCGTCGAGCATATCCCCGAGCGTATCGGGCTCGTACTCGGTGTTGATATAAACGGGACAGTCAAAAGTGCTCGGGTAGAATACGACCACAGCGTAATTATCGGATACACCGTCAATGGTGTATATACCGACATTTTCGGTGTGGTTTCTCTCTCCCCCCACTCCCGTAATACTGGTATCCTCCCTTTTTCCGCCGACGATGTCGCTCGGACACTCCACGCCCGTTTTCATAAATACCGTTGTCTCCGTACCTATTGTTATATAGTTGAGCTTGTAAACATGATTTCCGCTGTAAGCAGTGGTAGTGTGGGAGAAGTACGGCGAGATATATGCTGTAGTCAAGTAATTCGTCTGAGTTGTGGAGACAGCGGGAACCGTTGTTATCTGCGCTGGCGTCGTGGAGGTACGGCTTCCAGTCGCCGTCGAAGTGACCGCAGTGGTCGCCGTTGAAGCGGTAACTGCTGTCGTATACGCGGCAGAAGCTGAGGTCGCTGCTGACGTATGTGAAGCGGCTGTCGCTGCCGTAGTCGAGAGCGAGGAGCTCTGCTGCGTGATTCGTGCGGCATCAGTGGTATTGACCGCAGAAGATGTAGTTGTCCGCACAGTCGAGGTGACGGTTTTCGTGCTCTCCGAGCTTGGCTCCGTCGTGACAGCAGCAGTGACCGTACTTGTCTCGATGATGATGCCGCTCCCCGAGGGCGCAGGCTTCTCGGGAGTTCTCAGTATCCTTGTGGATACACCAATGACGATAACTGCGGCTATCCCGAAAGTGAGGTCGGCTGTACGGCGTAAAATGAGTGACCTGCGCCGCTTCTTTTCCGCAATGATACTGTCGCCGAGCTTCATCAGCCCTGCCGCGCATTTTTCATACTTGTCCATTATCCGTCCTCCTCTCCAGCTCTGTTTTCAGGGCTTTTTTCGCATTGTATATCAGGTCTCTGACCTGCTTCGGGTTCTTTCCCATTATTTCGGATATCTCCGCGTGAGAGAGCTCCTCAAAGTAAACGAGGTAGAGAACTTGCGAATATTCAGCCTTCAATGCCTTGAGAGCGCGGTGAATAAGTAGATTTTGTTCATTTTGTATGCAGTCTGCTTCAATGTCCTTTTCATCTGCAATATAGAAGCAGTCCTCAATAGAAGTGTAATTCGTCCTACTGACCTTTTTCAGGTAGTTTACCGCCGTATTCTTGCCAATCGTATAAAGCCAAGTCTTGAAGGAATACTCGCTCTTGTACTTCGGCTTCTTGATATACAGCTTCAAAAATACTTCATTTGCCACTTCTTCGGAAATATGGATATCGCGGGTAAACGAATTGATAAACAGCGTCAGACTGTCCTTGTACAGTCTGACAATGTCAACAAAACCTTCTTTATCACCATCGAGGAAACGGAGGTAGCTACTTGCACCGTTTTCCATTTACAACTCCTTTTAAAAGATAAGCTCGAACTATCTCTACTTATTATACAACTTGTACCTGTCATTTGTCGCATCAGGAAAAAAATATTTTTATTTTAATTATTACAGGCAAACCTGTTGTCCGTATGTATCTGCGCCCTCTTTTTACTCATATTGCCTTAAAGAACTGCGGATGCGGCGTGTCGCCGCTTCCGTTTTCGCGGTATAGTTAATATGACCGCATACTTTTTCTCCGCGCCTGTTGCATTTTTCAATATTGTATGATATAAGCGCGGTGTCCGCGCTGCCGATTTCGCGGTATAGTTAATATGACCGTATACTTTTTCTCCGCGCCTGTTGCATTTTTCAATATTGTATGATATAAGCGCGGTGTCCGCGCTGCCGATTTCGCGGTATAGTTAATATGACCGCCTACTTTTTTCCCGCGCCTGTTGCTTTTTTCAATATTGTATGATATAAGCGCGGTGTCCGCGCTGCCGATTTCGCGGTATAGTTAATATGACCGTATACTTTTTCTCCGCGCCTGTTGCATTTTTCAATATTATATGATATAATATGTATAATGTTAAGAGAACGGAAATTAAGTGAAAAATCAAACAAATTTCAAGGAGGTATGTAAATGAGAAAGGCATTATCCATCATCACAGCAGCAGCCCTGTCCGTTTCTGCTGCGGCCTCATTGTCCGCAGCTGCAGCTGAGTCGGACTATCTGCTGCACAGCACGTTCGAGGACGGCAAAGAACAGTGGTCGGGGCGCGGCTCGGCATCGGTGAAAGTCGTATCGGAGATATCCCGCTCAGGCGAATGCGCTCTGAAGACAAGCGGCAGAGAAGCTGACTGGAACGGTGCTACTGTACCGCTCGGTCCCGAATTCAAGGCGGGACAGTCTTATGCGTTCAGTGCATATGTTATGACCGATGACACCGACTCGCCTGTAACATTCTATCTGACTTTGCAGTACAAGAGCGGGGACAGCACCGAATACCCAAAGATAGCCGAAGTCACCGCTGAAAAAGGCAAGTGGGCTCATCTTGAAAACAATGACTTTACCATTCCGAGCGGTGCGACGGATATTCAGCTCTACGTCGAAACAGACACAAGCAAGTGCGATTTCTATATCGACGAGATAGTAGGCGCAGAAACAGGTACGGACATCAGTGAACCTCCGCCTGCTATAAAGATGAACAAAGGCGATATCAACTATGACGGCATCATAGACACATTCGATGTCATTCTCGCCCGCAGAGGCATCATCGACGGAATTACCGACAAGAAAAAGCTGAAGGCTGCCGATGCTGACAGCAACAATGTGTTCGAGATAGCCGACTTAGTCCTCATCCACGAGTACAGTCTTGGGAAAATCGACAAATTCCCCGTTGCCGAGCCTGTTATCGTTCCCGGACAGGTAAAGTACACAATGGAGGAACTCACCGAAAAAGTACAGAACGAGCTTGTAAACTTCGAGCCGAGCGACTCACATCAGGAGAAACCGGGCGTCAAGTACGGTACTATCCAAAAGAAGACCTACTTCTCCAAAAAGGCTAACAAAAACAAGCCCTACAATATCCTGCTCCCCGCCGATTACGACGAGAGCAAGGAATACCCCGTTCTCTATGTGCTCCACGGATTCTTCGAGAACGAGGACCGCATGATAATCAGAGGAAACGGCGTAATGTATACCCGTCAGATAGTCGGAAACGCTATCGCTTCTGGTGAGGCTAAGGATATGATAGTCGTTTGTCCGCTCATCTTTACAAGTGCCACAAAGGAAAGCGCATCAGGCTTCGGCGACCCTGCTTCGGTAGAAGGCTACAATAACTTCGTTGACGACATCGTTGACAGCCTCATGCCCGAGATAGAATCTAAATACAGCGTCAAGACAGGCAGAGACTATACCGCTGTAACAGGCTTCTCTATGGGCGGTATGGAGTCGCTCCAGATAGGCATGAAGTACGGCGACAAGTTCGGCTATGTCGGAGCTATCTGTCCTGCTCCGGGCGGACAAGGCGCATTTAAATGGAACAGCGAAGAGGAGACTCCTCATCTGGTATTCATCACAGGCGGTACTTCCGACGACGTTGTCGGACTCAACACACCTCAGGGATACCACAACAACTTTACAAAGAACGGCGTTCCCCACGTTTGGCACGTTGTTCAGGGCGGTCATCACGGTGACGATTCAATCCACTCGAGCCTCTATTGCTTTGTAAGGGCAGTATTCCAGGCAACAGACTGATATCACGAAAAATATTCATAAGGCAGCACCGCCCAAAGACCGCCTGACAGCTTTACACTGTTACGTCATCTTCCACATAGCTCTCTTGACATACACCGTATACGGTTACTCTGTCTCCTGTTTTTAACCCACAGAAGAGTGACACAGTCCGCAAAATGTCACATTTTTTTGAAAAATGCTTTACTTTTTCCGAAAAATGAGTTATACTGTATCTGACAGGAAAATAACATAGTCTGTCAGAAAGATACGGAGATGATAAAATGAAGTTTAAAAAAGTCAGGACTTTCGCGGCGGCTGCCGCTGTTCTGTTCGCTCTGTGCGCGGCTTCATGCGGAAAGGACGTCCCGAAGGATACCGAGCCCGCTACAAGCTTCAACGTTGTGGGCGGAACGGTCGAGAACACTACCGAGCCCACTTCTGATGCTCTCAATGAGCAGGAGCCCCCTTCTGAGGAGTCTACCGCTTATGTAGAGGGCAGCAGCAAGCTCAGCGGCGTCACGCTCAGCTACACGGAGGCAGAAGTGAGCATCGGTCAAACTATCACCTACCCTGTAGTTTACGACAGCATCGAGGAGGTATGGTCGAGCTCTGACGAGAAGATCGCCACAGTTGACAGCGTCGGCAATATCACGGGCAAGTCCGAGGGCAAGTGCATAGTCAGCGTTAAGGACAAGAACGATGACAAAAAAGGCGCTGAGGTAAAAGTCACGGTCAAAAAGGAATCGGGCATTCAGGAGACTAACGGTGTCACCTACGTCGGCGGCATTATGATAGCCAACAAGTCCTATCCCCTGCCGCAGGACTATAATCCGGGCGGTCTTACTCCCGAGACTTATACGGCTTTCCAGGAACTCGTGGACGGTGCGGCTAAAGACGGGATCACCATATACCTGTCATCGGGCTTCCGCTCATATGACCTCCAGTCACAGATCTACAACAACTACGTCAATGCATACGGTCAGTCTACCGCGGATACATTCTCCGCACGCCCAGGATACTCCGAGCACCAGACAGGCATGGCTATCGACGTCAACATAATTGACGACAGCTTTATAGGTACTCCCGAAGCTATCTGGATAGAAGCTCACTGCAATGAGTACGGATTTATCCTCCGCTACCCGTTCGGCAAGCAGGACATCACAGGCTATAAGTACGAGCCGTGGCACATCAGATACATCGGCAAGGAGAACGCAGAGGCTTTCCGTAAGGAAGCTGACAAGCGCAATGATGTGAACCTCACCCTCGAGGAATACCTCGACATTGATTCATATTACCACTGATTCCAAAGGGACGCATGACAGCGGCACCCATACTCAGTATAGCGCGGGCTTACCGATGCAAGGCATCCTTGATTCAGAAAGAATAAAACGGACATGATAAAGAATCCCGATACAAATGTATCGGGATTCTTGCTTTATTGTAATATGGACAAAGATCCTGTCGCTTCTGAGCATTTTACATTGAATGGACTGATTCACGTCGCAAACTGGCTGTTATAGAGCTCGGAGTAGAAGCCGCCCTTAGCCATTAATTCGGAATGGCTTCCCTGCTCGACGATATTGCCGTGGTCCATTACGAGGATGATATCTGAATTCTTTATCGTAGAGAGTCGGTGCGCGATAATGAAGCTCGTCTTGCCCTCCATGAGCTTAACGAAAGCGCGTTGTATACGGTGCTCTGTGCGGAGGTCGATAGAACTCGTAGCCTCGTCGAGGATGAGCATAGGCGGGTCCATAAGCATAACGCGGGCGATACAGATGAGCTGCTTCTGCCCCTGCGAAAGACCGCTGTCCTCGGAAATGACCGTATCATAGCCATTAGGGAGTCTTTTTATGAAGCCGTGAGCGTGGACAGCTTTAGCCGCAGCGATTATCTGCTCGCGGGACGCATCAGGCAGACCATAGGCGATGTTTTCGGCAACAGTCCCCGTGAAGACCCATGTCTCCTGCAAGACCATACCGAAGCTGCTGCGGAGGCTGTCCCGCGTGACCGAGCTTATATCCCTGCCCGAAACGGTTATCGAGCCGCTCTCAATGTCGTAGAAACGGAGCAGAAGGTTTATCATGGTTGATTTTCCGCAGCCCGTCGGACCGACAATAGCGATACGCTGACCGCGTTCGACGTCGAGGTTGAAGTCTTGAATGAGCTTGAATTTCGGAGAGTATGAGAAGTATACGTGATTGAATGACAGTTCACCCGTAGTGGCTGAGAGTTCATCAAGAGCCGAGTCGTCGCTGACCTCTTCCTCGTCGAGGAGGTCGAACACGCGCTTTGCCGAAGCAACCGCGTTTTGAAGCTCGGCAAAAACGCCCGATATCTCGTTGAACGGCTTGGTATACTGGTTGGAGTACGCGAGGAAGCTCGACAGTCGGCCGACGGACATCGCGCCGATAAAAGCAGAGCTTCCCATAGCACCGAGAGCACCGAGCAGCCCGACAGCCGCATAGATGACACCGTTGACGAAGCGGGTAGTGGGATTGGTCATGGAGCTGAAAAACGTTGCTTTAGCGCCAATTTTTCCGTATCTGTCGTTGATATCAGCGAACCTCTCCTCGGCGCGCGGGGAATAGAGGAAAGCCTTGACAAGCTTCTGATTGCCCGCCATTTCCTCGGCGAGCCCGACCATTTCACCTCTGAGCTTCGACTGCTGAACGTACGAATCATGGGAGGCTTTGGTTATTCGCGAAGCAGCGATAAAAGAAAGCGGAGTAAGAATGACGACGACAACAGCGATCTTATAGTTTATGGTCATCATAAAGATGAGTGTGCCGACAATAGTTATGACGCCGCTGAAAAACTGCGTAAACCCTTGCAATAAGCCGTCCGAGACTATCTCGATATCGTTTATCACGCGGCTCGTGAGCTCGCCCTTGGTGCGGCGGTCGATGTATCGGAGGGGCACACGCTGGAGCTTGGCAAACGTGTCAGAGCGGATATCGCGTACAGTCAGAAAAGCGAGCCTGTTGGTGCAGAGGCTCATGAGCCACTGGAAGAGACCGCTTGCAATTACGGATATACCGAGCTTTACGACGATACGCAGGAGCTTGTCGAAGTCGACCTTCCCAGCACCGACGCAGCAATCGACAGCCTCGCCGATGAATACGGGGACGGCGAGCGAGAGGGAGATTCCTGCCGCGGCAAATATGACTGTGAGCACGAAAAAGGCTATATACGGGCGTGCATAGGAGAACACGCGCTTCAATGTTTTAAGCATGGCTGTCCTCCTTTTCGTTCATCTGGGAGCGGAAGATATCGCGGTAGACCTCGCAGTTTTCGAGGAGCTCATCGTGCGTGCCGATCCCGACAGGCGCGCCGTCCTCCATGACGATGATCCTGTCCGCATCCATGAGGGAAGTCGTGCGCTGTGATATCATAACGACGGAGGTATCCCCGAGGTCGGTTTTAAGGGCTTTACGGAGCTTCAGATCTGTCGCGTAGTCGAGCGCGCTCGTTGAGTCATCGAGAATGAGGATATCGGGCTTGCCGACGAGGGCACGTGCAATGGCGATACGCTGTTTCTGACCGCCCGAGAGGTTCTTTCCGCCCTGCGAGATGAGGGTGTCGAGTCCGTCAGGGAGCTTCGAGACGAATTCCCAAGCCTGTGCTGTTTTGAGCGCGGCGATTATCTCCTCGTCTGAGGCGTCAGACTTTCTCCAGCGCATATTCTCGCGGAGCGTCCCCGTGAAGAGCACAGCCTTTTGCGGCACCATTCCGACGAGCCCGCGGAGCTCCTCCACGTTCACCTCGTTGACGTTCACTCCCTCGACAATGACCTCGCCCGCAGTCGGACGGTAAAACGCAGGGATAAGCGAGGCAGCGGTAGTTTTTCCGCTGCCCGTACCGCCGATGATACCGAGCATTTCGCCGCGTCCGAGGGTGAAGCTGAGGTCACGTACAGATTCCTCGCCCGCGTTCTCGTACGCGAAAGAAACGCCGCGAAATTCGATGATGTTTTCGCTCGAACGGTCGGGGCTTACAGTGCCGCACTCCTCGGGCGGGAGCTCGAAAACCTCGCTGATACGGTTCGCGGAGGCGAAAGCCTTCGTAAAGATGACGATGAGGTTTGCGAGTACGATCAGCGCGAGAAGAATCTGTGTCATGTAGTTCGTAAACGCCGTCAATTCGCCCTGCGTGAGGCTTCCCGAGTCGATTCGCAGACCGCCGAACCATATTATCGCAACAATTCCGAGGTTCATTATCATGAATGCGGCGGGATTGAGAACAGCCGATATCCTTCCGACAGCTGCCGAGCACTCTGCGATGTCGTTGACTGCCTCGCCGAACTCCTCGATTTCCTCATTCTGACGTGAAAAAGCTCGGATAACGCGTGTCCCCTCAATGCTCTCGCGTGTAAGCAGAGCGGCGCGGTCGAGCTTCTGCTGAGTTTTCTTATACATAGGAACGGTCCTGCGCATGATGAAGAAGATGATGAGCGAGATAAGCGGTGCGGCGATAATCAGCACAAGCGAGAGCCGCATATCAATAGTGAACGCCATCACAGCCGCTCCGATGACAAGGAACGGAGCACGAACGGCAAGACGAATGAACATATTAACACCGTTCTGCACAGTCATTGAGTCATTGGTAAGGCGGTTTACGAGCGAGGAAGTGCCTATCCTGTCTATGCTCGTGTAGGAGAGCGAATTTATATGCTTGTATAGCGCGGTGCGGAGCTCCGTACCGAAACCGTAAGCGCATTTTGCCGCAAGGAACTGGCAGGTCAGCGCGAAGCCGAGCCCGCAGACTCCGAGCAGGATGATAACGCCGCTCATTTTCCAGACGTAGGCGCTGTCCTTGTTGGCGATGCCGACGTCGATTATCCTCGCCATGACGAGCGGGACAATGAGCTCGAAAATCGCCTCGAGGAGCTTGAAGAACGGCCCGAGCACAAGCTCCTTTCTGTAGTTTTTCAGGTATCTGAGAAGTCTTTTCATTGTGTCCTTTCATGTCGAAAAATCGGGTATAATCGTAGGGGCGGATATTATCCGCCCGTGATTGAATATTTCGTAGGGAACGCCGCGCTCGTCATTCCATCTGAGCCCTTGTTAAAGCTCCACACCGTTCTCTTCAAGGAGCTTCCTTGCAGAAACGACCGAATCCACGCCGTCGGGATTTTTTATCGGAGCGAACTCCTTCCCGCGCTCGACCTCATACGGCATACAGCTGTCATGCTGATTAATCATATCGATTATCAGGAGCTCGAACTTATTGCCGTTGGGCTTATCGGGAGTGATGAACTCTCCGTTTTCGTCCATATACGGTATTTTCTTGTCGACCGTGTGAATGGGCATCTTAGTCTTGTTTATCTCCTCGAGCTTGGATATGCCGAACAGATAATTGAGGATAACGCCGTACTTGTAGGCGAGCTCACCGTCGGCTCCGCGCTGATTGATCATTTCATCGGACATCTCATAGTATTCGACTATCGAGGGCTTACCGTCCTCAAGGCACATCACGCCCACGCGCTCCTCGGGAGCAGTCTTGGCAACGACCTTGCTTCCCGACAACGCGCCAGACTTGATAATCGCGCCGATAAAGAGCGGGTCGGCTATTTTCGCGAGGACGTTGTCAACACCGAACACATTGAGCCACTCCACACCTTCAGCCTTCAGCCGAGCGAGCAGACCCGAGCGCACCAGCGACGAGAACCAGCCGCCGTTGCCGTTCGGAGAGGAAGATATGCGCGACTTGCTCTCCATATATATCCGACCGTTGAAGTCAACAGACGGAGCCATATCCTGCACGAAGAAGTGAACGAAGTCGGCGTTATATCCGAAGAAATTTTTCTCGCGGAAGAAGCCGACAGTATCATCGTGGTTCTTCTCGCTGGTCATGACGCAGAGGTGTATCCACTTGCCCGCCTCGCTGACGACCTTCATCATATTGTTGATAAGGCACTCAAAGATGTAGAGTTCGCGGGTAACGCCGACGTTGAACATACCCTTCGGCTTATCGAAGCCGAGGCGTGTGCCCTGACCGCCCGCGAGCAGTACCGCCGCGACCTTACCGCTCCTGACGGCATCGAGTCCCACAGAGCGGTACTCTTCGCTGTTTTTAGCGATATCATTGGCAGTAACGGCATCTATCGGCTCTATCTTGCCGCGTTTGAGAGCGGCATTATTATTGCTGTCGAGAGCACTGAGGATAGAGAAGTCTATTTTTTCTGTCTGAGCGAGCAGAGAGTTCTGCTCCTCGGTGCTGAGTTCGTCATAATATCTGAGGATATGCTCCTGACCGTAATCGGCGAGCATTTTTTTAGCTTCTTCGTAAGTTATCATTAAGATCCACCTTATCTTATGTATATTATTTCTTTTTAACGACGATACCGCCTGTTTTCCAAATACTTCCCTCGGGCACGACGCCTCTGACGCAGCTTGTGGGGTAGATATTGCAGTTCCTTCCGATAATAGTACCAGGGTTGAGCACGCTGTTGCAGCCGACCTCGACGAAGTCACCGAGCATAGCGCCTATCTTCTTGATACCTGTCTCCAGATTATCGCTGCCCGACTTTATAACGACATTGGTCTTGTCTGACTTTACGTTCGAGGTTATCGAACCCGCGCCCATGTGCGACCTGTAGCCGAGGATGCTGTCCCCGACGTAATTGTAGTGCGGAGTCTGCACGTTATCGAAGATGATGACATTTTTTAGCTCGACGGAGTTGCCGATAACGCAGTTCTCGCCGACGAGAGCGCTTCCTCGGATGAACGCACAGTGGCGCACCTCCGTACCCGCACCGATGATACAGGGAGCGCCGAGATAAGCGCTCGGGAACACCTTAGCAGACTTGTGTACCCAGACATTTTCGGCAGGGCAGTCATACTCGTCGGGACTGAGAGTCTGTCCGAGACTGATAATGAAGTCACTGATACCCTTTAAAGCCTCCCAAGGGTATGTGAAGCCGCACAGATAGTCGGCAGCGGCGGTATGCGAAAGGTCGTAAAGTTCTGATATTCTGATATTGTCCATAGTGATTCTCCTGATAATTATTGCTCTGACGAGCCAATACTATTATATTCCTATCTCAGTGAAAAGTCAAGCACGGAAAAAGTGACGCTCAGCCGTGCTGCCCATACGGAAGTAATACAAGAAAATATTGAGGGACAACTCTCCTCAGAAAGTTGTCCCCCGATAAATACCTATAGGCAATACCGCACAAAGCTTGTGCTGGAGATGCGCCGACAGATTTTTCGTCAGATTGTATAGAAATTCCGCAGGCATACTGACGTATGTCAAGGGATTTCTGTGCAAGATGACGGAAAATATGCAAGCATATCCAGTACAAAGCCTTCAGGCGGGCTTTGTGCGGTGTTGCCTATATAATACTTCCGCACAGGTTCAGCGCATACGAGCACGTTTTTGTTTACGAACGCTCGCTGAGCAGTGTTCCTATCCTGTCCTGCATATACTTCGCGCACTGCTCGGGAGTCGACTCGCCCGCAAACAGTGCTTGACGTTCCTCATCGACTATCTTCCAGTAGTCTTCACCCGCCACACTCAGCTGCTTTGGCGGGACTTCGGCATTTTTAATGCAGTTGAAGACGAATTCGATGTCCTTGTCCCTGAGCGGTCCTATGCACACTGTATTCTCGCCGTCATTCCAGTAGTAGCCGTTTTCTTTTTGGTCGGAATAGCGCGGTCTGTCGTCGTAGCGCATCCTGTCAGCGAGGTCATAGAAGCCCTTCTCCGTCAGCGGAAAGCCCGCGATGCTCCAGCCGTCGCTCTCGAAATCGTAGTTCATAAGGAAGCTGATGTAACTCCACGCTTCTTCGGACATGGTGCTGTCCTTGGTGATACCGAACTGAGGCTGATGATTGCTGAGAAAGGTGTGAACGCCGTCGGGATAGGGCAAGCCGAGGTAGACGAGCTCCTCGCCGCCGAAATCGCCGTAGACATAGCTCATATAGCCATCGAAGCCGCCGATTTCCATCTGCTTGAACAGAGTAACATCATCGCGGTACTGCCTTCGCTGACTGAGCTGTACCATTTTCTGTTCGGCGGCAGTCGGGTTCATAGGGTCGGCGAAAATATCGCGAGCGTCGGTCAGCTCGCCGCCGTTTGCACAGAAGCGCAGATAGCGGATAAAGCTGTCGGAATCGAAATTGCAGGTGTAGTTCTCGGCGTCTATCCACCACGTATTATTCGCGACGCCCGTACGCTGCAACTTGCTGTCATCGTCCTGCCAGTCCGACCAGTGCATACCCTCGGGCAGATTCTCTACGGTGTCCATAAGCGTGTCGAGGCTCCATTCACCGCGGATATACTTGTCCGCGTTCTTCTTTTTGCAGACATAGCCCATATCGGCGCAGATACGCCACGGCAGGCTGTATATTTTTCCTTCGTCGGTTATAAATTCGCGCACATTCGGGAAGAGCATATCAGGCTTCAATGTCTCGTCTTTTTCCATAAGCGGCGTAAGGTCGATGAAAGCGCCCTTGTCTGCGAGGTCGACACCGCATACCATGCCCTGATAATCAGTAATGACTATGTCGGGAAGATTCCCCGCAAGTATGTCCTCGGCAAGCTTTGAGACCGAGTCATTGTGTGAATCTTCATCTCTGTCCTCGTACAGAACACGCTCTATTTGAATGTCGGGGTTTTCGTCGAGGAATATTTCCGTTTCTCTGTCGAACTCGTGCTCGTTACTAAAGCCTATACGTATCTTCTTTGTGTCGCCGAGCTCAGACGGGTCGCACGGGATAAAGCGAATAAACTTGCTTTTCCAGTTGCCGTAGTCTGTCGTGCAGACTATGACA
The DNA here is from genome assembly GCA_900109435.1 of Ruminococcus sp. YRD2003. GTDB lineage: Bacteria > Bacillota > Clostridia > Oscillospirales > Ruminococcaceae > Ruminococcus > Ruminococcus flavefaciens_G. The sequence continues at coordinate 18,446 of FNZT01000003.1, read as the reverse complement.
TTTCCGTCCGTCCCGAGCGAGAGGGCATTGATGTTGTTGACGTTCACATTAGTCACGTTCACGTCGAGCAAAGCCTCTATGCCGTCGCCGCTTATGCCGTAGACTGTACTTCTTGTGCGGACAAACAGCGAATAATCGCCCGCACCGCAGGTAAGCTCCTGCACAGACTCGCCGAGAGTGTAAGTGTCGCCGCTGCTGAGGGTACGCTCCGCCGCATTGACAGCGCGTATGTCAATGACACCGTTCGATGTCTCGACTGCACCTGTGAGTTTGCCAGAGCTGTCGCAGCTTACTTCGCATAGCGTTTCGCCTTCTCCCGCGGACAGCTCCCCGAGGTACGCGCCGTCAGCGGTGAACACGCAGAAGCTGCCGTCCATATTCGCGACGATGTGACTGCCGTCGTATGCTATCCCGCTGATACTTACCGAGTGCCCGAGCTCGCCGTCATAGTCCGCGACCTCGGTATCCGCGAGGAGCTTGCCGTCAATGGAGTACCTGCGGATATGCAGGCTGTACTCAGCAGCCTCATCGTATAATACCGAGTCGTAGTCGGGCGAGGACGGGTCGGGTGCGGGAAGGTCGCCGTAATCCGCATAGACAAAGAGCTCCGCGACCTCCCCTGCTCCACTTACGGCGATATTGTACTGCACGCCGATGTCGAAGTCCTCGAACTCGACGCGCTCGAATTTCGTGAAGTCGCGGTCAGCGACCCAGAATGCGGGGCTGACATCCGCCGAGCCGACGATGAAGCGGCTCTCTCCGCCATTGTAGGGCAGGTTCAGGAAGATGAGCTGCGCATTCTCAGGCAGAGCGAGCTTCTCCTGCTTGTACGCGGCATTTGAGAGCTTCTCAGCCGTATAGGTCTGCGCGGAGCCGTCGCCGCCATTAGAGCAGGCTGTAAGCGTACAGATGAGAGTGATCGACGTCAAGAGTGCTGTTATTCTTTTCATAGTTGTGACCTCCTTTTCTGCCCATTGGGACAGTGTTCATAAATAAGTGACTTTCGAGGCCGAAATAGACGAAAAAAATTGTTGAATTTATGAAACTTCGTATGAATGCACAATTTTCACTCTTGCAATTGTACGAGATAGACAAAAAATTCCTGCCCGACCGCACTCGGACAGGAATCAGCTTTTATTTGGACTGCGATACAAGAAGCTTTCTGAGAAGTATCTCGTCGAACATATCAACTCTGCCGTCGGAGTTGAAGTCGAACTGCTCTGCCGCATCACTGCTGCTGAACGGCGACTCGCCGAGGAGCATTTTCCGCAGGCGCACGAGCTGTGCCACCTTGTATACCTTGGCAGGCTTGGTGCCATCGGGTTCGGTGCCGCCGATGAGCTTGCCGTCTGCATAAACGCATACGTTCTCGCACTTCTTTGCAAACTCTACTCCGCCGACAATGTTGTCGTAGTCCTCGCCCTCCTCGGTGAGGTCGACCATGCCCTTTCTGCTCCAGTCGTTGGAGGAGTCCCACGCCTCGCCGAAGTAATTGCCGATGATGAGCTGGTACTTCTTGTTAGAATTTGCGATAGCATAGCCTTCCCACGATATCTCGATGTAATAAATATCGTCCTTGTAGTGTTGGGGCTTGGAGAGAGTTGCAGATTTGTCAGTGACCTCTGTCTCGACCTGATCGTAGGTCTTTTGCAGGACAAAGCTGCTCGGTATCTCCTTATTCTCAAACTCGGCAATACTGAAATAGTAGCGGATGGAGATATCGTCGTGCGGCTCGAGGGAATCGGTGTTCACAAAGAAGGTCAGCTTCGTCACGCCCGAACCCGTTGCCTCGGGAGCTTCGGAACAATAGCCTGATGCCCAGAATTCACCGCCCGAGAAGAGGTCTGTATCGTCCTGCTTCTCAACAGGCGGGAAGTTCGGCTCGGGCTTCATGGGGCTGCCATTCGCGTCCTTGCCTTCTTTATAGAGGTAAAGTCCTGCCGCTGCACCTACTATAGCGGCATTGTAGTCGATAGTGACCTCGTTGTAGACCCAGTCCTTGGTGACGTCGTTGTGCTCGTCATTCTCGTCGGGACCGCCCGCAAGTGCTCCGTAAAGAACGTGCTTGTGCTCGGCTGTGTCCTCGCATTTTGTAAGTCCCGAAGCAGCGCGGTGATGCGGATATTTTACAGAATTGTCTCCGTATCCGACAACGTAGCTCCTGCCGAGCTCATTGTCACCGATGATGTATTCCATCTGACCGAGTGCCCACTTCGTGAACGTGTAATCGGGATTCTTCGGGTTATAGACGTCCTTTCCCTTCATGTACTTGTCGTAGACGAGGGCTGTGAACTGGACAGCCGTGTTATAGCGGGCGCTTCCCCACGTATCAAGGTGGAAGTAACCCTGAGGCGTCATATTTGCGGTCTTGTTCATAACGGTGTTCACCGCCTTGGCTTCCATTTCCCAGAAATCAAGCACCTCATACGGACCGCGTCCAATGGCGACGCGGGTCTCCTCGCAGACCTCGGGGTAGATGTCCTGAATCCTGCCGAATATAAGCCCTACGCCGTTCCACATATCGTTCCAGCAGAGGACATATCCCGGAGGCGCATAGTAGTCGATATACTTCTCACACGCCGCAAGATAGTCATGGTCGCGGGTGATGAGGTAGAGCCAGCCTGCCGCAAAGCAGAAATCGTCCTCCCACTTGCTCGAGGTGTAGAAGCTCATCGGTCCCTCGCCAGGAGGTCCGACTGCCTTGTCGTTTTTGTTTGCGAAGTCGAAGAGTGCCTTTGCGTAATCAAGGCATTTTTCGGCATATTCGGGGTCGGTGTCCTTGAAGTTGCAGTAATTGATCGCGAGAGCCGCCGCACTCTCTGAGACGTCGTCCGTCGTCGGGAGGTCGGAGGTCGCGAAGAAGGCGGGACGCCCCATGGCGTCTATCTCGGGTGACTGCCAGTATTCATGGTCGACGCTTCCGTCGCCGACCTGATAGCAGAAAGCTATCACGTCGCCGTTTTCATCGCGGAAGGTGCTCCGCATAAAGTAATCGCAGAAGTAGCGGCAAATGGTCTCGGCGTGGTCAGCCTGTCCCGTCTGCTCGTAGGCATCGCGGAATTCATAGTAGCCCCACGATACCACCGACGCCGCATACGCCTCGGGAAGTCCGAACTTGACGTGGTCGCCAGCGTCGTGGAATCCGCCCGAAACGTCGATATATCCGTCAACGTCGGGGTCGAGGATATCCTTGTACTGCTTCATGAAGGAGGCAGACATATTCGTGCCCGCATGGTTGTCGTCGATGGGCTGCATGGGCACCTTTGCGTCATATGTGTGGCAGTTACCGCGCCATGAGAGGCGATTGTTCTCCTCGACGGCAGTTCCGCACATATTGGCGTCGTAAAAGAAGAGCGTGTACTGGAGCAGCTTAGCCCAGTTGTTCTCGGTCTCGTTGTAGTCGACTTTGTCGGGAGTGGCAGCCGCCATTACGGGCAGCGCCGATGCCGATACAGCCGTCACGGCAGCCGCCGCAAGAATGATAAAGCGTTTGAACAGCTTCATATCGTCATTCCTTTCGTGAGATTTTTCATCATCCTAATTTTATCGCAAATCCGCGCAGTTGTCAAATCAATACTTGCGGTCTTTTTCAGCAACAGCGTGTTGCTTGACCAAATCCAAGCCAAATGGTATAATCATTACAGGAGGTGAAGCTTTATGGAAACTAAAACTATCATCAATCAGCTTCGCATGAAAATGGGTATGTCACAGGAGGAAGTCGCCGAAAAGGTGTTTGTAACCCGACAGGCTGTTTCTCGCTGGGAAAACGGCGATACCGTACCGAATACGGATACGCTGAAGCTGCTGTCGGAGCTGTTCGGTGTATCTGTGGATGAGCTGCTGGGTCTGACGGGGAATTCTGTCTGCCAGTGCTGCGGAATGCCGCTCAATGCCGCTGTAGTAAGCAGCGAGAAGGACGGTGCGCTCAACACCGACTACTGCAAATGGTGCTATTCTGACGGAAAATTCGCGTATACCGATATTGATAAGCTCATCGACTTCTGCGCGGAGCATATGGCGAGCGCCGAACACCCTGAGACTGAGGTACGCGCGTATCTGAGCGATATGCTGCCAAAGCTCAAATACTGGAGACAGCGTGCGGAAAAGTCTTGATTAAGCACCGTACTAAGCCCGCCTGACGGCTTCGTACCGAAACCGCACTGCCCGAAGGAAGTGTCCTTGGGGTATGCATTTCCCGACATCCCGCACAGAAATCCCCTGACATAAGACAAAATGCCCGAAAGCGGTTATGATCCCGCCTTCGGGCTTGTTTTTGATTCAGTTTAACGGCTCACAATACCTGCATATGGTCAAGGTACTCCTCATAGCCCTTGCTTGTGAGGTCAATGAGACGATAGTCCTTCTTCTGTGCCACGTAAAGCACCTTTACAAGGTCACGTGCGAGAAGGATATGAAGAGCACTGAGAATGGCTTCCCTTGGGCACTTCTCGGACTCATACTCCTTTATGAGGTCACCAAGCCAGACATTTTTCTCCTCTGCTGTGTCAATGTTTATCATTTCGCTCGGATTCATGCACTCCTCGATAAAATGAAGATTCTTGAATACATAGTCCATGATTCCCCAGTATGCTTCTTTATTAAGGATCATTGTGACCCCTCCTTTCAGATTATAATCACATTATATCATAGATCAACATAAATTTCAAGTCACGCGGGAAGATATTTCCGTTTTCTTAGCTGCGAACTCGTACAGGTCTGTTTTTTAGTATATCCTGTACAAAAAGCAGGCGTCCGATTTGTTCACAACGCAGAATATTTGTGAATTTTTTGTGAAGTTTCGTCTTTTTGCCCCTCGAAATGCACTTATTTGTGAGCACTGTCTCAGATAATTCTTTCAGGAGGTATACTTATGAAAAGATCATTAGCCGCTTTACTTGCGGCAACGACTATCCTTACAGGCTGCGGGACTAAGTCTGTCTCTCAGAACGAAAGCGGCGTATCATCGGGAGGTACGGTCTCGGACAAGCCCGCGGAGGACATCGTTCTAACCATCGCCTACTCGACTAAGCCGAACGAGGCTATGCAGGAGCTCATCGACCGCTTCAACGCCGAGGACAACGGCGTGCGCGTGGAGGTCAAGTCGTACTGCAATGAGCAAGCCTTCACCTCTGATATACAGCAGCAGGTAGACTTCGATGTCACGCAGGAGCTCATCAACAAGGACACTATCGACCTCGTCGGCACGTTCTCGTTCGGCAATGCGGCAAAGTTCGAGATATTCAAGCGCAAGGGCGGCTTCGTCGACCTCTATAAATTTATGGAGGACGACCCCGAGGTCAACCGCGACACCCTCAACAGCCACATTCTCGGGCTATGCGAGCGGGACGGCAAGCTGTACTCCATCCCGACCTACTACTGCGCGAAAACGATGATAAGTAAAAGTGAATACGGCGGCACGACCCCCAACTGGACTATTGACGAGTTCATCGAGCACTGGGACAATATGCCCGAGGGCTCGACGGTGAACTGGTCGACAGTCTCCGAGGGCATATACTACGATGTGCTCCGTGCTAATACACCTTATTTCGTTGACTACAAAAAATGCGAGGTGCACTTTGACGACCCCGACTTCCGCAAAATGCTCGAATTCTGCGGAACCTTCGAGAGCAATATGGGAGAAAAGAGAGATGACCAAACAGTCCATGGCAACCCGCAGCTTGTGAAGCAATTCCTGCTGACGGACTACGGAAAAGCTATAGTCGAGGAACACGATAGCGCCCTTAATGCCGTCGCTTTCACGCATCTCAATGACGGAAGCTACACCCTCGTCGGCTATCCCACATCAGGCAGGGACGGCGCTTTTCTCTGCGGCATGGAGGAGTGCGCGATTCGAGCAAACATCTCCGAGGAGAAGCAGCAGGCGGCATGGAAGTTCCTGCGCGAATTCTACAGGGAGGACTACCAGTTCGAGCACTACGCCCGCAACAATGGTTCTCCTGATGGCAATATCGTGCAGTTCGAGTTCAAGGGCTTCCCGATAAATAATGCCGCACGCAAAAGAATCGCCGAGGGCACGATAAACGGCGATTATCTAAGCACTGAAAGTCAGACTGCAAACGGTAGAGAAATAACTCTGATAGGCAAACGTGAATATGATCAAGCGGACATCGACTTCATCGACGAGTATATGGATTCCATTGACCGCTGGGAATGCTCTGCCATAGACAGCGAGCTGTTCAAAATCATAGAGGAAGAAGTCGGGGCATATCTCCACGGTGAGCAGGACGTCGACACTGCCGTTGACCATATACAAAGCCGTGGGTCTATCTGGATAAGCGAACAGGCATAAGATGTCACATTTTTTATCTCTCGGTCGTTATATTATACAGGACGTCCAAAAATAAACAGGAGGTGGAAGAATGACAATAGCAGATTCTGAAAAGCTTCGGCGGCTCTACGATATCTATGAGCAGCCGATGTACAGGATAGCTTTTGCCGTGCTGGGCGACAGTCAGGCGGCGGAGGATTCCGTCTCAGAAGCGTTCCTGCGGATCATCAGACACCTCAGGCGTATCGGCGAGCCCGACTCTCCGAAAACGAAAAAGTACATCATTAAGGTGATACGAAGCACCTCTATAGAGCAGTACCGAAAGCGCAGACACTTCTACAACCGCGAAGCCACTATCGACGAGGCTTTGCAGCTGCCCGACGAGAACACCGACATCGAGCGCGAGGTCTTCGCGCGGCAGCCGTCGGAGATACTCGGCTGCCTTACCGCTGAGGAGCGGCGTATGGTCGAGCTGAGGTGCGGCTACGGACTGAGCTGGAGAGAGACCGCAGAAAGGCTCTCCATTACGGAAGCCGCCGCGCGCAAGCGCTTTGAACGTATCAAAAAACGACTTATTAGTATGAAGGGAGAGCCTGATGATGAAAACTTCAAGATTACCTGATAAAAAAGAGTGGGACAAGATAGTCGAAGAGGCATTCTCGTCAAACGACGAGCACACCTTCTCGCACAGCTACAATTCCCGCAAATATACGATGACGAGAGGTATTACAATGAAAAGAAGAAAAGTTGACAATAAAAACCACCGCGGACGCAGGATAGCGCTGTCCATAGCGGCAGCAGCAGCAGCGTTCACGATAGTACCGACTGCGGTATTTTTTGCAGGTCACAGCGGCGGAGCATCCTCCCCTGCCACTGATATGGGCGAGCTCACCGAGACGACTGCCGCCGAGGAGACAACAGCAGAAGCGCTCGCGGAGACAATGGCGGAAGATACCATAAGCCTTGAGGACGTCAGGTGCTACGGCTTCAAAGATGTGCAGCTCAATTACGTGCCCGAGGGTTTGGTTTACAACGAGGACGGTCCGTACGCGGGCAAATATCACGATGATAACACAGGCGGCGGAATGAGTTATGCACGGTTCGTTACAGACGGAAACGCCGATTATATCCAGGAGAATTTTCGCTGGGACTCCGAGGAATACGACCTCGAAGGCAAACACGTTATCGTCAGATATGCACGCTCGTTCAATGATACAGACGAAGAAGCAGCTCATATGTACAGCCGTTTCGTATTCGTGCTGTTCAACGATTCGCCCTATCTTGTTACTCTCCATATCGACAACAGCTACTCCGACGAAGAGCTGAAAAAGGTATGCGAGGGCATGGAGCTCGTTGACTGCGAGCCCGATGAGTTCAACTTCGTGCTCTGGAAGGACAGCTCGCCACTGCCGAGATATTCGGACGAATATTACTACGATTCTCACTTCACCGAGGTCGGCCTCGATGACGTACACCTCTATCAGATAGGCGAGACCTATACCAGCGACATATGCGACGGGGTATGCGATATCACTGTAAACAGCGCCCGCGTACTGGACAATCTCGACGGCATAACCACCGATGCGTGCGGCTGGGACTATGACTACAGCGGCTTCCTCGACGAGAACGGCAAGATAAAGCCCTGCCTGCGTACATGGTACTCGAATACTCCCAACGGAGACCCGAACGGTATTGTCACATCGGAGAATATCAAGAAGCGCGTAGTAGTGCTTGACCTCACCTACACCAACAACAGCGACCACGAGATAGAATACGGCATTTCACCGCATATGTGCTGCTATGATAACGGTCATTTCAGCTTTGTCGAGGACCCGATTCGCATTGAAGGCTCTGACACAGTCAATGACAACGTAAAGCTCTCACATGACCGCGGCGGATTTTTCTCCTTCAACTCCGACAATAAGGGCGGCAAAAACAGCGTTATCCTCGGCGCGGGCGAGAGTACAGACGTTCAGCTCGCATTTGAGGTCGATGACGACGACATCGGCTACCTAATGTTCTGCGACGATACAGGATACGCAGGAAGCACAATGGGCTCATATTTCCGCAATGCTCCCGTCGTAGACCTCCGCGATATCGACTTATATTCTAAATAAGCACATTCGGCTGCTCTGTATCACGGAGCAGCCTTTCTTTTTACGGTCTCCGAGTTCATCAATTTTTTCCTCCAATCTCTTGATATTTTTTCTCCCATATGGTATAATTACTGCACATAAGTTTATTTCGGGAGGTTTATGCTATGAAAATGACATCAGCTCAGGCAGCTAAGCTGCTAAGACAGCTCAACGACGAGCTCAGGACGTTACAATACCGCGAGGAGAATACTCGAAGTTTCCTTGCTGCTCTCGGCGAGGACCCTGAATCCGTCCGCCCTGACTATGACTATACCACTTCTCAGGAGCAGCAGAACGAGGTCGAGGCAAAAATACGGAAACTCAAGCACGCTATGAACGTTTTCAACTCCACAACCGTCATCCCCGAATACGGTATCACTATCGACGAAATGCTCGTGTTCCTCCCGCAGCTCAGCAGACGCTGTATGAGGCTCTCACAGATGAAGGACGCACTCCCGAAGGTACGTGAGAGTGCGGGGTTTTCGCGCGGTAATACCATTATCGACTACCGATACGCCAACTACGATATCGAACAGGCAGACAGAGACTACCTCGCCCTATCGGAAGAGCTCTCCAAAGCGCAGACTGCGCTCGATTATGTCAATAATACCGTCGAAATGGAAATCGACCTCTAAGGTTCTTTCCGTTTGCTGTTCCCACCCCGGATTTTTATGAAAAAGAGAGACACTGTTTATTGTTTAAGTCGTCCGTTATTCTTTTCTATGGGATCTATCCCGGTCCAATGTTAACGTTTTTGTTCAGTGGAGGAAAAGATTTTTTTGCCTTGAGCAAACACATCGGGAACAGCAATAAAAACCTTCCGGCAGCAGAGGTTCGGTTTCAAGCTGCCGATTTTAAAGTTAAAATAAAAAAATATATGTGTAACTGTTGACATCCCGCTTTAAGCGTGATATAATAATATAGTCGTACGAGACATTTGTTATATCGCGGTGTGGAGCAGCTAGGTAGCTCGTCGGGCTCATAACCCGAAGGTCGTTGGTTCAAATCCAGCCGCCGCAACCAGAATTTTGGCACTATATTGCAAAATATAGTGCCTTTTATTTTTGCCTGAATACAGGCTCGTATCGACTATAAGCAACTGCTCGCAGGACGAATTCTATACTATCTTGCGAGCAGTTATATTTTTGGATTATCTGTAATAATAAGGAACTGTACACCAAATGTACCTTAATTCAAAAATATAACATAAATCTCATAGGGATTTATATCTGGTTATTGCAAAAAAACAATTGATAGTGTATAATAAAAAAAGCAGCTCCCAAAGGAGCTGCAAATGTAAAATCAATTGATTAAAAGTGTTTGTGATTAGTCTTCGTCCTCTTCATCGTCAGAATCACTTAAATCTGCGTAACGATAATTGTTTAGTATGTGTGACAAGTGACCGAGGTATTCGGACAGAGCTCGAAAGGAAAACTCCTTCTTTTTTTCATTACCTAACAAATCTGATATGACCTCTCCGCTTTTGAAATGTATTCTGACTTGGTCGGTTACATTGACCGATACCGGCGACTCGTCACCGCTTCGATATAACCCAGCCTTAGCCGCTGCAGCATTTTTGATTATGGCTTTTTCATCTCTTGATGGGATTCTGGTTACAATGCTGCTTATATCACTAGGCTTAACACTATCTGGTACATAGACATCTATCACCCTGCGACCATCGATGTGCATTGTTGAACCTGAGCTTCCCTCGAAGTAGTCCACGATACCGTAGTTGTCCGGAGCTTGTTCTTTTATGACTATCGATGGCAGGATGTTGGCACTGTCAAATGGCGCCATGGGTCTTAATTCGCTTTTAGGTGCCCATGCATCTTTGATGTCAAATGCCTTTTCGTTGGAGTTTTCCCTTGGGGTATAATAGTCTCGGTAGGTTTCTGATTCCGCCGCAAAAAAGCGATTGAAACCTTTTTTCGGAGCGTCTGGATTATAGTTTTTCCTTGCCTGAGGAGTTTCACCATTGCTTGTGTTCTGCGTTACATCATACACGTCGAATGCGACATCATCAGCGATCTCATCGAAAGCTTCAAGGAAATCGTAGCCGTCATTGAACGAATATTTCTTTGTATCATTTATCTTTTCCGTTGGTCTTGTCACAATGTCGAATCCATATTTTTGGAATACTTTATTGCAGTGAAGCTTAAACCGGTTGAGCTGACTCAGGCCTTGTGAGAATTTCTTTCCGTTTATAAATGATACCGAATTGGATATCAGGTGAATATGCCTTCTTTTCGTGTCAAAATGGACAGAAACAGTACACTGGAAGCCCAGAGCATAGTAGAAATCACCGATTTCCTTAGCCATGTCCATGAATTCGTCATCAGAGATGTTGTTGTTGAATGGAGTTGGAGATGCAATTATCTGCAAGTACTGCCTTCCATCTAACTTGCCGAAAATACGTTTCACCTCGATCATTTCTTTGAGCGGATCATCCGTCAATGTGCCGAGGGTTTCCGTATACCTCTTATCTTGAGTCTTTACCGTGTCAGTGCAGTAATCATAAATCGCCCGAAGATCTTCGGTCTTACGATTATCACCCTGTCGCGCTAGGATTAATGACATACATCATCATCCTCCTCATCACGGATCGTTGAAAGCCTTTCTGACACATCTGTGAATTTACACATCACGTCAGCCAGAAGCGCCTTTATTTCACGCCCGAGATCATCGGAGATTTTTCCGCTGCGCAATGCGCCGGTAATCTTATCGTTGATCTCAATCAGTGTACGGGGAATATATCCGCCCTTGTCGAGGAAAATTACTTTTCCTTCTTCGACACCGATGCAACGCAGGTAGGTGCTGGCTTGGGGAATGTTTGCCCTTTCTGCATTTTTGATTATAGACTGTTTCTCTTCTTCTGTCAGTCTAACCTGTATAGTGGAATCTCTATTCATTTTTATACTCCTTTTTCATTACATTTCGGAATAATACTCCACAAATCACTACACGTGAAATGCATATACAATGCACTCATTATAGCTCTTCGCAAAGTTCCTTGGGAAATATGATTGTTCTTTTTTTTTAGCTGTGCTGCCACAGATGCAGCAGCACAACTTCTTGATAATAGTTATCATTATCTTTTTTTAGCCTCTATCTCCTCAACAGTTGCGAATCTGATACCCTTGTATCCGTTGACACGCTTTCTGTTGCAATCGTATACCTTGTCGCACTTGATTGATGAATCTATGTTCCGCATCTTATCTTTGAACGTGTTTCGACCCATAGGAGACATCGAATTGATGCTACAATACTCCACATAGCGCGTGTACAGTTCTTCAGAACCCACGGTTCCTTCGGGATCAAGTTTTACCTCATCCTTAAAGAAATCCTGGACCGTAAGTACCTGTGAACGCTGCTGAGCCAAGTATTCAACGGCATCGTCAGCCATTTGGAAGTCATATTTCGATTCAATCAATTCTTTTAACGTATCGACTGCAAGCGAGAATATGACGTCAACTTCACTTTTCAGTTTTTCTTCAAGCTCGAAGTCAACCATCTCGTCGGGAATTGTGCGAGTAAAGCGAATAACGACTAAGCGATCATAGACCGCCTCATCCGGGTGAGCAAAACACAGAGGCCAATTGCTTGCGAAGATAAACTTCAATGTGGGCGTGAAATTTATATATTTCTGGTAAACTTCGCGTCCGATGGTCTCTTCACATGAAATAAGCGATTTAAACGCTTCCTCATCCTTCATCGGGGTACTGCTGTTGTCTCTGCTTATGTTTATCCTTTTTCCATAATAATGCCAGCGGGATTTTTCAGTTCCCATGAGATGAAATGGCTGATGAGAGACAAGGTCCGGGTCAAAAATGCTTTGTAAAACATTTAATAGCACCGACTTGCCTGTTTTTCCCTTGCCTATAAGAAGGCATCCGCGTCTGCCTTTTGTCAAAGAGCTAACGCAATAGCCCAATATTCTCAAGAGGCAAGGAAGATTTTCCATGCCAACGCTCGTTAAGATGAACTGCTTGAAATGCGGTGCTTTATCAAGCTCCGAGTTTGGAATGTACTCAAAGCCCGCGATGTAGGAGAAGTCTATTGGTGTTTTCAGCTTGGTCAGCTTTTTCTTCGTTATATCGTAGACACCGTTCTTGCAGTTGACATACATCTGCCCGAGGCGGAAGCCCTTGTCCAAGTCGATTTGCAATTGCGGTGAGTAGCGCAGTCTTTCCAGGATATCCTTAATGATACCATCTGAGACACTGAGTGAATCAGCTTCCGTGAGTAGAGCGCGAATGACAGCAATCGCTACCTCTTCCGTTATGCACTTTTTATAATTAATCATGTCCAGAACAGGCATGAAATTGAAGAAGAGAAGAATCTTGAGCTGAAGCAACGCATTACAGATATCTGAAAATGCTTCTTTGGAATTCTTGATTAGAATTTTGCTCAAGCCTTTTGTTCTCTCCGAGACCATTTCGTATATGTTCATTATTTTCCTTTCTGAGCGGGGCAACGCCCCGCCCTGTCGTGTCTGTTTGTCCGATTTGTCCGGTTATTACAGAAAGAGTATTCCAATTAACCAGCCCCATGTGATTCGAGTTCCATATGGATATCCGCCAAGGTGTAATGACAGTACCGTGACAAAGTAAAGGCACTGTCACTGTGTCCGCAATAGAGCGAAACAAGCTTCGGAGAACACCCTTGTTGAATCAGATGAGAACAACGACTGTGACGAAGGGTATGCTGAGTAGTTGTCCTTGGTAGACCAGCTACCTCAACTGTCTTGTTGAAGTATTTCCTGAAACTACTCGGTTCGACCGCCTCGCCTAACTCGTTGCAAACGAGAAAAGGATTCTCATTGAACACACCGTAAGAACTCGCTGCCTTTTCGTGCAGATGCTTGAGATGAGCTTTGATATGCTCTGCGACCTCCTGCGAAAGTGGGATCTTACGGCGTGAGTAGTCTGTTTTTAGGTCAGTCAACTTGAGTTGAGACTTAGCCTGCCCAGGCTTAGCATCGAACATCTTAACTCGACGCAAACTGTGTTTGACATCGAGATACGGGATTCCGGCCTCATAGCATAAACAATCTGCCCGAAGGCCAAGACACTCTCCGCTGCGTAAACCGGTATTGGCAAGTATGTATATCCCTATAGCCCATTCGCCTTCAGCAACATCGATAAGCCTTTGTACTTCTCTTGTACTGAGAATTGGTTTCTCGATATTGTGCTGCTTCGGGAGATTTACAAACTTTGAAGGATCACTGGCTATGAGGGCATTAGCTTGAGCAGCCTTCATAGCCGCGCTGATGAAGTTAAAAATATTGCGGACAGTCTTTGGTGACAACCCACCGTTTCCATCACTCCTCCCAGCTGTGTAAAGCCAATTCGCCAGCTCTTGAAAATCATCTGCTTTCAGCTTGCATACAGCAGTACCTGCGATAGGATTCTTTATGATCTTATCATAATATCCTTCGTAGTTCTGCCGCGTTGAAGCACGGATATCAGGAGTGTATGATGAGAGATAGCGTTCAAGGAGTTCCTGAAATGTCATCATAGGTGCGAAGATGTTGACGCCGCTTTTTATGTCAGCCCTAAGTTGTTGAAGCTTCGCTGCGACTTCCTTCTTAGTCTTGCCATATATGTATTTACATTTACCGCTATGACAAAGCTTACCACGATAACCATTGCGGAACTTAGTGATGCATCCCTCACCGTTAGCTCTGCGCGTACCCATTATCTGTCATCCTCCTCCGAAAAGGTGGATATACGGACATATGAAAGTAATGTCATGATTATCACCTCACTATATTAAATTTTCAAGTTACTGGAGTAGGTGGATTGTGTATGAAGCCATTCCCTTAACTCGGCGGACGGAATGAGTATCTTTCGTCCGACCTTCATATGAGGAATGTCGCCGTCCCGAAGCAGCTGATACAGCTTTGATCTGCTGATATTCAGCTGTATAGCCGCTTCACTGACGGTCAGGCAAAGCTTGGAATTGTTCACCCAAATCGCCTCCCTTCGGAAGAAGTTGGATAGGAGCTCCGTTCCATGATATTATAATATCATACACATAGCCGTGTTGTCGATTGCAAAAGTTTAGAAACTTGACTCGAAAAAAATTCGAGGAAATAATGGAGGACATTATGAAAAAAATTCAGAGGAAAGAATGCTTTAGAGATTTGTTAGAAACTATTTTTGGAATCACTACATTTAATTATGATAATTACATTCGCAGCAAATCTGGAAGAATAGTCATGGGTGTGAATGGGTTGTTTGATAAGAATAATTTTTCATTAAAATATAGGAAGCATTACGAAAAGGTATTTGATATCACTTTTAACGTCGATAAAGAGGAATTTGTAAATAATAATAGCAGTGGAGAATGCAACTTTACTAGAAACGATGCTATTAACAACGCCATTATCTATTTTAGAAGACTTGATGTAATGTTACCTGACTACCTTAGTAATTCTAATGACATAGCTCTTCTGTCAAAGTTTATTTTCAAAATAATTACCACTGAAATACTTCCTATTATATTTGATACTGATGAAGATACAGAAAAAAGAACCTCTTACCAATTTGATGATATTTCAGAAGGATTTATGATGGCTATAAATAATATCAAATATATAGTTCAATTTGATAAGGTAATCGATTTAATGTATGCTAATGCACTAAATAAAGATGTTGAGTTTATTTGTGATAGTAATAATATTAAGGAAGAATGTAACTATTTTAGGTTCTTTTCTACGAATGACTTTACATATGGCGCAAGCTTAAGTTATAATCCAAGAATCTGTTTTAAAATCGAATATCTTAAGCCAGATACAAATAGAGCATTTAATGAAGATTCTATAAATAGAATACTAAATAGAACTGAACAATGGTCAGATATAGCAAATACATTTTTCAACGTAAACGGCACTACTATTCTTGAGGACGGTGTATATGAATTTGAAATGATTCCTCCCCATTTTGAAGGTAACTTTCTTCCGAGGTTTTTTTGTTTTGGTACAACACTATCTAAAAATGAAACAACTCAAGTGCTTGGCATTAATTCTTTTCCTCAAGGCAAAACTACAAGCATTTATCAGTTTAATAATGCTATTAAAGAAGCCGCATATAATGAGTTATGTAATAAATATCATTCCCTGTTAGAACATGAACAAGACAATTATTTGAATTCCGTGTTATCTACCTTAGCCAGTATTCTCTCATTGACTAAAAGAATTGTTTTGGATATCAAGAGTTCGGATGCTCAAGTAATCCAATCTATTGCGGATTATAACCCAAAATTGAAAAAAGGTATTGACTGTTTATCTAAAAACGGATTAGGCGATAGTGATATAAAAAGAATAATGTTAGAGACCTTACTGTATTCCATAGATTCTTATTGTAATTTCATAGAGAAAAAACTTTTTAGAAATGAAAAAAGAACTTTTTCATGGAGTATGCAATTTATCAAGAACAGATTATCTAAAACTAATAAAAGATTCTTTATTAGCAGAATAAAAAAGTATGCGGATATATTTCAGATACTAGCAGAAGAGAAAGGCTTATTTGAGCGATACAAATCTAATATTTCAATTATGGAATTACAGGTGGTAATATCCATAGGGAGCAAGGATAACAACAATATTTTTGTTCCGTTTGATTTAATCGATACTAATCCGTATTCGAAACTACATAATTATTTAATTCTTATATGCGATTTGTTGCAGGAGTAGTATTTGATTTCGTAACTCTTTCATAATAACAGCATTTCGCCCCATAAAGGGGCGAAAGCCATTTTAAAAGCTTTAGAGAAATCCCTGCATACCTGATATCTCCGATACCTTTAATTGCTCGGTCACATGGGCGTATGTATCAAGCGTGAAACCTACGCTTGCATGACCAAGTATTTTTGACAGCGTTTTTACGCTCATCCCTGATTCCAGCGCTCTTGTAGCAAAAGTATGACGTAATCCATGTACATTAACTTGACGAATGCCGTTTTTATCCAGTATTATCTTAAAATCTCGCTGAAAGCATCTCGGATCAATAGGCGTTCCAACTGTTGAAGCAATCACAAAATCAGTTTGTGGATAGCCATTCTTTTCAAGATATTCGGCTTGTTGGGTACGATGTTCATAGAGCTTTTTAGCTATATCCGGAAGTAGCGGAATCATACGAAATGAGTTTTTAGTTTTAGGCTCATTTAACATCAGCAGTGTTCTTGTAGATGCATTTTTATCTTTGTTTTGTATACGATTGAGTGTTTGAACTATATTAATATAGCTTTGCCCTTGCATATCTAGATGAACGTTTTGCCAAGTCAGACCAAGGAGTTCTCCCTGCCTTATACCAGTATACAAACATAGCAGTATAGCCATTTCAAGCCTATTACCTTTTATAGCTTCCTGTAATTTCTTTTGTTCATCAACAGTAAAGTATCGCATTTCAACTTTCTGTCGCTTAGGAAGCACGGTAGCTTCAGTTGGATTCTTGACAATCAAATCAAGGAAGACAGCTTGATTCAAAGCTTTATGCAGAAAGTTATGAAGATTACGAAGTGTTTTAGGACTAAGACCGCCTTTACCATTGATCTTTCCGTTTTTGAGCTTATCGTTATAGAATTGCTGAATAATCATTGGACTAAGATCGCATAGCTTGTATCCACCTATACTGTCCTTGATATGTTGGTAGATAAATGTCTCGTAGTTGATTTTTGTAGTAAGCCTGATATCATTGCAATACTCATCAAGCCATTGACATAGCCATTCATAAAGAGTTATTTTACTTGGCTCAATATATGTATTAGTGCGAAGTTTAGAAAGAATTTCGTTCATTTTATCAGCAGCTTCTTTTCGTGTACGACCGTAGACACACTTCTTTTTATACTTACCGTCAGCAGAAGGCAGGGACACAACTCCACGCCAATGCCCCTGCTTGTCCTTATAAATACAACCTTCGTTATTTCCACGTCTTGTTCCCATCAGAATGCTCCTCCATAGCAACTCTCATACTTTTCTTCTCCGCAGATATACTTCACATCCCTGAGAGCCTCATGGAGCAGGTTCGTATCCATGAGCATTTCTTCTATCTCATCGCAGGTATAGCCATACTCCAATAGTAATTCTACGTCCTCGCTGTCAACACCATAGCAGCCGCAGTAGGCGAGAAGCATCTCTTCGTGTATATTATAATAGGAAGAGTCATCATACCAGCTCATGTACTTGGAGCGGTAAAGTTTCGGTTCAAACTCCGAGCGTGTAATATTTCCATTTTTGTCAATACGAATGATATCTCCCTCGTCTGTTTTGATACGCTCAGAGGCAAACTTATGCAAACCTATCCTGCGGAGAGCGTTCTTCATGATACTTTCAGTGGAAGCGTAGACATACAGCCCGAGCACCGGGAAGTGAAGAAGACACATTGGATTGCTGCCCTTAATAATGTATAGAGAATTGTACTGATCCAGTACGGTGAAGCAGAAGTTGCCTTCAACAGTTTCAGACATATACCGCAGCGAATCAAAGTCGAGCTTCCCCTGAGATTCTATGAGCTGACAAGCTGCATAGCTATCAGTCTCGATGTGTGTCTCGGGTATGAGCTTGTCCTTGCGGAGCTGCTTGTCGTTCCAGAGGCAGCCGTTGTGAGCAAATGCGAAGTCCATATCTGCGTGACATAAAAAGGGATGATTGTTGTAGTTGAACTTCTCATTCCCCTGCGTGGTCATCCTCGTGTGTCCCATAATAGCAGCAGTACCGTCAGGCGGATTGAAGTGAAGCTTGTGAGCAGGTTTCGGGCGCTTGTAAATAACTACCTCGCCGTCCCTCACATAGCTGATACCAGCTGCGTCAGTGCCGCGCTCTTCGGCAGCATTAGCCAGAGCTTGTGTAAGTTTTCTCAGCATCCTATGGGGCATGATGCCCTCATAATTTAACCAACCGAATAATGAACACATAGAATCACTCCTCCTTTGAACCTTCCATCGCATTTGAACGGTAAATATATGGCGGTTGGTACTCCTTTGCCGTTTCCTTTAGGGCCTTCTCGAGCTTGCCGACC
>FNZT01000024.1 GCA_900109435.1 Ruminococcus sp. YRD2003 | reverse complement strand
TACACATCGAACGATATAGAGGCGTTCATCAAGGTTTGGAACGCTAAAGGCGTGCAGGACTCTGTTGCAATGGGCAGAATGACAAGCGTGCTGAAGCCTGTTACAGACAGATACAACCTCAAGAATTCTGAGGAGCGTTACCAGTTCCGCAGACTTGTCCGCAGCTTCATCAAGTGGTATGGATATATTACGCAGGTTGTCAGGATGTTTGATACCGATATGCACAAGGAATACCTGTTCCTGAGTTATTTGCTTCGACTTCTTCCGAAGGAACCAGACACTCCTTGTGACCTTGAAGGTAAGCTGAAGCTTGAATACTATAAGCTGCAAAAGACTTTTGAAGGTGCTATAGAGCTTCAAGACCTCGATGGTATGTACATTCCCGCCAAGCAAAAAGGCGGTGAAGGCAAACAGAAGAAAACGCCTCTTGACGAGATACTCGATAAGATAAATGAGAAGTACAAGGGAGAATTCACGGATTCAGATAAAGTCATGATAGATGCCCTGCACCAGAAGCTTAAGAAGAACCCGAAGCTTTTCAACTCTGCCAAGACTACAGACCCTGTAATCTTCACAGAAAGTATCTTCCCACAGATCTTCGGAGACACGGCTATGGAGAGCTATACAGAGTCTCAGGAGAGCTACGAATCACTGTTCCAGGACAAGAACAAGTATAACGCTATTATGAGCGCTCTTGCAGGTGTTTTATACCGAGAGATGCGTATGCAGAATCCAAACAACCAGTAAATGCAGAGCCGCCCTTCAAGGGCGGTTCTTTTACAATCTTTACTTTTCCGAGCAGCTGTGCTATAATAATGGCAACTACAGTTGGAGGTGTCTGCCGTGTGTACCTGGTTCTATGCTGATTATAAGTCGCTCGAAAAAAATATCACCAGAGCACAGAAGTCACCTCTGGCGAACGAGATAATGTTGACGATGTCCCGCAGCACAGCTATGACCGGGGACATAAGACCGACCGACGTAGCCGCCGTTATTGCTTCAGGTCGAAGCGGTAACATGGGTGTGTTTCCGATGGTGTGGGGATTCACCACCGAAGCTTCTTCCAAGCCTATCATCAACTGTCGAATAGAGACAGCCGACCAAAAGAACCTGTGGCAAGAGTCATGGCATACCCGCCGATGTGTGATACCTGCTTCCTGGTACTATGAGTGGGGCGTTCTTCCTACTGACGAAGGATACAACAGTCGCCAGCAGCGTGATATAAAAAAGACCCGTTTCGCAATTCAACCGGCAGGAACTGAGATAACTTTTCTTGCAGGGCTGTACCGGTATGAGGAGCATAATGGAAAGCAGGTTCCTATGTTCTCAGTCATCACCCGAGAGGCGGTGGAACCTGTCAGGAGCATCCACGACCGGATGCCACTGATGTTGAAACAAGAAGATGTTCGTGAATGGGTACGTCCTAACGCAAGTCCCAGTGGCATAGTTGAAAGAGCGTTGACTGATGTTATTATGGAAGCAGCGACTGGATAATTTAAGTAGATAAATGCATTTAAGTATGTCCCCGCGAGAGTGGGGACGCATAGGCTTGGAATTATAAAAAACGAAAAATACAAAGTCGATTACGTTTTTTGAAAAAAATGGAATTCAAAAATTCGCAAAAACAGTCGTTTTTTGAGAAAAATGGAATTTGATTTTTCGCAAAAAACGAAATTGCAATGAAAAATGTCATTTATGATCCGAACGATAGATGATGTATCATATTGAGGAGGAATAGTATGGCACAGTATGCGAACTTAAAAGATTACTTTCAACATGAGCATATTAAGTTGATTAAGGATGCAGTTTCCAATCACCTGAAGGATGATTCGCAGATAACCGAAGCAGTCATTCGCTCTCTGGTATGTACTGCCGATGATGCAAAATACAACACTGAATTTGACCTCGGAGTATCTGTGAAGACTGTTGATGTTGAGGAAAGTGTTACTCTGAGCTTCATCGTTACAGTAAGAGGAAATCTCGAACAGAGATTCAAGGATATTCAGGTTAAAGCTGTAAGAAAAAACAACAGCGATATGTTCCCAGAGGATAATATTCTGAGTCAGTTTATTCTCCCTGATATCCCCAAGGATAAAATCGAAGATATCGGAAATGATCTTTATGGGTTCTGTGCAATGAATGGCTTATTTGTTAACTATAAATTGTATATAGAGAAACTCGTTTCCGACGGAATGATTCATTTCGCCCCACTTCCGAACAACTGCCTAGGCCGTGTTATTCTCTCTGAATCTGATGTTGAAATCATACAGAATGTCCAGACAGAGTGTGGTTTGAAGCCTATAGTGTATACCATCCACGCTACTCATGGCACCATTCTTCTTAATTATAAAAAGTATGCAGAGGAGATGGACGGTGGACTGCGTATAACTGTTGCTCACGAATTGGTACATACACTATTCCATGACAGATTCTTGAAATTGCTCCAGCTGTTAGGTGAAGAAAAAGTGGACATGCTATCTTCAGCAGATACTGACGCTTTCACCGATATTCAGCAAGCACTTTCTATAGCTGAGTGGCAGGCTGATATTCTTGCTATGAGGCTTGCAATACCCTCAGATACAGCTGATACAGCTATGAACGATATCGCTAAAAATCCTTCAACGCATTATGAGAACCATGGCGATAGGATGCAAGCTTGCGTTATCAAGTTTGCTAAGCTCTACGGTGTATCTCCTTATGTAGCTAAGGAGCGTCTGAGGCAGTTGGGCTACGACAATGTTGACGGTACTATCATTGAGTTTGATGGCGATAAGAAGAAGCCGTTCACTTTCCCTCGGGGGACATTAAATGAGAACGAGACCTTCGTTATCAATCGCGTCAATTACGAGAGGCTTCTGCGTGAGAACGCTGAATTCGCAGAGCTTATAAACTCCGGCAAATATGTATATCTCGGATATGTGGTATGCCTACGTGATCCTAAGTATGTTTTAGAAGAAAACGGAGAGTCTATAGAGCCGATTCTATCTGAATATGCAAGAGAAAACGCTAACAAGTGCCTACTAAAATTCCGGTTCAGAAATAATAACGCTTCAAATCAGTCATACTATTATAGTGCATCTTATCTGAACAAGAATCTCGATTATATAGAAATCGAACATGAGTCATTTGAATTGTGTGAAGATGATACAGGTTTAGATGATTTAACACTATCAGAGATTAAAGAATATAATAATAATTTTAATGAGTTGAAAAGTGATGACTGTAGCATTTTTACTAACACTTTGATTTTTCATATGAAGAGATTAGAAACGAGTCAGAGCTTATTAGCAGAATTATCTGGAAATTCTCCAACAACTATCTACAACTATTGCCATGGTATAAAGAATAAAGATCATCCTAAAGATGAAAAACAGGCTCTTTCCCTTTGTGTAGGATTACAATTAGAACCCGAGTACTGTCTGGATTTTTTCCAGAAAGCTGGTTTCCCATTAGAAGAAGACACTCCTATGAACAGAGCATGCAAATTTATGTTTAAATACACAAAGAAAGGTCTAGCATTCTGTAACAAAGTACTCCGTGTTTTTAAACAAGAAGAGATAAAAATATATACTAAAAGAATATAAATTAAACCTGAAGTTTATCTTCTACATTATTTATTTAACGAAGGACCGTTGCTGGTGTAATTACCGGCAACGGTTTTTGCGTATTATCGGCATTTTATTTTTAACCTCAAGTTTAATTTAAGGGGTTTCCAATTCATAAAAAATATCCTATAATATCAGCAGAGTCGACTTCCCAATGAGATCGCTCTACATATAATTTTAGGAGGTTTTTATTATGGATCACGAGAAATCATACGATTTTGTTAAAAGCTGTGGCTGTGAAATCGAGTTTGCAAGTCAGAAGGCAGAGGAACTTGATAATATCATAGATGCCGAGGCTGAAAAGCGTTCCATAAAAAAGGAAGAGGAGCGATTTAACGCTCACAAAAAAGAGTACCAGCTTGAAGTGTTACAGCAACTTCAGGCTGAAGGTATCAAGAAGGAGGGTGCGGAGTTATCCTCCGCATCTCCTCTCATAAGCGATACTTATATTGTTGATGGTGTCACGTTGCTACCTGATGATTTTATTCCTGATTCAGTGGGAACAGATCCGCTTTACGAGGAAACCTCATTAATCAAGAGCCCGTATAGCCTCGAGTATCAGGAAGTCAACAACAAAACCGGTAAGCGTAAGTTTGTGTGGAAGGAATCGGCGACACTCGTGTTAATTTGTAATCCTATCGCATATGGAAAATGTGAGGAAATCGACGTATTCCTTAAGGGCGTGAAAAAGCCGTTACGTTTTCCGAATGGAGAAATCAGCGAAGAGGCCTTCCGCAGACAGACACCCTTCGCAAGGAAGGGAATAAACGTCAGCGTTAAAAGGCACTATGAAAGTTTTTTGCGTAATCTCCGTGAATGTCCGAATAAGAAATTCCTGACGATTCCCAAACACGCTGGTGGGGTTACGCTTCCAAATGGCGTGACAACATACATATCGGCTGAATCGGTAATAACCGGACTGGAGGAACTGTTTCCTCAGGAAGTCAGAGATCACAAAATGGTTGCTCATGCTCTTCCACTCAAGGATACGGCGGCAATCTATCGTAAAGCTCTGCCGAACTGCTTGGAAGCTACGCTTGCAACTACAATACGCATTGAATGTATTCTTCTGCCCCTGTTCGGGGCAGAGGGACTTCATCCGGATCGCGTTTTTTCAATTTCGTATAATGAGGATGCCGTGAGAGAAACGGTTATCGCTCTTACGAAAAGGAAAAACTATACGTCAACGGTTGTACAGGCGCTTACAGCTCATATCACAAAAGTGAGAAAGGAGCTTGCTGCTGCCAATGATGTTCCCGTGCTCTTTTCTTATTCAGGCATCTTCGAGGAAGGCAATAAATTGAAGGATGCGTTCAAAGAGGTAATGTGGGATATCACAGGAGAGAACGGCGCCGAGGATAAAACTCGCAAGATCATAGTGTTCATCACAGATAGACCTGAAAGTATCCCGGATGATTACCCTGTATACTATATCAACTGCGGCTATGATATTATCCCCAAGAACGTGCCTGTTATACAACGTTTATCCGGGATGATTGATTACGCATTCAAGGAGTATATCTATAATAATTCTGATGCAGCAAGACAGCTTGTGAACGACGGAATCAAGGCGGCTCGTCACATAGTCAGTACCTTCAGAAATGTTGTAGTTACGGATACGATGATTATGACCTTGGCGACTGCTCATATCTTAAAGAGACTGGGCGTTGTTACTGGTTCTGACCTGAGAGGTATAATTCGTTGGTTTAGAACGGATGCTACATCGAGATCAACGATGACCGATGCTATCTGCCGCGATTTCAAGTCGGCAGTCAGCGGTGCTATTCTTAGTGGAGAGCTTAAGATAGCTAAGCAGTACGGACCACCTTTCTTTATGTCTGATGGTCATACTGCATTTATCGCGGAGAATGATGGATCTATCAACATGAATGAGGACGTTGTGAAAAACGTCATTATATCAAAATTAAATACAAGGAGTGTTGTAAAGATGAATAAACATATTAACGAAAAAGGACTGCTCAAAGGCAAGCATGGCAACAAGCGCAAGCTCAAGGTCGCATACGATGCGGGAGTTCTTGAGGATACTGATGTGTTCTCGTACTCGAGATCTGTATTGAGCGCAGAGGCGAGAGCATATGTCAATGATATCATTGATAATGAGTACTGGTTCAGTGTTGGAGAATACCCTGACGGATTCGTACCTGTACTGTATAACGCAGACGGTACAAGAGCCGCGGGATATATGTTCAATCCAGAGATGGATGATAACCTCCATGAGGTATACTTCGGAGCAACTCGCTCCGGAAAGACCTTTGCTTTAGTCAACAGAGCGGTTGAGAAAGTCGTAGTTGAGGGTGCAGATGTCGTTCTCATATTTGACCAGACTGGCGGTTTTACTCCCACGGAAATCGACAAGCATATAGGCAAGGAACTGAGGGTGAAATATTTCTCCTTTTGGAATGTATACGAAGACGGACTGCCGGTAGACTTACTTGACCTGCGCGGCTGTCTGACTCTCAAAGATGAAAGAGAGCGCATCTTGCGAATATACGCAATGATGACTAAATCGCTCGGTAGTTATCAGGAGCCGATACTTAAGATTGCGGTAAATTGTCTGCTGAGACAGATGAAAAAAACTCCAGATATTAAAATCTCTGATATTATTAACTACATCGAGTTGATCAGCTGTAACGATGACGGTGAACCGAAAATGGATGAGGCTCACAGAAAACTTTGTCTGAAGCTGAAAACGATAATCGAGGATCTTATGGATATGCCGGTCAGCAAGAATAATTGGGGCGAATTCGTCAAGGCGCAGGGCAAGCCTATCATTGTCATTTCAACAGGCGCTGATAGCGTTGGAAAGGGTTCGGAGATCATCGATATCATGCTCGAAAGTCTTTACGGCTACAAGCAGTGTCTTCCTTATGAGAAATATACAGTCATTATAGACGAAGCTCAGGACTTGTATCTGCATGAGAAAGGTGCTGTTAACGTCCTACTCCGTAAGGGCGGCAAACACGGCGTTACAATGCTCCTCGCTTCTCAGTCCTTCCCTGATTCGACTACTCCGTTCGGAAAGGTCGTAGGTAACTGCGGCAGAGTTCGTGGATACCGCTCAAAGGGTGATGATCTTGCACGTTATGCTGATCGCTTCGGCTGTGATAAGTATGAGGCTGATTCTCTTCAGAAGGGTAACTGCTTCGACAACGGACCGTTCTGGAGCCGTTATAGAAGAGAGAATTTTATAAAAACGCTCAAGGGCAAGACTGTTGTTTTTGAGCCTGCTCCAGATAATGATAATAATGATGGCGAGCAGCCGTAAGGCTGCTCTCAAGAATCAATTAAGGAGGTGAAAGTGATGACTAGAAAAGCGCAGAGGATAACGCTGCATCGCAGAATCTGGTGTAAAATCAGATACTGGCAGCAGCTGAGGGAGGTTTCAGACTCAGAGCTTGCTTCCTACCTGCAGGTCGGAGAGCGCACACTTCATGAATATGATAAAAATGCTGCGAATGTAACTCTCGGTCGTGTTGATAATCTGCTCTATGTGACAGGCATGGAACTCAACGACCTCATGGCGTTGTAACCCTCTTTACATTTAATGCGAAAGGTGGTATAATGAGTACATCGTTATACTGCCTTTCTTCCTATAGAAAGGCTGATAATCATGAAATCGAATATAACAATGAAGGTACAGCAATTGCCTAATGGCAAGTTCCGTAAACAGATTACCTATGGTAAAAAAGCAAACGGAAAACCCATGAGGAAGTCCATTGTCGGTGATACGGAGTTGGAGGTAATCGTTGCAGTTGAAGAGTTTAAAAGGCTCAATGTTGATGTTACCCCATCTAAAATCACTGTTAAAGAAGCAGTTGAGGCATATATCGACTCTAAACGTAATGTTATCGCTCCTACAACGCTCTACGGATACGAGGTTGCTGCAAAGAACAGGCTCCAAGCAATATATGGATTCAATATTACTGACATCAAGACAATCGACGTTCAGCGTGCAATTAATATAGATGCTGAGCACGGGCTCGGCTATAAGTCTATAAAGAGTGGGTATGATTTAGTTAGGAGCGCTGCGCTGTTATTTGATGTTGAGCTTCCTTCAATCCGCAAACTTAAATTACCTCCTAAGACGGTAAAGGAAGAACTACCGGACCTTAATAAAGTGCTGAAAGTTATTATAGGATCCAGTGTTGAACTTCCATGCCTGCTCTCAGTGTGGTGTGGTGGTATGAGAATCTCGGAAGTTCGCGGTCTTCAATTCGGAGATATCTATGAGGACGACAATGGTAGATACATAAAAGTTAGACGAACAAGGGTTTGCATCAATGGTCATGATACTATACAAAATCGCAATAAAACAGAATTATCTACCCGCGATGTTCCTATTCCCGACTATATCTTTAACCTCATTCAACATTTACCTCACAACAGTGATACCGATTTTATAGTGAATGAGAATTATGGTGCTCTGAAACGACGCTACGACAGACTCCTCAAAAAACACGGTTTAAAAATGACTTTTCACGACCTTCGTGCCCAGTTCGCAACAACTATGAACGGACTCGGAGTCGAGAAAGAAGTCCTTGAAAAGCTTGGAGGATGGGCCAACTCTAAGGTGCTTGATGCTGTCTATATAAGAACTCCCAAGCAGAGAGTTCGAGATAGTCTCAAGGTATTCGACGAATATATGTATGGTGTTATCCGCGATACTCGTACTGAAAAAAGTGATGGTGCGGCATAATTATAAATGCACACGTGCTGCACACAGTTCATTATACAGAGTTGATAATCCCCGAAATATGGGCAAAAAAAGATGCAGGGTATAGAAGCTTCAAGTCCTTCTGCCCCTGCCAGAACGATAAAGCCTGTATTTCGAGAAAAGCACCGAAATACAGGCTTTTCTCTTGCCTGTAGAAAACAGTTATAACTGCAAATATGCAGTTGCGTGTGAAGAAATAACAGGCGTTTTTCACACGTTTTCACACGAAATTCACACGACGATAGGTGGTATAAACGTTATTGAAAGAAGCCAGCTCCCTTTACGGGAGCTGATTCTATTTAAAAATATTCATTAACAAAAAGCTTTCAATGAATGTTACCGTTGCTATACTCCTCCAAGAATTCCTCCGCGCTGATACCGCCTTTCACAAGATGGCTGAATCTTACCAATTCTTTGGGACATTCATCAAGTTCTGCTGTTGTGGCTGATTCGATTCGGAGTAGCGAAAAGTCCTTTTTCAAAAGCGTTCAGCATTTTGGGGTGTCTGATGATAAAATGAATTGCAGGGCTTTTCGATTTCGAGACCATGACCCACTCGTCGCGCTTCATCTGTATTTGTATATTCCTGAACACCGGCGTTCTAAGCTCGGAGATGCTGTAGCTGCTGTTCGCGGCACTCAGCTCTCTTGTGAGGCGGCAGTGCTCGGTATACTCCTCATACGTATACTGAATTTCACGCTCGAAGAAAGCTCCTGACAGCGACAGAAGAAGCGGCGCTGAGCTGAACTGCTCCTCGGACGGAACGGGTATGATATCGAGGACCTCCGATGATATGAGCTGTTCTGCAAAGCACTCTTTCGTCCATTTCAGATAGGCGGTCAGCCTTTCACGTTCACGGCTGCTGATGCTGTTCCTGCTGAGGATACTGGTCAGCAGCTCCTCCGAAAGGGTGTATATCGGCAGAGTTGACAGCATATTGCAGCGCTGACCGCCGTTTGAGCTCTCACTGCTGAAAAAGCTGCGATACTCGTCCTCTGAGGCTGAATCGAATATCTCCATAAGAGGCAGAGCCTTCGAGAGGATATCCTCCGAGCGCTGACGGTAATAGGCGAGCTCCCTTCTGGAGTTGGTAAAGTAATATTGCCCGTTTGCGTGATGACCGCTGATGCATTCTCCGCGCAGAGCAGCCGCTCCCGAGACATAAAGGAGCTCGTGGTAGATAGCGCTCGGCGGCTGCGGCAGATAGTAGGGTGAGACCTGTCCCGTCATATATATCGGCATCCAAGCCTGCAAGCCGAGCAGCATCTCCTTCATCGGGCGGTCAATGGTGTGAATGATATTTAGATGAAGCCCCTTCTTTATACAGGCGGCGATGCCGAACATCCACTTTTTATTGAAGTCCTCGCTGTCCGCCATATCTGATATGGGCATATTGCTGTTCATGAAAAACGGCTTCTTTGACTGTGAGATAGCCGTAGCCCTGAGAAAAGCGAGCTCGGCGCGCTTCATATCCTCCACGCCGTAATAATGCCTTGAGGCGGGAAAAGCAAACGGAGCAGTCGGTATTTTCAGCTTGTCAAACCTGATAATGGATATATACTCGCCGAGGTCGAATTCATCGAGCTTGTGAAGATAATCGCTGACGCCCGAGGCAACTGCCGCAGACCTCGGCGAACCGCGCAGATACCTGTCAACAGCCGCGCAGAGCCTTCCTTCGTCGCGGATGCTGTGCTCTGTAATTCCGCCGAGCGTCGCGCAGAGCAGCGGGAGCTGTCCGCTCTCGTCGGAGCTTCTGAGCAGATAGCTGCTCAGGTTGCCGATAAACCTGTCCATATCTATGGGGACACGCTCGCCGCGCTTGAAGCGCGAGAGGAGCGATGCGTCGATATCCATTGATTTGGCGAGCCTGTTCAGACTTATGCTCAGACGGTCGACGAGGGAGGAAAAATTCTCCGCAAAAACGCTGCTGTCGATATCCGCATAGCCAACGGCTCTGACGAGGCGGTTGTACACGTCCTCGCTTTCGAGCCCGCTGATACCCTTCTGCGCGGCAATTGAGGCGATGCCGTCGGCAAGCCTTTGCAGTGCCTCGGGGCGCGGACGGCGAAGTCCGCTGCGGTAGCGGCTGAGTGCGGACGGCGTGAGCTCCGATGCCTCGGCGAGCTCGGATATTGAGCAGCCGAGCCTGTCCGTGAAGTCGCTGATAAGCTCCTGAAATGTCATAATGTCCTCCTTGTGCTGTCATTTTTCATATTATAGCACTGCCGCAGATAAAACGCAAGGGGCTGGAGCCGTTTTTTACGCATCGTATAAATCACAGCAAATATCAATCGTTTGCCAATTTGTCAGATGACATATTGGCAAATCGTATTTACAGGTAAAATCTTTTGTGATATAATAACTGCATAGTATACATTTTTCTTATCTGTTTTGCTGTTTTTCTATGCAAAAAGTTGAGTGGCACAAAGGAGGAATTAGATATGAAAATGAAAAAACTGGCAGCAGCACTGCTCGCACTGACCGTAGTTGCAGGCTCAATGAGCCCCGCTGCTCCGATACGCACTGTCAGGACGGTAACAGCCTCGGCAGCAGACGAGAACGAGGACGATGTCATCATCGTTGAAGGGCTGAAATTCAAGAACAACCAAACAGACGACTACTACAGCGGCTATACGCTCATCGGCTCTGTTGACGAGATAAAGGGCGACCTCGTCGTACCCAATACCGTCAACGGAGAGCCCCTGAAAAACGTACAGCCCGAGGCTTTCAAGGGCTGTACGGGCATCACGTCTGTCACCTTCGGAAGTAATATGTGGATGATAGGCACAAGCTCCTTCGAGGGCTGTACTGCCCTGAAATCGGTAAATATCGGGGCTGACCGCGCCTATGCGGAGCGCGGTGCCTTCAAGGACTGCACTGCTCTTGAGGATATAAAGTTCAGCGGCAAAAGCATATCTCTGCGTCCGAGCGCATTTGAGGGCTGCACGGCTCTAAAGACCCTCAACATTACGAGCGGACTGAATGATATGGAGGCAGGCGCCTTCAAGGGCTGCACGGGCATAGAAACAGTCAACTGGACAGGTGAATGGTACGAAGACACAATGAAGCCCGCTATCCCCTATAAGGAGCTCGACGGCTCCAAGTGGGCAGAGGCTAACCCGTACGTCGTGGACGAGAAAGGAATACTGCTCTACTGCAACGTTGATGCGGACAAGCTGGAGCTCCCCGAGAGCGTGAAAACTATCGGCTCGCACGTATTTTACGGCGCACAGGAGCTCAAGAGCTTCACCATTCCCGCCCATGTCACAAAAATAGGCGATAGTGCATTTCAGACATCTGGTCTGACGAGTGCCGTTATCCCCGAAACGGTGACAGAAATGGGAAGAAACGCATTTTATCTGTGCAGCGACCTGACATCGGTCACTCTGCCTGATAATATCAAGTACATACCCAGCGGCGCCTTCTCGAGCTGCACATCGCTTACGGATATCAAATTCCCCGATAACGCAGAACTCGAGCTCAGCACATGGACTTTTGACGATTGTACCTCTCTGAAATCCCTGACCTTCGGCAAGATAAAGGAGATAGGCGGAAACGCCTTCTGCGGCTGTACCGCTCTCGAGGAGGTCAATTTCACGGAAAATGTGCCGAGTATAGGCGGCGGAGCCTTCACTGAAACCCCCTACGGCGATAAGACCCCGTTCATAATCAATGACGGCGTGCTCGCGGCCTGCTTCGCTGAGGGCGATATCGTCGTTCCCGACGGCGTCACCGAGATAGGTGAGAACGCATTCTATAATATGAGGATCACATCGGTAAAGCTCCCCGACGGCATAAAGAAAATAGGCGACAATGCGTTTAATGCCTGCTATAATCTCAAAAGCATCAACCTTCCTGATTCCATTACAGAGATGGGCTGGGCGGCATTGAGAGACTGCGACGAACTGACAGAAATAAAGCTCCCGTCGGGGCTGAAGGAAATATCGTCTAGTCTATGCGAGGGCTGTACGGGGATAACCTCTATAACCATCCCCGACGGCGTCACCCGTATAATGAGGAATGCATTCAAGGACTGCACGAACCTCGCAGAGATAAGCATTCCCAAGGGCTGCACCATTATTGAGCAGGATGCATTCAAGAACACCGCTCTGCGCGGAGACAATCCCCTGCTCGTTATCAACGGCAATATCTGCGATATCGGCGAGATCGAGGGCGAGCTCGTCATCCCCGAGGGCATCACAGGCATCGGAAACGGAGCATTCAGGGGTCAGACAAAGATGACCTCACTGAAGCTCCCGAAGAGCATCAACACTATCAAATCCAATGCATTCGAGGGCTGTACAGGTCTCGAGAGCGTCGAGATAGCAGGCGCCCTGACGTATGACGACTGGGACAATTACGGCATTTTCGCGGACTGCACGAGCCTGAAAAGCGTCACATTCGACAAGGGCACATTAACAATACCCGATGAGATGTTCAATGGCTGCACGTCACTTGAAACAGTGAGCCTCCCCAAGGGGCTGAAAAAGATATCAAGACAGGCATTCGCGGGTTGCTCGTCACTCAGCTCCATAGAGCTCCCCGACGGCATTTCTATGGAGGAATCTGCATTCGAGGACTGCACGGGTCTGAAAAGCATTGAGTTTCCTGACAACATCTCATCTATCGGCTCGAGCACATTCAAAAACTGCACCTCTCTCGAAAGCGTAAAGCTGCCGAGTGATCTGACGAGCATAGGTGAAGATACATTCAGCGGCTGCACATCCCTGAAATCAATAGTGCTGCCCGATAACGTATCCTCTATCTACGACAACGCATTCAGCGGCTGTACGAAGCTTGAGGATGTTACACTTCCGCCTAATGTATGGCTGATCTCAAGCACTGCATTCAGCGGCACTCCCTACGGCGAAAAGAAGGGCGCGATAATCTCGGGAGATACGCTCCTGACTATCACAAATGCAAAGGGCGATGTTGTTATCCCCGACGGCGTAAAGAAGATAGGCAACTACGCATTCAAAAGAAATACTGAGATAACCTCTGTAAAGATACCCGAGGGAGTTGAGGTCATAGGAGCGAGCGCATTCGAGGGCTGCAAGGCGCTCGAAAAGGCAGAGCTCCCCTCGACGCTCAATACTATCAGAAGATATGCATTCAGCGGAGCGGCGGGCTTGAAGTCGATAGAGATACCCGAAGGTGTGACTGAAATAAACGACGGCACATTCTACGGATGCAGCTCTATGACCGATATCAAGCTGAATAAGGGGCTCAAAAATATCAAGAATATGTCATTCAACGGATGCTCATCTCTCAAGTCTCTCACTCTCCCCGACGGACTTGAAACGATCGAAGATTACGTATTCAACGAATGTGAAAAGCTTGCGGATATCACTATCCCCGACAGTGTGAAGTCGATAGGCTCCTCCACCTTTGTGGGGACGGCATTCCTACAGAATAAGACAGACGCATCGGACGGCATGGTCATCATCGGCACGACGCTCGTTGACGGCAAAAAGTGCAGCGGCGATATAGTTATCCCCGAGGGCGTTGTTACTATTGATTACCAAGCATTTGAAAAAGCACCGATAACCTCCGTAAAGTTCCCCTCGACGCTTAAAGAGATCGACGCTCGCGCATTCAGTCAGTGCAACCAGCTCACAAGCGTTGAGATCCCCGAGGGCGTCGAGGATATCGGCGACGCATTCTCCAATTGTACAGCTCTCACCTCCGTTTCTCTGCCTGCGGGTGTTGACTTCCTCAACGCCTTCTCGAAGTGTACTGCGCTGACAACGGTCAAGCTCGCGGACGGCACCAAGGAGATATCGAGCGGCGCATTCAACGGCTGCACGAGCCTGAAGCAGATAGACATCCCCGACAGTGTGGAAATAATCGAGGATAGGGCATTCGGCGGTTGGGGTGAAGCGGAATATGGCTGCGCACTGACATCCGTAAAGCTTCCTGACAGCATTAAAGTAGTTGGAGAGTATGCATTCGGTAAATGCACGGAGCTTGAAACAGTCGAGATGCCCGAGGGCTTCAGCGGCTTCGGTTCCAATAGCTTCTACGGCACAAAATGGCAGGATTCACTTACAACGATCGACGGCTTCATAATAAGCAACGGCGTGCTTATCGGCTCTGAAATGACCGAGGGCGACATAGTTATCCCCGACGGCGTAAAGAAGATAGGCGACAGCGTATTTGAGGAGTGCAGCGGCATTAAATCGGTAACGCTCCCCGCTGGACTTGAGAAAATCGGAAACAAAGCCTTCTATAAGTCGGGGGTAACTTCAATAAATATCCCCGATACAGTGACCGAAATAGGCGACAGCGCATTCTACAGCTGTAAGGATCTGGCTGCGGCAGAGCTGCCCGAAAGCGTCGAAAGAATTGGCAGACGTGCTTTTGCCTCCTGCATCTCACTTGAAAAGATCACTTTCCCGTCAACTCTCAAGGACTTCGGCGGCAACGCCTTCGAAGACTCGAAATGGCTCGATGAACAGCGCAAGACAGACCCTGTCGTTATCGTGAACGGCATCGTTATCGACGGCAGAACCGCTACGGGCGACCTCGTTATCCCCGAGGGTCCCGACACTATCGGCGAAAGCGCATTCGAGCTCGCTAAGGTAAGAACAGTCGTTGTACCCAAGAGCGTCAAGCAGATACTCAGTCTTGCATTTTACGGCTGCTCCAATATGCAGAAGATAACAATACTCAATACCGACTGCGACATCGACAAGGGTGCGGCAACTATAACCAACGGCTACTCGATAAGCACGGACTATTACGGCGAGATACAGATAGGCGACGGCTCGGGCGGCACTACAGCCTCCACCTCCGACAACGACGGCGGTACGGGGCAGTCCACGGAGACTACGGCAGTATCTACGACCGACGACGGCGGAAACAAGTCTACAACTGCGGTCAGCACCACTGATGACGGCGGAAACAAGTCTACAACTGCGGTCAGCACCACCGACGACGGCGGAAACAAGTCTACAACTGCGGCAAGCACCACTGACGACGGCGGCGGCTCCACTACAACAGCAGATACAAACGACGGCAAATTCGTGAAGATACACGCCAGCGGCACAGTCGCGGACGGCTTCTACTTCAACCACGACACGAACAAGTTCAGCACGGGTCACGCCGACGGCATAACCAAGCTTACAGGCGAAAATGCCAAGGGCGAAATGGTCGATCTGACGATAGACAAGTCACTGTACACGTTCAGCGATGTTGTCAAGGGAAAGGACAATCCGCAGGATGTATACAGAGCCGAGCAGACCAACTTCACCTACTCCGTTAACGTATTCTACGACGGCGTGCAGGTATACGGCGAGGACGGCGAGCCGCTCCGCTTCAATGCATATATCGGCGTTAAGGGCGACGCGAACCTCGATAACAAGGTGGATTCGATAGATGCCACCACGGTCCTCATCTACTATGCAAGGATGTCCACAGGCGCAGACCCGAAGTCCACGCGATTCTCACCCGAGAGCAGCAAGATTGCCGACAGCGACCCGAAGCTTGATGAGCTTGCGGCAATGCTCGCCGACATCGACAAGGATGTTTTAGATGAGAACAACTGGTGTGCTGCCAAGGAGAGCAGAAAGGTCGATTCGACCGACGGTTCGTTCATTCTGGTATTCTACAGCACAGCCTCCACTACCTCGATCGAGGAGTTCAGCGCAAAGGATACTTGGGACAGGATACTCCATAAAAAAAGTAACAGCACAGCCGATGTATGATGCGTACTGACGGCATGGGCAGTCTGATATCTCCACGTGAGGTATCAGACTGCTTTTTTGTCAGCAGCCGCATCAGCAAAATTGTATGATTGCACATTATATCTGCCTGTTTTAGTGCAGTTTCCCAAAAACGATTCGGACTTGAACCCATAACAACTTTCGCAGGGTGTTTTTTAAGGAGTTTGAAGGATATTAAAAATGCTTCGGACATATCATCCGTGACAGTAATAATGCTCGTTTTTCGGAGCTTCTGCACCGAAATTATACGCATTTGACCTGCATCAACCTAAAACTGGAGGGACTTATATGCCTAATTACAAAAACGTCAACCAAGATGATTTCCACAGTGACTTTGACGTCAAGACATTCGACAGCTTTGAAAGCTAAAAGCAGGAAATGGACACCTATTTGCCGATGACTGACCAGGAATTCTATTTGAATGCCAAGCAGATAATCGAAAAAAACCGTGATAATCCCGAGATAGTCAAGGATGCACTGGCGTATATGTACGCTCTTAATTTCCTGGCTTTTGAGAAAAATAATAAATGGAGCGGCCCTGACAAGAACCATTCATCATCACTGCCTAAAATTGAGGCAATTAAGGAGAATGTCCTTGACTCAGGAGTCATTGACGTGTCGATTATGATAGGCGGTGTTTTAACCTGTGGAAAGGATTCGCCGTCGTATATAGATGTTTTTGATAAAATAAAGGATATGTCCCAAGAAGAGCTCGGAGACCATATGGCGCATGATTACGGAAGCTTTGATGGGTATTTTAATGATAGTGAACTAAAAATGAGCATAGTTTCAGTTCCATTTAGTAAAAAAATGGCTTGCCCTATTTTGAGCAAGCCATTTTATTACAAAGCCTGTAGTAGCATGACTTTGAGACACCAAGCTCCCGCATAGCATCTACAGGCTTTTTATTCCCGCATCGGACTTCTGCCATTACCTCACGCCAATTATCGGGCAAAGGCTTTTCTGGACGACCGAAGCGGACATTTTTCTTCTTGGCAGCTTCGATACCTTCACGCTGACGAGCACGTATCTTGTTACGCTCGTTCTCAGCGATAGCTCCAAGCACTTCGATAAGTATTGCGTTTATCATTTCGAGTACCCAAGCCTGATCCGGTGGGAAGTCTGTAAGTGTAGTCGGTATATCAAGTATCTTCATTCGTACTCCTGCCGCTTTGAACTCTTCCAGTTCACGCTTGATATCTGCCTTGTTTCTGCTAAGCCTGTCCAGCTCCTTGATAACAAGTGTATCCCCTTTGCGGAGAATCTGCCGCTTGAGATATTGATAGCCTTCACGCTCGGTATCCTTGCCGGAAGCTTTATCAATGATAATGCTTTGTACAGGAACTCCAAACTTGGTTAGGGCTTCGATTTGCCTGTCCTCGTTCTGCTCTCTGGTAGAGACACGGGCGTACCCATAAATTCTGTTGTCCATAATGCTCCTTTCCGTCCCAAAAAGTGGTGGCGACTTTCGGAACGTCTCAAAAGTCAAAACGCCACTTTTTGGAACGTTTTTTTCGCTATTTTTCAGGTGTCCCATAAAGTATACTTTTTGGGACTTTACCACGCTCCTCCATAGCAACTCTCATACAGGCTTTCTCCGCACATATACTTCACATCACGCAGAGTCTCATGGAGCAGGTTCGTATCCATGAGCATTTCTTCTATCTCATCGCAGGTATATCCATACTCCAGCAAAAGCTCAACGTCCTCACTGTCAACGCCATAGCAGCCACAGTAGGCGAGAAGCATCTCTTCGTGTATATTATAATAGTAAGAGTCATCGTTCCAGCTCATGTACTTGGAGCGGTAAAGCTTCGGTTCAAATTCCGAGCGTGTGATATCTCCGGTCTTGTCAATATGAATGATATCGCCCTCATCTGTTTTGATTCGTTCATTGGCGAACTTGTGAAGTCCTATTCTGCGGAGAGCGTTTTTCATGATGCTCTCAGTGCTCGCATACACATAAAGGCCTATATCTTTGCAGTGTAACAAGCACATCGGATTCGAGCCTTTTATAATGTATAAGCTATTATGCTCGTCAAGTACTGTGAATGTGAAGTTACCCTCAACAGTCTCTGCCATATATTTCAATGAATCGAAATCCAGCTTTTGCTGCGACTCTATAAGCTGGCAAGCTGCGTATGAATCTGTCTCTATGTGGGTATCAGGGATAAGCTTGTCCTTCCTCAGTTCCTTATCGTTCCACAGCACTCCATTATGTGCGAATGCAAAGCTTGTATCGCCAGCTATACCGGCGAAAGGATGATTGTTATAGTTGAACTTCCCATCGCCCTGGGTAGTCATACGGGTATGCCCCATAACTGCTCTTGTTCCTTCCGGCGGATTGAAATGAAGCTTGTGAGCAGGCTTAGGTCTCTTGTAGATAACGACCTCGCCGTTACGAACATAGCTGATACCGGCTGCATCTGTGCCTCTCTCCTCTGCTGCATTTGCTAACGCCTGAGTGAGCTTGCGTAAAACCTTATGAGGGATAATTCCCTGGTAATCGAGCCAACCAAATAATGAACACATATTATTTGTCCTCCTTTAAAATTATATCTATCATCGGCTTCTTCTTTTCGTCTGCGATTTCCTTTAGTCTCTCGCTTATCATATCTACAACAACCGTTGCAGTGACAAGCGCGGCAACTGCTATAATTTCACCTGCGGAACTTGCAACGACCTTTTTCATATCAACTTTCATCACATATCCTCCTCGTTTGCGA
Source organism: Ruminococcus sp. YRD2003 (assembly GCA_900109435.1). Lineage (GTDB taxonomy): Bacteria > Bacillota > Clostridia > Oscillospirales > Ruminococcaceae > Ruminococcus > Ruminococcus flavefaciens_G. The sequence continues at coordinate 2,535 of FNZT01000024.1, read as the reverse complement.
TATCTTCGTTAACGTACAGCTTACGCTCTTTGAGGTATTGGATAAGCTCAGGTTCATGTAAGGTATCTACAAACTCAGACCATGACATTTTCGACATTCCTTCATCTGTGAGATTGATAGCAAGGTCGCAGATAGCGTTGACAAGCTCTAAGGCTGCAATGAGAGTATTGTATTTGAGCGTACCTCTGAACAGGCGGAACTCTATCGTTGCCCAGTTCATCAGGTTGACGGCAGCATACCTGCCGTTGTTTCCTTTCTTAGCCTTGTCCAGTATCTCACGTCCTGTCTTTTCAAAGCCGTAACGGGCTGCCCACCTGTTCATCGAATATTCCGAACGACGTGAGAATTTCAGCATCTCATTCCAGTGATGCTCTACAAAGTACAGGATACGACTGATAACCTCTTCCTGTTCATCGTGGGTATCGCCGAGACTATTCCTATTGACGTGTATATGCAATCCGCAGGTCGAAGTCTGGTGGCTGCGATATCCCAGTGAAATAGCCCTTTGCATTACCTCCTGCCACTTCATATCATTTTTGTGGTATTCCAGAGACATCGGGTGAGTGACAATTTCCATTCCGTCGTCTAATGATCCGTCACCTTTGATGTATATGTGCTCGTTGTTTCCGTTGCGAACATCAGCCATTATCTGCCGCCAATTTTGAGGTAGAGATTTAGGAGGACGTCCGAAGCGGACATTTTTCTTCTTTGCAGCAGCGATCCCTTCACGCTGACGAGCACGTATCTTGTTACGCTCGTTTTCGGCGATAGCTCCAAGCACTTCAATGAGTATGGCGTTTATCATTTCGAGTACCCAAGCCTGCTCTGGCGGAAAGTCTGTGAGCGTGGTAGGGATATCCAGTATCTTCACACGGATCTCCATATCCTTGAACTGTTCCAGTTCACGTTTAATGTCTGCCTTGTTACGACTGAGCCTGTCCAGTTCCTTGATAACAAGAGTATCTCCCTTACGGAGTATCTGACGTTTTAGATACTGGTAGCCATCACGTTCGATATCCTTACCAGAAGCTTTATCGATGATAATGTTCTGCTCAGGCACTCCGAACTTGGTGAGAGCTTCGATCTGCCGATCTTCATTCTGTTCCCGGGTAGATAGCGTAAGAACAGAGCATACACATCGGAAGACCAGAACCAAACAATCCACCCATGACGGTAAGAGCTGTCGCCGCCGCAGATATTTTTCTGATTTTCATTGATATACCTCCCCTATATCGCATTCGTGAATATTATCAACATTATATCATCATATTTTGTATATATTATCAATAGCCATATGTAAAAAATATCCCGTTATTTCATTTGAGCAGACTATTATGAAAACCAATTTGTATAGCCCACTGGTAATATTACTAATTGTCCACCGAAAATGCAAATAATGGGTTTAAAAAACGGACAATTTGTTATATTATAAGTACAGGACAATTATTTAGCGATAATATTGTACAGACAAAATCAGATTTGGAGGTAATCAGATGAAAATCAAAAACAAGGTCTCACGGCTGCTGACAGGCGCTATAAGCGGAGCTATGCTGCTCTCGCTCACACCTAATATCGGCAGCACAACTCCCACTCTCGACGCAAATGCGGCGGGAGCCTGCACTATCAACACAAACAAGCTGTACCAGCGTATCCGCGGCTTCGGAGGAATGAACCACCCCGAGTGGCAGAGCTACAATGCGCAGAACGGAGCTCCCGGAGACATGACCGCAGCACAGGTACAGACAGCATTCGGCAACGGAGCTAACGAGCTCGGCCTCACAATACTCCGTATCTTCGTAAGTGACCAGCAGAACGCATGGAACAACGCTATCCCGACTGCACAAAGGGCTTCGGCGCTCGGAGCCACAGTCTTTGCGACACCGTGGAACCCACCCGCTTCGATGAGAAGCAACGGTTCGGGCGGACCGCGCGGAGGTCAGTACGTGCTCAACAACGGCGCGGAGGCGAACTACGCAAAGCACCTCAACGACTTCATCAAATTCTGCAACAGCAAGGGAGTAGAGCTCAACTCTATTTCGGTACAGAACGAGCCTGACTGGTCGGGCGAATGGACATACTGGGCACCCTCACGCTGTGCCTCATTCCTCGCAAACTACGGCAAGACCGTAACAGCGGGCACCAACACCAAGATGATGTCGCCCGAGAGCTTCAGCTACAGCAAGGACTACTACAACGCTATCCTGAACGACTCAAAGGCTATGGCGAACTGCGATATGTTCGGAACCCACTTCTACGGCACACAGCGCAGCGCCATGGACTTCCCCGCACTCGAAAACTGCGGCAAGGAGATATGGATGACCGAGGTCTACGTACCGAACTCGGACGCCAACTCGGCAGACCGCTGGCCCGAGGGCGTTGCAGTTGCGGAGAACATCCACAACGCAATGGTTGTCGGAAACATGAACGCGTACGTATGGTGGTACATCCGCCGTCAGTACAGCCCGATGTGGGACACAGGCAAGATATCCAAGAGAGGCTATGCAATGGCGCAGTTCTCGAAGTGGGTACGCCCTG
>FNZT01000040.1 GCA_900109435.1 Ruminococcus sp. YRD2003 | reverse complement strand
TTTTTCAGCTCAAAGGCGAAAACAGGGATACCGTTCACGGCAATGACCATATCCACACTGTTTTTATTATCGGCGGAGTAGTACCACTGGCGGTTGACGGTTATCTCGTTGGCGGCATACTGCTCCACGGCAGTCTGATTCAGTCCCGATTCGGGCTTGAAATAGCACACACGGAAAGGAATGCCCCTGTGCTTGAATCCGTTACGCATTACGGACAGCAGACCGTCCATATCAACGGCATTCTGGAAAGCCTTTGCGAACTTCTCGGGAGTGCCGCTCTGGAGCTCAAAGCGCTGCCACGACTTAGGCTGAGTAGCCTTGACAAAGCGTATCAGCGTATCGAGGTAGAGGGCGTTTTCTGCGTCGTATGTATCGTTATTGCGGGTATATCCGCCTGCGAGCATATCGGCTTCGATATCGGATTCAAAACGTTTTTCGTTGGTCTCGTCTACGCTCATGACTGCGGCACCTCCTTTTTGCCCGTGACATATTCGTATATCAAGGATTTTTTATAGGATTCCAGCTCGGCGAGGAACTGTTCTTTTTTGGTGATAAGGGTGTCTATCTCGGCACATTTTTTGTCGAGATAGTCAGCTATTTCTTTTTGTCCTTCATATGGTGGTATAGGGATAACAAAGTTCAAAAACTTGTCAGCTTGCAAACGCCAACGTCCCAAACCGCTTACACCTTGGCCTAAGCCATAAAAAATCTTGTTTGTATAGCACATTTGCATCATATAAAGGAAATAATGGCTGTCGCTATTGTCTTTATCATCAAGCACAAATACACGATAATCTGGGCTTGTAACACCGTCAAATTTTGATATATCAACCCAGCCTGTTAGCAAGTCCATGTGATTCATTGCAAAATCGCCAACATCAACAAGCTGATAGTTCGCATAGCTTTCTGCTAATTGACCTTCGTTTTTAGACAAGTCTTTTGGAATTATTCCTTTTTGTGTTATAGAAAGGACGGTAAATCCTTCTTTGCCTGCAATATCTTTTTTGATATGGAATTGATACTTTAATCGTTTTGCACTCCATTCAACAGGAATATCGCCAAACCAAACACTACCGCTGTCCTTCATCGGTCTGTCGCCCCTTACGCCCTTTGTCACCGCCTGTGTGATGACAGCCTGACGGAGCTTTTTGTATTCCTCAACAGAGGCTTTTGTTTTCTCGATGATGTTGTCGATATGGGAGCATTGGCGGTCGAGGTAGGCGGAGATTGATTGCTGTTCTTTTATAGGAGCTATAATTGCTTTATAATTCTTTATTTGATTAGCTGAGAGCTGCCCAATGGCAGCATTATCAGCAAAAAAAGGAACAACATCAATCCAGTATTTGTAGAAGGGACAATGTAATTCTATACGTGGAGAAAGAGATATTAATCTAATAATAGCGTCATAAGGTGTATCTCTATAAAAAGCATGACCGATATCACCTCTGCCTGTCACAGTTATTGTATTCCCTTCAAAAACAGGATTTGATGTATATGCGTATACTTGTTCCTTCTCTAAAGTATTGGTGTAAACAGGAAAAGGATGTTGTTCATCTTGAGTATCAGAGTATAATTCAGGTTTAGCATCTCCACCAGCTTTAGCAAAAAACAGTGTTCCAATTGATGAAATATCCCAATTCTCAGGTATTTCCCCGATCCATTCAATACCGCTGTCTTTCATCTGTCTCAAGCCTTTTCACCCCCGAACAGAGCGTCAAGGCTCGCCTGTATATCCGCCTCGATACCGTGCAGGCGGCTCATTATATCCTCCACCTTCTCGGGCGCCTGATACTCATAAAAATAGCGCGTCATTGGTATCTCATAGCCGACTTTCGTCTTCTTCGTATCTATCCACGCATCGGGAGCATAGGGCAGCACCTCACGGGCGAAATACTCGTCTATATTCTCCCTCAGCGGAACATTCTCCGTATCACGCTTTGAAGCATCTGCAACAGGCTTGCCCTTATTGTCATAATATATCTCTGCTTCAGGGCAATCAGAGCGCAGGAACGCTGAGATACCTGCCATTTTCTCAAAATACTTCCAGCAGCGCTTTTTCTTGTCAGTTATATGCTTGCTGTTATTGAAAGCAGTTTCAAGCTCGGAAAGGCTCATGAACTCCTTTCCTTCCATTTCAGTAAGAGCGACTGCGCCTTCATAAAGCAGTTTATCCGCATCTTCTCTGATATTATCAGGATTATC
>FNZT01000007.1 GCA_900109435.1 Ruminococcus sp. YRD2003 | reverse complement strand
ACAGTAGGTAAAAATACAAAGGCAATAACAGAGTACATACAGCGGCAGCTTGAAGAAGACAGAATGGCGGGTCAGCTGACATTGGACGATACAAACCCGTTTAACGGGTAAGCAGTAATAAAACGCAGGAAAACGTAGCCGCATGCGTCCGTGTTGCTACGCCTTTTCAGGCGTGGCTTGTACCATGAGCCCCTATGGGGCGTTTAAGGAAAAACCCCCGGCTCTGCCGGGGGATGTTTATTAGAAGTAAACTTAACTATTACGATTAGATTTATTTTAATACTGACTCATGTAGAGTGAAATGCATAGGGATGCCCATGTTCATGCGGATATTCAGCTCGCCCTGTATCAGTGGCATAAAGTAGCTCATCACCGCGTCGGTGATGTTGTTACCCGCGGAGTTGATGTACTCGCGCGGCAGGAACTTCTCCTTGTTCGCGATGAGGGAGGAGTCTGCCGCCTCGATAACGACCGTGTACGGCATATCCTTCACGCGGCGGAATGCCATCATCTTGCCCGTATTTCCCGCAAGCGCACATCTCACGCCCGCAGCTCCGACTGCCTCGGACTCGTCGATATCCGTGCGCGAGCAGAGGTGCGATGAGCAGCGCTGCATTACGTTGAGCTCGATAGAGCGCACCTTGCAGCCTATCTGCTCGCGTACCTGCTCCTCGAGATACTTGCCTATGCCAGAGAGGTACTTGTGTCCAAAGTTGTCGACTACTCCCGACTGCACGCCGTCAGGCACCTCCATGCCTTCCGATACCGCGACGATGACCGCCTTGTGCTTAGCCATCTGGTTGCGGACGTCGTTCATGAACTTGTCCAGCGAGAACTCTGCCTCGGGGACGTATACAAGGTGCGGAGCAGACTCGCCGAGCGCGTGCAGTACGGCGCTTGAAGCTGTCAGCCAACCCGCGTGACGTCCCATGACCTCGACGATAGTGACCGAGGGTATGCTGTATACCGAGCTGTCGCGGACTATCTCATGCATGGTCGCGGCTACGTACTTAGCCGCCGAGCCGAATCCGGGGGTGTGGTCGGTCACGCAGAGGTCGTTGTCTATGGTCTTGGGGATTCCGATGACCTTGATATCTATCTTCTTCTCGGCAAAGTACGCCGAGAGCTTGTCCACTGTGTCCATTGAGTCGTTTCCGCCGATGTAGAAGAATGCGCCTATCCTACGCTGTTTCATCGTCTTGACTATCTTCTTGTAGGTCTCCTCGTCCTCCTTGTAGTCGGGCAGCTTGTATCTGCACGAGCCGAGCACCGTCGACGGCGTCTGGCGCAGGAGCTCCATGTCGTCGTTGGTGTTGATGAAGGCTTTGAGGTCGATGAGGTGGTTCTCTATAATGCCCTCAATTCCGTTCACCGAACCGAATATTGCGTCTATTTTAGGCTCCTTGAGTGCCTCGCTGAATACGCCCACGAGTGAGGCGTTTATCGCGCAGGTGGGACCTCCCGACTGCGCTACTGCAATGTTCATCATATTGCTTCCCTCCGTTGTCGAAATACGAACGTATACCTTATTATAGCATACGACCGTAAAAAAATCAACATATTGAGCATTATTTTTGATGTTTAGAAGCTCTTCTATAATCGAATTCTTTGCCAATTCTAAGATGCGCTTTATTTGATGCCCGCGTTTTTCTGTACTTGACAACTGCATGTATATATGATACAATATTGATACAATAATAATTTTATGTATATCCAACATTGTGAAAGGAGGACGTATGGTGAAAACGCTCAGGATAGCGGGCTACTGCCGAATCTCGGTAGATGACGAGCTCGACCGCGACAACACCTCAATCGAGAACCAGAAGTCGCTCATTACTGATTATGTGACCCGCACTTTCCCCGAGGCGGAGCTCGACTTCTATGAAGACCGTGACCGTTCAGGCTACACTTTTGAGCAGCGCGAGGGCTATCAGGAGCTTCGCAAAAAAATGCTGCGACTGGAGTACGATATACTTATCGTCAAGGACTTCTCACGTTTCAGTCGTCGTAACAGTAAGGGACTTGTTGAGCTTGAGGATCTCCGTGACGCTGGAATGCGTATCATTTCAATAGGCGACAGCATAGACTATCCTACCTATGATGACTGGACGGCGATACAGTTCCGTTTCCTTATCAATGAGATGCCTGTTACGGACACTTCAAAGAAGGTCAAGTCTGTGATCAAGCGGCGTCAGGAGGAAGGCAAGTGGATATGTGCTGTTCCATATGGTTATATCATGCAGAATACCAAGACACAGAAGTTCATAGTGGACGAGCCGGCAGCAGAGATAGTACGTGAGGTTTTCAATCTCTACGTTCAGGGGTGGGGGTATCAAAAGATAGCACATTACCTGACCGACAAGCATATCCCGACTCCGAATATGGCAGAGAAAATGCGCCGTGAAGCAAACGGCGAGGAGTGCCATATCAAGGCAAAAGAGGCGTGGAGCGCTGTTACGATAAGCGAGATGCTTTCCAATGATTTCTACATCGGCACGCTCAGGCAACGCAAGTACAGGCGGAAGAAGATAAACGGAGAGCCGGAAAAGCTTCATGAATCTGAGCATCTTGTCTTTGAGAATAATCACGAAGCAATCGTGAACTACAATGTATTTTCTCAGGCGCAGGAACAGCAAAAAAAGCGCGGAACCGCCCACTATCGCGGCGTCAAAAAATATGATAATGTCTATTCGGGATATCTTTTCTGCGGAGACTGCGGATCTCCGATGTTTTCAATGAGCAGGTCAAATCTTCCGCCTGCATATCGCTGTGGAACGTATCACAGGCAAGGAGTGAAGGGCTGCACTTCACATCATACGAGAGTCGATATGCTTGATGGGTTGTTAAAAGAGTATATCAGGAAGGTTCGTGATAACTCTTCAGATATGCTTAAACAATTGCAGGAAGCAATTGACAATACTCAGACCGAGACTGATTCCAGTAAGAACCTTATTGATACTCTGGAACAGCAGATTGATGATGCAAGGCTTGAAATAAAAATGCTAACACGACAGCAAGCTCGTGAGGCGATGCTTCATCCGGAACGTGAAGAGATACTTAATGAAATCTATTCGGAGCAGATAGACGAGCTTACAATACGTATAGAAGGACTGAAAAACCAACTTAAAATGGCAATAGATAAGCACAATACGTTCATCCAGTCCAGTCGTATTGCGAAGAGAGTAATTGAGGTATTCGACGACATACTTGCAAAGGAAAGTCTATCAAAGAGCGATGTCGGCTTCATTATCGATAAAATAGTTGTTTACAATGACCGCATAGAGATTCGCTTGAAAGCAGATATAGACAGGCTTCTCCGCTGCGGAATACCTACCGAAGCCGTTCTCGTTGCGGCAGGAGAAAACGCAAATTTTGAGCAAGGCACGGAAATAACCGAAAATGAGCCGTTTATCGCCCAAATACGGAATAAAAAGGGCGATATTTTCCGTGTCAATGTAGTCAGTGACGGCGACCCCTTAGAGATATACACAAACAGCGAAGGCGAGGTCATATTCAAGAAATACTCGGCTATGAGTGAGCTGAGCGAGAACGCGGCAAACGTGGCGGAGGTCATGTACAAGACGGCGGGGTGTCCCGTGGTGATATTTGACAAGGACCACGTAGTCGCGTCGGCGGGAGTACCGAAGCGCGAGTTTGCGGAGCGCCGCGTGACGGGCCAGCTTGAGGAACTCATGGACAACCGCGGGCAGTTCTTCTGTCCCGACGGGCGGAGCAACAGCTTCTTCCCTGCGGAGGGCGTAGAGCGCACCGCAATTGCAGCCGTGCCGATAATCACGGCAGGAGACGTTTCGGGAGCAGTAGCCTTTATGACGTCGGACAAGGGCGCAGAGGCGACAGACTTGCAAAAGAGCCTTATCACGGCAGCAGCGCAGTTCCTTGCGAAGCAGATAGAATAAAGGACGCATTCCCTGCGCTGTTCTTAGCGAAAAATCGGATTACCGAGCCTGAAATAACGGGCTCGGTATTTCTTTGCCGCAAAGCTGTCCGAAGCGGCTCATGCGTGCGTCCATTTTATTGTGTATGGTATCTTCATGCAGGAGTGTCCTTTTGTAGTCCCCGAGTTACAGGATGATAAGCTTATTGCCAATGGAAACCGCTGCGTTTTGTGATAAAAACAGTAAAATATTGACATCTTCCGAAATATGCTGTATACTAATAGAAATAAATTTTTTGGGGAGGTACATACCATGAAAGACCTGATAGCTTACTGCGGACTCGACTGCGAAAAGTGCGAGGCCCGCACAGCCACGCTCAATAATGACGACGCGCTTCGCGAGAAGGTGGCGCGGGAGTGGTCTGAGATGAACTCCGCGGACATCAGACCCGAGATGATAAACTGCGACGGCTGCCGTGTGGAAGGCCGCAAATTCGCCTACTGCGAGTCGCTCTGTCCGATAAGGCGGTGTGCAATGGAGCGTCAGGTCGAGACCTGCGGTGAATGTCCCGAAATGCCGTCGTGCGAGAAGGTAGCAATGGTGACCGCGAACAGCGAGGAAGCTCTCGACAATCTGAAGGGGTGAGACAAATGGAGATACGCAGATTCCGCGAGGAAGACGCAGAAGCCGTCTCCGCACTTGTAATAAAAACGGTCAGGATATCCAACGTAAAGGACTACACTCCCGAGCTGATGGAGGAGGTCGTCAAGAATATGCAGCCTGCAAACATACTTGAGCGTGCGGGCTGGACCCACTTCTACGTCGTTGAGGACGAGGGCGGCATCATCGGCTGCGGAGCAATAGGACCGTACTGGGGCAAGACCGACGAAAGCAGTTTGTTCACCATATTCGTGCTGCCCGAGTATCAGGGCAGGGGAGCAGGCAGACTCATAATCGAAACGCTCGAGCAGGACGAGTTTTTCCTGCGTGCGAAGAGGATAGAGATACCGTCATCGATAACGGCAGTGAACTTCTACCGACGCATGGGCTATGACTACAAGAACGGCATAGCGGAGGTCGATGACGAGCACGTATACCGCTTGGAGAAGTTCAGATAATTGGAGACAGAAAGGAAATCAGACAATGAAAAGATGCATAATATGGGCAGTGATAATGCTTGTGGTACTGGCAGTTCTCAATATTATAGGGACTGTAGTCCACAAATTCGTGGTCTGCGATATGCTTACGCCGACCATGACGGGGTACGTGGCAAAGAGCGAGGAAATGCTCCACCCGCAGCTTAAGGAAAACGGCAAGACCAATGGTCTTGAGCGCCTTTACATACGCCAAATGCTTGACAACAGCCGCATCGAATCGGACGGCAGTATAATCCCCACCCTGCTTTTTATCGACATCAAAGCAGACCAGTCTATCATCTTGTTTGACGGTGATGGCATGAACCAGTTCTCGAAGGGCACGTTCGCCGCAGCCTACGAGGAGACCGAGGAAAAGCTGGACGGTATCAAGCGCACGATAGGACTTGTCTCCGTGGACGAGCTGTGCGGCTATGACGAGTCGAAGGAGCTCTGCGACGTGCTTGAAAAGCATATTGACGCAAATTTGCGGCTGGACTCCTACACCATCGACGACTATCTGGTAACGCCCGTGAAGGTAACGGTCATCGACGGCAGCGGCAGCGAGCTGAAGAGCATCGAGTTCCCGAGCAGCGGCGAAGTCATCGAGCGCGAGAACATCTACATTTACGGCGGTTCAGACCTTGATTCCGAGGTGGACAGGTCTGAGAGAAACAGCCTTTACACTGACATGAAGACCGCGTATCTCGGGGAGAGACGTGCCGATAAAATCGCTGAGAAGCTTGCAAAGAAGGTCGACCTGAGCCGCGACGAGACAGTGACTAAGTACAGGCTCGGCTTCGGACACGTCGCAACGCGGAGCTATGAAGTAGCGGACGGCAGAGCAATGGTATGGGTGTTCGACAGCAGCTACATGAAGAGCATACTGATATGGGCAGGGATAATATGTGTGCCCGTAACGCTGATAGTATTCCTCGTCGGACGCAGAAAGAAGAACGATTATTGACAGATACGGACCTGTCCCCTCGGGGGCGGGTCCTTTGCTTTTTGTGGAGTGAATGCCGTCTGCTCATTTTTTTCTTGCTATTTTCAGAAAAATATGGTATCATATTACTGTATGGATTGGCGGACGCGGCGTTCGCAGAACAGGAGCTTGCTATGAACATCAGGAAATCTCTCGCAATGCTTGCGGCAATGGCAGTTTTAGGCGCTGCTGCGGCGGGTTGCGGCAAGAGCGGCGGTGATAATGTGGAGTACGAGTGGAGTAACGTCGCGATAGGCGGCGGCGGTTACATTACGGGCATTGTTTACAATCCAACCGAGGAAGGGCTTGCTTATGTGCGCACCGATATCGGCGGAGCGTACCGCTTTGACAAGGAAAAGGACAAGTGGCTCCCGATAACCGACCACCTCGGCGGTGACGAGTGGAACCTCATCGGTATCGAGAGTATCGCCACCGACCCTGTCGAGCCCAACCGCGTGTATGCGGCTTGCGGCACATATATGGGCGAAAACGGCGCTATACTCTCCTCGGAAGACTACGGCAGAACGTGGAAGCGCTTCGACCTTGATTTCGGCTGCGGAGGCAACTGTTCGGGACGCGGAGTAGGCGAGAGACTGAAGGTCGACCCTGTAAACAACAGCAATGTATATTTCGGCTCGCGTACCCGCGGATTGTGGAAGTCCGAGGACTACGGCGAGACATGGAAAAAAGTGGAGACTTTCCCCGTGCAGGGAGACTACTATCAGGAGGGCAACGCCATCGGCGTGATGTGGGTCGAGTTCGACCCGACGAGCGGTGATGTCTATGCGGGAGCTGCACAGATGAACGGCGAGTGCGTGTACAAATCGTCGGACGGCGGCGCAACGTGGAAGGCTCTGCCCGCGAATAATGCAGGAATGTACCCGTTACAGGCGGTCATCTCCGAGAACGGGCATATGTACCTTGCCTACTCTGACACGGCAGGTCCAAACACCGACCCGAAAAACGGTGCAGTCTCCGCACTCGACCTTAAATCGGAAAAATTCGAGGACATAACCCCCGATGTCGGCGACGGCAGATACGGCGGCTTCGGAGGCATAACGCTCGACGCTCAGGCTCAGGATACCATAGTTGTGACTTCACTGAGCTTCTGGGACGACAGGGGACACAACATCTACCGCTCGCAGGACGGCGGAAAAAGCTGGTCTTCCCTGTATACAGGCAAGGAAAAGAACTACAAAATGGATGTGTCCGAAGCGGACTGGCTCACATGGGGGCGCGAAGAGGCATCTATCGGCTGGTGGACAGCAGCAGTGGCGCTCGACCCGTTCAACTCTGATAAGGTCAGCTACGGCACGGGAGCAACGCTCTACTCTACAGTCAACCTCACCGACCTCGGGAGCGGCACGCCCGTGACCATAGAATTCGATGCAAAGGGCATAGAGGAGACGGCTGTATTCGACATGGTGGCACCACCGCATGAGGACGGCAAGCCGCAGATGTACTCGATAATGGGCGACTTGACAGGCTTTGCGCATCTTGATGTGGAGACTCCGCCCGACGACGCTCACTTTATGAAGAACGGCAATGCTACGTCGGTCGCGTGCGCGTGGCTCGACAGCAATTACGGCGTGTATACGAGCGAGTCGAAGAAGTCGCTCAACTACACGACTGACGGCGGCGCTACGTGGAACTGTATCAAGTTCCTGCCCGAGAAGTCGCAGGGCGGCTATGCGTGTATGTCAGCGGACGGCGGGACGATAATATGGCGTCCGTCAGCACTCAGCGGAAAGTCGTATATGACCCCAGACTACGGCGAGAAGTGGTACAACTGCGAAGGACTGAGCATCGGTGCGACAGTCATCGCGGACAAGGCGAATCCCAAGAAATTCTACGCTGTCAGCAGCGGAAGCTTCTTTGTATCCGAGGACGGCGGCTACAACTTCAAGTCCACAGGCGCGATACTCACCGATAACAGCAAGCTTGTTGCCGTCGGCGGACACGAGGGACACGTCTGGGCATACAACGGCTCGCACCCGATGTACAGCGAAGACGGCGGAGAGACTTTCACCCTGCTGAAAACAGTGAATGCAAAGGCTCTGGGATTCGGCGCTCCCGAGAAGAAGGGCGGCTATCCTGCAATATATATCATCGGCAACGACAATGTTGAGGGCAACGCCTCTCCTCACGGCGACGGCATCTACCGTTCGACCGACAAGGGCAGGACATGGCAGCGCCTCAACGACGACAAGCACCTTTTCGGCAACATCACCCCGTCCATAACGGGGGACAGCGAGGTTTTCGGCAGGGTCTACTTTGCCACGAACGGCAGAGGAATAGTTATGGGAGATGTGGCAGAGTAAATGGCAGACAAGAAAAAAAACGCCTTTATCGCGGCAGGAGCTGTAATGACTGCGGCAGCGGTCGGCGTATCGGCAGTTCTGTCGACGGCTGTTGTAAGCCGTAAACGCTACCCCGTGTTCGGAGTGGACGTCTCGAACTATCAGGGCGAGGTCGACTGGCACCTTCTCGAGGAGCAGGGCGTACAGTTCGCGTACATCAAAGCGACCGAGGGCAGCGGACACGTTGACGAGTCCGCGCGGCGCAATATCGAGAACTCCGCAGACACGGGAATAAAGCGTTCATGCTATCACTTTTTCAGCTTTGACAGCAGCGGACACACTCAGGCGCAGAATTTCATCTCTACCGTCGGCAGGGACGAGATAGACCTTCCGCCCGTGGTAGATATCGAATACTACGGAGACAAGGCTTTCGATAAGCCGTCACGCGATGAGACGGAAGATGTGCTGATACCGCTCCTTGACGAGCTGGAGCAGTATTACGGCGTAAAGCCCGTGATATATACGACTCTGCCCGTGTACTTCCGCTATGTCAAGCCGATATGCGGCAGTGATTACCCGCTGTGGATACGCTGCAAACAGACCGAGCCCGACTTCGTTGACTGGACGTTCTGGCAGTACGACGACCACGGCGAGCTCGACGGCTACTACGGCGACGAGCGGTATATCGACTTCAACGTCTTCAACGGCACAGCCGAGGAGCTTGAAGAACTGACATTAAAATAATGTAGGGGCGCATTCTGTGCGCCCGCAAATATGCGAACGTCATACACGGGCGGCGAAACGCCGCCCCTACAAGATGTTAATTCAACCAAATGTAGGGGACGCCGCCCTCGGCGTCCCGCATTGAAACGTCAGCTATCGTGTTCGCAAACAATTCACTGGATTGTTTGCGAAGACCAAATTAATTGGAATTAGTTTTATGCCGCCCATAGAGCGGCACCAAGGACGCTGTCCTTGGAACCTGCGAGGCTCTGTCCTCGACCCGCAAGCCTTTGAAAAGGCTTGAGCGAAACTTTCGGTTTCGCGTTCAACTTTTTTTAATCGGCAGATACCTCCGCGCGAGAAGTTGTTCGTGCGGCAAATCATACACCACAGGAGGTCACAATGAGACCATTTGAATTGATACCGCCCATAAAGGACTACATCTGGGGCGGAACGAAGCTCCGCGAGGAGTTCGGCAAGGAGAGCGGACTTGAACGCCTCGCCGAGAGCTGGGAGCTGAGCTGTCACAAGGACGGCGTCAGCGTGATAAAGGGAGGGGAGTTCGACGGCATGACGCTTCCCGACTTCATCGCGGAGCACCCTGAAGCACTTGGCAAAAACTGCGGAAGATTCGAGTTTTTCCCTGTGCTGATAAAACTTATAGACGCGCGGGATGATCTCTCCGTGCAGGTACACCCCGACGACGACTACGCAATGCGCGTCGAGGGCGGATACGGCAAGACGGAGGTTTGGTACGTCATTGACTGCGAGGAGGGGGCAGAGCTGATATACGGCTTTGCTGAGGAGACCGACTCCGATACCTTCCGCCGAGCGATAGAGGAGGGGACTCTCCTTGATATCGTCAACCGAGTGCCTGTAAAAAAAGGCGACGTGTTCTTCATTGAGGCGGGAACGCTCCACGCGATAGGCAAGGGCATACTCATCGCTGAGATACAGCAGAACTCCAACACGACCTACCGTGTCTACGACTACGGCAGGCTCGGAGCCGACGGCAAACCTCGCGAGCTCCACATAGACAAGGCGCTTGACGTCACGAGGTGTACACCGCCGACCGTGAAGTACGGTCAGCCGAAAAGCGTGAATATGGCGGGTATGTGGCGGACTCCGATAGCGGAGTGCGGCTACTTCTCCACCGAGAAGTACGACATCTTCCGCAGTATGAGTGTCGGCAGTCCCGACAGCTTCACTCATCTGCTCTTCCTCAGCGGAGAGGCGGACATCGTGTATGACGGCGAGACCGTCCTGCACGCTAAAAAAGGTTCAAGCGTATTTGTTCCCGCAGGAGCGGATACGTGCGATATAAAGGGCAAATGCTCAGTAATAATCACAAAGGAATCCAGAGGAGGAAATCAAAAATGAAATATTACGTAGGAATCGACCTCGGCGGAACAAACATCGTTGCGGGCGTAGTTGACGAGCAGTACAACATAGTTGCCAAGGCGAGCACCAAGACCAATTGTCCGCGTCCCGAGAAGGAGATAGCGGAGGACATGGCAAAGATGGCTGTTCAGGCAGTCGAGAACGCAAATCTTACGCTCGACGATATTGGCTGGATAGGT
Organism: Ruminococcus sp. YRD2003; assembly: GCA_900109435.1. Lineage (GTDB taxonomy): Bacteria > Bacillota > Clostridia > Oscillospirales > Ruminococcaceae > Ruminococcus > Ruminococcus flavefaciens_G. Next base: position 214,579 of record FNZT01000007.1, on the reverse strand, counting down.
ATCGGTACTCCCGGTATCGCTAACAGTTCAACAGGCATAATCGAATACTCGAACAACCTCGGCTTCAAGGACACACCCATGGTGAAGTACATCAGTGAGTTCGTCGGCAGGAGCGATATCCCCGTATTCATCGAGAACGACGCAAACGCGGCAGCATACGGCGAATATGTAGCGGGAGCAGCAAAGGGCGCGACAAATGCGGTATGTATCACACTCGGCACAGGCGTAGGCGGCGGTATCATCATCGACGGCAAGATATATGCAGGCTCAAACTTCGCAGGCGCTGAGATAGGTCACACTGTCATTGAGGTCGACGGAGCACAGTGCTCATGCGGACGCAAGGGCTGCTTCGAGGCTTATTCCTCGGCTACGGGACTTATCCGCATGACCAAGGAGGCTATGGCTGAGCACCCCGACAGCATCATGAACAAGTCGGCAGAGGAGAAGGGCAAGGTCACAGCCCGCACATCGTTCGACTGCATGAGAGCGGGCGACATCTACGCAAAGGCGGTCGTTGACAAGTACATAAAGTACCTCGCAGCAGGTATCACGAACACTATCAACATCTTCCAGCCCGACGTACTCTGCATAGGCGGAGGCGTATGCAACGAGGGCGACCCGCTTCTCCTGCCTATGAAAGCGCTTGTTGAGAAGGAGGTCTATACCCGCAATTCTCCGAAGAATACGAAGATAGTGATAGCATCGCTCGGCAACGACGCGGGCATCATCGGCGCGGCATTCCTCGGACGCGCGAACGCATAATTATTATTGTAGGGGCGAGTTCCGCTCGCCCGCAAATTCGGCGAATAAATGTCGGGCGCACGGAATGCGCCCCTACATCGCTGATATCTTTGGCTATATGTTACAATTGCGGCGATGGCTGTTTGTGCATATAGCCAAATTTTGTATCACGGTGCAACAATTTCTGCCTTTTCCGACACCCTATTAGTGAATCGATTCAAAGGAGGGATTCGTATGAATGATTTCTCCACAGATGTGAAGCTCGCAAGAGGCGGCGACTCCGAAGCCTTTGCGCGGCTCTATTCTCTGGTTTATAAGGACTTGTACCACATTGCTTTGTACAGCCTCAGAAGCTCTCACGACGCCTGCGACGTTGTCAGCGATACAGTTCTCGACGCCTTCACAACGATAGGCAGGCTAAAGGACGAAAAGGCATTCCGCGGGTGGATAATGAAGATACTTTCCGCGAAGATAAAGCGCAAGCAGAGGGAATACTTCGCGAATACCGCCGAGCTCAAGGACGAGGAACTCCCCGAGGAGGAATTCGGCTACGAGAATGTCGAGCTCAGGGAAGCCGTCGGGCGGCTTGACCCGCAGTCGAGGCTGATACTGTCGATGTCGGCGCTCGAGGGATACACGGGCGACGAGATAGCGCAGATATGCGGCATGAACGCCGCTACCGTGCGCTCGCGGCTGTCGCGCATAAAGGAGCGGCTCAGACTTGAGCTGTCGGGTACATAATGTCCGAACTTGCGGATAACAGAAAGGTGATGCACTATGAGAGAAAATGATGAGAAGCTGAGAGAGATGCTCACGAGCGAGGAAGTCCCCGAGCAGCTCAGCCCCGAAAATATCAAGGTTATGCTCGACGAGAAGGCACCGAAGAAGAAGCGGAGCGGAATATCCATAGCGGGCAGGATAGCTGCGGGAGCGGCAGCCTGCGCGGTAGTAGCAGGCTCGTATGCGGGAACGGCGCATCTGATGAAGGCACACAAGGACAGCGGCAGCTCGTCCGTGAGCACTATTGACGGAAACGGCAAGACAAAGGTCAGCGGCAAGCGTGTCGAGGCTCCGTACATGAACGGCGCGGAGAGCTACGAGGAAGTATACGAGCTGATGGAGACAAGCGCTAAGAAGTGGGAGAAGCAGCAGAAGCGCATGGAGCAAGGCAACGTGACAGGCGGCTTCTTCAATTTCACGAATAAAGATAAAGAGGTTTCAGCCGTTGCTGATGCAGCAATGCCCGAAACAGTGTACGAAGAGGCGGAGGAGAGCGGCACTTCTGCTGTCCCTGCGACAGAGGCTCCCGATACTCCCGACTATTCCGAGACCTACGACCAGGAAGAGGGCGTGCGCGAGGCTGACATCGTCAAGACCGACGGCAAAAACATCTACTACCTGTGGAATGACCGCGTCGACTATTACTATGATGAAGAAACAGACGCGTATGTCAACTCCTTCGACCATAACTTCCCGAAAATGGACATTGCGACTGTAAAGGACGGCGAATTCACAGACTCCAAGGTCCTCGACCTCACCCCCGACCTCAGCGCATTTGACATAGAGGGCAGATTTAACGTTACCGTCAGCGATATGTACGTATACAACGATATGATAGAGGTCATCGGCTCGGTCGATGAAAGCGGAAAGACTTATTATTCCAACGGCGGCTACTATATAGACGATGAGGGCGTGTACCATCCGCCTGTCAGCAGTACGTTCGTCTCCTTCTACACCACGGGCGACGAGCCCGAGCTCATCGGCACGTATTTTCAGGACGGTTTCTACAACGACGTGAGGATAGCTCCCGACGGCTGTATGTACCTGATATCCACGTATAACACGGTCGATTTCAACAGCGTTGAGGACAAGAAGAACGTCGAGCGCTATATACCCTGCTGCGGCACGGACGACACGATACAGTGCATACCTCCCGAGGACGTACTGCTCCCGACAGAAGCACCCACGGCGAAAACTCTGCTCAGCTATACCGTCATAAGCGGTATCGACCTCAGCGAAGCGGGCACATTCAATGTTGTTGACAACAAGGCGCTTGCGGGTTTCACGGGAACTGTTTACAGCTCCGCAGACAACATCTACGCGGCAGTCAACAAAGGCGGCGGAGACTCCGATATCACGCGTATCGCGGTTGACGGCGGAACTATCGAGCCCATGGCTTCGGGTACGGTAGAGGGCTACGTGCTCAACCAGTTCTCAATGAGCGAGTACGACGGACACTTCCGTATTGCGACCACTATCAACAAGTACCACGATAACAGCTCGGTAATAGGCGACATATTCGGCACAAACGAGCCCTCATACACTGAGCGCTGCAATGCGGTGACAGTTCTTGATATGGACATGAACACCGTTGGCAAGATAAAGGACTTCGGAGCGGACGAGCAGATAAAGTCCGTGAATTTCAGCGGAGATATGGCATATGTCGTAACTTTCAGACAGACCGACCCGCTCTTTGCGATAGACCTCTCCGACCCGACAGAGCCGACTATCCTTGACGAGTACAAGATAAACGGCTTCAGCACCTATATGCAGAAGTGGGACGACGGACTGCTCCTCGGCTTCGGGGTAGACGCCGACGAAAACGGCTTGCAGAACGGCGTAAAGCTCGTTATGTTCGACAACTCAGACCCGAATGATCTCAGGGAAGTGGGCTTCTGCTCGCTCAATCGGTTCACTACGGATTCTGCGTATGTAAACTCAGTTGCGACATATGAGCGCAAGGCTCTGCTGATAGCTCCCGAGAAGAACCTCATCGGCGTACCTGTTCAGCTTTATGACGAGTATACCTACGAGTCGAAGTACAAGTATATGTTCTATTCCTACGAAGACGGCGAGTTCGTCCTTCGCGGCGAGGTCACCGACGTGTTTGATACTGAGCGTAATACCTCCGCAGACAGAGCGCTCTACATCGGCGATTATGTATATGTGCTCGCGGGCGAGAAGTTCATCTCTGCTGATATCGAGAATATCGGGATAGTTGACAGCGTGACTTTTGAGTGAGGAACAATGAAATAACTGACAGGGCAGCATATGTGTGCTTCCCCTAACTAAAAAAGTGGGCTGCCGAGCCGTGACCTTACGTTACGTATTTGGCAGCCCACGAAACTGCCCGAGGGGGCTCCACTCATCCGCCCTGTTTTTTCGAGCACTGAACTAATGGTTGCAAAATCCTTCAAAACATAGTATAATCATATCAGCACATAATAATGCAGGAGGTGTTCGCATGAACCAGCACACACGTTTCAATCTGCCTATCTGTCTCGCCGTCGAGGAGGACGCTTTCTTTCACTCCGACGAGATAATCAGACGCTATATCCCTGACATCATCGGTAAGAAGACCCTCGTGATATCCGAGGAATTTCTCATTGGCATATACAAGGAGAAGATAACCGATATCAGCCGCGATTTCGGCAATGCCGAGATATACGCAATGGGAAGCGCGAGCTTTGACGAGGCTGTTTCTATCGCCAAGAAGGTCTGCATCGAGGACATAAAGGTCATCATCGGCATTGGAGGCGGCAGAGTGCTCGATACAGCCAAGTACGCAGCTCATATAAGCAAGGCGGTCTATATCTGTATGCCGACCTCGCTCAGCAACGATTCCCTCGCTTCACCGTTTGCAGTTCTCGAGACAGAAGGCAGCGCCCGCAAGACACTCGACTGCAAGATACCGACGGCAATAATCGTCGATACCAATATGATAATCAACGCTCCCGAGACACAGACTCTCTCGGGAATAGGCGACACCATTGCCAAGCACACCGCCCTCTATGACTGGAAGCTCTCGGCGGCGCGGACGGGCTCGCAGGTGGACGACTTCGCCTATGCTCTCAGTCGCATGAGCTATGATTCCGTCTACCACTGCGACGAGCAGGATATGAAGAGCCGCGTGTTCATACGCATACTCTCACGCGCTCTCGTGATGGGCGGACTTGCAATGGAGATAGCGGGCTCGTCGAGACCGTGCAGCGGCAGCGAGCACCTCTTCGCACACGCTATCGAGGAATACTACCCCGAGATAAAGATATCCCACGGACTGGCAGTCGCTCTCGGAAGTGTGCCCGCGTGCATTTTTCAGGGACAGGACCCGAGCGGCATGATAAGCTTCTTTGCGGCGCATAACCTTGTCATCGACCCGAAGGCTTATGGTATCACGGAGGATATGTTTGCGGATATGTGGGAGAAAGCACGTACAGTCAGAGCGGGCAGGATAACCATACTCGACGACGTGAAGCACGACCGCGTACAGCTGAATGAGATATACGCAAGAATGACGGAGGGCAAATGAAAACAGGACTTATTTTTGATATGGACGGCACGCTCTGGGATTCCTCCGAGGGCGTAGCCGCATCGTGGACCGAAAAGGTGCGGGAGCTTGGCTATGACCGCCCCGCGATAACGAAAGAGGACGTTATGTCAATAATGGGGCTGACCATGGACAGGATAGCCGATATCATCTTCGCTGACCTGCCCAAAGACGAGCGTATGCGCCTTCTTGACCTCTGCTGCGCGCACGAGAACGACTATCTCCGTGAGCACGGCGGAGTGCTCTACCCCGACCTTGAAACCACGTTCAAGGCACTGAAAAAGGAAGGCTATGAGCTGTACATCGTCAGCAACTGTCAGAGCGGCTATATCGAGGCTTTTCTGGAGCATTACGGCTTCGGGCATTACTTCTCGGACATCGAGTGCTATGGCAACAACCTCAAAGGCAAGGGCGAGAACATCGCACTGCTTGCGGAGCGCAATTCCCTTGAAAAAGCATGGTATATAGGTGATATACAGGGAGATTACGATGCAACGGTGCAGGCGGGACTTGAGTTTATCCACGCCGCCTACGGCTTCGGCACGATAGAACAGACAGTCCCCGAGCTGGAGCGCTTCAGCGACCTGCCGAGGCTGCTGAAAACACTGAAATGACCTAAAGCGAGCATAATTTACACAAAAAAGGCAGTCCTCGCAGGACTGCCCTTTTTATGTTTCTATTCATCAATCTATATCAGAGTTTGCTTTTGGGGGAGCGCGGCTTACGCTGTTTACCCATTAGAGGCGGATAGTCAGCGCATTTGCCGCGCGATATAGGAAAGGAGGTAGTTATTCAGCTGCGGCCTCTGTTGCCTCTTCTACAACTTCCTCAGCTGCCTTCTCGTGAGCCTTGGGTCCCTTAGGTCCCTTGTCGTTCTTCTCGGGAGCCTTGGGAGCAACGGGCGGAACGGGCTTCTCAGCCTCGTCGGGCTTAGCGGGTTTCTCGGGAGCTACAGGCGGAACAGGCTTCTCAGCCTCATCAAGCTTAGCGGGCTTCTCGGGAGCAACGGGCGGCTCGGGCTTCTCGCCATCCTCGATAACGGGCTTCTCGGGAGCTACAGGCGGCTCGGGCTTTGTCTTGTCGTCCTTCTCGGGAGCCTTGGGAGCCTTGGGCTCAAGACCTTCCTTGATGAAATCGAACCATGAAGCCTTAGCGTCAGCGCTCTTGAAATCCTGAGCATCGATGTCGAAAGTCTCGTCGATCTTCTCGCAGATCTCGTGCTTGCCAACGTGCTTCTTCGGAGCGGGCTTCTCAGCCTCTTCCTTCTCCTCGGGCTTTTCAGCCTCTTCCTTTTCCTCGGGCTTTACGAGCTCGGGAGCAGTGGGCTTCTCAGCCTCCTCAGCGGGAGCAGCAGTCTCTTCCTCAGCAGCAGGAGTCGCCTCGTCCTCGGCAGCCTCTGTTGATTCAACAGCCTCAGCCTCTGTAGCAGTCTCGGTCGTAACCTCAACTGTCTCAGCGGGCTTGTCGTCAGAAAGTGTGATAGCAGCGAACGATGTCACGCCTGTTGCTGTGGAGAGGATGGATACTGCTGCGATAGCAGCGATGATTGACTTCTTGTTTTTCATGATGAATTACTCCTTTTTAATAAATTTTCGGTTTTGCTTTAGCTCTTTTCGAGCTTCTGTTAGTAGTTTACGGAGCACATTTCCAAAAAGCGGGGTAATTCAAAAAAATTTTTGAAATTTTTTTGTACGGAGCAGCTCATAAGCCGAAAAACAAGAAATATCCGCAAAAAAAGGCGGCAGAAGGGGATCCGCCCCTCTGCCGCCTGAAAATATTGTCACATTTCGGAGATGTCGTTGGCTGTCAGCCTTATGATACCGCCGTTTTCGAGAGCCGCATACGCAGCGTCGTTGTCATCGACGCGGATAACGAAAGATACCGACCTGTCAGACTTTCCGAGGAAAGCGTAAAGGTATTCGATATTGACGTTCTGTTCGCCGAGGATATCGAGCACGCGGCTGAGCTGTCCGGGAGTATCGGGGATAGTGATAGCAACTATCTCGGTCTCTGCTACGGCGTAAGACGCCTCTCTCAGAGTGTCGACAGCCTTGTCCGTATCATCGACTATCATTCTGAGTATCCCGAAGTCCTTGGTATCTGCTATGCTGAGGGCTCTTATGTTGATCCTGTGATTTTTGAGCAGTTTCATTACGCCTGTAAGCTGATTCGGTTTATTGTCCAGAAATACTGAGATCTGTTTTACATATGCCATTGAAGTTCCTCCTTGCAGATTATTTACGTATCGGAGCTTACTTCTCCTCGTATATTACGAGGGCGGAGAAGTCCTCGATAAACTCGTTTACGTGAGTCTGAGCATCATGGCAGAGACCTGCCGCAGTGCTGTACTTGATGTCGATTACCTTAACGGTAGCGATAAACTCGTTGATATCGTTCTCGAAGTTAGCATACTTCTCGTATTTCTCCTGAGCGGGCTGGAAGCTTGTTGAAAAGATCTTTACTTTCATGATAATTTCTCCTTTAAAATAAAATGTATAATTCGCGGCAGAAGCTCTGCCTGAATCACGTTACTTCTTGGCGGGCGCGTCGTGGAGCTTGCGCTTGTCTATGACGCGGACAGCCTTGCCTTCACTTCTTGTGATGGACTTGGGTGATACAAGGTGAACCTTGGGATTTATGCCGAGCATGGTCTTGATAGCGAGAGCGAGAGCGCGTTCCTGATCCTGCATATCCTTAACCTTGTCCGAGAACTGTTCGGGCTTCATCTCGACGCTGATGTCGAGGGTGTCGCTGTTGTTGACGCGGTCGACCTCGATGATGTAGTTGGGAGCGTAGCCCTCAGCGATGAGTACGGTCTCTATCTGCGACGGGAATACGTTTACGCCGCGGATTATCATCATGTCGTCGCTTCTGCCCATGGGCTTGGTCATCTTGACGAGTGTGCGTCCGCACGAGCACTTGCCCCTGCTGAGCACGCAGAGGTCGCGTGTGCGGTATCTGAGAAGCGGGAATGCTTCCTTGGTGATGCTTGTGAATACGAGCTCGCCGACCTCACCGTCGGGGAGCACCTCGCCCGTATCGGGGTCGATTATTTCGGGGATGAAGTTATCCTCGTTGATGTGCATACCTTTCTGCTCCGAGCACTCGAAGGCAACACCGGGACCGCTTGTCTCGGTGAGACCGTAGATGTCATATGCTTTTATGCCGAGTGACGTTTCGATAGTCTGACGCATTTCCTCAGTCCAGGGCTCGGCACCGAAGATACCCGCCTTGAGCTTGAGATCATCGGGAGATATGCCCATTTCAGCGATTGTCTCGCCGATATACGCCGCATATGAAGGCGTACAGCAGAGTATAGTAGCTCCGAGGTCCTGCATGAACTGTATCTGTCTGTCGGTATTTCCCGATGACATAGGCAGAGTCAGACAGCCGACCTTATGTGAGCCTCCGTTGATACCTGCACCGCCCGTGAACAGACCGAATCCGTAAGCGACCTGAACGACATCTTCATTGGTGCCGCCCGCCGCAGTTATAGCTCTTGCAACGCAGTTGTCCCACATATCAATGTCGTTCTGCGTATAGAATGCTACAACGCGCTTTCCCGTGGTACCGCTCGTTGAGTGAATGCGCACGCAGTCCTTCAGCGGAACTGCGAGCAGACCGTAAGGGTAACCGTCGCGCAGGTCGGCTTTGCTGATGAAAGGAAGCTTGTGCAGATCGTCGACGCTCTTGATATCCTCGGGCTTGACGCCTTTCTTATCCATGAGGTCGCGGTAGTACTTCACGTTGTCATACACGTGCTTGACTTGCTTTACGAGGCGTTCGCTCTGAAGAGCCTTCATGTCCTCGCGGGGCATCGTTTCGATGTCCTTGTCCCAATACTTTTCCATTGGACTTCATACTCCTTGTTAATTAAGATATTATGCATATCCAGAGATGTTTGGATCATTATGATATATACAAGGTATCAGTTTCCCGTACCCTCGTATTCGATGATGTTGCTGACGCGCACATAGGTGCCGTTGATATATGCGACGAGGTAGACCGTGTGCTTGCCCTCGCTGCCCTTTATCCACTGATATGACGTATCAAGGCTGAGTTCAGCCGCACCCGTGCGCGGATTTTCAGCCGACCGTCTGAGTACCTGGACCCCGTCAAGCTCTATATGCCAAGTAAGGCTTTGGAATCCGTCGTGTTCGTCGCGAGTGATAGTGCCGTCGTCGTTTCGGGTGAGGTGGAATGTCTCCACGACCTCGACCTCGTCCTCGCGCTTTTGTCTGTAGGAGAGGTAATCGAAGGGCTTACCGTCGACGGTCACGTCTGCGGCGCAGTTTTTGAAGGTAATAGATGTCTCTCTGCCGATAATGGCGCCGTAGTCATCACTGCCTCCCGATACTCTGCCCTGCACGCGGACATTCGTCCAGGTAGTCGTGAAGTATATCTCACCGCCTGCGATACCCGTACAAGCCGTGCCGCTTACGTCGGCATTCGTGAAGCTGATATCGTGCATCACCACGTCTGTACCATAGCCGATGAAGCCGCAGTCCTCATAGTCAAGCGCGATCTTCATACCGTTTATGTTATGACCTTTGCCGTCGACCTCGCCCGAGAATCGGTGATCGCCCGCGTTACTCCAGCCTATCGGCATCCAGTCGTAGCCCGTGAGGTCGATATCGTCCTCGAGAGTGATATTTACGGGAGCTCCGTCCTTGTTGATGCCGTTTACGTAGTAGACGGCAGAGGCAAGCTCTTCTGCTGTAGAAACGTGGAAATCGGGAGCATTGTCCTTAGCCCACTGCTTGTCGGCGAGCTCCATGATACTGCCCGTATCCCATTCGCGTTCCCAGTCGGTCTCGTATGCGGTCGCGTTGGCATCATAGGCGTATTTTGAAACGTCAAAGCCCCATGCGCCGTACCACTGATATGCGTCGGCGAGCAGGTAAACTCCCTGCTTGTCTATGTATGCGGAGACCTTACTGCCGTCGGTATCGAGCTTGAAGCCTTCTACAGTGTCGTAGGACTGTTCGTCCTCGTTATAGTAAAGCATCACGAGGTTTTTCTCGGGGATCCCGCGGAGCTGCTCCTTGTCGTAGACGAAGCACAGCTCGGGGTCGGTCACGGATTCATCGTAGGTTATCTCTATCGGCGGACCGACAAGTCCGACCACTCCGCTGGAGATGTAATCCACACCGTATAAGTCGTCAACGTTCGCGTGTCTCTTGATATTGCCGTCGCACAGACCCGAAAAGCGTATCTTGACTACCTCGGGTCTCTCGTCGTTGACGAGGGTCTTGGAGCAGGTCTGACGTTCCTCATAGCTGTTCGGGAGGTCGCTCTCCGAGTCGGCGGACGTCGTATCCGCCGCAGTTTCCTCGGTCGAGGGCTCCTCGTAGTATTCTATCATATCGGACTGGAATGGTCCGCAGGCTGTAAGAGAAGCCGCCAACGTCAGCGACAGGATAAATGCGCCAAATCGTTTCATAGCAATCCCCCCAAGAATTGATATTTCTGATTTGGAATCAGCTCAGACCGATTTTGCGTTGAGTCCGAGCTCGAAAGCCTTCTTGTTGAGTTCGAGGAACTTAGCGGGTACGCGGTCCTCGATAGCCTTCTGCCAGAGCTCCATGGGATAGTCCATGCGAGCTGCGAGGACGCCCATAAGTACAACATTTGAAGCCTTTGCCGTACCTGCCTGCTCTGCGAGAGAGAGGGCGTCTACCGCTACGAGCTCCGCGCCCGCAGCTCTGAGCTTGCCGACGAGGTCCTCGGGGTATTCAGCCGCGCCCGTGATGACGGGCATGGGGTCTATCTGCTGTGTGGAGGTGATGAGATGACCGCCCTTTTTGAGGTAGGGGAGACACCTTGCCGCCTCGAGCAGCTCGAAGGAGATAACAGCGTCAGCCTCGCCCTTCTCTATAATGGGCGAGTATACCTTATCGCCGTACTTTACGTATGTAACTACCGAGCCGCCGCGCTGGCTCATGCCGTGGACCTCGCTGACCTTTACGTCATAGCCCTGTGCGAGAAGCACGTCGCCGAGCAGTCTTGAAGCGAGCAGTGAACCCTGTCCGCCTACGCCGACTATCATGATTGATTTCGTTTCCATTTATATTACTCCTTTGATGTTATTTCGTATGAAGCATTTGCAGCTCTTCGTCCACGAAGCCTGCCGCAACGCCCTTGCTGTCTGTGAGGATATGTCCGTACTTGCCGTTTTTCAGGTACTCATCTATCATCTCGCAGAAGAGTTCCTGAGCGTGTTCCCGTCCCGTATCGTCCTCGTCGGAGGTATCGACGGTGAAGATGTTTTCCTCGCAGCTCCATATCTCCTCGCACGCCCATTCGCCCTCTTCGTCGTCTGGGTCGAATCGGTCGGATGCGATGAGCTGTGCCGCGTAGAGGTGTTCCTCGTCGGACTCCTCATAGAGGTTGAAGCAGAAAGCCGCTGCATCCTCGGGCATATCGTTATTTTCGAGGAGGTCGTCCAGCCAGTGGGCGAATTCCTCGTATATCGGTAGTTGTAGCATTTTCTTACCTCATTTTTTGTATCTGAAAAATTCGAGCTTGGAGCACGTCGGACATTCGTAGATGCTCACAGGAAGTGCTATCCAGCCTGTGCGTCCGAGCTGTATACGTTCTGTACTAATGTATTTCATTTCTATATTGCAGTACGGGCAGTTGATTTTTCTTATTTTCATGTTTACTCCTTATATGCGGAACGCCGAGGGCGGCGTTCCCTACTCTATAGCGCCATCTTGCACTGCTCCTTGCAGATGCCGCAGGCGGGGAGCCCCCGCAGGCAGCTTGGCTGCGGCTGTTTCATACAGTTTATTCGATGGCTCCGACCTTGCACTGCTCCTTGCATATGCCGCAGCCTACGCACTGAGTATGGTCGATGACAGCCTTGCCGTCTCTCATCGAGATAGCGGGACATCCGAGTTTCATGCACATCTTGCAGCCCACGCACTTTTCGGTGTTTACCTTGAAAGGCGGGTTGTGCTTGACGTACTTGAGCAGAGCGCACGGTCTGCGTGAGATGATAACGGAAGCCTCGTCAGCAGCGAGCTCCTCCTTTATCGCCGCCTCTGTCTCGGCGAGCTTGTACGGGTCTGTCACGCGCACGCGCTTGATACCGATAGCCTTGCAGAGCTCTTCGAGGTTTACAGCCGCAGCAGGGTCGCCCTTGAGGTTCTTGCCTGTTGTCGGGTTCTGCTGATGACCTGTCATGCCTGTGATTGAGTTGTCGAGTATGATAACAGTTGAATTTGAGTTGTTGTAAGCGATATTTACAAGCCCCGTCATACCGCTGTGCATGAAGGTGGAATCACCGATAACAGCAACGGTCTTGTGTTCGGACTCAGCTCCGCGAGCCTTGTTGAAGCCGTGGAGTCCCGAAATGGAAGCTCCCATACAGATAGTGGTGTCGATAGCGTTGAGCGGTGCTGCGGCTCCGAGAGTATAGCAGCCGATATCGCCCGAAACGGTAACGCCGAGCTTCTTGAGGCAGTAGAACAGTCCGCGGTGAGGACATCCGGGGCACATTACGGGCGGACGGACAGGGATATTGTCCTCGAGAGCCGAGAATTCCTTCTTTTCGCCGAGGAGCTTCTCGGCGATGACGGACTGCGGGAGCTCGCCTATGTAGCCGAATATCTCCTTGCCCTTTACGTTTGTGACGCCGATGTTGCGGCAGTGTGCCTCGATGATGCCGTCGAGCTCCTCGATGACGTACACCTGCTCGTACTTAGCAGCGAAGTCCTGTATCAGCTTCTCGGGGAGGGGGTTCACCATGCCGAGCTTCAGCACGGAAGCCTTCTCGCCGAGAGCCTCCTTGACGTACTGATAAGCGGCACCGTTAGTGATAACGCCGAATTCAGCCTTGTCGGATATCTCGACCCTGTTGAGGGGAGTTGTCTCAGCGTACTCGATGAGTTTCTTTGTGCGCTCCTCGACGAAAACGTGTCTGCCCTTTGCGAAAGCGGGCATCATAACGAATTTCTGCGGTGTCTTCACGTAGGGTTTGAGCTCAAGCTCCTGTCTGTCCTCTATCTCGACAATGCTCTGGGAATGAGCAACGCGGGTAGACATTCTCACGATGAACGGAGCATCGAACTGCTCGGAGAGCTCGAATGCGAGCTTGACGAATTCCTTGCACTCGGTCGAATCCGAGGGTTCGAGCATGGGCACCTTTGAAGCTATAGCGTGGTGGCGGCTGTCCTGCTCGTTCTGAGAGGAGTGCATACCCTGGTCGTCGGCAACGGCGATGACCATTCCCGCATTAACGCCCGTATATCCCGCGGTATAGAGCGGGTCAGCGGCAACGTTGAGTCCGACGTGCTTCATTCCGCAGAAGCTCCTTGCGCCCGCGATAGAAGCGCCCAGAGCAGTTTCCATTGCGACCTTCTCGTTGGGAGCCCACTCCGCGTATACCTCGTCGTACTTAGCGACCTCCTCGGTTATCTCGGTGGAGGGGGTACCGGGGTAGCTTGATACTACCTTACATCCGGCTTCGTACAATCCCCTTGCAAAGGCTTCATTTCCAAGCATGAGTTTCTTCATTTTATGTATTTCCTTTCGTGTTGAAAATATATGATATGCGGCTGACAGCAATTGTTGTCAGCCATTAGCTTTTAGCCGTTAGCCATTAGCTTGCGGTGTCCGCTGACGCGGACGATTTTTTAAATCATATCGCCGCAAGGCGATACCATAAGCTAAAGGCTAAGGGCTAACGGCTAACGGCTTTAATATTCACTGTCAGCCATTTAATCACGCATTATGAATTTTTTCTGAGCCACTTCGCGACGCCGTCCTCGGAGTTGGTGCCTATCACGATATCCGCCGCGTTCTTGAGCTCCTCCTTGGCGTTGCCGACGGCTATTTTCACGTCAGCCGCCTCGAACAGGCTGAGGTCATTGAGGTTGTCTCCGAAAGCGACAACTTTGTCAAAGCCGTATTTGTCACGCAGAAAGCGAATGCCGTTCGCCTTTGAGGCTTTGTCGGAGAACACCTCAAGGTACCACTCACCGTTGTACACATCGAGGTAGAATGCGTGGCTGACGCCATTTATCTGCTCTATCTCGCATTTCAGCGGATACAGGTCATCGTGCGGACCTGTAGTCGTGAAATAGACGGTATCGCCGTTTGCGAAGTCTGCAAGACGCGGCACCTGTACGAACGGCTTCTTGTATTCGTGCTTTCTGACCTCTGCGAAGCTCCGCATCACCTTTGTGGTGAGCTCGGAGTAATAGCAGGTCAGCCACTCGCCGTCGATACGGTACATAAAGCAGCGTATGCCGTGCCTCTCGAAGGCGGCGAGCACCTCTGCCGAAGCTTCGGTAGATATGTACTCGCTTTTTATGTAGCTTCGCGCCGCGATGTCGTATACGCTCACGCCGTTCATCAGCAGGCAGGGGACATTTATATCCAGCGCCGAGGTTATCGGCAGAGCAGAATAAATGCTTCTTGCGGTGGCAAAAGTGAAGTGCATACCTCTTGCGATGAGGGAGTTGATGACCTCCGCAGTATGCTTCGTTATCGCAGGCTCTGGACTTAAAAGGGTTCCGTCAAGGTCGGATACATACAGCGTTTTCATTTTCTATTCTCCTTCGGCGCATAGTTAGACACAATAATAGTATATCACAGTTTTATAAAAAAATAAAGAAATAAATGCTTCCTCTCCCGAGATTCGTTATTATACACGAATATCCCCGTTCATTCATGTGTATACTGCCCAAACCGAGCAGCGTGCTCAGCTTTGCACCATTTACAAAAAAAATGCGCAGATATTGCGCTAATAGTGTAAAATGCCAAATTTATCCCCGCCTATTGACTTGTTTCTGCTCGTATCGTATAATATTATCGGTGAAAGTCGATTCACCGCAAGCTGAAGAGTAAAAGCGAGTTCGTTAAGTGCCTGTCGGACGGGGAGTTGTCGGCAGGACGAAGGTGTCATACCGCGGTTCGCGCTTTGCATCCCGCTTCATAGGACAACTTACAAGAGGTACGCCTCCTTTTCTTGTCGTATGATGTGGAAAAGGAGGTTTTTTATGTATACTACAAAAGCAAAAAATTCGCCCGTGAACAACCTCAAGCTGTTCGGGAACGTCCGCGTGCTCATCATCGCGGCATTTCTCACCGCCCTCAGCGGTGCTGTCGGCAAGGTGTTCTCCATTGACGTCATGCCCTTCGCGAGAATAGGCATCGAGAATCTGCCGATCGTCATGGCGGGTATATGGTTCGGTCCATTTGTCGGCGGAGCAGTAGGTCTCGGAGCAGACCTGTTCGGCTGTCTGCTCAAGGGCTATCCGCCCAACCCCGTGACAACCGTAGGATTCATCAGCATCGGCGTTGTTTCGGGGATAGTGTCGATGTATATGTTCAAGAACAACAAGACGCTTGCTGTTGTTCTCGCTGACCTTGCGGGACACATCGCAGGTTCAATGGTTATCAAGACTATCGGGCTGTATTACCTCTTTGGCGGACAGTACCCGATAGCGATAATGTTCGCATGGCGGATCCCTCTGTATATAGGCATAGTAGCCGTTGAATCCTTCCTCATCGCCGTTATTATGAAAAACGAGGCGTTCTCACGCTGCCTCGACAGGATATGCAACCATGGAAAGATACGTTCAAACGCTTGAATACCTGAAGACCGCCGCTAAGAGAGGCAGCAAGCTCGGGCTCGAACGCATTACCGAGCTCTGTCGGCTCCTCGGCGACCCGCAGAACGAAACAAAGATAATACACGTGGCAGGAACCAACGGAAAAGGCTCGTTTTCGGCTATGCTCAGCCATATTCTCCGCGCATCGGGATATGTTGTGGGCACCTTTTCCTCGCCTGCGCTCACGGGCGTAACAGACAGTTTCCGAATAAACTGCCGCGAAATATCCCTCAACGTCCTTGACTGGGTGATGTGTGACGTCATCCCTGCGGCTGAGTCCATGGACGACAAGCCCACCGAATTCGAGGTGCTCACCGCCGCGGCATACGAGCTCTTCCGCCGCGTGGACTGCAATGTTGCGATAATCGAGTGCGGAATGGGCGGAGATACCGATTCCACGAACGTTGTGGAGTCGCCGCTGCTCTCCGTCATCACCAATGTAGCCCTCGACCACACAGCCTTCCTCGGCGAGACAGTCCGCGACATCGCGCGTCATAAGGCAGGCATCATCAAGGAGGGTAGACCTGTCCTCTACGGCGGCACCGACCTTGACGCATTCGAGGTCATAACTGTGGCTGCTTTTGAAAAGAATGCCCCTCTCAGCGTCACCGACCACTTTCGCACACTCGGCACGTCCACTGGCATAAACGGCACAGAGGTCGAGTTTGACGGATTCGGCAAGGCGCGCGTACCGCTTATCGGTACATACCAGATATACAATATCGCAAACGTCCTCACGGCTGTGGAGCTTCTTCGCCGTGAGGGACTGGATATCCCTGACGAAGCCATCCGCAGAGGTCTTTCCGAGACCAAATGGCACGGCAGATTCGAGCTCCTGAGCTCCGACCCCGTTGTCATATTCGACGGCGCACACAATCCCGACGGCATACGTCAGGCGGCGGCGAGCATCTGCCAATGCTTCGGCGGCGGAAAGGTTGCTCTGCTTGTCGGCGTGATGGCGGACAAGGAGTACGGGCTCTATCCGTCGATACTCGGACAGTACGTCAGCCGCGCATTTACAGTCAAGCCCGATAATCCGCGCGCTCTCGAGAGCAGCGTCCTTGCCCGAGAATTCACGCGTGCGGGCATAGAGGCGCAGAGCTTCACCGACTTCGGCGAAGGTGTCAGGGCGGCTTACTCCTATGCAAAGGAGAGCGGACTGCCGCTGATAGCGCTCGGCTCGCTCTATATGTACAGCGAGTTCTGCGAGGAGCTGGGCAAAATCGGAGTACAGTGACCCCGCTGCAAAATAATTGCAAATTATCGGCTGTTTTGTTTACAAATGCCGACTTTTATGGTATCATAGAAAAAAAGAAACAAAACGGAGGACAAAATGGCTTCGGCAAACAGAAAAAGCGCTCTCTTCAAGGTCATAGCGCTCCTTGAAGCGATGATAATACTCTTTATGGCAGTCGTTTTTGTCGGTTTTATATTCATTCGCGGCGGAAAGGATGCAGTACCGGCTGCCGAGCAGGACCCCGAGGTACGCACTCGTCCGGTCATAGAAAAAGAGGAGACCTACTACCAGCTCGACGGCAAAAAGATACTCATGCACGATACTACGCTCGGCGAGGTGTTCGTGCCTGTATACAGCGATGTGCCCGTCAGCGACATTGACACCGATAAGATAGTCACCCGCAACGGCTACTCCTTCTACATGGAGGGAGATACGGTCAAGTCGGTCACGGGTGTTGACATTTCCGAGCATCAGGGCGAGATAGACTGGGGCAAGGTCAAGGGCGCGGGTATTGACTTCGCGATGATACGCGCAGGATACCGCACTTATGGCGGCGGAGTAGTCACCATGGACGAGAGCTTCACCGACAACCTCGAAAAAGCTCACGCCGCAGGTATCGACACGGGAGTGTACTTCTTCTCTCAGGCGACCACCACCGACGAGGCTATCGAGGAGGCTGACGCTGTTCTTGATGCGATATCGGGCTATGAAATAAAGTATCCCGTTGTATACGACTGGGAGCTCATTTTTGACGACCACGCCCGCACAGATGACGTCGGCGTAGAAACGCTTGCTGACTGTTGCATCGCGTTCTGCGAGCGCGTCAGGTCGGCAGGATATACTCCGATGATATATCAGAACAAGTCCACCGCGATGCACAAGCTTGACCTGCCGCGGCTGAAGGACTACGACTTCTGGCTCGCTGAGTACGGCGACAAGCCTACATATTATTACAAGTACGACATCTGGCAGTATTCGAGCGACGGCACAGTTCCTGGAATAAACGGCAGAGTCGACCTCAACATCTGCTTCCGCGACTATTCGGGGACAGAGCAAACAGCTTCGGAAGATGGAGCAACGTAACAAACAGCCCGAGAATATTACATCTCGGGCTGTTTTTCTATACTGCTTCGCTTTTTCCGATGCTGAGCGCGAGCGCCGAGGCGAGAAAGAGCATCCCGATGACGAGACAATAGGCTGCCGACAGTCTGACGTGGGTATCCGAGAGGAGCATATATGTCCCCGCGAACAGCATATTCACGAGCATCCCTCCGAACAGGAAAAGACAGCTCATAAGGAGACTTTTTTTGCGCCCTACGGTGAGAAAAAGCACGAGAAGGGCGATATCCGCGCCCTGCAATGCAACAGTCAGGACCGAGAAGAACACAGCGAAGCAGAACGTTATCGCAGGGACGGTGTCGCTGCCGCGTTCGCGGGTCATGAGCGAGATTATCAGCGATGCTCCCGACGGTATCAGAGTGAGGAACATCAGCACACCGAGAGCAGTCCCCGCATATCCGACAAACCTGTTGACAGTAGTTTTCATTATATCTCCCCCTTTGCAAGTATTATACCCCAATCCGCAGCGTGTATAAAGATTGAAAATGTCACTACAGCAGTGACATTTGTCACTGCTTATAACATAGGAGAAGCCCTTGCGGAAGGAGTTTCTGAGCGATGAGCTTGTTTGCTGAAGATTATTTTTGTAAAACAACAGACAAAATCAGAAAAAATATGAAACCCCTTGACTTTTTTTTAGAGAAATTGTATAATAGAAATGCAGAGGCAGTGGGAGCTGAGGCTTGCTGCTGCACGTTCGGCATATAATACAATAGGAGTGATGTACAATGGGTCTTCTCGATAAGATCGGTGACGCGAGCAAGGGCTTGACTGATAAGACCAAAAGTATCTCTGAGGCAAATAATCTGAAGAGAAAGATACTGTACGAGGAGGAGCGTATCGTTGAGATATTTACCGATATCGGTAAGAAATACTACAAGAATCCCAACGAGGATCCCGCTAACCTCAAGGTGCTTTGCGATGACATTGATACAAGACGCAGAAGAATAAAGAAGATGAGATTCGAGCTCAACGGCATCAGAGGCTACAAGATCTGCCCCAAGTGTGACGCTGAGGTCAACGAGCGCTTCCAGTTCTGCGGACGCTGCGGAGCAAGACTTCCCGACATGGAGGACGATGATTTCATGTCGCTCGAGCCCAACGATTATTATACAGAGAGCAGCAATCAGTTCTTTAATGCAGATTCTAACCAGAATTACTAATACCAATTGGACTGTTGCACACAGGTGCAGCAGTCCTTTCTTTTTATAATTATGAGATTTTTAGACCTTTTTTTACTGCTTGTATTCTACAATCTTGTCCCTTTGTGGACAACGTTCACGGGCGTGCCTGTGGCTGCGAGAGTGGTGTTTACCGTCGTCATCAGCATAGTCTACCTTGTCATTCTGCTGCGCGGCGAGAAAACGCCGCTTAAAAGCTTCCGTATGAGGTCGCTGCGGCGCGGACTCAGCCTCACGTGGCTGACGGGAGCCTCGATACTCTGCGAATGGCTGATAATCGCAGTCTATATCATCCTCACACCGTGCGGAGCTGTTGCTAAGGCGTTCTCGGTGGTGATGCCTGTACTGGCGGTGCTGCTGACGTTCATAGTAGCGGTCGTGCGGACAGCTATCGGTTCAAAGCAGATGAAACTGCTTGATTATCTGCTGCTGTTCATTTTCTGGTGGCTGTTCCCGCTGAACCTCGTTTTGCTCGCCCACTTCTTCAGAAAGGCGCGCCGCGAATACTGGTTCGAGGCGGACAAGGCGGAGCTTGACATATCCCGTGCGGAGAACGAGATATGCAGGACGAAGTACCCGATAGTCATGGTACACGGTATATTCTTCCGCGACTGGCAGTTTTTCAACTACTGGGGCAGAGTCCCCGCGGAGCTCAAACGCAACGGCGCATTGGTCTACTACGGCAATCAGCAGTCGGCGCGCTCGGTACACGACAGCGCAGTGGAGCTGAAAGCCGCTATAATGCAGGTCATTGAGGAGACGGGCGCAGAGAAGGTAAACATCATTGCTCACTCAAAGGGCGGGCTCGACTCGCGCTATGCGATAAGCTGCCTCGGCATGGATAAGTACGTGGCGACGCTCACGACCGTAAATACGCCGCACAATGGCTGTGACATGGTGGATTTTCTGCTCGGGAAGGTGCCGGGGAAGATAGCTGACGGCATTGCCCGAAAGTATGACAGGATATTCGGCAGGCTCGGAGACAGCCGTCCCGATTTTATGGCAGGCGTGCGCGACCTCAGCGCCGTGCGGATGCAGTCGCTGAACAAGGAGATGCCTGATTCTCCCGCAGTCTCGTACAGGAGCTGTATGTCGGTGATGAAGTGCTTTTTGTCGGCGGGATTCCCGCTGTGCATCAGCTATCTCATCATCAAGAAGCTCAACGGACGCAATGACGGTCTCGTATGGGAGGAGAGCGCTAAGCACGGCCGTTTCCGACTTGTGGACACGAAACATATCCGCGGCATCAGCCACGGCGACGTCATCGACCTCATGCGCGAGAATATCGAGGATTACGACGTCCGCGAGTTCTACACGGGTCTCGTCGCGGAGCTGAAGAGAGAAGGGTATTAAAAGCGGAGCTCCTACATGAGCTGACGCGCTATCTTTCGGCATAAAAAATACGCGGGTATGCACAGCACGAACCACAGCAGACTGAACAGGGGACAGACCTGCCCAAGCACATTCAGCGGGATATCCGAATAATCCCACACCTGCCAGCCCATGATGATATTGTCGAATACTCCGACAGCAAACTCTATCGCCGTTATCGCGATAGTCCCGAGCAGACAGGTTCGTATCAGCGAGGTCGCAGGCCTGCTGCTCAGAGTATAAATGACCGCGAGAACTATCCCGCCCGTAATACACATTGTCCAGTGAGTATAGCCTCTTCCTGCAACCTCAATAAAAGCATACAGAAAGAATCCCATTAAAAACACAAAAGCATAGCGCGAAAGCTTCATAATACACCTCTTTACGGATAGTATTTGCAGCCGCGCCCTGATTATACATTATACATTTAGGAGTGAATATATGAGAAAAAGCTGCATAATAATGCATATATCAAGCCTTCCGTCCGAGTACGGCATCGGCAAAATGGGGCGCCACGCCTTTGCCTTTGTCGACTTCCTGAAAAGCGCGGGCGTGAAATGTTGGCAGATACTTCCGCTCTCGCCGACAAGCTACGGCGACTCGCCATACCAGTCATTCTCTGTGAACGCGGGCAACCCCTATTTCATCGACTTCGAGGTGCTTGAGGGCGACGGACTGCTCGAAAAGCATGAGTATTCGAGCTTTACGTGGGAGAGCGAGCCTGACAAGGTCGACTACAGTCTCATCTACGAGAACTGCTTCAAGGTGCTGAAGATAGCGTATTCTCGCTTCAAGCCGTCGAAATTCCCCGAGTACAAGCGTTTCTGCGACGAGAACAAGGAATGGCTCGACGAGTACGCGCTCTTCATGGCACTCAAATCGAAGAACGGCGGCAAGGCGTGGTACGATTGGGACCCCGACCTTGCAATGCATAAAGGCAAGGAAGTCACCGCCGCGAAAAAGGAACTCAAAACCGAGATAGGCTTCTACAGGTTTATGCAGTATGAGTTCGCGCGTCAGTGGTCGGAGCTGAAAAGATACGCCAACGACAGCGGGATAGAGATAGTCGGTGATATACCGATATACTGCGCTCTTGACAGCGTCGAGGCGTGGGCGGACCACAAGCTCTTCTGGTTTGACCGCAAGCGCCGTCCCGTATGCGTGGCAGGCTGTCCTCCCGACGAGTTTTCACCGACGGGACAGCTGTGGGGCAACCCGCTCTACGACTGGGACTATCACAGGAAAACGGGCTATAAATGGTGGATAGGACGAATAAAGTCCGCCGCGGAGCTCTACGACATCGTGCGCATCGACCACTTCCGCGGCTTTGAGAGCTACTACACCATTCCCTACGGCAGCGAGGACGCGACAGTCGGCGAATGGAAAAAGGGCCCCAATCACGAGCTGTTCAGGCTCGCGGAGGAGGAGCTCGGCAGGCTGAACATCATAGCCGAGGACCTCGGCTTCCTCACTCCCGAGGTACACGAAATGCTCAATAAATGCGGCTATCCTGGGATGAAGGTATTGCAGTTCGGATTCTCGGACGGCGAGAACGATTATCTCCCGCACAATTTCACGACGACCAACTGCTTCGCGTACACGGGCACTCACGACAACGAGACCCTCAACGGCTGGGTGGAGTCGCTTGACAAGAAGTCGCTGAAATTCGCGAAAAGATACCTCAATGTGCGAAAGAAGAGCGAGATACCAATGGCTGTCGTTCGCGCAGCATGGGGCAGTGTTGCGATGGTGGCGTGTGCGCAGATGCAGGACTTCCTCAACAGCCCGAGCAGCGACCGTATGAACACGCCCTCTACTCTCGGCGGCAACTGGCAGTTCCGCACAAAGGAGACTGACTTTACACCTGAGCTTGCAAAGAAGATAAAGAAACTGAATAGGATGTATAACAGGTGAAAAAAATAATTCTAACACTTACAGCGGCAGTCATGCTTACAGGCTGTACTGCTAAAAATACTGAAACACCTGAAAAATCAGAGCCAACAGCAGTTACGGTCAATGCCGAAACCGAAACAACTGCAAATAAAGAAGCATTGATAATAACTGCTGCCGAGAATACAATTCACGCTGAGACAGTTACCGAAGCTGTCACTGAGACATCAGCGGTCAGCGAAGAAGAATATGAGAGCGAACTGCATACCTCTCACATAGAGAACGTACCGATTGAGGAGCAGGCAGCTCTTGACAAGCTTCGTACAAAGTACGGCAAAGATTTCACTTTCATATGCAGAGATGTTCAGTGGGAGTTCATCGGCGTGCCGATACCCGAAAAGAAACCCACGACCTATACGCTTGAGGATGATGAGGGCAGACGTTTTTTAGCTTTCGGAACAGAGGACAGCGATGAGATAACCAGCGATAACTATACTTTCCCCTTGTACAAGGATGATCTTTTCGATCATACGAGGGACTATATCCGCAGCTATACTCAGGCTGGCAAGCTGTGGATACTGACTCCGTATAAGACCTGGCTGTCCTTTGAGGCACCTGCCGAAATGACGTATGAGGAGTTCTTTTCTTACTTCTGCCAGCAGGAGGGCAAGATCTTTGCAGACATACTCCTTCCCGAGGGAACGGAGCTGCCTGAGGAGCTGACGTCCTTTGACGGTCTGAACAGCATATATCTTGATGGCTTCGGATGCCCTGTCAATCTCGGAGTATACTATCTGCCGCAGAGTGATTATGACAAACTTGAAGATGTGACATACGGCGATATAGGCATCGACCGTGATCATCTGAAAGGCGCAAACGCAGAGATAAGAGTATCTTGATCAGAAAAACTGACTTCCGTGAGAAGTAAATGAATAATGGAGGAAAATGATGGATAAGAAAGTGTTTATGGAAAAATTCACTGGCAGACTGCCCAAGGATATCAAGTCCGCGACGCCCCAGCAGCTCCACAACGCGCTCGGCGAGACGGTCATGGAGCTCTATTCTGACAGGTGGAGCGTAGCACGCGAGGAGCACCTCAGCAAGCGCCGTGCCGCCTACCTTTCAATGGAGTTCCTCGTGGGGCGTGCGGTGTTCAATAATCTGCTCTGCCTCGGCATATACGACGAGGTCAATGACGCGTTCAAGGAGCTCGGGCTCGATCTTGCCGACCTCGAAGTAATTGAGGACGCCGCTCTCGGAAACGGCGGTCTCGGACGTCTTGCGGCGTGCTTCCTCGACTCGGCAGCAACTCTCGGTCTGCCTCTTGACGGCTACGGTATACGCTACAAGTACGGACTTTTCAAGCAGTCTATAGTTGACGGCTTCCAGCGCGAGGATATCGACGACTGGACGAAATACGGCGACCCGTGGTCACGCCGCTGTGACGAGGATACCCTCCTCATAGAATACAGCGGCCAGACCGTCAAGGCAGTGCCCTATGATATGCCGATTTTCGGCTGCCGCACCGAGAACGTGGGGACGCTGCGCCTGTGGCAGGCAGAGCCCGTCAAGGAGTTCGACTTTGACACCTTCAACAAGCAGGACTACCTTGAAGCCTCGAAAGAGAAGATATACGCGGAGGACATCTCGCGTGTGCTCTATCCCAACGACGACACCAACGAGGGCAAGAAGCTTCGTCTGAAGCAGCAGTATTTCTTCAGCTGTGCGTCACTGACGGACATTCTCCGCAAGCACAAGGCTCGCTTCGGAACACTCGACAACCTCGCGGACTACATTTCCGTGCAGCTCAATGATACTCACCCCGTCATCTCGATACCCGAACTTATACGCCAGCTCGTCGACAACGAGGGCTGGACGTTTGAAAAAGCTCTATCCACAGCCAAGAAGGTGTTCAACTACACCAACCACACCGTTATGCAGGAGGCTCTTGAAAAGTGGTGGACAGGACTTGTCGAGGAAGTGCTCCCGCGTATATACGAGATAATCATACAGATAAATGAAGAGCTCATCGCTGAGATGTACGCAAACGGCGTACAGAAGGACAAGACGAACCGCATAAAGATAATCAAGGGCGAGCTCATCCACATGGCGGATATGGCTTGCTATGCGTCGAGCCACATCAACGGCGTCGCGGAGATACACACGCAGATACTGCGCGATTCCGTACTCGCAGACTGGTACAGCCTTTACCCTGAGCGCTTCCGCAACGAGACGAACGGCATAACACAGCGCCGCTGGCTCGCGCTGTGCAACAAAGAGCTGTCGTCACTTATCACCGAAAAGATAGGCGACGGCTGGCTGACAGACCTCTCGCAGCTCCGCGAGCTGAGCAAGTACGCAGATGACAGCTCAGTCCTCGACAGCTTCATCAAGGTCAAGCAGACCAAGAAGCAGCAGCTCGCCGACTACATCAAGGCGCGCGAGGGCGTGGAAACAGACCCGAATTCCGTGTTCGACATACAGATAAAGCGCCTCCACGAGTACAAGCGCCAGCTTCTCAACGCCTTCTCTATCCTGTGGATATACTACGGCATCAAGGACGGCAGCATCACGAATTTCAAGCCCACCACCTTCATATTCGGCGCGAAGTCCGCACCTGGATATAAGCGTGCGAAGGCGATAATCAAGTATATCAACGAGATAGGGCGCATCGTGTCCACTGACCCCGATACCCGCGACCTCATCAAGGTCGTGTTCGTGCAGAATTACAATGTTTCTTATGCGGAGAAGCTCGTAGCGGCGGCTGATGTCTCCGAGCAGATATCCACCGCGGGCACTGAGGCGAGCGGCACGGGCAATATGAAGCTCATGCTCAACGGAGCAGTCACTCTCGGCACCTACGACGGCGCTAATATCGAGATAGTGCAGGAGGCAGGCGAGGAGAACAACTACATCTTCGGCGCGCGCGTTGAGGACCTCGCACGTATCGTCCCCGAGTACGACAGCCGCAGAGTATTTGCGGAGGACAAGATGATAAAGCGCGTGGTATCGTCACTTATTGACGGCACGGTGTCGGACGGCGGCAGCGGCGACTTCCGCGAGCTGTATATGTCTCTGCTTGACGGCGCGAGCTGGCACGCTCCCGACCACTACTATCTTCTCGGCGATATCCGCAGCTATGTAGAGACGAAGCTGCGCTGCATATCTGACTACGACAGCGACAGAGCTGCTTTCGCACGTAAGCAGTGGCTGAATATGTGCAATGCGGGCAAATTCAGTTCTGACAGAACTATAGCTGATTACGCGGAGAATATCTGGAATATCAAGTAAGACAAGAAGCCTGCATGGTCTGTACTCATACAGAAGCAATACGGAGTATTTATTGAGGGAAACCCTTTTGAAAAAGGGTTCTTCCTAAAACTTTCAATTTAAAATTTGCCCCTATGGGGTACTCTCCTGATACGAAAAGAGTTAGTCTTTCTTTTCAATGAGAGTCCCCCATAGGGGCAAAATTTTGACTAAAAGTCTTTGAAATGGGGGTTCTGGGGAAACCTTTCTTCAGAAAGGTTTCCCCGGATAAGTGTCCCGTATTGTTTTTGTATAGGTACAGCCCTTAGTAGGTGCCCTGTTGGATTTGCCGCTCGGCTTAGTTTGCAGGCAAACCTGATATGACCTTTGCGTCGAGCTTCTGGACAGCAAGAGCGTCATTTGCGGTTATCCCATCGCCGACGTTATAGCAGTCTGCATTCTTTTTCCCCGTCACGGAAAGCGCATACTTGTCCTTGTTGGCGATGAATTGCAGGATGGCGACTGCGTCTGAGACCGTAACTTTTTTGTCGCAGTTAGCGTCGCCTATGAGGAGTTTTTCCGTTATCTCAAATACTGCCGCGGTGTCGGGAATGGCAATTCCATTTGCGGAGATATCGCCCATAAGCTTCCATTCGTTACCGCTGTCCTGTAGGAATACGCGGATATCCTTGAGCTCATCGCCGCCGCCGACCCCGAAAATATCGAACGGAAGGCGGAATTCGACCGTGTCGTCCTGCCATTTGCACAGGCAGCCGTCATAGGAAGGCTTGTTGAAGTAGACAAAGCCGTTTGAGGCGTAGTAAAGCCAGAAATACTCGTTGTCGCTCGCACGGTGGAGCTGGATATTGAACACGGGAGCCTGTGCTTCGTTCGGCATTTTTGCCATGACGTAGAGGTACTCACCGTCTGCACGCACGGACATTTCAGTTTCGGTTTCAGAGTCGGCGACAACGTTTTCAGCAGTCCACTCGTTCGCGTGAGACACCGCACCGTCAACAGTAATGATATCTCGGTATGAGTACATTTTTGAGTTGGCACTGTCCCTGCATCCGACGACGCCGAAGCAGTTCCCCGAGGTCGGAGCGTCAGCCTTTTTCACGTCTATACAGCCGAGGAGGTTCGCTCCGAGCACGCCGTTCCAAGTGCCGTTGTTGGCAAACCTTACAGCCCCCTTGTCGGGAGCATCGGGAGTCGGCTCGTGACCGATATCAGCCTTGAAATAAACATTCCAGATACCCGTTTCAATATCGTCGGGGAGCTGTATGCTGAACGTATTCACTCTCTTGGTGCAAGAGCGCCATTCGCGGCAGTCGATATCAGTCCGCGCACAGAAGTACAAGCCGTCGCGCTCAAGTATCACGTAGGAGCGGCAGGGCGGGATAATGCCTGAAAAGCCTGTATTCTCGACCGTGAACCTCACGTCCGCAGTGCCGCCCTGCACTGTTTCCGAAGACAGCTCCGAGCTGCGGAGAACGAGCCTGTAGCCGAGGTGGTCGCGTATGAAATCGAAGGCAGACCTGCCGTAGTAAGCGGAGTTGGCAGCGCCCTCGACATCGCAGTCTGCTCCGAAGGTATAGTCCTTGTAGAGCTGAAAGATATTACTGTTTATGTAGCTGAGGTGGGTCTTGTACATTTCGGGGATAGCGTTCTCGGGGAGATAGGTGTCATACATCCGTGCAAATTCGAGGTCTCCCGAGAATTCACCGCCGAAGTAAGAGGTAAGGGTCTGCCGCCCGAGCCATTCCGTATCGGAAACGCGGTCGGCATATGTTCCGAGGTCGCTGTCGCTGCCCATATAGCCGTCGTCGTAGAGACCTATACGGCTGCGGTATCTCTGTATATCGGGACAGTATTTGCTCGAAGTCAGGCTGTCCACGAGCTCGCTGTCACTTATCTCCGACTGCTTTATACCTGCCCATTCAGCGAAGATATTCGGTGTTCTCACAGTTACGGGGACAGGTTCGGGCACTGCTTCGAGCAGCTTTTGCAGCAGCCTTGCCTTGTACTCGAGGGAGGTATACTTGCCGCCGTGCTGTTCGCCCCACTTGCCGACGAAGCCTGACTCCACGTAAACGAGCATATCGCCTGCTTTTCCGAAGAAATCGTGCTCGGCAAGCTGGTCGATGTGCGAGAGCAGCGCGTCAAAGCTTGCAGGCTCGGGATTGTCGGTACCGTTTGCATCATAGCGGAAGCGAACAGCTACGGTGCATCCGTTTTTGCGGCAGTTGTCGAAGGTCTGCTCCCACGATTTGAAAAAAGTTTCGTCGAGGGGGATATCCTTGCCCGCGGTATATGTACCGTCCTCGTTTTTCGTACCGTTCATGCCCGAAGAGAAAGCCCCGATGTCGATGAAGAACAGCACGAGCTTGGCAGAAGGCGAGTATACGGGAGTAGCCCCAGGCTTGCAGACTGCCCATATCGTATTCGTGTAGCCTGCCGCAGGATTGTTTATAGTTCCGACATATTCGGTGTAATCAAGTCCGCAGTCGGTGAGCGGCTGTGACTCGGCTGATGCAGAATATGGCAGCAGCGCCGCTGTAAATGCGGTGCAGAGCGCGAAGCCTGCCGCGCGATTTAAGACCTTCAGCATATCGTACCTCCCTCATTTTCCTTTTCGTTTCTCAAAGGCGTTTCAATTTTTGCCGTATGTAACATCATACATACAACAGAACTCACAAAGATTATATCACATTTTTCTCTTTTTTTCAAGGAATAAGCTCTTAGCCTGCCCCGCTGCTGTTTCGGAGCCGCAAGCCGAAAACATCTTTTTAAGGGATAGAAGCAGAAAAGGCACTTTCATATTATGAAAGTGCCTTTTCAAAAAGGTTAGGGCAATACCGCACAAAGCCTTCATGCGGGCTTTGTGCGGTGTTGCCTTAGGTCATATTACGCAAGAGCGGAGCGTGAATCCATTTTCTGTATCTCCAGCGCGTCGGCAGCTGTTACGCCGCCGTCGCCGTTGACATCAGCGTTTTTTCTGCCCTGTTCCGTGAGGTCGTATTTGTCGCGGTTGGCAATGAACTGCAATATCGCTACAGCGTCTGCCAGGCTCACTTTTTCGTCGCAGTTGGCGTCGCCCTTGGGCATGAACTGTTCGGTTACGGATGTATCCACAGCGGTATTGCGCTCCCAGCACTCCGGATAGTTTATCCTGATATATGCCATAGCGCTCATCACATCATAGAGGTCGCCGCTTATACCGTTAGAGTTGAGGTCGAATTCCTCATCGAGGAACTTGCGTATCTCTTTTGTGAGCTTTGTCTCATCAGCGGGAGTCTTTGCCCATATCTCTTTTTCGTACTGTTCAAGATATCTGTAGTCATCCTTGTCGATGACACCGTTTTTATTGATATCGGGCATATCAGCTGTGCCATTATCGACAGCTGAGCTCCACTCCTCATAGAACGAATTGAAGGTGTTTTCGTTGAAGCCGAGTTTAGTGGTCGTATAGCCGCGGCTGCCTGCGAACTGCTTGACAAAGCTGTAGAGATCTATCCTGTCGTATAACGGCAAGCCCTCACAGTTCGGACGCTCGTTAGTGTAGTATTCGGGAGTCGTATATATGAGTTTGAAATCGTTTCTCATGAAGAAAAGCTCTATCATGTTCTGGAAACCTATCCTTACAATGCCGTCGATACCCGCATTCTGCTGATAGCCCCAGCCATATAGGTTTTCGTACTCTCCGTTGACCATTTCAAGCTTTACGCAGTTCTTGAAGACAGTTTCGGTGATGCTGTCGGGGGAATTCGGATACTCCCTGTATTTGGTAAGATCAACAGTATCGGCATTGACGATAGCGTCATAATCTGCTCTGTAGACCTTATACATAAACTGGTATTCAACGTAGTCCTGCACATCGTGGAGGTCGAAAACTCCGTCGCCGTTGAGGTCATAAAGAGGGTCGAGGTCAGTAAAGAACTTATCTCTGATGGTGTTTAAAAGCGAATTGCGGCACCAGCCGACCTGTCCCTCGAATTTGTTGGCAAAGAGGTCGAAGCACTCAAAATCGTTGTAATAATCTACTTTAAAGTATTCGGGGCTGAGGGTATGTGTGAGGTGATAGCGGATAAGCAGGTCGGAATCCAGATGTGCGACCTGTATCGGAGAATAATACTTGCTCTTGCCGAAAAGCTCCTTATC
This sequence comes from Ruminococcus sp. YRD2003, assembly GCA_900109435.1. GTDB lineage: Bacteria > Bacillota > Clostridia > Oscillospirales > Ruminococcaceae > Ruminococcus > Ruminococcus flavefaciens_G. The sequence continues at coordinate 184,681 of FNZT01000007.1, read as the reverse complement.
GCGGATATCCTCTCTGTTTTCGAGGAATTCCCAAGCCTCATCCGAAATCGAGCTTCCGTCATATGAAATGATACGTTCTCTTGTGGACTCGGTAGTCGTTCCGTCGTCAGCTTCTTCGGGGTGTTCGATATAAAATCTGCGGGTCTCGTAGAAGAAGAGGAGCTCCGCATCACGCATATCGAGCTTGCCGTTGCGGTCGATATCAATGTCGATAAGACCGTTTTCTATCCTGTCGAACAACTCCTGTTCGGCAGGTCCGACATATTTTTCTTCCTCAGTATAGTATTTGCTGCCCAGACCGTATTTCTGTGCAGGGTCTTTGTATCCCGCATCCTCGGCGTAAACTCTGTTTGCGGTCATAGGTGTCAGCATAACAGCTGCTGACATTAAACTCAGTACTTTTTTCATGTCATAACTCCTTTCATCGGTCTGCATCTCAGTCGTAACAGGCTGAGCTGCGGTAGTTGGGTTAGCAGTTGTTTGTAAGGCAGCCGTGCCGCTGAACACTGTTTGCGAAGTTTCGGCAGCCTGCTTCTTCTGAGCAGTCGATACAGCTGTCTCAGCGACGACGGTTTTCATTGTCACGGCAGGTTGGGTCCGAGAGGATGAGCCTTCATCATTGACTGTGGTGGTACGGGTAGTTTTGGTGCTTCTGCTCGTTGCAGCCGTATCAGCATAGGAGGTAGAGCCGCTCTGAGGAGCTGTCTCCGTTTCGGCGGTAACGCTTTCGGTCACCACAGGGGACGAAGGGGCGGTACTGATATGCCTGTTCGGGACGTATTTGCCATTGCCGCCGAACATGAAGCCTGATACTCCGATAACGAGCAGGACTGCCGCCGCAGACAGAGCGAAGGTATAGTATCCGTGTTTTCTCGCGGGAACGTTTGCCTCATCAATGAGGTCGTCATCTATGTGGTTTATGCCCTCATAAAGCTTCAAGTCACTCATTGATATACCCCTCCTTCTGCAAATGTTCTTTCAGCTTTTTCCTCACACGGAAAAGATATGTAGCTACGGTTTTTTCGTTCATTCCGAAGAAGTCGGCGACCTCCTCGATAGACTCGGAGTACCAGTATCGGCGCACGAAAACCTTTCGGTACTTTTCGGGCTGAGCCCTGAGAAAACTGCTTATCTCAGCACCGAGCTGCTCGGCAGCGATGCTGTCCTCGATGCTTGAACCGTCAGCGATGCACTCTGACAGCTCATCCAGTGAAACAGCCATTTCGGAACTGCGCTTATCAGCGGTATTGCGCCTCAAAATGTTAAGGGCTGCATTCTTGACAAGTCTGCAAATATAGTTTTTCAGGCTCGCGGGGCGATTCGGAGGTATTGACCTCCATACGTCCATATAAGCGGAATTGACGCATTCCTCGCAGTCTTCCTGCTGAGAAAGAATGCCTCCTGCCACATGAAAGCACAGTCTCTCGTAGCTCTGCTTCATTTCGGATATAGCATTTTCATCTCTTTTCCATAACAGTTCAATGATAGATGCATCGTTCAAGGCTCAACCTCCTTTCTGAGGTCCTCTGACTATATAGACACCATTTATCGGAACACATTTCACTTTTTCCAAATTTATTCTTCTCCCGAATAAACATAGTCATTTTGGCATGGTTAAGCAGCGGGAGCAACAGTTCTTATTGCCATAAATGGCAAAACAAAGTTCAAGATAAATCTTCATGCACTTTGACAACCCAAAATCGGCTTTATCAGGCTGAAAAAAGATTATCCATTAATTCAATTATGCCATAAGAACAGCAAAAAATCAAGAAAAAAGGTCCTGCGATATCAGAGCAGTTTTTTCAAGTATTTGCTGTATACGCTTTGGCTATTGCCTGTGATACGTTTATTGTATTGGACAGAGCGGCATTCGTGTGTTATGATAAAAGCATAGAAACGACAAGGAGTGATACGATGAGAGTTAGAGTATATCAAATATTCTCGGAGCGAATGCGATGTTGCGCCGCTCATACGAACTGAAACAAATCAAAAAAGGATACAGGTGATAAATAATGAAGAATAACAGGTTAAAGTTTCTTTCCATACTTGCTGCTGCGGCTCTGTTCACAGGCTGCGGAGCATTAAACGAATCGAGCTCGTCTTCCGAGAGCAAGCCAGCCGCAACAACTTCCGAATCGACCGAGGCTGCCTCTGAGACAACAGAAGCTGCTGCGGAATCACAGACAGCGGAAGCTGTAGGAGCTCCCGAGAAGACGGACATCAACATCGGCTACCTCAACTCCACAGCTCATCTGCTCGCATTTGTAGCGCAGGAGGAGGGCTACTTCAAGGAGGAGGGGCTCAACGCAACGCTGACTCAGTTTTCGAGTGCAGCCGAGCTCATTAACGGTATCGAATCCGACAAGCTGGACGTTGCATTCATCGGCTCGGTCCCGACTCTGACCTTCCAGAGTCAGGGACATGAAGTCTCGATATTCGGCGGTGCGATGACTAACGGTCACGGCTACGTCATCAAATCCGAATTTACTGACAAGGACGAGGCAGGCGTGGAGGTCTTAAAGGGCAGAAACGTCGCCTCAGTCAAGAACAGCGTACAGGACGCCGAGCTCCAGATACTTCTGAAAAATGCGGATATCGAGATAGGCGAGGGTGACGACAAGGTCAACATCGTCTACTTTGACAGCCAGAAGGACGCATATGCGGCGCTGCTGAACAGCAGTATAGACGCGGCATCCGTTTACTCGCCGTATGCCTCGCTCGCTAAGTCGCAGGGCTACAAGGTGGTTTACTACTGCGCACACGAGGAAGCACTTAAAAACCAGCCATGCTGCCGTCAGGTAGCCAAAACAGCGGCACTCAGTGACAGACCGAATACGTACATAGCGCTTGAGCGCGCGTTTATCAAGGCATACCATTTCACTCAGACCGACCGCGACAAGACCATCAAGGACGTCAAGAAGTATATCGACATCGACGAGAACTTCATAGATACCGAGGTCTACGGCGGATACAGCGTATCGAGCCCCGACCCCGACAAGAAGGGCACTCTCACGCTGAAGGATACTATCATTGACCTCGGCTACACTAACGATTACGATATCGAGCCGCACTACAACACCGAAATATACAAAAAAGCCCTTGACAGCATAATAGCCGAAGGCACGGACGATATCTACAAATCACTGGAAGACCACTTCAACGAATTTGAATAACGCTCATTGTCGGACATCATCGCAGGCACATCGCTTGCGGTGATGTTCTGAGAGATATATGCAAAGTATGAAAAAAGTGTCCCCGATAACCGCAGATATGGGTCATCGGGGGCACATTGCATTATTATTTGCTTGGATTTGCAGCAAGTCCGTCAACGCTGTAAAAAGCGTATCTGATGTCCTCGCTCACAACTTTTAAGCTCTGCGGCGAAACGGTGAATTCGTAAGAACCTATAGACTGACTTTTACCGTTGTCAGGATTGTGGAGGAGAAGAGTGACCTTGAAATCACCTCTGTCGGTCTTGAAGTAGGTCGTATAGGATCTAAGTGCGGGAACAGTAAGGATCGAAGTCGTACGGTGCAGAGTCTCGTCGCCGTAAGTGATGATGTACTCCAGCGTGAATCTTCCCTTGCCGTTTACGGGGAAGGGAGTACGGAACGCGATACTGTCATCATCGGAGCTCTCATCGACGATGCAGCTCTCTGTCGGTGCGTCCTCGGGGGCGTCTGCGGAGACCACCTTGACCTTTATCTCAGCCTTGACATCGGGATTATCCACACTGTAAACAGTGACCACACACTCTCCGGCGCTCTTGGACGTTATCCAGCCCATATCGTCAACAGTAGCTATACTTGTATCAGAGCTCACCCACAGTTCGTCCTTGTTTGCGGCGGTGGCGGGGAGCATCGTAACGTACGAAATTGCTTTCTTGCCGAGCTCGATCTCAAACTCGGTAGCTGTGAGGTTTATCTTCCTCACCTTATTCGCGGGGAAGACCTTTACGCTGACATCAGCCTTGACGTCGAGGTTATCGGCGCTTCTTACGGTTATGGTGCATTCGCCCTCTCTGACAGCGGTGATATTTCCGTAGATATCGACAGTCGCGATCTTCGGGTCGCTCGACGACCATATCTCGTTCTTGTTGAGAGCTGTTTTCGGGAGCATCGTTACGTAGGAAATACCCATTTCGCCCACACTCAGCTCAATTGAAGTAACGCTCAGTTCTATTGCCGAAACGCGGCTGGCATCGAGGGTAGTTGCGGCAGTAGTGGTTGTCGGCTCTGTGGTCGAAGCGGCAGCAGTAGTCGCGGACTCCGCTGCTGTTGAAGCAGCAGTAGTCGCAGTCTCGGAAGATGTCGCAGTCGTTGTTGTATCGGCAGCGGACGTCGTTGCCGAGACGGAAGTCGTACCGCTCGTGACTGTTACCTCCACAGTCGCCTTTACATCGGGGTTGTTTGCACTTTGAACGGTTATCGTAGCTGTACCCGCGGATTTGGCGATGACCCAGCCAACGTTATCGACGATCGCGACGCTCTCGTCGCTGCTCGACCATATCTCGCGCTTGTCGGTGACTGTGGCAGGGAGCATGGTCACATTTGCCGAGAGCGCGCCCATTCCGACCTCAAGAGTGAATTCGGTGCGGTCGAGGCGTATCTCCTTCACCTTTTTCGTATCTGTGACCGTGAGTTCTACAGTAGCCTTAACATCGGGATTATTTGCGCTCACAACGGTAATGGTGCAGCTTCCCTCGCTCTTGCCCGTAACCCAGCCCTGAGAGTCAACGGTAGCCACTTTTTCGTCGCTGCTTATCCAAATCTCGCGCTTGTCGGAAGCAGTGAGCGGGAACATCGTGACGTTCGCGGAGAGCTTGTCCTCACCGACCTCAACGCTGCATTCCTTATTGCTGAGCCGTATCTCCGACACCTTGTCGGGGGCGGCGGCAGTGACGGTAGTAGAAGCGGGAGCTTCTGTTGTGGCAGCTGTTGTGGTCGAGGCGGTCGCGGGAGCCGATGAAGCGGTCGATGTTACAGCTGAGGCAGTCGTTGTGTTTGCAGGAGCGGTCGCAGTTGTAGAAGTCGTGGTCGCCGTACCTGTTTCCGACTGTTTCGGATCTGCAAGGTAAGCAGCTAAGTCCAGGTCTCCTCCGGTTGAGACATAGGAGTAGAAGCGGAGAACGTCAGAAGCGTCGGAGGAATCTATCTTTCCGTCCTTGTTGACATCCGCAGCCTCAGCACGCGAGCCTTTGAAGTATCCTTCCTGACTTGTCGAGAGCCTCGAATACTCAGCGAGTATTTCCGAAGCGTCCTTGGCGTCGACGGTGCTGTCGCCGCTGGTATCACCGAGAGCGAAGGTCACACCGCCGTCGTTTGCATAGGAGACGAGCCCTGTGCCCGTCGTGAGATTTGCAGCAGCCATCGCAAATGCGAGCAATACTGCCGTCAGATTCTTTCTTTTCATAGTCAATTCCCTCATCATTGATTTTGTTTCAAAAAAACGTACAGAAAAAATTATACATCTAAAATGTAAAAAAATCAATAGATTTTACGTATTGCAAGCGCATTTTCAGAGAATCGCACAAAAAAAGCACCCGCTTGTGCGCTTCCCTTAATGGAAAAAGCGGGTCACCGAGCCTCGAACTTGCGTTCTGAACTCAGTGACCCACGAAACTGCCCGAGGGAGCTCCCCTCTGCGGGTGCTTTTTAATCAGACTAAAGGCAACACCGCACAAAGCCCGCCTGAATGCTTTGTACTGGATATGCTTGCATATTTTCCGTCATCTTGCACAGAAATTCCTTGACATACGTCAGTATGCCTGCGGAATTTCTATACAATCTGACGAAAAATCTGTCGGCGCATCTCCAGCACAAGCTTTGTGCGGTATTGCCTTAAGTTGTTTTGGTGCGTTTTACAGACACCTTCGAGTTTGTAGTTACCCATACGTTGTCGTACTTGCAGGAGAATCTCGCATTCCAGCTGAACGAATCCGAAGTGATATTCGCATTCAGGAGGTCGATATCGACCATGATATCCTCGGGAGTCACCTCTGAGAGCACGTCCTCGGGACCCATTAACGTTATCTCGAGGCGCTGGCTCTGAACCTCGTACTTGTAGTTCGATGCGTCAGGCTCGTTGCTCGTATTGATGCGGCTCTTGTCGATTATCATCGGTTTCTCCACGAAGTCGGAGTCATTGAAGGTAACGGTTATCGCTTCGATGTTGGATACGTTCTCATAATCGGTACCCTCGAGCCTGCTGCTGAGCAGGAAGGTCTTGCTGAAGTCCTTCTTCAGCTCGCTGAGCGAGACCTTTCCGATATCGAGCTTGTCGGGTATCTCGGTCTGCGTGTTATTGCAGGCGAGGACAACCGAATCAGCCGAGAGGTTGAAGCGGATTATGCTTGTATCGAAGTTCTCGGGAGCATCGATTATCGAGACGAAGAGCTCAACTTCCTTCTGTGTGAGCACGGGCACCGTGATATCGAAGCGCGACTCACTGAACTTGAGCCCGCTCTGGTCGATGAGGGCGTTATCCTCGGTGTAGAGCTGGAGCTCCTCAGCGGAGACGACATAGGTTCTGTCGAGGCTGAGCTCCTTGTTTGCCACAGCATAGCACTTGGATATCTTGTCGAGCTGTGATGAAGGACCTGTTATGCGTATTACCGAGGGGTCGCAGGTCATATCGTTCTGGTCGACAGCCTTTCCCTCGACTACATGGACATTCGGCACCTTCGGAGCAACGTCGAATTCACGTGTATCTATTTTATCGAAGACGACGTTGGCGGTAGCAGGTTTCACGGACTTTATCTCATAGTTGATATTGCTCGCGCCCTTAATTTTGATAGTGAGGTTGCGCGAGCCCGCGCTCGAGACGGAATCGGCATCAATGTAAGCCTCAAGGTTCTCATTGTTGAGGTTGCCGACCTGGAGCTTGTTGCCGAGCAGTTCGACCGTCACCTCTTCAACATCCGAGGAGATGAAGCTGAGACCGTTGCTCTCCGCGACCGAGCCCGAAATATTGTGCGAGAGCGGGATATGCTCTATCGTCTTCTGGGAATCGGGGTACTGCGTGAGCGAGATTATCAGCCATACGAACACAGCGATTATGACCGAGAGTATCGCGAGTGCGAAGTTGCTCTGCATATGCTTTTCGCGGAATTCCTTGAGAAATCTCATTTATTCTTCCTCCTTTCAAATAAGGAGGAGATTTTTTTCTTGCGCTCTGTTCTCTCCTCACTTGCTGCGAAGAGCTCCTTTTCGAGCAGAGCCTTTAGCTTATCGCGTGTGAAGTCGCGGGTGAGCACACCGTTCATCGCGACGGATATCTGTCCTGTCTCTTCAGAAACGACGATGACGACAGCGTCGGAGTTCTCGCTCATGCCGATAGCGGCACGATGGCGCGAGCCGAGCTTCTTGTTGATAGCCGCATCATTCTGCGGTTTCGGCAGAAAGCACGCCGCCGCGAGTATCATACCGTCGCGCATTATCACAGCTCCGTCGTGGAGCGGGGTCTTGGGGTAGAAGATGTTCCCGAAGACCTCTTTGCTTGGGGTAGCATTGAGGATAGTGCCTGTCTCTATCTGTTCGCCGAGGCGAGTCTGGCGCTCACAGACTATGAGCGCGCCCGTACAGCTTGCCGAGAGCTCCACGCACGAGTCGCAAATCGCGTCGATGGCGGTCTCCCATCTCTGCTTGACGTCGCCCGAGAACGTACCGATGCCGAGGAGAGTAACTCCGAAGCGTGTGCGTCCGAATTTTTCGAGTGCGCGTCTCAGCTCGGGCTGGAAGAGGATTATCATCGCGATGAGACCGATGTCGAGAGCGTGACCGAGGATATATTTCATAACCTTCAGCTGGAAGAAGCTGCTGGCGAAATAAGCTGCTACAAGCAGGAGGATACCCTTTACGAGCTGACCTGCGCGGGTCTCGCGGATGAGCTTCATCAGAAGATAGATTATGTAAGCGAGAGCAGCGACGTCGACGATATCTCTCAGCTCTATCGTGCTGGTGAGGCTGAAGAACGCGTGCTGCATTTCATTGAACGAGGGCATCTTTCCACTTCCTTTCTTTTGCGGAGCCTGTCTTGGGCGAGCTCCTTTATTCTACATTTGGCAATTAATACCGATAAAAGCAGCGAAGCCGTCAGGCGGCCATTAAGGACACATTATATCTATGTACGTCCCCCGCGGAAACGAGGGACATCTCCTGCGGACATATCTCTCGCGTCCGCAGCGGCACACGCTGCCCATCATATATATTGTACCACAAATCGAGAATATTTCAATAGTTTTTTTGGATTATCACGTAATCATCACATACTTTTTATCAACTCGGCGAGCTTGTCGGCGTCCTCACCGCGGCTGAAATACGAAGGGGAGAACCGTACAGTGCCGTTTTCGGTGCCGAGAGCGGTATGTGCGAGTGCCGAGCACTGGTATCCTGCCCGCAGGCAGTACCCCTCCTCGGCGAGCCGTGCGGCGACATCGCCCGAGGTCATTCCCCTGATGTTGAAAGAAACTATCGGCACATAGCTCGCGGCAGGCGAGCGGTATACGGTTATGCGGCTGTCTCGGCTGAGCCCGCGCAGGAAGCGGCGGCAGACCGCGTCCTCATGGCGGCGGATATTGGCTATACCCGTCCGTTTTACGAAGCCGACCCCCGCCTTGAGCGACATTATGCCGATGACACCGACAGTGCCGCTCTCGAGGCTTTCGGGCGTGAGCTGGGGCTGACGCAGGCTCATCGAGTCAGTACCCGTGCCGCCCTGCATTATCGGAGCAACAGGGAAGCGCCCGTCCGTGACGAGCAGTCCCGTCCCCGTTATGCCGTAGAGCCCCTTGTGACCCGCCGTGCATAGGATGTTTATGCCGTCCGCGAGCTTCACGTCTATGACACCGCAAGCCTGAGCTCCGTCTGCGATGAAGCAGATATTGTGCTCGCGGCAGAGCCGTCCTATCCCGCGGAAGGGGAGTATCTGCCCCGTGACGTTGCTCGCGAGGGTGCATACTATCGCCTTTGTGTCGGGACGTATCAGTCTGCGAAAGCTTTCAAGCGTGCGCTCGTCCTCGGGGTAAACCTCTGCGACCGACAGCGTTATCCTGCCCTCGGCAGCGAGCTTTGCCGCGGGACGAGCCGAGGAATTGTGCTCAAGGCTGCTGATGATGAGGTGGCCGCCCTCTGCCATAATGCCCTGTATCGCCATATTCAGCGCGTGGGTACAGTTCATGGCAAAGACGGTATTTTCGGGCTCTGCACCGAAGAAGGAGGCTATCTCCTCACGTGCGGAGTACACCGCCTCGGAGGTCGCCGCCGCGAGCGCGTGCCCGCCTCTGCCCGCATTGCCGCCATAGTTGTCCATAGCCTCCCATACCGCTGCTTTTACGCAGTCGGGCTTGGGGTAGGTGGTAGCCGCGTTGTCGAAATTGACAGTCATGGCGAGCTGCCGTTTTCCCTCAGGACATACGGTATGCCGTACCTGTCAAGTATATGAGCGGCAGTGCGGCACTCCGCCCCGACGTGCAGGACGTACCCGCAGCCTGTACTGCGCCGCTTGATATCGCTCGGTATCCCCTTTGTCCTCAGCAGGCGTTCAGCCTTTTGCGCATAGGTGTAGGATGGCATCTCCAGAATACACTTGTTCATATTATCACCCCTGACGGGAGGCAGCGCTGTCGGTATTGCGGTACACCTCATTATATGCCGCGGACTCTCACATTGACATACCGCTGCCCTTATAGGGACGTCGCCTTGTGATAATTCACAGATTTCGGCTCGCAGATTTGTGCATCCATACGAAGTTTAAAGAAAACGCAAAATTTTTTCGTCTATTTACGGCTTGAAAGTCACTAATATATAGGCAGCACCGCACAGGGCTCATGCTGAAGAAACGAAAGCAGCTTCGGTGCAGCTCCGACAGGCAGTGGGAGGCGCGCAGTACTGCGGGCTAACAGCTCTGAGCAGGTCATGCTCAGGGAAAAAGGAGGATTATCAATGAAAAAGATACTTGCATTAATGTGTGGACTCGCGATGATATCGGGCTGCACAGCGTGTTCTGAAAAGGGCGGGAGCTCGGCAGTGCCCGTCAGCTCCGCCGAGCAGACGCTCTACAAGGAGGACAAACTGCCCGTCCCCGACGACTTCAACTACCCGAAGGCACTCATACCGACAGTTGACGGCAGGCTGATGTTCATCTACAACGATATGTACTTCGCCGACCGCGCAGTGCTGTACGATCCGCAGCTGAACATGGGCGAGAGCTTCGCCATTGAGCACGAAGAGGGTGAGGGGCTCTTGTTCTACGCGCTCTCCGATTCGGAGATAAAGGCGCTGAGCTCGCGTATTTCGGACAGCGAAACGGTGCTGTCGGTCAAGACATATTCGACGGACGGCAAGGTCACTTCGACAACGGAGCTCGGCGACCTCGGCGGGCGCCTCAGCATGAGCGACGTCCGCGTGGATCATGCCAGCTTCCGCGGAGATGACTGCCTCATCACCCTTGATAGCGCCGCAGTGATAGCCGACGGCAGCGGCAATGTGACGGACAGCTGCGACATCGACAGAGGCGCGAGCTACACCTTCGACCGTGACGGCGGCATAATTTGCAGTTTCGACAAATTCGCCACCCGCCTTGACAAGCTCCGCAAACCAAATGAGACGGAAATCTCCGAGAACCCTAACAGCTCGTCAATGCGAATAGCTCCAATTATGGGAGACGACCGCTATCCGGCGTATCTCATTCTCAACAACGGTGTCTACGGAATGAACGCAAAGGGTGAGAAGAAACTGCTTCTCAACTTCACAGCCTCGAATGTCAAGGCGTCGGAGATAATTGGTATCACGCCGTTTGGCGAGGGCAGATTCATAACCTGCACCGAAAGCGGGCTTCATCTGCTGACTGTCCGCCCCGACGACTATACAGATGACCGCGAGACAGTAATCGTCGGTATGCACAACCACGTCAACACGATGGAACTCGATATGGCGACCGACTTTGCAAGTCATTGCGACGGCTATCAGGCGGAGTTCCGCGAATACGAATACGGCAAGGACGACCTGTGGAGGGACATTCTCGCGGACGACTCGCCCGATGTCTATATCCCCTTCGACCACGGCGAGCTCTACAGGTACATTAATCTCGGAGCTCTCGCGGATTTCGGCGAGCTCCACGACAAATACGGCGGCATGAGCGAGGACGACTTCCTGCCGAATGTCGTCAGCGGAATGAAGTACAAGGGCAAGCTCTACTCGATGACGGGCTATTTCACGCCCCAGCTCAACATAGCCAAGCACGGCGTGCTCAGCCGCGAGCAGGCAAAGTGGGACTACGATGAATTCTACGACTTTGTGGCAGCTCAGCCCGCCGATATGTACCTCGCGGAGCACTACGTCATGGACACCCCCACGGATGTATTTACGTGGCTCTGCGGCGAGAACTGCGCCGACTGGATAGACTATGAAAAGGCGGAGTGCCGCTTTGATTCGCCCGAGTTCGTAAAGCTCCTTGAATTCTGCAAGAACGCAAACTGTATCGGCACCTACGGTGACAGCTACTACGCGAATATTACTGAGGAGCAAATGGCACTGGACGCGGGCGAGAACATGAATATGCTCGGAAACGAAAAGGCACTTTTCGGAAATATACTCGGCGGAGACAGGATTGATTCCTTTATGATGTCAGCCGCAGCTCACTCGATGTCCATAGACGATGCAACATTCATATCACCTCCGAATAACAGCCGCGGCGGGACGTTCAGAGTACAGGACGAATACTGCGTGCTGACGAGCGGAAAGTGTCAGCAGGGGGGCTGGGAGTTCGTGAACTATGCGCTGAGCTACGACGTGCTTTCCGACCCGTGGGGGCCGTGGGACTTCACCACGCGCAAGGACGCATTCGACTATATTTACAAAACCAAGTTTGATACGATGAATGCCGATGACAACAAGGTCTCATCGGCTGTGAACGGCTATCAATTCTCCTATTCCGATAACATAACACAGGAGCAGTTCGACTACATCAAAAGTGTCATACTCTCATGTGACAGGCTCGGCGTATGGGACGACAAACTCAGTCCGATACTCACCGAGGAGTTCGGCGTATATATCGCAGGCGAATCGACTGCGGAGCAGTGTGCCGAGCACATACAGAACCGCGTATCCCTCCTCCTCAGCGAGCAGTCGTAAGCACAACACAACAGAGACATTCGCTAAAGGCTGTACCTATACGGAATATTTATTGAGGGAGAACCCTTTTGAAAAAGGGTTCTCCCTCAAGGACGTTCCTTTAAAGAATGAGTTAGTCCTCTCTATCCAATATTTATACTTTATGATTACTTTTGTCTAAACATAATGATTTTTGCGTGTTTTACTTGTGTGGTTAATCGTTTCATATAGTTAGTACCGCACTTACGATACTGTTTGCAGGACTGTTTCTGCCTGTAATGCCATATTTACTGAGCTTTGCCGCCGGTGCAATGATATATGTGGTCGTTGAAGAACTGATACCCGAAATGTCCGAGGGCGAGCATTCAAACATTGGTGTTATCATGTTTTCGGTGGGATTTACGCTGATGATGATACTTGATGTTGCGCTCGGATAGCAAGGAAGTAAACTATCCTATACAAAAAATAGTGATAAAAAATTCGCCTGCATTTTTGCAGGCGAATTTTAATGAGGTGGTCTATATTCTATGGACTCAGGATCACTTTTTGATATTGAACGCACCCATACCGGGATAGCAGGCAGAAGCACCGAGCTGTTCCTCTATGCGGAGCAGCTGATTGTACTTAGCAACACGCTCGGAACGAGAGGGAGCGCCTGTCTTTATCTGGCAGGTGTTGAGCGCAACAGCGAGGTCAGCGATAGTAGTATCGGCTGTCTCGCCCGAACGGTGAGAGGATATTGCTGTGTATCCTGCCTTGTGAGCCATTTTGATAGCTTCGAGAGTCTCCGAGACAGAGCCTATCTGATTGAGTTTTATGAGGATCGAGTTGCCTGCACCGAGGGAGATACCCTTTGCAAGGCGTTCGGTGTTTGTTACAAAAAGATCATCGCCGACAAGCTGTACCTTGTGACCGATCTTTGCAGTCATCTTCTGCCAGCCCTCCCAGTCCTCTTCGTCGAGACCGTCCTCAATGGAGATTATCGGATACTTGTCAACGAGAGCCTCCCAGTGAGCGATGAGTTCATCGGAAGTGAATTCTTTTCCGCTCTTTGGCTGCTTATAGAAGCCCTTGCCCTTCTCGCTCTTCCATTCTGAGGAAGCGGCGTCCATAGCGATCATAAAGTCCTTACCGGGCTCGAATCCTGCTGCCTTTACAGCTTCGAGGATCTTCTCGATAGCTTCTTCGTCAGATGTGAGTTTGTTCGGAGCAAAACCGCCTTCGTCGCCGACTGCTGTGACATCGCCCATGTCCTTGATGAGCTTTTTCAGAGTGTGGAAGACCTCAGCGCACCAGCGCAGAGCCTCACTGAATGAAGGAGCACCAACAGGCATTATCATAAATTCCTGAGTATCGACAGCGCTGTCAGCGTGAGCTCCTCCGTTGAGAATGTTCATCATCGGAACAGGGAGCTTTGTGCCCTGAATACCGCCGAGGAAACGATAAAGCGGAATGTCGAGCGAAGCTGCGGCTGCTCTTGCACAGGCAATGGAGACAGCGAGGATAGCATTTGCGCCGAGGTTCGACTTGTCCTTTGTACCGTCAGCCTTTATCATAGCTGCGTCGATAGCGTAGATGTCGGAAGCGTCCATACCTGTGATAGCCTCGGCGATAACTGTGTTGATGTTCTCAACCGCCTTTGTTACGCCTTTTCCAAGATAACGTTCGCCGCCGTCACGGAGCTCGAGAGCCTCAAATTCTCCTGTTGAAGCGCCGCTCGGAGCAGTACCTCTTGCAACAGTTCCGTCTGCGAGGGTTATCTCAGCTTCGACAGTAGGATTTCCACGGGAGTCAAGTATTTCACGTCCCACAACTTTTTCGATTTCTAAATAGTCCATAGTCTTCTCCTGTTATTATATTTTAATGTGAATACTCACATTATTGACGCTTGCAGGCTCGTATATTCAGGATATTCGCACTTATCCTGTTATCTGAAAGGAGCCTGCAATAATGATATATTCTCTGTTAGTGTTTTCTAACACAATGATTATAGCATTATTCAGGGAGGATGTCAATTTGCAGATACAATATTTGTACAAACTAACAATTTTGCTGTTTTACTTTCGTTAGTTTAGTATAACCTCACGAAAATAAAGCATCTTCATTGACACCACGCATCGAAAGTGATACTATTATTGTGTTATAAAAAGCTAACGAGTAGGCGGTGAAAGCATGACGGAATACAGGCTGTTTCCTGATATTAGACTTTTTTATGGTTCGGACAGCCTTACGGAATACAGCGGAACGGAGATATGCTGCTGTACAAGCGGCATATGCGAATACAACATACGCGGCGAATACTACTACCTCACAGAAGGGAAATGCCTCATCACTGAGCGCTGTGAGGGGCAGTGTCAGGTCGTTCATTCGCCTGATTTCTGCGGTATATCGCTGCTTTTAGACTCAGGAGGCGATAGCGCAGGCGTTTCGGGGATACTTGACGTTTCAGGGATACTGAGCAGCACACAGCGGAAGTATACGCATATTTTCAGTGCGGACAGCAGAATGAAGGCGCTGTTTTCGGACATTACCGAGGAAGTCGGACGCTCGCGCACATCGGCTCTGAAAATAAAAGTTCTCGAGCTCCTTGTACTGCTCAGCGATCAGAGCTATCCTGAGATAAGGCACCGCAGCATACTGAAAAAGGCAGGCAGTTTCATCTGTCAGAGTGCCTTCACACATTACACTATCGCCGAGCTTTCTGAGCTTTCCGGTATAAATCCCACGGCGCTGAAAAAGGGCTTCAGTGAGTATTACTGCTGTTCGGTATACAGCTATGCGAAGAAGAACAAGATGTTCCGTGCTGCGAAGCTTCTCAGGGATACGGATATGAAGATCATCGACATTGCCGAGGAAGTAGGCTACTCGAACGCAAGCAAATTCTCATATGCGTTCCGTTCGGTGATGGGAGCCGCTCCGAAGCGCTTCCGAATGGAGCAGAACAAGGGTATCAGGCAGCAGGAATGCAGGAATATCTGCATTTCAAGCCATTAGCACCGTATATCAGCTTTCGGCTTTTTGGAGCGGAACAGACGTATCATATATGGTATCATAATATCAGCAAAGCTCATCTTCAAGATTATTTATGAGGTGATAATTATGATAAAAATGAAGGACATACCGTGGAAGCAGATCGGTCTTTTCGCAGGCGGCGTACTGTTCGGAACAGCAGGTATCCGCATACTTTCGAGCAAGGACGCAAAGAAGTGCTACACTCATGCAACGGCAGCTGTGCTGCGTGCAAAAACAGACGTTATGCAGACTGTTACAACGGTCCGCGAGAACTGCGATGACATACTCGCTGACGCAAAGGAGATCAACGAACAGAGAGCGCTGAAGGAAGAGGCTGACATTATCGCGGATGAATGTGAGGAAATAGCTGACGCAAGCGAAGAATAAGCAAAAAGCAGACCGCTCGGACGGTCTGTTTTTATAGGAGGACACAGATATGAAGTGTAAGATACTTCACGAATCAAAGGGGCGTATCCGTGTGCGCTTCTGTATGAAGCGTATGACGCTGAAGCAGGCTGATATTGCAGAATATTCACTGTATGCCGTATCAGGCGTGAAACGGGTACAGGTATTCGACCGCACCTGCGATGCTGTGATAGCATATAGCTGCCCGAGGGCTGAGATCATCAGTGCCCTCTCGCATTTCTCGTTCACCGATGAGAAAAATATATCTCTCGTTCCCGAGCATACAGGACGCGAGCTTAACCGTTGCTACGAAGACAAACTTGCAGGTCTCGTGCTGAAGCGGATAGTGAACAAGGTCATTGTACCGAAGCCGATACGTCAGGTCATAGCTGTATTCAAGGCGGCAAAGTACATCTGGCGCGGAATAAAATGTCTGCTCAAAGGAAAGCTTGAGGTCGCGGTGCTTGATGCAACAGCGATAGGAGTTTCACTCCTGCGCGGCGATTTCGATACCGCAGGCTCAGTTATGTTCCTGCTGAACGTGGGCGATATTCTCGATGAATGGACTCACAGGAAATCTGTCGATGACCTCGCGCGGACGATGTCGCTCGGTATCGAGCAGGTGTGGACGAAGACCACCGACGGTCAGGAGCTCCTGATGCCCGTGAACGAGATCAACAAGGACGATATGATAATCGTCAGGACAGGCTCGATGATACCTCTCGACGGAAAGGTCATCTTCGGTGACGCAATGGTGAATCAGGCTTCGATGACAGGTGAATCCGTACCTGTCCACAAGTCGGAGGGAGCGTATGTATACGCAGGAACGGTCGTCGAGGACGGCGAGTGTACCATCTGCGTTGAGAATACGGCAGGCGGCGGACGCTATGACCGAATCGTGAAGATGATAGAGGAATCGGAGAAGATGAAATCCGCCGCTGAAGACAGAGCATCACATCTCGCAGACAAGCTCGTTCCGTGGAGTCTCGGCGGAACTCTGCTGACGTGGCTGCTCACGCAGAATATCACGAAGGCACTTTCGATCCTTATGGTGGACTTCTCCTGCGCACTCAAGCTCGCAATGCCCATCTCGGTGCTTTCGGCGATGAGGGACTGCAGCCGTGCAGGCATCACAGTCAAGGGCGGACGCTTTATGGAAGCTGTTGCCGAGGCTGATACAATAGTATTCGACAAGACAGGAACGCTTACACATTCAAGCCCGAGAGTCGCCGAGGTCATCACCTTCGGCGGACGCGATGCGGACGAAATGCTGCGGCTCGCGGCTTGTCTTGAGGAGCACTATCCACATTCGATAGCAAATGCAGTTGTTTCCGAGGCAGAGAAGAAGGGACTTGTCCACGAGGAATTTCACTCGAAGGTCGAATACGTTGTCGCGCACGGAATATCGAGCACTGTTGACGGCGAGCGTGTACTCATCGGAAGCCATCATTTCATAATTGAGGATGAAAAGTGTGCTCCGCCGGACGAGCGTATCTTCCGTCATCTCCCGAAAGAGTATTCGCATCTTTATCTCGCTATCGGCGGCGAAGTCGCGGCAGTTATCTGCATCGAGGACCCTCTCCGTGCTGAGGCGGCAGACGTTATAAAGAAGCTTCACGAATCCGGTATCTCCCGTGTAGTTATGATGACCGGCGACAACGAGCGCACAGCTAAGGCGGTCGCAGAAAAGGTCGGCGTTGACGAATACCGCGCAGAGGTGCTGCCCGAGGACAAGGCAGCATTCATTCGTGCCGAGCACGAAGTCGGACGAAAGGTCATTATGATAGGCGACGGCGTGAATGATTCGCCTGCACTCAGCGAAGCCGACGCAGGTATAGCGATAAGCACAGGCGCAGCGATAGCGCGTGAGATAGCAGACATAACTATCTCAGCCGATAATCTGTATTCTCTCGTTGAGCTGAAACGTCTGAGCAGCGCGCTCATGGAGCGTATCGACTGGAATTACCGTACGATAATCGGCTTCAACGGAGCACTTATCGTACTCGGTGTGCTCGGAGTGCTCCCGCCTGCAACGTCAGCTCTCCTGCACAACGCATCGACGCTTGCGATAGGTCTGAGGAGTACGACCGAGCTGAAATAACCTGCTTTTTGTACAATAATAATACCGTAATATTGAATCGAAATAACGCCCCCTCCCGATGGTCACACGCAAGTGCAAGCTGTCGGGAGGACTTTTACTCTCATTTATAAATAATCATTGCTTCGTCTGTAGGAACTCTTTAAGCAGAAATGCGGTAAGGAATAATCATTATCCTAACAAAAATCTCCGAGGGAGTAGCTCCTCGGAGATATAATAAAACCGATGTTCGTTAGCAAACGTGGACTAAAAGTCTTTGGAAAGGGGCTCGGGGGGTGACTCCCCGCAGTGCGGGGAGATGTCGCGAAGCTACAGAGTGGACCGCCGCTGTTGGCGGAACCTTTCTTCAGAAAGGTTCCACCGATATATGTCCCGCATCGCTTCCGTACAGGTACAGCCTTTAGTGAATGTCTCTGTTTTCTGTTATTATCTGATCGGGAGCTCCGACTGCTTGTAGATACCCGCATCCACCTGCTGGATCACGAGAGCATCGTTCGCGGTCAGTCCGCCGACTCCGTCAACATCGCCATTTATTTTAGACTGCTCGCCAAGTCCGTATCTGTCTCTGTTGCCGATGTACTGGAGTATCGCGACCGCGTCCGCGACGGTAACTTTGCCGTCGAGGTTGACATCTCCGAGCATACCTGCCGCGATATTTGTTTCTGTAGACGCAGTGGTTGAAGTCTCGGTGACTGTAGCCGTGGTAGTAGTTGATGCAGTTGTAGTAGTTGTCGGTGCTGTAGCAGTGGTAGTGGTAGTAGTTGTAGTAGTCGTTGTTGTTGTTTCCGCCGACTGAGCGAGCTCGATGAACCAGTTCTGAGCGGCACTGCCGTCGATAGTCCACTCCTGTACGTTGCCGCCCTCTCTTTCGGCAGAGATACAGGAAGCGTCATTAGCTATCTTCGCGACGAGCTTATACGAGCCGTCGCTGTTTTTCACGGCTTTGAACTGCTGATTATCGCCGCCGTTGAGCGCATAGAGCTCGATATTGGTGCCGTCGGAGGTCTTTTTGCCGTTGATGTCGAGCGCGTAGGACGCTCCGTCGCCGAGCAGTGAAACGAAGGTATAGTACCCGTCTCCCGCGGCTTCCGCCCTGAACTGTGACTGAGCGCCGTTATAGCCGTTCTGCACAATATTTGTATTATTTGCGGGATTGGCGCTCTCCGCACCGAGGTACAGCCCGCTCTCGACGTTGCGCAGCACATATATCTGACCGTCCCGAAGCTCTGCGGCAGGCTGCGGGGTCACAACAGGCGCCGCAGTTGTAACAGTTTCGGAAGCAGCGGGAGCAGTTGTGACCGCAGGCTCTGTCGCATCGGGGATATCAATAACGGAGGTGTCGGGAGTGTTATTGAGCTTGACATTCGGTCTCTCAGGGAGAGCGGCATCGCTGCTGAGATAATAGCTCACGTGCGGAGGCTGATTGTAGCAGCTCTGCTCGCAGGCGACCTGTGCGCGGTATTGCATATCGTGCATAAAAGTGGTGAGGCGCACCTTCGTCGTGTCCGTGGTACACCAGATGCGAAGTTTCGAGTTGTCGCTCGTGCGGAGAATGAGTTCTTCTCGCCAGTCGCCGAACAGGTCGGCAGTGAGGCAGGGGACATTCTTCGAGCTGTTGTTTGCGGAGCAGTCCGCAGCGGTGAAGATGTTCTTATATGTGCCTGCGCCCGTCATCTTTGTGATCTTTGTACCGTCGAGGATCTCGCGTTCAAGGTCGCCGTCCCAGTAGATGAAGAAGTTCTGTGCGGGCTTGGAGCCAGCGATCTTCCTTCCGTTCGCATCGTAAACGTTGTTGTCGGCAGCTCCCCAGAATTCAGCCCCTTTATTGCCTGCCCAGACGTTGTCGGCGGCACATCTTCCGGTATCCTTTGCACCGTTGATATGGAAGAGACTCTTACCGGTTGCGGCGTCGTAGCAGGTCTCGCCGTACGGCTTGTCCTCGTGGCACTCCCACACCTCAAGCCCCTTGTTATCGGGAACAAGGTCGCCGACGTGCATGGCGTCGCCGTGTTTGTCGCCTGAGCACCAGAGCAGCTTGCCGTCATCGTCGATACAGGATGCTCCCGTCAGGACTTCCTGCTTGCCGTCGTTATCCACATCGGCAGCCATTACGTTGTGGTTGCCGTTGCCGAAGGCTCCGCCCTTGTTGCCGCTGTCGTATACCCAGCGCTTGACGAGCTTGCCGTCCCTGACGTCCACAGCCGACCAAGTGAGCCGCGTATAGTAGCCGCGCCCGTATACCGCAGAAGGGTGAACGCCGTCGAGGTAGGCGATACCGCTGTTCATGCGGTCGACGCGGTTGCCGTAGTTATCGCCCCATTCGCTGACCTTTCCGCGAGGAACGGGATAGTCTATGGTGTCGAGGCACTTGCCTGTCTGACCCTCGAACAGCGAGAGGTACTCGGGACCGTCGAGGATATATCCCTTGCCGTTGGCATAGTTTTTGCTGCCGTTGCCTATGACCTTGCCTGTACCGTCCTTAGTGCCGTCAGCGGTCTTTGTTATGAGTTCGGCTTTGCCGTCGCAGTCGAAATCGGCGACGCTCATCTGAGTGTAGTGCTGTCCCGCACGGATATTCTGTCCTATATCAATGCGCCAGAGCTGCTTTCCGCCGAGGGTATAGCAGTCGATATAGACCTTGTCGGTTTTGCCCTCCTGAGAGTTGTCCTTAGCGTTGGACGGGTCCCACTTGAGGAATATCTCATACTGTCCGTCGCCGTCCACGTCACCGACCGTGCAGTCGTTCGGCGAATACTGAGAGCCGGGACTGTTGAGCTTGATGTCGAAGTAGCTGCTGCCCGATGTGAACTTGCAGTTCTGCGAGTTCACGACCTTCCCGTCTTCAACGCAGTCAACACGGTACTTCGAGCTGGTGGAGCCGCTGTTGTCCTGATAGCAGGTAGCTTCGCCCGATCTGCTCGTATAGATGAGCTTATCGTCGCGGTAGAGCCTGAACTCCGCGCTGTCGGAGTCATTGGCGTTCCAGCGCCAGCTCACGAACATACCGCCGCCGTTTTTGACGGCGTAGATACCGCGGTCGAGGTACTCCATTATCGCCTTGCCGTTGCCTCCGACGCCATAAGCCGCATCAGCGCTGAGCGGAGCAGCGAGCGAGCCTCCGACGGAAGCCGCGACAGCTAACGAAGCGAGAGCAGCTGATAGTTTTCTTGCCTGTTTCATGATTCTGATCCCTCCTGAAAAAAATGTTGATTTCCACCGATTTACGTTTGCCTTAACACTATATTAACATTCGGTACATAATTTAGCAATGTACATTTTAATCATCAATTTGCAAATATATATCATTTTATATTTGACTTTCGTTACGATTTCTACTATAATTGTATATAAAGAGGATACAAAGGAGGGCGATCCCGTGCGAATAAATATGGTCGGCTGGAACTGGAAGCATCCCGAAGATTTCAAGATAGTCCGCCCGAACGGCGTTCACGGGATGCAGCTCATACTTGTCCGCTCGAAAGCGCGTATCGGAATGGGCGGAGAGACATACACGGTCGGAAAAACACCGTATTCATAGTTGAGAGCTGTTTCCCCCACGAATTATATGCCGACGGCGAAGAATATGCCGATGACTGGATAAGATTCGATATTGAGGACGGCGACGGTGATTTTCTCTCGGAGCTCGATATCCCTGCAAACACGCCGATACTGCTTGATTCCGACATAGTCTCGGAGCTGATAAGGCTCTGCACGGAGATATTCGATTCGGAAAAAGCAGAGAAAGACGAAACGCTGCGCAGTCTGATGAGGGCGATATTCCTACAGATAAAGAGCTGCTGTGACTCGGCGCGGCACGTCGGGAAAACGCACTACGACACCGAGCTCGACGCTCTGCGTCAGCAGATATACGACTCTCCCGACGCAGACTGGACAATACGGCTGTTAGCCGACAGACTGAGCCTGTCCGTGCCTCATTTTCAGCGCCTGTACAAACAGCGCTACGGCATTTCGTGTACCAAGGATATCCTTACGGGCAGAATGGAGCACGCAAAGCAGATGCTGATAAATACGGATAAGTCAGTAAGTGAGATAGCCGAGGAGTGCGGTTTCTCCGACTACGCACATTTTTCGCGGGTATTCGCGAAATACGCCTGTGTTTCGCCCGCTAAATTCAGGAAAGACAAGCATTGAATCGGATATCAGACAATGAAAGAAGCGCATCCCGAGCGAAGAGGGATGCGCTTTTTCGTCAGTATAAAGATAAGGAGCAGTTCTCCCGATATCGTCATCAGCAAGCCTGCCGCCGATCATTTGCTCACCGAGTGATTGAGCGTGCGCACCGCAGGCAGAGCCGCAAGCAGTGCTATGACGACATTAGCGGCTGCTGAGGCGGCGAGCGTGAGCGTACCTGCTGCCGCAGCATTCATATTGAGGATGAACCGCATTATCAGCTGATAGCCGACGACGCTCAGGAGAGTACCGCTGACAGCCGAGACCGACGAGAACAGCAGGCTTTCGAGCACTACGGTCCCCATGAGCTGTTTCCGCGTCATACCGACAGCTCTCATCATAAGGAGCTCGCGGCTGCGGTTGAGAGCGCTCGTGTTGATGGTGTTCATCATCGAGACAATACCGCAGAGCCATATCGACAGCATAAGAATGAGAGCTATCGTGACGATAGTTTTCACGAATTCGGTCAGTCCCGTGCCGCCCTTGTAGTCATCGTAGACATTATCCGTATAGAGCTCAAGAGCGTTTATGGCTTCTTTAGCGGCGGGATAGTGTTCGGCGTCCTTCACGAGAAGGTAAAAGTTCGCAGACATCGGCTTGCCGTCCTCCATGAGCTTCATAGCCTTGTTCATCGGCAGAAGTATGCTTGTACCGTAGTCAGCGTGAGCGATACCGCGTATCCTGACCTCCTCACCGTTATCTCCGACTAAGGTTATAGGCTCGGAGAGCTCGGTATAGCCGTAGCCGAAATTTCTACCGCCGTCGGGTCTTTGCTGCGGGAGTTTCAAAACGGCATCGCCCTTCTCGAAGTCCTCGAAGCTCACGCCGAGCAGCTCCGCGTAGGAGGTCTCGTCGCGCTCCTCATAGGGGATATTCATATCGCTGAGCCCCTTATATCCTGTCTCGAACTCATTTTTATCGACAGTATAGAGATTAACGGGGTAAATATCGCCCGCACCGTTTTCCTTCATGGGCGCTCCGTCATCGCCGAGCTTTTTTATCTCTTCTTCCGAGAGCACGATACTGCCGTGGCAGTTATAGTGCGAGGACTTGAAATTCCCGCTGTCCATGAGCGTTTTCTGAACTGTATCGACGTCTGAGGCGCTCAGATAGATGTAGAAGTCGGATGTAGGCTCGCCGATGTAATCCTTGACCTCGCCGTAGAGCGTGATGCCGAGCTGCAAACAGAGCGTGAATATCAGCACGCCGAGTGCCATAGCGACGGAGGAGATGATGAAGCGGCGCTTGGTGCGGAAGATGTTCTTGAACGTATAGCGTATCATGAAGCGTTTCGAGCCGAGGCTGAGCTTCGACTTCTTTTCCTTCGGCTTGCGCCCTGACTTCTTCTTCGTCTTTGGCTTGCCGTAGCTGAGAGCCTCTGCGGGCGTGAGCTTTCTTGACGCCCACATCGCTGAGGTGTAGGTGGAGATGAAAACGCCTGTCAGGCAGAGCAGGGTACAAATGAGCACAGTCAGTGGGCTGACATAGAATTCAAAGGTATCGAAGCCGACGCTTCTGAATGAATGGAAGACGTACCTGCACGCGAGTGTCGAGGAGACGATGCCGAGCGGCAGCGCAGTCAGCGCGTAGAACAGCCCCTCCGTGAAAACGAGGGTGGCGAGCTGCGCCTTTGAAGCTCCCATGATACGCAGTGCCGCGAACTGCACGCTTCTCTCCTGCACGGATATCTCGAAGGCGTTGTCGATGATGAAACGCGAGAAGAACCACACTATAAGGAGCAGTATCAGATAAGCGCCGATATACGGCACAGCCTTGCCGATACCGTCGATACTGCGGAACGAAGTCAGCAGATATGGCGTATTGAGTTCTATGCTGTAGCCGTGCATAGCGAATCTGAAATCGTCGTAGGCGTCGTCGTCCGTGAAGCCGAGGTCTTTGAGCAGCAGCTCCATATCGTACTCGAATGAGGCGTTCTGATTTGTGAGAACGAAGCAGCTGCCGCCGCTCTCGCAGCTGAAAGGGAGCTGTGAATCCTTCAGCGGCGAGAGGTCAACGTTTGAATCAAGTGCAGTAATGAGCCACATCGACGACGATTCAGGTGAAGTATAGTCGAAAGCCGCGATCTTCGCAGTTATTGTGATGGGAGAGCTTGTTTCGCGGTCATTCAGGTCAAAGCTGTCCATATCCGAGTACGTGTCGATAAGGCTTATCAGGCTCTTTTTGATGAGCCTTCTGCCGTTTCGCTCGGAATTGTCAGCCTCCTCGCCGTCGATGATGTAGTAGAACTCGTCCGATTTTGCGTTCTGTTCGGCGAGTGTCCTGCGAACGGAGAGCATCGGCTCGGAGTTCTCGTCGAGGGTGCCCATTTCGGGGGTTATCGTCATGGTTATCGTATCCCCGACCTCATAGCCCGCCTTTTCTATCCACCGCGGAGCAACTATCAGGTCCGAATCGAGCTTATCGGCATAAAGTGCGCTCGGGGTATAGGAGTTTTTGAATTTGAGGTTGCCGACACGGCTCGTTCGCATCACGGATGTTACACGTTTGGTCGTGCCGTTGTCGAGCTCGATATCGAAGAATCCTACGGGCTCACTCGGTTTCTGCGTAAAGCCGAAGTTATACCTGTCGGCAACGTAGATGTCGCACTTATCCACAGCGACATGATGGGATATTATCTCAGCCGCCTCGGGGACGGACTTCACGGTCTCGGAGCGCCCGTCCCTTATGGCATCGAGCACGCCTGAGAGATTAGCCTCCCACTCGCCGTTTTCCTCGGCTACGGTGTTGCGCACCGAGCGTATCGTGCTCGAGGTGTAGACGAGGAAGGTATTCAGCACGAACACCGACAGCGTGACGCTGAGGAACATCAGAGCCGTGCGGAGCTTCTGCCGCGTGACGTATTTGAGAGCAAGTCTGAAAAGGTGTTTCATCTCAGAGTCCCCTCGCTTTCGGTGAGGACGCCGTCCTGCATACGGAAAATGCGGTCAGCCTGAGCCGCGATGGAAAGGTCATGCGTGATGAGTATTAGTGTCTGTGCATACTTTTTTATCGAGCTTTTGAGTATCTCTATCATCTCGCGTGAGTTTTTGCTGTCGAGGTTTCCCGTCGGCTCGTCCGCGAGGATAAGTTCGGGCTTGTGAATCAGCGCACGCGCGAACGCAACTCTCTGCTGCTGTCCGCCCGAGAGCTCGCTCGGGTAGTTCCTGCGCTTGGACTTGAGCCCCGTGAGCTCGAGCAGCTCCTCGAGATAAGCCATATCGGGCTCGGTGCTGTCGAGATTGAGCGGGAGCACGATATTCTCCTCCACATTGAGCACGGGGATGAGGTTGTAGCTCTGGAATATGAATCCGATAGAGCGCCGCCTGTAGGTCGAGAGCTCGTTGTCCGACTTCCTTGTTATCTCGTCGCCGTTGAAGAATACCTTGCCCGACGTCGGCTTGTCGAGCGAGCCGATGACGTTGAGGAGAGTAGTCTTACCGCTTCCGCTCTCGCCCGTAACGGCGACGAATTCGCCGCGCCCGACCTCCAGCGACACATTGTCGAGCGCCATGACCTTAGTCTCGCCCTCACCGTACTGTTTAAAAAGCGAATCGGTTTTGATGATAATATTGTTGTCCATAAACAGACCTCCTTTCTTTATGAGGTCATTGTAGCACAGTAATCTTACGCCAAAGTTACAAAATGAAGGTCATCACAAATTTTGTTCCAATGCCTTTCTCGGAGTAGACGGTGATGTCGCCGCCGTGAACAACAGCTATTTTACGCGCTATGGAGAGCCCGATACCGACGCTCGACATATTTCTGCCTTTGGCGGCTCTGCCGAATCGCTCGAACAGCCTTGGTATATCCTCCTGCGGTATTCCCTTTCCGTTATCTGACACGGACAGCCTCACCACCGACGGAATCGACTCTGCTTCAACACGCACAGCAGTACATTCCGCGTGGTCGACGGCATTCTTGATGATGTTCTCGACCGCCTCACAGAGCCACGTCCTGTCGTGCGCGAATGTGATATCGGGACAGCTCACCTCCGCCGTTATCCTGTTCTCACGCAGCAGGGGAGCTAACCTCTTCACGGCTTCACCGCAGGTCTCCGCGAGGGACTGCGGCTTCATCTCGTACTCTACCGCATCCGCGTCGAGTTTGGCGAGCTTCAGTGCCGCGAGCACGAGCTCCTCCATACCGTCAACATTTTTCGTCATCTCGTCCGTGAGCTGTCTGCGGCGCTCGGGAGCGAGGCAGTCCACCTCCGCGAGAATATCGCTGTTGAGCCTTATCACCGCCAGCGAGGTCTTCAGCTGGTGGGAGAGGTCGGCGAGGAAATCCGCCATACTGTTCTTAGCCTCCGTGAGACATGAGTTTATATAGCCGAGCCTCCGTGAGGCAACGGCAACGCTGTCGGAGAGCCTCCGCACGCAGCTCATCTCGTCGCCGACAGTGACAGTTGAGCCTCCGAGCCTCTCCGAGAGCTCAAAGCACTGTACTCTCACTCGCTCGATACCTCCGTAAACGCGGAATATCTGAGTGAGGGCGAAGCCGAGCCACAAAAGACCTGCCGCCGCGAAAGCTCCCAGACCGCAGAGGAATATTTTCAAGCGCAGTTCACCGTACCCGCCCATGAGTCTCGGGTTCATATCCGCACTGATGCCGAAGTCCTGTGCAAGCTCGGCGCCTCGCAGCACGTGCTCCTCGTCGGGGACATCGGTGAATCGCTGTCCGCCGCTGAAAGCGAGAGCGCCTCTGATGCGCTCGGTCATGGCAGCGTCCGCGAGTGCTCCCGACAGCAGATACCACACACCCGCAAACAGTAAAAGTATGACCGCGAACATCAGCAGCATACGCCTCGGCTCGCGGTTATTTATCAGCTTGTCTGTTTTGTCCATTTGTAGCCCACACCTCTCTTGGTGATTATCTGACCCATCCCGTGCTCTTTCAGCTTGTCGCGCAGTCGGCTGATGTTGACAGAGAGGGTATTGTCATTGACGAAGCAGCCCTTTGAGTCCCACAGATAGTCGAGTATCTGCTCGCGTGTGAGAAAGCGTTCGCGGTTGAGCATGAGGTATTCGAGCAGCTTCTGCTCGACCGCCGTAAGCTCCATGTCGGGGAGTTCCACAGTGCATCTTCGCAGCACCGCACGCACCCGTGACAGCAGGACTTTCAGGCGAAAAGGCTTGGTGATGTAGTCGTCTCCGCCGAGGTCGAGCCCGCGGAGGATATCGGCTTCCTCGTCGTAGGAGGTCAGGAATATTATCGGGATATCCGAGTCTGCGCGTATAGTCCTGCACAGCTCGAATCCGCTTTTATCGGGGAGAGAAACGTCAAGAAGGACAATATCTGCATCCGCGAGCCTCGCTTCCGCCTCTGCCGCAGAGTAAGCCTGAATGACGCTGTGTCCGTCCGAGCCGAGCGCGAGAGCGATGCTGCCGCTCAGCGCAGTGTCGTTCTCAACGATAAGGATATCAGCCATACCGCACCTCCTGAAAGATGATACTATGTGAGTATTATAACACATAGCGTCGGCAAAGGCAAGGCATTTTGAAAGCATCGGGGGCTTTTTCCGCACCGCGTCTTGACTTTATGACCGAAATGTTATATAATAATAATGTATACTTTGGCGCTCTTCGGAGATAATAGCTTTACAACCATTTATCGGAGCGTGAAGTATGGAAAACGAGAAAAACAACCCGTCCGCAGAGGAAAGCGGCGGTCAGAACACAAAGCATCTCATCCACTGCCTGACAGTCATCGGGCAGATAGAGGGACACTACGTCCTCGCCGAGCAGAACAAAACGACCCGCTACGAGCACATAATCCCCGCACTCGTCGCCGTAGAGCAGGACAGGAGCGTCGAAGGGCTTATGATAATCCTCAACACGGTCGGCGGAGACGTCGAAGCGGGGCTCGCTATCGCCGAGCTCATCGCAGGCATGAAGACCCCGACGGTCTCGCTCGTGGTGGGAGGAGGGCACTCCATAGGCGTGCCGCTCGCAGTCAGTGCGAAGAAGTCGTTCATCGTGCCGTCGGCGTCGATGACGATACACCCCGTCAGAATGAACGGGACAGTGCTCGGAGTCCCGCAGACCCTTGCCTATTTTGACAAGATGCAGGACAGGATAATCAGCTTTATCACGCGAAACAGCCGCGTCCCCGAGGAGGAGCTCAGACAGCTCATGATGAATACCGAAGAGCTCGTGCTCGACGTGGGCTCGGTGGTAGACGGCGCAAAGGCAGTGGATATCGGGCTGATAGACAGCCTCGGCAGTCTCGGCGACGCCATGGACAGCCTTTACGAAATGATAGAAAGCTCGGACGAGCGATACAGATAGATAGAACAAATGAAGGAGAACAAAGCAATGCCCGCAAAGAAGAAAAAAGCACCTATGGGCGCGGATTTCCGTGACGAGGACCTCACGCCCAAGGGCAAGCCGAGAAAGAAGAAGGCAAACGAAGCTGCCGCCGAGGCGGAGGACGACAGAGAGCAGAGCCGCATATGGTCAGTGATACTTTTTGCGCTCGGCGTACTCATAGCCCTCATGACCTTTATCCCGGGCACCGCAGGGTGGCGCGGGATACATACATTCATGCTGGGATTATTCGGAATATCGGCTTTTCTCGTACCTGTGGTGCTGATATACACCTCGGTGCTCATCGGACTTGAAAAGAGCCGTGACAACGTCGCGGGAAAGGCGATACTCGGCATCGTGATGACCCTGCTGATATGCTCGGCGATACAGGTATTCATGGTCGGAGAGATACCGGGGCACTCGCTCGGCGAACACATCTCCAAGGTCTACCGCGACGGCACCCAGCTGCGCGGCGGCGGACTTGCAGGTCTGCCCATATCGGGTCTGCTGCTGTCGGTGATGGGCAAGCTCGGAGCGCGCATACTCACGGTGATACTCTTCTTCGTGATAGCACTGCTGCTGACGGGCAAGAGCCTCATCGAGTTCCTTGAAATGCTCGCATCGCCTGTAATATACGTGTACAAGCTGTTCACGGGCGAGGATGAAGAGCTTGCCGAGGAGGAAGAATCCGCCCCCTTTCCTGCCGCCGAGAAAACGGCAAGGATACGAAAGACGGCTGAACGTCCCGCAGTGAGCTCCGCAGAGGCCATCGGAGCCGCAGCCGTGACAGATAAGCAGGCTGTCCCGGCAGAGCAGCCGATAAAGCCTGCCGCCGATACAAAGGTCGGCGAGGACGAATTCAGTATGTTCTTTGATATACCGCTCCCCGACGAGAACAGGGAAGCTCCCGCAGCCGTGCCCGCCGCACCCGCACCTGCCGCGGAGAAGGCGCCTTCTTTTGATAAGCCCGCTGCTGACGCTGACGATATCGACATAGACATCGACCTCGAGAACCTCATCAACAAGGCTGCCGAGGAAAAGGCTAAGCGCGACGGCGAGACTGCGAACGAAGAGACAGAGGAGGAGCCGCCCGTTCAGCAGCAGCTCTACATACTCCCGGGCATAGAGCTTCTCACGCCGCCCGAGGTACGCTCCAATACAGCGGAGGCTGCCGCAGAGATGCGCGAGAAGGCTGACAACATCGTAAACACGCTGAAAAGCTTCGGCATAGACGTAAAGATACGCAACATCTACCGCGGACCGTCCATAACCCGCTACGAGATACAGCCTGGAGCGGGCGTCCGCGTATCGAAGATAAAGGGGCTCGAGGACGACATCTGCCTCAGTCTTGCAGCTCAGGGCGTGCGAATAGAGGCGCCTATCCCGGGCAAGGCAGCCGTGGGCATCGAGGTGCCGAACATCAACAAGGACACGGTAACGCTTCGTGAGATACTCTCCTCGTCCGAGTTCCGCAGTTCGCACAGCAAGCTCGCATTTGCTGTCGGCAAAGACATCACAGGCAATGCCATAGTCGGTGATATCACAAAGATGCCCCACGTCATCATCGCGGGAACAACAGGCTCGGGCAAGTCTGTCTGCACGCGCTCGATAATCATGAGCCTGCTGTACAACGCCAAGCCCGACGAGGTCAAGCTCATACTCATAGACCCGAAAATGGTCGAGTTCAAGGTGTTTGAGGGCATACCGCACCTGCTCATCCCCATAATCACACAGGCAGAAAAGGCGGCGGGCGCGCTCAACTGGGCGGTGCTCGAGATGATGCGCCGCTACAATATTTTCGCCGAAGTGGGCGCGAACGACCTCAAGTCGTACAACGAGCTCTCCGAGGAGGACGATGAGCTCGCCTTCATGCCTCAGATAGTCATTTTCATCGACGAGCTCGCCGACCTCATGCTCGTTGCGGGCAAGGAGGTCGAGGACTACATCTGCCGTCTCGCACAGATGGGACGTGCGGCAGGAATGCACCTTGTAGTTGCAACTCAGCGTCCTACCACGGACGTCATCACAGGTCTTATCAAAGCCAATATCCCGAGCCGTATCGCTCTCTCGGTAATGTCTCAGGTCGACTCGCGTACCATTATAGATATGGCGGGCGCGGACAAGCTCCTCGGAAACGGCGATATGCTCTATATGCCGATAGGAAGCGGAAAACCAATCAGAGTACAGGGCTGCTTCGCTTCGTCGAGGGACATAAACGAGACGCTCAGCTTTATCCGTTCACAGATGTCGGAGGAGTACGACAGCAACATCATCGAGGCTGTCGAGAACTATGTTCCCCAGACAGGCAAGGGTGACAAGAGCGGCTCGACCGACAGCGGATTCGAGGTCGGAAGTGACGAGGATTACATCATCAGAGCGGCGGAGGTCGCCGTAAACAACGGTCAGCTCTCAACGACCATGCTCCAGAAGAAGCTGAAGCTCGGCTACGCAAGAGCCTCGCGCATAATCGACGAACTCGAAGAGCGCGGTATCATCGGTCCGAGCGAGGGCTCGAAGCCGAGAAAGGTCCTGATGTCGAAGATGCAGTTCGACGACTGGAAGCTCAGAATGCAGGAGGATTGATATTATGCTGCTTGTCATATTCTGCGGTATAGCGGCGCTGTTTGCGGCGCTGGCGGCTTTTTCCGCATACAGGAAGCGCAAGTTCTACCGTGAGCACACACAGAAGATGTCGGCAAAGGTCACGTCCCACAGGCAGGTCATGCTCATGGGCGACAGAGCTTATGAGCTCATAGTCCTTGCCGAGAACTGCTTTACATACAAGATAACCACCACCTGCCGTGCGGCGAAGAAGCTTGTGGCAGGCAAGAGCGTGGATATCCTTGTGCCCGACAAGGCTGAGCCCGATACGGGCGACATCATCATGGAGGACCTCCAGAACAAGGAGGCTATGGGCATACTGCGTCCCGACGAGGCAGAGACTCTTGCTCTCCTGCGCGAGCTTGCCGAAGTTACGAGCAGAATGGGCAGCGTAGCCGTCCCCGAAGAGAAGCGCGTGATACTTTGTCAGGAGTGCGTGAGCCCGCTGGCTTTCTGGCGGAATGCCGCTGTTGCAGCCGTGTTCATGATGTTCAACGTAGTCATTCTCGTGACTATGATAGTCGAGAACAGATTTGAGTTTTAGCATCGGCATTGAATAATGAAAAGCAAAGGCGGTGATACCATGTACGAAGGCTTCTTACCGACGACAAAAAAGGAAATGGACGAGCTCGGCATAGAGCAGTTCGACTTCATATACATAACGGGCGACGCCTACGTTGACCACCCGAGCTTCGGTGCGGCTATCATCACCCGCCTTATC
Source organism: Ruminococcus sp. YRD2003 (assembly GCA_900109435.1). Taxonomy (GTDB): domain Bacteria; phylum Bacillota; class Clostridia; order Oscillospirales; family Ruminococcaceae; genus Ruminococcus; species Ruminococcus flavefaciens_G. The sequence continues at coordinate 153,238 of FNZT01000007.1, read as the reverse complement.
GAAGCGATCGGCTTCACCGTTGGTATCATCGCTCAGCCCGACTGGCATACCGACAGGGACTTCCGACGTTTCGGCGCTCCGAGGTATGCCTTCCTTGTGACGGCAGGAAATATCGACTCTATGGTCGCGCACTATACCGCCGCCAAGAGAAAGCGCTCCGACGATGCATATTCCGCGGGAGGAGTTGCAGGCAAGCGTCCCGACAGAGCGGTCATCGTCTACTGTCGGAAGCTGCGCGAATACTTCGGCGATGTGCCGATAGTGATAGGCGGACTGGAGGCTTCCCTCCGCCGATTCGCCCACTACGACTACTGGGACGACACAGTGCGCCCGTCCGTACTCGTCGACAGCGGAGCCGACCTTCTCATGTACGGCATGGGCGAGCACCAGATACGCGAGATGTGCGAGCGCTTCGCAGCAGGTGAGAGCATACACGATATGCACGATATCCGCGGCACCTGCTACCTCACCGAGCCCGTGAACACTCCGCTCGGAGCGGCACAATGTCCTTCCTTCGAGCAGGTGCGCGAAAGCAAGACCGAATACGCAAAGGCGGTAAAAATACAGTATGACTGGCAGGACGAGGTCTACGGCAAGACCGTAATACAGCGCCACGGGAAGATGATGCTCGTGCAGAATCCGCCCGCCCTCAGTCTCACGACCGAGGAGCTCGACTATATCTACAGCCTTCCCTATACACGGCAGGTACACCCGTCATACGAGGCGCAGGGAGGCGTCCCGGGCATCGAGGAGGTCCGCTTCTCCATCACTCATAACCGCGGCTGTTTCGGCTACTGCAACTTCTGCTCGATAGCTCTTCATCAGGGGCGCAGGGTAACAGTCCGCAGCGAGGAGTCGGTCCTTGCGGAGGCGGAGCGTATCACTAAAATGCCTGATTTCAAGGGATATATACATGACGTAGGCGGTCCGACGGCTAATTTCCGCCATACCTCCTGCGAGAAGCAGCTCAGCAAGGGCTTGTGCATGGGCAAGAAGTGCCTCGCGCCGACTCCGTGTCCCGCGCTGAAAGCCGACCACACCGAGTATCTCGCCATGCTGCGCAAGATAAGGCAGGTCAAGGGCGTGAAGCGCGTGTTCATACGCTCTGGCATACGCTACGACTACCTCATGCAGGACAAGAACGACGAGTTCATGCGTGAGCTGATAAAGCACCACGTAAGCGGTCAGCTCAAGGTCGCCCCCGAGCACTGCTCGGCTGTGGTGCTCGACAAAATGGGCAAGCCGCACATCGAGGCGTACAAGGCGTTCCAGAAGCGGTTCTACGAGATAACCAAGGGCATGGGCAAGGAGCAGTATCTCGTACCGTATCTTATGTCCTCGCACCCTGGGAGCACCTTGAATGAGGCGATAGAGCTCGCGCTCTTCCTGCGTGACAACCACATACGTCCCGAGCAGGTGCAGGACTTCTACCCGACCCCGGGCACGATATCCACGGCGATGTTCTATACCGAGCTCGACCCGTATACAATGGAAAAGGTGTACGTCCCGAAGACACCGAAGGAGAAGGCGATGCAGCGTGCTCTGCTGCAATACTTCCGCCCGCAGAACAGGGAGATAGTGCTCGAGGCTCTGAAAAGGGCTGGCAGGTACGACCTCATCGGTCCGTCGCCCAAGTGCCTCGTCGAGGACATGAAGGGCGGTGACAAGCGTTGGCAGAAAAAGGACGCCGCTCCCGACCGAAGGACATCACACAGGACAGGGAACAGCTCTTCAAGGAACTCCGCAATGAAGTCAAAGCACGGCGGAAAGAAAGGAACAGGCGGCAAAAAGCACTGAGCCTGTTCTTCATAGCAGTTTTCACGGTATGCCTCGTGCTGACGTTTATCCCGAAACAGCCTGTCTATCCCGCAGAGGGCGAGATGCAGGCGCATTTCATAGACGTCGGACAGGGCGACTGCATATACATAGCCGCGGGCGGGCAGAATATGCTCATCGACTGCGGCGAGGCTGACGAGTCGGTGCGGGTCGTGAGCTATCTCCGCGATATGGGCGTGAAACGGCTCGACTACGTCATCGGCACACATCCTCACTCCGACCACATGGGAGGAATGGACAGGATAATAGGAGCGTTCGAGATAGGAGAGTTCATCATCCCGCACCTCGACGACGAAGATATCCCCACGACCTCATATTTTCTCCGCTTCCTCGATGCCGCAGAGGAGCACCGCGTTAAGCTCACCGAAGCTGTCACGGGCAGCGAGTTCACAGTCGGCGACGCTCACTGCGAGATAGTCGCACCGAACAGCAAGAAATACGAGGATATCAACAACTATTCCGTGGGACTTGTCCTGCGGCACGGAAGCGAGAGCTTCATTTTCACGGGCGATGCGGAGGGAGTCGCGGAGCAGGAAATGCTCGACGGCGGCAGGCTCGGTAAAATGAGCGTATACAAGGTCGGCCATCACGGGAGCAGTTCGTCGAGCACGGCAGCATTTCTTGAAGTGATACGTCCCGAAGCGGCGGTCATATCATGCGGAGCGGGCAACGCCTACGGCCACCCGACCGACGCGGTGATGAAGCGCCTCTCGGCTTACACCGACAACATCTACCGCACGGACCTGTGCGGAAACATAGTTATCACGTCGGACGGCAGCAGTCTGCGCGTCGCGGCGGAAAGGAGCAGCAGATGACTATCGACAGATTTGAAGGCGACTATGCAGTGCTCGAGACTGAAGAGGGCATGGTCAATATCCACCGCGCGCATCTCCCGAGCTCAGCTCGCGAGGGCGACGTAGTTACCTACAGCAACGGCGGCTATACCGTCGACCGCGAAGCCACCGATGACCTGCGTGCGGAAGTCCGCAGCAGGCTGCACAAGCTGCTGACGGGCGAAGATGACTGATACTATTATAATAGGCGGAGGAGCTGCGGGCTGCATGGCGGCAGTGTATGCGGCGCGATACGGCAAGTCGGTGCTGCTTTTCGAGAAAAACGAAAATATCGGGCGCAAGCTCCGGATAACGGGCAAGGGGCGTTGCAACGTCACCAACGACTCCACGACGGAGGAGCACCTTCGCAATATCCCGACAAATCCGCGTTTCATGTACAGCGCGTTTTCAATGTTCGGTGCGGAGGAGACCAAGAGCTTCTTCGAGGAGCTGGGAGTCCCGCTGAAGACCGAGCGCGGCAGCCGAGTTTTCCCTGTCAGCGACAACGCCGAGGACATCGTTGCGGCATTCGGCCGCGAGCTGAAACAGCTCGGCGTGAAGATAGTACACAAGCGCGTGAGCTCGCTCGTCATCGAGGACGGCGCGTGCGTCGGAGTCAGAGCGGGCGGGGAGGAATACCGCAGCGGCAGTGTCCTCATCGCGTGCGGAGGCAAGTCCTACCCGAATACGGGCTCTACGGGCGACGGCTACACACTCGCGCAGAGTGCGGGCCACACGGTCACTGAGCTGAAACCGAGCCTTGTGCCGCTGGTCTCGCCCGATAAATACTGCGCGGAGCTGATGGGGCTCTCGCTGAGGAACGTCACACTTTCGCTGTACGACGGAGACAAGCGCATATTCTCGGAGCTCGGCGAAATGCTGTTCACCCATTTCGGCGTGAGCGGTCCGCTCGTGCTGAGTGCGAGCAGTCATATCCGCGATATGCAGCCGAACAGGTACAGGCTCGTTATCGACCTCAAGCCCGCTCTCTCGCCCGAGCAGCTCGACGCAAGGATACAGCGTGATTTTGCCGAAAATCTCAACCGCGACTTCATCAACGGAATACGCAGGCTCCTCCCTGCAAAAATGCTGCCTGTTATCGTGAAGCTGTCGGGGATAGCCCCCGAGCAGAAAGTAAACGGCATCACCAAGGAGCAGAGGCGGAGCTTCGGCGAGCTGATAAAGGCATTCCCCGTCAGGATATCGGGCTTCCGACCGATAGATGAGGCTATCATAACGAGCGGAGGCATCTCCGTAAAGGAGATAGACCCTAAGACAATGGAATCCAAGCTCTGCCGCGGGCTTTTCTTCGCGGGAGAGGTCATAGACGTAGACGCCTATACGGGCGGCTTCAATCTGCAAATCGCGTTCTCGACCGCATATGCGGCGGCGCTGTATCTGTGAGGCAATATGAAAAGAGAAGCATGGCAGCGGGTCTTCCGCTATATATTTGAATTTGTCGCCGCGGGCTTTTTCGGCTGGATATACGAGGTCGTGACGGTGTATATACTGTATCACCACTTCGTCAACCGCGGCATACTCCACCTGCCGATAGTGCCTATCTACGCCGTGGGAGCGTTCATACTGCTTGCGATGCTCGGCGAGCGTGAGAGGCATCCCGTTTTCGTGTTCATATTCTCGGCGGTGGTGACTACCGCATTCGAGCTCGGAGCATCATACCTGCTGGAGTTCATATTCCACAGGCAGTTCTGGACGTATGAGGGCTGGTGGGGCTCGATACAGGACCGCTCGAGCCTGATATCGAGTGGAATATTCGGTGTACTGGCGGTCGGGTATTTCTTCTGGCTGCACCCGCTGTCGGGAAAGCTGTGCGACAAGCTCCCGAAAGCCGTATGTATCGGCTTCTCGGTACTCGCATCGGGAGCGATACTCACCGACCTTGCGGTTTCCGTGAAGGGACTGCTTGAAGCAAAGCAGTGAGCGTAGGGGCGAGTTTCGCTCGCCCGTCAAAAAATGAATATGCGGGACGTCGAGGACGCCGTCCCCTACATAATAAACAACAAAATCGGAGGAAAACATCATGAAGACAATCAACATCGCTATCGACGGACCTGCGGGCGCAGGCAAGAGCACTATCGCAAAAATGGTATCAAAGAAGCTCGGCTACATCTACGTGGACACAGGTGCGCTCTACCGCACGGTAGCTCTCTATATCACCGAGAACAACATCGCAGACGAGGACATCGAGAAATCGCTCGCAAAGGCGGACGTTTCACTTCGTTTCGTGGACGGCACTCAGCGTGTATTCCTCGGAGACAGGGACGTTTCCGACCTTATCCGCACCCCCGCTATCTCCATGGCGGCATCCCGCACATCTGCTATCCCCGCAGTAAGGGCTTACCTGTTTGAGACTCAGCAGAAGATAGCCCGCGAGAACAACATCATCATGGACGGACGCGACATCGGCACGGTGGTACTCCCGAATGCGGACGTGAAGATATTCCTGACAGCCTCCGCCGAGGAGCGTGCCAACCGCCGCTACAAGGAGCTTGCGGAGAAGCCCGACTGTCCCACATATCAGGAGATACTTGACGATATCATCAAGCGCGACTACGCCGATATGCACCGCGAGATATCGCCGCTCAAGCAGGCAGATGACGCAGTCCTCGTCGACACGACAACGCTGAACCTTGAGGAGTCCGCAGAGGCTATCGTCAAGGTCATCGAGAGCAAGATAGGCTGATGAAAAAAGTTTCGTACAGGAGAGCCGTCCCGACAGACAAACCTGCGATAGAGCGGCTTTTCGAGGAGCTTCTCAGGACTGTCGGCGACGACGAAACGGACGGTTATGAGGAAGGGTATCTCGACAAGTTCTTTGGCGGCGGAGACGTGATATACGTCGCGGTGTCGGAGGATAAGGTCGTCGGTTATGTCTCGGTCGAACTGCACAGCGGCTTCGTATACCTCGACGACATATCGGTCACCGAAAAATTCCGCGGAATGGGCATCGGCACGAAGCTGATAAGCTTAGCGGAGCGGTATGCAGACGAGAGGGGAGCCTCCTCCGCGGTACTGCACGTCGAGAGGACGAATATATCGGCAAGGTATTTCTATCAGCGGCTCGGTTATACGGTCACAGACGACGAGGGGAGCCGCTTCAGAATGGCTAAACACATCAGGAAGGAATAGACAGATGTATTATATCGCGAAATTTTTTGTGCGGCTGTTTTTCCGCATCATATTCAACCTGCACTACGAGGGCAGGGACAATATCCCGCGCGGCGAGGCGGTCATATACGCCAGCAACCACCGCTCCAACGCAGACCCGCCGCTTCTCGGAGGCGGAGCTGTCGGGAAGTATGCCTTCATGGCGAAGGAGGAGCTCTTCCGAAATAAGCTGTTTGCGTGGCTGATACGCACTCTCGGAGCCTTCCCCGTTTCGCGCGGAAAGGGCGATATGTCTGTCATCGAAACGGCGATAGACAGGCTCGGTAACGGCAGGAGCCTCATGATATTCCCCGAGGGCACACGCTCGAAGGACGGCAAAGTCGGGCGCGGACATTCGGGAGCGGCGCTCATCGCCGCAAAGGCAGACCGCAGGATAGTACCCGTAGGCATCGTATACGGCGATAAGCTGAAATTCCGCACGAGGGTAACAGTGAAGTTTGGCAAGCCCATTGACCCGAAGGACTATGTCGAGCCCGCCGACGAGCCGAACCCGCGCCAGCTCGTCAAGCTGAAAAACCGCTATATGGCTGACATAAAGGAGCTCGTAGAGGGAACACCCGAGCCGAAGAACAAGGAGGAGAAGGAAAATGCGTGAGGTCACGGTAGCTAAGTCGGCAGGCTTCTGCTTCGGCGTAGACAGAGCCGTAAAAATGGTGTACAACGAGCTTGAAAAGAATTCAAAAGTAGCAACGCTCGGACCGATAATCCACAATCAGGACGTCGTTGACGATATGAAGTCGAGGGGAGCGAGGGTCATCGACGCGGTAGACGAGCTCCGCCCCGACGAGACGGTCGTTATCCGTTCACACGGAGTCGGCAGGGAAGTATACGAGCAGATAGAGGCAAACGGCAACCGAATGCTTGATGCGACCTGCCCGTTCGTATCGAAGATACACCGCATCGTAGCCGAAAAAACGAAAGAGGGCTACCTTGTCCTTATCGCAGGGGACGTGAATCATCCCGAGATACAGGGAATCATAGGTCATTGTGACCAAAATTATTACGTATTCAAGGATAACTTTGAGCTAAAACACCTTTTTGAAAAAAATGATAATTTTTTGGGAAAAAAGCTTGCATTTGTCGCGCAAACGACGTATAATATAGTAGTATGGGAAGAGTGTTTAAAGGTGATCCCCAAGAACGATCCCGATATTGTTATATTCGATACTATCTGCAATGCGACCGATACAAGACAGTCAGACGCGGCTGAGCTCGCTAAGAACTCTGACATCATGATCGTTGTAGGAGGAAGACATAGCTCCAATACCGTAAAACTGTACGAGGTGTGCAGCAGGTACTGCAAGACGTATCACATAGAAAATTCGGACGAGCTTTCATCTTTGAAGCTGCCCTGTGCGGGCAGGATAGGCATCACAGCAGGTGCATCTACTCCCGCATATATAATCAAGGAGGTACAAACCACTATGACAGAGAATGTAAATCTCACAGCAAACTCGGATGAGGAGATCGATTTCGCGCAGGCGCTCGACGAATCATTCAAAAAAATACATACAGGAGAGAAAGTAAAGGGTATCGTTGTAGGTATCGACAATGCAGAGATCACTGTTGACCTCGGCACAAAGCATACAGGCTACGTAAAGCTCGAGGATCTGACAGACGACCCTTCCAAGAAGCCCGAGGATATCGTTTCCATAGGCGATGAGATCGACCTCATTGTTGTCAAGGTAAACGACGCAGACGGCACAGCAGCTCTTTCCAAGAGAAAGGTAGACGAGCAGGCAGGCTACGATACTATCGTCAAGGCTAAGGAAGAGGGCACAGTTCTCGAGGGAACAGTTACACGTATAGTAAACAAGGGCGTAATCGTAAACTACCTCGGTGTCAGAGTATTCATCCCCGCTTCACAGACAGGCCTCGCAAGAGGTACTGACCTTGAGCAGCTCAACAAGCAGAAGGTACAGTTCAAGATAAAGGAAGTTGAAGAGGGCGGCAAGAAGAGAGCAGTCGGCTCCATCAAGGACGTTGACAGCGCAAAGAAGGAAGAGGCAAGAGCTAAGTTCTGGGAGTCTGCCGAGGTAGGCCAGACATTCACAGGCAAGGTAAAGTCACTCACAAGCTTCGGCGCATTTGTTGACCTCGGCGGCATCGACGGTATGGTACACATCTCCGAGCTCTCATGGAAGCGCATCAAGCACCCGAGTGAGGTAGTAAATGTAGGCGACACTATCGAGGTATACATCAAGGACCTCAACCGTGAGGAGAACCGCATCTCCCTCGGCTTCAAGAAGGCAGAGGACAATCCTTGGGAGGTATTCCTCTCGAAGTACAGAGTAGGCGATGTAGTCAAGGCTACTATCGTTTCTATCACAAGCTTCGGAGCATTTGCTCAGATAATCGACGGCGTTGACGGTCTTATCCACATTTCTCAGATAGCTGACAAGAAGGTAGACAATGTAAAGGATATCCTTACAGTCGGCGACGAAGTTGACGTTAAGATAATCGACATCGACGAGGAGTCAAAGAGAATAAGCATTTCTATCCGCGCTCTCCTTGAGGACGCTGAAGATGAAGCTGAAGAAGAGGCTCCCGCTGAGGAAGCATCTGCTGAGGACGCTGAATAATTTAGCTGAAAAAACGGAGGGCGTGATAATTCACGCCCTCTATTTGTATATTAGGAAGTGATATCATGGACGGAAAATTCTGCGTCGAGTGCGGCGCGAGGATAAGCATTGATGCGAGATTCTGCCGTGCGTGCGGCAGAAGGCAGCCCGAGATAACGATACCGCCCGAGCTTTTGGGAGCTCCCGAGCCTGTCAAAGCTGAGACGAAGGCGGTCGAAGCAGCGGCGGAAACGTCAGCTGAAACAGTTGAGACCAAGTCGGAAACGGCAGAGGAAAAAGCAGCAGAGGCTGAAAAGGCGGCGGTCTTTGAGCCCGACACCGATGCGGAAAAGCCGCCCGTGCAGCCCGCACCTGCCCCCGCGCCCAAGCCTGTCCCCGATATACAGAGCTATCTGAATAACGGCGAGCCGCAGCCTCAGAGAGTGGAAGCGATACCCGAGCCTAAGCGCGAGGGCGGCATCCACCCCGCATATATCCTGCTGATAGGCTGTGTACTGTTCATCGTTGCATTGCTTCTATGGGCGATATTTGCGACAAATAAGCTTACGATGACACATCAGACAAAGAGCAGACCGTCGTCGAGCGTTTCCATTGTCAAGCCGACCGAGCCCCCCGCGACCTCAGGGAGCAGAGATAAAGGCAAGAGCAGCTCATCAAACAGCAGGAGCGAGTACAGCGGCGTGAACGGCAAGTCAGTCGAGTACATTGAGAGCGGCGACTATACGGTAGGCGAGGGGATAGACGCTGGCGAGTACATCTTCGTCGCCGAGGAGATATCAATGTACGGAGATGGTGAGTCCGAGGAAGATGAGTATATCCCCAGCTTCTACGCAGGAGTGTATGAGAAAGCCAATGAGGAGGATCCTGTCCGCACGGGCTGGTATCAGATGTCAACATATATGAAGCTCGAAGACGGGCAGCACCTTCATTTCTCGTGGGCGAAGGCATATCCTGTGGACAGCTTTCACAGTGAGAACGACCCGTTCGAGCACGCAGGTATGTTCCTTGTCGGCAGGGACGTCAAGCCTGGCACCTACAGCTTCGACCTGCTCACCGACCAGGGGTATGAGAGCTACACCATCTATGACAGTATCGACGAAGTCATGGCAGACAACGACTTTGACGGGCACCATTACGGCATAGATAAGGACGACAAAGTGGAGCTCAGGAACGGACAGTATATCCAGCTTGAATGGTGCAGACTGAAAAGGCAATAAAAAATAAAGGCTGCGTGACCGAATGGTCATGCAGCCTTTTTCATTCAGATATTGATACTGCTGAGGTTCGTCCAGCCTTTCATGGCTTCCTCGGACTTATGGTACCAGCCGTTCTCGAAGAACAGGCACTTCGTCACATCCGAGCCGTAGATGTTCCACTCCTCGGGAGCAAACAGCAGCCCGAGAGCGGGGCAGCCTCCGCCGCAGTATTTGAAGTATTTGCACGCGTCGCACTTTGAGTTGTTTTTTCGGCGCTTGTGGACATTCGTACACGCCGTCTGCTGATAGAAACCATCTCTGAGGAGCTCCGCAAGAGGCGTAGAATGGAGATTCCCCATATGAATGCCGTGTTCCTCGAAGTAGCCTGACATTTGCAGACATGGAACGACATCTCCTCCCGAAGTCACACCGACCATACCGCGCACGCCCTTACAGACAGGCGCAGCCGGCTTATACTCGTCCTCTCCGAACATAACGGGCGCCAGCGAGTAGGTCTTGTCAGCGGGATATACGTTCATAAGCTGCCAGACTATCACGTTCATCTGCATACCGCTGTCCTTGTAGGCACGCATAAAATCGAGCATTGCCGCGTAGTATTCCTCTATGCCGAGGCAGCTTCCGGGCGAGTTCTTTTCCCAGCGCGGAGCCTCGGTAGTCCTGATGAGGCGCAGAGTCGACACGCCGATATCGTTGAGCTTCCTTGCCGTGGGCATAAGGGAGTCCAGATTGCGGCGGTGTACCTGAGTCTGCGACATCACATTGAAGCCGTTCCTCGTACAGAGCTCGATAGCGTCAAGCGTCCGCGCCTCCGCACCTTTTCTGTCTCTCATCCAGTCGTGGCAGCCTATGCCGTCGAAGGATATCTTGATCATGGGACGGCAGCCGACAGCATTGAACTCGTCGAGTATCTCCTGCGTGATGAAATAGCCGTTGGTATTGAGCTCGTCGATGAACATATCCCGCTTGTATATCTCGCGCACGATGTCCATGAAGCGAGGGTGGAGCATAGGCTCGCCGCCCGTGATAGTGAAGCTGTGGATACCGCAGTCACTTGCCTGGTCGAGCAGGCCGACCAGCTCATCGAAGTCCCATTCCGTCATCAGCGGAGCATTGTCCGCCGCATTGAAGCAGTGGAGGCAGTTGAAGTTGCACTTACCCGTTATCATGAGGTTGATCTTCGGGAAATAGCGGTGCGGGTAGCTTTTATGGCGCGACCACTCCGACATCTTTTCTCCGCGCCCGCATTTTCTTATGAGCGATCGGCTTTCGAGGCTCTCAGTCAGCTCTGAGGGCTCGATATCGTGTCCACCGTCGCAGAGGAGAAGGAGCTTGAATTCCTCATCGCTGAGCCAATGTGCGAACGGATCGTCTCTAAAGTAATACGCCTGCGGAACGAATTGCCAGCTCCGCAGGGCGATACTTTCTGATAATACGTAGAACAATTATCTTTTCTCGATGTGCCAGTCCGCGGATATGAGCACCTTCTTGCACTTGGGGCAGTATTTGCTTGCACCCGAGGGCTTGGGCAATCCGGCAGGAACATTTGTAAGAGTTGTTTTGCACTTGTTGCAGACCTCGACGTTCTTCTTGCTGCTGGTGCCGCAGCCGCCCGAAACGGATTCAAGCGCATCCGTAGGTATCTCGATGTCATTTTCTGCCACAAGGGTGTTGAACTCCTCGATAGACTTGCAGGCCTTAGCTTTTTCCTGTAATTCGGCGGGTAAGCCTTTGATAAGGTTTTCGATGTTGGTATTCATTTGAGGTTCCTCCTTAAAATAATAGGTGATTTTTCATCGTTTTTCGATGTGCCAGTCTGCGGATATGAGCACTTTCTTGCACTTGGAGCAGTACTTGCAGCTTCCCGATGGCTTGGGGAGACCACTGGGCACACCGCTTAGTGTTGTGCCGCACTTGTTGCAGACCTCGACGTTCTTCTTGCTGCTGTCCCCGCAGCCGCCTGACACGAATTCGAGCGCATCAGTAGGTATTTCGAGGTCGTTCTCGGCAGCGAACTGTGCCAGTTCGGCATTTGACTTGCACGCGCGGGCTTTCGCCTGCAATTCGGGAGAGAGCGATTTGATAAAGTTCTCGATTCCGATGTTTTCCATGGTCGATTCCTCCTTATGGATGAGATAGAGACAGTGCGTGCGGTACATATCACAGCACTGTCGCCGAAAGAATATGGGGATCATTTTTCGGGGCGGCGCCTCACAAGACCGCAAGGCAGACTTAGCGCAGCAATGACCCGCTTTCGAGCTCTTTCAATAGTAATACCCCAGTAATACGGGAATGGGTGCAGGGAGAGCGATATTTTTTCCGTACTATGCGGGCGTGCAATTTTTCCTTGACAAATCGGGATTAATATTGTATAGTTAAGATGTATAGGCGCGGAGCGAACCGCACCAAAAAAATGAGAGGGGTAATCTAAAATGAAGATGAAAAAAATCGCAGCCGCTGTCTCTGCCATGGCAATGTCAGCGAATCTGCTGACCGCTGTTCCGACAGTCGATGCAGCAGACAGCAGCTACAATTACGGAGAAGCGCTCCAGAAGTCCATGTTCTTCTACGAAGTGCAGCAGTCGGGCAAACTTCCCGACTGGAACAGCGTACCGTGGCGCGAGGACTCCATGGTCGACGAGAACGGCGTGGACACCGACAAGGTGCCGGGCGGCTGGTACGATGCAGGCGACCACTTCAAGTTCACGCTGACCAACGCATACTCGGTATCTCTGCTCGCATGGGGCTATCTTGAGTACGAAGACGCTGTAAAAAAGGCAGGGCTTGACGGGCTCTACAAGGACAATATGAAGTTCGCGATGGACTATGTGCGCGACTGCGACCTCGGCGGAGGCGAGATGATAGGCACTATCGGCGACAGCGGCATGGACCACAATACATGGTGCAGCGCTGAGGTGTACCTCCGCAAGCACCAGCTCAAGCAGGGCAACTGGGAGCGTGAGTACGACACCATCAAGAATTCGACGGTCGCTGCTCTTTCCGCAGCGGCTCTTGCACAGGGCTATATGATATTCGGCGACGAGGACTACCTCAAGCACGCGAAGGACCTCTTCGAGGGCGCCGACAAGATACGCGATGCCAAGGATATCGGCAACATGAGCGGAATGTACAACACCTCGACATGGCTCGACGACTGTATGTACGCAGCCTGCTGGCTTTACAAGGCAACGGGCGACAAGAGCTATCTTGACAAGATAGAGAAGGACTATGTTCCGAATTTCCCGCTTGAGAGCCAGTCCACCGACTGGAAGTATACATGGGGTCTCGCATGGGACGACACCACTCAGGCTGCGGCACTGCTCTATGCACAGCTCACAGGCAAGGAAGAGTGGGTGAAGCACATCGACAAGCATATCCGCTACTGGATGAACACAGGTGATTCCGACCTCAAGCCTTTTGAGGGAAAGGTAACAGCCGACGGTCTCTCGCACCTCACAAACTGGGGCTGTCTCCGTCACGCCTGCAACACAGCATGGCTGACAAAGCTTGCCTGCGATACTGTCCTCAAGGACAGCGGCAACGCTGATAAGTACAACAAGTGGGCTGACAGTCAGGTCAACTACTGCTTCGGCGACAACAAGCTCGGTCTCTGTTACGTTCTCGGCATGGGCGATAAGAACCCCAAGGCTGTACACCACAGAACTGCTTCGGGCATCCACGACGACCACTGGAACAATCTCGGTCAGGCATCAGGCGGCGATGAGGGCTGGCAGACCGAATATGCTCATACCCTCTACGGCGCACTCATCGGCGGACCCGACAGCTCGGGCAGCTACGATATGGATAAGATAGGCGTCGGCGACTACCAGTATTCCGAGGTCGCAGTCGACTACAACGCAGGATATACCGCAGTCCTCTGCGCAATGATAGACGAATACGGCGGAACACCGCTCGCAGACTTCCCCGTTAAGGAGGAGCCCAAGTGGGCAGAGTGGGAAGTTGCGGCAGTCATCAACGGCACAGCAGGCACTTCCTACACCGAGATAAAGGCATGGGCTATGAACCACACAGCATGGCCTGCAAGAGTTGCCAAGGACATCGAGTACAGATACTATTTTGATATCTCCGAAGCGCTTGATGCGGGTCTCTCGGTCGATGATATCAAGGTAGAGGGCAAGTCGCAGCAGTACAGCGAAGGCGAGCAGGGCTATGCTACGGTAACAGGTCCTTATCAGTACGACGGCAATGTCTACTACGCAAGCATAAAGTTTGAGGACGGCAGAGCTATCATGCCTACAGGCCAGTCCGAGCACCGCGACGAGGTGCAGTTCCGCATCTCCATCCCCGACGCAGTAGACGGCAAGCCTACTACAGGCGCATGGGATACCGCCAATGACTGGTCATACGCAGGCGGACTTGCCACGGCTACCGACCTCAAGAAGGCAGATTCGCTCAACGAGCACATCACCATGTACGTGAACGGCGTACTCGTATGGGGCGAGGAGCCCGACGGCACAGTTTCCACACAGTCCGACTACGTACCCACAAGGTCGGGGCTGACAGGCGGAAGCACCATACCGACACCTACGACTTCTTCGACCACGAAGTCGACCGCAACGACGACAACGACCACAGTGACCACGACATCCGTGACTTCTGCCGAGACCACTACCTCCTTTCGTCAGGGCGGAACGTCATCGACCGCCTCTGGCAATGATACTACTGTCTCCGCTGGCGGCGATGGTATACTCTATGGCGACGCGAACGTAGACGGCAAGGTAACGGTAGCGGACGCAGTAGCTATCCTCCAGCACATCGCCAACAAGGATAAGTACGAGCTCAAGAAGCAGGGCAAGATAAATGCCGACGTAGACGGCGTTGAAGGCGTAACAGCGAACGATGCGCTGATTATCCAGAAGAAGGACGCAGGGGTAGTAGATAAGTTACCTCATTATGCAGGAAAATAACAGCTTGCGAGCAATAAGAGAAACTTTTTGAAACAAATTCATATTCCATTAACAAAGGGAGATTCGTCTCCCTTTGTGTTTTTTATGTCTACTGGCAAAGTATACAAATTTTTGAGCGATACATTATGGAAATACACGAAATTACGGAAAGCTATTTACTTTTTTAGGCGGATATAATATAATATGAATGATGGATCAGTGCAACAATATATCCGCGTAGGGATTGGATCTATCGCAGTTTTCATACGATATAACCGCAATACGTGCACTGGTGTTGCGTTATAAACATTTTTATATTTTTTATTTTATCAGGGAGGGTATAAAAAATGCACAAGAAATTTGCAAAGGCTCTCACAGGAAGCATTATGGCAGCAGCCATGGCAGCTACTTCCGTAGCTGGTGTTCTTGCTCCTATGAGCGCAAACGCAGGTCAGCTGCTTGGTGCGACCGACTTCGAGGACGGCGTTGGTCTTCCTTGGCACACCTGCGAAACTAACCCCGCAAAGCAGAAGTTCGACATCATCGACGGTACTTATGTTGTTACTATCAAGAACAACATGGGCGGTAACGGAAGATGGGATCTTCAGCTTCGTCACAGAGGTCTTCAGCTCGTAAGCGGTCATACCTACAAGGTACACGCTGAGATCACTCCTTCTGCTGACGGTGAGATCTACACAAAGATCGGTGACTACGGCGGAGAGAACGAGTACTGGAACGATTCCGGTAACGGTGACTGGCAGGTAAGCAAGGTTACCAAGGGCAAGACTTTTGTTATTGATACAGAGTTCGTTGCAGGCAGCGGTCCTAAGCCTCTTCAGGACGGACCTGCTGAGTGGGCGTTCCACTATGCTTGTCATGCAGGCACAGACGGCGCTGCTCTCTACGGCGGTTCCGATAAGGGTATGCCTAACGATTCTACACTTACATTCGACAATATGTCACTCGAGGACGTAACAGGCAGCGACGGTGACTTCGATAAGACAAATGAGTTCGGCGTTATCAGACCTCAGTCCAACGTTCGTCTCAATCAGGTAGGTTACTATCAGGGCCTCAGAAAGAGAGCTTCTTATACATCAGATGCTTCCGAGCCTCTTGAGTTCGACGTTTACGATTCGACGGGCACATCTGTATACAGCGGCACTTCCACTGTTATCAGCGGCGACTACGATTCAGGTACTCCCAAGACTATGGATGCTGTAACAGATGGCGGCGTTAAGACAACAAAGTACAAGGACAGCGGTGAGTACGTTCACATTCTTGATTTCACAAAGCTCCAGAAGGGCGGTACAGGCTACTATATCGTAGTTAAGGACGATGTAGGCGTATCAGGTACACAGTCTGGTATCCTCAAGAACGCTTACGATACCAAGATCTCAGGCGACAAGGTAATGTGGACAAACTGGAAGACAGGTAAGGAATATCAGATGAACAAGTCACACGAGTTCGCAATTTCTGATACTCTTTATGACGGACTCCTCCGTGACTCCATGTCTTACTTCTATCAGAACCGTTCAGGTGTCCCGATAGAGGGCGACTACATAAAGAACGGCGATGCTGCTTCTCTTGCTCATACAGAGTGCGGTCATAAGAAGGATAAGGCTTACGTTCAGCCTAAGTGGATAAAGGCTTACTCAGGTAAGTTCGACGGTGATGAGAAGTATGATATAACTGCTTCGGGCGGTTGGTACGACGCTGGTGACCACGGTAAGTACGTTGTTAACGGCGGTGTTTCCGTATGGACACTCCAGAATATGTACGAGATGTCCAAGCACATCGGCGAAGAGGGTAAGTGGGCTGACGGCAAGTCGATGCTCATTCCTCAGAAGTATGACGTAAACAGCGGAGAGATCAGCTTCGACGGTACAAGCTCTCCTGATGTCCTCGATGAGGCAAGAGTTGAGCTCGAGTGGTTCTTCAGAATGATGGTCGACTCCACGGATCCTTACTTCGGCAAGGACGAAGGCATGGTTTACCACAAGCTCCATGACCACAAGTGGACAGGTCTTGCTATCCACGCTTGGAAGTACGAGGGCTTCGAGGATATGACACGTATCGTTAAGCCGCCTACGTACGCAGCTACACTCAACATGGTTGCTTGTGCTGCACAGGCTGCTCGTCTCTGGGAAGGCATTGATGATGACTTCGCTAAGGAGTGTCTCAAGAATGCTAAGATCGGTCTCGCAGCTGTTGAGAAGAACAAGGACAAATGGTACGGCAAGAACGGTACATCCGAGCAGCAGGACGACGTTAAGGGCACAAACGCCAAGAAGGGCGACGTTTACTTCGCTCCTCTCGATCAGGCTATCGGCGGTGGTCCTTACGGCGATACATATGTAACAGATGACTACTACTGGGCACTCTGTGAGCTCTTCGCTACAACAGGCGATAAGGAGTACTACGACAAGCTCATGGATTACAAGAACGAAAATGACTCTACAGGCGCTGACAAGGCTCTGAGCGTTACTTCTAACCTCGGCGGCGGCGAGAACAAGGGTTCATTCAGCTCGTTCAACTGGGGTTGTACATCAGGTATGGGTACTCTGTCACTCTACCTCAACAGCGACAAGCTCAGCGATGCTGACGCTAAGACAGTTAAGGATTCTATCGTTAAGGCTGCTGATAACTACATCGAGCAGGAAGATAAATCAGGTATGGGTATCCCGTACGTTGGTTCTACCTTCACTGATGAGATCAATATCGGTCTTGATGACAACGGCAAGCCGATCGAAGTTTCTGGTTATGAGTGGGGTTCAAACTCATTCGTAGCTAACAACGCTATCGTTATGGCTTACGCTTACGATGCTACAAAGGTTCCGAAGTACCTCAGCGGTGCTACAACTGCTATGGACTACATCTTCGGACGTAACGGAAATGACTTCTCTTACGTATCAGGTTACGGTGACGTAACTCTCCAGTGGCCTCACCACAGACTCTGGGCTAACGGCGTTGATCCTTCATTCCCGAAGGCTCCTGCTGGTGTAATGTCCGGTGGTCCTGGTGCTGGTATGCAGGATCCTTACGTAGGCGGTCTGGGCTTCAAGAGAGGTACTCTCGCAAGCCAGAAGTGCTATGTTGACTCTGCTGAGGCATGGTCTGTAAACGAGATCACCATCAACTGGAATGCTCCTCTTGCATGGATCACATCCTACCTCGAGGACGTAGCTCCCGGCGTTGTTGATGACGGTTCTGACAATCCTACAGTATCCACAGGTGCAACAACAGCATCTACAACAAAGGCTAATACAACAACAACAGCTGGCGGCGGCGACGAAGACACCCTCTGGGGTGACGCTAACTGCGACGGCAAGGTAACTGTTGCTGATGCTACAGCTATCCTCCAGTCTATCGCTAACGGCGATAAGTTCGCACTCAAGGCTCAGGGCAAGATCAACGCTGATATCGTTGACAACGGTCAGGGCGTTACAGCTAAGGATGCGCTTGCAATCCAGATGATGGATGCTAAGCTCATTGATCAGAAGGACTTCCCTGTAGCTTCTTCCAAGATCGATTCACTTTCCAAGTAATCGTAAATAGTGAAAGGGCGCTCATAAGAGCGCCCTTTTTTGTGTGTCCGATAAAACAGCTTGACATTTGTTAATTCTTGTGCTAAAATAATAAATGTACCGAATTTCGTTCGTACAGCACAAATCAATGAATTTTTGGAGGGATGATATGGACGAACTGCATTTTCCGCCGTCAGTCATAGCTGGAGCACTTTTAGAGGGATTCCTTGCAGTATTGCTGCCGATCGTGCTGCTAATTATCTGGCTGATAAAGACAAAAGCGAAGCTTGTGCCGTTCTGGGTGGGCTGTCTGGTATTTCCCGTGTTCGCGCTCATGATAGAGGGCGGGTGCGCGTTTGTGATTACCTTCATCGACAAGAAAACGCTTGGACTTCTCAGTGAACCTCTGCCGCTTTACATCTTTTCGTCGGCTATGGCTGGAATTTTCGAGGAGACAGGACGCCTCGTCGGCATGAAGACCCTCATGCGCAAGTACAAGGACAAGCGCGACGCAGTCACCTACGGCATAGGTCACGGAGGCATCGAGAGCATCCTGCTCATTGGCGGAGCTGCTGCGCTGACGCTGTTCATCGCGCTTTTCACGAATGCAGGAATGCTTGAACTGTTTACCGCGAACTACAACGATGAGCTGAAAGAGACCTTTCTGACGAACGTCAGGACGATGACGGAGAATACGTTTTCGACGTATATGCTCGGATTTTTCGAGCGCATTTCCGCAATAATCCTGCACGTATCCTTGTCAGTGCTTGTTTTTGCGGGTGTCCGCATCAAGGGCAAGCTGTGGCTCTATCCGCTCGCGATATTCCTGCATTTCGCGGCAGACTGCACAGTCATCCTTCCGAAGGTGCTTGATACACCGCTGTGGCTGTTTGAGCTGATATTCTTCGCGATAAGTGTAGCACTTGCCGTTGCGGTGGCAATTTACTACAAGAGCCTGCCTCAGGTGCTCGGCGACGAGTCCGCACCTCAGCTATAACAGAAAAACAGGCATAACAAAAAGGGCGTTCGTTAAGAACGCCCTTAATTATTGCGATTATCTTAAATCAGACACCGTACTTAGCAGTAGCAACGGGAACTCCGGGACCCATTGTAGAAGTAACTGTGCAGCTCTTGAGGTAAGTACCCTTAGCAGCAGCAGGCTTAGCCTTTACGATAGCCTCCATGAGAGTAGTGAAGTTCTCGTCGAGCTTAGCAGCACCGAAGGAAGCTTTACCGATGGGGCAGTGGATGATGTTGGTCTTATCGAGACGATACTCGATCTTACCTGCCTTAGCCTCTGTAACAGCCTTAGCGACATCGGGAGTAACAGTACCTGCCTTCGGGTTAGGCATAAGTCCGCGGGGACCGAGCACCTTACCGAGACGACCTACAACGCCCATCATGTCGGGAGAAGCGATAACAACATCGAAGTCCATCCAGTTTTCCTTCATGATCTTGTCTACGAGATCCATACCGCCGACGAAGTCAGCGCCTGCTGCCTGAGCAGCCTCATACTTGTCCTCCTTGCAGAAAACGAGAGCGCGAACAGTCTTACCTGTACCGTTGGGAAGTACAACAGCGCCTCTAACCTGCTGGTCAGCGTGACGTGAGTCAACGCCGAGACGGATGTGAGCCTCAATAGTCTCGTCGAACTTAGCCTTAGCGTTCTGGCAAACGAGCTCGAGAGCCTCAGCGGACTCATAAAATTTTGCAGAATCAACAGCCTTTGCGCTGTCAACATATTTCTTGCCGTGTTTCATTATATTTCCTCCTATAAAAGTGGTAATATCGGGATTTTTACCCGATTAGCGGAATTTTCCTCCCACCATTGAGAAGTCGGAACAGGGGATAGCCCCTATCGTCATTCAAGTTAATAATTAGTCAACAACTACAACGCCCATTGAGCGAGCCGTACCGGCGATCATGCTCATAGCAGCTTCGAGAGAGCCTGCATTGAGGTCAGGCATCTTTGTCTCAGCTATCTGCTTGATCTGCTCCTTAGTGATGTTAGCGACCTTAGTCTTGTTCGGAACTCCCGAAGCCTTATCGATCTTGCAAGCCTTCTTGATGAGAACGGCAGCGGGGGGAGTCTTAGTGATGAAAGAGAATGAACGGTCAGCATAAACTGTGATAACAACAGGGATTATCATACCGATTTCGTTCTTGGTTCTCTCGTTGAATTCCTTAGTGAATGCCATGATGTTTACGCCGTGCTGACCAAGAGCAGGTCCAACAGGCGGTGCAGGAGTAGCCTTTCCTGCTGCGATCTGAAGCTTAATGTAGCCAACTACTTTCTGTGCCATTGAATTCGCACCTCCATAAATGTGGTAAATGGCGAGGCAAGCTTGATTTTACCTCTCCCACTGAAGCCGACGCGGCTTCTTTTTTGACCTAATTAGTCCTCTACCTTTATGACCTGACTGATAGGCAGTGTGGTAGGGGTTTCTCTGCCGAACATTGATACAAGAAGATCAACTGTCCGTTCTTCGATGTTGATACCCTGAACGATACCGATGAAGCCGTCCATAGCGGTTCCTGAGATCTGAACGCGGTCGCCCTCCTTGAAGTTGACTTCGACGGTAGAAACGTCGATGCCGAAGGTCTTCTTGACCTCTTCCTCGGAGAGGGGAGTAGGTTCTGACGCAGGGCCAACGAAGCCTGTGCAGCCTCTGGTATTTCTGACGACATACCATGTATCCTCGGTAACAACCATTTTGACCAGAACGTAACCTGGGAAGGTCTTACGCTCTATTTCCTTGCTTTTACCGTCGGTGATCTCGGTCACCTTCTCGGTAGGAACTCTGACCTCCTGGATAAGGTCATGAAGCTTACGGTTTTCGACAACCTTTTCAATATTCTGAGCTACCTTGTTTTCATAGCCCGAATAAGTGTGGATAACGTACCACTTAGCTGCTTCTGACATATCTATCCTCCTCAGAGCTGATCACTTGCCAAGCGTATAGATGAAGCTGAGCAAGTGGAGGAATCCGAAATCAAGCGCGCCGACGATGATAGCGGAGCCTGCAACAACAGCGAGAACAACTGCGGTGTTGTTGATGACAGTCTGCTTCGTGGGCCAGACGACTTTTTTGAATTCGATCCTCAGGTCCTTGAACCACTTAGCAACCTTGTTTGGTTCTTTCTTGGACTTCTTTTCCTTCTTATCCTTCTTTTCGGAAGCTGTATTTTCCTTGTCCTTAGCCATTAAAATACCCTCCGATCACTTTGTTTCCTTGTGAAGAGTGTGCTTGCGGCAGAATTTGCAGTGTTTCATCATTTCAATTCTGTCCGGATCGTTCTTCTTGTTCTTCTTGGAAACGTAATTACGCTGTTTGCACTCAGTGCAAGCCAATGTAATTTTCACTCTCATAACGGCACCTCCTGAAAAAATATTTCCTCCGCGAGCGGAGGTAGGTCGTTTGCCTCCCTCTGCGGGGCATAAAAAATAACCCCAAACGAGGTAAAATCATTATAACACATAAAAACGCACTTGTCAAGGGGTTTTTGCCATTTTTTTGCAGAATGCCGCAGACAGAGAAACATCCCGAGGTTGTACAGCCTCGGGATGTGATGTTCTGATGAGATATCGGATAAGACAGGGTCAAGGCTTATCCCATTCTGCCGCCGCCCAGCTTTTTATCTATCCTTGCGAGCTTATCCATCAGCTTCGCATTTTTCGCGGCTTCTCTGGCTTCTTCGAGGCTCGGGAATGTCCCGATGACTTCGCCCTTGCTGTCGTCCCACACCTCATAATCTTCGGTTTTGTTACCGGAGGTAGGATTAGTGATAAATCCGCCCGAAACGCCGTTTAACTTTTCAAGGTCGAGCTCTTCGTTTTCAGGGGGGTTATTGATGTTATCGGTCATAGAGACTCCTCCTTACTCCATTTTTTTGCCGCCTTTAAAGATCGCGGCGTTATCAGCGAGCCCCATTGCCTGATCTGCTGCCAAGCCTGAAGCCAAGCCTGAAGCCAAGCCTGAAGCCAAGCCTGAAGCCAAGCCTGAAGCCAAGCCTGAAGCCATGCCTAACTTCATGTCGCCCATCATCATCTTGTCGCCCATCATCAGTTTACTATCGGCTAAAGCGAGCTTGTTATAATTGAGACCGCCGCTCACATTTTCGAGCTGTTCAAGGTCGAGCTCTTCGTTTTCGATGTTCTTGTTGATGTTATCAGTCATAATAATACCTCCTTGAAATCAATTATATGATTTGTTTACGGCTCTGCAGGGATTATCGCCAGACGACCTCGCTTTCGGAAAGCGGTTTTCCGCAGTGATCTGCATAGCATATATAGTTCTTTTTGCCGCCTTGTGTAGGAATGAGTACTGCCACTGCATTTCCGCAGTATTTGCAGTATGCGGCTTTTGGTGGTGTTGGAGTTCCGCAGCCTCCCGAAACAAGCTCCAGAGCGTCTTGGGGGAGTTCGAGGTCATTATCGGCGATAAAGGCGCTGAGTTCTTCCTTTGTTTTGCACTGACGCGCCTTTCCCTGTAATTCGGGGTCTAAACCTCCGATGTATTTTTCGATGTCAGCTTTCATAGTATTTTCCTCCTTGATAAAACTTGATTTGTTACTCTTTGATTATCGCCATTCGACCTCGTTTGAATTCAGGTGTCTGCCGCAGCCGTTCCAACAAACATAAGGGGCGCTTTGCATACCCTTTTTGTGTGAGTCTTGACAAATTAAATCGTATACCGCAGTGCCGCAATATTTGCAGTATGGCTTTTTCGGTGTAGAGGTTCCGCAGCCGCCCGAAACAAGCTCCAGAGCGTCTTCGGGGAGTTCGAGGTCATTATCGGCGATAAAGGCGCTGAGCTCTTCCTTTGTTTTGCACTGACGCGCCTTTCCCTGTAATACGGGGTCTAAACCTCCGATATATTTTTCAATGTCAGCTTTCATAGTATTTTCCTCCTTATTAAAATAGTTGGATACAGATGTATCTCAGGGAAGAGTTTTCAGTTTTTTGTCTGTGCTTATACCTTGTTCCTGTGCATATTGGAGAGCATCTTCCAAAGGGCCATTTGGCGTTATTTCTTTATTATTGTTTCCGCCGACTATTACAAAATTGCCTCCGCTCACATTTTTGAGCTGATCGAGGTCGAGATTTTCATTGTCTGGAATTTTGTTGATGTTATCGGTCATAGCGGACAACCTCCTCATATCGTGATTATATACATATTATATCATCATTTCGAAAATGTTTTGTTGACTATTTGTGAACTGACTGTAAACTCCTCTCAGGTCCTTTCACACGTAATACCTTATAAAACCGCGGTAAGTTGCAGTGTATCCGCAACTTTGTAATGTCCTACAAAAGAGAGGCACAGTCTTTGAGCATATTGACACTGTTCTGCGCTTTCCCGCTTCGCAGCTTTAAAGGAACATATGTTCCACGTGGAACAATCCAAACCTGTGTAAAAAAACACTTTTTTACTCTTTTTTCAGTGATAAACACTGTTTTTGACAACTTCAAAAAAATATGATATAATAAGATTTATTGTATATTAAAGGTAGTGAAACTTATGATATATCTCGACAACGCCGCCACCACAAAACCCTGTCCCGAAGCTGTGCAGGCTGCACTGGAGGCTATGACCGATAATTTCGGCAATCCGTCGTCTTTGCACAGGGCGGGACTGAACGCTCAGCTCGCTGTGGACAGGGCGAGAAAGTCGGTTGCGGACTCGCTCGGAGCGCTTTCCGACAACATAATTTTTACCTCGGGTGCGACCGAGAGCAATAACCTCGCTCTGCGCGGAATTTCCGCTGCCTACGGCAAAAGACGCCGCAGGATAGTCGCCTCCGCTGTGGAGCACGCCTCAGTGGACGAGACCCTCTCAGACCTCGAAAACAAGGGATTTGAGGTGGTCAGGGTGTCACCGCGTGAGGACGGCAGATTCTATGCCGAGGATTTCATCTCCGCCTGCAATGAGGACACCGTACTGCTGACGATGATGTATGTAAACAACGAAACAGGCTATATACTGCCAGTTAAAGAGGTGTTTACCGCTGTAAAGCGCTGCTACAAGGATATCATCACCCATACCGACTGCGTTCAGGCGTATATGAAGCTCCCCGTGAAGGCTAATCAGCTCGGTGCCGACCTCATTTCCCTGAGCGGGCACAAGATACACGGAGTCAAAGGCGTGGGAGCGCTGTACATACGCAGAGGAGTGCGGCTAATCCCCGTAGTTACGGGCGGAAAACAGGAAAAGGGCATTCGCTCGGGCACAGAGAGCGTGCCGCTGATATGCGCGTTCGGTGCGGCAGTGGAGAAGCTCTCCCCGACGATAAGCGAGCGATTTGAGCGCGTATCTGCGCTGAAAACGCGCCTGACAGAGCTGCTCTCCGCGATAGAGGGCGTGGAGGTCAATTCGCCCGCGGACGGCTCGCCCTACGTGGTGAATATCTCCGCGGCAGGCAAGCGCTCGGAGATAATGCTCCACTACCTCGAAAGCCGTGAAATATACGTTTCAAGCGGTTCGGCGTGCTCGAAGGGGCAGCAGAGCGGCGTGCTCGGGCAGTTCGGCATCACGGGCAAGCGCGCGGATTCGGCGCTCCGTATCAGCATGACCGCCGAGACCACCGAAGCCGAAATAGAGGCGTTTGCGCAGGCTCTTGCGGAGGGGATAGCCTCAGTGCGCGGGTGATGAGCAATTCGGAATGATTGTAGGGGCGCCCTTTGGGCGTCCGTGGGTCAAGATGATGTGCGGACTGCCAAAGGCAGCCCCTACAAGGAGATTACCAGTCGCCGCATAGGAGGCGTTATCATGGATGAGATTGAGAGCAGAGAGGAAAAGGTCAAAAAGCCG
The DNA here is from genome assembly GCA_900109435.1 of Ruminococcus sp. YRD2003. Lineage (GTDB taxonomy): Bacteria > Bacillota > Clostridia > Oscillospirales > Ruminococcaceae > Ruminococcus > Ruminococcus flavefaciens_G. The sequence continues at coordinate 128,341 of FNZT01000007.1, read as the reverse complement.
CTGAAAATACTGCTGATAGTTTTCGGCTGTCTGTTTGGCGTAGGCGCGGTGATACTTGTTTTATTATGCTTGATCTGGAGAAATACCTTTCAAGGGTATCAAGTGGACAGCGTAAACGGGAACACTACCACTTGCTACAGAGCTGTCACCAATCATATAACGGACTACTATGCCAAGCAGGGCAAGGAAGTTCCCACGGACAAGGAGTACATAGTCAAGGCTACATGGGGCAGGGATGGTCTTGTAACCGAGCCGTGCGAGCTGCTGCCCGAGAGCGGCGAAAACCAGTATTTCAGCTCTACTGTCCGAGATACCCACTACCTCCTTATAAAGTACAAGGCGGGAGGCGGATATGAGGCGTGGCTCGCGGAGAAGCCCCTCACGGACGATATGCTCCGCCCGTATGAAAGGGGCGAACAGCAGGAGATGTTCGGTGTGCTGAAGGGTACAAAGGACGTTATCGGCTATATCTGCTCGGACAAGCCGACTGAATATTATCACTAATTATAATAGTATAGGAGAAAGCTATGAAAGAAATAGTACTTGTAAAATACGGCGAAATGGTGCTCAAGGGACTGAACAAGAAGTCCTTCGAGGATATGCTCACTAAGAATATCAAGCGCAGACTCAAGCGTCTCGGTCACTTTCAGATGACGAGTGCACAGTCCACGACCTATATCACGCCTCTCGACGACGACATCGACCTCGATGAGGTAGTCGAGCGCGTGGGCAAGGTCTTCGGTATCGCGGCTCTGTGCAGAGCGTGCGTCTGCGAGAAGGATTTTGCCGACATCACCGAAAAGGCGATAGACTACTGCGGCGGTGTGCTTGGCTCGGCTAAGACTTTCAAGGTCGCGGCGAAGCGCTCGGATAAGGCGTTCCCGATGAAGTCGCCCGAGATATGCGCGGAGCTCGGCGGAGTGCTGCTCGAAAAGTTCCCGAATCTCACGGTCGACGTAAAGGAGCCCGAGGTCACGGTGACGGTCGAGATACGTGATACGAATGCCTACGTTCACGCCGAGAATATCAAGGGCGCGGGCGGTCTCCCCGTCGGGAGCAGCGGAAAGGCTCTCCTGCTGCTGTCGGGAGGCATCGACAGCCCCGTTGCGGGCTGGATGATGGCGAAGCGAGGCGTTCATATCGCGGCGATACACTACGTAAGCCCGCCCTATACCTCCGACCGCGCGCAGCTGAAGGTCGAGCAGCTCTGCGAGAAGCTCACCGACTGGTGCGGCGGCATAGCGTTCTACTGCGTGCCGTTCACGGAGATACAGGAGGCTATCAAGGACAACTGTCCCGAGGAGTTCTTCACGATAATCATGCGCCGTCTGATGATGGAGATCGCCCAGAGAATAGCCGAAAAGGACAACTGCCTCGCCCTTATCACGGGCGAAAGCGTCGGACAGGTCGCCAGCCAGACTATGGCGGCTATCGGCTGTACGGACGCCGTCTGCCGCATACCCGTGCTGCGTCCGCTCGTGGGTATGGACAAGACCGAGATAATCGAGATATCGCGTAAAATAGACACGTTCGAGACTTCTACCCTCCCGTACGAGGACTGCTGTACCGTGTTCACTCCTCGTCACCCGAAGGTGAGACCGCGCCTTGAGGACATCGAAAAGGCACAGAACAGCTTCGATTTCGAGCCGCTGATACAGAAGGCGGTCGAGGGCACGGAGATGAAAACGTTCAATTATTCCAAGTGATGCAAAATTGCTTGTAGGGGCGAGTTCCGCTCGCCCGAAGGTATCTGTTCGCTTTGCAGGAGCTGCCTTTGGCAGTCCGTCGATAATATGCGGACGCCCAAAGGGCGCCCCTACATGGATAAATGTAGACAATACAATTGCTGGGTAGGAGAATATCCGCCCGCATTATTGGATACACGGTCACATATTTTAAGTTTTGCACAAATTCAACATATGTTTTTTGTGCATAATGGCGCGAATGTGAACTAAGTCGGAACAGTTCAAGGTGATACTGTGAAACTTTTTCCCCAGACCTTGACAAGGAACGGGGGATAGTGTAAAATTATATAGATAAGGGGACAGCTGCGCCATGTGGGTACAGCTGCCGCAAACCACACGCGGAGGCTGAAATCAACTTATGAGCGATAATTACTTGGATAAACTGAATGAAGAACAAGCCGCCGCCGAGGCTTTGAGAAAAGCCGAAAGGATAAAGGCTATCAGGGATTCACTGCACCGCGGTGAAGAACTGAGGGAGACAACTCCCGTACAGGCTCAGCCCGCTGAGACCGCTCCTCCCGCCGAGGAGGAGAGCTTCGCCGAGAAGTTCAGACGCGTGAGAGAGAGCAAGCTCGCTGCGCAGAACAAAGCGGCTGAGACTGCCGCAGAGGTGAGGGCTCCCGAAGCGGAGGATGCTCCGTCTGAGAAGGCTGACGCACCTGCGGAGACTGCTGCTGCGGAGATGCTTGCGGCTGTTGAGCCTCCCGTGAAGTATCCCTCGCATGAGAAGCTGCCCGAAGAGCAGACCGATGTTCAGGCGGCTCCGCCGAGAGCAGCGGTCAGCCCGCTGAGAAAGCCGCGCGAGGCGTGGGCGAATACTCCCCATACCGAGCCGCGTATGCACACCGACCCCAAAAAGAAAAAGAAAAAAAAGAAGAAGCCCAAGACCCTCGGTCAGAAGCTGCGCGGACTCTTCCCCGAAAAGGGAGACAAGCCGCTTGAGATAGTCAGAAAGTTTGTGTTCCTCGGCTCGCTCGTGGCGATAGTCGTGTGCGGATATATGGTCGGCGACTACTACCTCGACCTCTGGCGCAGCCGTATGGAGTACAGCAATATCGACGATATCTACCGTACATATACGCCGATAATCACTTCCGTCGAGGACGATAAGCCCGCTGACGACAAGTATTACGACCTCCTGCCCGGTGCCAAGAAGCTCCTTGACATCAACTCCGAGGTCATCGGCTATATGACTATACCTACCATTGACGGCGAGCCGATAGTGGCTCTGCCCGTTGTGCAGGCAAAAGACAACAGCAAGTATCTCAACCTCAACTTCAAGGGCGAAGAATCCCGCGCGGGCGCGCTTTTCCTTGACTGGCGCAATACCTTCGACCACGTCGAGGACCACCGCCTCGCCGAGAAAAGCTCCGACAACCTTATCGTCTACGGTCATAATATGGCTGACGAGAGTATGTTCGGCGCGCTGAAATACTACCGCCGCAATGAGAATTACTACGAGAACCACCCGATAATCGAGTTCAACTCCAACTACGAGCAGTATACCTATAAGATATTCTCCTTCTTCCTGCTCGATGCCGAGGACGACAGCGATACCGAGTATGACTGCTGGAATACCCTCAACTTCGATGACGAGGACGAGTTTTATGATTTCGTCGACGAGGCGAAGAGAAGGACGCTCCGCACCAATGACGTCGATGTGAAGTACGGTGACCAGATACTTACTGTCTCTACCTGCAATACCGATGTCATCGGCAATGACCGCGGTCGACTCATTCTTATGGCACGCCGCGTCCGTGTGGGAGAGGACTTATATGAGGGTACCAAAAACAGCAAGGCCAACGAAAATATCAAGTGGCCTAATGTGTATTATGAGTCGCACCCAAATGAAAAATACGACCCGAGCAAGTTTGTTTCGTACAAACAGAGCGGGAATGACAACAGCAAAGCAAATATCGAGGAATGATTCAATTGAAAAGCAATGCAAAGCTTATTGCTGCCTGCGGAGCACTTGTCGCTGCGGCAGGTCTTACGGCAGCTTCCCTTTTCGGATGCAGTGAAAAGGAGGAACACATCGTCGGCAAGGCAGAGCCCGTAACACAGGTATCTACCGAGTCAACTACACTCCCCGCGTATGACTACGTCCCGTCCGAGACAGGAATGACAGAAAGAGCCAAGATGCTCCTTAAAGAGAATAAGGACATCGTTGGCTGGATAAAGATAGACCAGACAAAGGTCGACTACCCCGTTGTTCGCGACCCCGGTGAGATACCCGAGGGCGTGCCCTATTACGGCGGAGAGGCGTATGAGGTGAACTCGTATTATCTCGAGCACGGCGTTGACCGTCAGCTCCACCGCGAGGGCGCTATGTTCATGGACTTCCGTGACGACTTCGGGAGCGACGAGGCTGAACAGTCCGAGAATATCGTTATCTACGGACACAATATGGCGAATAATACCATGCTCGGCTCGATAAGAAGATACCGTCAGGACTATGAGTTCTTCAATTCGGCGCCGTTTATCGAGCTCAGCTCGAATTACAGGGATTACGACTATGTCATCTGCTGCTGCGCCATTACCAGCGGCCACACCTATACCGACTTCGGCTACTGGGATATGGAGGAGCTCAACGATGAGGAGACCTTCAACGAGTATATGACCCTCGCAAGAGGGCGTCAGCTCTTTGATACGGGCGTCGATGTCAAGTTCGGCGACAAGCTCCTTACGCTGTCCACCTGCTACGCCGATGAGGACAACTCGCGATTCATCATCATTGCGAGACGTCTGCGCGAAGGCGAAAAGAGCGGCTCTCTCGACACTATCGAGAGGACAGAGGAGTACAAGAAGGCACACGCGCCTACTGAGCCCGCCACGGAGGAGACCACCGAGGCGGCTCAGTAAGCATTACATATCCGGCGGTGCGGCGCTGTTTGCGCGGTACTGCTGTAAAGACTTTGAAAGAGGTGATAGCAATGAAGACAGAAACACCTTTTAAGAGGACAGTCGCTGCCATTGCGGGAGCTGTGATAGCTTTCACGGGCTCCGGCTATACCGCAAGCGCTGCTGATACGGCAGCGACTACAACTGCAACTACTACTGCTTCGACCGCTTCGGGCACTGCTGAAAGCACTTCCGATACCGACACTGCTGCTGTGGAGACTACTTCTGCGGCGGAAGAGCAGGAGGAGCAGCAGATAGAGTGGTACAAGGCTACTCTCGACGACTACGACGACAGCCTTTCACTCATCAGCTATGAGGCTTCTCCCGAATCGGGAAGCTCAGGCACCAAGAAGAAAAGCAAGAAGGCTACTCCTGTCGAGCTCAATGTTACAGGAGGCTATGTCGGCGATATACCGTTCTTTGAGAGCGAGCCCGAGATAGAGTCGACCCCAGGCAAGTTCGCGATAGTTACTTACGGCTGGGGACACGGTGTTGGAATGAGCCAGAATGGTGCGAATTTCTACGCGACCTACTCCGACTGGACTTATCAGGATATCCTCTTCCATTACTACCCAGACACCTATCTGATGGACACCTGCGTGGACGAGGATGACGAGATAACCGTCAACGGAGTCAAGGGCGATGTGCTCTCTATGGTGTCGCAGATAGTGTTCAACGAGGTCGGCGGAAGCATGAGCTATGAGGCTATCAAGGCTCAGGCAGTCGCTGTGTATACCTATTGTATGTACCATAACGGCGACGGAGCAGACCTCCGCTGCAAGCCGCACCCGCCGCAGGTCGTTGTCGATGCGGTAAGTGACGTGCTCGGGCAGGCTCTCTTCTATAACGATGACTATGCGCTCACCATGTTCTCGGCTTCGAGCGGCGGCATCACTGCCAACTGCTACGAGGTGTTCTGGGCTGACCTGCCGTATCTGAGGTCGGTTTCCAGCGACTATGACGCCTGCTATGACCCGCACTACGGTACGGTTACATATGTGGACGACTTCCAGCTCAGGAATATGATAGAGAAGGCGTATAACATCAAGCTCTCGGATGAGCCCGCAAGCTGGATACAGCCTGAGTATTCCGATGAGACAGGCTATGTCACCTATGTCAATATCGACGACCAGCTCACTGTAAAGGGCTATGAGTTCAAACTCGCGCTAAACCTGAAGTCGTCGAAGTTCAACGTGTTCTACACTCCCAGACCCGAGGGCGAGGCTATTCCGCACGGTTCCTCCGAGATAGAGGTAGTTGATGCGGATTACCGCTATACACCTGGTGTCGTTTATCCGAATAACCAACCGACCAATATCGGCGACCCGAAGGAGCCCGAGGAAACTACTGAGGAGACCACCGATACTACCGAGGAGACGACCGAGGAGACAAGCGAGAGCGCGTCAGAGCCGACGTCGGAGACTGAAACATCAGAAGGACCCACCGAGACAGCGAGCGAGGCTCCTGTCAGCGGGACTACAGATATTCCACAGGATACAGTTACCGTTTCATCAACATTGCAATAAAGCTACGATACTATATTAAGTAAGTCTTTGAGCAGCGGAAGTTCTCCGTCTGCTCAGAGACTTATTGCAGTTTTATGAGGAGTGAGAGCGGTGGGGGTGTAAGTTCCCAAAAAAATACCCGCTTTTTACCCATTGTGGGGGAAAGGGGTAAAAAATTTAAAAACATATGTTCGCATTTAAACCGCATATGATTAATATTTGAACAAAATAGATAAAAAACCGAAACCTTTGTTGATATATTTGTTGCACCTTTTTGGGCTTTCTGCTATTGAAATGAGCAAGCATTTCATTTATAATAGAAGAAAGGGGTGAGAAGAGGCATTCAGGTGCAAATTTGACCCACATTGAGGTGAAACGTTCCACCGTGAAGCAGGGAAGGTGAGGTGAAGGTCATGCGTCAGCCATTATGCGGCACGTTCAATCCCAGTATTGATTCAAAAGGACGTATGAGCTTCCCGAGCAAGCTCCGCGATATCCTCGGAGGAGAGTTCTATCTCTGCCTGAGTCATGACAAGCGCTACATTGCCGCTTTTTCCATTGAAGATTTTGACGAATATGCCAGAAAACTCTTCGAGCTTGGCACTGCTGCCGAGCCGCTGAGAAGAGAAGTCCTTGCCGGAGCCGAAAAGCAGACTCCCGATGCTCAGGGAAGAATATTTATATCCCAGAAGCTGAGAGAGAAAGCAGGTATCACGGGTGACGTGACGGTCATCGGCAACTATAACAAGGCTGAGATTTGGGCGAGCGACAGGCTCGAGGCTGCACAGACCGAAGTCAATGATGCAGAAATGAAGGCTCTCCTCGCTACGATCGCGCTCTGATAATTTTTATGCTTGTGCGGTCGGTCTGTTAGGGGACATATCCCGCAAAGCATATCAAAGGAGTTAGTCATGGAATTCAAGCATACCCCTGTTCTGCTCGCACAAACTGTTGACGGGCTGAACATCCGCCCCGACGGAATCTATGTTGACTGCACGGCAGGAGGAGGCGGACATTCCTTTGCAATAGCCGAAAAACTGAGCAAAACGGGCAGACTTATCGCCCTCGACCGCGACCCCGACGCCATTATGGCGGCAGGAGCGAGACTGGCGCAGTTTCCGAATGCTGCGGTGATACACCGCAACTATTCCGAAATAGACAGCGTGCTCGATGAACTCGGTATTGGCGGTGTGGACGGGATTCTCATGGATCTGGGAGTTTCTTCACATCAGCTCGATGAGGAGAGCAGAGGATTTTCTTATCATTCCGATGCGCCGCTCGATATGAGAATGAGCCAGAGCGGAATGAGTGCTGCGGACTTAGTGAATACCTTCGATGAGCAGCAGCTTGCGAAAATAATATTTGAGTACGGCGAGGAGAAGTTCTCGCGCCGCATCGCCTCGAATATCGTTCGCGCAAGAGAGACGGCTCCTATCGAGACTACACGGCAGCTCGCAGACATTGTCAGGGACAGTGTTCCGCAGAAGGCGAGACGCGATAAGAATCCCTGCAAAAAAACTTTTCAGGCAATAAGGATAGCGGTCAACTGTGAGTTTGACCACTTGTCGGAAGGTCTCGACAAAGCCTTCGCGCGCCTGAACCCTAAGGGCAGACTTGCTGTTATCACCTTCCATTCTCTCGAGGACAGACTTGTCAAGCAGAGATTCGCGGGGTGGTCTCGAGGCTGCATATGTCCGCCCGATTTTCCCCAGTGTGTATGCGGACGCAAGCCGCAGGGAAATCTTGTGAACCGTAAGCCCATAGAGGCTGACGAGACCGAGCTCGGAGAAAATCCGAGAAGCAGAAGTGCAAAGCTCAGGATAATAGAGAAAGCAGAAAGGAGCGCAGATGTCAATGGCTGAACGTGATTCGGTTTATCGCTACAGTGCGGACGTCTACAGCAGCAAGCCTGCTGAGAGACCGGAATCGCTGCCAAGTCAGGGTACACCTGCGAAAAGCCCGCAAATAACCATGAGAAAATATGAGGCTAAAAGCGGCTCACTGTTTACTGTTATTTTGGTATCTGCCCTTGCAGCGGCTCTGCTCGGTACTGTCATCTACAGCCTTAACAGGCGCAATACGATGTACAGTAAGGTTTCGGCTCTCAACAGTGAGCTGAATCTTGCCGAAGCGGAAAATGTCAGACTGCAGTCTGAGCTTGAAAGTCAGATGTCTGCAAAGAATATCGAGGATTATGCCGAAAATGTTCTCGGCATGAAGAAAGTCGATTCGTCTCAGATAAAATATATAGAGATACAGACAGATGACGTTGTAAGTATTCCTCAGCAGGACGAGAGCATTCTCGGTAAAGTCAAGAGCTTTTTTGAACACTGCGTCGAATATTTCAGAGGGTAGACCAATATAATATAAAAACAAGGCTGCCCGTAATTATTTTTAAATACTAACGGCTTTGAAAAATATATATGCCGTAGTGATAGTAGAACCAAGGAGATACAGCGAGTGATCGGAATACTCGGGAACGTTGCCCCTGTTCGGGAACGGATAATGCGAACAGGGGAGGACGCTCCCACGCCTGACAAGCGTTTTCGATACGGCAGTATCATAGAAACGGACATCACATAAAAAAAGAAGATGTTCAAAGGCGGGGCTCGACAACACCCTGCCTTATTCTATTTTATAGCGAAAGTAAAAAAAGCGCACAGTTTCTCTGCGGTTATGTTGAGGGACTGAAGCGATAAGCATAGAAAGAGTGAATTTATGGCTAATAAGAATCTTCCTTCAAGGTCAATGAAGCTGAGGACACGGTTCATAATGACATCGGTGTTCTTCGGGCTCTTTGCTGTTGTAGCAGGCAACTTCTTCAATATATCGGTGCTCAACAACAAGAAGTATCAGGCTATGGCCAACGACCAGCACTTCGGCTCGATAATCATTCCCGCTCACCGCGGCTCTATTTACGACGCTAAGGCTACTCCGCTCGCGAAGAGTGCGTCGGTATACAAGGTCTTCCTCGACCCCAAGCGCTTCCGCGAGGATCTGGAAAGCCTCGGGAAACGTATCGACAAGCAGAAGGCGGATATTGCAAGCGGTAATTTCCAGCCGAAGATAGAGACGACCACCAACGAGAACGGTGAGGAAGCACAGGTAGTTGTTACCAATACTCTGCCCGAGTCGGCGGAGGCGTTCCGTGCCGAGGCGGTGGAACTGCTCTCGTCAAAGCTCGGCATACAGCCCGAGAAGGTCTCTGCTGCTATGGAGGAGAACACGCAGTACCACGTGCTTCAGGAGCAGGTGGAAAAGCCCGTCGCGGATGAGCTGCTCAAATTCTTCAGCGACTACGGTATGACCTGCCTCAACGTCGAGGAGGATACCAAGAGGTATTACCCGCAGAATGAGCTCGCCGCTTCCGTTATCGGGTTCACGCACGCTGACGGATACGGTATCTACGGTATCGAGGCTTCCTATGACGATTACCTTGCGGGTACGGACGGCAGGACTATCTCTGCCAAGGACTCCAACGGAAACGAGCTCCCGTACAGGTACTCCAAGACCTATCCCGCCAAGAACGGAAATGATGTCTATCTGACCATTGATATGGAGATACAGTACATCCTTGAGGACTGTCTTCAGGATCTGGTGACTGAGTTCGAGGTGAAGAACCGCGCGTGTGCGATACTTATGAATGCGAAAACAGGTGCGGTTTACGGTATGGCGACATATCCGAGCTTTGACCTCAATCAGCCGCGTGAGATCGTCGACCATTCGCCTATAATCACCAATCAGAAGCTCACTCCCGAAGAGACCGAGAGCGCAATGCTCGAGCGTCAGTGGAGAAACAAGTGCATCTCCGAGATATACGAGCCCGGTTCGGTATTCAAGGTCGTAACGAGCGCATCTGCGTTCGAGGAGAACCTCATCGACTATGACCATGATTCGTTCATGTGTACGGGTTCGGTACAGCTACAGGGTGCGCTCAACGCCATCAAGTGCCATCAGGAGGGCGGTCACGGTCCGCAGGATTTCCAGACGGCTCTTACCAATTCCTGCAACCCCGCGTTCATGGAGATAGGCAGACGTCTCGGCGTGGAAAAGTTCTGCTACTACTTCAACGCTTTCGGACTCGACAGCAAGACGGGTATCGACCTGCCTTATGAGGTGTCGGGCAAAGGCTTCGACCCCTCAACAATGTCTAATGTAGACCTTGCGGTCTGCTCGTTCGGACAGGGCGAAACTATTACGCCCATGGAGATGATAACATCCTACTGTGCTGCTATAAACGGCGGATATCTGCTGCAGCCGTATGTGGTCGACAGGGTGCTCGATGAGGACGGGAACATCGTATTCAAGAACGAGCGCACGGTCAAGAGACAGGTCATATCGGAAGAAACATCCGCACGTATGCGCGACTGCCTTGAAAAGGTTGTTTCGGGAAGCGGCGGCGGAAACGTTACCATAAAGGGCTATTCCATCGGCGGTAAGTCGGGTACATCTCAGCGACTCATGTATACCGCTCAGGGCATAACCATGAACAAGGACCAGGAGGAGGACGCTTCGATACAGGAGTACGGCGCTTCCTACTGCTGTTTCACTCCCGCGGACGACCCCGAGATTATCCTCCTCGTCCTCGCGGATATGCCGAATAAGGACATCGGCTACTACGGAAGCAAGGTCGCTGTTCCTACGGCGCGAAACATTCTCACAAGGGTGCTCCCGTATATGGGGATAAGCCCCGAATACTCCACCGAGGAGCTCGCAAACCTCGATGTGAAGATACCTCTTCTCGAGGGTCCGCTCGAGGACGCGATAAATACGCTCTCGGGCTATGACATACAGTACAAGGTCATCGGCGAGGGCTCGTCGGTAGTCGCACAGTCGCCTGTTACGGGCTCTGTTGTGGCAAAGGGCGGCACGGTCTACCTCTACACGGAGAGCAATCATACCGTCGACTACACGGAGGTCCCCGACCTTGTGGGACTTGACCCGAGTATGGCGAATGATTCCATTATGTACTGCCAGCTCAACTATGTGGCGCGCGGAGCTTCCGTCAACCATGCGGGTGTCGCCGTGACAAAACAGAAACCCGAGGCGGGCAGCAAGGTCGCCGTGGGTACTACGGTAGAGCTTGAATTTATGGTATACAGCGGAGGAGACTGATATCTCCGCTGAAAGAAAAGAGAATATAACAAAAGAAACGGAGGCTGTAACATGAAACTCAGAGACATCATTGAAGACAACGCTGTGACGGCTGTCGGTGACGCCGAGATAACCTCGATAACCGACGATACGCGAAGGGTAGCGGAAGGCAGCCTCTTTGTCTGCATACGGGGCGCGAAGTTCGACGGACATGACGCCGCAAAGGAAATGCTCGAAAAGGGTGCGGCGGCTGTTGTCTGCGAGCGCGACCTCGGGCTCGGCGACAGGCAGATCCTCGTCCGCGATACCCGCGAGATGTGGGGATGCATCTGTGCGGCGTGGTTCGGTCACCCCGAGAGGAAGATGACTCTCCTCGGCGTGACGGGTACCAACGGCAAGACTACCACTACCAGCGTCATCAAGCACATACTCATGTATGCGGGCTTCAAGACGGGGCTCATCGGCACGATACAGAATGAGATAGGTGATGAGGTGCTCCACACCGAGAATACCACTCCGCTCACATATGAGTTTATGGAGGTGCTCGCGAAAATGGCCGAGGCGGGCTGCAAGTACGCGGTCATGGAGGTCAGCTCCTTCGGACTCTGCCAGAAACGCATTGGTCCGTCGCACTTCAAAACGGCTGTCTTCACCAACCTCACACAGGACCACCTCGACTACCACAAGGATATGGAGGACTACTATCAGGCGAAGAAAATGCTCTTCGATATCTGCGACGCCGCGATCGTCAATATCGACGACGAGTACGGCAGACGGCTCTTCGGAGAGGTCGCGTGCGAGAGGAAGTCTTTCAGCGTCAAGGGCAACGCCGACATCTATGCCGACGGCATAAAGATAAAGTCAACGGGCAGCAGCTTCTGGTACTGCTGCGGTGATAAGTCGTACCTCGTGAAAACACGTATCCCTGGGCTTTTTAACGTGTCTAACCTCACGGCTGCCATTGCGGTTTGTCTGCGCGAGGGTATCCCCGCCGAGACCGTGATAAGCGCTGTCGAGAACTACAACGGCGTTAAGGGCAGGTGCGAGGTCATTCCCACGGGACGCGATTTCACCGTCATCTGCGACTATGCACACACTCCCGACGCTGTCGAGAATATTCTCCGAAGCGTTAAGGAATACACCGAGGGCAGGCTAATCTGCCTCTTCGGCTGCGGAGGCAACCGCGACGCTGCAAAGCGTCCGAAAATGGCTAAGGCTGCGGCGCTGTACGCGGACAGACTGGTCGTTACCTCCGATAACCCGCGCAATGAGGACCCCGAGGCTATCATCAGGGATATCCTCGTCGGGCTTGAGGGTACTGATGTACCGTATGATGTGGTGACCGACCGCAGGGAAGCTATCTACCATGCGCTGAAGATAGCTCGGAAGGGCGATATCATCGTACTCGCGGGTAAGGGTCACGAGGACTATCAGATACTCGCGGGAATGGAGCATATCCACTTCGACGAGCGTGAGGTAGTCGCGGACGGACTGAAGCTGCTTTAATATTATCGGTAATATTATAAACGGAACGCCGAGGCGGCGTTCCCTACATTAAAAAAACTGGAGTTGTTATATCTATGTCTTTATGGATAATAAACCTGTTCACTGCGCTGCTGTCGTTCGCGATAGCAGGAATATCGGGCAAATGGCTGGTGCCGTTCCTGCACAGGATCAAGTTCGGTCAGCCTATCAAGACCGAGGACGGTCCCCAGTGGCACGCCAAAAAGCAGGGAACTCCCACTATGGGCGGATTTATGTTCATCATATCTACGGTGCTCACCGCTGTCGGCGGATACTGGGCTTACCGCATAAGATATGCACTTGATACTACGGCTCCCGAGACTCATCACGCCTTCTACCGTCTGCTGAGCGTCATCGCTTTCTCGCTCCTCTTCGGCCTGATAGGCTTCATCGACGACTATACCAAGGTCGCACGCAAGAACAACGACGGTCTCACTCCGTGGCAGAAGATAGTGCTCCAGACACTGTTCGGGCTCGGATTTCTCTTCATGATATACAAGTTCGGCGACGGCAGCACTGCGATAGACCTCGGCTTCTGGGTATCGCCTCAGCTCGGCATATTCTACTATGTGCTGATGATACCCGTTATCATCTACCTCACGAATGCGGTCAACCTCACCGACGGCGTTGACGGACTGTGCGGCTCGGTTACGTTCATTGCTATGCTGATATTCACGATATGCAGCGCTTTCCTGCGCGAGAACGAGATGTCGTGCTTCACTATGGCGCTCGCGGGAGGCTGTCTCGGCTTCCTTATCTGGAACCTCAACCCCGCTAAGTGCTTCATGGGCGACACGGGCTCGATGTTCCTCGGCGCCGCTGTAACAGGTGTGGGACTTGTGTTCCACAAGCACCTCGTACTGCTGCTGGTAGCTCTCGTATACATAATCGAGGCTCTGTCGGTAATGATACAGGTGGGCTACTTCAAGCTCACGAAGAAGCTCCGCTCCGACCATCAGGGTCAGCGTATCTTCAAGATGACGCCTATCCACCACCACTTCGAGATGAGCGGCTACAGCGAGTACAAGATAGTCATCACTTTCTCGCTCGCAGGTATAATATTCGGCGTTCTCGGGATAGTGACGCTCATCCTTAACAGCTAACATCCATTCAGGACTTCAGGAGGTCGCAATGGCACAGGCACAGACAAAAAAGAGAAAGAAAAAACGCGGCGGTATCCTGCGGTTCTTCATCGGAGACGGCAGGACGGGCGACATCAGTGTTGCCTTTTTCGCCTACGTTATGATACTGCTCGTGGTCGGGCTCGTTATGATGGCTTCCGCAAGCTATGCGTGGGCATACAGCGACTACGGCGATGGTCTTTATTACGCCAAGAAGCAGGCGATGTTCGCGGGAATTGGCTTCGTGGCAATGATATTCTTTATGAAAATGGACTATCATAATTTCAAGACGATAAAGCTCCCGCTGCTGAAAAGCTTCAATATTGCGGGAATATTCTACGTCGCGGTGGCAGGGCTGCTCGTGCTGGTACTGCTCATGGGAAACGACGAGGGCGGTTCTATGGGTGCTAAGCGCTGGATAGATATCGGGCCTATCAACCTCCAGCCCTCGGAGGTAGCGAAGCTTGCGCTCATCATCTACTTCGCTTTCAGCATGGAGCGCGACGGCAAAAAAATGAACGAGTTCAAGACGGGTATCGTCAAGTATGTGGTGCTGCTCGGTATTTATGTCGGACTTATCGCGCTCGAGAAGCATATCTCGGGTATCATGCTCATCGGCTCTATCGCCATTGCGATGATACTCTGCGGCGGCGCTAACTGGAAGCAGTATACGGCGCTCGGAGTGGCTGCAGCGTGCGGAGCATTCGGCTATGTATCGTGGCAGTCGAAGGTGCCAGGAAGCTACGTTGCCAATCGTATCGCTTCGTGGAAAGACCCCTTTTCGGACGTCCTCGACGTAACATGGCAGACTGCCAACTCTATAATCGCGATAGGCTCGGGCGGTCTCTTCGGGCTCGGACTCGGCAACTCCCGCCAGAAGTACCTTTACCTCCCCGAGACCAAGAACGACTTCGTTTTCCCCATAGTCTGCGAGGAGATAGGCTTCGTCGGAGCGCTTGCCATAATCATCGTATTCTTCCTCCTCATAATCGAGGGATATTCAATCGCTGTGCGCTGCAAGGACAGATTTGGTATGCTCATTGCGGTCGGCATAACCACTCAGATAGGCATACAGACCGTGCTCAACCTCGCTGTTGTCAGCAACCTCATACCCAATACGGGTATCTCGCTGCCGTTCTTCAGCTACGGCGGTACGGCGCTCGTCATGCAGCTTGTGGAAATGGGCATTATGCTCAATATCTCGCAGCACAGGTACTACCCTCCCGAGAATGAGGAGGTCGTACCCGTCCCCGAGCCGAATGACGGCGGAGATTACAACGAACCAAAAAACGCATAAAGGAGCGGTCTTATGAGAGTTCTCATCTCGTGCGGAGGCACGGGCGGACATATCAACCCCGGTCTCGCTATCGCAGATATCATAAAGTCGAAATACCCCGATACGGAGTTCCTCTTCGCGGGGACGCCCAAGGGCATGGAGGCGAAGCTCGTCCCGCAGGCAGGCTATAAAATGGAGACTATCAAGGTGGCAGGTTTCCAGCGCCGTATCTCTATCGAGAATATCGGCAGAAATGCCAAGGCTATCGCTTATCTTGCAGCTTCGGGCAGAAGAGCAAAGGCAATAATCGAGGGGTTCAAGCCCGATATCGCGATAGGTACGGGCGGATATGCTGCGGGTCCTGTGATACGCAAGGCTGCGAGAATGGGCATTCCTACCGCTATCCATGAGCAGAACGCCTACCCAGGTGTGACGAACCGTCTCCTCTCCAAGGAAGTCGACTATGTCATGCTCACCGTCAAGGAGGCGCTCGACTTCATGGACAAAAGCAAGTTCGAGTACAGCGTTACGGGTCTTCCCGTAAGGAGCAATATCAACACGCTGTCGAAGTCTGAGGCGAGAAAGAAGCTCGGCTTCAATGACGATTTCACGATACTCTCATTCGGCGGAAGTCTCGGTGCGGGCTGCATAAACGAGACTATGGAAGCCGTTATAAAGTGGCACGCGGGAAATAAGCTCAATATCAACCACATCCACGGCTACGGCGGCATGGGTAAGGACACTTTCCCGCAGGCTATGCAGGCGGCGGGCATTCCGCTGAAAAGCGACCGTCTGCGCATAACCGAGTACATAAACGATATGGACGTCTGCCTCGCGGCGGCAGACCTCGTTATCTGCCGCTCGGGTGCTTCAACGCTCGCAGAGCTCGAAGCCGCGGGCAAGGCGTCGATACTGATACCGTCCCCGATAGTCGCGGGCAACCACCAGTACCACAATGCAATGGTGCTCGGAAAGGCGGGCGCGGCTGTGGTCATCGAGCAGAAGGATGTCACCAACGAGAAGATTATTTCCGAGATTGAGGCTCTGTACAACGACCGCGACCGCGTCGAGGTCATGTCGCAGAGCGCGGCTGACCTCCACCTCAGCGACACGAATGAGCGCATTCTCGCGGTCGTTGACAAGCTCATCGCGAAGGGAAAGAAAAAATGAACTATGAGAACAGAGTCGATGTAAACGGCACCAAGCTCAACGTTTACACCGAGGGCGAGGGAGCTGTGACCATAGTATTCATGGCGGGCAGCGGCGTGACTTGTCCCGTGCTCGAATACAAGCCTGTTTACAGGCGGATGTCAAAGAAGTACCGCATTGCTGTCATCGAAAAGGCAGGCTACGGCTTCAGCGACGGCACCGACGAGCCGCGCACGATAGAGAATCTCGTTGCGGCTGACCGAGAAGCTCTGCGCAGGGCAGGAGTTGAGCCGCCATATGTGCTCGCGGCACATTCCTATTCGGGATTTGAGGCTGTTTACTGGGCGAATACCTACCCCGATGAGGTTAAGGCAGTGCTGAGCATGGATATGGGCGTGCCCGCGCTCGCAGTGGAGCAGTCTAAGGAGATAGGCGAGGAGAAGCGGCTCGCACAGCTTGACAAGTCATACAAGCTCCTGCAAAAGATAGCAAAGGACGGCTTGTTCGCGAAGCTGATAAAGAGCAAGACCGAGAATGTCTCGGGACTGATGACGGGCAATGAACTCACCGACGAGGAGAAGCAGGTCTACCGCAGGCTCTTCTACAAGAATATCGCCAACCGCGAATATTACGAGGAATCACGCCTCATGACCGATAACGCGAAGAAGGCTGACGATACGGGAGCGCTGAAATGTCCGTGCTGCTTCTTCATCAGCGATATGAAAACGCTCAGCAAGAACCTCAGCTGGCGGAAATTCGGACAGGATTTCGCCGAGAAATGCGGCGGCGAAGTGCATCTCTCCGACAAGGGGCATATGATGTACGCGCTCATACCCGACGAGATGGCTGATACATTCGATAAATTCCTACAGGCAAACCTGTGACATAAACACACCTCGATGCATAATATACACAAAAAGCTGCGAGGTGGTATTATGCAGAAATTCATCATTACGGGAGGGTGCCGTCTCAGCGGCGAACTGACTTTGCAGGGCAGCAAAAACAGCGCTCTTCCCATTATGGCGGCGGCTCTGCTCGGAGAGGGCGAGTCGGTGCTGAGGAACTGTCCGACACTGACGGACGTGTATTCCGCGTCGCGGATACTGAGCTGCCTCGGCTGTAAATGCAGTATTTCCGACGGCAATGCGGTCATTGACCCGTGCGGCGCGTCGGGCTCCGAGATACCCGAGGAGCTAATGCGCGAGATGCGCTCGTCTATAATGTTCATGGGGGCTATTCTCGGCAGGACGGGCGAGTGTACGTTCAGCGTGCCAGGCGGGTGCGAGCTCGGTCCGCGGCCGATAGATATGCACCTTGCGGCACTGAGAAAGCTCGGCGCGGATATTTCCGACTGCGGCGGACGCATACACTGCCGCATTGCAGGCGGGAGAGCCCGCGGTGCCAAGATAAACCTGCCATTTCCTTCGGTCGGAGCGACCGAAAACATTATCCTCTGCGCGGTCTGCGCCGAGGGCGAAACTATCGTCAACAACGCCGCCCGCGAGCCCGAGATATGCGATCTCTGCTCTTTCCTGCGGAAACGCGGCGCTGATATAAAGGGCGACGGCGAAAGTACGATCGTGATAAGCGGCACGGATAAGCTCCACGGCTGCGAGCATACTGTCATGCCCGATCGTATCGCGGGAGCCACATACCTCTCCATGGTCGCTGCGGCGGGCGGGGAGATAATACTGAAAAATACCTGTACCGCGGAAATGGAGCCCTTTCTCTCCGTGCTGGAGCAGACGGGCTGCCGCATTTATCCCGCGGAAAACAGGATATACCTCAGAAGCGGTGCGCGGCTGAGAGCTGTCCGTGACAGGATACGCACCATGCCGCACCCAGGATTTCCCACGGACGCGCAGGCTGTGCTCATGGCGGCGCTTGCGACTGCCGACGGAGCCAGCGTTTTTGAGGAGAATATTTTCGACTGCCGATACCGCCACACAGCGGCTCTGTGCAAAATGGGCGCGGATATCGAGGTGCTCGGGAAGGTCGCGGTCGTGCGCGGAGTCCCGAAACTGAGAGGCGCAGATGTTGAGGCTACAGACCTTCGGGGCGGAGCGGCAATGGCAGCGGCGGCGCTTGCTGCGGAGGGAACTACCTGTCTTAGCGGTATCTCGCACATAGACAGAGGATACGAAAAATTTGAGGAGGCTGTCAGCTCGCTCGGCGGGAGGATCCGCAGAGTGTGAGCGGCAGGGTTTGGTGTTAGTATGAACGACGTTGAGAAGACCAATATAGAAAGGAAGAACAGCGGCAAGCGTATGCGCCGCAGAAGACGAATGATGAGCGTGTATACCGTCGTGGTGATACTGCTCGTGCTGACTGTGGGCGTGACGATGTGCTTCACCTTTCTTTTCAATATTGACGAGATAGTCATCTCGGGCGAGTCCGAGACCTACACATACATGGAGATAGTGGAGGCTTCGGGTATCCACGCAGGCGACAATCTGCTCAGGCTCGATTACAAGAAGGCTGAGCAGCGCATCCTCGACTCGCTCCTATATGTCGAGACGGCGAAGGTCGACAGAGATTTCCCGTCAACCCTGAGAATAACGGTAACACGCTGTATACCTGCATATAATGTGCAGTATGACAAGGGAGTGCTGCTCGTCAGCCGCAACGGTAAGATACTTGCGGACAACAGCTTCTACACCGATACCGATAATCTCCCGATAATCTACGGCTTTGACCCTGCCGATACCGAGGCGGGCAAGCCTCTGCGTTCAAAGAATGAGAACAAGTACGATGCTTTCACGCAGCTGATAAGCCGTTTCGACAGGGACGACAATACGGATATCGCTTCTATAGACTTGTCAAATGAGTATGCGATAACTGTCAACTACAGAAACGGTCTGATGTTTAAAATGGGCAACTGGAACGATGTGGAGTATAAGCTCGACCTCGCCAGGGAAGCAATGAACGACGAGAGCGTAAAAGGCAAAAAAGGCTATCTGATGATGATAGGTTCGCACGTGTGCAGCTTCCGTCCGAGCGGCGAGCTCGCGGAGGAGACCGAGCCTGCGATCGTCACCGACGAGAACGGCATTCCTGTCAATACCACGACAACTACCACGACAGCCGCAGTTCCCGAGTATGACCCGCAGAATGACGGCGGAGACAATGATTGGCAGAACGGCGCTCAGGCTGACGGCGGCGAGGGCTGGTACGGCGACGATTTCGGCTATGGCGGTTATGAGAATAACGAAATATACGACAATCAGTGATGAAAACGTGCAAATACGCACGGAACAGGCAAAGAGTTGTTGTGCAAGCTGACGAAATTTTAAAAAATTTCGGTATTACTTGCAAAAATCCGAATAATATGCTAAAATGATATGTGTATTTATAGGGTGAAGTTTACTTAAAAGATACAGATAAATAAAAGTAGGAGGAGTTTCGAAAATGTCAGATTTTAATTATGAAGAGGCAATGGAACCCGATGTTAATATAAAGGTCATAGGCGTCGGCGGCGGCGGCGGAAACGCTGTAAACTGCATGGTCGATTCGGGCGTTAACGACATCGAGTACATCGCTATCAATACTGACGCTAAGGCTCTCAATAAATCCAAGGCTACAACGAGGATACCGATCGGCACTAAGCTCACTAAGGGCAGAGGTGCGGGAAATAAGCCCGAGATCGGTCAGCGCAGTGCCGAGGAGAACAGAGACGAGATCGAAGCACACCTCAAGGGCGCAGATATGATCTTCATCACAGCAGGTATGGGCGGCGGCACAGGTACAGGCGCGGCTCCCGTCGTTGCGAAGATCGCAAAGGAAATGGACATCCTTACTGTCGCTGTTGTTACCAAGCCCTTCCTCTTCGAGAGAGAGCAGAAAATGGCTCAGGCTGAAAAAGGTATCGCAGAGCTCAGAAAGTATGTTGATTCACTCATAGTTATTCCTAACGAGAAGCTTCTCGACGGCAAGCAGCAGCTCACAATGAAGCAGTCGTTCTCACTTTCGGACGATGTGCTCAAGACCGGTGTCAAGAGCATTTCCGACCTCATCGTTGAAGAGGGCTACATCAACCTCGATTTTGCGGACGTTTCCACCATCATGAGAGGCGCAGGCTACGCTCATATGGCTATCGGTCACGGTTCAGGCAAGGAAAAGGCAAAGGAAGCTGCAAACGCAGTTATCTCCAGCCCGCTGCTTGAGACTTCTATCTCCGGCGCTAAGAGGCTCCTTATCAATATCGCTATGTCAGAGGATGTTCTTTCTGCTGATGTTGATGAGGCTACAAAGATGATCACAGATACAGCTGCTGACGGCGTAGAGTTCATCTTCGGTACTGCATTCAAGGAGGATATGCAGGACGAGATGACAATTACTGTCATCGCGGCAGGTTTCGAGGATCCAGATGCTCCCGCTGCTGAGGAGGCTCCCGCAGCAGAAGGCAGCGACCTCGACAATATTATCCAGATAGATAATCCACTCATCGACGGTCTCGGTCTCGGCGGCAACGACCCCAAGCCCGTTTCCTCCAGCACGGATTACGACCTTGACGATATCCTCAAGATACTCGGCAACTGATCAATTGATAAGACAGGCGGCTGCATATGCTTAATGCAGTCGCTTTTATTTATATACGGTTTGTGAATATAGTAAATTGCACTAAAATCAACTAAAAAATTCTACATTTTAATGGTTGAATTGAAATCGTAATTGTGTTATAATTATTACAAGGCGTATTATCCCTTAATTTTATTCCGCACTTGCTGCGGGGAACGGAGTGAACCATGGACGAACCAACCGTATTACGAACCACCAAAATAGGTGGAGGCTTTGTAAAAGAAGACGTACTCACCTACCTCGATGAGCTGAATTCCAAGATCTCAGGCCTCGAGGAAGAACTGAAACAAGCCAAAGAATCAGGTCCTGCCGACCCGCAGGAGCTTCTCAAGTACAGGAATCAGGTCGATAACCTGCAGGAGAAGCTCAATGCTTCAAACAATGCGCTCAGAGCTGCCAAGAAGGAAAACGAGGACCTCCAGAAGAAGCTCGAAGAGAGCGAGAAGGTCATCGCTCAGCTCAGAACGGGCGGAGCTGCTCCTGCGGCTCATGCTGCGGGCGCTCAGATGAATGCTCAGACACAGGCTGCTCTTGAGGCTGCCAAGAAGGAGATAGACAAGCTCAGAGCAGAACTCAAGGCTGCAAATGACAAGGCTGCCGCTGCTCCTGCTGCCGCTGCTCCCGCAAATGCACAGATCACTGCTGCTCTTGAGGCTGCCAAGAAGGAGATAGACTCCCTCAGAGGTCAGCTCAAGACCGCTAACGATAAGCTCGCCGCTGCTCACACGGATAAGGCTGCTCCCGCAGGTAATCCCGCTGCTGAGGCTGAACTCGTTAAGGCTAAGCAGGATATCGCTAAGCTCACATCCGACCTCGAGGCTAAGACTGCTCAGCTCGAGGCAAAGATAAAGGAAGCTTCCGAGACGGAAGGCAAGATCGCAGAGCTCAATAAGGCTAAGGAGAGCGCTGTTGCCGATGCCGTTGCCAAGAAGGACGACGAGATCAAGAACCTCAATAAGGAGATCGAGGAGCTCAAGGCTAATGCAAGCAATCCCGCTGCTATGATGGGTACTCTCTTCGCTGAGGCTCAGAAGACCGTTGACTCGCTTAAGAAGCAGGCAGAAGAGGAAGCTAACTCTGTTACCAAGGAAGCTAAGGATAAGGCTGATAAGGTTGTCAGCGAGGCTCAGGCTAACGCTGACAAGACAGTTAGAGAAGCTAACGAGAAGGCTGACAAGACCCTCAAGGAGGCTACCGATACTGCTGCCAAGACTATCAAGGAAGCTAACGAGACAGCCGAGATGACTGTTGCAAAGGCTAACGCTGCTGCCGAGAAGACTATCAAGGACGCTAACGATCAGGCTAAGTCCACTGTTGATGACGCTAACAGCAAGGCTGACAAGATAAATGCCATGTCTTCTACTGTACGCCTTATGCTCGTTAATGAGATAGAGAGCGTGAACTCCAAGTTTGCGGATATCAAGTCTGCGATGGCTAAGCTCACAAGTCAGGCGACCGACAGAATGGACGAGGCTCAGAATATCATCGGCGAGGCTCGCAACTCCATTGAGCCCGAGGATAAGGCTACCGTTGAGAGAGCTTCCGCTCCTCAGGCTGCTTTCGAGGCTGCAAAGGCTCCTTCGGGTGCTACACCCACATTTGAGCCTGTCTCTGCCAAGGACGGCAAGAACTCCGTCGCTGATGAGGCATTCGCAAGAGTATCGGGCGGTTCATATAATAACGGCGGAAATAACAAGCCCGCTCACAACAATAACAACAATAGCAATAACAACAGCAGCGCTGCTCCCGAGCAGAAGGCTGCACCTAAGAAGAATAATTTCAGCTTCGATATGTCTGACCTTCTGAAGGCTGCCGAGGAAGAGGCTGCAAAGGAATCCGAATAAAATGACTGTGACGGCGGTCCTGTCATCACATGGACCGCCGCACGTTATTGTTTATCGCTCATCTGACCGCAAGGAGAACAGCCTGTGGAAGAACTGGATAGTATCAATGTTTACAGCGGAATGTCCGACGAGGAGCTCGCGGACAGAGCCGCGACCGATAAGCTCGCGTGTGAGACGCTTCTGCTAAGGTATACAAAGCTTATCTTTATCAAGGCGGCTGTGTATTCTGCTTCCGAGTCCGACCGCGATGACCTCTGTCAGGAGGGGCTTATGGCTCTTCTGAAGGCTATAACTTCCTACGATAAGGGCAGAAATGCGAAGTTCTCCACATTTGCGGAGGTGTGTATCGTCAACCGTATGCGCTCGGTGTGCGCGAGGGCGGCGAAAGCTCCCGCAGCGTGCGAGTGTATCGACGACTTCGGCGAGGAGATACTCTCCGAGAGCGAGACTCCCGAGAGCATCTATATGAACAAGGAGTTCTTCTCGGAGCTAAGAAGCGCTGTTGAGAATGCGCTTTCGGGTACCGAGCGGAGAGTGTTCGATACCGTGATACGCGGGGCGAGCTATAGGGAAACTGCGGAAAAACTCGGTATATCCGAAAAATCTGTCGATAACGCCATGCAAAGAGCAAGGCGGAAGATACGTGCGTATCTGAAATAAAAACGAACTGTTCGCCAAGAGTGCGGCAGCTCAGTATATGGCCGGGTAGCTTAAATCAAGAGCGTTGTTTATCAAAGGTGTCGGTGTGAGCCCGACTCGTGGTCCAAATATTATAAGCGAGGTATTGAAAATGTACGAAGACAAGACATTAGTCTGCAAGGATTGTGGAAACGAGTTCGTATTCACAGCAGGCGAACAGGAATTTTACGCAGAAAAAGGTCTCACACATGAGCCCCAGCGCTGCAAGGCTTGCCGCGACGCAAGAAAGAATGCGGGCAGAGCTGAGCGCGTTATGTATACGGGCGTCTGTGCTACCTGCGGCGGAGAGGCAAAGGTGCCATTCGAGCCCAAGGACGGCAGACCTGTATATTGCAGCGACTGTTTCGCTAAGCTCAATTCCGAGGGCTAATTAAATAGTACAAGCGCGGCGTGTCGGGCTTCGGCACGCCGAAATTTTTGATTTGCGGAGGTTTTTTATGCTCGATGTAAGATTGCAGACCTGCTTTGACCTTGTCGGAGGAGAGGGGATAGTGTGCGATGTTGGCACAGACCACGCTCTGCTCGCGGCGGAGCTGATACGCTCGGGGAAGTGCGAGCGCGTTATTGCGTCCGACATCAAGGAGGGACCGCTCGATTCCGCGCGGCGTACCGTAGAGAAGTATCAGATAACTGATAAGGTTGACCTCGTGCTGTCTGACGGGTTGGCGGAAGTGCCGCTCAATGGAGTCAGCGACGTCGTCATCGCAGGAATGGGCGGAGAGACTATCGCCGATATCATCGCTGCTGCCATAGAAAAGGCTCCAGAGGGCGTCCGCTGGGTGCTCCAGCCAATGACTAAGGCTGAAATACTGCGGAAAAGACTGTATGAGCTCGGGCTGGAGATCGTCGGAGAGCAGCTCGTCGAGGACGGGGACAAGCTCTATACTGTCATCGCAGCGGAGACTTCGCTGACCGACAGCCGCCTGACAGAATTTGAGGCGATGTACGGCTTCTTCGACGATGAACAGCCGCTGACCCGCAAGTACAGGCAGCGCGAGTCCGAGAGGCTGATGAAGATAGCGGAAAATCTCGAAAAATCGGGGAAAGCGAGCGAGTCTGCACACTATCGCGCTCTCGGCAGGAAGATGTCCGATGGAATAGACACCGTGAGTATGCAGCAGGTAGTGGAGCATCTCGACAGCGTCTACCCCTTCGCGAAACAGGAAAAATGGGACAACTCGGGGCTGCTCGTCGAGAATTCGTACATGGAGTGCAGTACGGTGCTCCTCTCTCTCGACATCAGCTGCGCGGCTGTCGCAGAGGCGGCAGGTAAGTGCGCTGACCTCATCATCTCGCACCACCCCGTTATATTCGAGCCGCGCAGACGCATCACACGCAGCGACCCCGTTTTCAAGCTTATCAGTGAGGATATCGCGGCGCTTTGTATGCATACAAACGTCGATAAATCGCCGCTCGGTACGAATGGTGCGATATTGCGCGAGCTGGAGCGCAGGTTCGGATTCGGCAGCGAGCCCGAATTCATCAACGACGAGGAGTGCGGTTACATTGTTACGCTTGCGGAGAGCGTCAGCTCAGCGGATTTTGCCGCGGCACTCAAGGATATGTTCGGCTGCGAGTTTATCCGCGCCTCTTCAGGAGCCGGAAAAGTGCATAAAATCGGTTTTTGTTCAGGTTCGGGAGGTTCTTTCGCCGCTGATGCTGCTGCTAAGGGCTGTGATACCTTCGTGACAGGCGACGTCAAGCATGATGTGTGGTATGAAGCGGAAAATTGCGGTATCAGCCTCTTTGACTGCGGCCATTTCCATACTGAGTATCCTGTCCTTGAGGAGATACGCTATGTGCTTGAGAAGAAATTCCCGCGGCTCGATGTCGAGATAGCGGAGAGCTCCGTCGACCCGTGCGTGTACTTCTGAGGTGGCGGATATGAGCGTGCTGATATGTCCTGTATGCGGGGAAATGCTCGAAAATACGGGGAAAAGCTATATCTGCCCGAAGCGGCACAGCTTCGATATCGCGCGGAGCGGCTATGTGAATCTGCTGCTCTCGAAGCATACGGGCAAGGCTGTTCATGGCGACAATAAGCTCATGGTGCAGGCGCGGCGGGTTTTTCTCAATAAGGGATACTATGCTCCGCTGTGTGAGGCTGTGTGCGAGGAGACCCTGAAATACGCGAAAAATAGCAGCGCCGTCCTCGACGCGGGCTGCGGGGAGGGGTTCTATACCTCCAATATCAGAGCAAGTTTTGACAGGTCGGATATTGCGGTCAAAATGTACGGGATAGACATCTCAAAGGTGGCTGTCGAGTACGCTGCCAAGCGCGACAAGTCCGTGAGATTTGCCGCCGCAAGTGTGTTTCACCTGCCTGTCGCGAGCGGGAGCTGCGATATGCTCGTCACGATGTTCGCTCCATACTGCGGCGAGGAGTACAGCCGAGTGCTGAAAAAAAGCGGCGTGATGATAATGGCGATACCCGCCGAGAACCACCTGTGGGAGCTGAAAAAGGCGATATACGAGACTCCGTACAGGAATGAGGTCAAGCCGTATGAGCTCGAGGGCTTTGAACATATCTCCGCCCGCCGTGTCAGCTTCACTATGGAGCTCCGCGACAGTTCGGATATCCGCAGCCTGTTCTCGATGACTCCGTATTACTACAAAACGGGCAGGACTGAGCAGGAACGTCTTGAAGCTCTTGCTGAACTGACGACACAGGCGGATTTTGAGGTGCTGACTTATCGCAAGAAATGAGGGGCGAAAGATGAAAATATTAGTCACTGGCGGAACGGTCTTTGCAAGCCGATACACTGCCGAATTTTTCGCGGCTAAGGGACACGAAGTCTATGTCCTCAACCGCGGAAGCAAGCCGCAGTCGGAGAATGTGCGCCATATCTGCGCGGACAGGCACTCCCTCGGCGACGTGCTGAAGGAGTACAGCTTCGACGCTGTGCTCGATGTGACGTCCTACAACGAGAATGACGTCCGCACGCTGTACAAGGCGCTCGGAGACTTCGGGAGCTACATCTTCGTCAGCTCGAGCGCTGTCTACCCCGAGACCCTGCCGCAGCCCTTCCGCGAGGACATGGAGTGCGGTCCGAATTCCGTCTGGGGGGCGTACGGAACCGATAAGCTCGCCGCCGAGGAATGGCTGCGCTCAAACGTCCCGAACGCCTATATCCTGCGTCCGCCGTACCTCTGCGGCGCGATGAACAATCTCTACCGCGAGGCGTTCGTCTTCGAGTGCGCCGAGGCGGGCAGACCCTTCTATCTCCCGAAGGACGGGCAGATGCGGCTGCAATTCTTCCACATCGGTGATATGTGCCGCTTCATGGAGTTTCTTCTCGACAAGCAGCCCGAGCAGCGCATATTCAACGTCGGTGACCCCGAAACCGTCACGTGTGAGCAGTGGGTACGCCTCTGCTATGCAGTTCTCGGCAAGGAGCCCGAGCTCAGATATGTGGGCGCGGAGGTGCCGCAGCGGAGTTACTTCCCGTTCTACGACTATGAATATGTCCTCGATGTGCAGGAGATGAGCAGGATAATGCCGAAAGTCACGCCGCTGACGGGAGCTCTGAATGAGGCGTTCCTGTGGTGGCGCGGAAACAGGGAGCTCATCGTTCGCAAGCCCTTGCTTGATTTTATTGCGAAGAATTTCGGATAGGAGCGGAAAATGGTAACAAAAGCGGAACTGAAACACGCGCTGAGAGGGCTCGGCGTGGAAAAGGGCATGATACTGGAGGTACACAGCTCGCTGAGCAGCTTCGGGGAGCTCGAGGGCGGTGCGATGACTGTCATCGACACGCTAAAGGAGCTCGTAACCGACGAGGGCAGCATCTTTATGCCCGCGCTCAGGCTCAGCAGGGAGCTCGCGCCGACCGATGCCGACAGACAGCTCGGCATTACGGTCAAGATAAAGGTGCTCGACCCCGATGCTCCGACGACTGCCATGGGCGTTATCGCGGATACGTTCAGGCAGCTCCCCGATACGGTCTGCGGCCGCGATACCATAAGCACGGCAGGCTGGGGAAAGTTCGCCCGAGAGGCTCTGACGGGCGGGCTCGACTATGCCATACACCACGGCGGAATGGCTCTGCTGCTCGGTGTGGACATTTACAAGCTCACTGCCATGCACTACGTTGAGCCGATAACTCCTGCTGACATCTGCGCGATATCAGCGACAAATGAGGCGATAGACCGCATTTATCCGCCCGATGAGTGGTTCATAGAAACCGCACACCCTCCCGTGAAGGCGTGGTACACCATACAGGCTATGGCATATGAGCGCGGACTCATAAAGGAGGCAATGATTGGCGGCTGTAAGGCGATGTTCTTCGATATTTGGTCGGTGGTGTCGCTGTATGAGAATGAGCTGAAAAATGACCCCTACGGACTGTGGGGCTTAAAACGAGAGGATTGATACTATGGCTCTGGACGGAGCATTTCTGTACGCAGTTAAGAACGAGTTGCAGCCGCTTGTCGGCGGTCGTATCGAGAAGATACACCAGCCCTCACGCGAGGAGGCTGTCATCTCCATACGCACACGCTCGGGCAGCAAAAAGCTCTATATTTCGGCGAATGCGGGCAGCGCGCGAGTTCATGTCACCGAGAAGTCGGTCGATAACCCGCAGACACCGCCGATGTTCTGTATGCTCCTGCGCAAGCGCCTCGGCAGCGGAAAGCTCATTGCGGTGCGGCAGGACGGGCTCGAGCGAATACTCTTCCTCGACTTCGAGTGCGTGAACGAGCTCGGCGACGTTGTGACGGTAACGCTCGCCTGCGAGATAATGGGCAGGTGCTCGAATCTTATCGTCATCGACCACGAGGGCAGGGTCATTGACAGTATCAAGCGCGTCGACGAGGAGATGTCACGCGAGCGAATGGTGCTGCCAGGGATGAAGTACACGCTCCCGCCGCGCGACGACAGGCTCAATTTCCTGACCGCCGAGCCCGACGAGATAAAGGAGCGCCTGCGTGAGGTGCAGCCCGCGGAGCTCTCAAAGGCGCTGATACGCGTATTCGAGGGGATATCGCCCGTGCTCGCGAGGGAGTGGACATTCTTCGCGGGCAGGGGGGCGGAGCTGCGCAGCGACACTGTTGACGGCGACCAGCTCGACCGTCTGCTCTTTGCGATAAAGTCCGCAAAGCAGAAGCTCACCGAGGGCGAGTGCTGCTTCTGTGTCGCCGCCGACAGAGACGGTATGCTCAAGGATTTCTCCTTTGTGCGCCTTAATCAGTACGGCACGCTCATGCTGACAAAGGAGCTCGGCTCGGCGTCGGAGCTCCTCGACTACTTCTACTACGAGCGCGACCGTGCCGCCCGCACAAAGCAGCGGGCAAATGACCTGTTCAAGCTCCTCGTCAATCTCACCGAGCGCACATCGCGCCGTATCTCGGCTCAGCAGCAGGAGCTCGCTGCCTGCGCGGAAAAGGACAGGTTCAAGCTGTGGGGAGACCTCATCTCTGCCAATATCTACCGCATACAGAAGGGCGACAGCTCCGCGGAAGTCGAGAACTTCTACGAGGAGGGCTGCCCGACGGTCAGCATTGAGCTCGATATCCGCAAGACTCCCGCTCAGAACGCGCAGAGGTACTACTCCGAGTACAAGAAGTGCGTGACCGCCGAGGAGAAGCTCGCGGGACAGATAGAGAAGGGCGAGGAGGAGCTTGCCTACCTCGACAGCGTGTTCGACGCCCTGACCCGTGCCGAATCCGAAAACGACATCATTCAGCTCCGCCTTGAGCTTGTGCAGCAGGGCTATATCCGCTCGGGAGGCGGAAAGGCGAAGCCTCCGAAGGCGCTGCCGCCGATAGAGTACAGGTCGTCGGACGGCTACACGATTCTTGTCGGGCGCAACAACTGCCAGAACGACCAGCTTACGCTAAAATTCGCGGAAAAGTCCGATATATGGCTCCATACGCAGACAATTACGGGCTCGCACGTCATCATCGTGACCGACGGTGCAACTCCCCCCGACAAGACCATTGAGGAGGCTGCGATAATAGCCGCCGTCAACAGCAAGGGACGCAATTCCACGCTCGTGCCTGTGGACTATTGCCTCGCGCGGTACGTGAAGAAGCCATCGGGTGCAAAGCCCGGAAAGGTCATTTTCACCAACTACAAGACCGCCTTCGTCAAGCCCGATACCGAGCTTGAGCAAAGCCTGAGAGTATGAGGCTCGGTGCTGATTTTTTCGCGCGGGATGTGCTTGACGTCGCCCCCGACCTCGTGGGAAAGGTGCTCGTGCGAAGACTGCCCGACGGCAGCGAGCTCCGCGAGCGCATAGCCGAGACAGAGGCTTACCGCGGTGAGGAGGACAAGGGCTGTCATGCCGCAAAGGGGCGTACTCCACGGACGGAGCTGCTCTTCGGCGAGAGCGGAAGGATATACGTCTACCTCTGCTACGGTATGCACTGGCTCATGAATGTGATAACGGGCGAGAACGGTCAGCCGCAGGGCGTGCTCCTGCGCGCGGGAGAACTGCACGACGGTCCCGCAAAGCTGACGAAATACCTGAAGGTTGACGGGAGCTTCAACGGCGAGCCTGTCGACGGGAATGAGAGGATATGGTTCGAGGATGACGGATTCCACCCGAGGATAAGGACGGCTCCGCGCGTGGGGATAGACTACGCGGGGGATTACTGGAAAAGCATAGAATGGCGTTTTATCGCAGAAAAGGAGGAGTGAACCGTGAATATCCGCGCAACAGGCTACGGCTCGGTGTATGAGAGCGGCTATAGCTTTCACCGAGATAATGAGGCGGGGGTTTTCCTGCTCGTCCACGCAAAAAGCCGTATCAGCTTCCGCTTCGGAGGCAGAAAAGCCGTGCTTCCCGAGGATACCCTCATCGTCTACGACGGGAGCTGCGATGTCGACTACGCTGCCGAGGACGACTTCCTTGTCTGCAATTGGCTCGTTTTCGATGCCGAGGGCGACAGCGAGTTCTTCGAGCCGCTCGAACTCATTTTCAATCTGCCGCTGCGCTTTGCCGATACCGACTTTATCGACGCCCTCATGCGAAATATCACGTCGGAGTTCTACTCGATGAACAGCCACAGACTGAAAATGACGGACGTAATGCTGAAAACGCTGCTGCTGAAGGTCGATGAGCAGTGCCGTCCGCGCGAGATAAGCCAGTCGTCGGCGGCAGAGCCTCACTATAATCTGCTTGTGGAGCTCCGCGAGAAGATCTACCGCAATCCGCAGAAGAAATGGAACGTCGACCTCATGGCGGCTGACGTGAATATGTCGAGGTCTTATTTCCAGCATATCTACCGCGAGGTGTTCGGCGTATCGTGCATGACCGACGTCATCAACGGCAAGATAGAAAAGGCTAAGGAGATACTCAGCGAGACAAGCTGTACCGTGTCGCAGGTGGCGGCGATGTGCGGCTATGATAACGAGGAGCACTTCATGCGCCAGTTCAAGAAAATAGTAGGGGTGACCCCGACGGGCTACAGAAAAAAGAGCTGAGAATAATCGTACAGGGCGGCGTTGATGAATGGAACGCCGACTTCGGCAACAAGAAAACGGACGTCAGAGACGTCCGTTCATTTTTTATGAATACTGCGCAAAGCCGTCAGACGGGCTTTGTGCGGTGATGACTTTACTGCAATGCTGCCTTGAGAGCTTCTGCTCTGTCGGTCTTTTCCCAAGCGACGCCGAGGTCCTCGCGTCCCATGTGTCCGTATGCCGCGAGCTGTCTGTACTGCGGCTTTCTGAGGTCAAGCATATTGATTATCGCTGTAGGTCTGAGGTCGAATACCTTCGCTACTGCCTCCGAGAGCTTGTTCTCGTCGACCTTGCCTGTACCGAATGTGTCAACGAGTATGGAGATGGGCTTAGCTACGCCGATAGCGTATGAAAGCTGTACCTCGCATTTGTCAGCGAGACCTGCTGCTACGATGTTCTTGGCTATATAGCGGGCTGCATAAGCTGCACTGCGGTCTACCTTCGTCGGGTCCTTGCCGCTGAATGCTCCGCCGCCGTGGCGTGAGTATCCGCCGTATGTATCTACGATTATCTTGCGTCCCGTGAGGCCGCTGTCGCCCTGTGGTCCGCCGACAACGAATCTGCCTGTAGGATTGATGAATATCTTGGTGTTTTCGTCCATGAGGTTTGCGGGGATGACCTCGCGGATAACGGTCTCTTCAATGTCGCGCCTTACCTGCTCGAGGGAGACATCAGCCGAGTGCTGCGAGGAAACGACTACTGCGTCTACGCGGACGGGAGTGTTGTCGTGGTACTCTATGGTAACCTGTGTCTTGCCGTCGGGACGGAGATAGCGCAGTGTGCCGTCCTTTCTGACCTCCGTGAGACGGAGAGCGAGCTTGTGTGCGAGGGATATCGGCAGCGGCATGAGCTCGGGAGTCTCGTTGCACGCAAAGCCGAACATGATGCCCTGGTCGCCCGCGCCGTTGGAGAGACCGTCGTTATCGCTGTTCTGCTCGCGGTACTCGAACGCCTCGTTTACGCCCATTGCGATGTCGGGCGACTGCTCGTCGATAGATGTGAGCACCGAGCAGGTGTGTGCGTCAAAGCCGTACTTTGCGCGGTCGTAGCCGATATCTGTGATGACCTGACGAGCTATCGCGGGGATATCCACTCTTGCCTTTGTGGATATCTCGCCCATGCAGAGCACCATACCCGTTGTTACTACAGTTTCGCAGGCAACGCGCGAATTAGCGTCCTGCTCGAGCATCGCATCAAGTACTGCGTCGGATATCTGGTCGCATATCTTATCGGGATGACCCTCTGTAACAGATTCCGAAGTGAAGAAAACCTTTTTCATTTTTGAACCTCCAATAAATTTGTGCCTTACCAAAAAGAAAGCGCGCCCCAAAAGACGCGCGTGCTGAACCTTGTTCATTGCTCCTCATCTTTCGGTATATACCGCAGGATTTAGCACCTTGAATATCAGGTTGCCGGGCTTCACAGGACCTGTTTCCTCCGCCGCTCTTGATAAGGTATGAACTAATTATACTACACCGATAGGAATTTGTCAATAGGTATCGAAAAATGTTATAGCAGGTTAACGGGAATGTGTTTTCAGTCTGTCAATGCTCACAGAAAATTTACCTTTATTGTCAATTTGTAACTGATTTTTAGATTGAATTCGCTGTAAAATAGTGATATAATACTATTAGATAGTTCCGACGGTGCTTTTCCATGTCCGCGGAACGTATTTTTACTGCAAAAGTAGGTGAAACGAATGCTGAACGGACGCAAGGTGGTTGCGCTCTGTACCTCAAGGCTGAACGATGTAGATAATATCAGGTTCATCATGCAGCTTAATGATGGACTGAAGAAGCTCGATTCGCTCCTCTTCATATACAACGTCAATACCGACCTTTACTGGAGCGATGATAATATCCGTGCCGAATCAGCTGTTTTCGGCCTCATTGACTTCAATATCACCGACGTTGTCATTATCATGTATGAGAGAATCAAGAACCAGACCATTACCGACAAGATCATCAGATCGGCTAAGCAGCATGATGTACCCGTTATTATGGTCGACGGTACGCGTGATGACTGCGTAAATATATGTTTTAACTATAAGAAGGGCTTCGAGGAGGTCGTGCGCCATGTCATAGAGTTCCACGGCGCTAAAAAGCCGCATTTCATGGGCGGCTTCAAGGACAATATCTTCTCCGACGAGCGCATGGAGGTCTTCAAAAAAGTCATCGAGGAGAACGGGATAAAGTTCACTAAGGATATGGTGAGCTACGGTAACTTCTGGGCTAAGCCTGCACGCAATGCTATGGAGGCACTGCTCGCAAAGGGGGATATCCCCGACGCCGTTATCTGTGCTAATGATATCATGGCGATAAATGTCAGCGCTGTGCTGTTTGAACACGGCTACAAGGTCCCCGAGGATATCATCGTCACAGGCTTTGACGGCATAGACGAGATAAATCTCTCTATCCCGCGCATGACATCGAGCTACTGCGGACCTGCGGCGGCTGTCCCGAAGCTTCTCGAGGCTGTCAGAGGTATATACGAGGACGGCGTGACTACAGGCTCCTATCTCGTTGAACCTGTGCTCGTGATACATAATTCCTGCGGCTGCGATAAGGTGGATGATGTTCTTCGCAACGGCATCCTGAGAAGCTTTAACGACCGTTTCTACCGCTATCAGGACGATAATATGATACTTGCGGCTGTCGCCGAGAGTATGCAGAGCTGTACGGATATCATTGATTGTGCCTGCAAGATGTTCACCGATACTATCAGGGATATGACCTGTATCATCAATAAGGACTGCATTGACTGCAAAATGAATTACTTCACGAAAAGCAAGCGTATGGATTTTGCGGACGAAATGTTCGTCTTCTTTGACAGCGATGTTGATAATTTCCGTCAGATACCATTCAGGCGCAGTGATATAATCCCTAACCTCGACAAGGTGCTGGAGGGCGGTAATCCTCTGATATTCAATGTCATCTCGTATATGAACGTGCCGCTCGGATACGTATGCTTCCATTTCAGAGACTACGATATCGTCGATTTCTGCAAGATACCGCAGATAGTCAACACTATCGGAAGCGGACTCGGCGGATTCGTCAACCTGAAATATCAGCTATACCTGACTGCTCGAATCGAGAAAATGTATAAGTATGACTCGCTGACAGGACTGTATAACCGCCTCAGCTTCAACAACGAGTTCGACAGGCGCAAACGCGATATAGGCGGCGAAAAGGTACCGATAATCGTTATCCTCGTCGATCTGGACGGACTCAAATATATCAACGACAACTACGGACACGGTGCGGGGGATAATGCCATTCGCACCGTTGCGGAGGCTCTGCGTGATTCAGTCCCCGAGGGGGCGATATGCGTGCGCTTCGGAGGAGATGAGATGCTTGCCGTAATTACGGGCGAGTGCGCACCCGAGCAGATAAAGCAGGGTATCAACTCCAGATTGACCGAGTACAACGCAAAGGCAGGGAAACCTTACATCATATCAGCGAGTATGGGCATTTATACTACCGATTCTACGCAGAATACCGACTTTGAGTTCCTCGTGAAGGAGACCGACGCCGATATGTATGCGGAAAAACTCGCCAAGCGCAGACATATTCAATGATCCATGCTCAAAAAGGGACTGTTGGATAAGGGCTGTACCTATACGGAAGTATTACGGGACATTTATCGGAGGAAACCTTTCTGAAGAAAGGTTCTCCCCAAATAAATACTCCGTATTGCTTCTGTATGAATACAGCCCTATCCAACAGTCCCTTTTGGAGCGGCTCGCCTTTGGTGCTGATTTATTATTTTATGCTTTTTCCCTTAACAGCGTCTTTGTGGGGCTGACCTTGCTCTTTGATTTTTTTCAGTTGATTCAGCTTCGTGTTAATAAGGGCGCTGACATTCTCGGCAAGTAAATCTACCTTTGCGACTGCGTTGATGCGCTTGCTCGCATTCTTGCTCGCATGGGCGCCCCAGTTGCCGGTGGCTTTCTTGTATTCGTTGTATCCCGCGGCAGCGCGTTTGGCATCATTTACCTGTTTCTGCATGGCTCGGAGAGCTTTTTCATACTCGCTGCGGGTCTTGCCGTTATTGTTTTTCTCATACTTCTTTTCGGCTTCTATCATGTCTTTATATGAGTTTGCCACTGCCGAAACAGCTCTGCATACCTGAGTGTATTGCGGTTTGCCGCGGAAGGTGAGAAGTCCGTTCGAGAGTTCCTGCGACGTGGAATAAATGGCGTCTTTAGCTTCAAGATAAAGCTGAACTTCCTGTGCTTGCGGCGGGAGTTTTTTCATCTGCGCTTCGCGCTCTTCTTTTAACTTATTCTCGCGTACTGATGAAAATCCGCGGACTACATTCAAATACTGTGTTGCCGAATCCATGAAAGCTCGTTCATCATCCATTTCAGGCGTGGTGTTATTCTCGCCGTGCGGTCTGTTAATGTCCATGCTGACAAATTGCTTCATTGTTTCAGAGGCAAGTTTCGTGCTTCGTTTCATGTCGAAGAAAACTCTTTTGTATTTCTGCTCAAGCTCTACTTTCTTCTTTAAATCGATTTTTTTTCCCGATTGCCTGATCTGAGCACGCTCCTTCTCGACGTCAAGGAGCTTATTGTAACTGTTTTTGACGGCATTGATCGAATTGCAGATGCCCTCGAGAATAGGCTTGTGCTCGGGCTTCGGTTTTAGGTATCCATAGTCTGTTGCTGCCTTTTTGAAACAATCATTGATGAGCGTCAAGGTATCGTTGTTTAATCCGAGTGTGATCTTTTGGGTCTTTCTTTTTATTTCTGCGGCTATTTCCTTATCGTTGTAGCCGCCTTCCTTCATTTGTTTCTTTATGTTTTCTACATCGTTTTTCTGCTTTATTATCTCCTTTTTCTTGGCTTTCATCTGTTGTTTCTGCATTTTCTGCTTGTCATATTCAAACTTATCCTTTTCATACTCCGAAAGTTTTAATTTCTTATCAGCGCTGTCTGCATTTGGGGGGATGACTATGATTTTGGAAGGATCAGGAGCGTTCGTTTTATTTTCAGCTTCGGGCTGAGCGTTCTGATTTGCGTTGGCATCTTGTTTTTTCGGCTGTTCCTTAGCTTGATTGTTCTTTTTAGGCATGATATATTCTTCCTTTCTCTGACATTGTCTGTTAAACAACTAAAATTTCCCGGTCGTCAGCTGTCTTTGAGGACCCGTCTGTTATATATACCCCTTCTATAAGCGATCGGGTGCAAAAAAGCAGATAATGCGCACCCGTTTTTTGTTTTTGCGGGTATTATTGTCAGAAGGCTGTTGCAAATCAAGCGAAAGAGGTGTTTATCATGCCGCCAAGAAAACCAAATGAAGCTAATTATTATATTGATGCCGGCTATGATCAGAATAGCCGGAAGGATACTATCTTTTCTTTGAACGGAGGGCTTAACGAGGAGATACTCACTACGGGTAATCTCGATGTTCTCAGAGAGTTCCTCAAGAATAATGTTACTTCTCTCAGCAAGGATGAGCGCGAATATCTGAATCTTCGCATCAAGTCACAGGAAGCGTTTGAGCGCGAAAAGACTAAGCAGGCGGCCAAGCTGGCAGCAGGTGAGGAAAAAAATTATCCCGAGATAAAGCAGGAAGGCAATTATATGAACCTCGACCTGAGATATCCCGGCAAACAAACCAGCTTTAACGGATGCTGGTCGTGTTCTCTCTCGCTGATGCTCAAGTCGAGGGGCGTAGACCTGACGCAGGAGCAGATACGTGGCTGGAGACCCGATTATAAGGCTAATAACGGCAAGTCGCTCGCATCCATACAGTCTATGTATGAGAGAAATGCCGATACTTCCGTAGCTATGGAAAACAATGCTGACATAGTTACGGATCTGCTGCCGAATACTTCGATGAAGACTTTGTTCTTCAATCCCATGGATCCCGATGCATTCGTCTTTTTTAATGAGCAAGGCAAGCAGATCCCTGCTACTCCAGAGCAGAAGAAGATAATTACCGACGAGATAAAGGCTAAGACAGCTCAGAAACTTCAGGAGCAGATTTGTGATGCTATTTTAGTGCATCATTCTCCCGTAGCCCTGACTATCGTCAACCACACCATTACCGTTACCGGAATCGACCCCATGACGGGTATGCTCATGGTACAGGATTCACTGCATGACCCCACCGATGATCTGGTCTCTATAGACAGTGTTGTCAGCGAATGCATCGAAGACGAGATCGTTTATGACGAATTGGGAAATCTGCATTTCAACAAGGCGAGCGGTCTTGCGGTGACATGGCTGGAGGACATTAATGTCCCGATGTATGAGCCCCGCAAGGAAAACCACATGAAGGTCGATTTCGGTATCGTTTCCGATTGCGTTACTGTTGATGATGAAGGCAAGGTCGGTGTACAGATACCTCCGAATCAGGATATATTCTCCGATATGGAAAGAGATATTGACGGTGTTGTCAAGAGCAAGCACATATCGGCAAATATCATGCTTGATACCACCGCTCTGACCCAGAAGCTGGGCGGAAAGACTCCGTATGCCTATGGTTCGCCTATACAGCTGACGAACGCTACATCCTTTTTCCCGTCAAAGCTCCACTACAAGGGCGACGTCAGGGAGAGAGAGAAGTATCTTTCGGGCGCTAAGGAGCAGGCGAAAGCGATAGAAGATAAGGGCGAGCTTTTCTCACTGCATTCGCAGTTCCTCGTAGATCGCGGTTATAAGGTGCTCCTGCTCGACCTCCGTGATACCTATTCTTCAAGCCGCTGGAATCCCCTCGGCGATATCTGGGATATGTATCAGGAATATGCAAGCGCGGGAAAGGGCATAATCGCTCACCGCGACAATATGGCGGATTACCCCGACCTCAAGCAGATGGACGGTCCCGCGGAGGAGGGGGCGCTCTGGGCTGAGTGGCGCGGCAATGCGTATGCCGACATAAGCCATTGTGTGGACGATGTTTCAGTCAAGCGTCAGCAGATATACGATGAGATGTACGAGGACCTCAACGACCTCGTCTCCGTTATATGCCCTGTCGAGAACGAGAAGGACCCCGTCTGGGAGAAGGGTGCGCGTTCGATAATAATGTCCACCTGCCTCGCTATGCTGGAGGACTCCGAAGACCCGCGCCTCGGCATGACAAAGGAGAAATTCAACTTCTTTAACATCAACAAGGCTCTTACAAACAGTGAGAACGAGTTCGCTACGCTGAAGGACTACTTCAACGGCAGAAGCAAGCTCTCACAGGCATATACCCTTTCGCGTCAGGTTATGTCAGCAGCGGATACGACGCTTTCGTCGTATATGTCGATCACGTTCGACAAGCTCAATATGTTCAATGACCGCGGTCTCTGCGGTCTGACCAGTGCAACGGATGTTGACGCGGCAGGCTTTGCCGAGCATCCGACAGCTCTGTTCATGAAGATACCAGATGAAAAGGATACCCGTCACGGACTTGCGGCTGTGTTCATCCTCTGTATGTACAAAGCGCTCATCAAGGTTGCGTCTTCGCGTGAGGACTTGTCCCTCCCGCGAAACGTATACTTCATTCTCGATGAGTTCGGTAATATGCCCAAGATCGAAAAATTCGACAAGATGATAACCGTTGGACGTTCACGTAAGATATGGTTCAACATGGTCGTACAGTCATACTCGCAGCTGTCGAATGTCTACGGCAACGAGGTCGCGGATATCGTTAAGTCTAACTGCGGTATGAAGATGTTCATCGGTTCAAACGATATCGGTACCTGCGAAGAGTTCTCGAAGCTCTGCGGTAATATGACAGTCCGCACGACGAGTACATCAGCGGGCATCGGAAGCAAGGAGGGCGATATCAACCTCTCCGCGCAGACGCAGGTGCGCCCGCTCATATACCCGAGTGAGCTGCAAATGCTCAACAACAAAGAATCTACAGGTAACGCTATCATCGTTACCTTCGGTAACTATCCTCTGAAAACCAAGTACACCCCCAGCTATAAGTGCCCTTACTATAAAATGGGAACAATGGATATGGGCGAGCTTCGTTCGCATATGTTCAAGGCAGACGAGGTCTATTATGACCTCGACCTTCGTAACGAGATCGTCCTCGGCACAGGCGAAGGGGAAGATGCCGAAGAAGAGGATGAGTAATTGAACATATTATAATAGTATAAAGGAGAGTTGGAAATGTTCCTGTCAAACCTGTTTGCAGTGCCTGTTGCTCTGGCTGTCGCCGTATCTTCCAATAGTATGGATATGGATTATGAGGGCGAAGTCGATGTTTATACAGGTCAGCCTGTTGGCAGCGAAGAGGCTGTAAACGAAAATATCATACCTCTCTCCGACGGGAGCTATTATGATGCGAAGACAAAAATGTTCAAGTATAATGTCGCCGATGCGAACGAGGGAGTTGCCGTAAGCGTTCCCGACGGAGCCGTTACAACGAGCGCCGTCAGTCTCGCGATCGACGATACCGTCCACGTAAAGCTCTACAGGGACGGAAAGGTGCTCGACGGCACAGACTTTTCAAGCATAAGTGCTTTCGGTTCGTATGCGGTAGTGGCTACAGGCACCGATTCGGAGGAGAGGCTCACATCCTTCACTGTCACTCCCGTGAAAACGGGAATGGTGAGCAGTCTGCGTCTTCCGTCAGACTTTGAGATAACGGAGGTAACTATCGACGGCGCTCCGCAGTTCATCAGGAGCTCGAACACCGTCGATTTCACGGAGGAGGGCTCCTATGTGGTATCATATAGATGCGTTCCCGCTGACAAAAACTTCGGATTGAAACTCGTTATTGACCATACCCCGCCTCAGGTCGTATTTGAGGGCGTAACAAACGGGGTGGCAAGAGGTCCTGTTGTGATAACGGGGCTGGAAAAAAGCGATACTATCGAACTGACCCGCGACGGAAAGAAGGTATCGTTCAAGCTCGATAATACCCTTCGCAGTCCAGGGGACTATGTCGCGATAATCACCGATGACGCAGGCAACTCCGTCACGGAAAAGTTTACTATAGGGATGTACCTGAACTATCAGGGCTTATTATTCGGACTGCTCGCCATAGCTGTCATCGCTGCGGCGGCAGTGTATATGTATCTGGCAAGAAAGAGACTGAAAGTGCGGTAATTTATGGATTTCTTAGATATAGATTTTGGCAGCGTCATAAAAAGCGGCTTTGACTATGTCATGTACAATTTTGTACATAAAGCGTTATATACTATCGAAATATTAGTCTGCCAGTTTATCGACTGGTTACAGCAGCTTTTTGGCATTTTTTCCGGAACTGCCACTGTAAAATACGGAGACGACGACCCCTATCTGATAGAGGTGTTCTTCAATAACTCGGCTATTGCGGGTGTTTTCCGCGGAATGGCTGCTATCGGAATAACTTTTGCGTTTATGTTCTCGATAATAGCGGTCATACGAAAACTGTTCGATGTGGACGACAAAATGAAGTCTACATACGGACAGATACTCCGCAGCCTGTTCCGCAGTATCCTGATCATACTCTGCCTTCATTTCAGTATGACGGTAGTCGTAGCGTTTACCAATGTTCTTATGACATCGGTAACTAAGGCTTTTGATGACGGCGAAGATAACACTCTGAAGCCTCATATCGACTTCACGGACGAGCAGTTCGCGGCTATGGCGCGTATATTCAATACCGTCGGAAACTATTCGCTCAACCCCTCGTACAAGAACCGATATAACCTCAATACCTGCTATAACGAGATACGCGGAGACCTCCGCTATCTTGCGGACACAGGTGTTTTCGACTTCTACTACGAGACCGTTGATTCAAACGGCAAGACAGTCAATACGTGGCAGTCGGTATTGCAGGATATAGCCGCTGCTGCGAATTATAACACCGAGGCTCCCGTGGATGTCTACAACGAGGCTATTGCAAATTCGCTCAGCAACTGTATGACTGTTATGAAAACAGACCCGAGCTTTCACGCGCTCAAGTCTTATGACAGGACTTACAAGTTCAAGAACGAGGACGTCGACCTCGGACGTGTGGTATTCCTCATCGGTACAATGGGTATAGGTAAGACAGCAGCAGCCCGAAACGAAGCGTTCAATAAGGCGCCAAAGTTCACCGATAACTGCCGTCTGCCCTACTATTACGGTATCAAGGACGCCTACGACCTCGACCAGGTCAATCAGGATTTCGATATCTCGTACGAAAAGACGAACTATATTGTCGTATTCTTCTCATGCTTCGTGCTGATAATCAATATGGGTATCATCATCGTATCATGTATAGTACGAATATTCAACCTGCTCTTCCTCTACATCATAGCTCCTCCTATCATAGGTATCATGCCTATGGACGACGGACAAAAATTCAAGCAGTGGGTAACGGCGTTCATTATTCAGGCATTCTCGGTATTCGCGACGGTCATTTCAATGCGACTGTTCCTGATATTCGTGCCTGTTATCATGAGCCCGAGTCTACAGCTCTCGGAAAATATCTACCTTGATATGCTCGGCAAGCTCATCGCTATCTGGGCAGGCGTTATCGCCGTTCAGAGAGCTAACGGACTTCTCACAGGTATCCTCGCTGACTCGGCAGGACAGCAGTCACTCTTCGCAGGCGATGTCGGAAACGACGTACGCGGCAAGATGATGGGTATGGCACAGGGCGCTCTCGGCCTCGGTGCTGCTGCCGGCAAGCTTGGTCTCAAGGGTGCATGGAAGGTAGGTAAGGGCACAGTCAAGACAGGCTGGCGCGGACTTGTCGGTGCAAGTGACGACGACGGTCGCCGCGGCATTGCAGGTACACTCAGAAACAAAGGTCTGCTCGGCGGTTTGTACGAGGGCAGCAAGTCCACAGCAAGCTGGGCAGGCGAAAAGCTCGGCGGATTGGGCTCAGGCGAGGATTCTACCAAGAATATCAACTCGGGCGCGAGCGAGAGCTTCCTTAAAAGCAATAGCGGCGGTAATGGACAGAGCGCAAGCTCGCTTATCGGCTCGGGCGGCGGAAGCGGCAATGGCAGTGGAAACGGCTCCGGCGGCCTGAAGAATCCTCCGCCTTCGCGTAAAGGCGGACAAGGAGGCGGACAGGGCAGCGGACAGAACGGTCCGCAGAAAGGCAATCTCGGCACTCAGATGCTGGGTGCAGCTCTTACAGGTGTCGCAAATACTGTTAACGCGGCAGGACAGCTTGCAGGAGAAACTGTCAATACTGTTACAGGCACAAATGCAGGCGACCTGATAAAGAATCCTACGCAGGCACTTGCTGATGGTGCAAATAAGGCTGATGAGGCTATGAACGGTCCTCAGAATAAGAACGATCAGCAGGGCGGTACGCAGAATAATACGAATCTGCCCAACAGAAGCAATGTCAGCCAGCAGGGCAGTGCGCAGAATAATACGAACCTGCCCAACAGAAGCAATCTCAGCCAGCAGGGCTCAGGTTCAGGCAGCAGCTCGTCAGGCAGCGCGAGCTCCTCGGGTTCGGGCGCGGGTGACGGCGGCGACAGCAATGCGGCTGCGTTCGGCAGAGGTGTTGCAACAGCTGCGGGATATGCCTTACAGGGCCTTGGAGCTGTTACATCGTTTGCGGGTGAACTCGGCGGCGGAATCGTAGAGGCAGGAACCGAGTTAGCAGGCGACGCAATAAACGAAATGACAGGTACTGAACTCGGCAATGTAGTGAAGGGCGCAGGAACCTTAGCAGGCGGCACGACCAAGGGCGTTACAGGAGTTGTTGGCGGCGCCGAGAGCTGGGCAGGCAAGGGCTTGAGGTCGCTCGGTACCAAGAGCGAGGACGGAGACAAGGGCAGCAATTCAGGAAACAAACCTCTTTCTGCTCCTCCTTCTCTGAATCCGCCGAAGTCGAATACTCAGAATCCGCCATCTCCGGCTCCGAGCACAACGTCAAATACGCAGAATACAAATCCCACGAGCAACAGTCAGGGGAATCTTCCTCAGTCGCAGTCGGGCATCGGCAGCATAGTGGATACAGCATCAAATCTGGCTGCAAACGTTATGGAAACATCATCTTTATCGGAAAGTGGTCCTGTTTCATCAGGTCAGCAGGATAAAAACCAGCAGGGCAGCGGACAGTCTCCGCTCGGAGTAGTTGGCGATGTATTGAATGCGGGAGTGAATCTTGCAGCAAACGCTATGGGCCTGCCGACACAGCAGGGCGGCGTTCAGTCGTCTGCAACAGATCATCAGGGCGGCGAACAGACATCGGAGACTCAGCCTTCTTCAGAAGCGATTACGCAGACTCCGCCAAGAAGAGGCAGCGTGAACACAAATCAGAGCAGAACTCCTTCGACGAGCTCGAATACAAATCAGAGCAGAACTCCTTCGACGAACGCGAATACAACTCAGGGCAGACCCTCTTCATCAAGCACAAGTACAAGTACACAGCAGAGCAGACCATTTACAGGCTCTATGCCCACAAATCAGTCGGGTACGGCTCAGCCGCCTAAGCCCGCTCAGCAGGGACAGACTACTCCACAGCAGACAAACAACACCCGCCCGCCGATCAATCCGCTCAATTCGGCTCAGGATGAGGCTACGGAGCAGAAGCTCCCGCACCAGGGCGGCGGCGTGATACCTGAGAACGAGAATGTCGTTCCGAATTACAGTTCGTCAAGCGGCGGTTCAGACGATTCCGATGATAAGAAGAACGGCAAGGATGAAAAGGGCTTCTGGAGCAAGGTCGGCGACAAGGCTGACGGCGCTGTCAAAACGACTGCTTCAGTCGGTGTATCGGCTGTCGAGGGCATCGGCTCCACCATTGAGGAATTCGGCGACTGGCTCTTTGATGTTCATGATGATAAAAAGGGCAGCAGTTCTTCAGTTCCTACGAACAATCAGCCGATGTTCAACAAGCTTGATGATAAGAAAGACGATGATGAGGACGACGATGATGACAGCTTTGGAGATTATACGCCTCCGCAGTATGGCAGCACCACGACGAGCGAGAGTTCAAATGATACGAATCAACCCTCGACTCCGAACACGACTCCTCTGAGCTCACCGCCTCCGCTGACGAGACCATCGGTAGACCCGAAGAGCAACAGCGGAAACAGTATACTGAATGATCTGGCGAACAACGTTTCAAACGATCCGCCGAAGAATCAGAACACAAACAGAAACAGCTAAAAAAGGAAACACTTTTACACGCGAAAAGGAAGGGAACAAAAGATGAGGCTGATCCCAGGTAAAACTAAGGTCAAAATAGAGTTATTCAAAGGCGTAACACTCGGCGATATCATCGTCGGGATCATTACGCTCGCTTTGGTGACCCTTGTTCTTCTTTCGACCTTTCCTTTTCGCGTAATTATAGCCATCGCTATCCTCATCACAGGCGCATGGCTCATCTTCCGTCTCGACACTGAGCCGAACTATGTGATAATGCTCAATGTTCTGAGATATTTAGCCTATCCCAAGCACTTCTGGCGTATCTTCACAGATGCTCATCTCGTCGCAGATACCCGGAAGGGCAAAAAGGGAGAGCAGTGGAATGAGTGGTTCGACGAAAAGGTCGAGGGCTCAGAGGTGCTCTCTGTCTCCGAGAAGATAGACAAGATCAAGAATGAGAAAAAACAGCACAAGGAAGAGGAAAAGCTCCTGAGCAGCAGCGACGTCGGCGACGAAAAGAAGAACGAGGTCTGGAAAAAGCGCAAGGAGAAAAGTGAAGCCAAAAAGAAGAATAAGGCTGAAAGCAGGGAGAACTATAAGAAGGAGAGCGGCATGGAGCAGCTCATCCCGTTTACAGGTATCGCTGACGGCTTTGTCGAGTACAACGGCAAATACTACGGTACTGTCATCGAGATAGACCCTGTAGAGTTCCGCTTCTTCAGTCAGCATCGCCGCAGCAATTCAATAGATTCTTGCTTCGGTCAGATACTGCGCTCTGTCCGCGACGACTACGCCGCAAATATTATCAAGATA
This sequence comes from Ruminococcus sp. YRD2003, assembly GCA_900109435.1. Lineage (GTDB taxonomy): Bacteria > Bacillota > Clostridia > Oscillospirales > Ruminococcaceae > Ruminococcus > Ruminococcus flavefaciens_G. The sequence goes on along the minus strand of FNZT01000007.1, from coordinate 83,597 downwards.
GAGCGTCCCATAGTTTATGACAAATATCTCGAAAAAGAGTATGATAAATTAGACGAGCTCAGAGCTTCTTATGAGAACGGTCTGCTGACCGAGGCGGAGCTCCAGAGCAGAATAGAGATCCAATATGACCGTATCAATGGTGTAAGAGACCTGTGCTATACAAACAGGGTCATCCAGCCCTTCTATTACCTCGCGCTCTTCAACATTGATAAGAGACAGCTTCTTGTCGATACGAATGCTGCTCTGGCGTCTCTCCGGCAGGGGGAGCTCGTCGTTCGCAGACTCACGGAAGACAAGGAGCTTGCGGTGTTTCTTAAATATACCAATTCCCTTGACTTTGACGAGCACGAGATAGACAAGATAGACCCCAAGGATTACATCATCTGGGCTATGCCCGAGAGTGTGAATTTCAACTCAAGGTATGCGCGCATCAACAAGATAGTTACGCATGAGATGAGAGTTGTGAAGTATCCTGCTGTTGTCGGTGATGCATGGCTTGCGGGTGTAATGTCTATCCCAGGTACCAAGGTCGTAGTCAAAGCTACGCCCATGGATCGTACAAAGTCTATTCGTGCTATTGACCACTCCTTGCAGGAGCTGCGCGGTCAGTACAACAACACGAATATCGACTCAAAGATAATCGAGCTCCAGACACACATAGAGACCCTCAGCCACCTGCTTGCGACCTTGCAGCAGGACAACGAGTCGCTGCTCAGCGTCAACATCTACATCACGATGTATGACTCGGTAAGAACAGGAGAGATAGATGCAGAGGCTGTGAAGCACTCTGACCTTCCCGTTATCGCGGATATGAAAAAGGCTGTCCGCAGAAGCTGGCAGGAGACGGGCATGAGGCTCAATGCTCTCGATTTCAACCAGATACAGGGCTTTATCGGCTCGCAGGTTTCGGGCTATGACCCGTTTTTGAAGGATGGCAGAGGTATGCCTTCAAGCACTATCGCCGCAATGTTCCCGTGGATATATGCCCGCGTTTCCGATGAGGGCGGCATACGCCTCGGTACGCAGGACGGCGTGCCCGTATTCATCGACTTCTTCCGCCGTGACTCCGAGCGTGTCAATTCCAACATGGTCATCATCGGTAAGTCAGGTTCTGGTAAGTCGTACGGAACAAAGTCGATACTCACGAATATGGCGTCAGAGGACTCGAAGATATTCATTCTCGACCCCGAGAACGAGTATACTGAGCTTGCGCATAATCTCCACGGCAAGGTCATCAACGTCGGAAATGCTAAGTTCGGACGTCTGAACCCCTTCCACATCATTACAACTCTTGAGGACGACGAAGCAAGTGAGGCTGAAACAGGCGGAAGCTTTGCGGCTCATCTCCAGTTCCTCGAGGAATTCTTCAAGCAGATACTCCCCGATATCGACAAGGAGGCACTTGAGTACCTCAATTCGCTCGTCGAGCGTATGTATATGAACGCGGGTATAACGGTCGAGACCGACCTCTCAAAGCTTACAGCGAAGGACTACCCGATATTCGACGACCTGTACGATGTTGTGCTCGAGGAATTCGAGCGCACGAACAACGAATATCTCAGAACGATGCTCCAGACCCTTGTGAACTATGTATCGAAGTTCGCGGCAGGCGGAAGAAACGCCAATATCTGGAACGGTCCGTCATCTATCACAACGGATGAGAATTTCTCGGTATTCAACTTCCAGTCACTGCTTGCGAACCGCAATACCACCATCGCGAACGCACAGATGCTGCTGGTACTCAAGTATATTGACAACGAGATAATCAAGAACCGCGACTATAACCGCAAGTACAACCTGAAGCGCAAGGTCGTAGTCGTAATAGATGAGGCGCACGTTTTCATCGACACCAAGTTCCCCGTTGCGCTCGACTTCATGTTCCAGCTCGCTAAGCGTATCCGTAAGTACAACGGTATGCAGATAGTAATAACACAGAACATCAAGGACTTCGTGGGAAGCGAGGAGATAGCACGTAAATCCACTGCTATCATAAACGCGTGTCAGTACAGCTTTATTTTTGGACTTTCACCTAATGATATGGACGACCTCTGCAAGCTCTACGAGAAGGCAGGCGGTATCAACGAAATGGAGCAGGAACAGATCGTTACCGCTCCGAGAGGTATGGCATTCACCATTATGAGCCCGACGAGCCGTTCGTCCTTTATGGTCGATGTGCCGCAGTCCATGGTCGAGATGTTCGAGCAGCCAAGCTATCAGAGCCACTACTTCATCGGCGAGCAGGGAGCTGTGAACTGGGAGGACTTCATCGGTAACAGCCGTCAGATACACGATATCAACGCTCCCGCGAGGAAGGATGATAACGAGTTCGATAAGCTGTATGAGGAGCTCAGAGAATCGGGCTTCACATTCAGCGAGATCACTGCTGAAGAGGCAGACAGCCTGTATTCAGACAAGACCTCCGAGGAGGAGAGCAGCGGCGGCATCACTTTTGATGAGGTCGACACGCAACCTGATGAAGCTGATGAGGGTATTACTAATGAGAGACCTCACAGCAGAGAACACCACACAGGCTATCCTGCAACGGTCCAGCCTGTCCAGCCCGCCCAGCAGGCAGTCCAGCCTATGCTCGATATCGGTGCTATCCTTGCCGCAGTACGTGCGGAGGTCAAGCGTGAGATGTCGGCAGTTCAGGCTGCTCCGACTGCTCAGGTGAAACGGTCGGACGACCCGTGGGATTTCGATCCTATACTCTCAGAGGAGGAGGCGGCTCCCACAGAGATGTCCGAGCAGCCTGAAAGCACCGATGAGGGCTTCGGCGGCTATGACGAGGACGATGAGCCCGACTCAGGCGTCTATGATGATGCGGAAAATGATAATGGCTTCGACTATGATGACGACGAGGACGAGGACTACGATCTCGACGATGATAACGACTTCGACGATGAAGAAGATGATGACGATGATTACAACTTCTTCGATGAGGACGAAGATGAAGATGATGACGAAGACGAATATCACTTCTTCGACATGGATGAAGAGGAAGAAGATGAGTATGAGGACGACGATATGAACAGTGATCTCGACAGATACGACGACTATGAGGATGAAGAGTTTGAGGACGATGGATCCGAAGACGACGATGACGGTGAGTTCAGCTTCTACGACGACGAGTCCGACGATGACGAAGAGACCGACGAGTATGAAGATATAAGAGAAAGCCGCGATTATTTGTCGGATCACGATGAAGAGGCACTCAGATTCTACAACAGCGAGAACGGTTCAGACGATGAAGTGGACTCAGACTACGACGAGTACGAAGATGACGACGAGGACGACATTGACCTCGGCGAGGACTTTGACTTTGAAGAAGATGATGACTTCGACGAGGATGAAGAGGTCATCAGCGGCGAGGACGACTTCGAGGACAACGATGAGGAAGGCTTTACGCCTAAATTCGATATTATGGCGCTGCTCGACGAACAGCTCGGAAGCTACAGCGAGATGGACATCGTAGAGCGTATGGAGGAGATAGATGTCGTTACTATGGAGGTAACGCTCGACGACCTCACAGACTATATAAAGAAGGCAAGAAAGAGGAGATAATATGGATATCAAGCTTATCGACCGTGGTGAAAACGGCGAGCTCATTCTCACGGGAAGACTCGAGACCAAGAATGCAGATGAGGTCTGCGAGCTTTTTCTCAAGCTTGCCGACCGCTTCAAGGACCTGACACTTAATATGCAGGGATTAAAGTACATTTCGAGCGCGGGACTTCGCGTGCTTAAAAAGACATACATGAAGCTGCACAGCAACGGCGGCGAGCTCATTCTCAAAAATGTGCCGCCATATGTGAAAGAAGTGCTTGAAATGACTGGATTTACGGAGATATTGAACGTAAAATGAAAATGTTGAACTTTTATAAGGAAGCCGCCAAACGCTTTATAGCACTGGCATTGGCGGCGGGCATACTCGGTGTACCCGAGGGGTATGAGGCATTGCATCGAAGCAAGACAAAGCCGATGAAGACCTATACCTTCAGCGCACTTGCGACTGATGAAGGAAAGGATGACGATAAGTCAAATTTCAGTAAAGTCACGGGTACAGCTGTGGAGGATGACGAGCTCACGCAGGAAGCTACACAGACAACTGCTGCCAGAGCTGCGGGCTTTGAGGAGTATACCACTACGAGCGTGACTACTATCCCTTCAGGACCTGTTGCCTATGTCGGTGACCAGATACTCCAGATGGAGGCTGCGCAGCCGTGGGACGAGCCCGAGTTCGCCGAAAAAGTAAAGAAGGAAGAAAACAAAAAGATAGACGTTACCGTGCCCGACAAGGGGAATTATTCCAAGGCTGTCGGCAAACTGTCAACAGCCACTCCTATGGAGGAAGGGTATTACACTCTGACAGTCTCGACGGGTATGAACCCTGGTACAAATGTTGAATACTTTGTGGTTAGGTACATCGACAAAAAGGGTAATCCGCAGTCGAAGTACATCTTCCCGAAAACTCATTCACTCAAAGCTACGCATGACTTCATCACAGGCTTGACTACAAGCAGTGATGCGGCTAAGACTCAGATGGATGAGCTGGAAAAAAAGCATTCTGCACTTGAAAATTTCAATTATTCCGAGGAGACAGAGCCTGCAACAAAAGCTCTTGCTTCATGGACAGTCGATGACTTTATGTTCTATGCACCGAAGGGTCTGACAAAGATAACGAGCGTAGAGGCGTTCCTCTCAAAGGGCTCGTGGACCGTGCAGGGCATAGAAGTAAGCAAGGTGAACAGCCAGACCTATTACGGTGAGTACGGCTTCTATACAGGAAAGTATTTCCTTGCTATGGACAGAACAAGGATTTGTGAACTGAAAAAGAAGCAGCAGGGTACGCTCACTCTCTCGGCTGTCAGTGATACACTTATTAATATAGGCGGAAGCGATTCGATATATTTCGAGCTGAATACAAACTTTGACGACGCTCACATAGATAACCCTCTCGATGATCTCTATTCGATAAGGCTGGACATAGCCGACGAACTGAAATCAGGGATCGAGACCTATCTCAAGAACGACCCGTCAGACCTCAGCCCCGCCGCAAAGCTCAATCTTGAGCATATAGCTGTCGAGATAGAGTATCAGGATATAAACGGCTGGACAAGAAATGTTACTATGCCGTTCCTGCTGTCAGTTCTCGGACAGTATGAATTCTACAATGTTGAGAATCTGAGCATGACCAATGCCGAAGGCGGTAAAGTGGAAGGCATCGGAAATGTCAGATCCGTGGGCTTGTGTCAGCGCGGGGATACCGTGGCATTCACGGCGTGTCTGCCCGAATTCAAGTCGCTGATATCCACAAAATTATACGTTGGTTCAAAGGCTCGTGAAAGACTGAAGGAGACAGGCAGCATTCAGCTCTGCCCCGAGAAGAAGATCGAGGATCTGGAAGCCGAACTGGAAGAGGCGCGTTCTCAGAGCGAGCAGGACGATACCAAGATAGACAGTATCCAGAACAGCATACAGAGCGAAAAAGAAAAAATCGGGAATTACAGCGATCTGATATATCAGCTCGATAACGACGATATAGCTCTCTCAAGCATATCCATTTACGACGGTATCTGCGTAATGGGAAATACTCCCGATGTTACGAGCAATTCAAAGAAGTGGTACAGCTACACTACAGGCTTTGCGTTTAAAAGTGAAGCTCCGCTGTACTACAGCACCACGACCAAGGAAACAGGCTTCGTCCTTAATTCGGGAACAGCGGATACGTTCTCGATGAAGGCTTACAACCCCGATAATCCACTTATAGGCTATAATATGTCAGGCAGCTTTATGGTACGCATAAAGACCGATAATATAGTCGGCGCGGGTACGGCGGGCGAGACCTATGTCAAGCTCTCGTATCAGAACAGCTCGGGTGATATAGTCACTACGCGTCTCTATAATGTAAAGGACGAGGTAATGAACTATCTCGGCTACTGGCCGTCCGACAAAAGCGCGACGAGTGATTACGCTTATCTGCACGGAGTTGCCGAGAACAATATCGTTGAATTCCCTGTTCAGCTCGATGATGTCGTGGCTGTTACGGGAATAGAACTCTCGGTAGACAGCTACAGCGGCGACGAGTGGCAGGTCGACAGCGTTTCTGTCGCGGTCATCGACAAGATAGGCAGAAGGTACAACTTTGTGGATCCTGCCAATGTCGACTTAACGGCTAATACCATAAAGGACACGGAGGATATCAATGTTGAAATCCCGAAGGACGGCGATAATGTCAGATTAAGGTCTGTATTTGATGACAAATATATAGCATACGATGGCGAGCCCTCCGACGGAAAGAAAGTATACTTGGATACAAGTAATAACGCTACATTCAAGCTGAAATCCGTAGGGGATGGCTGGTATCAGTTCATAACGTCTCAGGACGATAAGTTCTGTCTTAACAGACAGGGAGAAAATAATACAGCGGACGATGCTGCAGTATGCCTTTTCAAGAATTCTGAGACCGACAATCAGAAATTCAAGTTAAAGGAAAACCGTGATGGTACCTTTACTATTATTATTGGCGGTACAGGCGAAAGATCCTGTCTGGACGTAGGTGATTTTGTAAATGGCAAACCCGGTGTTATACAGAATACTATCGGCGGAATGCCAAGAATGGTTGCTTCGGGCAGTTATGATTTCCAGAAGTGGTATGTTGATATCATACACGACAGCTCATACGTGCCACCTGCCGAAGGAACCGCTTCAGACACGGCAGCCGATGAGGAAACTCCTGCTGCACAGTCCTATTCAGAGATTAAGGACGGCGATATCATCTCGTTCAGGAATAAGAACAGCGGATTGTATCTGGCTGCCGATCAGGACTCTGATAAATATAATATCAATATCATTCAGGCAGCAGCCGAGGATCGTACTTACTATAAGGTAAGTAAAAACGGAGACTTTGCAGCGTTCCAGATGATGAATGGAGATAAAGTGTCGAGGAATTATATCAAGGCTCCGAGTGATGACAATGCGGAGACTGCGATCGCAAGAGTACCCTCCAATTTAATGCTGTTCAGGATCCATGATAGTGAAGACGGCACATTTACTATCGAAACAAGCAGCGGCGGCTTCAACCTTGACGTAAAGGACGGAGCAACAGAGGCAGGCGCCAACGTTGAAACGACCCATTCCTCACTCAATACTGACAGTCAGCACTGGTATATCGAGATAAACGGCGTTGACGTCATTACACCTGCCACTGCCGAAGCAAGGCGCAAAGCAGATGAAAAAGCAAGAGAGGAAGAAGAAAAAGCCCGTCAGGCAGAAATAGAGGCAAGGACAGTCAGAAAGTATGAGACTGTTGACCAGATAAACAACGGCGATATCCTCTATTTCAGAAATCAGCAGACAGACCTGTATATGTCGTACAGCGGCAAGCCTTCCGACAGAAACAATGTTTTCCAGGCAGAGCAGAACGAAGCGGCAGCTTTCAAGGCTGTAGAGCTCGATAACGGCTGGTTCCAGTTCGTATGTGTCGATGATGAGAACTTCGTCCTCGACAGGCAGGCTTCGGGCGGAAAGGAAGACGGAGCAAACATATTCCTCTTTACAAATAATGGCACCGAAAACCAGACCTTCAAAATAAAGAGCTTCACCGACGGAACCTTTATGTTCATTACAGGCAGTACAGACGAGGGTTCGTGCGTACAGGCTGAAAAGCTCGTCGGAGTCGGAGATGATATCAATCAGTGGACTGTCACAGGCGAAAGGGAACAGAGATGGTACGCCGAAAAGATGACCTCTTATGTTGAGGAAGAAACAGAAGACCCGACAAACGGCGGCAAGCTCGACCCGAATGCGGTAGTACCGTATGCAACTGACCTCAATCCCTATACCGCAGACGGAGATCATTCCGCATACTATGTGGCAAGAGAGGTAGTAATGACCGTTATCCCGCCGTTCCCGCTCAAGTACAAGGACGAGGACTCGAAGTCTCTCATCGTTGCGGGACAGTCGGTAACTTTCTCGTCGGGCAGAGGCAGGGTGATCAGGTCTGAGGACCTTAACTTCGATGATGTACGCTATTCGATGCCGTATGAGTACACTTCAAGAGATTACGGCTATACACGTACTTCCAAGACCTTCGACCTGATAGTCAAGGTCGCGGACGACCCGACCGCAGGCAATGTCAACGGCGATTCGGGCTCGAAGAACTACTTCTACTTCCAGCTCCTTTTCAAGTACGGAGGCAGCGCCCTCGTGCTCGCGAACCAGCAGCTCTCATCTGACGGATTCCGCGCGGGTATGGGCGAGACCTTCTCTATCTCGGTCAACCGCGATTACGGCGAGCTGACCTCGATACGCATCCTTCCCGAGGACGTTCAGGAGGACAGCGATATCTTCGATAAGCTCAATATCGAGCAGATCACTGTCACCGAGCGCGTATACGGCGATTCTTCAACACAGTACGTCGCAGACAACGTGGGCTGGATCGGTATCGACTATCACGACAGTGCCGAGGATTCCTCTATTCAGGGACGCTCGGGACGTACGATAGGCAATATATCAAAAACAGTAGGCATTTCCTACAAACAGACGGTAGTTAATTTCCTCGCAGAGATAAACACTCTCCCGTGGGATACCGACTATCTCCAGGTCGAGGGCAGCATCGCCTGCGACCTCGAATATATCGACATTGACGGACAGCCGCAGACGGCAAGCTTCGATGTTGTAAAGCGAATGGCTGAGTATATGAACAAGGCGCCGCGTGTCGCTGAGGCGGCAAGTGACGGCTCGAATGCTTCGCTGTTCACAAATATGGGGTGTATATCAGACCCGCAGTGGATGCTGAGACCTAATCATACCGACAGATTTATGCTTCCGTCGCTGCCGAATGCAAAAAGCCTTTCATCTATTACGTTCTATGCGACGAGCCGCAACAACAAACCAGGTAAATGGGTGATCGGCTCGGTGAGCATATCAAGAATTATCAAGGACGGCGGAATAGTAACGCTCAATTCAAACGGCGAGTATTACCGCACAATGGAGACCAGGGGCTTCTGTGAAAACAGAAAGGAACGCAAGAGGGAAGAGCTCTTCCTGCCTGCGGGTACAACGCAGAGCCTCAAGCTCAACTTCAACGAGAACATCATCGACTGGATCAACTACAAGACGGAGCTCTCTTCTGTTTCGAGACTTCCCGATTCGACCAACGATGAGCTGAATATCTACATCTATCCCGAGGACCCCGAACGCCTTAACATCACCAACACTGCCGTTAAGACAGCGGTACAGTATACGGTGCCTTATTCACAGGTAATGCAGGCTAAGCAGAGCACGCTCAGCGTAGCAAACAGCGGTACGGCTGATGCAGTATTCTATACGAAGGGTATGTCTGTTCCGAGCATGAATAACCTTGTGAAGATGGGTATACAGTGCAGAGATCAGTACGTTTTATTCGATTACGCTATAGTTGAGCAGGTAAGAGACGGTGTTGTTATCAACACGTATCACTTCAAGTTCCACGGAGAATCGGGACTGCTCGGTATCACCAAGACACCCGATGACTACACAACGGTATATGAACCGATGCAGCAGGTCGTTTCACTTTCACTTTCGGAGGATTCGACCGAGGCTGCACTGTTCGCGACGACCGATACAAACTCAAAGACAAGCAACATCGCGATAGCTATGCGATACACTTCAACTCTCGATCCAGGCAATACGGAGTATTATTCGCCGTACATTTACCTGACGGATATTGGCATAAACAAGATATATCCAGGCATGATGATAGATGTACCGTTCGATATACCGTATGTCAAGGATATCAAGGGATACAAGATAGCTTCGTTCGGCAACAATGTCAACGCGAAGGTCAAGGGCTCAATGGCTGTCAACTACAGGAACAGCAGCGCAAATGATGCTTCGGGTACGATGATAGGCGGAGTTTACTCGTCCAACGGTTCGTTTGACATCAAGAACGCGCTTATGGAGTATGACCTTGCAGCGGGTACAACGGGCGAGGGCAGTGTTGCACCGCTCAGTATCAGATTCAAGACGGCAAAGGCTATGAAGGGCGTTGAAAGCGGAACGACCACACCTGTTCGTGCGACCATCTATTACACCGACCAGATGGGTGCGGCGCAGACGTATCAGATCTCCGACCTGAGACGGTTTATCCAGCTTACCGATACCTCACCGAATGCCGTGACAGAAAACGATAACGACAATACCATTGCGAACTCGACCAATAATACTTGGAAGTTTGTGCGTGAGTTCGAGACGGATTCATGGAAGACCGTAAAGCTCTTCCTGCCCGAATGCGATGAGATCAAGAGCATCTGGGTATGCCCGTACGGAGGCGGAGATGTCGACGCTATGTGGTATCTCGAGCAGTTCAGCGGAACTCTCGGAATCGACAAGAGCATCAAACCTTACTCAACCTTTGACAGACTTATTGATGAGGAGCTCAAGGAGAGCACAGCAGGTACCGAGATAGCACTGTATGACGTTTCAATGTCAACTCAGCTGTTCGCAAACGGTGTGGTCACTCCTTCAACGAACCACTTCGCATCTGCAACGATAGAGAGCGGAGATGTAGCTAAGATAACTGTTAAGATCAGGGGCGGCGAAAGAAAGTATGCTGTTGATACATATGAGATAGTCAACGGCGTCAAAGTAAAGGCTCCCATAACTTTCGTATCAAATAAGACGGATACGGAGTTCTGGTTCACTCCTGATGAGAATGAAACAAGAGAAACAAAGAGCTATCAGATAAGCGTATATTCTGAGGATAACAAGTACGTTAGAGACGAGATATACGTTATGGTTCGTCCGAAGCCCGAAACTACCGCGACAACCGAAATCGCAACAACTACGACGGAGACCGCAGCTACCACTGCCGAGACAACAACTACCACAGCAGTGATAACGACAACTGCGGAAACAGAGGCTCCGCCCGAGACAACGGCTCCTGCCGAGACAACAACTGAAGCTGTCACGGTACCTACAGAGCCTGATACCGAGGAAAACCCCGAGGACACAACCGAGCCCGAGGAACAGTCGGAATAACAAAAGGCAGCACGGTCTGAAAGCTGCTTCAAGACAGGTATGGCTTCCTCTCCGTTACGGAGAGGAAGCATACTATTTACTGAACGACACAGCTTCGTTCTGCCAAAACAAGGAATGCTATATGAAAAATATCATTGAAAAAATACTGAGAAACAAGGTATTGAGGATCCTTATCCCCGCAGTGCTTATACTGGCGATAATCGCAGTAGTGCTCCAGATGACCTTTAAGGGCGGAGAAAAAACAACGGAAGAATCCTATTTCACGGAGTTTGATTATCCTGCGGAGGTCATGACGGACAATAAGGGACTGCATATCAAGCTTGACGGAAGCGAATCACCCGAACTCAGCTGGGAGATAGTCTCCGACGAGGAGCATATCACGGTCGATAAGGCAGGCAAGGAGGTCAACGGTCAGCTCGAGCTGCTTGTCAAGCCGCAGGCGGAGGGCTACGCAAACATAAACTGCAAGCGCAGCGGAAAGATCGGCGAGCTCGAGTATACAGCGGTCGATTTCAATATTTCGGTGCTGGTTTCGGCTGACGCAAGCGGAAAGCTAACTGTCTCCATATCCGATATGTACCAGACTTCTGCCGAAGCGGGAGCACTCGATTCAGAGACGCCCTTCCTCATTGACGGAATGTGGGTCATTTTCCCGAATGGCGGCAATTGGGAGATATTCCCCGAAAGCGAGGACCTTCCCGAAGGTCTCTACAGCGTGGACTTCACTACAAATGATGCGGGCTACAGGTGCGCGATTATCACCTTCGATCCCAATGTTGCTCCGAGCGATGATCTTGAACAGCTTGAGAAGGTGATTTCCGGCAGGCTCATTATCAGAAATACGGATATCGGCTACGAAAAGCATCTTTCATGTGCTGTCGGAGCTGACGGTATAATGGGCTTGAAAGTGGAGGACTAACATGCCCGAGAATTACTCAGAAAACAACATGAATACCGACATCAGTGACGGCTCGCAGGAGCAGGAGCTTACCGCGGAGCAGCAGAGAAAATATCATAGGCATGAGATAAAAAAGCTGCTTATGGGCAACCTTGCACGGCGCGAAGACGGCAAGTGCGTGCTCAGGAACGAGCTATGGGTGACTCCGTGGGGCGTCGGCGACGGTGCGCTCGAGACGCTTTTGTTCGGCGTATCGCGCAGGAAGTACAAATTCGAGACATCGCTGCGTAACCACACTCAGGCACTCTATCAGTCGGAGAAGGCAATGCACGACATCGGCAGCGTGCTGTATATGCATTCGGCTCCGGAGCTGAATGCCTGCTATATCAGGAGCATCGGTTTCCGTCCCGTGATACTTGCATTCGACGAAGAGGACGGTGAACTCGTGCTGCGCGCCTATAGCGGCAGAGCTCCGCTGACGTTTTTGTCTATCATGCACGCGGTCTCGAGATTCGAGAAGGCTCTGCCGTCTCAGATCTACCGACAAGGTAAAAAGAAAACCACAAGCGACAAAAACAAGAAGAAATAAAAACCGCAGTGTAAGGGCTGTACCTATACGGAAGTATTACGGGACATTTATCGGGGGAAACCTTTCTGAAGAAAGGTTCTCCCCCGAACCCCTTTCCAAAGACTTTTAGTCCAAATTTTGCCCCTATGGGGTACTCTCATTGAAAAGAAAGACTAACTCTTTTCATATCAGAAGAGTACCCCATAGGGGCAAAATTTAAATTGAAAGTTTTAGGAAGGGAGTTTGAGGGAGAACCCTTTTTCAAAAGGGTTTCCCTCAATAAATACTCCGTATTGCTTCTGTATGCGTGCAGCCCTTATGCTGCGGTTTTTCATTTATATATATCAGCCCTGCCACTCGGATTCTTCAACGCAGAAGAAATTGTTTGCCATATAGTATTTTACAGTGCTGTCGGAGCCGTCAGACTTGGAAACGCCTACGCGGTAATATGTGCCGTGCGTCTCATCGGACATTTTCTCGGAGCTGACTATCATATAGCCCTCGCCTGCTCTTTCGAGAGCATTATAGCCCGCGGACTGCTCTTCCATTGCTTCCTTGTGCTCATCGGACTGGACGTATTCCTGCCACTCCTGCTCGTTCTTCTGCTGAACATCCGATGGCACAGCACCGTCGGGATATGCTCCGTTTCCGACTACACAATAGTAGTAAACAGTCGGGTCCGAACCGTCGATCCTTGTGTAGCCGATGCGGTATGTATTTAACTCGCCGCTGCCGTTCTCAACGAGCTCAGTGCTTGCGATCTTGTAGTTCGAGCCAACGATATCGAGGACGGTATAGCCTGCGCTCTGCATTGCCATATCCTGCTTGTATCGGTCGGTAGTTACGAAGTAATCCCACTCCTCCTGAGTGAGCGGGTCACCGCTGTCTATTTTCTTCCAGAAAGCCTCGGAGCCGAGATAATCCGAGTCTGTGCCGTTTGCAGCAGCAGTAGACGTAGTTTCTGTGGAAGCCTTAGTCGTCACAGCAGCCGAGCCCGTGCCTGTAGCTGTTGTGGTTTCAGATGAAGCGGTCGTACTTGCAGACGTTGTCTTTTCTGCTTTGGAGCTTGAGGACGTATCCGTCTGTCCGCAGCCGCAAAGGAGTGCTGTCATTACCAGTGCCGCAATAAAACTTTTTTTCATTTCTGTTACCTCTCAAACTATTTTTATTTCGGCATTTCTGCCAACATAGATTATAGCACTTTTCCGAAAGAAATGAATGAACAATCTATGACCATTTGGTTTTTCTGCGATATGTTGATTATCGCTAAATCCAAGTGGTTATATTTGGCTATATTGCCTAAATATTAAATTCCCGAATAGGCGGGAAATAATGAACGAAATGCAAATTTTTCGCAGTTTTTGTTGCTATATCGGCTTGTGTATGATATAATATAATAGTATTATTATGTGGTGTTGTATCCATTTGCATACGAAAGGAGCTATCGGAAATGGAATTCAATGTTATAACAAGCGGAAACAAGATGGTGATAGAGCTCGAGGGACGCCTCGATACCATCACTGCACCCAAGCTCGACACCTACATCAGAAAGTCTCTCGAAGGCATAGGCGAGCTCTGCATTGATATGGAAAAGCTCGAGTACATCTCGTCTGCGGGACTGCGCGTGCTGCTCGCTGCTCAGAAGATAATGGACGGACAGGGCAGAATGGTAATCACGGGCTGCCGTGAGGAGATACTGGAAATATTTGATATCACTGGATTCACCGACATACTGACGATCGAATAAGGAGCCTGACTATGAAAACCGACATCATCACTGTATTCAGCGACCTCCGCGGACGCGAAGAAGCTATGGACACCGCCGAGCGCTTTGCTGCCTACAACGGCATCAAGGGCAAGGAGGCTATGCACCTCCGCCTGCTGACGGAAGAGACTATTTGCATGGTACATGGTATACTCGACGACTTTCGCGCCGATTTCTGGCTCGAGACCGAAAAGACCAAGCACGGACTGCTGTGCAAGATATGCCTCTCCGCTGACAAGCAGGCTAACAGGTTGCAGGAAAAGAAGATCCTCTCGGTCTCGACAAGCGGAAAGAACGAGAACGCCAAGGGCATCGCGGGCAAGATACGCGAGGTGCTCCGCCGCAGCCTTCAGACGGAATCGGCTGAGGACGAGCAGTTCCTCAAAAACATAAGCGACGCCTGTCTCGGCATGGGAACAGGAAGCGCAAACGTGGTAATGCCGAGCGCGAGCTTCTGGTCGCTCAGCCTGTACCGACAGAATCTTTCCGAGAAGAAGGGGGCTGAGTCGGAGGAGTGGGACGAGCTCGAAAAATCGATAATATCCAAGCTTGCAGACGAGGTGAAGGTCTGGCTCGAGAGCGACAGGACAGAAGTCGTTATCGAGAGATACTTCAATGTCTGAGCTGACAGACATAATACTTGAAACAGGAGGAAAGAAAAATGAACATCGAAAAAATCAGTGAATCAGGAAAACTCACGCTCAAGCTTGAGGGAAGAATAGATACCAAGTCCGCTCCCGAGCTCGATGAGCTTGTAAAGACGTCCCTTGACGGCGTTACCTCGCTCATTATCGACCTCAAGGAGGTAGCATACATATCATCGGCAGGTCTGCGCGTTCTGCTCATCGCACAGAAGCAGATGAACAAGCAGGGGGGAATGAAGATAATCAACGTAAGTGAGGACATAATGGAAATATTCGAGGTCACAGGATTCTCGGATATCCTTACCATCGAATGAATCGGAAAGGGAAAAACTTATGAAGGAATTATTTATCGAAGCTATAAAAGAGAATCTCGATCAGGTGCTCGCATTCGTTGACGAACAGCTTGAGGAGAAAGAATGCCCGATGAAGGTGCAGATGCAGATAGATCTCGCAGTGGAGGAGATATTCGTCAATATCGCGAACTACGCTTACGATCCCGAAACGGGTCCCGCGACCGTGAGAGTTGATGTAACTCCCGACGGTTCTGTTGTGACGATCACATTCGTTGACAACGGTGTGCCGTATGACCCGCTCGCAAAAGCAGACCCCGATATCACATTGTCCGCTGAAGAGAGACAGATCGGCGGGCTCGGGATATTCCTCGTTAAGAAGAACATGGACGATGTGAAGTATGAATACGTGAATGGCAGCAACATCCTCACTCTTAAAAAAGGCTTGAGAGGTGAAAAGCGTTGAAAAAGTTTCTGGGGATAACTCTGGGCGGACTTCACAGTAAAATTCTGGCGGTATTGCTGATATTCCTGCTGGCTATCGTAGGATTCAATACTACCGTCTCGATATACAAGACGTCTACGCTCTCTAAAATAGTCGATGAATCAGGCAAGGAACAGCGAGAGGCTATCGAAAAGGTCTCGGGAGAGACAATGCATAAGACGATAGAGAATTCGCTCAAGCAGATTAACGCCCTGCGCGCCGACAAGCTCGACGACGAATTCACCGAGATAGAGAACAACATCCTTTTGCTCCGTAATATGGCAAAGTATTACTTCGAGAACGCTGATAAGCTCGAGCCAGTATCCGTCCCCCTCCCCGACCCGAACAACGTGGACGACCTCGAGGTACACCTCCTCTATGAGGAGGGCGTGGATTATTCCCGCTCGGAATATGTCGGCATTGCAGGTCATCTGGTCGATGCGATGACGGCTATGGTTCAGACGAACGACACGATTGGAAGCTGTTATATCGGTCTCGCTGACGGCACTCACATCGGAGTTGCCAACGGCGGAGCTGACAAATACGACGAAAACGGTAAGCAGAAGCCCTATCCCGTCCGCCACAGACCGTGGTACGTCGGCGCTGTCGAAAAGGGTGACATCTTCTTCACAGGCGTTGAGCGCGACGCGTTCAACGGCTCGCTGAGCGTTACCTGCGCCGCTCCCGTCATCGTGAACGGCAAAACTGTCGCTGTTGTCGGCAGTGACATCGTTTTTGACGATATAGACGAGTTCGTCACCGAAGCGAACAGCAACGCTGAATTCATATTCGTGGTCAACAATAACGGTCAGATAGTCGCAGTTCCCGAAAACAACGGCATATTCAAGATCGAGGACTCCGAGACCGCGGAGGACCTCAGGACCTCCGACAACAAACAGCTCGCCGATTTTATCACACGTGCTCTCACGGAGCAGACAGGTCTTGAAACT
This sequence comes from Ruminococcus sp. YRD2003, assembly GCA_900109435.1. Lineage (GTDB taxonomy): Bacteria > Bacillota > Clostridia > Oscillospirales > Ruminococcaceae > Ruminococcus > Ruminococcus flavefaciens_G. The sequence continues at coordinate 66,976 of FNZT01000007.1, read as the reverse complement.
GTGACACTCAACGACAAGGAGTACTATCTTTCGAGCGCACCGATGAAGACTGTAGGCTGGGCTGTCGTGTCGGTCGTTGACAAGGAGATGACGCAAATGTCGACCGATCAGCTCCTTACCGAGATAAAAAGGATAAATACAGACTCAGCTGATAAATTCAGAGACGGCATGAGCAAGCTGAGTATGATGTCAGTCGTCATAATCGTTCTGATAATCATAGTCGGCTCAATAAGCGCACTTATCGTTGCCAACAGGATAGTAAAGCCCATCACGGCTATGACTGATAATCTTACGGGAAAAGACGGAAACGGCACTTTCGAGATGAAGGATCTGTATCGCACGGGCGACGAGATACAGGTGCTCGCAGAGTCGTTCGACAAGCTCTCGAAGGACACCGTAAAGTACATTGAAAACATCACGGAGATAACCAAGGAAAAGGAACGTATCGGCACAGAGCTCTCGCTCGCGACCCAGATACAGGTAGGTATGCTCCCGCACATCTTCCCGCCGTTCCCGCACCGTCATGAGATAGACATATATGCGGTAATGGAGCCTGCAAGAGAGGTCGGCGGCGACTTCTACGACTTCTTCCTCGTTGACGAAGATCATCTCGGTCTGGTCATGGCGGATGTATCGGGCAAGGGTGTTCCCGCAGCCCTCTTTATGATGATATCCAAAGCGCTTCTCAAGAGCAATGCTATGCTCGGACAGTCGCCCGCTGAGGTGCTCATGAAGGTCAACAACCTCATCTGTGCAAACAATCAGGCAGAGATGTTCGTAACGGTATGGCTCGGCATCTTTGAAATATCGACAGGTAAGCTCACTGCTGCGAACGCAGGTCACGAATATCCCGCTCTCAAGCGCGCCGACGGAAGCTTTGAACTCTACAAGGACAAGCACGGCTTCGTTATCGGAGGCATGGAGGACGTCCGCTACAAGGAGTACACCATTGATATGAAGAAGGGCGACAAGCTCTTCCTCTATACTGACGGAGTGCCCGAAGCGACCGACTCGCAGGAGCAGATGTTCGGCACTGACCGTATGCTTGAGGCTCTCAACATCGACAATAAAGCTGATCCCGAGCAGCTTCTCAAGAATGTGCGCAATGCCGTGAACGGATTCGTAAAGGAAGCCGAACAGTTCGACGACCTGACCATGATGTGCCTCGAATACAAGGGCTCCGAGCCATTGGAGAGCAAACAGGAAAAGTAATGGAAAGTATCTACGAAAGCATAATCCATAGTATGTCGGAGGGCGTCATCGTTATCCTCTTCGACGGCAGGATAGACTTCTGCAATCAGGCAGCAGCCTCCGCCATTCAGCGTGATACCTCGCAGCTCGTCGGCAGGAGCATCGCTGAACTGATGAGCGAATCTGAAGAAAATGACGTCTTCTTCGAGCTTATCCTCGACGCAGTGTACTCAAAGGAGAAGGTAAGCAAGACCGTTCCCTTCTTCACAGACGACGATTTGAAGTATCTCCACGTCACTACGGCTCTGCTGACAGGGACGGACAAGGAGAAAGGCCTGATAATCGTTATCAGGGACATGACCGAGGAGGTCAAGCTCTTCATCAGCAACAAACGTCTTGCAAATCAGGTCATAAACCTTATGGACTCATTCGTGGAGGTAATGGTCACGGAGATAGAGGAAAGGTCGACCTATAACGCAAACCATACCAAGAGCATGGTACGCTACGCAACGGGCTATCTCGAGACCCTTCGCAGGGAGGGGAAGCTCGCTGATGTAACAAACGAGAATATCCACCCTCTGCTGATGAGCATATGGCTGCACGACATCGGCAAGCTGCTCGTTCCGCCCGAGATACTCGATAAGGCAACGCGTCTCGGCGACGGGCTCACCGAAGTGCTGCACCGCATCGAGACAGCGCAGCTCATGCTGCGATTGAAAATGTATCAGGAACCCGAAAAGCAGAGCAGTCATGAGGCTCAGCTCCGCAGGATAGATGAGGCGAAAGAGCTGATACTCTCCTGCAATTCCGCAGGATTTCTCGAAAAAAGCAGTATAGCGAAGCTCCGCGAGGCAGCAGGTCTGACCTGCCTTACCTCCGACGGAGCCTGCATTCCTCTGCTCAGCGATGACGAGCTCGAGAAGCTTATTGTCGTCAGGGGGACGCTCACGGCAGGCGAGAGAAAGGTCGTAGAATCACACGTGTCCTTTACCCGCGAACTCCTTTCAAAAATGGAATTCCGCGGAGAATACAAGCAGGTGCCGAAATGGGCAGCGGGACATCATGAGCTGCTCGACGGCTCGGGCTATCCCGATAAGCTGAACGCCGATTCCATTCCGTGGGAAACACGTCTGCTGACGATAATCGACGTGTATGACGCCCTTACAGCTGAGGACAGACCCTACAAGCCTCCGCTTCCTCCCGAAAAGGCATTCGCGATATTGCGGGATATGTCTGCGCATGGTAAGGTCGACGGCGGGATACTCGAAAGCTTTTATCAAAGCGGCGCGTGGAAACGGGAATAGTTCCCGACGGGTCAAACGCAAATAAGTCGGTGCATAAGGGCTGTACTTATACGGAAACAATACGGAGTATTTATTGAGGGAAACCCTTTTGAAAAAGGGTTCCGCTAACAGCGGCGGTCCCCTCTGTCGCTTCGCGACATCTCCCCGCACTGCGGGGAGTCACCCTCAAACTCCCTTCCTAAAACTTTCAATTTAAATTTTGCCCCTATGGGGTACTCTCCTGATATGAAAAGAGTTAGTCTTTCTTTTCAATGAGAGTACCCCATAGGGGCAAAATTTGGACTAAAAGTCTTTGGAAAGGGGTTCGGGGGAGAACCTTTCTTCAGAAAGGTTTCCCCCGATATATGTCCCGTAATGCTTCTGTATGAATACAGTTCTTACAGCACCGACTTATTTTTATGCCTTTACATGGCTGTTTTATTTCAAGCCCGGACCCTTTGCATGCTTTACCGTATGGTCGCGCTCTGTTTTTGATTTGGTCACAGTCTTCTGAGTCTTGTCTCTTGTGTTCGATAGTTCCTTCTTCACCGAGCCGCCTTCCTTAACGTTGGCTATGCGGTTTTTAAGAGCCTTTACGGCAGCAGGTTTCTTTTCGGCGTTATTCATTGCGGGAGCCGCGTGCTTCACGTTTTTTCTCACTTTATCCTTCAGGCTCCTGCGAGGCTCTTTCTGCTCGGGCTGACTGACCTCGGGCTCATTTACCGTGCTCTCTGCCTCTATGTTCTTTTCCTTGACACTGTCAAGCCTCTTCTCGGCCAGTTCGAGTATCTCCAGCGCAGCTTCAAAGCGTACCCGATTCTTCTTCAAAAGCGGCTTCCAGTCGGGAGCCTTGTTTTTTTCGGGATGCATCAGGTCGTCCCCGCGCTTTTTTTGTATATAGTTCTCGGCAGCCTTAACGATAGCTTTCAGATATTTTTCCTCATCGTGCTCGCTCGCATTGCCGTCGTTCTTTTCCATAAGGTAGATGTTGTACTCGCCTATCGCGCTTTTCAGCTCGTTCAGTTCGTCGGTCTTTTCACCGATGACCTTCCAATGCTTGGCATTCAGCCCCTTTGACGCCTTCAACAGATCATTCAGGAAGGTGTCGCTCTCGTCGCGGTTGCCGATGTACGACCATTCCTCGAGTATCTTCTCCTGCTCTTTGTGCTTTGCCTCTTCGAGCTCGAGTCTTGTTGCTTCGTCGACAGGCTCTTTTTCTTCTTTTTCGGTATTTTGGGGTTTCTCGACCTGAACGGTGCGCGGCTGATGATCCTCAAAGTACTCCCTGTGTTTATCAGCCTCAAGCTTTGCTTCAAGCTTGTCGTTCAGCAGTTCAAGGAGACTGAAATACTGCTGTCCGTTTTTGAGCTGTCCGTTTCGTGGACCGATGGCATGGTCGGAAAAGTAGCTGAGATTCCTGCCCGAGCGCAGCATATTTATGAAGCCCACGAGCCTCTGCATATCTTCGTCCCATTTTTTCTTTTTTTCATCCTCGTCCTCATCGGAGGAAGGCTCTAAGACCGAATTATCCCTCAATCCTTCGAGAGCTTCTCTCAGCTCGGTGTGCTCCTTGTACTCCTCGCTGTTCTTGTCCTCGTAAGAAAGGGCGTCGTAGGTGAGCTCCAGAGCAGAAGCAAAGGTGCCGAGGAGCTCCTGTTCCTCGGGCGAAAAGCCCTTGTTCCCGGTCTTTTTCATAAATTCTTCGTACGAAAGCGGCATAGCGGCGACCTCCATTAACAAAAATTGTGCCTGCAAAACGGCATTTATAGTAATACCCCCGCACGAGCCTTATCGGGTGCAGAAAAAGGGAAAAAAGCAAATAGTGATAGTCGGTGCATCAGTATTGTTTACAATTTGTTCATATTTTGTTGCACCCTCACGTTCTTTTATCAGGGTGTTACTATTAGCAAGCAAACTTCGACTTTTAAAGGAGGAAATTGATATGAGAACGTTTGAAGAATTGCTTTCAGCCTATAAAAATGACAAAACAGGTGTTCTGAACGAGTCGATGAACACTGTCGACTACAAGCTTCAGAATAAGGAATACGAGAATATTGAAAAAAGAAAAGAAAAAGTAAAGGAGTATATCTTTTTTCATGCAATGGCTGCCGAGGGCTTCCGTACTCCCAAAGATCCTAAAAAAGATACTGCCATAAAGCGTCTTTATGACGAGATGAATAAGAAAGACAGCACGATAGATAAGATCATAACGGCAATATGTAAGTCAAAAAGCTCCATTGCCCGTAATAATGCATTGGAATCAGGATTTTTCAAGGATGCCGTCTATAATTCCACAAAGATGAAGCGGAATATCAATCCCGACGCCGTTGCTGATTTCCTGAATTATGCGTCATCAGGCCCTAACGGACTCGACGCGTATTTACGCAGAACAAGAGGCGTGGGTCAGAAATTCCCGTCGTTCAATACATACAGACAGCCTGTTTTTACGACAGAGGAGATGGACGCCTACCAGCAGAAGAATCTCGGCGTCATCGAAAAAGGTGTCGCTGCCAAGCAGTTCACCGACGGCGTCGACAAGGTACAGATCGAACTCGGTAAAGCTTTCAGGTATATGCTCGACGATAATAGAAAGCGTCAGGAAGAGGCGAAGACAGACCCGAAAAAGAAACCGAGCGATTCATATCAGAAACTTATCAATGCTATCAAAGATCTTAATAGTAATATGTCAACAGGCAGTCCCCAATTAATATATGGTGCCATGACGGAACTAAAGGAAGCTGCTGAGAATTACAAGAATGAGCACAATGCTGTATTCAGGCTTACCAAGGGGCGTGCACGCCGCAACGCCGCCTCTGCCATAGCCGACATCGTCGAAAGGAATCTCAGTGAACTCGAGATCGCATTCAAGGCGGTAACGGGTGAAAGTATGGAGAGTGCGAGCAGCCCCACAAGGTACGATATACAGGAGGAATATACCAAGCCGTATGAGCTCTACAAGGGCAAGCTCGACTGTATGCGCATGGTAAACGAGAATACCTCAAAGATAACCGCAGGTTATCAGAAAATGCTTGAAAAAAAGGGCGCAGACAATAATAAGATCACCAAGAATATACTCTCGACCCGTATAACAGCCGAGCAGCTGAAGGAAAAGATCATCAATATGGATCCCGTGGACGCCCCTGTCATTCAGGGCGAGATAAAAAGAAGATTTTCACAGCCCGAGATCGAAGCCAAAGGTATGACCGTAGGTAAAACAGGTCACTTCAAAAACTATATGGAATTCAGCGACGGGAAGTTTAAACAGGAAAGCTATAAATATATTAAAGAATTCGTTCACTGTAAGGAAAACAAACTGTCTACAGATGATATTCCCAAACCTTCTCAAATAAGGGATAGTTATAATTTAGAAAAATTAGAAACAGAATATACCAAGAAGAATGCGGCTTCTCAGAGGCTCATGGCTGCTGAGGAGATGAACAATCAGAAGAAGGAGAATCAGAGGAAATACGATGAGGAAATGAGGAAGCTTGAGGAGGAGAAAAAACTGCTCCAAAAGCAGCGGAAGAAACGCCTGAAGGAAGATGAACTCAAGCGTAAGCAGCGCAAGACAGAGGAAAAGCAGCAGGAAAAAATAGCGGCTGAGGAAAAAAAGAAGGAGACAGCTCGAAAAAGGCGCGAGCCCAAGCAGCTCACAGAGCTGGATAAGCGTTATCTGAATGCGATAAAGGATAATCCAGAGCGAGTGAAAGAATTCAAGGAAAAGCTGCGCAAGAACAACTACATCTTAGAAGATGAGCCTGTGCCCGCACCCAAGAAGGAAAATAAAACTGTAGGGAAGAATGATCTCAAAACAGGAAGAAAGACTGTGTCGACGACCACAAACATTGATAAGATCAAACCAAAGAAGGGCTTTACAAAGTGATTCGCTGCGTTGATAAGCAAGGCGAAAGCCTTGTTTAAAAAGGATAAAATTAAAGAATTATGCCAAAAGCATAGAAAGTGAGGAAAACACAATGCCAACAAGCTATAGTCAAGTGAGTTCGGCTCTGAAAAATGCGCTGAAAGGTGTCAAGAATCAAAAAATCGTCTTGTCTGACGAATTCTCAAATTATTTGCAGGCCGTACAAGAACTTTCAGGTTTGCTGAATGATAGAAGCAAGAGAAATACTATCAATGAAGATGACCGTATTAAACTCTATGATGCTCTCATCGAGCTTATCGACTGCTATCAGTTCAACTACACTCATAAGGGCACTGAGATAGCCAGAGGCGAGGATTTTAAACTTTATCAGGAGTACACCAAAAACGTACAGGAAAAAATAGACGTTATCCTTAACAAAACAAAGGAAGAAAATTCCAAACAGGAAGATGTCAATATGCTCTTCGGCGGAACAATGAAAAAAGTTAAGGAGGCAGCGGAAGGCTTTATGTTCGAGCTGCGCCGATCCGCATCACAGCCTCAGATCGATCGATACTTCCAAGAGACCCTCGGTTTTGTTTCGGAAGCCGACGAACTCAAAGATTCGGGAGCATTAAGCGAGGATACGAATAAACTTATGCACGGTGTAGTGGTAGGCGCCTCAACCATCATCAACAATCCGCTGCTCACTCCCGAGACCAAGGAGGAGCTTGCGCGCGCATTTCGTAACTATACCCGCTCATATAAGGAGCATCTGTTCATCGAAAACCAGCGCAAGGCTATTCTTGACAGTAAAGTTGTCGAGGAAATGACTGCTTCAGCAAACAATCTGGGTGCAATAATAGACGAGGCAGTCAAACAGCTCGCATCTTCAAATAATAGTATAGTTAATGATGATATAGCGATCCTCAATAAATTAAAGGATGACATTCAAAAAGACACTAAATCCCTCAATGACGACCTCGCCGTTAACACGAAGGAGGCAAAAAAAGAAGAGCTTGATTTTATAGGGAAGCGCGAAGAGAAAAAATTCAGAGAGGCAGAGGATAAAGATGCTTTCAAGAAGGGCTATATAGAAAAAGGCGAGCGGGAGACAAGCAACCAGATAGCGCTGAGGAAAATTAAAGAAGATCAGTCCAGCCTTCTCGCGCAAACACCCTATATCGACGCGATATACGAACTTCTCGGCATAGATGAGAATTCACTTCCCGAAAATGATGTGACCTATGTTACCCATGGAGCAGATAATAAAGAGGTCACACATACGCGTAATTTGCGCAAAGAACTGCATGAACTCCAGTCTTTGGCTATGAATATGGCTCTTGTTACAGCCAAGTACTATGTCAAGTCCGAGGGTATGGACGAAAAGACCGAATACCTCAATCTGAATCAGCTCAAGGAATTAAATGAAGCATACGATAACTTCTACCGTGCAACCGTCAGATTCCAAAGTGCCGCACTCAGATCAAAAACGCTTAATAAAGAATCCGATATCTATAAAAAGGTCCAAAATGTACACTCACCATCTCTTGCTATCGGCGCCTCAATCCAGGAGGCTGTAAACTACATTGAGAAGTATGCACTCAAGGGCGAGCGTGAAAAGCACAAGCTCTTCTCGATGTATGAGATGATGGGTCATCCCAATCCCGACCTCGACGGAAACTTCACTGCTCAGGTAAAAAATGTTCTTGACATGAAGTCTAAGATCATCGATAACATAAATTCCGTAAAAAACCCCAATGCCGAGAAGGCAGCTAAAAAAGAGGGAAAGGTCCTCAAGGAATACGTTGAGGAAAAGATCAATAATATCGACTCCACACTTATGAATCTTACGGAGAATATCCTGCCCCAGACCTTCATTAACGACGGCACCGTCGATATTGAACGCAACAGAGACAACATACTCCCGTTTGTTGTCGGAAAGGATATCAAACAGCTCACAGCGGCTTACCGCGAAGCTTTCCTTGCAATGAACGAATTCATGATCGTTTCCAATAAGCGAATGGAGACCAACAAAAAGGTCGAGGGACGCAAGCATATGGAGGATTCTGAGTATCAGTTCTACGAGGCTCTGCTTCCTGTATATGAAAAGGTAAAGAACAGATACCTGCTGCTCACCTACCTGGATAAGCCGGAACCGGAAAAAGGAAAAGAAAAGAAGGCTGATGCTCAGAAAAAGGGTGCAGATGCTAAAAATGGACAGGAGCTTTCTGTCGAAGAGCAGGCTCAGATCGAGACTCAGAGGATCGTTGATGAGCTCGGTCACGAATTAGATGCCTACAACGATCAGATCCAGAAGATCAAGGAGAAAGCAAGAGAAGAGGCTGAAAAAGAAGCCGCTAAGGAAATAAAGGCGGAAGAGAAGGAATTTAAAAGGCTCCAGAAGGAAAACAAGAAGAATAAAAAACCGATCCAACACAGGGACTTCTCAAAGGAACTTGCTGAAAGGGTCGCCAAGAAATACAAGGAAAAGGTCGCCCAGAGAGTTGAGAAGAATAAGAAGGGAGAACAGATACGTGAATTCTACGATTATGTTCTGACCTGCAAGGAGATGTACAGAACGAACCAGCTCCTGCCGCAGTTCCTGCTTGATGACCACAAGCAGCCCCGTATCTCAACTATCCTTTCCATGCACCAGAAGAAAAAGGATATCGACTATGCTATCGAATTCGAGGAAAAGCTGACCAAGCAGCCCTGGAAGGACGGAAAACGCGATTTCAGCGAGATAACAAAGGATTTCAGGAAGCACAGGATGCAGCTGGGTACTGATGACAAGATAATCCAGTTCAATACCAAGGACGACTACAAGCAGTTCGAGAGGGTCACTCACGATACTATCAAGGGCTTCTTCCCGCCAACAGAAGAAAAGATATCCTACAACGGTCTTCTGAGAGTTGTCAATAAAAAGACGAACAAGGCGGTCGGCTATGGCGAAGGCGACTTACCAGCCGCGCTTAAAGCTACAATAGGCGATACAATAGAGGTCAAAGGCGGAGTAAAGATCGACGTTACACGTAAGATAACAGACTATATGTTCAAGCATTCTGTCACTGAGGGAGCTCCCAAGTTCAGCGAAGATTTCAAAGACATCTTTACAAAGGAGGAACTCAAGCACAAGGAAGTACAGGAATATGTCAAGAAGCTCAACGAAACATTCCTGTTTGAACCCGACGGAAAAAGAACACTCGAATACGGCAAGATAAATGTCAACAAAAAGGAAGTAAGCGTAGAAGAGCTCAGCGACAAGCTTATCAATTACGCCAACAAATTCTGCAAGCCCGATAAGAGCGGTAAGATACACATTACCGAGTATGACAACGAAAAGGGATTTGACGGATTCTTTGAAGAAAACGGCTTCACAAAGGAAGATCTCGAGGATTCTATCTTAGGAGACTTCGCCACGGCTATCAAGCGTAACCTCAAAAACGCAGGCTTCTGTAAGGAGGCAAAGATGCGGAATGATATCCCCAGCGGCTATAACGAGGGCATCGCGAAGGATCTTGTCTACAAACTGGCTCCGGGAGTATATCCCAAGGTAACGGTATATGACGACATAACCCTGCCTTTCTATATGGGTCAGGCTCAGCCCGACCAGCTTTCTCACGTAAAGGTCGCACGTGTTGACAACAACTTCAACCGCGTGCTCAATTACAAGATGAAAGATAGATATTACAAAGAGGTAAAAAACAAGGAAACCGGAAAAACAGAAAAAGTGCCCGTTCCTGTGGTGTACGACAAGGACGGCAAACTGTTGACTGACCTCAAAGATGTCAAGAAAGAACAATATGCGGAAGGTCCGATGGTACATACCACAGTCAAGGACTTCCGAAAGAGTGCATTCGTCGGAGATCTCCCCAACAGGAATAAATTGGCGAATCCTAAGAATTTTGAAGGCAAGTCCGATGCCGAGATAGATGAAATGATAAGCCAGGGCCTCGATCAGAGCGACAACAGCGCATCTCCCCGTACCAATAATGTGCGCAGCTTCAAGTCGTTCGATGACCCCTCAGTGCTCCAGACAGCTGCCGACATTCAGGTAATGGACTATCTGCTCGGTATCCCCAAGCGCGGTGTCGATGATCTCCGTATAGACTTCTCTACCAATGTCGTGAACGGGAAAATCGAGCCCTCTGTCGAAGGCATAAGTGCCGCCGACAACGGAAAGCTTCCCTTTACCGCAAAGGACGATAAAGAGCTCATTGACCCCATGGAGATGCGCATTATTACACAGTCGATGGCGGACAGGGTAGAAAGATGGGCTCAGGGAAAGCTTGCCCCTGATGAAGCGGAAAAGTTCAATCAGCTCCCGAAGGTATGCTATGATAAATTCGTGCAGCACGCCAAGATCCTCGATGAGGTTATCCGGAAATCCAAGAATGTACAGTGGAGTGACCCGCCGATAAATCCCGAGACCAACGAGATAATCCCGTACAGTATCTACGACGTTCATAAGGGTCATATCCGTATACTCAATGAAGATCAGCTCTACAAAATGAGTATGGACGACCTTGCCGCTGCAAGAAATGAAGCCAAGACCAATGAGGAAAGGGAGAATTGCGAGCCTAAGAATATTTTCGATACTCTCGCAAAAATGCCCAAGGCGTGCAATGAAGCGCTCATCGACAAGGCTCTCCACCACCTTGACATATCAAACACGAGCGAGGAGTACGGCTCATACAGCCGCGGCACAGAGACATTCCTCGGCAAGAATAGCGATGACAAGACCAGAGACGTCCTTACAAGACGCTTCAATAAACTTGAGACCGAGCGTCTGTTCAACAAGATCCACCGTCTCAATCCCGAATTCTGGATAATGGACAAGGACCGCTCAAATGAATACCTTGGTCACAAGATCCTGGGAAGCAGCCGCGAATACGTTGAGGTCAGAAGTTCTGTCTATGAACTGAACAAACTGATACACGACGAAGTACAGTTTGCAAAGAAGGAAGAGATGTATGACGCAGGCAATCAGTCGAAGCTCAAGCCGAATGAGATCGCTGAAATAAAGCAGAGAAAAATTGAGCGTCAGGAATTAAGGAATAAGCTTGCTGCCGAAAAGGGCAATGATAAGGTATTGAGAAATGTTCCCGCAAAGGAAGACCCGCTCATCTACTACAAGGTGCAGCAGAAGGCTGTTGATACCATAAAGAAGATCGAGGACTACCTTGACAAGGACAAGACCGTATCGAGCAGATTCGGTAAGCAGAGACGCGAAACGATGGTCAGCATTTACAACAAGCTCAACAAGCAGCTTGACGAGTATGCTCAGCTCACGGGAGATACCTCCTATGCTCCGAAGCAGATAACGCTCGACAAGAAGACGTACGCTGTCACTTACTCGAATATGTACGAAAACCGTCACGACTTTGAGATGTCCCTGCCCATTTCCGTAAACCGCGAGTATCAGGAAAACACAATTGAGCGCAGAAAGCGGGACGAAGAGATCCGCGATCCCCAAAAGGGTGCTGCCGCGCAGCTGAAGCAGATGCGTAAGGCTTACGAAAAGGATATAAAAGATAAGATAGACGAGGTTGAGAGCCGTCCCGAGAAGTACGTAGAAAACGGAATAGAAAAAGAGTCGGACAGATCACTGTATGCCAATGTCAAGCATGATCCGAATGCAAAGGGCGAAGATAAGGTCATGTATGCAGAAATCCCGATCAACGGAGGAGCAGAGACGCGCAAAGTTCCTGTTGTCAACGACAGTCTCAAGAATGCAAAATATTATATAGACGAGATGAATAAAAATATCGACACCACAGGCAAGACAAATGAGCAGATCAACGCAGAAAAGAAAGCGAACGAACTGCATTTCGGCAATGAGTTCACTGTTCTCGATGCTGCGGCAAAGCGTCAGTTAGCACAGGATGAAGCAGAAGCATACAACAATGATCCCAAAAACAAAGGAAAAGAGAAGAAAGTGGTTCGCAAGACAGATTCCGATCTGTATAATAATATAGATATCATCACCGGTGAGGAAGCACGCAAAATGACCTCCAAGTACGCTGACCCCAATACCAAGAAGGGCAGAAATGAGCCGAATCCCACTTTCGTCAGCAAGAAGAGGGTGGAAAAAGCAGCTAAAAAAGCATCTCAGATCAAAGAAGCAGAAAAAAAGCGGAAGCAAGAAGAATATGAAAAGGCATTCGATCCCAAAAAGAAAGTGAAAAAAGCTCCGGGTAGGAACTGATCTTGTTTCTCGGAAGTTCTGCAAATAACCTGTTTTATCTGCACAGAGTCAATGTGGGATAATAATTTCGGGAGACCATGAAATGGTCTCCCGAAAACTTTTTCAAGATAAAAAAGGCAGTGCCCGAGGGGGTTCCTCTCCGTCACTGCCTTTTGAACTGTTTACGTGAAAGAGAAACGGTGTCTGTCCGCAGGCTCGGTCATTTGCTGCGCGAAGGAGCTGTCCCCACGTACTGTCAGCAGATATCCTTATTCGCTCGGCAGAAGAAAATGCGAACTGTTCATATAATCTCATTGACTAAATAAGCATAATATGCTAAAATAAAAGTTATGATATATACAGAACAAAAAACGGAGGTCTTAACGTTGAAATCACTGAAAGCACTAATTCTTGCGGCTGTATTCACTGCCACGGCGGCAGCGGCGGGCTGCTCGGAGTCAAAGACGAGTTCCTCTTCCTCTCAGACGGACGCGCCAGAGCAGGCGATATCCCCCGAGAGCATATCGTTTGAATGGCAGAAGTCCTATCAGAGCAAGCTCGACGAGTTCAAGGGCTCGGAGAAGTTCAGCTCCGACTCCGCATTTGACCTGTACGACATGACCGGCGACGGCAATCCCGAGCTCATCATCTCAGAGGGTACGGATAAGCAGGCAGTCTGCGAGATATATTCATATTCGGGCGGAGTCCTCTCAGAGCTCGGCACAGCAGGCTTTGACGGGGAATTCGACTATCTTCCCGAGTTCGGGCTCACTCGCGAGGAATACCACGGCGACGGCTTTCTCCTCGGCAAGTTCAGAAAGTTTGAGGGCAGCGAGCTGACCGATTTCCTTACCTACAGCGATAATTCCGAATCCGCCTCATCGGGTGCTTCGATAAAGCATGAGATAAACGGCAAGGAGGTGCTCCTGCCCGAGTACGAAGCCGAGCTCGCGCAGTACATCGGCACACTGACCATGCACCTCGGAAGAAAGTACACATTCGGCGACGACTCGCTCAACTATGCGATACGCCGCTCCCAGAGCTGGGGAGCTGTCCTCGGCTCGGGCAGGAAGCAGCTTTGCAGGAAAAAGCTGCTCGAGATAGCGGACGCAATGGGAGAGGACAACAAAGACGCCGCATTCGAGCTGTGTGACCTTAACGGCGACGATGTTCCCGAGATAGTCGTATCATCGGGCTCGGCAACGGATTCTGCCTGCACGATATACTACCTCAGCGGTGACACTATAGAGCAGCTCGACGGCGAGTACGGCAGATACGGAAGACTTCTTTTTGATATCGGCAGCCTCGTTTTCTACTCTGAAAACGAAACGGGCATGACCTACTGGAGCCTCGCAGACAGTGAATTCTCGGCAGACAGCTACAACAGCTCGGGCAGCATAATGGAGGTCGGAAGAGAATTTGCGCTCAACGGTGTCGGCATAGACGCCTCGCTGGTATGAGCCATGGCTAAGTCGAAATACGTTTACACCTGCAACCAATGCGGGTACGAGAGCTCGAAGTGGAACGGGAAATGCCCGTCATGCGGCGCATGGAACAGCTTTGAGGAGGAGCTTGCGGATACATCTCCCGCAGGGGGAGGAAGCTCGCTCGCGAATGTCCCCGACCTGTACGACAGTATAGTCGAGCTCGCGGATATAGGTGCGGACAGCGACGTCCGCTACGATACGGGTATCGGCGAACTAAACCGCGTGCTCGGCGGCGGGCTTGTCAAGGGTTCGCTGGTGCTGCTCGGCGGCGAGCCGGGCATCGGCAAGAGCACGCTGCTGCTGCAAATATGCCAGTTTCTCGGCGAGGAGCATTCGGTCCTCTACGTGTCGGGCGAGGAATCGGCGCGTCAGATAAAGCTTCGTGCGAAGCGTCTCGGCGTGGACACCGAGAATCTTTACCTCCTCATAGCCAATGACGCAGAGGCTATCGCCGCGACGATAGCGGGCAGCAACATCGACATCGTTATCATCGACTCGATACAGACGATGAGCATAAGCCGCATAGGCTCGAGCCCGGGAAGTCTGACGCAGGTCCGCGAGTGTACGAATCTCTTCATGCGCACCGCCAAGTCGCAGGAGATCCCCGTCATCATCGTCGGACACATCAACAAGGACGGCGCTATCGCAGGTCCGAAGGTCATGGAGCACATAGTAGACGCGGTGCTCTATTTCGAGGGCGAGCGTCATCAGAGCTACAGGCTCCTGCGCGCCGTGAAGAACCGTTTCGGCTCGACCAACGAGATAGGCGTGTTTGAAATGCTCGACAAGGGGCTCGCGGAGGTAGCAAATCCCTCGCAGATGCTGCTCTCAGGCAGACCGCACAATGTCTCGGGCACCTGTGTCGCCTCTATTATGGAGGGCAGCAGACCTGTACTTGCAGAGGTGCAGGCTCTCGCCGCAAAGACGAGCTATTCCGCACCGAGGCGAATGGCAACGGGCTTTGATTTCAACAGACTGAACATAATCATAGCAGTGCTGGAGAAGCGTCTCGGCATAATAATGGGAAGCCTCGACGTGTACCTTAACATCGTGGGCGGCTTTCGCCTTGACGAGCCTGCGGCGGATCTGTCCGTGGCAATGGCGCTTTACTCGGGCATAATGGATAAACAGGTAAACGAAGAACTCGTGGCATTCGGAGAGATAGGTCTCGGCGGAGAGGTACGTTCGGTCCCTCACGCCTCACAGCGAATACGTGAAGCCGAGCGAATGGGCTTCAAACAGGCAGTGATACCGAAGCAGTGCATATCCTCGCTCGACAGGGACAGCACCGACATCGAGCTGATACCCGTATCGAACCTGAAACAGGCGTTTTCGGTCATAAAGTAAGTTCGGATATGCCGCATGGGAGGGCATATTGCGGCAAACGGGAGGCAGAGAAGCCCTTGCAATAAACAAGAACGGAAAAAGTGAGATACCGAGCCTGAAAACACGGGCTCGGTATTCCTTTGCAATGGAATATCGTGGCAGCTGTCTCAGCAAAGTCTCCTACGGAGCAATCATAATTGGATAAATTTGAGAGTAAATAAGTTGTCAACAGCTAACAATTTTATAAATTATAGTTAAATAAACAAAATATATCCTTTCCCCCTTTTCAACATAGGGAAATCGTGGTATAATTAATATGTGTATTTGTAAGAACATAATTACAGTCTGCTATAGCACGGCAGACTTGAAGGTATATTATTGGAGGGTATTGACATGAATGAAAAAGAGCTCTATCGCGTATGGTGTGAAAATGCCACCGCTGACCCCGACCTTGCCGCAGAGCTTGCGGACATCAGGGACGATGAGGAAGCGATAAACGACAGATTCTACCGCGACCTTGAATTCGGTACTGGCGGTCTGCGCGGTGTCATTGGCGCAGGTACTAACCGCATGAACATATACACCGTTAAGCGCGCTACTCAGGGCTTCGCAGACTACCTCAACCAGGAGTACAAAAACCCAAGCGTCGCTATCTCTTACGACAGCCGCATCAAGAGCGATGTCTTCTCGAAGGCGGCGGCAGAGGTGCTCGCGGCTAACGGCATCAAGGTGCATATCTACAGCGAGCTCATGCCTACTCCCTGCCTGTCGTTCGCAGTTCGCAGGCTGAAATGTCAGGGCGGTATCATGGTCACAGCAAGCCACAATCCCGCCAAGTACAACGGCTACAAGGTATACGGCGAGGACGGCTGCCAGATAACACTGCGCGGCGCTGAGATAATCCTCGACAAGATAAACTCCCTCGACATCTTCAATGACGTAAAGTCCTCGGATTTCGATGAGGAGCTCGCTAAGGGCAATATAAGCTACATAGGTCAGGACGTTATAGAGGACTTCTATCAGCGCGTCCTCGCCGAGGGCATCAACACCGACCTTTGCGCTTCAAGCGGCTTAAAAGTCGTTTATACACCGCTCAACGGCACAGGTAACAAGCCTGTCCGTGAGATACTCAAGCGCATCGGCATCACTAACGTGACGATCGTAAAGGAACAGGAGAACCCCGACGGTAACTTCCCGACCTGTCCCTACCCCAACCCCGAGATACGTGAGGCTCTCGAAGTAGGTCTGAAATACTGCCGTGAGGTCAAGCCCGACCTCCTGCTCGCGACCGACCCCGACTGCGACCGCGTTGGTATCGCCGTTCCCGACGGTGACGACTACGCTCTCTTCAGCGGCAACGAGGTTGGAGCACTCCTGCTCGAATACATATGCAGCCAGCGCAAGGCTAAGGGTACGATGCCCGAGAACCCCGTCGCTGTAAAGACAATCGTTACCACTGATATCGTCGCTTCTATCTGCAAGGAGTACGGAGTCGAGATGATAGACGTTCTCACAGGCTTCAAGTTCATAGGCGAGCAGATAGGCTTCCTCGAGGCTAAGGGGGAGGAAAAGCGCTATATCTTCGGCTTTGAGGAGAGCTACGGCTACCTTTCGGGCGGGTATGTCCGCGACAAGGACGCTGTTGATGCTTCCATGCTCATCTGTGAAATGGCGGCTTATTACCGCACCAAGGGAATAACGCTCCTTCAGGCGCGCGAGAATATGTACAAGAAGTACGGTATGTTCTACCAGACTCTCTACAGCTTCACTTTCGAGGGCGAGAGCGGTATGAAGAAAATGGACGAGATAATGACCACCCTCCGCAACACTCCTCCCACGGAGATAGGAGGACTCAAAGTCGTTAAGTTCGAGGACTACAAGACCTCTGTCCGCAAGGATATCATCACAGGTCAGGAATCCGAGATCACTCTGCCGAAGTCGAACGTACTCGCGTTCTACCTCGAGGGCGGCTCGAAGGCTATAGTACGTCCTTCGGGTACCGAGCCCAAGATAAAGACCTACCTCACCGCCAAGCAGCCCAACCTTGCTTCGGCTCAGGCGCTCGAGAAGAAGCTCTGCGAGGATTTCTCCAAGAACTTCAAGTGAGCAGAGGATTGTAGATAATAACGAAGCCCGATACAGTAAGGACTGTATTCATACAGAAGCAATACTGATATTAATTGCTCACGTTCCTTAACGAACATTAATATGTATGGTATCTCCGAGGGATTGTCCCTCGGAGATTTTGTTATTAAAGGGTTATAATTTCACCATTCTAGGATATCATCCTGTCAATAGCTATTGCCTTGTCGGGCATGAATGTGAAGTAGATGACTATGTGATTACCGCAAGTCCTTGAATGCTTGACTGCCTTTTCGTAGACCTCGATGCGCCAGATAAAAGTTTTCAGTATCTCAGGAGTGAGCATATGTATCTCTGTGTACTGCTTGGCGTTGTTAATGAAGTCTCTGACACACTTCTCTCGCACTTTCATCTTGTCCATCTGAGAATCGAGAGTGCTGAGCTTGGCTTTTATCTCTGACTGCTCCTTCTCGAAGTTAGCGGAGAGAATATCGTAGCGCTCATCCGTGATCTTTCCGTTTGACCTGTCCATGAATAGAAGCTGTATCGCATTGTCGAGCTGACTAATTTTGGATTCATATTCGCTTCTAAGCTTTTCATTCTCCTTAAACTGCTTTTGAGCTTCAACCTCACCATTTGCCATTGCCATTGCATAAAACTCATCGGATTTGTCTCGTGCGTATCCGACTACCTGTCTCAGATACCGAAGTACAATACTGTCAAGCACCTTTTCTCGAATGTAGTGAGCGGTACAGTCCGTGACACGGCTTTGATAGCCGCCGCACATATAGTTATTCTTCTTCGGGTCAAGCGTTCTCGCTCGGTGTAGGTAGAGCTTTGAACCGCACTCCGCGCAGTAAAGGAAACCAGCGTACTTGTCGGTCTCGCCATACTTGTCCGATTTCTTTCTACCCTCATAGTGCTTCTGTACGACATCAAACAACTTTCTCGAAATGATTGCTTCATGCGTGTCCTCAAAGATAAGCATATTCTCAGGCTCATTCTTGAGCGTCTTTTTGAGCTTGTAGGACTTTGTGTATGTGCTGAAGTTGACCGTGTCGCCGCAGTAGATTCGATTCTTCAGCATCTCCCTGACCGTTTTCAGCGACCAACGGTACGGCGAGCTTGTTTTCTGCTTACCCGACTTTCGTGCCGCATACGCGCTCGGAGTAAGAACCTTATCTGCGGTCAGTATGTCACATATCTTTCGGACACCTTTACCCTCAGCACTCATTTCAAATATCCGCTTGACGACAGGTGCGGTCTCAGGATTTGGCATCAGATGTTTGTTCTCGTCCTTCATATAGCCGTATGGAGTTGTTGTTCCGACGCGCTCTCCTCGCTCACCTTTAGCTCGCTGCACTGCACGTATCTTCTTCGAGCAGTCACGGGCATACATATCGTTGAACAAGTTTTTGATACCTGACATCTCATTAAACCCGTTCGCGCTATCAACGTTGTCAGTTACCGCAATGAAACGAACATCATAAGCGGGGAACACCAACTCCATGAGCCTGTCTGTCTCCAAGTGATCACGTCCAAGTCTCGACTGGTCTTTCACAATTACAGTTCCGACCAATCCATTCTCAACATCGCTTAGCATATGAACGTACTCGGGACGTGTGTTATCGGTGCCGCTGTAACCGTCATCGACGTAATACTGACAATTGCGGAAGCCGTTCTTGTCTGCGTATTCCTTCAGCATAAGTCTTTGATTTTCAATTGACAGCGACTCTCCTGCACGCAAGTCCTCCTGACTGAGACGGCAATAGAGCGCTGTTATCTGTTCCGTGTTTGATTCTCTCATCATATCCTCCTGTTCCGAAGCGGCTGCTTCTTGGAATCAAACCGAATAGGATACACCCACAGTATATCAC
The DNA here is from genome assembly GCA_900109435.1 of Ruminococcus sp. YRD2003. Taxonomy (GTDB): domain Bacteria; phylum Bacillota; class Clostridia; order Oscillospirales; family Ruminococcaceae; genus Ruminococcus; species Ruminococcus flavefaciens_G. Next base: position 47,681 of record FNZT01000007.1, on the reverse strand, counting down.
TACTCGGCTTGAAAGTCCAGAACTTTTTCAGCAGATCCTGTCGCCGTTTATCAAGTGTTTGATCTTATCCTCAACGGTTTCGCTCGGCTTTTCAGGAGGTTTGAAAACAAGCGTCACGTCAAAGGTTTGTCCGTTAATGGTAATCTTCTTGTCAACGCAAAGATTTTTTTCATTAGTTTCAGATTTCATATGAACTCCTTTCACGTCACACTTTTTCAAACTTACTATTCAGTTTTAAAAGAATCTCTGACTCCGGTCACACCTCCCTGATTATAGGCGATAATTGTAGTTTTTTCTTTTTCTGACCCCAAGATTTTTCTCGTTTTCTTATTTTGACCTCAATTTGCAAATACTGTAAGTTCCGATTTTTCGGCGGGCACTGCCCGTCCGAGGTGAATTGGATGGCGATTTGACGCCAGCCTTTTTCCTGCAAACCAAAAATGGGCACGGGTTCTCCCGTTTCAGCGGCAGGGTGGAATGCCGTCTGCGATGCTTGTCTTCCCAAAAGGGAAGACTTTTTGTCACCGCCGCCACTTTTTCTTTGCCAATAGTATTTGTGTGGTAACTGTAACAAAACAGGCAGATATTTCTCAGAATGAAAATCTGCCTGTTTTATATTGTCGTTTTGTAGAAATGAATATCAAATACCGCACCGTGAGGCTTGCGGTTGGATGCTTTCAGGCTTCCGTCCTGTGCTGAGATGACCTTTTTTGCAAATGCAAGACCGATACCGAATCCGTTTTTCGTGTACTCGGAAGAACGATAGAAACGCTCAAATATATGCGGCAGTTCCGCTTCAGGTATGCCTTCGCCTGTATCGGTTATCGTGATCTCTGTCGCTATATTGCTGCCCTTTGCGCTCACAGTGACCATGCCGCCTTCGGGTGTATGTTCGATCGCATTTTTCAGCAGGTTCACGACTGCCTCGGATGTATAATGCATATCGCCGATGAATTCGGGGTCTTCATTGATTTTTGTCCTGATCTCCACGCCTTTCAGTTCTGCCATTACCGATACCATTTCAACAGACTTTTCTATTAGCTCGCGGCATGAAACCGTGTTCTTTTCGAATTTTACCGCATTGGCTTCTATGCTTGAAATGCTCAGCATGGTTTCTATGAGCCATTTCATGCGTGCCAGCAGCTCATACAGGTCGCGCAGATACTCAACGCGTTCCGTGTCCGTCAGGTCGGAGGAGCGCATAAGTCCGAGTATCATCATGACGGAAGTAAGCGGTGTGCGCAGCTGGTGAGAGATGTCCTCCAGTGCTTCTTTTGCGAACTGCTTTTCGTTTTTCAACTCTGCATTCTGCTCGCGCAGACGAATCGTCATTTTATGAATTTCCGCAGAAAGCACACTCAGCTCGCCCTCTTTGTATTCGTCAAACGAGATGATGTCATCGCTGCGAAGGATACGGTCAATGTTATCGCACAGCTTCATAACCTGATCCCGTCTTTGGGAGAGAATCACCTCATAGAACAGCATAAAAGCCACCGATGTGATGACGACTGTAACGGCGCACGGGATACTGAAAAATGTGCAGATTGCGGCTCCTGCGGCGGTCAGGAGAATGTTGATAAGCCTGCGTTTTTTATCTCTCATTCATCCACCGCCTTGTAGCCGAGACCTCTGACAGTGACGATGATATGCGGATCCTGTGGTTCTGTTTCGATTTTTTCACGAAGACGGCGAATATAAACGCTCAGTGTGTTATCGGAAATGAACTCCTTTGTCAGCGACCAAAGCTCCTCCGCAAGCCTGTCACGGGAAAGCAGTTGATTCTTGTTGGAGAAGAATACCAGCAGCAGACGGTATTCGAGCGCGGACATTGCTATCTCGCTGCCATTTTTTCGGACAATGCCCTTGATCGGGTCTATCGTCACATTGCCGCAACGCAAAAGCGGAGAGGTCTTCTGTGCCCTGCGCATGACATTTTTCATACGTGCAAGCAGCTCGCGTGTGCCGAATGGTTTTCCGATGTAATCGTCTGCTCCTATCTCAAATCCGGCGACAGTGCAGGCTTCGTCTGCTGATGCTGTTATGAATATTACAGGGGTATCGTTCTGCGCCTTTATCGCAGCACAGACTGAGTATCCGTTGCCGTCCTTCAGAGAAATATCGAGCAGCACGCAGTCATATGCGTTTTCTTCAAACAGGCGCATGGCGCCCTTTTGTCCGTTTGCATAATCTGTGGTATAGCCCTCAGAATTGAGGAATCTCATAAGAAATCTCGCAAGCTGTTCATCGTCTTCTATAAGCAGAATTTTCGGCATTTCCGTCACCTCCGATCATGTTATATTATATCATTAAACTCTTATGAATGCAAGCGGACGGCAGGAAAACCGTCCGCTTCGTGTTATTCTGTTGTCTCTGCAAGGAAGCCGAGTATGGAGTTTGCTATTTGTTCAGGCTCCTGTGCGTAGAAAATGCCATGGTCACCCGCAACGTATTCCAGCCTGCAATTACCGATCTTATCCATAAAATCGTCCTCTTCTGTTTGGGCTTGTTCTATCTCCCATTCTATCTGTTTCCATTCTGCTCTTGCGGCAGTTTCAGGATCAGTATTAAACGCCTTGCCTTCTGCCTCATGATCCGCCTTCATGCGTTCAAGTGAAGCACGTACATCTGCTTCGCAGGTGTAGAGCGTGGAGAAATAGAGCTTCGGGGTGTCGGTCGGGTGCAGGATCTCTCCCATATGCGTTACCTCCTGCTTTTCAAGGAATATTTCTGAAGCAAAGGCGGCAGTCCAGAAGCGGTTATTGCATAGCTTTGAAAGTCTGAGCTGCTCTTCTGAAAATGTCGCAGCGCCCTGTGTTGCTCCGCCGTCGTAGTTCCTATCGGGAAAGAGTCTGTTCATCCCGAGCCATGTACGCAGGACCAGTCTGCGCATAGCTGTACGTCCTGCATCTTCGGAAGGGAATTCCTCCTCGACGGTATAGGTTTGCCAGAGTTCGCTTTTCGGCGGAATCGAGCCGTCAAGAATGACTATCGCTTCCACTTCATCGGGGTACTGCATTTCCCAGTACAGCGCATAAAAATCGGCGATGGAATGTGCCATCAGCACATAAGGTGCTTCAAAGCCTGCATTTTTCAGTCCCGTGCGGTAATCCTCGACTATCTGTTCCACGGTCCGCGGTTTCAGAGAATCGCCGCTGAATCCGTAGCCTGCTCGGTCGGGATAAACGAGAGTATTCTCCTTGCCGAGCAGCTCGTTCAGCTCAGCCGTCTCAACAGGAAAGGCATAACTTGCCTGTCCTGCAAGCCCGACAATAGTATGCCTGCCGTGTTCCGCACCAGTGGAGTAAACGTTCATCTTAAAGCCGTTTGAGTCCACAAGGTTGAGATAGCCTGCCTTTTCGTATTCTTTCCTGTCCTGCAAATACGATACAACAGAATAGGTACGCAGTCCTGTGATAGCGATAACAACTGCACTCAGAACTGCTATCACACTGTTTCGGAGAATATGCGATCTCTTCGTGTCGAGCTTTAGCTCCGAACCTCTGATCTGGTCGGAGAGGCTCTCTGTGTTCTGCGTTCTCAGCATCACAAGCGATGTGACACAGCCTGCTGCAAATGCGGCAATGGAAGAGAGGACAATCCGGACAAACGGCTTGACAGGATCGATCTGAACCATAGAAATCAACATTTTTCTGGTTCCCGCACTCTCGTCAACCATGGAAGCATTGATGAGTGCAGTCATACCGAATTTCGTGCCAAAAATGATGATTGCACAGATCAGAGCCGAGATGATCGCTGCCGCTCCCGTAAATTGCAGACATTCGATCATCGCCATGCGGTCAAGCTGTCTGTCTGTCATGCCCATGCATTGCAGGGATGCCAGCTCACTGCGGCGGTTTGCAATGCCCGTAGAGATAATGTTCAGCAGATTGATGAGTGCCGCCAGCGCAATGAGCACATTCAGTATCATCACACCTGCTCTGACGGACGCCATTAAATTTTGCGTTTTCCACCTTGTTTCGTAGAGATCGGCTTCGAGGCTGACCGTATCGGAATGCTCCTTGAACCAGTCCAGAGCTTTTTTGTGGTCGGCAGCATTGTAATTGCCCTTGCCGTTGTAGGAAAACGCAGCGGAAATTCCGTAGATATTATCCCCGTACCACTCTTCGGCAATGTCTTGGTAGGTTTCGATCGCACCGAACAGCACAGCACCGTCCTGCTTGCGGTTTACATTCCCGAGCACGCTGACTTCATGTGCCTGCGGTTCGTCATATTCACAGACCTTAGAAAGCTCATTGTTCATCATACCTGATGTGTCCAGTCCGGCAGGAAGCGTTCTGCGCGAGGTATTGATCTGCAAGGTGTCCTGCATTATCGCTTCCGATACTTCCGACGAATCCTTGCTTTCCTGATTTAACACATACCCGCCCGTGCGGACAAGCTCGTCATAGCTGACAGATGTACTGTTGCCGAAATATTCCGCATAGGCTTCTCTGTTGAGATAGCGGACAATGAGCTTCTGCTTTGAGTCTTCAAGCGAATACTGTTCCATGACTTCCACGCTGATATCCTTGAATAATCCGCTGTCTGCAAGCTGCTGCACGGAGTCCTCAAACGATATGTCGCGGTTGTTATTTCCGATGTCTGCGGAATAATCATAACTCATATCCTCACCGTACAGATAGCTTGTCTGATAGGTGAGGAAGCTCTTTTCAACAGTGTTTGCGATAGATGTGAACAGCGCAAACATTGTGATAGAAACGGTCAGCGTCAGCACCGTGATGACAAAGCGCTTTTTCTGCCGCCTTGCATTTCGGGAAGCTATACTGCCTGAAACGCCGAACAGCAATCCCGAAAGAGAGTGCCGCTTGACATTCTCCACATTGTTTGCACGAGTCGTAATTGCTTCCATAGGTGTCTTTTTGATGATGCGCATTCCAACGCCGTAAGCGGAGAGAAATACCCATACCACGCCGACTGCTGCTGCAACAAGCAGCATTTTCCAGTCAATGCTGAACGGCAGATAGATCTTAGCATTTGTCATTCCCTGAAACAGATCGGAAAGTCCCGATGCAAGCAGTACGTTATACATCAAATATGCAAGCCCGATACCCGCCATTAGTCCGAATGGTACACCGATGATACACAGCCGCAGTCCTTCGTAGGTGATGATCCTGACGATCTGCTCGGGCGTTGCGCCGATGGACTGCAAAACGCCGTAGTGACGCTCACGCTCCTTTGACGAGACTTCAAACGCCGTGTCGATAATGAGACGAAGCGCAAATGCGATAAGCACGGCAAAAATGAAGAAGATACAGAAGATTCGCAGCTTGAAGAGGTGTGCGCCGTCACCAATACCGTCTATCATCATGAGGTTGTCGTTCCATTCATAGGCGCCGTGCATACTGTTGTTTTTGCTTCTTTGATATTGCTGAGACGCGCCGATCTGCTCGGCTGCATTCATCAGCCATGTTTCGCGATTGCCGATATCGCTGCCGAATAACACAGCAGCCCTAACAGTGCCGTCCTGTGTGCGGCTGAGCTTCACAGAGCGGACTTCCTCGAAATCCGCCATTGCTTCGCCCTGTTCTTCGGTCAGCTCGCTGAAAACCAGATGATACGGCGCACTGCTGTAAAAGGCGTTTTTGAGACAGTTCATACACACGCCGTAAAGAGTAAAGATCATCGTAATGACCGCCACAGCAGCGATGATGCTGACACAGGTAAATACCGACTGCCGCTTTTGCACTTTGATATATCTGGAAGCAAGCAGGCTTTCATATCTCATCATTGCTGTCAGCCTCCCCATGTGTGGAATTGCCCTCGTCCGATATGATCTTGCCGTCACTCAGTACAATGACCCTGTCGCATTGCTCGGCTATTTTCTCATCATGCGTGATAATGATGATAGTCTGCTTTAACTCCTTATTAGAGCGGCGAAACAGTTCCATGATCTCAGCGCTGTTCTTGCTGTCGAGGTTGCCTGTCGGCTCGTCAGCGAGAATAACCTGCGGCGAGGTGAACAGCGCTCTGCCGATGGAGACACGCTGCTGCTGACCGCCTGACATCTGCGAAGGAAGATGATCTCTGCGTTCTTTCAGTCCGAGCATATCGAGTGTTTTTTCGAGGTGTTCCTTGTCCGGCTTTCTGCCGTCCATCATAATCGGAAGCGTAATGTTTTCTTCGGCAGTCAGAACAGGAATCAGATTGTAGAACTGGTAGATCAGCCCGACCTGCCGTCTGCGGAAAATTGCAAGTTCACGGTTGTTCTGCTGAAATACATCCTGCCCGTCAAGATAGATTTTGCCGGAGGTCGGGCGGTCAACTGCACCGATCATATGAAGGAGCGTGGACTTCCCCGAGCCGCTCGCTCCGATAATTGCGACCATCTGCCCCTTCGGAACACTGAACGACACACCGTCCACCGCTTTGACTTCATTTTCACCTTTACCGTATACCTTGTAAAGATTTTCAACTTTTAACAGTTCCATAACGATACCTCCTGTTCTTTTGATTCTATTATAGCACGTTTATATGACAAAGCCATTATCTGAATCTTACAGTTTTGTCATCTTTACACAACAGTTCATTTATTATACTGACAAAGAAAAATCCCGACACTTACTGTATCGGGATTGTTGTCCTATTCGGTTTTAGTATGTTTTCTTCGTTAAGGACCGTGAGCATTGAGGAAGAACCCTTTTTCAAAAGGGTTTCCCTCAATAAATATCCGTATTGCTTCTGTATGAATACAGTCCTTACTGTATCGGGCTTTTTCATATTCTGAGCGGAGCTGGCTTAAAATCATTCACTTGTAAGAAGGAGCTCCACAGCCTTGTTGTACTGGGCGTCGACGTTTTCGTCCTCGTTCTCGACCTGATAATCAGGCGTAAGACCGATACCGTCGTAGCAGTCGGAAACAGTCGTTCTGTAGCGAGCCACAGTGAGTATGACCGCACCGCCGTTCTCCATTTCGTTTGTTTCCTGCATAACGCCCTTGCCGTAGGTCTGCGAGCCCACGACGGGAGCCTTGCGGAAATCGCGCAGGGAAGCTGCAAACAACTCTGCAGCGCTGGCTGTATCGGAGTCCACGATAGTCACCATAGGAAGGTCGAGCTCTGATTCGTCGGAGTAGATTATAGTTTCGGTGTGGCCGTCCTTGTACTCGGCCTCAGCGATAACGCCCTCTGGGAGGAGCGGGTCGAGGCATTCCTGAAGTGCCGTCATAAGTCCGCCGCCGTTTCCGCGGAGGTCGAAGATAAGCGATTTAGCACCGTTTGTAGTGAGCCGTTCAAGAGCGTCTATGAACTGCTGAGGCGTATTCTGTTTGAAGCCTGTTATCTTTATATAGCCAATCTGACTGCCGAGCATTTCCGCTTTGACAGTTTTTATCTCGATAGAGCGGCGCACGAAGGAGTATTCCTGCTCCTTGCCATCGCGGCGGACGGTCAGCGTCACGGGCGAGCCCTCGGTGCCGCGCATAGCGTCCATAGCCTCGCTGAAGCCTGCCTCCTTGACGTCGAGCCCGTCGATAGCAGTGATGATGTCGCCGTCGAGCAGACCGGAATCGAAGGCAGGGGAGTCCTCCATTATCTCGGAGATACGCATATAACCGCTCGCGTCCTCGGCGAGTGTAAGACCGAGACCGACGAGCTCACCGGAGTTCTCGTTCTTTTCGGTGAGGTATTCAGCGGCGGTAAGGTAGCGGCTGTACTTGTCGCCGATACCCGAGACATAGCCCTTCATGAGCCCGTCGCTGAGCTTGTTTTCGTCGATATCGCCGTAGTAGTTCTCGCGGATATAGCCGTCGAGTGTCTGCAATGAGGTATATTTCTTTGATTTCTCGGTAACGTCGACGACCTTCTTGTTGAAGCTTTGCAGCGAGAAGAAGGAGGTAAGTATGAAGGTCACCGCCATTGAGACTGCGATAAGGCTGAGCGCAAGACCGAGGCTTATCTTTTTATTCATAGGTTATCACTTTCTTTGTGGATTTGAACATCGAAAAGGAACGCCGAAGGCGGCGTTCCCTAATAAATGTCCGATAAAGGTGTTTGTGTAGGGGCGCCCTTCGGGCGTCCGCAGGCATACGCGAAACTATCGGACCGCCAAAGGCGGCCCCTACAAAATGTCTGATAAAGGTGTTTGCGTAGGGAACGGCGTCCTCGGCGTTCCGCTCGCCCGAATATGCGCGTTCGTTTTCTTTTGCGGGCGCTCGGAAAGCGCCCCTACGGAATATCCGTTGATACGCATTGTGTGTAGGGGCGAGTTCCGCTCGCCCGAATCATCACATTTTCGGTATTTCCTTGCGGGCGGCGGGACGCTGCCCCTACGATTCATTTCAGAGCGTTACGGGCTGACGTAGCCCATCGGGTCCTGACGGACGCCGTTGACGTATACCTCGAAGTGGAGATGCTCGCCTGTAGACCAGCCTGTCGAGCCGACGTAGCCGATCACTTGTCCCTGCTCGACGTAGTCGCCGACCGAGACTGCCGCAGACGTGAGGTGACCGTAGAGGGTCGAGTAGGTGCCGTCGTGGGATATGGCAACGTAGTTTCCGTATCCGTTTCCGCAGCCGCAGGAACTTGATTTTCCGTAGTTATGACTGCATGAGTTGTTCATTCTTATGACAGTTCCGGAGCGTGCAGCCACGACAGGAGCTCCCATGATACCACCGTCGCTTATGTCTATGCCTCCGTGTAAAGTACCCCAGCGGTAGCCGTAATAGCTCGTTATGCCGCTGTGACCGGGAACAGGCCAGGCAAGACCTGCCGCACCGGAATTGACAGTAAAGTTCATAGGGCCTGTGTAATTGCTGGTATAGCCGCCGCTCTGCTGCTGGAGCGAGCGAAGCCTTTCCTCCTCAAGGCGCTGAGCCTCGGCAGCCGCAGCTGCTATCTCAGCCTCTATCTCAGCCTGCTCGGCTGCGAGAGCAGCGTTATCGGCTTCGACAGCGGCTTTGTCGCGTTCGAGGTCAGCCTGCTCGCGTGCGAGGCGGTCTATCTCGGACTGAGTCTTCATTAGCTGTGTATTGAGGACAGCCACCTCGTCCGCCTTTTCCTTTTTACGTTTTTCCTGCTCTTCGAGCTTCATCTCGAGTGAGAGCTTTTCGGTTTCCATTTCGCTCTTGGACTGTTCGAGCGCATCGATCTCGCCGAGGATATTCTCGATGAGCTCGTCATCGTACTCGGCGATGCGGTTTATCATCTGTACGCGCGACATCATGTCGTAGAAGCTGTCAGAGCCGAGGATAACGGACGCAGACGACTCGTTGCTGCTGATATACATAGCGCAGAGACGCTGCTTGAAGAGTTCGATATTGCTGTCTATCTCCTCCTGCTGAGTATTGATGTCCTCGTCGAGGAGGAAAATGTTGCCCTGAGTGGCGTTGATATCGGTAGCAATGGTATCGAGCTCCTGATTGAGGAGGTTGATATTGTCCTGAATGCAGCCTATCTGCTTGTTGAGGCTTTCCTGATAGGCACGCTCGTTGTTCTTGTCACCTTCGAGGCTGTCTATCTCCAGCTGAAGAGCGGCGATCTTCTCATTATTAGCCTTGCGCTCCTCCTGTATCTCCTGTATGGTCTTAGCGGAGGCGTCCTGACAGTTGTCCGTCACAGCGGGATATGCTGCTACAGCTCCGACCGATACGGCAGCACAGCACAGGAACGTGAGGATCTTCTTTGTTACTGTAAGCTTTCTCATATCTGATGAACTTACTCCCTTTCGTATTTTTATGTAGGGGACGGCGTTCACGGCGTCCCGTATTTTCGGTTTTCTGACGTATTGCACGTCCGCCGACCACGTACCTCGGTACGTGATTCGCGGATATGTAATGGTCGTTGGATATCATATTGTAGGGAACGCCGCCCTCGGCGTTCCGCAAGTTTTTCTTTAGCTCACGGACGCCCAAAGGGCGCCCCTACGGAATATCCGTTGATACGCATTGTATGTAGGGGCGAGTTCCGCTCGCCCGAAATGAAGTCGTCTTTATGCGGGTGCTCGGAAAGCGCCCCTACAAAATGTTCAATGACCGATTGCGTAAGGAACGCCGCCCTCGGCGTTCCGCAATTTTTTCTTTAGTTCACGGACGCCCAAAGGGCGCCCTACGGAATATCCGTTGATACGCATTGTATGTAGGGGCGAGTTCCGCTCGCCCGAAATGAAGTCGTCTGTATGCGGGTGCTCGGAAAGTGCCCCTACAAAATGTTCAATGACCGATTGCGTAGGGAACGCCGCCCTCGGCGTTCCGCAAGTTTTTCTTTAGCTCACGGACGCCCCTACGGAATATCCGTTGATACGCATTGTATGTAGGGGCGAGTTCCGCTCGCCCGAAATGAAGTCGTCTGTATGCGGGCGCTCGGAAAGTGCCCCTACAAAATGTTCAATGACCGATTGCGTAGGGAACGCCGCCCTCGGCGTTCCGCACGAATAATTAACGGCATTTTATTACGCGGGGCGATGTAAGCATCGCCCCCTACAAAAAAGTTCGTTTAAACGTCGATATGACGGCGTGTGCTGACAACGCTTCCGACAGCGCCGACGAGCGAACCTACCACAAGGTAAGCGATCGCCACCCAGAGCTGGATCCTCTCGAAGGGGATGATGCTTCCCACGCCGAATGCACGCATGAGCGTGCCCTGCTCCATAAGTATGCGGAATATGGAGCGGTAAACAGCCATAGTGATAAAGAACGCACCTGCACCTGCGAAGAAGCCCGTCACCATACCCTCAACGAAGAAGGGGAACCTGATGAAGGAGTTCGTTGCACCAACGTACTTCATTATCTGAATTTCCTCGCGGCGTGCGAAGACGCTCGCCTTGGTGGTATTGGAGATCATTATCATCGAGACAGCCGACAGCGCGATGATGACAGCGATAGCGATCACCGAAACTACTTTTCTCAGCTCGCGGAGGAATTCCGCTACCTGCGGTGACGAACTTGCGCTCTGGACCTCTTCTATCCTGCCGATATCGAGAGTAGTCTCTTCAATGTGGTCGTTGTTGAGGACAGTCACCTTAAAGCCGTCGGGCATGAACTCGTAGCTGTCTATGTAGTCGAAGATAGCCTTGCCCTGCTGTATCTGGTTCTGCATACGGTTGTATGCTTCCTCCTTGGAGATATATTCAACAGTGTCAACGTTATCCATATTCTGGAGCTGCGCCTGTATCTGCTGAACTCGCAGGACTTCCGTAGCTGGGTCGAGGTAAACGGCAATCTCGTTCTGATTGCCGAGGCCGAGTATCATCGAGTTCATATTGAAGTAGAACAGAGCCGAGCCACCGACGAGCAGGAGGGAAATGAGCAGTACGCAGAACGTCGCGAAAGCCATCATTTTATTCTTCCAGATATTCTCGATACCCTGATTTGCGAGGTATTTGATACCGCTTATCTTCATTGCTGAACACCTCCGTTTCCGTTGGTGTCTGCAAATCCGCCGCTTGGAGTCACTATCCTCTGGTCGGGGAGAACGATATTACCCGTATTGCTGACTGCGGCGGCTTCCGACATAGCCTGAGCGAGCTCCTCCTCGGGGAGGACTTCGTCCACGCCCGAGATGACCTCGTCGAATACTATCTCGCCGCCCGTGATATTGATGATACGTCCGCCGAAGTGACGAACGAGGTCATGCTCGTGAGTGACCATGAGTATCGTAGTACCCTGGTCGTTAATGCCTTTCAGCAGCTCGACTATCTCGTAGGAGAGCTCGGGGTCGATATTACCCGTAGGCTCGTCCGCGATGATGAGCTGAGGGTCATTGACGAGCGCGCGCGCGATAGCGACTCTCTGCTTTTCACCGCCCGAGAGCTCGTCGGGGTATGAGTTGGTCTTGGAGTGGAGCCCCACCAGACTGATAACGTATGGGACTCTCTTTCTGATATATTTGAGCGGAGCGTCGATGACGCGGAGAACGAAAGCGATGTTCTCGTACACGGTCATTGACGGGATGAGGCGGAAGTCCTGAAAAACGAAGCCGAGAGTGCGGCGGAATTCGGGGATCTTCCTCTTTTTGAGCTTGCCGAGATTGTAGCCGTTGACGGTGACAACTCCGCTCGTAGCGTCTATCTCCTTGAGGAGAAGCTTTATCATGGTACTTTTTCCCGCGCCCGATGAGCCAACGACGAAAGCGAAGTCGCCGTCGTTGATTTTCAGGCTGACGTTGTTCAGTGCGTCAACGCCGCTTGAATAGGTCACGGACACGTTCTGAAGCTCTACCAAAGGTTACACCTTCCTTATTGTTCATGTGTCTGTTTGAAGCCATTAGCCTTTAGCTATTGGTATCGCCTTGCGGCGATAATTTTTGTAGGGGCGCCCTTCGGGCGTCCGTGCCATACAATAAAATGGCTGCAACAACGTGTAGGGGCGGATACTATCCGCCCTTGCGTATGTTTTTGTTTTGTAGGGGCGAGTTCCGCTCGCCCGTTTATTAGTGTTCATTTTCTTTCGCGGGCGCACGGATAAGCAGCACACCAAATCTTTGATTTGGATTGTGATGCTATATGCAGCTTTGCTGTAATGCGCCCCTACGATGGTATTGTGTAGGGAACGCCGCCTAACTGGCGCCCGTCCCCTCTGTCAACTTCGCTGACATCTCCCCGCACTGCGGGGAGTCACCCTCGGCGTTCCGTGAATATGCGTGTAATTGTCGGGCGGATGATATCCGCCCCTACATCAGAACTTAACAGGGTTAGCCGAGAGGTACTTCTTGACCATGAGCGCGATCTTGAAGATGATAGCGTGGTCGAACTCGCGGAGGTCGAGACCTGTGAGCTTCTTGATCTTTTCAAGTCTGTAAACGAGGGTATTTCTGTGAACGAAGAGCTTTCTCGAAGTCTCGGACACGTTGAGGTTGTTCTCGAAGAACTTCTGTATAGTGAACAGCGTTTCGTGGTCGAGCGAGTCGATAGAGCCCACCTTGAACACCTCATGGAGGAATGTCTCGCAGAGAGTTGTCGGGAGGTGGTAGATAAGGCGAGCGATACCGAGGTTATCGTAGCTCACGATGACCTTGTCGGTGTCGAATACCTTGCCGACTTCGAGAGCCATCTGAGCCTCCTTGAACGAGCGTGCGAGGTCCTTTACGCCTACAACGGCAGTACCGATACCAACGTTCACGCGGGTATAGAACTCGCTGCTGAGCGTATCGGCGATAGAGCGAGCGAGCTTTTCGAGGTCCTTGGAATCGACGGTGCTCTTGAGCTCCTTGACGAGAATGATATCGGACTCGGTGATGTTGAAGACGAAGTCCTTGTTCTTGTCGGGGAAGAGGTTCTGGATAACGTCATAAGCGGAGATATCGTTTGCCGAAACTATCCTGATGAGGAAAACAGCGCGGCTTATCTCGGCGTTGAAGTGGAGCTCTCTTGCCTTGATGACGATGTCACCTGGGAGGACATTGTCGAGGATAACGTTCTTGATGAAGTTGTTGCGGTCGTACTTCTCGTCGTAGTACTGCTTGATATTGGAGAGGGTGATAGCGAGTATCGAAGCATACTTTGCAGCAGCGTCGTCAACGCCCTCTACGAATACCGCATAGTCGGGCTTGACACGGGAGCCGAAGGGCTTGTAGGTGAAGCCGTCGCGGATGAAGATATCGTGTGAATCGCTGAGGTCGAGAGAAACGAACTCATTGGTAGTGCCCACGCGGGTAAGGTCGCTGCAGGCGATGATAGTGGCTGTCTCGTCGACAACGCCGATAGTAGCGTCGATAGTATCGCGCATCTGATGAACTAAGCCCTGAAATAATCTGTTTGACATAATTTGCACCCTTCTTTTAATTTTATGATTGTTTCCGCTTTCAAAGGTATCGTTCAAACTGCGAGCCTGTAGAGACAAGCTCCGAATATATTACAAATTGTAACATATGAAGATGAACATTCAGTTAATAAATTGTTAACTTTTCTTTAAAAGCCTGAAATATAAACAAGAATTATGTGTTAGCATTGTGATAAACTGCTAAACGAGCGAAAACATTTGTAACCGAAATGTAATTATTGGTTCTAAGCTGTCAGCTATTAGCTGAAGGCGTCTGCTTCACATCTTCTCGGGCTGTTCTATCTTGAGGATAGTCAGCACGTTGCGGAGTGTCTGCCTTACCGCAATACTGAGAAGTATACGCGCATTCATGAGCTCGTCCGAGCCTGCGTTCTTTACGCTGCAAGCGTCATAGAAGCGGTGGAAGAGCGTCGCGAGGTCTATCGCGTACTTCGTGAGCTTGGCGGGGTCGTAAGTCTTTGCCGCGAGCTCTATCTCATGCGGGAGCGACGCGATGTGGCGGATAAGCTCTATCTCGCGCGGGTCGCTGAGGAGCGTGAAGTCCGCGCTCTCGGGAACAGTGATGCCCTCTGCTTCGAGGTTTCGGAGCATACTGCATATTCTTGCGTGAGCGTACTGCACGTAGAACACGGGGTTCTGCGAGGACTTCTCCACCGCAAGGTCGAGGTCGAACTCGAACTGCGAGTTTGCTTCGCGGAGGTTGAAGTAGAAACGTGCCGCATCTATCGGAATCTCATCGAGCAGCGTGACGAGAGTGATAGCCTTGCCGCTTCTCTTAGAGAGCTTTACGGTCTCGCCGTTTCTCACAAGGCGTACCATCTGCATAAGAACGACATCGAGCTTGTTTTCGTCAACTCCGAGAGCATTCAGCGCTGCTTTCAGACGGGGCACATATCCGTGGTGGTCGGCTCCGAGGACGTTTATCGCCTTGTCGAAGTTTCTCGTCACGAGCTTGTCGTAGTGGTAGGCGATGTCGGGGACGATATAAGTATAGAGCCCGTTGCTGCGCTTGAGGACGAAGTCCTTGTCCATGCCGTAGTCGGTGGCTCTGAACCATATCGCGCCGTCCTGCTCGTAAGCCTTGCCCGCCTCCATGAGCTTGTCCACGACGAGCTTGGTCTCATTCTTGGCGTGTACCGTGCTCTCGCGGAACCAGTTGTCGTACACGATACGGTACTTTTTGAGGTCGCGTTCGAGCCCCGCGATATTTATCGGGAGAGCGTAGTCAACGAGAGCCTTGCGTCTCTCCTCCTCGGAAACGCCTGCGAGCGAATCGCCGTGCAGGTCGTAGTAATTCTTGGCGTGTTCAATGATATCCTGTCCGAGGTAAACGTCCTCGGGCATCGGGAAGTCTTCGGAGCTTCCCTCCTCGCCGTAGATAAGGCGGCAGACCTCCTCGGTGTCAGCGGCTTTCGCGAGCACTTCCTGTCCCTTTTCGGAGCAGATGTGCATATAACGGAGCGAGAGCGACTTGCCGAACTTTTCTATCTGATTGCCTGCATCGTTTACGTAGAACTCGCGTTCTGCGTGGAAGCCTGCCCAGTCGAGCACACTTGCGAGGCAGTCACCGATAGCGCCGCCGCGGGCGTTTCCGATGTGCATGGGACCTGTCGGGTTCGCGGAGACGAATTCAACGAGCACTCGCTTTCCGCAGCCGTAGTCGGTGCGTCCGTAGCTGTCCTTCTCGGAGAGCACAGCGCTCACGGTATCGGCGAACCACTTCCTGCTGAGAAAGAAGTTCATGAAGCCTGGGCCCGCAATTTCAGCTCTCTCGAAGACGGAGCCGCCGAGGTCTATCTTCTCGAGGATGAGCTCGGCTATTTTTCTCGGCGGGAGCTTGAATGCCTTCGCGCACACCATAGCGGTGTTTGCGGCGAAGTCGCCGTGTGACTTGTCAGCGGGTATCTCGATGACGAATGAGGGGAGCGGTTCGGCGGGGGCAGTACCCTCTGCGACGAGAACTCCCAGTGCGTCGTTTATGAGCTTCCTGAGCTCGAGCGACGCCGATTTGATGAGGTCTGACATTGGTGTTATCCTTCCTTTTATATGTATGTGATTTTGGTGCTTGTGCAGGGGCGAACGTTGTTCACCCGATTATATGTTCAGAATCGTGAAAGCGAGCTTGCGGGCGTCAACGCGGATCAGCGGCGCGGACACCGCGCTCAGCTCTTGATATTCATAATTATCTCGTTGTCCGAGAGGTAAGACGAGTTGAGGTCGAGGGTATACTTCATGTACAGCCGACCGTCCTTTTCGATAGTGTTGTCGATAGCGTGGGTGTAGACGCCGATGCGCATATCACCGAAAGGGGTGCCGTACTGGCAGTAGTGCTTTCTGCCTATCTCGAGCGAGAGCACCGAGTTTGCCGTGCCTCGCCTTATGATAGAAGCGGAATCGTTGCCGCTTACCGTAATTGTGGTGACCGACCCATCAAAGCCCGTAGCCGAGGTATCCTCATAGGATATCACGTCCTTATCGCCCGACCGCGAGAGCGAAGCGCGCGTGAAGAGCTCGGTCTCGTTTTTTTCGTTGTCCTGCCACTGTATGCTTGTCAGCGAGATGAGAACGTCCTTCTTCATCAGTACGCCCTTTCCGAGTTTTCCAGAGCCTGTTCGAGGAGCATATCCACGAGCTCGGGCATATCGATGCCGAACTGAGCCATAAGCTTCGGGAAAACGCTGTTTAGTCTGAGTCCTGGTGAGGTCACGACCTTGTTGAGCAGGAGCTCGCCGTCCGCAGTGAGGAGGAAGTCCACTCTTGCGAGACCTTTGCAGCCGAGAGCCTTGAATGTCTTGACAGCGGTCTCGCGGATGCTTGCCGCAGTATTGTCTGGGAGGTCGGCAGGGATAGTGAAGTCGTCGAATGAATTCTTTCTGACCTCGGTCGGGTCGTACTTCCTGCCGACGGAGAGGATCTCTCCGACATTGGAAGCGAACGGTGAATCATAGCCGAAAACGGCAACTTCTATCCTGCGTCCCCTGATATATCTTTCCGCGAGGACTTTGTTATCGTTTGAGAAAGCGACCTTGACGGCGGATTTGAGCTCGTCGATATCGTTCGCGAGAGTCGTACCCGCGCTGCACCCGCTGTTGGCGGGCTTGACGATGACGGGGAATCCGAGAGAAGAGGCTATCTCCTCACAGCGCTTGTCGATGTTGTTGATATCACGCTGAGTGATAAGCTTCCAGTCAGCGGTAGGGATGCCGTAGTCGTCGAGCATCATGTGCGTGTGGGATTTGTCCATGCAGGAGGCAGCGGCGAGGTGACCGCTTCCGACGTAGGGTATGCCCGACATATCGAGCAGAGCCTGTATAGTGCCGTCGGCGCCTTTCTTTCCCAGAAGCACGGGAAATACCACGTCTATCCTGCGGATAGTAGCGTCGCCGTCCTCAAGGACAACGATACCGCGGTGGAGCGGGTCGGGGGAGAGTATCGCGGACGTATTGTCGGAGTTCATCTCCCAGCTTCCGTCGGCTATTTCCTCCACGTCCCCGGGGAAGTAGAGCCAGCGGCCTTTTTTGGTGATGCCGATGCAGGTAACGTCGTACTTGTCGGCGGGGATATTGCGGATGACCTCTGCGGCAGAGGCGAGTGACAGCTCATGTTCCTGAGCAGTACCGCCGAAAATAACGGCAGCTTTTATCTTTGCCATATCTTTCTCCTTTATAAAAGTGCTGAAAATAAATATCGTCAATTTCAAGTATTACTATATTTTATCACATTACACAAAAAACTGCAAGTATTTTTTGCGAAAATGAAAGAAAAATTGCAAGCTGAGTACAATGCGGACAAGTTTTAACACTCACGTTTGTGCAATATGACGAGAGCAGCAAAGGATATACGCACATATGTTCGGAAAAACGTTGGTGAAATTGACGGAGCATAAAAACGCAGGCAGCAAATTCGGCTCGGTTTGTGGATAATGAACTAAACGGATATGTCTGCTGCGGTGACCTGTATAAGGGGCACATACACCGAGCGGGAAGCAGGGGTTTTGCTGCAAGTGAAAAAGCACCCCGCAGGGTGCTTTCGGTCATCTTCTTCCGAGGGATCTGTCGTCGTCGGAGGCGTGGTCGTATTTGAGGATATAGTCATATATCTCCTGCGCAGTGGTATATGCCACGCCGACGTAGCTGTCCGCGCAGCCGTAATACAGCGCTATCCTGCCTGTTTCCGAGTCGTGGAGGGTAGCACACGGGAAGCACACGTTCGGCACAAAGCCGCGCTCCTCGTACCATTCCTCGGGCGTGAGCACATAGCTCGCACAGCGGTGCAGGACTTTCGACGGCTCGTCGAGGTCGAGCATTGCCGCACCGATGCTGTAAACGTAGCCGTTGCAGGTGTTGACCACACCGTGATAGAACATCAGCCAGCCCTTATCCGTTTCTATGGGAGCAGCACCGCCGCCGATCTTCAGACCTTCCCACCAGCAGCTCGTTCTGCCCATGACATGGCGGTGACGACCCCAGAACTCCATATCGGGGCTCTCGCTGAGGAAGATGTCACCGAACGCGGTGTGCCCGTTATCGCAGGGGCGGGAGAGCATCACGAAATTGCCGTTTATTTTTCTCGGGAAGAGCACAGCGTTCCTGTTGTACGGGAGGAAGGGGTTCTCGATACGTGTAAAGCGCTTGAAATCAGTGGTTTTCGCGATACCGATAGATGCGCCGTACATATCCTGACACCATATCGCGTAGTAAGTGTCCTCGACTTTTACGAGGCGGGGGTCATAGGCATATATCGGCTGGAAGGGCTCGCCGTTCTCATCGAAAAACGGTATTTTTTCGGGCTCGAAGTCCCAGTGGAGAGCATCCTTGCTGGTGCCGAAGTAGATATGGGAGACACCGTCACGCTGCTCGCCGCGGAAAACGCCCACAAAGCCGTTCTGATAGGGCATAACGGCGCTGTTGAAGACGCGTGCCACGTTAGGGACAGGGTTCCTGCCGATAATAGGGTTCTCGGTGTGCCGCCACATCGGAGCCGTACAGCCTGCTGGCTTGTCCTGCCAGGGCATATTCGGGAGAGGCGGGCAGATGAGCTTGATATCTGACATAAAAAGCACTCCTTAAACAGCTTAAATAAAGTTAATTTATCACTTTGTGTCCTGATACGTTAAGTATACATTTATTTTGCGGACTTGTCAATAGCTGCGGTGCCATTTCGCCAACTTTGTAGAGTTTACCGAATATAGAAGCAGCTTTTTGTATATCATACGCCAAACCCGACTTAAATTATCGAGCTGGCAGCTTAAATATCGAGTGAAAAATTATTTTGTAAAAAATAGTAGATTTTTTTTGCAATATAGTTTATAATAATGTGTATGAAGGCTTTGTAGGGGCGCATTACGGCAAAGCTGCTTATCCGAGCGCCTCCGATAAATACCGACAACTGACGGGCGAGCGGAACTCGCCCCTACGATACGAACAGCAGAATTCGCTTCAAAACGTCGGCTATCCCCGCGATTCTCATTAACGAAAGGACCTCCACCATGACCATACAGGAACTCTGCTCCGCTCTTTCCTGCGGACGACTTGACGCGCGGTTCCGAGAGCTTTACGGCTTCGGCGAGCGTGAATACCTCCGCCAGCGAGCGCGCTATCTGAGTGCTGCCGAGCACTTTTCGCGTCTCTGTCCCGAGTGCAGCGATGTGCGCGTATTTTCCGCCTCGGGACGCACCGAGATAGGCGGCAATCACACCGACCACCAGCACGGCTGCGTGCTTGTGGCGGCAGTAGACCCCGATATCATAGCCCTCGCCGACTTCACGGACGACGGCATTATCCGCATATATTCCGAGGGCTGCGAGCCATGCGAGGTAGACCTATCCGACCTTGAGATGCGCGAGTCCGAGCGCGGGACTTCCGCGTCACTGATACGCGGCATCGCGGCGCAGTTTGCGGCTGCGGGTGCAGAGATTGGCGGATTTACGGCGTATTTGAGCTCTGACCTGCTGATAGGGGGCGGTCTGTCGTCCTCGGCGGCATTCGAGACGCTCATCGGCATTATGATAGACCTCGGCTGCAATGAGGGCAGGGCAGGGGCGATTAACATCGCCAAGGCAGGGCAGTTTGCCGAAACGCAGTATTTCGGCAAGGCGAGCGGTCTCATGGACCAGACTGTCAGCGCAGTCGGCGGATTTGTCGCCATAGACTTCGCCGACCCGTGCGCGCCCGTGATAACTCCCGTGCGTTTTGATTTCACGGGTGCGGGCTACAGCCTCTGCATAACGGATACAAAGGGCAGCCACGCCGCTCTCACGGACGAATATTCGGCTATCCCGACGGAGATGAAGACAGTCGCCGCGTGTTTCGGGGCGGAGTATCTTCGCGATGTGGACGAGGACGAGTTTTACGCAAAGCTCCCCGAGCTGAGGGAGAAGTGTTCGGACAGGGCTATCCTTCGCTCCGCCCACTTCTTTGCTGAGAGCAGACGTGCCGAGCTTGAAGGAGAGGCTCTCAGCGGAGGCGACCTCGAGGAATTTTTCCGTCTTGTAAACGAGTCGGGTGAGTCATCGGCGGAGCTGCTCCAGAATCTTGTCCCTGCGGGCGTGTCGGAGAGGCAGGAGCTTCCCCTCGCGATAATGCTGAGCAAGCGTGTGCTCGGCGGCTGCGGAGCAGTGAGAGTACACGGCGGCGGCTTTGCGGGGACCGTACAGGCATTCGTCCCGACCTATCTTGCGGAGACCTACGCAGCGGAAATGGACAGGGTGTTCGGGCTCGGAGCGTGCCGCATAATGACGATACGTCCTGTCGGCGGGACTGAGATTGTGCTTTAGAGCTCAGATTGCAGGGGTGACTATCGGACGTCCGCATATATACAGGGATTTGCGGACTGCCAAAGGCAGCCCCTACATTGGTATTTACGTAGGGGCGAGTTCCGCTCGCCCGTAATTCTTTAACTATTTGCAGGCGCACGAAACGCCGCCCTACAAAATACACCAGCAAAGGACGTGAAAAAATGGACGACAAGGACATAATTCGGCTGATACCCAAGCGCAAGAAGAGCTTCTGGAGGCTCATATTCAGCCGCGCCTTCCTCATACTTGCACTGCTCATCGTGCAGATAGGCATACTCGTCTCCATTTATTTCCTCTTCACCGAGTATCTCCCGCAGGCAAAAGTCCTGCTCGTGCTCTTCTCGGTGCTGATGGTGTTCTACCTCTTCAACTGTGAAATGGACTCCGCCGCAAAGCTGACGTGGCTCGTTCTCATCACACTGTTCCCTGTCCCTGGAGCTATCCTCCTCTTTTTCACGAAGCAGGACATAGGTCACATCAGAGTCAAGAAGCTCGTCATCAGCACGATAGCCGAGTCAAAGGAGATGCTTCCTCTGCACAGCGAAGTGCTCGGCGCCCCCGAGCTTGCAAAGTCGGGTACCGATTCGCTCTTCTGCTACATCAACCGCACGGGCTGCTTCCCGATATACAACAACACCGACGTGACTTATTTCCCGATCGGCGAGAAGAAGTTCGAGGCTCTCCTCGCGGAGCTTGAAAAAGCCGAGCGCTTCATCTTTATGGAGTATTTCATCATCGACGAGGGCTATATGTGGGGACGGGTTCTCGATATCCTTGCCCGCAAGGCGAAGCAGGGCGTGGAAGTGCGCGTGATGTATGACGGGATGTGCGAGATGTCGACCCTCACCTATGACTACGCCGAGCGCCTCGCAAAACTCGGTATCAAGGCAAAAGCCTTTGCCCCGATACTGCCTTTCCTGTCGACATACTACAACTACCGCGACCACCGCAAGATACTTGTCATAGACGGCAAGGTCGGTTTCACGGGCGGAGTAAATATGGCTGACGAGTACATCAACAGGCGCGAGAGATTCGGTCACTGGAAGGACTGTGCCGTCATGCTGCGCGGAGAGGCAGTCCGCACATTCACGCTGATGTTTTTGCAGATGTGGAATGTAGGCGAGAGTTCACCTCAGTGGGACGAGTGGCTCAGTGCTCCCTACGGCGATGAGCACAAGGACAGCGGATTCGTTCTGCCGTTCGGCGACTGCCCGCTCGACGACGAAAAGGTCGGTGAGACGGTGTACATGGACATACTCAACCGAGCGACCCGCTACGTCCACATAATGACGCCGTACCTTATCCTTGACGGCGAAATGGAATACGCTCTGCGGTTTGCAGCGGAGCGCGGGATAGACGTGAAGCTCATTCTCCCTGGCATCCCCGACAAGAAGGGAGCGTACGCGCTCGCGAAAACGCACTATGCGGGACTGACGAAGGCAGGCGTGAAGATATACGAGTATACCCCGGGATTCGTACACTCGAAGGTGTTCGTCTGCGACGACGAGAAGGCAGTGGTCGGGACGATAAACCTTGATTACCGCAGCCTCTACCACCACTTCGAGTGCGCGGCGTATATGTACAGGACAGGCTGCATACCCGAGATAGAGGCTGATTTTCAGGAGACACTCGCGAAGTGCCGCCCCGTTACCCCTGATACCATCAAGCACGAAAAGGTGTTTTATAAGGTCGCGGGAGAGCTGCTGAAGCTGGTCGCGCCTTTGTTCTGAGTGTTGAGAGCCGAAGGAGCGGCATTCCGTACAAAGCTTTGTGCGGTATTGCCTTAACGGAAGCGCTGATTTTTTCACTGCGGTGACTTGTAATATTTTTCACGGAGGTGCTCAGATGAAACGACTTGATGACTATCCCACCCATGAACTAAACGGCATCAGATACCGCTGCGGCAGGGTCAAGCCCTTTGGCGCGAGCCTTATCGGAGACGACACGGTCAATTTCTCGGTATTCTCCAAGTATGCGGAGACGTGCGAGCTGCTGCTGTATCATATCGGCGAGCCCGAGCCGTTTGCGGTTCTGCCGTTTCCCGACGACTTTCGTATAGGCAACGTTTTTTCCATGATAGTATACGGGCTCAACTATGAAGACCTCGAATACGGCTACCGTTTCAGCGGACCCTGTGTCCCCGAGCAGGGACACCGCTTCGACAGCACGAAAATACTTCTCGACCCGTACGCGAAGCTTGTCGGCGGGAGCGAAAAATGGGGCGAAGCCCCCGCTGCCGATGAGACCTTCCGCCACCGCGGACGCGTCATTCCCGAGGACTACGATTGGGACGGCGACAAGCCTCTCGAGATACCGATGAAGGACCTCGTGATATACGAGATGCATATCCGCGGCTTCACGCGTGACGAAACATCGCGCATCAGGCACAGGGGCACATTCGCGGGCGTGATAGAGAAGATACCGTACCTGAAAGAACTCGGCGTGAACTGCATAGAGCTGCTGCCCATATTCGAGTTCGACGAGCTCGAGAACAGCCGCGTCATCGACGGCGAGCGCCTGTACAACTACTGGGGCTACTCGACCGTGAATTTCTTTGCTCCCAAGGCAGGCTATGCGGCGTCGGCAGCTTTCGGACTGACGGCGGAGGAGCTGAAAAACATGGTCAAGAAGCTCCACAAGGCAGGGATAGAAGTGCTGCTTGACGTAGTGTTCAACCACACCGCCGAGGGCAACGAGAACGGTCCCTGCATATCCTACCGCGGCATCGACAACAAGACCTACTACCTGCTCACGCCCGAAGGCTTTTATTACAATTTCAGCGGCTGCGGCAACACGATGAACTGCAACAATTCCGTCGTCCGCAACTTCATACTTGACTGTCTGCGCTACTGGGTATCAGACTACCACATCGACGGCTTCCGCTTTGACCTTGCGGCGATAATGTCCCGTGACAGCAGCGGAGCACCGATGGCGAGCCCGCCTCTGCTTGAGCTCCTCGCGCATGATGCCGTCCTCGGCAAGACCAAGCTCATCGCCGAGGCGTGGGACGCGGGCGGACTCTATCAGGTGGGGAGCTTCCCCGCATGGGGGCGCTGGGCGGAGTGGAACGGCAAATACCGCGACTGTCTGCGCCGCTTTGTCAAGAGCGGAGCTGAGTACGGTCCCGAGCTCATAGCGCGCATACAGGGCTCGGCGGACCTCTACGGCAACCGCTCGGCTGAGGCATCTATAAACTTCATCACGTGCCACGACGGCTTCACGCTGTACGACCTTGTATCGTACAACGAAAAGCACAACCTTGCCAACGGCGAGGATAACCGTGACGGCTGCGACGGCAACGACAGCTGGAACTGCGGAGCAGAGGGCGACACCGACGACGCGGAGATAAACTCGCTGAGGAGGCGCCAGATGAAGAACGCCGCAGCTCTTCTGCTGCTGAGCAGGGGAGTACCGATGCTGCTCTCGGGCGACGAATTCATGAACACGCAGTACGGCAACAACAACGCCTACTGTCAGGACAACCGCATCTCGTGGCTCAACTGGGACAGGCTTGATTCAAACCGTGATATGTTTGAGTTTTTCCGCCGACTGATAGCATTCAGAGCAGCTCACCCCGTACTTCGCAGAACGGACTTTTTCACAGGCTATAACAGCACGGGCTACCCCGAGCTCTCCTTTCACGGCGAGAAGCCGTGGCAGCTCGATGTAAACTCGCCGTTCCTGACATTCGGCTTCATGTACACGGAATCGGCGAAGGACTACGATGTCCCCGCGGATACGTTCATTTACTGCGCGGTCAACGCCCACTGGGAGCCTCATACGCTCGAGCTCCCGATAATACCTGCGGGAATGGAGTGGAGCGTGGCTGCCTATACGGGCGACCCTGCCCGCGACGGAGAGAAGGTCATAGGCAGCGCCGAGCTCATGCCGAGGAGCCTGATGCTTCTCACAGCACAATGATACAGTACCGTCTTGTGAACGGGGGACAGTACATAAGCTCAGCGGATAAGCGGCATAAAAAATCAAATAGCAGAATAACTCTGTTTATGTTGCATTTTTAAAAAATATGATATAAGCGGCGTGTCGCCGCAGCCTGTGTCGCGGCTGAGTTCTCCGGAACGGAAGTATACCGCCGCGCATCCTTGCTATTCCAGACATAATATGATATAATATATCAGGGACCGTTCTGAAGGTTCGACTGTCAGAACGGTCTTTTACTGTGAATTTCTGTGCAAAACGCCGAATAAGATAAACTGATGCAACTCGAACTTGAATCAAGGGGTATTATAGTTGCGGCTCCACACGGGAGCATAAATTGCCCGAAAGGTAATACGTAATGAATGAAAACAGAATAGACGGAGCTCTCAGAGCTCTTCTGGGGCAAACACCCAAAACTCCGGGATCGCTGCTCGAGAGCATGATAAAGAAGGCGCAGCAGCTTGAGAAGGAGCGCAAAGACAGTGCGGACGGACATCCTCCCGACGACAGCTCGGATGACGATGAGCCCGAAACATAAGTGATAAAGACGAGATATAAAGGAGAGTAGATATGAGAAAGATCATCTGTACCGCAGCCATGCTGGCAGTGCTGTGTTCAGCGCTTGCAGGCTGCTCCAAAAAGGGTGACGCGTCGGTAAGCTCGGAAGCTTCAACGACTCAGCCCGCCGCATCAGCCACGACTTCAGCTGCCGAGGACGAGACCTCCGAAACGGCAGCTCCCGAGTATCATCAGGAGGGCTTTGATTATATGGCGCTGGTAAACAAGAGAGAGCCGCTGCCCGAGGGCTGGGAAGAGTCGCTCGAGACAGTACATATGACGAATTCCGTCGGCGACGATGTAGAGGTCGAGAAGAAGGCTTATGACGCATATCTTGAACTCAAATCGGAGCTGGAGGCTGAGGGCATATACGTCGACCTCGATTCCGCGCGCCGCAGTATAGCCGAGCAGCAGAGGATAATGGACGACTTTACAGAGACCTACGGTGCCGACTATGCCGCAAAGACTGTAGCCCAACCGGGCTATTCCGAGCACCACACAGGACTTGCGCTCGACCTGTACCTCATCATCGACGGCAAGGACGTAGTCCTCAACGAAGAGATGATACAGTACCCCGAGATATGGTCGGTGATACATTCCAAGCTTGCCGACCACGGCTTTATCCTGCGCTATCCCGAGGGCAAGGAGCACATCACGGGCTACGGCTATGAGCCGTGGCATATCCGCTACATCGACGATGTTGAGAAGGCGAAGGAGATAACCTCGAAGGGTATGACATTCGAGGAATACCTCGGTATCATTACCGACGGAAGACCTGCTGTTGACTGCGGCAGCTCCGAGCTCTTCTCGGAGGAGGAGCTGAATGAGGCAGCTGTTCAGGTAAAGTGCAGCTTTGCTGACTTTGACCGCTGTGTTCTCACGAAGCTGAGATATGCGGGCGACGAGAAGAACAACGCCGATGATCTGAAGCTGGCGAAAGAATACGGCAGAAATGATGAGTATACGCAGGTCATCGCGTTTCTGGCGGATTTTACAGCCTCCGAAAACTCCAACCGCTTTGAAGCAGGCGAGTATAAGGATTATCCCTGTTGGCTCGCACGCACGGACAGCGACGGCTGGGAGATAGTCATCTGGGGAGGTATGACCGAGTAATAAAACAGGCTCAAAGCTTCATTCGGAGCTTTGAGCCTTTTGTGTTACAGGAGATATGAAAGAAATACGACCAGTTCTATCGGCAGCATCATTGCGATAATGATCAGGACAGCCCTGATATGTGACTTTTTTTCATAGTGGAGCGCGGCGATGAACTCTCTGATAAAGGCGTTTATCCAGAAATACGTCTTTGTCTTTGCGCCGATGCCCTCCGCGGGGATACCGTCCTCATAAGCCATACATCCCGTGCGGAAAACGTGGTAATTGGTAGTTGAAAAAGCGATGTTGGCGTTTTCGTTTCTCTCTTTTATCAGGTCATAGGAGAAGCGCAGGTTCTCGCGTGTATTGACGGACTTGTCCTCCATGAGTATCCTTTCCTCGGGGATACCTTTTGAAATGAGGTAATTATGTATAGCCTCAGCCTCGGAGATGACCTCGTCGCTGCCCTTTCCGCCCGACGGCACGAAAACGATGTCCCTGCCCGTTTTTTTCTTCTGCATATCGGCGAATTCCACGGCTCTGTCCGCACGTGAGCGGAGCAGCTTTGTCAGACCGCCGTCATCAGTTATCTGACACCCGTGAATGAGGATGAAGTCCTTGTTGAAAGCGGGGATATGCTTGGCAGCTCTGACCGCAGAGACCGACGTGCCGATGAGGATGCATTCAAAGTAAGCCATTATCACGGATATCATATCCTCGATGATGGTTTCGAGCAGCAGAGTGAGGCTCGAATACCTGTGGACATCTATGCCGAGCGAATCGAAGAGCGGGTAGATGAAATACGGGATCACCGTACCGACGCAGAGAACGATGCCGAGGAAGAATCCGAGCATATTTTGCAGACATACCCCTTCATGCTTCATGAGAACCAGGTTGCTGATACTGATAGCGAGCGAGATCACCAGAGCGATCGGCAGCAGCAGCGAAGTGAACAGCCGAGCTGAGGTCAGCGTGCTCTCGATGAGATCGGTTATGGACTGATTATCGCCGTTTATGCTCAGCCGTACCAGCGAGAGCAGCTGGAAGCAGAGTGCAAAGGCAGCGAAAATGATGACACCGAGGAGCCACGCGTTCGAGTATCTGCAAAGCGAGACGCTTGTGTCCCGCCGATATTTTCTGACGAGCCTGATGAGTATGAGCGTCAGGATAAAGATGAACGAGACAGGGAAGAAAATATCGCCTCTGCATCGTCCGAAGTACTGATCGAGAGTGATAATGCCCGTGGAATGCACATACAGAATGCGCTCCTGATAAGTGGCACCGCCGTCACAGCTGACCATAACTATCGTACTGCCCGTGTTTACGGAGCGGAAGTCGAGCAAAAGGTCGTTCCCGTCGATGGCATGAGCGGTAGACTCGACGATATTCTCGTCAAAGGTAACGATGATATCGCTGTCGGGCTCAACGTTGAACTTCAGCGAGCAGTTCTTTCCGAACAGGAAGATGCTAATAAAAGAAATGCTCAGCAGGAGAACAGTGAGAGCGGCGATGATGATGAAACCTCGTGAAGTTTTAAATTTTGTCTTTGAGTTCATACAAGTTACAGAGCTCATTTTCCCTCCTTGCCATGTTGGTTTTTGACACACAATATGATTATATATCATTTTTTGGAAAAAAGCAATTTGTTTTGAAAAATGTATTCTTTTTATTATTAACTATTGCTATTTTGGTTGTTTTGTGATATAATTTATATACAATAAGATATAAGGCAACACCGCACAAAGCCCGCCAGAAGGCTTTGTACTGGATATGCTTGCATATTTTCCGTCATCTTGCACAGAAATTCCTTGACATACGTCAGTATGCCTGCGGAATTTCTATACAATCTGACGAATAATCTGTCGGCGCATCTCCAGCACAAGCTTTGTGCGGTATTGCCATAATGCGATATTCTGATAAACGGAGGTGACGGGATATGAGTGTAACAGGATATCTTTACGATCACTGGGGACTTCTGGTCATTGTTATTGGCATTGCAATAATCATTCATTCCGATATCCACCTTGAGCGCAGAATGACATTTCGCATATTGTTGACCATTATGATGCTTTTTGGGTATTCTGTGTCCTGTCATGTTGAGAGTTACCTCGCGGAACAAGCCGAATACACGATACTCAGACCTATCCTGTCGGCTTTGAACTACAGCCTCATCGCATTCATACTTGTCAACATCGTGATGATAGTATATCCGATGCAGAAGCTGTATCTGTATATCCCTGCCCTGCTGAATGCCGCACTTTGTTTTATCTCGATACCGACGGGCATAGTGTTCTACATCTCGGAGGATAATCATTTCGGGCGAGGGATGCTCGGATACCTCACGTATTTCATCTGTGCGCTTTATCTGATATATCTGATATGCAACCTTTTCAAAAACAAGACGTATCAGAAGGAGGATATACACCTTCTGGTGTTCATGTCAGTGACATCGGTGATGTGTCTGGTGATGCCGCTCATTATGGACAGCATGACCGAGCACTGGTTCAATGTCACGATAGCGATAGATCTGCTGCTGTATTATGTTTTTCTGCTTCAGCAGTTCACAAAGCGCGACCCGCTCACCAAGCTGCTGAACCGCCAGAGCTACTATGCGGACGCCGAAAAGATGTGGGATCACATAACAGCTATCGTCACAATGGATATGGACGGCTTGAAAACGCTCAACGACAGCGAGGGACATACCGCGGGCGATACGGCACTGAAAGCCCTTGCGGACTGTTTCAGAAAGGCGTCACAGCGCAGTCAGCGCGTATACCGCATAGGCGGCGACGAGTACGTGATACTGTGCATAGGATCATCCGAGTCGGAGGTAAAGGCGCTTGTCGGACGAATAAAGCAGGAAGTAGCGAAAACGCCTTATACCTGTTCGGTTGGCTACGCGATGAAGGAAAAGAACAATACGATAGACGATATGTATAACAGCGCGGATTCGATGCTGTATGTGGAGAAGGAGCAATTCTATATCACATCGGGAAAAGAAAGGCGCAAGCAATGAGAAAGATAAAGAGCCGTAAAGGAGCATGACGCTTCATTACGGCTCTTTTTGCAGTCTGCGCGAAAGCGGTTATTTACCGCAGTTCTTATCGAATGACGGATTGCAGGCGTAGAAATTCTTAGAGTTGAGCTTATCCTGTGTTATGCGGAGAGCTTCACCAAAGCGCTGGAAATGCACGATCTCGCGCTGTCTGAGGAAGCGGATAGGGTCGCGCACATCTGGGTCATCAGCGAGGCGGAGGATATTGTCGTAGGTGGTGCGAGCCTTCTGCTCGGCAGCCATATTCTCGTGCAGGTCGGTGATGATATCGCCCTTTGACTGGAAGTAAGCCGCAGTGAACGGCGCACCCGAAGCCGCGACAGGGTAAATGCCCGTCGTGTGGTCGACGAAGTAGGTGTCGAATCCGCTTGCCTTTATTTCGTCAATAGAGAGGTCTTTCGTGAGCTGATAGAGGATAGCTGAGATCATCTCTACATGAGCGAGCTCTTCCGTGCCGATATCGGTCAGCAGACCTTTTACCTCGGCATACGGCATAGCGAAGCGCTGATTGAGGTAGCGCAGGGAAGCTGCGAGTTCACCGTCGGGACCGCCGAGCTGCGAAATAATGACCTTAGCCATACGAGCGTCGGGGTTCTTGATATTAACGGGGTACTGAAGTTTAATGCAATATCCTTGTTGTACATAAAGCTTATAAGAAATCCGCATTCAGTGAAAGGTCTGAATCCGGTTTGTTTTTGCACATTCTCTCGGTCTTATAGTAGTATATCTTCCTGACGACCGTGTGCAGCAGTCTGTTCTTTTCCTCGGCGTCCGAACCATAGAAGTTGTCGATGACGTATTGCAGTCTTCTGATTGCCTCATCTGGCGGAAGCTGCGGAGGCTTCTGTTCGCTATCAATTTCCTTTATAGCCTCTTCCAACGACTTTATCTTGTCATTGACTATCTTGGAGCGTTCAAGGAAAGTGTTCGTATCGTAGACCTCCTGTTCAAGCAGGTCATACAGCCTTGAGAGCTGACGCTTTGCCTTTTCGAGCTCTGCCACAAGCGGAGCTTTTTTGTCGGGTTCGCTCTTGAACTCGGTAATGCCTTTGCGTTTGAGCTTTTCGAGCTGCTTGATACGATAGCGGAAAGCGGCTGTAACAGCTTCGTCAACCGCTTCCATGCTGGAGCTGACTATCTTACCGCGGCACTCCCTATAGACGCATAACATATGCTCGTGACCGCTGCTTGCTATGAGACGGCGCTTCAGTTGATGTCCGCAGTTCTTACAGTAAAGGATATTGTGATAGTAATTGAGCAGCCTGTCATTCGGGTGGAGCTGAGCGGCAGGATTTGTACGCTTTTTCTGTTGTGCAGAGTTGAAAACATCTTCACTGATTATCGGTTCATGAAGTCCCTTGTAGAGCGTGTCGCCGTTGGACTTTGTCTTCCAGCCGACCATTCCGCAGTACAGAGGATTTGCAAGTATTTTCTTGATGCTCGGAGGCTCCCAGAATTGGCTTTTCTGCGGACTGATACCCATTCTGTTCAGCTCATTTGCGATGAACTTCGCACCGTGTCCGTCGAGATAGAGCCTATATATCAGCCTGATTATTTCGGCTTCCTCGGGGATTATTTCGAGGGTATGAACTTTTGGTTCGGGATTGACCTTGCGATATCCGTAAGGAGCAGTAGTGCTTATGTAGTTACCTTCTTTAATAGAAGCAAGTCTGCCAGCCTGCATACGGCGCTTGATGGTCTTGTACTCACGTCGGCTCATAAACAGCGAGAACTCGAAGTATTCTTCGTCGAACTCGTTATCGGGGTCATAGGTCTTGGTGGGAGTGACTATTTTAGTCGAGGACTCTCGGAATGCCTGAGCGACTATGCCTTGGTCAATGGTATCACCACGGGCAAGACGTTCAACCTCTACAACGAGAACTCCAGCATACTTGCCCTCGGTAACGTCAGCAAGCAGAGCCTGCATTTGCGGTCGGGCAGCTATACTGTCTCCGCTGACAATCTCCTTGTATATCTTGACTACGTTGAGCTTCTGTTTTTTTGAAAGCTCCATAAGCATATTCTGGTGACGGGTGAGAGTTTCGCCCTCACCGCGAGCTTCAGCTTCAACATCAGCTCTTGACTTTCGCAGGTACATACAGTATTCATTCATCTTTTTCCTCCTTTTGTGCTGGAGTATTGCCGATGACTCAAGTATATTATAGCACATCTGAAAGCATATTTCAAGGCAGCAACGTGCTGTTTTGCAGGTCACCGAGTATATGCTGATATATTACGGCTCAGTAGCTAACATTTTTTGCAAATAAAAGCATTTGAAAGTGGGCATTATGATAATTCTCTCTATAATTCACTGTCTGGTACACTTATCCTAAACGCATCTATTATCCTGTGAAAGTATACCTGCTGCGCGGAATCGGTTTGATCCATGGAAGTATCATATCACGGTAATTCTCATCCATGAAGCTGTCATCCTCAAAATCAACTATACCGCCAAGCTGATGTATCTTTTCCTTTATTTCCATATCGAGGAAAACAGCATCTGCAAAATCACAATTCCTGAAGATATTATCATTGACATTGTCGCTGTCAGCAACACGGTATATCCTGCAACCATAGAAATCACACGGATATTCTCCGTCTAAACTGTACGTAACGTCAGACGGGAGCAGCAACGGTGTATTTAGCCAGCCGAAATCCGTATGAAAGACCTTGTTATTATGTATTATTTTTCTTACAGTGATGATATTTTCAACGTTATATCCGCTTTTTAACCCTCGGCAGATATCAAGGAATCTGTCAAGTTGATTCTTT
This sequence comes from Ruminococcus sp. YRD2003, assembly GCA_900109435.1. Lineage (GTDB taxonomy): Bacteria > Bacillota > Clostridia > Oscillospirales > Ruminococcaceae > Ruminococcus > Ruminococcus flavefaciens_G. The sequence goes on along the minus strand of FNZT01000007.1, from coordinate 15,737 downwards.
GTGTAGAGTTCCTCACTTCCGGCTTTCTTGGCATATTCCCGGCAAAGTTCACCGATAAGCCTGTAAATATTGCGTTTCTCAGGGAATAAATCTATATTGTCGAACCACATTCCGGAAAGACCTATCTCCTCAAAGTATTTCTCATTATCGTGTGCAATAATGCAACCGTCCTCAAAGATACCTATGGCATTGATGATGTGTTTTGCAGCAAAAAAATCGCGGAACGATCTGTTTACAAAAGAAAGATCATCTGCAACATCTTCGACCATAAGTCCGGTGTTTTTCAGAAGTATATCTATCCAGTTATGATTCTTCCTGCTTTCGAGCAGGATTTTTTTATCTATGCCTTTAACTGAAATACAGCTCTGATAAACATAATCATTCTTGATGTATATTCTGACAGCTGTATTGATGAGCTTTATTACCTCCGCTCTTGAAAGCTTGTCAAGCGAGGAATCCTCAAGCATTCTTTTAGCGATCATTGGGAGAGCAAACTGAACAAGAAAGCGTACAGTATCGCTGCCCTGCCATTCAGAAAAAAATGTATCAAGCAGCTCACCCTGTGTTTTTATACTGTCGCTGTTGTTTTCGTAAATATCAAGTAATGCCGGCATTTTCAGCATTTCTCTAAGCTCAGTGCTTATATTACTCTCAGCAAATCTCTCATTTATGTAGTCCGACGGTATACCGATAATTTCAGCTATGATGAACTCATTGAAAATATCATTCTTCGGAACAGCACACCCCGAAACAATGATACGGACATTGCTCCAGTTCTTATGAATAAACTCCAATTCACTGATAAATGCCTCTTGATTGCTGATATCTATGTCGTTCAGTCCGTCAAGCAGCAGTGTCCAGCTGCGGCTGTGAACAGGCTTATTACTGAATTCATTGCTAAGACTTGTGAGCTGCTGTAAAGCGGTATCCCTGCCTTCGGATAAGACAAGCATTTCAAATGACCGATATTCGTCCTGATAATGGTATTTCATCAAAGCGTTTAAGAGTACCCCGCATGGCTCATTGCTGAATTCTCTGTGGAATTCGGAAGTATAGCCTTCGAGCGGAATATAGATAAATGCTGAATCGTCGGAGTTTATGATGCTTTTCAGAAGCGATGTTCTGCCCGAGCCGTGAACTCCACATAGGAAGATATAGCCGTTTTTTGGCAGTTCTCCAGTTACTTCTCCGTCAACACATAATTCAAGTGGATAGCGCAGTTTTTTCTGTTGCTGACGTCTGGCTGCTGCAAACATATTTTCAATAACATCGACCTTGTATTCAAGGTCAAATGAAGTACTATCAGAGAATCTGACGGTGAAAAAAGTCCTTTTTCCCACATATTCCAAAAGTTCTGTTTTTGGGGATATATCAGCAGTTTTATGGCATAGATAGAGCATTCCAAGGAGCAGCGCTTCTACGCATATACGCTTCTGATGTGCGCTGCTACCAAACATTTCATCTTTGCAGATATATCCACTTCCGTAAACTATTTTATCGACATTCCGGTCATTTCTCAGAAGCTCGAGAAGTGTAAATACAAGCGACTCTGTCTTCTGCTCATCTATAAAACTGTCAAGGACTGTTCTGAGCTTTCGACAGTATACCGCCATTTTATCGGTACTGCCGATACAGCTTTCAAATTCTGAAAAGCTTATCAGATTATACGGATACCCTTTTCCATCCCTGAAAAAACGACTTAAATATCTTTCGAGCTTTCTGTTTGCTTCTTTAGGAACGACCTCATTATTGAAGCATTTCAGGAGTTCGTTTTCACACGAAAAGTCCGAAATACAGAGCATAAGCATAGCATAAACAGTCCCGTTTGAAAGAATGCCCTTACCTTTTCGCTTCGCCTGCATTATAAGCGATAATAAAACATTCAAGGAAAGCATATCACACCTCCCGATATTTGCGGCAAATCATACTGTTTTTGCGGCAGATTCTATTCTCCGTCATGATATGATTTAATTGACGTAATAAGTGTACCATATCTGAGGCTCATTGTCAAAAAAATACGCCGCAAATTTCTGCAATTTACGGCGATCATACGTTGAACTTTATATGTATGATTTTAACACAAAAAGAAATATCATTCAACAGATTTTGATAATTGTTCACTAATAAGAAATAAAAATCAGCAGTTTCGACAATCAGAACCGGTCTGCTTTGTTATAAATAACAGTTTTAGTGCGTCAGAAATATGGTCAAGGAGGAGGAAGAGCTATGGCTCGCCGCGGAGAAAACATTTATAAACGCAAGGACGGACGCTGGGAGGGACGGTATAAATGCGGATATAATGGCTATGGAAAGGCTAAATATCGCTCTGTATACGGATACTCCTACACAGAGGTGCGTTCAAAGCTTGTTCCATTGAAGGTGAATGTCACCGCTCCTCAAACTACTTGCCGCCTGACGGTAAAAGAGCTATTTGACGAGTGGCTGTCAGCAGTAAAGCTTCGAGTGAAGCTCTCAACCTACGCAAACTATCAGATGAAGGTCGAAAAGCATATCATGCCTGAATTTGGCGGACTTCGCTATGATTCCCTGACGGTGCAAATGATTAACAGCTATATTCAGAAAAAGCTAGATTCCGGTCTTTCTGCTAAATACGTTTCCGACATCATAATCGTTTTCAAAACTATGGCTAAGTATATATCTAAGATTCACGGATTTCGCAATATATTGGCAGATGTGGCACTTCCTAAAGTGCAGAGAAAAGAGAAGTCCTTGCTTTCAAATACTCAGCAGTGGCAGCTATGCAAGTTCCTTACAAAGAACCTAAGTCCGACAGCTCTATGTATACTCCTGAGCTTGTATACGGGACTTCGTGTAGGTGAGGTCTGCGGTCTGATGTGGGGAGATATTGACTTTGAGAAAAGCTTAATAACCGTCAGACGAACAGTTCAGCGTATACGTACTGAAAGCCACAAAACACGCATTATAGCAGATACTCCGAAAAGCCGCACATCACGTCGCACTATTCCTATACCACATTTTATTACGAAGCTGCTGCGGGAATCCCGCAGCGCTGATAATCATTATGTTTTATCGAATTCTGAGATAGTAATTGAACCAAGAACCTTGCAGAGACGTTTCAAACAAATACTGAAAAAAGCAGATTTACCGTCAGTCAGCTTTCATAGCCTTCGCCACGCATTTGCTACGAATTGTCTTCAAGCAGGGTTCGATGTGAAGACGCTCTCGGAGATACTCGGTCACGCGAGCGTGGAAACTACGCTAAATCGCTATGCTCATACCTCTATGGAGCGTAAGATAGCGTGTATGGAGCTGCTTGAATCAAAAGTATATTCGCCGTCAGAATCATCGTCAGGCATTGCTGTAAAACTGCCTATATATCGTTGAAATCGGCACTAATGACAGAAAGTGCAGAAATCTATGGCAATTCTCAAATAATTATACCATTTTCGCAGACTTCTGTCAGCAAAGGAGGAAGCATATGCTCAAATGTTTGAAATGTCCCTATAAACTCGGGCTCATAAAATGCGTGATTGATCCGTGTCCGCAATGCAAAGAGAGTAAATGTAAGAAACCTCCGTTTCCGGCGGTCGAAATAAAGGAGGATAAAAATGCCGTTGATACCAAATTCAAATAAAAACAATCAGAATGATCAAAACAAAGCACCTGTACAGCAAGGTGTTCAGTTCAATAAATCAGCACCGATCTATACTTTTTCTGATCTCATTCTTTCTGACAAGACAATTGACGAGTTAAAAACTGTTGTCAGCGCCCAGAAGAATTGGAAAAAGGTCTTCGTGGACTGGGGGCTCAGCTCCGTAATGAAGGAAAGAAAAAACCTGTTCGTCAACCTTTACGGCGAATCTGGTACCGGCAAAAGTATGTCAGCTCATGCAATTGCAGATGCACTCGGCAAAAAGCTTATCTGTGTCAATTACGCTGACATTGAATCCAAATACGTTGGCGAGACCAGTAAGAATCTCTCAAAGCTTTTCAGCGATCCCACCAATAAAGATGACATAATATTCTTTGACGAAGCAGACGCTCTGCTCAGCAAGCGTGTAACGGATATGAGCAGCGCAACAGATGTAAGTGTAAATCAGACTCGTTCAGTATTGCTTACACTCCTTAATTCCTATGAAGGAATGGTCATTTTCGCTACTAATTTTATCAGTAATTATGATTCAGCCTTTATGCGACGAATACATTACCATATACGATTTGAATTACCAAATGCAGAACTTCGCGAGAAACTGTGGAAGCATTATATTCCCTCTCAAATGCCAGTAAATGCAGATATTCATAAGCTTGCGGAAGAACATAACGGTTTGAGCGGAAGTGATATATCTACTGCTGTTTTGAAGGCTGCCCTTAATGCCGCAAGAAACGATTCTGCGGTCGTATCAGAAAAGGATTTCACGCTTGCTGTTGAGAGCATTATCGCAAGTAAAAAAGCTAATAAATCCGCATCTAATACTGTTGTAACAAAAAGCGAAATAGTTGATGAAAAGGATGTTCCTCTATCAATTCGAAATAAAATAATATAAAGGAGAGATTTCAATGCTTTTATTTTCCATAATAAAAAAATTTGCCATCGAAGCTGTTGCATTTGGTATCATGACACTAATTGAGCAATTCCGTGCTTCTTTTCTTCAGTGGCTGCAATCTATACCTGCTATGATAATGGATAAAGTTGATGGTACAGTAATTGGCTGTAAGACTTTTGTGGGCGAAAAACTCGGCGTAAATAGTGAAATATCTGATAATTATTCTTATAACGGAAAACAATGGCAAAAAACTACTGTTTCACGAGAAGTTTCTTCATCAGAAATTCCAGATGAGATCAAATCGCGTATGGTAAGCGGCTCACAATTGGATATGACGGAAGAATTGGAAATGGCGCTCAAATAAAGCGAGGTGGATAATATGGGATTAATCAATAAAAACAAAGCAGCTCCACAGCTGTTTACATGGGAATCATTCTTAAAATACTATAATGGTTTGGTCGATAACGAGATCATTACATTCCGCAAGAAAAACAAATGCGCTTATCATGGTGGGAAATGTACTATCTCTTCAATGGTCGAATCCGATGAATTTACAAAGAATACGTTTTTAACTGTTGTTTCAGTTCTTTATTATCAAGAGGATCCAACAAAAAAGATCATAGAAAGAACTATAAAAAGCAAATTCAATTATCAGGAATTCAGTAAAGACGAACCAACTCTTTCAATACTCCGAAAACTGCTGAAAGAGAAAACAGAATTCAATATCGCCGCTCCAGGCAAAGGAGGGATAAGATGAATATTCTGCCATTTCTTGGCATAGGTACAGCTGTAGCGATTGGAACAGGAATTATTGCTTTCTTTTATCACAAGGGTAAAAGTCTTGAAAAAACCCCTATATCATTTAGTGAGTTTACCAATCAGCTTGGCAAGCAGATAGACCGCTATATGCTAGATGAAGAAAAGCGAAAAAATGTTGATATGTATGGTGGGGAGTGTACGTTAAGCATACATGAAAACGATCCCGAAAATGTCGTAATGGATATCGTTCTTTATGGAAAAAAGAAAGATAGCAGCGATGAAAAATGGATTAAAAGCAATATAACTCAACGTCTAAAGCTTTCAGCATTTACTGACGATTCTGAAACACTTTCCAGACTCGAAGCATTAAAAACCACACCAGAAAAATTCAAGGTAACAAGACCAGAAAAGGAGTAATACTATGTTAGGTACGTTATTAGTTATAGGAGCAGCCGCAGCTTTAGCTGCAGGAGCAGGAGTTTTGATTCACGCATATTGGAAAAACATTATTCAATGGCTAGCTAAAGCTGCAGAAAAAATCAAAGCGGTTCTTAATGTAGCCGTAGAAGGTTCCCAAACATTTATTAAGCGCGTTGGTAGCGGTTTCAAGAATATGTCTGAGAACTATTCAAAACTTCCAGAAGGAAAATGGAGAAAAGATACTGTTATTGAGCAAAAGTATATTGACGAAAATGAAGTTCCAGATGATATAAGACAACTGATGAATCAATCATTAGGAATTGAGGGTGAGAAGATAGAAATCACTTCTTATGTTGAGAAACAAGTCTTAACACTTAAGAATGCGTAGAAGGAATAAAGGAGCGAGGTGGTATCATGTGTTGTTGCTGTTCTTCTTTAAGTTTGATTATATACTTCGTTTTGCTTTTGCCGACCACAAGTATTAAGTATGATGAAGAACGTAAGAAAGGGGTCCCCTATAAAAAAGCAGCTATGAAGTCTCTTTTGATCCCTTTCGTTTTTATGATAATCTATTTAGCTATACTGTTTGCTTTATACGTATTTAGTTTTTTGGGGGCATCTTCTGATCCAGAATTATATGATGGATCCACTCTGTTAACAATGCTATTTTCCGGAATAATTGATATGATATGTGCAACTGTTCCTTTTTTTGTTATAGTAATATATGCCTTTGTGACTGCGAAAAAAGACCAGAAAAGACAAACTGAGCTGGATGCAATGCCGGGCAGGATCCAAAGATTCATTGATTCACATGGATATGCTTCAACCCAGGATTTTATTTCATACTGTATGAATTCGCCTGATTTTGAATCTTCAAGGGGAATCGATTATATCAATCCGGAATACGAACGTCAGCAGAAGATAAAAGAGCAGACTCAATCTAATGAGCCGATAAATGTACCACATTACATTGGTCTTTCCGAATATATTCCTATTCCGTATAAGGAGTTCGTGGAAACAAGAACCAAAGAAAAGTTAATAGAATTAATCCCAGGTTTTTATATCTTTGATGTAAACGACCTTTATGAGAAAGCCGCTGTTTTCCATTCATACTATAAGTTCGAAAATACATTTCCTAGTTTAGTTCACGATTTAGCATACGCTGAATTTAGAGATAAGTATGTAATACTAAAGAAGGATGATGGGACAAAGTATTACATATCAAAGCTTAGTCCGGAAGAATTTGAATTAGCATCAGGATGTGAAAGCAATATGGTTGAAGGGGAAACACTGGAAATCAGTTTAGATGATTGATTGCATATTCCTTTTACCGAAAAGGCAATGGAGTCGAAAAAAATGAGGAAGAAGCGAATAGATTATTGCAGCTCTCTAAAGAATATGGAGCTTCAATTAACAACGATTATTTCAATAAATTCTTGTCGGATTTATATGATGAATATGAATGAAATAACAGGCTGAGAATCATTAGTTTAGGAGGTCATAAATATGGCAGGGATCGGAGCAAACGGAAGCGTTACTACATACCCTAACACAGGCGAAAAGCTATGTGCTGGCTGTGAATATTGGACAGGAGCTAGAAATGCAGTTCAAATGAGTACCGCAGCAGCAACCACAAACGGCAGCGCAGCAATATGCAGAAAGAAGAATTCATCAACATTCCCACAGCAGCCTTGCACTTGCAGTCCCAATAGTTTTACAAAGTGGTCACGTCTGAAATAACGGTGCTTATCAATGGGTAAAGTGGTTGTAAACATTAAAGGCGTAAAGTGCTGTGCATTCTGCAAATACTGGTGGGACCCGTCCTGCAGATATATCCAGCCCTATCAGCGCGACCAGTGGAGCTATGATAATGCCGCAAAATGCAGATGTATCAAAAGGAGCGTTGACACGCTCGCCTACGCTTCCTGCGGTAATTATAAGTGCAAAATCGAATTATAACAACAACGGCTTCCCGTAAAGGAAGCCGTTCTATTTTGACCATTATATGATATACCTGAATTCCCAGTATTTAGCGAATCTTTTCCTGTCTCGTTTAAGACTGCCGGACGAAAAATAAAGCATACTTTTGAATTCAGCGAGTAGATAAAACTCCAGCTCGGTCAGGGTGAACTCCTCAACATCCTTGAAATACGGGACGTGCTCGATTATCTGGTCTACAACAGGCAGCCCGTTTTCTCCAATATGCGCGACATAATACGATGCCGGTATATCCCTTATAAGTAGCATATTGTTTTCATACTTAACTTCGCATTCTTCAGCGTTGAATACTCGAAACCAATTCTTGTTAAGAGCCATAACCGCCAGAACGACATTGAATATCGGCTTAGTGCCGGAAATATGCCTGAAAGTGATAGTCTTCTCCAGTTTGTTCACGATGATCTGTCCGTGACATTTATGGTCGCCGTTATACTCGTATTCGTCAGGGTCATAAGGCGCGACCTCGAAATCGCTGACAACGAAATTTCTGCCCGTGTACTCATTTTTGTTTCCCATAATAATACTCCATTCTCCCTCTATACTGCTGAGGGGCGGTCAAGCGGAACTGTGTTCCTGAGTTTTTGATGCTTGTGAAAAACAGCAACGCCTTGCCGCAGAGAGCCTGAGTGGAAAAGCTCTGAGAACAACAAAAGGGCAGCTGTGAATCAAGAAGACACAGCACGCCCCTTATAAGCGATACCATATTTTCTTGATCCACAGCTGCCCTACCTTTCAAATATTATCTGCATTTACTATATCACTCACTTCCTCATTTGTCAAGTCCTCACGCCTTAAAATACATAGTATTGCAGTCCGTGAACTTGCAGTTCTGATTCTGAGAGCCCTCGCAGCAGAGATTGCTGTTGATGAAGGTGCAGTTTATGAACTCGCAGTTTATCCAGTCAGTGTGTTCGGCATATGTGCTTGTTATACTTTTATACAAAGTCAATACAGCAATCCAGTATATCCCGATGACGAACATATCTGAATCCGCTGTATTTCTGAAGGTTTTTAAGAAGACTTTTCCTGTTAAAATCCGCAAGCCCTGCCCAAAAAGAACCTGCACATTGTTTGGCTACGAATAAAGCGTCAATTGTAAAGAAATATCTTGAGTGCATAATAGTATAAAACCATCCGCGTTCATATTCAGCATATTCGGAAATATCATATACTGGGAAATCACATATGGATTTATTGACCTTTTGTTTTTTCACGAAAGAAGTAACGCTTTTATCACCTGAAATACGCTCAACAATTGAATATTGAACAGATTGGTCAGGCTTGTGATCCTTGAGAAGCTGCCTTACTCTCTTTGAGCACCCAAGAATAGTAAATGAGTCGATATTACTTATTCCTTTATTGGGATCCGATGATCTTATTTCCACACCTTTGTCAGAGAACACCATCATACCTGATATACCTCTGATCTCAAAATAGCTTACAAAATTTTTCATTTTTACTCCATTTCTGACAGAAAACACTGCCATTCCGTGGGTTTACCGATCCTGTAAATAATTGAGACTTTGTTTTTGATTCACTCCGCTCGGCGTCTGCTGTGCAGACATTGGCTTACAGGTACGCAAGTCCGGGAAGATCCCGAACCGCAATGCATACTTTCTATAAGCACCGATTTACAGACGGAGATTGGATGAAGCAGTCTCTTGCTACGTCCTGCGCGCCTCCCGGCGCTCTATGCAACGTCTCCCGACGCGGTTTGTCAAGCTGCTGACATAACAAAAAAGGCATTGAATTTTGAACACAGTACACCCATAGGTGTAACGTGCCTAAAATTCAATGCCTTTGATTTTTACTGTACTTAGTATATCACGGAAGCACACGAATGTCAAGTGTTCTGAATAATTATTTTGATTTGACAAACAGCTCCTCCTAATAACGGGGAGACATTTTTTTACGTCTATTTATCGATGATTGCACATACCGAGATATTACTCAAATAAATAATATCTATTTCAGAAGTCCAAAAAATAGGCAAAGAATACATAAACAGAAGCACCGCCCGAAGGCGGTGCAGTACATAAAAAATGATTTTGTGAGTCTATTCTAATTATGTCATTTCATAGCATTCTCCTTTTTAAGGAAATGCCGGTATGCAATATAGGAAACAACTGAATCAAAGGCATTTCCGCAGCCGAACATCAGAGCTATGCCAATGAGCGTAGGATGCCATATTCCACATAGGTACAGAACGAAGAACGTTCCGTAGTATATGCTGTTTGTCACTATCGACTCGAACAGCATATAATTCGTCTTGCCTCTGCCATAGAAAGTCGCATCGAAAACGTTCTGGAAGGCGTACATCACATAGAACACGAACAATACCATTACAAGCTTGAACAGTTTATCTACGTCGTTATATCCGAGAATATGAGACATAAACGGTTTATACAGCGGAATTGTTATCACCCATATCAGGCATGTTACAGCCGTTATCGTAAAATAGCCAAGGGTATTATTCTTTACTGCATTCTTGTCCTTGGATGTCTCTTGCTTTATAAGCTCTCCAAGCTGAGTTATAGGCAGCAGCATCCATCCCCATATAAAGTTATTTGCCACCCAATATGTCCCTTGCTCTCCGACCATATTCACCATACGCGAGACCATGAGCATATACGCAATATTCCTGACAAAAGATTCAAGTCCTGAGATACCGCCAATTTTAAGGAAGTCCTTCATCCACGCAAAGGACAGCTTTCCCTTTTCAAATATATGATAACCACATCTGCTAATAAGTACAGCAGCAATGATGAACAAGATGAGGTTTGAGATTATGTTGGAAATACCTATGCCGTTAACGCCACAATTCAGTGATACAGGTTGTGTTGAGACGAGTAATGTATCAAGGAGCAGGCTGAGTATCAGCTTTGCTGCCGTTATAGCGTAAACAAGCTTATCCTTTCCGATTGTAATAAGAGCTACGCAGATAAAGCTATACAGTATACCGAAGATATTGGCTATACACTCTATCCTGATATAGCTTGCGGATTCCGATAATATATCAGTAGATACAGCCATGAATCTTAGCAGTGGGTGTACAAATACCATTACAAGAACAGAACATACCGTATATATTCCCAGTGATACAAGCAGTCCGCTTCGTATCCTGTTAGTGAATTCTTTTTTATCAGACACAGCCTGTCCCATGAAAAAGTACAGAGGGAGAACTATTGCTTCGTTTATGACCTCATACAGCAGATTCACCCATGAAAGCTGTCCTGCTATTGAATACGACCATTCTCCGGGAAGCTGTCCGAGGAAAAAGGTTCGCAGCGTTGTGTACAGCGTCGGACAAAGTCCCATGACCAATAGCGACAGAAACAATCTTCCGTTTATATTCTTAAGTGATCTCATTATTCTGTCCATTATATTCTCCTATGTATGATAATTATTCACCATCCGCCCAGTAATCCTTGGCTATATCTGCAAGATAGTCATCACCGCAGATAACATAATCAATGAATATCTTTTCAGTCTCATCATCTTTATAGTTCATCAAACTCCTGAGAGCAGCAGCTATCTGAGGCTTTGTATAGCCGTTGACCGGAAGTGCTACAAATTTCATAAGCAGTTCTTTTGCACGCTTGTCATTCGTTCGTACTAATCTGCTCATAAGTACCCGTGCATAATAATCCGGATCCTCCTGCTGAAAAACATAGTCATATACCTCTTCGGCAGACATATTTTCAATAGCACTGTAATCACAGGCTAATTCACCTGCAAACTGATCTGCTGTCGGATAATAATAAACAGCGTCTGTATAGCATTTTTCCCATTCGCGTTTTGCAAATCTGCTTTCAACAGGCAGCCCTTTATAAAGTACAGGTGACGGCTGTTTCTTTTTGGCGTAAAGATCAGCCATTTGCTCTGTGTATTGTTTGTAAAGTTTTGAAGGAAGACCACTTGTTTTATCTACTGCTATATCGTACTTGGCATCAAGGTAAAAGCCGAACTGTATGTTGATATTATCTTTGCTTCCTGACAGATGTCCCTTTGTAATTACTATCGTATCAAGAGGGACATGGAGCCTTGCAGCTGCGCAAGCCTTGTGGTGCCCGTCAAGCAAAGCACTCATTCCGCCCATTGCGTTATATGCTATTGCACGAGGCTTTTCTTTTCCGCTGCTGAATAAGTCTATATAATGCTTGACACGGCTCTCATCATACCTGTCTCGCGATTGCGTAGGATAAAGGAAAATACCTTTTAATTCACTTAGTCGCATAAGATCGGTGATATAATATGCGTCTGTATATGAATTATAGTATTTAAGCTCGTCAGGAACTGCCCAAAAGAAGTGGCTGTCACCGTCAACAGGAAAAGTCTTTGTATCTCTGATAAGATATACTCCGTCTTCAAATAGTCCGATAAGAGGCTTTATAGTTTCAAGAAAATCATCAACGCCAGTAAATCCACTGTTGATTTTATCTGATATTTCGGTAAGTTCGTTGCATTTCGCATTATCAAGTCCATAGCCTGTTGCAAGTAATCCGCAGCAGGTAGGACAATAACTCGGATGCATCTCCATTAATGGAGTACCGTTTAACGTCATTACCATAGGATATGTCATATCCTTCTCGTTCTCTTCAAGACTTATCAATTCAGATTTAAGAGAAGCTTTTGCACCTGTTACCGCAACAACGATACCATCGGGTACTTTTTTATTATATTGATCTTAGTATTACTGAATAATCCCATTCTTTCACCACCTATCAGCATTTATTTCATTATATCATGAGAATATGTATTTTTCAATATCAGGAAATAACGACAAACTTATTAGTGACTCGTTTTCAAAAAAATGGACTAAAATGAAGCACCGCAATAAATGCGGCACAGATATTTATAATATCTTCACAATATTCGCTTGACTTGTGCAAATAAATGATATATAATTAATATAATACTTAAAAGTGAGGTGCCAACTATGCCAAATGATCAGCCTAAAAAAGTTATAATACTTGATATTCTTCATATTTTACAGAAACACTCTGATGTTGATCACAGACTTTCTCAGCAACAGATACAAAAACTGATAAAATCGGAATATGGAATGGAGGTTGCGCTAAAGACCGTCAAACGCAATCTGTCCAAGCTTATAGAATTTGGCTTTCCGGTAAGATATCGAGGAAGCGAATATGAAGATGATGCTATTATCCGTAAAGGTAAGAATGGAAAAGATGAAGTAATATTGACAGACTGGTATTACGTTCATGAGTTTATGGACGGAGAGCTGCGTCTGCTAATTGATAATGTCCTCGCTTCTGACGGCCTTTCAAAGAAAGAACGCCTTAGCCTTATAGGACGTCTTGAAGGCTTATCAAGCAAGTTTTTTCTCTCGACAATTAAGAATACCGATATGGAGGTATTTGATAAGATCATTAACAGAGAGATCTATATCACACTTGAAAATATCGGTAGTGCTATCGCTGATGGCAGACAGGTGTCATTCCACTACTGCGACTGCGGGATAGACGGTAAGCTGAAAGAAAAAATTGACTCCAATGGAAAAAAGAAGCTGTATATGGTCAATCCATATCAGATAGTCTCCCGAAACGGTCACTCGTATCTGATATGCAATCTTCCGGAATACGACGATCTGACGCATTTCCGCATTGACCGAATCAAAGGCTGCGTAAAGAACGATGAACCTGCAACTCAGCTTCGTACACTCAAAGGCTTTTCAGCCGGTATCAGGCTTTCAGATTACATAAAAACGCATCCTAATCTGTGGAGCGGTACTCCGGTACATATCTCATTCCAGTGCAAGCGTTATATGATGAACGATATCGCGGATAGTTTTGGTACAAATAACAGAATTGAAACGCTGCCTGATGATATGATGATAGTTCACGTTGAAGCAAGCGAAGCCTCAATGCTGCATTGGGCGATACAGTTCGCAGATGAGGTAGAGGTGCTGTCCCCTAAGAGCCTGCGCAAACAGATAGCAGAAACACTGAGGAACGCTCTCAAAAAATACGAAAACGAGTAAGACAATAATGTCGCATACTACGTGATATTATAATAAAGGATATTCTATAATCAATGAGGAGGAAAACTTATGACTACGACTTTTTTATCAGAGAATATGGCAAGATACTATGAGGATATGTGGATTGCTCACCAGCTGGAAACATTATCAAATGGGAAATACCGTTTTCCCAACGGTTTAAAACTAGGAAATTATAAAAAAGAATTCTGGAGTATTATTTCTGATGATGAATGGTCTAATATCAGTTTTCATTTTGAGTTGAATTGGAGACGAGAAAGTGGAGCACCAATAACCAAAGTCACTAATATAGATATACCTATTCATTTGGAAACCAAAGCAGGACATGAAGAATTATATCGTAAGGCAAGAGAATGCTTTGAAACTCATGGATATAGTTTTAGGGGCGAAAGAGAAGGGGCTATTCTCGCGTCAGATGGTACTAAGTTTCATGTGTCAATAACTCCTGATTTTTCTTCCGAAGATGCGGCAAAGAATACCATTCTTGAAATCATAAAGATTCTTGATTCGGCTCCATATCAAAAGTGTGCTCAAATCATAAATGAGTTTATCCGTGAGCGACAGAATAAAAATTGAGATTATAATTTGCTATAGGACATAGGGCGGAAACGCCCTATGTTTTTTGTTGTATCCCGAAAACCCCTGGCTCTGCCAGGGGTTCAAAGAAGCTTTAGCTATGAGTAGAAAAAGAAAACCTCCCATGTTATAATAGTAATGGTCTGCCAACCGAACTGAAAATAACAAAGGAGGTATCGTCATGAAACGAGACGATATAAATAGTTTAGCACATTCCAAGTGGAATTGCAAGTATCATATAGTGTTTGCACCAAAGTATAGACGAATGGTGATTTATAGTCAGATAAAAACTGATATAGGAAAGATACTAAGAAGGTTATGTGAACAAAAATGAGTAGAAATAATAGAAGCAGAAGCATGTCCGGATCACATACATATGCTGCTTGCAATTCCGCCGAAGTACAGTGTATCGCAGATAATGGGCTACTTGAAAGGAAAAAGCTCATTGATGATATTTGAGCGACATGCAAATCTGAAGTATAAGTACGGTAACAGACATTTCTGGTGTACAGGATATTATGTTGATACAGTAGGAAAGAATGCTAAGAAAATTGAAGAGTATATAAAGAACCAGCTGCAAGAAGATATTATGACAGACCAGTTAAGTTTGTTTGAAACAACAGACCCATTTACTGGAGAAAAGTATAAGAAGAAGTAAAAACCCCTTAAGGGGTAGCTGAGAATGAAATGCAGTTGGCAGACCTTTCTCAGCCCACTTAAGGGGCAGTGTCCGTATCAAGCCCTTCTAGGGCTTCCTCAAACCACCCGTTTTACGGGTGGTTTTGATTATAATATGGAAAAGAATAAAAGTGCGAAAACTATTATTATACCATACAGACATACGCGCTTTTGTACTCATTCCCCTGTGTTATAATATGACTACAGCAGAAGCAACGTTCACTTCACAGAGCGCTTATACATACTGCATATTTTGAGCACCATCAATTTGTGCAAAAGGGAGATTTTTCTGTTTGCCCCTCCGAATCTTCGGAATTCAAATTTTTGAGTAGTATAATGAAGAAAACATAAATCACGACTTTCTTTCAGGAGGTAGCGTATGGAGTATTATTCAAGACGTACATGGGTAGATGTGTCTCAGAAATTCTTCGAGGCGTACGTCAATTTCCGAATTGAGGGCACAACAGAGCATTGGATAGAACACAATGGCAGAGAAATAAAACTTTCTTTTTACGACGAATCCGATTATGTTTTAGTCATAATCGGCTGCTCTAAAATTTTTCGGGAAATGGATGCGCGCTACGACGGTTCCGCTCGTAATACAGAAGAAATAATAAGGAAGATCCTCTGGTTTGCACTTGATGCAGAGGAACTGGAGGTTTATACCGTAAAAGCATCAAATACCGAAGAAGAAAATAAGGAGTTAAGCGATTTATTAGCAGAAAAATATCGTCGTTGCTACGATCGTTATTGCTGTT
>FNZT01000002.1 GCA_900109435.1 Ruminococcus sp. YRD2003 | reverse complement strand
CTGGTGCACCAGAGGTGCGTCCATCCCGGTCCTCTCGTACTAGGGACAGCTCCTCTCAAATATCCTACGCCCACGACAGATAGGGACCGAACTGTCTCACGACGTTCTGAACCCAGCTCGCGTACCGCTTTAATTGGCGAACAGCCAAACCCTTGGGACCGAATTCAGCCCCAGGATGCGATGAGCCGACATCGAGGTGCCAAACCTCCCCGTCGATGTGGACTCTTGGGGGAGATCAGCCTGTTATCCCCAGGGTAGCTTTTATCCGTTGAGCGACGGCATTTCCACTCACATA
>FNZT01000034.1 GCA_900109435.1 Ruminococcus sp. YRD2003 | reverse complement strand
CGTCCCCTTAATCATATCATGCAGCTTCAGTTCAGCCTCTGATGTCTTATAACGCTCATAGATAAGAGCTGCATCGGGAACGAACATAGAAAGACGGGGATAGTCAAATCCTTCAGCTTCAATGAGCAGACCGTCATCGCCGTGCTCATCAAGCAGCATAATGCAGTGGTAGGCATTCTTGTCTTCGTACATAAGGTCTCTGGCAGCAGTTATCGCTTCATGCTCCTGATATGGGTTTGTTTTCAGCCTTTCAAAGTCTGAGTGAGGCAGGAATACCCATTTCTCAACCTCACAGCGTTTGGTGTTGTGGTCGGAAGCCTTATGCATAAGCTTACCGCTCATAAAGTAGTTATTCATATCTTTTCCTCCTGACATTATTATTCCATAGACAGCAGGCGTGATCTGCTTTCTATGTATCTGCCACAGGAGGCTCAAAAATCATCCACAGCGGCTTTTGCTGTCCCGGGTGGCATAGTTACCCGACCTGCCACTGATGCCATTGAAAACGGCTAAAAAATGATATGCGTTCTATCACTTGTTTTTTGAGGAGAATAAAAAAGGACTCGATTCCAGCGTTTTCACATTTCGTGAAAACCACTAAAACCGAGTCCGAAACTTTGTGTACTATTTTTAGCTGAAAAATCAGAGATTAGCCGGTATATCGACCTTTGAAGAGCTCCGAAACCACCTTTGTGGGGGTTCAACTCCCTAAAAAGCCTTAAAACACCCCAATGTCATCCCTCATTTTTTCAAGAAATTTTTCTGAATTCGGGCAGCAAAAAAGCCCGAATATTCGGGCTTTTTTGGGCATGTCATTCTTTTAGTCATGAACATATGGTGAGACATGAGGGATTTGAACCCTCGACCCTACGCTTAAAAGGCGTATGCTCTACCGACTGAGCTAATGTCTCAAAGCACATATAATTATAACACATATATACTTTTTTGTCAAGACGCAATCCTATTTTTGCTGGATTTTTTATTTTAGTCTTATTCGCAGCATTACATTTAGTGCATTTTGACGAAATTAAATACTTGTCTTGACATTTCACATAGAACGTGATAAAATAATATTGTTGTGAATGTGCTTGTAGCTCAGCTGGATAGAGTGACTGGCTACGAACCAGTAGGTCGGGGGTTCGAATCCCTCCAGGCACGCCATAAAGATGGAGCAATTTAGATCCGTCACCGAAAAAGTCCGATGTTTCGGGCTTTTTTTGTTGTCTGAAAACAGCGATTTTTAAGGTGGAGCAATAGATCCCAAACCCTAAAAACCAAAGGTGAACGCCCTAAAACAGGGATTTTGGAGCAGTTTTTGAAAAAGCAAAGCACGGAACTCCGAAGAACTCCGAAAATAGCCGAAAACCGAATATAGAATTTTCAACCGATTTCAAAGCCGATTTTGTTGGTTTCTCACAGAAGCCATACAAGGTCGGCTTTTTTGCATATATAGATACTTTTTACGAATGGAGGTCGATAGAACTGACACAAAACAAAAACAGCTATGATTCGCGGAATAATACTGACAGTATGCAAAAACAGTGCCGTGAAACTGCGCACGCCCGCTCGGCGCCATGGAAAAAAGCTCACGCCGCAGCAAAAAGCTGAATATAAGGCTGAGAAGCGTGAGGGAATGCAGATCTGAAGTGTCCCCCTAGAGTCGCACTGCGATGCCGATTAGATAATTTTTCGCTGAAAGCATTTCTTCTGTCGTATCACAGTTGATCTTGGCGAGTTTGGAAAATGCCTTTAACATGGTATCCTGATAGAGATCTTGCGCAGAGACCTCATTTCCGGTCAGATGTCGGCAGAAACCGAGGATCGCACTGCCGTGTGTTTTGAGTAAAGATTCGAATTGCGTGACTGTCACAAGCGTTCCTCCTCTCTGCCTTATATTGTCTTGAGAGCGAAAAAGGTTCCATATTTTTTATCCGTATTATAATCAGAGCCAATTTTTCTTTGATAATTATAACACGAATAGACTATATGTGCAATAATTATAGGGAAATATCCGTTGAAATAGAAAGACGGCTTAGAGGTTTTGCTTTCCGCTCTCTAAGCCGTCTCATATCATAGATTTATCATTATTCACTTACAATAAAGTATGCTTTTATTAATTGTGGCGCACGCCATAATGCTGATTTGAACCTCAGTGGAACGGAAAGTGAGTGTGCCATTAAGCTAAGGTTTACTGAACAGGATTATTTACGATACCCACAAACAGCGGCAGTCCTGTTTCGCTCATGATCTCAAAGATAAACGGTCTGTCCAGATTGAAGTCTACATGATCTTCAGGAGCGCCTGCACCTGCATAAGCCATGATCGTTAGAGAAGCTGCTTTACAGCCCTCCTCGTCAATGGTAACTCTTGTATCTTGCTCTGCTTGACTCAGAAAAACACGCTCTGTATCAGTCAACGGCGTAAAATTAGATTTTCCTGCATCGAAAATATCGGTAATACCAAGCGTATTCAGTCCGCCACGCAGGTCTATTTTGGAAGAAACATCAAATTTTGGAACAGCCATATTAACGGTTACATACTTGTTATTTGGATAGTCCCAATTGCTGAGCATAAGCTCTTTGACCTGTTCATCATTTAATAAATCGTTAGGTGAATAGCCCTCGTCAGGAAGTATCAGCTTCATGTGACCGTTATTTTCAAGCTGTAAGCTGACCGACGAGAAGTGTTCTCCCCAACAATATCCCATATCTCTCTCCGAGTTCATGAAGTCACATTCGACATCACCGACGACCGCATGAAATATGCCCTGTTCAGTATTTTCTGGCAAGAACTTATTATTCCATTTTCCACTATAATTTACAGTAGATGCAAGTGTCAGAAGCATTTCTGGATCTATCTTTATTTCAGATACATAATCTGTAAGCAAGCCATCGGTCTGAGAATTCAGCCAATCTTGCAGCATCTTATTGTAATCATCAGATACAGGATCACCAGTATACACAGATGAATAGTAAGTGTCAGCAAGTGTGTCTACCGTATCCTGCTTATAATCGGCGTTACTGTTCGTCCAAAGAGAATTGGCGAGGATACATTTAGCCATACCATCATCCATATAATTCGCCTGCCAGATAGATCTCGAATGAGAACGCAGAGTATCTATATCTTTCTGGTGCAGAACATCGAGTATCTGCTGTCTGCTGTTTCCGTCAGTTATCTCAGCCGACATACCAAGTGCCATATACAGGCTTAATGGAGAATATACAATGTTTTCACTCTCGGCTCCGGTTAGAAATGTGTTCGTTGTATCAGAAAAAAACTTGTCAAAGCCGTCTTTGTATCCTGCCGGTTGATTTCTTAATGCTTGTTTTGCATCGTTCCATTGTGTTACAGCATCTTGATCCATTTCATCAGGATACATAGGCATTTCGGGATAAGCAGCTAATGCAAGGCAGTAAACATTATTGTCTGCTATCATTCCGGAGGGGTTGCTCGACTGGCTCTCCAGCGGCTGAGATGACTGCTGTAATGGGCTATGCTCTCCGCTTTTCGGCAGTAGTACAACACACCCTATAATTACCGCCGCACATACTCCGCCCAATGCAGACCATTTCACAATATTGCTCTTTTTCTTTTTAGCAGTCAGTTCGGGAACGAGCTTTTCATCAGTATCGCCGATCACATCAAGAAGAATATCTTTATTTTTCATACGCCTACACCTTCCTTTTCTAAATAAGCTCTGAGTTTATCCCGTACACGCTGTAATATCATCTTTACAGCTCCCTCAGATATGTCATTCCGCTTTGCTATCTCAGCTACTGGCATCATGTACCAATATCGCAGGAGAAATATTTTTCTGTTTTTGTCGGGGAGACTGTGAAGAAAGCTGTCCATAAGCTCCTTTAGTGCGAGCCTGTCCTCAATGGGAGTTTTTTCACCGATACATTCTCCCAGTTCGTCAAGACATAATGTAACTTGTCCACTGCCATACTTTTGTGACCTATCCTTATGTAGGGGACTCTAAGCTCTTACATTGTAGCTTGAAAACAGAATAGCAGCAACAAGGATACGTTGATCCTGCGTCGGACTAAAATTCGGCAGCCAAAGAAACCATACGCTTGCGATAAATATGACGTTTCAAAATGCGGAGTAGCTCTCTGCACGGCGATGAAAGCAGGAATATAATGATACTTCCGTCCAGTCACAGACTCAAGCAATGAGGGCGGCTCTATGCGAACCATAGTGGGATGAGATTTCCATGAAGATCAATAAGCTGTTGATCGTTCTTGTTGTTCCGTGCGTGACGGGGACGAGGTCAAATATCACGCAAGACGTCTGAAATTAGAATCAGACGAAGGCTTAAGAGTTATATAAACTGCGCCCGGCGGAAATGCCGGGCGCAGATATAACGTAAATGCATAAGTACAATTATGCACTTACGTTATATTATTAGTTTCAGGATGGAGCGTGATAGATTGCAGAAAGAACTTAGTTGGGACAAGCTGAGAAAACGGCTTAAAACAGCTAAACTGAAATCAGAGCATAAGTGCAGAAAGTGTATATGGGCTGATACACGGTCGGGATACGTTTTCTGCACTCGGTATCAATGTGTAAAGGAGCAACGTGATGAAGAAATACGGTCAGGCTGACGTTATGTGCGTATTGGTACATATTTTTCTTGAACGTCAGGAGAATCTTACAGAAGATCAGAAAAAGGGAATCGAAAGCAGGAGCTTTGCGGAAATTACTGCGAACTATCCTTCTTCTGCAGATTGGGAATTGTGTGTATAGGATGAAAAATCGAATATTCCTCTTGACAAAAGTATATACTGTAGTATATACTATAAGAAGAGAGGAGCTGATGATTATGTTAACAGCTAAATTATTTACAAATGGGAGCAGTCAAGCAGTACGTTTGCCAAAGGAATTTCGTTTCAACGGAACAGAGGTGTATGTTCAAAAAGTCGGTTCTTCCGTAATGCTCGTTCCCAAGGACAAGGCATGGGAAACATTTATGGAGGGAATCAACGAGTTTTCTGACGATTACCTCGAAAAAGCTGAGGAGCGTCCTGCGAATATGCAATCACCCGAGGAACGTGAAAAACTATGAAATATATGCTTGATACGAATGTGTGTATTTATGCACAGAAGAAAAATGAGAATATTATTGCGAAAATAAAGGAGAATTTCGAGGAAGGTCTTGCTATTTCAGCAATAACTCTTGCCGAGCTTGAGTATGGGGTGAAGAATAGCAGTAATCCCGAGAAAAATACGGTTGCGCTATTAAAATTCCTTACTGTAGTTGAGGTGCTTCCGTTCGACGGCGAAGCTGCTGCGGAATATGGAGATATATGCGCAACTCTGAAACGAAATGGGACACCGATCGGTCCGATGGACACTTTGATTGCTGCACACGCAAAATCAGAGGGCTTGACGATTGTGACCCATAATGTACGGGAATTTGAGAGAGTCGCTGACCTGAAAATTGAAGATTGGTATTGAGTGCGTCATACTGGCGCACTTTTTTCTTTATGATTGGAGATGATACAATGATACGAATTATTATCGGAATGATTTTGGGCGGCTTCATTGGAGTATTCTCAATGTGCTTCTGCAACGTTGCTGCGCAGGCTGATAAAAAACAGTATTAGTCAGTTCTGCACAGTTTCAACTCCGAAAAATAGGTGGTTGTGGTGATTACCTTCGGGAGCAGAAAACGGTATAATGTGGCTGAGACAGGAGGTGGCAGCGATGCCGACAGTAACAGTTATACAGCCGAAAGTCGCAAATGATACACATCGCTTACTGCGTGTAGCTGCATATTGCAGAGTATCATCAAACAGCGACGATCAGCTCAATTCATATAACTCTCAGCTTGCATATTATAGCCACAAGTTTGAGGATTCCGAGACTGAAACGCTTATCGACATTTACGCTGATGAAGGAATTACAGGAACTTGCGAGAAAAAAAGGAGTGAGTTTCTTCGCCTTATAGATGATTGCAGAAAAGGAAAGATAGACCGAGTATACACGAAGTCTATCAGTCGCTTCGCTCGAAATACAAGGGACTGCCTTAAGAATATCCGTGAGCTGAAGTCTCTTGGTATTACTGTGATGTTTGAAAAAGAGAACATCGATACTGCGAATATAAACGATGAGCTTATGCTCACTATTATGGGAGGATTGGCGCAGGAGGAATCTGTTTCTATATCCAGAAATGTTAAGTGGAGTATGCAAAGAAGGATCAGAAAAGGGAACTATACTCCTAATAGCGCACCGTTTGGTTATACTATAAATGAAAAACGATTTGTGGTTAATGAAAAGGAAGCTAAAATTGTAAGAGATATTTTTGAATACTACATCAATGGACACGGTGTTCAAAGTACTGCTGATTACATTAATCAATTGTATAAAATAACACCTCCATTGGCATTTTCCAGCGTAAGATACATACTTGAAAACGAAAAGTATATTGGTGACTCTATTTATCAAAAAAGTTTTACAATAGACGCTATTGGGAAACAGCGTTGCATTAATAATGGCGAATTACCAAAGTATCACCTTGAAAAGACGCATGAGCCTATTGTTTCAAAAAGAGTATTTGATATAGCACAGTTATTAATTAAAAGCAAAAACGTTTATTACGTTAGAAAGAATAGCATTTTCAACATGATAATTCAATGTGGCTTATGTGGTAGTTACTATAAACTCAAGAAAAGCGTTGATGTTGACTACTGGGTGTGTCGGAAGCATGATATTCATTCAAAGGGCTGCCTTAGTAAGAGAATATCTGAAGAAAGCATAACGCCATTGCTAAGAATATGGGAGTTCCATACAGCGATAAAGTCGGCTGGAATAAGAACATGGTCAAGCGAGTGCTTGAAAACGAAAAGTATCTCGGCAACGAGACTTATCCGCAGCTTATAAGCGAGGACGTTTTCAGAGCTGTAAACGAGCGCAAGAGTGCTAAAGCAACTTCACTCTGCATAGTACCCGACGAATTACAGGAGGTCCGCAATCTCACAGTATGCAAGGAATGCGGCAAGCGGCTGTTCAGAACAAAAGCTGAATTATGGGACTGCAGAAACGGCAGTTGTCATCCATTTTTATTCAAAGTAACTGACGAAATGCTTACAGGTGCGATACTCAGTATTATGAATACTGTAATTGCAAATCCTGTGCTTATTGAAGCAAAGGCAACAGTAAGCGAGTATATCCCGACATCAGAAATTCTCTGTAAACAGGCTGAGATCAATCGTGCCATTGACAATGGTACTAAAACTGCTGAGGAAATAAGAAGCGACATTTTCAGACTCGCGGAGCTGAAATACAAAAACTGCACATACAGCGACATTTCACAGAAAACTGAGCTCTTAAAGTCGCTGCTCGCAGATAAAACTCAACTTAATACATTTGACACTGGCTTGCTGAGATCCTGCGTAAAGCGGATAACATTGAGCCATTCGTGCATTATTGAAGCTGAGTTTATCAATGATGTTGTGATCAGAAATGAAACAGAGAGTCCCACGGTAAAATGTCAATAGACAAAAAGTAGAAAAAACAGTGAGGAAACCGTATACTCTGCCTAAAAAGAGACAAAAAAGGCATCTCCTACTAAATCCCGCACCGAAAAAATTTTTCGGCGGGCTGGAGTTGCCGGATTAATATTCCTCCGGCGGGATATACAGGCGGTTAGTCTTCAGCAGTGTATAGACTAACCTGACCAACTTTCTGGCAGTGAGAGCGAGTGCGCGTTTATGATTGTGCTTGTTAGCCTCTTTGTATTTGAGAGCGTAGAAGCGCTTGAACTCCGGGTCGCATCTTCTCAGAGCGTTTGCAGCTTCG
>FNZT01000004.1:38584-283539 GCA_900109435.1 Ruminococcus sp. YRD2003 | reverse complement strand
AAGGAATCTCAAGGGTCGTTACTTTTTCTTAGCATTGTTCAATTTTCAAGATGCTGTGCCGTCACACTCTCTCGCGGCGACTTAATTATTATAGCACGCTATTTGCGGTTTGTCAACTAAAAGAATCACAGCAATTCCAAAGTTTTTTTAGCTATTATTACCATTCATCTGCAAACAAAAAGCGCAGCCGAAGCTGCGCTAAATCTGTCGATTCGTCATGTGGTCTTCTTGATATCGTCAACGTCAAGGTCGAAGTAAGTCATATCCTGTTCCTGGACTCTTATATCTCTTAAATCATCAGCATCATATTTGCCGTATTCGTCCACCTTATCCAAAGATATCGGATATGCGCCTATAAACTTATCCTTATCATAGCGAGCCGATGCGACTGACTGTACCTTATAGTCCTTAACATAGAACTTATATACCATGTCATCGTCAACAATTTTCTTTATAGCATTTCCGATCTTCTCATCCCACTCAGCAATTGCAAGAGATGTAAAATCAGAGCCATATCCCGAACTATCCTTTGTCAGTTTCACGCCGTCTTTGTCACAACGATATCCCTGATTTCCGTCCCAGTAATAGAACCACTCTGTCGTCGTATCCTTGTCGGGAATATTTGAATAAAGATGACCGAGAATATTCGTCTTTTCAGCCGAAGCGCCCGAAGGAAGAGCGCTGTACGCCTCAAGATATCTGCGCTCAGAGAAATTCAGGTCAGTAACGACCGTCTGAGCTGCATTGAAAATAGCCTTTGCTTTATTATTCTGGGTTCTTGTTTTGCTGCGCTGGAGATAATACCCCCACGAAGGAATAAGAACGCCAACTAAAATGCCCATAATAGCGATAACGATGATAAGCTCAATAAGGGTGAAGCCCTTTTTCGTCCTCATAAGACAACCTCCCAACTATCTATGATTTAGAGCTAAGAATATTATAGCAAAAAGTTCACAATTTGTCAATAAAATATCGCCATAAAATCTGCCCAATTTTTGTATAGTTTTATTGTGCAATTCAGTCAAGAAGCTCCATGGCTTTTTTAAGCTGTATATCGTCGTTTGTGCCGATAAGGGAAGCGTCCATTGGAACCTCCACATCGGGGGTGATGCCGACGCCCTGCCAGCATTCCCAGTCGCCGACAGTAAAGCTTCCCGCCACGTAGCAGAGCTGTCCGCCGTTGCTTAAATCAGCATAGTTCTGGAATACACCTTTACCAAAGGTCTTTGTACCGACAGTTTTAGCGTCAAGATTCTGGGCTAAATTAGCTGCCATTATCTCCGCAGCACTCGCCGTATTCTCATTAACAAGAATAACTATCTTCTTGCCTTCAAAATCCTTTCTGCCTTCGAGCGAAAGTTCCTCTTTCTTGCCTGTATAGTAATACTTTGTGACCTGTGCCTGACCGCAAAGACGAGCCGCCCAATCCATAGAGACGTCACCGTCTCCTCCGGGATTATTTCTCAGGTCGATGACTATTTTATTGCAGCCCTCGAGTGCTTTGACACTTTGATCGAACTGTCCGCCAATAAACTGGTCAATACTTTTTATCCTCAGAATTCCAATACCTTGCTTTTTTTCATTCTCAATAAGATTTTTATACATATGATCGCGAACGAATTCAATATCATGCTCTTCATCGCCGCGCCTTATCGTAATATTGACCTTAGTATCTTTCTTTCCAAGAAGCTTATTGGCAATGTTTTCATACTTTGCTTCACTTACAGAAACACCGTCAACAGCTGTGATAACATCGCCTTTTTTTAGTCCCTGCTTATCAGCTGCGAGCCCTTCGGTAACATCTTTAATGAGGATATTTCCATCCTCTGCGATATCAACTTGGAATCCGCTTGCTTCCGCCGTACCCGAAGTATTAACGTAAGCTGTCATCTCTTTTACAGCGTCATCAGACGATTCGGTATAATATGTGAATTTATCACTTGCGAGCCCCGAAACATATCCATTTATCGCCGATTCTATCGGACTGTTGTCCGAAAAAGGGTAGTCGGCTTCCGTCATTACTTTTTCGCATTCATTAACGACCGACATCTTTTCGCCAAGCTCAATAATGTCTCTTCGACTGTAATCCATTGTATACCAGCAGATACCAAATGTTACAGCTGCGCAGCCAAGCCCAGCCGCTACATAACCTGTTATCTTATTTCTATCCATTAAATCACCTAAAAAGAAAACCTCTCTCCGAGGAGAGAGGTTTTTATTTGATTCAGATTATATTCTAATCAAATCATGTTGTAGACTTCTTCCATGTAGAGGGCTTAGACTTAACCTTTGTGGAAGCTGAACCAGCAATAAGCTTCATGTCTTCGTTAGTGATCTTAGCAGAATTATCAACAGAAGTTGCCTTCTTCTTTGTGATTGTGTAGCAGTCAGAAGCCTTGAACTCACCAGAAGCTACGCAAACCGCATCTCTAAGAGCTGTAGCAGGTGCATCAGAATAAAGCTCGTAGCTGTCTGTGTTTACGATACCGCCAAGGTATGTACCTGTGTAAGTTGTGTCACCACAAACCGCAACTGCGATGCAAGAACCACCCTTGATAGCAGCAGCGCCAGCCTTCTCCTTTGAGATGTCCTCGAAGAAGTTGGAAACCTTTCTGTCGAAGGGCTTATCTGTGCCAATCGTATCAGAGTGACCAAGATTACCCTCAGCAGCAACGCCAAGCTTTGACTCGGCGCCCCACTTATGACCGTCCCAATCAAGGATCCAGAGACCGCCTACGTCAACGCCCTCTTCGTCAAGCTCTGTAAGTGCAGAGTTGATTGCCTTGTAAACAGAAGAAGCAGCAGAGTTAGCAGAGCTGATCTTGGACTTCTTTACATAGCCAAGCATTGTGGGTACGAGGATTGCTGCGAGAACACCGATGATAGCGATAACAACGATGAGCTCAATAAGGGTAAAACCTTTCTTTGTAGTTTTCATGATTGAAAACCTCCTTTATAAATTTTTTGTGCTTTTGCACGATTCATTTTGGGTAGGGTTTTTTTGTGTCCCCTTCCCTTTCCTGTGATTATAGTATAGCATTTCATTCATAAATTGTCAATAGAATCTCGAAAATTAATTCACGAAAAGCTCATTTTTTACATCAAAACGGTAAATAGGCATTTATTTTTCGTCGTTTTCGTCACTATGCACAACGTTCTGTGAACAAATTAAATATTATTCCTTCAAATTGTACCATTTGTAATATTTTGCCCAAATATTATAGTGCTCTAAGACGCCCAAAAAGGTTAAAAAACGGTTACAAAGCATAGGTGCGTCACTTTCGCGGCTGTTACCACAAATACAAGGTGTTATTTTCTGTGCCGCTTTTACACATTGGCTACACCTTGTTCTGTTCACAAGACGTTCACAATCCTTCAAAAAATTATCCCCCGCAATACGCAGGGGATAAATTCTGTGAACAAATTGTTAATTACTCTGCACTCTGCTGCATTGTAGACATACCGCCCGATGGAGAACCGCCCATCTGTGTGAGGAAGCGGTAGAACTCCTGCTTGTCCTGGCACTTGTCGAGCGCGTCGACCTCGTTGATAACGTTCTTGTAAACAAGACGTGCAAGCTCCTGGTCGAGGGACATCATGCCCTGCTGCTTACCTGTCTGGATAGCAGACTGGATGAGGTGTATCTTATTATCACGTATCATAGCGGAGATAGCGTCGGTAACGTTGAGTATCTCCATTACAGCGATACGTCCTGTACCGTCTCTCTTGGGGATAAGGGTCTGCGAGATGATACCCACGAGGTTGTTAGCGAGCTGAGTTCTGATCTGCTGCTGCTGGTGCTCGGGGTAAACGTCGATGATACGATTGATAGTATCAGCCGCGGATGTTGTATGAAGTGTCGACATAACGAGATGTCCTGTTTCGGCAGCGGTTACAGCAGCCTGAATGGTCTCGAAGTCACGCATTTCTCCTACGAGGATAACATCGGGGTCCTCACGGAGGGCAGCTCTGAGGGCGAGGGCGAAGTTGGGAACGTCGTCGCCGATCTCACGCTGGTTTACCATGCATCTCTTGTGGTCGTGAACGTACTCGATAGGATCCTCAACTGTGATAACATGAGCACTTCTGTTGAGGTTTACGAAGTCGATCATGCCCGCGAGGGTGGTAGACTTACCTGAACCTGTAGGACCTGTTACGAGAACGAGTCCACGGGGACGCATAGCGAAATCCGCAAGAATGGGAGGAAGCATGAGGTCCTCGAGAGTAGGGATGTCGTTGCGGAGGAGACGGATAGCGATAGCGGGCTTGCCCTTCTGGAAGTAAACGTTTACACGGTGACGGTAACCGCTCTTTGTCTGGAAGGAGAAGTCAGTATCGTGGTGGTTATTGATAGAGGTCTGCTGAGCCTCATTTGTCATCTGGTTGATTATGTCGAGTATCTCCTCTTCGTCCATTTCGGGGTACTGCGAACGCATAGTTCTGAGCGTACCGTTCAGACGTACAACAGGAGCGATAGCGTTTGTGAAGTGAAGGTCCGAGCAGCCGAGGAGACGAACCTCGTCAAGGATCTTATGAATATTGATAATGCCCATTGTGTATTCCTCCTAATATATATATGTGTAGATCAAACAGAGAATGTGGATCTTACGAGTTCGTCGATAGAAGTCTCGCCTGCCTGTACAAGCTCGGAAGCGTTGTCGCGGAGGAGCTTTGTACCGTTAGCCTTAGCAGCAGCCTCTATCTCTTCCTTACCGCCGCCTGCAGCAATGATAGCGGAAACCTTAGCAGTACAGTGGATGATCTCGTGGATAGCGGTTCTTCCGCGATAGCCCGTGTTGTTGCAGTTAGGGCAGCCAACAGGCTCATATATCTGGATAGATGAAGGAATACCCATAAGCTCATTTTCCTCGTCTGTGGACATCCTTGCTCTCTTACAGTTCGGACAGAGCACCTTAACGAGACGCTGAGCGATAACGCCGATGAGTGAAGTAGCAACCATGTACGGAGCAACGCCCATATCAACGAGACGTACAACAGTCGAAGCAGCGTCATTGGTATGGAGGGTGGAAAGTACAAGGTGTCCGGTGATAGCGGCACGGATACCGATATCGGCAGTTTCGGTATCACGCATCTCACCGATCATTACGATATCAGGGTCCTGACGGAGGATAGAACGGAGGGCAGCGGCGAAAGTCATGCCTGCCTTCTGGTTAACCTGACACTGGTTGATTCCGTCGATAGCCTTCTCGACAGGGTCCTCAACGGTAACGACGTTTACGTTGGGCTTAGCTATCTCACCGAGCGCCGCGTAAAGTGTAGTAGTTTTACCTGAACCTGTAGGTCCTGTAACGAGGATAACGCCGTGAGGAACACGGAGCATCGACTCAAAGAGCTGGTAGTTGTAATCGGACATACCGAGGTCTGTTATCTTACGGAGAGCTATCTGACCTGTTGAAAGGATACGGATAACTATCTTTTCGCCGTGTACCATAGGAAGCGACGAAACACGGACATCGAGGGTGGTGCCGTCAACGACCTGAGTGAAACGTCCGTCCTGAGGGATACGCTTCTCGGCGATGTTCATACCGCTTATGAGCTTGAAACGTGTTGTGAGAGCGCTGTGAACAGCCGAGGAGATGTTCATCAGCTCAACAAGGTCACCGTTTACACGGATACGAATTCTTGTATACTTGTCGAACGGCTCGATATGGATATCGGTAGCGTCCGCTCTGAAGGAGTTCTCAACGATAGTTGTAGCGAGCTTAACGATAGGAGCGCTCTCTACACGGTCGTTAGCCTCTTCGTCCATGGGGCCGCCGAGGTCGCTTGCCATAGCTGTAACGCCCTCGAGAACGCTGTCAACGTTCTGCATGGAGTAGCACTTACCGATAGCCTTGTTTATCGCGGAAGTGGTAGCGAGAACAGGAACAGTATCCATACCTGTCGATACCTTGATATCTTCCAGAACGATGAAGTTTACAGGGTCGTTTGTCGCAACAGTGAGACGCTTACCTGTAATAGCGATAGCGATTACCGTATGCTTTCTCGCGAGAGCCTCGGGAACCTTCTGAACAGCGTCTGTGTTGATGTCCGTATTGTCGAGATCAACGTACTGAACTCTCAGCTTGCCTGCAAGAGCCTTAGTGAAGTTAATCTCGGTCATAAATCCAAGCTCAACAACAACGTCGCCGAACTTCTTGGCTCCATTTGACTCCTTCTGGGTCGCAAGAACCTTCTGGAGCTGTTCTTCAGTGATCAGCCCCTGACTAACTAAGTAGTCGCCAATTCTCTCGTTTCTCATATACAAACCTCCGCTTATTTTTTAGAATCCGTTCTGTTTACAAGAACAAACTCTTAATTTGCACTTGAATTTTACTCAGAATATGATATAATAGTAATACGTCAATATTCTAAGTAAAGGAGTGTGGAAAAACCATGTTTGGATTTGAAAATATGCTTCACAGTGAATTCACTGATATGCCTTTCAAAATCATGTTTTTATCCATCGTATTTCTCTTCGGCATCTGTATCGGCAGCTTTCTGAATGTCGTCATACTGCGTTTGCCGCGGCACGAATCTCTCATCAAGCGCTCATCCCACTGCATGACCTGCGGAGCAAAGATAAGACCCATAGATCTTATCCCCGTGCTCAGCTGGATACTGCTGAGGGGCAAGTGTCATTCCTGCGGCGAGAAGATATCTGTCCGATATCCCATCGTCGAATCACTCAACGGCTTGCTTTATGTACTTACATTCATAGTTCTTGATATAAATGCTAAAGCCATAATAACCTGCGTTCTTATGTCGCTTCTCGTCGTCATCGCCTTTATGGACTGGGACACGCAGGAGATCGACATGATAATTGTCGGTATGATACTTCTGCTTGCCATACCCGCGGCGCTCTTCACAGACGATGTGGAGCTCAAGCACCGAATCATCGGAGCTCTTGTTATCAGCGTTCCCTTCTTTATAATTGGAGAGGTCAGCAGACCGATAATCAGAAAGAAGTTTGAGGAGGATTTCCGTGCGATAGAGCTTGGTGATACGCTGCTCATGTTCGCGGCGGGCGCTCTTCTCGGAACGCGGGCTATTATCGTTTCAGCATTGATCGGTATCATCACAGCCGCTGTTGGCGGAGTGATAATCAAAATGGTTACAAAGGATTCAAAGTTTGCATTCGGACCTTATCTTTCGATCGGCATTGCTTTTGCAATGCTCTGGGGCAACAGAGTCGCTGACTGGTACGTCAATCTTCTTACTGCAAAACCCGAGTAAAAGTCAAAAAACGCAAAAATAAATTACAGGCAGCAGCAATTATTACTGCTGCCTGCTTTTTAATTTTTATTATGTTGTTGTTGCTGTAGTTGTTGCGGGTGTAGTAGCCGCAGGAACTGCGCCGTAATTGATAGGACTGGGTGATACCTCATCGGGAAGAGCATAGATAATGTAGATATTCTCGCTTGTTACCGATGTATTTCCAGCTGCCGTATCAATAATCTCGAAGCTCGGACCATAGTAAAACTTCGGGTCGATCGCCTCGAGCAGATCCTTGCCGTCAGCGTCTTTATTGACAGAAACAGTTCCGGAACCTGTATAAGTTGTCTGTGAAAGTCTGAAATACTTTTCATAGAGCGTACTGTCGCTAAGACCTGCTGCCACACAATTCTTGAGCGTCATACTTGCAGAGGAGATGTAGGACGGCGACCTGAAAACAGAAACTGCTTCAGCAGGATCAACACCTGTAAACTCGGTATCGATTCTGTTTACGCCCTTTGCATTGTTCTGGTATGACACAACTGAAAGGCAGAAATTACTTGCTGATACGCTCATCGGAGAGCCGTCATTCTGAGTCATGGGCGCCAGACGGCTGTAGTAATACTTCTCGCTTGTGGGGAGCGGGTCTCCCGCTGCATCTTCATATGAAGCGATATCTCCGGGAGCGATAGGCTCCAGTACATTGTATCCGAGAGTATAGTAGTATGAATAGTCAACAAAGTGCTCGGGATTGAGTAGCATACGGTCTGTAGTTCCGTCGGAGAAAGTCTCCTTAGTAACTACTGCTCTCGGGAAAGAACCCGTGGGACAGTCAATATCATAGGAATCAGAACCGTATATAAGCGTAGCTGTCTCGCCGTCGAAAACTCTGCCCGTCTTTGTCTCGGTAGGATCGTCAACATCGCCGGTAGGGAAATCGTGTGAAACAGGGCAGCTGTCGCCAGCTGTAAAGGAGTATACACTCTCATATGCAACACCGGGCTTGTCATTGGCTCCGGGCATATTGTCGTTATACAGCCTCAATACGTGTATCTTGCCTGTGAGAGCAGTGTTATCCGATTTCAGCGCACCGTCGAAGAAATCATCGACAAACGCCTGAACAGCCTCCTGCTCGGTGATAACGGGCAAAGCCGTACTTTCTCTGTCGCCGTAATCGCCATTGTAAACTCTGACGAACTTAGAATAGCGTATTGATTTGTCGAGGTAATCGCCGATGTTGTCAACATATGCCGCAGTACGCTCTCTTACGGAGGTCTTTGTCATAAGCCTTGACACAGGGTCGATAAACGACATAACCAGCATCAGAATGATACTGAAAATAGCAAGCACGATGAGGAGCTCAATAAGGGTAAAGCCCTTCTTTGTTCTTTTTATCTTCAAAATAACACCCCCCGCTTATGTCGTCGACTCTGTAGTCGCTTCTGTTGTGCCTTCCTTGTCGACATTGGTGACGAACTTCATATTGAGATTGCCGCCAACGCCCTCGTCTGCGGGAGCAGCGGGGTCAACAACGGAATAGCCCTTGCCGACGAGCGTAACCTTACCGTTGACTGTGATCTTGATGTCCTTGTCGGAAGTGCTCAGCTCGTTTGCCGAACCCGTGAAACCGGATTCGGCAATAGGAGCCTGAACTGTTGTCTTTTTGTTAACATGATTAGCTGATTTGATATAAGCATTGATAGTAGTTGCTGTTGTTACGAGCAAAAGCGTCAGAATTGATACTACGGCAAGCGATATAATGATCTCAACAAGGGTCACGCCCTTGAGGGACTTCTTCTTTTTAGTCTCGTTCATTGATATCCCTCCTTAATATTCGTCGTAGTAAAGAACCTTGTACCAGAACTCGTCGTCAGTGGGCGGTGTGGGAGGAGTCTTGCCTCCGCCGTCGGTTACCCAGAGCTCGTTGATCTGGTTCGGGAAGTCAGCAGTCTTTGAGTTGCAGCATCCGAAGATGTACTTGTAGTCAACCTTATCGTTTGTCTCGACGTTCTTTCTGACTTCGTGACCATTGTAGTAAACGTCAATTCCGTCAGTGATAGAGCCTGATGTAGCGTCTATCTTGAGTGTGATATTAGGCGAAACGATATTTGCTGTACAGTACTGGAAGTTGCCCCATGTAAGCTTGGAGCCCTTAGCACCGTAGAAGTAAACATTCGGAACAGCATTGCTGCCGAGCTGCTGCATTATAGTCTTGGGCTCGGCTGTTACGCCGTCGGCACCATACATTGTGTAGATCTGGTCACTTGTAACCTGGAAGGGCGTTTTCTTGCTAAGGAACTCATACCACTTAGCAGTTGACTGTACGCCCTGACCAAGGAAGCTCATTTTGCCCTTGCCGTCAATGTAGAAGTATACCTTACCTCCCATTGTATCATCGAAGATAACGTTTATGCCTGCGGCTATCTCAAAGTTCTTAACAACGATGAGGATATCTCTTGCGGTAGTTCCATCGTTAGGCGCAATAACTATTGTACTGTTCTTAACGTCACCACTGGCAACTGAAAGATCAAGTATACAGTCATTGTTAATGTACAGACCGCCGTTTGCGTCATTCTGAGTTACTATCTTATAAGTACCTCCGTCCATGCCTGCACTTGTCAGAGTCTTGCCCATTGCTGTTGCTACATCTGCCTTGCTTCTGAGCACCTTGCCCGCTGATACGAGCGAATTGTACTTAGCTCTGAGCGCATTCGGGATATCAGAGTTATCGTACGGGTTGATAACCTGCTCAAGGACGTCCTTCATCGTCTTAACGACCTGTGTCTCGGACTTCTTGAGGTTCTTTGTTGCATCAGAAGGATCGGGGCAAAGCTCAAGACCGAGAATAACGTTCTTTTCAGCGTACTTAGGATAGGGCTGCTCTTTGTATGTGTTTACAAAGTCAGCAATAGACGTTTTAGAAATGCCTGCTACTTCACCGCCGCCCTCACCGTGGAGAGCTGTATACTCGTCGACCTCTGTGTGGTCATCATTACGATAGTAGGTATACAGCTTTTCTGTCTTTTCGACAGGTGTTATCTCGTGGCCGTCGAAGTCAGCCTTAGCTCTGTAAGCAGGGATAACTACGGTAGCGTCCTCAACATCTAACTCTTCGCCGGAGTCAAGGTCGTAATACGTGTACTGATCATTTGTAGGTTCAGAAAGAGCATAGGTATCATATGTGTAACCTGTTGTTGAATCACCCTTAACAGAATCAAAGTCGATACAAGTCTTTACATAGTAGTAATCCTTGCTTCCGTCGATTCCGTTAGCAGGAACATCCTCAGGCCAATAATAACCAGCGTCCTTATCGAGGTATTTTTCAGCGTCTTCTGGACTATTGACTTCAACGTCCGTAGGATCAATAGCAGGATTCCATAAGTAGTAAGCGTTTCCGCCTCTACCCCAACCAAGGTTGTCACCAAAAGGATCGATTATTTGATTTTGTTCATTTTTATGCTCATCAAAATTATAAACGAAATAGCTTCGTTTTACGGTGTTTTCAACCTTTACACAATCCTCAGCGTTCTTTTCCTCTTCGGGGTGGAATATGTTCTCGACCCTCTTGTACCGATCGGCAGGAGCAGGGGCATGACCGATAACATTGTCACTGTATATCGTACCTGTGCAGGTAAAATTAGAAGTATCGGTTATCATAAGCTTGCCGCCTACAACAAGTTTGCCGTTGATAGTAACATTAGGACCGATTGTACAATTGCGCTGTACTCGAACATCACCATTAATAGTGCAATCGGAAAGCTCAAGGCTGCCGTTTGAATAAATGGAAGTAACATTTGCCGAAGCAGTCGTTGACTTAGTCTTGTTCACAACGGAATTGCTCCAACCATAAAGGTGCGTTCCGCCGCCTTTGAGTACGCTTGTTTTGTCAGCGTCCATAAGGAAGAGGTTGCCGTAGATATTGCAGACAGCAGCATCACGTGCATAGATATAACCTGCGAATACATTAAGGGGAGCAACTGCTGCTGCTGTAGAATTAGCATCACCGGAGTTACCGATTGCTATCTTATCCTCAGCCTTTGCGTTTGTGTCGCCCTTCCAGCTTTTTCCGTAAATACCGCCGTCAACATAAACATAGGGTATCTCATTGAAGTTGTAGGTATCGGTAAGATTGCACTGATTCACGTAGCGGAGATGACTCGCGGCATTAGCGCCGTTGAATACCATATCGCCCCAGATAGTAACACCCTTGCCCGTGCCGGGGAAAATGAAGCCGTTCCAGTTCTCGATAGAGAGATTGGTGTTGATTACAGCATCAGCCTCAATAACCGAGCCACTATTGTTAAGCAGCATCGAAGGACCGCCTGCATAGTAAGACAGTGCTCTGTACGTAGCAGGCTTTGAATAATCAAAATTCTTTACTACATCAAGCGTAGGGATATTTACATAGGCACCGCCGTAAAGACTGGTCTGACACGCGAAGTCCGCACCGCCCGTCGTAACGAAGCCCGCACCGCTCGGGCTGGAGTCATCGTCGTCCGACATATGCTTCAGAACATATGCATTTGTCGTAGATGTAACTCCGCCGAGGGTTACTTTTGATGTAAAGCGAATGAGCTCTCTGTCAAGCCACTCATTCTTAGTTGTGTCATAGAACTTTCTTGTACCTGCATAAGAGACCTCAACATCATCTATCTTACCCATAGTTCTGGTATTGATGTTGGTATCATCACTGCTTATCTGCACAGGTACCTTCAAGGGGGAATCTCCCGACTTGATACCGCCGATAGCCTTTCTGTAATCCTTATCGAGATCGATAGCCGTAATTGCACTCTCCGCGACAAGGCGTGAAGTTACATTCGTCTGAGCGTTGGAGTAGTTAATGTGGGCTCTGTTGTTTGCCGATGTGGCAAGAACGAGAGTACCGAACAGAAATACTATCAGCAGCGCCATTACAGAAACGACTGTAAGCAGAACCGAACCTTTATATTTTCTATTCTTTATATTTTTCATTTCTTAACCGCCTTTCCAAGTTATATTTCTCTAATAACTGTTAGCGAAGGGACAAGTTATCAATCTGCTTCTACGTTAGGTTCTGAGAGGTCGTATACTGAATAAAGTGTTATAGTAAACTGTGCGCTAACCTCCGCGTCATCCTCGAGCATTTCCTTTTCTTCATCTGAAAGTTCAACTCCAAGGAAATCAGCCTGCTTTTCATACTGCTCAGGACTAATTATAATTCCATTAAGAGAAACGTTATTGATTATAATAGTTTTATCCTGATCCTCGATCGCCTTGAGGTAATTCCATATATTCTCTCTTGTGCCTGTAACTGCGATAGTATAATTGCTTGAGAGAATATTCTCCTTTGTTCTGTCTTTAAGGCTATCACTTTCCGCTGACAATTCAGCATTTGCAGCCTGTCTATCACCGTTAAGGTCAGCAGCTTTTAAAAGGTCATCGCCAACAAAAGTAGGAGTGAAGTAATAGTAGTCAACGCTTCCTGATCCGACATCAGTAGCATTGAGATTCAATATTTTGACTTCGTTATCTTCAGCAAAATGCTGCATATATTGATCGACCTTACGAGCATTGTACATATCATTGTATGCAACAAAGTCGTTTGTAAGCGTAACAGTATCGTCGTATGTCTTTTTTATACGCTCCTGAAGTGGCTTGATCTCGGATATTTTTGCATCCACATCATCACGTTCCTGCTCAGCCTTTGTAAGAGCCGCCTTATCATCCTTTATCGCTGTATACTTAGGCTTGATGAGAAGGAAAAATCCTGCAAGCAGTATAACGAAGGCAAGCAGTGCGCCTAAAATGATCTTATCTCTGTAATTGAGTTTCATCTCTATCTACCTCCATATTATTCAGAGTCCGTCGAATCGGATGTCTCTGGCTTATAAGCACTTTCTCTGCCGCTAATAGCGGTTGTTACACCAAACGATACCGTCTCGATTCCCTCGTCGTTAGGATTTTCGCTATCCTTATCAATAGCCACACTGTAACCCGAATATGAAGCATTTTCAAATATGCCATTATTATCGCTGTATTCCTTATCAAGAAGGTTATCAATAAAGAGCGAAGGGAGCTTCTGAACCATTTCTTCACTTCCTGCCGCAGAAACATTGAAGTTAAAAACGCCATTGCTGTAGGATGGGGTAGAAATGATCGCATACTCAAGATCAAGGTCTTCTGCTGTCTTATCAAGTACAAGCTGTATAGTCTCATACTTCTCACCGTCGATAACAGGCTGTGAGTAGAACGCATCATGCGCATTGACGATCTTGGTATTGTAAGCATTTACATTTTCCTCAATACCGAGAAGTTTCTCACGATGAGCAAGCTTCTTCTGGGTAGCAGGGTCATTGATGTAATCATATATCTTCTGAGTCTTGCTTGCATAGCCCAAGTCGATAATAGACATAATGCCCCAAACGCCGCCGACGAGCACACCTGCGCCGAGGATAAGTGCAAGCATCGGAATGAGGCCCGCATTCTCGCTGTTGCCGCTGCTTGCTCTCTTGATAACCGCACCAAGCTCTGTATCAAGGAGGTTGATCTTCTCAGTTTCCTTGTTACGCTTGAACATAGCGCCGATAGCGTTAGCGTAGAGAGAGAATTCAAGGTTCTCATGACCATGTATCTGCGGAGGAACATTGATAAGGCTCGTGTTAAGGTCGAGCTTTTCGAGCTCATCGGTGAGTCTTACATAATCGTGGGTATCACCGTAGAAAACTACATTCTCGATAGTCTCACCCGTATTGCGGCTCCTGTGGAACTGTAACATACGGAAGATATTCTCGTTTACAGCCTCGAAAACGTAGTCAGCAGATCCGCCGTAGTCATCGGCATCGATCGTAGCGAAACGTGAGAACGAGAGCTGACCTGCCTCATAGAGGTTGAGCGAGATGAAGTTGTTGTCGATCTGAACAGCGAGGAGCGGCATCTTCGACTTGATCCTTGTATCGGCAAGAAGAACCTTTGTGATACAGTTACATCCTACCATTACGGAACGGAGCGAGATACCGAGGAGCTTGAACACTTCTCTGTAGCTGTTGACGATCTCGTAGGGACAAGCTGTAGCGAGGATACGGAGCAGCGGCTCACCTGTATCACCTTTCTCGGAAGCCTCACCAACTACGACATATGTAACGCTGTAGGAATCGTCGAGGTTGAGTTCTGCCTGTACCTGCTGCTTAACAGTCTTCTGGAGATCCTGACCCTTAATGCGGGCAACAGTCATTTCCTTGAATATTGTGAGGTTCGAGGAGATAGAAACGATAGCCTCCTTGTCAGGCATCCTGTTTCTCTTGAGCACACCATTGATAAGTGTGGCAACGTTGGGCACGTCTCTTACGTGACCGTTGACGATAAGCCCCTCTTCGAGGTTAAGTGTAGCAGCGGAGCTGATCTTGATCTTACCGTTGCTCTCAACGCCCTTAACAACACGGACGTTTCTGTCAGTTATATCAAATGAAAGCATTTTTCTTTTTCCACCTTTCCGTTATTATTCGTTTTCGAGACCTTCCATCGAGCCATAGAGCGCGGGGTAGATACCGATAACGACCATACCTATGATAACGCCCATGAAGATGAGGAGCACAGGCTCAACAAGACTTACAAGGCGCTGTACAGCAGAGTCAGATTCTTCCTCGTAGTAGTCGGAAGTTTTCTCAAGGATAGAGTCGAGGGCACCCGACTCCTCACCAACGTAGATGACCGAGCAGAACATAGGCTCGAAGATCTCGGTTCTGGTGATAGAGGCTGAAAGTGTTTCACCCTGCTTTACCTCGTCGACAACGTCGATGAACTTTTCATCAATGTATCTGTTGCCGAGGATAGCAGATGACTTCTGTAAGCACTCAACCATAGGGATACCGCTGGAATAGAGTGAAGAAAGAGTTCTTGCGAAGCGGCCCGTATAGATCTTTGTAACAAGGGGACCCCACATTGGCCCTTTGAGGATAAGTCTGTCCATCTTATAGCGGAATCCGTCCGTCTTATAAGCGTATTTGAAGCCGAAGAACGCACCGACAACAATGATAACGACTATGTACCATCTGTATCTGAGGAAGTCCGAGATAGCCGCCATTATCTTTGTCAGAGCCGGCATCTTGTCGGGATCGTCGTACATTCCGATGAATGTAGGCATGATGAATATGAAGAGGAACATTACGATAACTACGCACAGAACCGCAAGTATGATAGGATATACCATAGCGCCCTTGATAGTGTTCTTGAGCTTGTTCTCCTTGGCGTAATGTTCGGCCATTCTCGTCATGATAACGTCAAGCGAACCGCTCGTCTCACCTGCGTTTGCCATTGAGATAAGGAACTCGGGGAAGGAGCCCGCATGCATCTCGAGGGTCGAGGAGAAGGATTCACCCTTCTGAACGTTCTCGTAGATGTCCTGCCAGATAGCTCTTGCCTTTTCGTTTTCCTGTTCCTTGACCAGAATGTCGATCGCTTTAACAAGAGTCAGACCTGACGTGAGCATAGCGCTGAGCTGTCGGCAGCAAAACGCGAGCTCCTTGGTGCTGAACTTGTAGATTGATCTTGTGTTACTTGAATCGTCTTCCTTGTAATCCTTGATGAACACTCCTCGTTCTTTCATCTTTTCGAGGAATTCCTGTTCATTCTCGGCATTAGCCTTGCCCTTGACCTGCTTGCCTCTTGCGTCCTGAGCAATGTAGGAATAACTCTTCATACAACCACCTCCATAGTTTTTGATTAAGCCGGAACAATCCATACTGCCCTAATAATAACAATTATACCATTTAAACAGTTATTTTTCAATCGTTTTTTTGCCATAAATAATCAATCGGTTTTTATTAATATTCACCAACAATTATACCATTCGTAATATTCGTCAGGGCATAGTACGATTATTCTACAAAAAACAATCTCAAGGCAGAACAAAACGCAGCATTGTTGTACCCATGCTGCACGTTGTTTAACTTACACAAATATTATATCACAACACAACTTAAATTGCAACATAAAATCTCGGATTTTCAGATTTTTTTATATAATTGTAAACTATAGCAAAACGATTAACTTGTAATTCGTCATTTTGCACTGATAAAGTACATAAAAGACTGTCAGCGCCGCGCTAAATAGTAAATATAATTCCATTATAACTCGATACTATTATAATATGGGCTGAGCCGCCGAAATTATCGGCGGCTCCGATTCGCTCAGACAAGTCTTATCCCGTACCGTTTCAGCCAGTAGTCAAGCTGCACAAAATAGGCTATGGTCTGCGGCAGATTCATCAGCTGTCCGTACCACTGCACCCTGTCTTCATGCCTCAGCAGGCGCTCGAGCTCCTCGCGGCGGACGAGCTCCGTGAGCGGTGTATCCTCGGCAAGTATCGCCCTGAGCCGCTCCGTCACAGCTGCAAGGAAGGCAGGATTGTGCGTCTTCGGATAGGGGCTCTTTTTTCGCCAGAGCACGCTCTCGGGCAGCCACTCACTCATCGCCTCGCGGAGCAGCCCCTTCTCGCGCCCCATGTAGTCCTTGTACTCCCACTTCACGTTGTACATATACTCTGCGATACGATGGTCGCAGAACGGCACGCGCACCTCCAATCCGCTGTACATCGACATCCTGTCCTTGCGGTCGAGCAAATTCTGCATGAACCAGCGGAAGTTGAGCTCCGTCATCTCTCGCATACGCCTCTCGAGCGGGCTGTCCGTATCGAGCCTCTCTGCGCTGTCGGCGGTGCGTCGGTATGCAGAGTAAACGTACTCGTCCGCGTCGATGAGCCGCGCGTACCTCTCGCACATGAAACGGCTGCGGTAGGCGGTGCTCTGTGCCCACGGGAAGCCGTCTGTCTCGCGGATATCCTTGTCGCGGTACCACGGATAGCCGCCGAAGAGCTCGTCGGCACACTCGCCCGAGAGCGCTACAGTACCCGCCTTTTTTATCTCGCGGCATAGCAAAAGCATAGACGCGTCCACATCTGCCATAGCAGGCAGACCGCGAGCATCGACTGCGGCTTCGAGCTCACCGACGAGCTCAGGCGTGTCGACCACCACCCAATGGTGCTCCGAGCCGAGGTATTCCGCCATTATGTTGATGTATTCATTGTCGCTGTTCGGCTGAAAGTGGCTCTTTTGGAAGTATTTGTCGTTGTCGCGGTAGTCCACCGAGAACGTGTCGAGGCGCTTGCCCTGCTTCTTCAGCTCCGCCGCCGCGACCGACGAGATAAGGCTCGAATCCAGACCTCCCGAAAGGAAGGTGCAGACAGGCACATCGGACACAAGCTGCCGCCTTATCGCGTCGAGCACGAGCTCGCGGGTGTGCTCGGCGGTCTGCTCAAAGGTCTCATTGAGCTCATAGGCACGGAGTCTCCAGTAGGTGCGGAGCCTGAGTCCATCCGCCGAATAATAGCCGCATTCACCGCTTTTCAGCTCCTTCATGCCACGTATCACGCCGCAGCCCTGCGTCCGTGAAGGCGCCATGAGCAGGAGCTCTGCCGCACCGTATTCGTCTATCTCATGCGGGATATCAGGGTTCTCGAGGAGCGCGGACAGCTCTGAGGCGAAAATGAGCTTATCATCAGTCTCGTAATAGAAGAGCGGCTTCACGCCTATCCTGTCACGCGCAAAGAAAACACGATGCTCGGCAGGCTCGTAGACCGCGAAGGCAAAAATCCCGTTGAATCGCTCCACACAGTGCTCTCCCCACGCAATATAACTGCGCAGGACGACCTCGGTATCGGAACGGGTCGCGAACTCGCAGCCGAGCTCGCGGCGGAGCTCGGCGGTGTTGTAGAGCTCGCCGTTGTAGACTATCGTGTACTCGCGCCCGTCAGCGGTGACGGTCATGGGCTGCCGACCGCCTGATATGTCAATGACGGAGAGTCTTGTATGGACGAGGGCAGCCTCCTGCGAAAGGTATACTCCGCGCTGGTCGGGACCGCGGCGGAGAAGCGCAGTCTGCATTTTTTTGCACGTTTCAAGCTCCGCGCGCATATCTTCCTTAAAGCTGATAATTCCCGCAATTCCGCACATAATGGTACTCCACCGCTTCACGGCATACGGCACGCCGTAATGATACGGTACATTATATGCGAAAGGGGGCGGAATGTTGCCGCCCCCTCACTCACACCTTATCCCTCTGTCTGAACACGAGTGAAGCCGTCAGACCGGCAAGCAGAGCCGCCGCTATGCCTCCCGCAGCAGCGGTGAGCTCGCCCGTGAAAACTCCCGCAAAGCCGTTCTCGTCGACGGCTTTTTTCATGCCCTCGGCAAGCGCGTGTCCGAAGCCTGTCAGCGGTACGGAAGCCCCTGCCCCTGCGAAGTCGGCGAGCGGACGGTACAGCCCGAGTGCTGACAGCACCACCCCCGCGACGACGTAGCCCGTGAGAATGCGTGCGGGCGTCAGCTTGGTGAAGTCGATGAAAAGCTGCCCAATGGCGCAGATAGCGCCGCCTACGATGAAAGCCTTGATTATTTCGGTCATGATTGCTCCTTTACTCGCTGAATGTGGACAAGGTGTGAGATAGCCGGGATGCTCTCGCCCTGCTGTAGGGACATCGTGGACATCAGCGCGCCCGTCGCCGCAAAGAGCATATTCTCTATCCTGCCCTCCTCGAGCATGGGCAGGAACAGTCCGCACAGCACGCTTGCACTGCACCCGCAGCCCGACCCGCCGCAGTGAGTATCCTGCCTGGCGTTATCGAAGATGAGTTCACCGCAGTCTCGGTGCTGCTTGGAGATGTCGACTCCCTGCTTGTGCAGGAATTCGCGGACGAGCGTGCTTCCGACCTTGCCGAGGTCGCCTGTGACGATGTAGTCATAATCCTCGGGGACAGTACCCGTCGCGTCGAGATAGCGCTTTATCGTAGTCGCTGCCGCAGGAGCCATGGCGCTGCCCATATTGGTGATGTCGCTGATACCCATGTCTGCGATGCGTCCGATACAACCCCCGACGACAGCCGCCCTGCCTTTATCGCGG
Organism: Ruminococcus sp. YRD2003; assembly: GCA_900109435.1. Classification (GTDB taxonomy): domain Bacteria; phylum Bacillota; class Clostridia; order Oscillospirales; family Ruminococcaceae; genus Ruminococcus; species Ruminococcus flavefaciens_G. Next base: position 264,393 of record FNZT01000004.1, on the reverse strand, counting down.
GAGAGGATGACCGCTCCCGAGGCGGTACACGTCCACTGCGAGGTAGGTGTCCTCTGCCCGCCGTATGAGAGCGGCGCGCGAAACTGCCTTTCCGCCGTGGAAAAGTGAGACGAGGTCACAGCGGCAGCGCGGCGCGAGACACCGCTGTCCACGAGCACCGAGGAAATGAGCATACCTTCCGCCATAGTCGAGCACGCTCCGTAGATACCGAGAAACGGTATGCCGAGCTCACGCAGCCCGTATGACGAGCCCGTACACTGATTGATCAGGTCGCCCGAGCATATCGAGTCGATATCTTCCTTTATGAGCCCCGCTTTTTTTACCGCGAGACTGACCGCCTCGAGCTGAAAGCGGCTTTCTGCCTGCTCCCACGTGCTGCGTCCGAAGTGACTGTCGCTGATTATCTCGTCGAAGCACTTGCCGAGGGGTCCCCGCCCCTCCTTATCGCCTACAACAGCGGCATGGCTCTCGATGTGTACGGGTGCGCCGAGCCTAAACGCTCCCCGCGAAAGTAATTCTGACATAAAAACGCCTCCGTTCGGGATTATTGTATCCCCTTCGGAGGCGATTATTCATTATTTCAGTTTCTGAACAGTTGACAGAGCAAGCAGAATATTCAGCACAATGAATGCGAGAATGGATATACAGGTGAAAATGTAGCTGTAGTGCTTGACAGGCGGATTGTTTTCGCGGATGTAAGAGACAATATTCTTTCTTTTGATGACGAGTACGGCAGCTCCCGCGATGAACATCACGATGAGCACGCCCCATTCGAGCACTTCCGCCGCTGTTTCGGGCAGTTTGTTGGCGATAAATGTCAGTACATCTCCAAACAGGAGGTTGTTGATTATATGGAGAGCGATAGACCAGCCGAGCCCGAACTCCATAGCCGCATAGCCGAACACCACGCCGACATATATGGCGAATACCGACTGTGTGGGATTGGCGTGCATGATACCGAAGAGTATTGCCGAAACAAGTATCGAACAGAACTTTCCGCAGCCCGCTCTCTCGAAGGTGTGCATAACGAATCCGCGGTAGACTATCTCTTCTGCTATCGGACCCAATATGCTTGCATAGAGGAACATTGATACCGTCGTACTGCCTGCCTGAGACATCTCTATCGCCTGCTGAAGCGATAAACCCACCTGATTCAGCAGCCACTCCACGCCTTCGTCTATGAAGGTGAATATGAGCTGACAGCTCATCAGTACACAGATCAGCATTATCAGCTTCGAGAAGGTCATCTTTCCGTGGTGCGCGAATATCTTTTTCAGCGGCAGTGCTTTGATGAAGAAGAGTATCAGGAACGCCACGCCGATAACGACTCCCACTATCATAGAGCCTGCTTTTTCGAGCATTTTTTCGGCATACGCCTCGACAAGCTCCATGTAGTTATCCTTGGAGGTAGCCTTGAAAGCATAGTATATATAATGTCCGAACAAATCTGCTATGTATACAGCATAAATGATGAAGGTATATATCAGCAGTCCGCAGCCCATATACTCGACCTTGCCCTTGAAGGCTTTACGCTGAGCTACCTCGGGCGAGAGAGCTCTCGGAGGCGGGGGCTGTACAGGCGCTCCGACGGGCTGACCATTATTCGTGTATCCGTTGTTATCCAATATCATCACCCTTTTTAACAGTGTAGTTATATGATAACATATTCACACAGACTTGTCAATGCAAATAACATTATGTAGAGGCGCCGACTCGGGCGCCCGCTGTCATATCTCCAGCCCGAAGCTGATAGAAAGAGCAGTATTGACCTTATCCATAGAGCGCAGGTCAAGCTCTCCCATTTTGTCCTTCAGGCGTTTCTTGTCTATGGTGCGTATCTGCTCGAGCAGGACGATGCTGTCCTTGGCGAGTCCGCACTTGTCTGCCTGAACTTCAATATGGGTGGGCAGACGGTTCTTGTCGCGCTGGCTGGTGATAGCCGCCGCGATGACTGTGGGGCTGTGGCGGTTGCCGACATCGTTCTGGACTATAAGTACGGGTCGGACTCCGCCCTGCTCCGAGCCGACGACGGGACTGAGGTCGGCGTAGTATATTTCTCCTCTTTTTACTGACATAGCATTTATCTCCTATGGAATGATTTTTGTTTCTGACATTATTATCCCTCACTGCGGCTGCTTTATACAACCGCGTTATATTATATGCCGCAGCCTCCGCAGATGTTTTGATAGGACTTCGGGGCGCTTTTGTGCAGATTAGCCATAAAACAAGCTGTAAATTTTCTGCACTGACCGTTGTATTTTTTTATACAATATGCTATAATAGTAGTGATTTTACAGCTATCCTATTACAGCTGTACGCCCGCTTGGCATTCGGGTGCAAAGATCATGGGAGGGAATCAGAGATGAATTTTAAGAGATTAGCCGCAGCGGCAGCTGCCGGCGTAATGTGCCTGTCGGCAGTGTGTATGCCGACAAGCGACGGAAAACTCGCACTTTTTGAGACACCGATAATATCCTATGCTGCCGATTCGGGCAGCTATAACGGCATAAACTGGGAGGTGTCGGGCGGAACGCTCACTCTCTCGGGAAGCGGCGAGGTCAAGAGCGGTACATATCCGTGGTCGGGCAGCAGCGTATCGCAGGTAGTCGCAGAAGACGGGATATCCTATCTCAGCAGCGCAGCCATACCTTCGGGAGTGTCAAGCGTTAAGATACTCCACCCCGCCTGTCTGTTCGACGGCTCGCTCTCCAAGAGCATAACGATAGAGGGCTATGAAAAGAGCACGGCTGCTCTATGGGCGAAAGAGCGCGGGAACAAGTTCACATCGCTCGGCAAGTATGACAATACCCCTGTTTACTCCGAGAAATCGGGCGCATTCACTACATGGGCCATAGATAAGTACGGTATACTCACTTTCACGGGGACGGGGTCTATTCCCAAGCACGACGCTTCTACGCCGTCCAAGTGGGCAACAAAGTACCGCGACCAGATAAGGGGTATCATTATAGGCGAGGGCATAACCAAGGTCGGCGATTTCGGACTCAGCGGCTATGAATCCTACAAGGCTGACCTTCCGAATCTCGCCTTTCTGTACATACCGTCCACAGTCAAGAGCCTCGGCGAGAATGCACTCATATTCTCCAAACGTCTGCAATGGGTCGAAGTCGCAAACGGCCTCGAAAGGATAGAGGCGTGCGCATTTCAGGGCTGCACTTCGCTCAGGAGCATAGTTCTTCCGAAGTCGATATCCTTCATCGGCTCGTCGGCGTTTGAAGGCTGTTCAGCGCTTGATTATGTGACCATACTCAATTCCAAGTGTCAGATATACGAATACGGCACCGGCACCAAGAGCCACACCATTCAAGCTCCCATCAGGGGATATGCTGATGGTGTCTATTCGATAGAAGGACATAGCTACGGTATATACTCTCCGGAGATGTATGCGAAGCAGTTCAATCTTACATTTACCGCGGTATCGGCGAGCTCCGTCACGACTACGCCAACCGCTGCTACCACCACTACTACAACTACTACAACCACTACTACGACCACGACAACAACTACTACAACTACAACTACAACTACAACTGTCACTACTACTACAACGACCGAGCCGATAACTACCACAACGGTCAAGCAGGACAATTACACTATCCTCGACTACGATGATTCGCCGCTGTATGTCGGTGAAAAGCGCGCGATATACGTGTATAACTCCGACACCTACGAATGCTCGGGCGTATATGTGACCGATGTTTCCGACAACGTCTCATACAGATTTAACGAATCACGCGGAATAATTTACATTACTGCCCTTGCCGCGGGTACGGCGTACCTGACTATCCGCGAGCAGGACTGCGTTATCAGCGAAAAGGTCAAGATATCCTTCGTTGAGAAGCCCGCAACTACCACTGAACCGCCTGCTACCGAGCCGCCTGTCTCCACGACAACTACTGCTCCCGCCGACAGGAGCGTGCGTATGCAGATAGTCAACTACCCGACCAAAACCGTGTACAATATGAACGAAAGTCTCGATATCACGGGACTGGCAGTCAAGACGTGGGTCGTTGACGGATACGGCGACGAGTATGCCGACAATTACGGCAATGCCTATGACGTCTCCGACTACATCTCCCGCTTTCAGATAACAGGTTTTGACAGTACCGAACCCGGAGAGCACATCATCACCGTGACATACAAGAAGTACAACTCGGAAATGAAGCTTCTGACAGACAGCGAGACCTTCTCCGTATATGTGCTCCCGCCGGAGACTACGTCGACAACTAACACTACTACCACCACAACGACTACTACAGCTACGACTACAGCCGAAACTACTACGACAACTACCGCACAGTCCACAACTACTACCCAAGCGGGTGTCAGGCTTCAGGTTATAAGCTATCCCACAAAAACTGTTTACGAATGGGGCGAGCAGCTCGACCTTTCGGGTCTGACGATACTTGTTACGGTATGGGACAGGTACGGCAATGAATACGTTGAAAACGACGGTGAGCCTTATAGTGTAGCCGACAACAACTTATTCAGCTACTGGGGCTTCAACAGCAATCTGGCAGGCGAGCGCGACATCACGGTCCAGTACGGAAATTACAACGTTCGTATCAATGACTATGTGTCAACGACTGCCCAGATAAAGGTTTATGTAAACGATAAACCCTTACCCACTACGACCTCTGTCACGAACACGACTTCCGACACTACCGTCACAACAGCAGTCACCACGAGCACAACTCCCGTGACCACCGACGAGCCCATAAAGCCCGCCGATTACGACCTCGGCGACGTGAACCGTGATAAATCAGTAAACTCCAAGGATGCCACAGAGATACTCAAAGCGTATGCAGCTTACTCCACAGGCAATACCCCGAAACTTACGGAGTCGCAGAAACTCGCAGCCGATGTGAATTTCGACGGCGCAGTGAACGCCAAGGATGCTTCGATAGTACTTGCATACTACTCGTATCTGTCCACGGGAGGCACCAAGACGCTGAAGGAATACCTTACTCAATAGCATATTTACAGGCGGTTCATTTTGAGCCGCCTGTTTTTGCTGTAGGAGCGCATTCTGTGCGCTCATTGAATTGTCGTATTCTTTCGGGCGGACGACCGATGGTCCACCCCTGCGATCTGAGCTATTGCAGGTTGACAAAAACGGGCGGCAATGGTATAATGTACTTACTTATTGTTATCACAACATGAAAAGAGGACGTTACAAATGGCAAAAGATAAAAAACTTGTTACCGCGATAACCTCTATGGACGAGGACTTCGCACAGTGGTACACCGATATCTGCAAGAAGGCTGAACTCATCGAGTACACCAGCGTCAAGGGCTGTATGGTCATCCGACCCTACGGCTACGCTATCTGGGAGAATATCCAGCACATACTCGACTCAACATTCAAGGCGACAGGCCATGAGAATGTGTGTATGCCTATGTTCATCCCCGAGAGCCTTCTCCAGAAGGAGAAAGACCACGTCGAGGGCTTCGCTCCCGAAGTGGCTTGGGTAACTTACGGCGGAAGCGAAAAGCTCGAGGACAGGCTCTGCGTGCGCCCGACCTCCGAGACGCTTTTCTGTGAGCACTACGCTAATATCGTACACTCCTACCGCGACCTACCCAAGCTCTACAATCAGTGGGTAAGCGTTGTCCGCTGGGAAAAGACCACCCGTCCCTTCCTCCGTTCAAGAGAGTTCCTCTGGCAGGAAGGTCACACAATCCACGCCACTGCTGAAGAGGCTATCGAAGAGACCGAGCGTATGCTCAACGTATATGCCGATTTCTGCGAGCAGTCCCTCGCTATGCCTGTTGTAAAGGGCAAGAAGACCGAGAGCGATAAATTCGCAGGAGCTGTTTCCACCTACGCTATCGAGGCTCTCATGCACGACGGCAAGGCGCTTCAGGCAGGTACTTCCCACTATTTCGGCGACGGCTTTGCTAAGGCTTTCGACATCGAATACACCGACAAGGAAAACAAGCGTGTTTTCCCGCACCAGACAAGCTGGGGCGTTACGACCCGCCTTATCGGCGCTGTCATCATGACTCACGGCGACGATAACGGACTCGTGCTTCCGCCTGCTGTAGCTCCTATACAGGTCGTTATCATTCCCGTTGCTCAGCACAAGGAGGGCGTACTCGAAAAGGCAGGCGAGCTCAAGGACAGACTCGCTAAGCTCGGTCTGCGTGTTAAGCTCGACGACAGTGAGAATTCTCCCGGCTGGAAGTTTGCCGAGTATGAGATGAAAGGCGTTCCGCTCCGTGTGGAGATAGGTCCGCGCGACATCGAGGAGGGCAACTGTATTATCGCCTCACGCTGGAACGGCGAGAAGGCAACTGTAGCTCTCACAGACCTTGAGACTGCCGTTCAGCAGAAGCTCACAGAGGCTCACGACGGTATGTTCAACAAGGCTCTTGAGAATCAGAAGAGACGCACCTACGCCTGCACGACTATCGACGAGATAAACAAGGCTCTCGAGCAGGGCGACGGCTTCATCAAGGCTATGTGGTGCGGCGAGGAAGCCTGCGAGGACTCCGTTAAGGAGCAGACAGGTGTTGGCTCGAGATGTATCCCCTTCGAGCAGGAACACCTCTCGGACGTATGTGTATGCTGCGGCAAGCCTGCCAAGCATATGGTATACTGGGGAAAAGCATATTAATAAGCACGTTTTATGTAAGCCGCACTTTATGTGCGGCTTTTTGTTATTCACCGTCGTCCTTGATATAGAAGATGCCGTTCGTGATGAAGGGGACTCCGTCTATCTCTACCGACTGTAAGCCCTCGCTGTTGAGCTGAGTCGTCAGGGCTGCGTACACGTAAGGAAGCATACGCGTTGTCCCGAGTGACTTTACAGGTATCGGAGCAAGCGAGGTGACATTCGAGCTGTAGGAAGGTCCGATATTCAGCGGCGTCGGAACTGTGGAGTCGCTGACTATAACGGCATAGTCCGTATCCGCCGCTGAGAACGAATACGCGCTCTTTGCGGGAACTATGAGCGCGAGCTTGCCTTCATCGTCTACAGTGATGATGATGCGCTGTATCGTCTTGCTGTCTGTGGTATCGACGCCCGAAAGTATCAGTCCGTTGGTGCAGAGAATAGCCGACGAAAACTGGAATGCGACCTTGTCGGAATCCGTGAAGTTGTCGAACACGAGCGAGGTGTAGGTGCCTGTGAATGAGGCAATGTGGGTACTGTTGACGGTGCCGAGACAACTGATATAAAACGTTCTTTCGCTGCCTATCCACAGTTTGGCATTGCGGGTGCCGTCGGAATTGGTGTCAAGTGTAACGGTGATGTTTTCAAGGAACGTACCTTCCTTGTTCTCATCAAGAAAATCTTTGAATGCCGAGAGAGTAGCTGACGGGGCGTTTTCAAATCTTACTATTGCCATATTATTCCTCCTCCGTTATCACAAGGTCTCCGACCACTGCCATTGACCGTGTCGCGGCGGTCTGTATCGTGCTGAAGGTCGGGATGATACCGCCTCCGCCCGCTGTTTTCTGCTTCTTCCATACCCCTGAGCTGTTGAGGCAGTAGCAGTCGCCCGTGTCGATGTCGTGTGCGACCGAGCCCTTTTCAAGCAGACGTCCCTCGAAGGCATTGGCCTCTGGGAGGTCGGCTGTTGAATCCATACCTATGTTCGCCAAAACTATTGCCTTGCCGTCTGAATAGCGTATGAACTTTTCGCTGATTATCCAGTTCATTCTTTCTCCTTTCCGAGTGTATCCGCTCTGAGGGGAAGCTCTCTCTGCGAACAGCCCCTCATAATAAGTGCGGAATCACCCGTTTTTCAATGGAAAACCGTTGATTATTGAAAGAATTTTCCGAAACTTTGTATACCTGCACAAACCCAAACATATATTCTCGTTAATACATAACAAAAAAGCGTAAGGCAGAAGGATGAGCATCCTGATGCTTTACGCTTTTGGTATATATCAGTATTTGAACTGTCCGCTGCCGATGAATTCGCATATCAGCGAATCGCGGGAAATATCCTTTTTATCAAGCGGCACGAGCTGCTCGAGCACCTGCGTCACGTCAGCAAGCTCAGGGAAGTCGCTCAGCTCGCGGAGCTGGTCTATCAGCGAATCACGGTAGGCATTCAGCTCGTACGCCATAAAAGTGTCGATATCATAGTCGGAGCGGTGCTTGTACGGCATGATGTACTTATTCTCGCCCGATTCTACGCTGTGAAACATATTCATCGTCTCTCTCAGCGAACGCTTGCGGAAGTTCTTGTCGCGTATCATTCGTCTCATCAGGCGTACCTTTGACGGGTGGAGTATGATGTCTCCGCAGGTGACGCGCGTGCGCACGCTGACATAGAGCTTGATGAGCTTGCTGTCGGGCACGGTTATTACCGCGGGATTCAGCGCGTGTATGCCCTCGAATATGACGAGCTCGCCCTGTCCGCGCTTCAGAAAGATGTTACTGTGCTCGCGGGTGGACTCGGCAAAGTTATACTTGGGTATCTCTATCTCCTCGCAGCGTTCTATTGCCTCTATCTGTGTATTCAGCAGGTCGGCGTCGATGCGGTCGGGGGATTCGAGGTCCATTTTGCCGAGAGCAGCAAGCTCCTTCTCCTCGTGTGTGAGCGGGCAGAAGTAGTTGTCCATAGAAATTGTGTGAGTCTCACAGCCTGCTTCGTCGAGGAGCTTTTCTATCATGAAGGCAGTGGTGGTCTTTCCCGAGCCCGACGGTCCGGAAAGCAGGATAACGGGCTTTTCGTGGCGGGTGTTGATGATATCGTCGGTTATCTTTTTGAGTTGATAGTAATACTCTTCGTTGACCGACTGCACGTAGCCTTTCGGGTCTATCCTGATGCCGTTGTTTATTCTTGTCACTTCTATATTCATACATTGTCTCCTTGAAATACCGAGAAAAGCAAGAGCGTAATTGATCAGCTTCCCTTAACTTGAATAGCGGGCTATCGAGCCGTAAACTTACTGCGCGTATTCGGTGACCTGCTATTTTCGTCAGGCGGAGCAGTCTAAGCATCGCCCTGTTTCTTTATTCTTCATCTTTTTTCTTCCTGCGTGTGGTCGTTCTCTTTGCCGTTGAAACGGGCTTTTTTGCCGCCTTTTTTTTCACGGCTGCCGACTTCTTTACCGCTTTTGCCGAGGAAGTCTTCTTAGCGGGAGCTTTTTTCGCTTTCGACTTCTGCTCACGGGCGTTTTTCATACGCTGCTGCTTTTCGCTCTTCTCCTCGAGACGCCTGTAAGCCTCAGCATAGAAGAATTCCTGCGCGTTTACAGCTTCCTCGCCGTCCTTCCGCTCTGTGTGGACATAGGAGCCGTCAGGCTGCATCTCGCGAGCCTTGACGTTATCGCTCATCAGTACGCGGAACATCTCGCGGATACGCTTTTTCAGGCGCTCGTCCTCGACGGGAGCAGCAACTTCCACACGGCGGATAGTGTTCCTGCTCATCCAGTCTGCGCTGCCGAGAAATATCTTCTGGTCCTTGTTCTCGCTGCCGAAGATGAAGATTCGGCTGTGCTCGAGGAAGCGTCCCACGATACTGCGCACCTTGATGTTCTCCGTATATCCTGGGACACCCGCCACGATGCAGCATATGCCTCTTACGACGAGTTCTATCCTTACGCCTGCACGCGAAGCCTCAATGAGCTTCTCGATAATGGCGCTGTCGTTGAGAGAGTTGACCTTTGCCGCTATGTAGCCGTCGCCTCCGCTGCGGGCTATCTCTATCTGCTCGTCCATGAGCGCGAGGACCTGCGGTCTGAGTGCGAGAGGCGACACGAGCAGCTTTCTCGGTGCTTCGACGAATGTTCCGTTACGAAGCGACTCAAATACAGCTTCCGCATCTGCGGCGATGTCCCTGTCAGCAGTGAGAAGCATGAGGTCGGTATAGAGAGCGGCAGTTTTTTCATTGTAGTTTCCTGTACCGATCTGCGTTACATAGTCGAAGCCGCCGCCCTGTGCCTTCCGCGTGATGAGCAGGAGCTTCGAGTGCGCCTTGACCTCCTTCGGTCCGTAGAACACCCTTACGCCTGCCTTTTGCAGCACCTTGGACCACTCGATATTGTTCGCCTCGTCGAAGCGTGCACGGAGCTCTATCATCACCGTGACTTCCTTGCCGTTTTCGGCAGCAGCGCACAGCGCACTGATGACCTTGCTGTTGCGGGCGACGCGGTACAGTGTTATCTTTATGGAAACTACCTTCGGATCGGCTGCTGATTCCTCCAGCAAGCGTATAAATGAGGTAGTCATAGCCTCAAAGGGATAGCTCAGAAGTATATCCTTTGCTTTTACCTGAGGGAATACAGCCCTGTTTTCTGCGAGCATAGCCGCCTTGCGCGGCGAAAGCGGAGCATAGTGGAGCTTCGGGTCGCTGTCGAGCTCCTGAAGCTGATACAGGTACGATAGATCGAGCGGTATGTGCGAGTTGAACACGCGTCCGTTCTTTATTTTTAGCTTTTTGCATATGTAGTCGAGGGCGTCGCGGCTGAATTCGTCTGTCACTTCAAGGCGCACGGGATTGAGTTTTGTGCGCTTGAATACAAGCTCCTCCATGCGGTCGCGGAAGTCCGCGCCCTTGTTGTCGACCATGATATCGGCACTTCTCGTCACGCGCATGACGGCTCTGTCCTGCACCTTATAGCCCTTGAACATCAGGTGCGCGAAGTGAAGGATCACTTCCTCCTCGAGTATGAAGCGCTTGCCGTTGTTGCCGAGCGGTATCATGCGTTCCCTGTCCTTGCTTGTGGCAGGTATCATACCGATATTCATGCCCTTTTTCGCATTGAGCAGCACAGCCACGTACAGTTCCTTGTTGCGCAGGAATGGGAACGGCAAAGCGTCGTTTATCACCAATCCCGAAATAAACGGCTTTATCTCGCGCTTGAAGTAGAGCTCGAGAAAGTCCAGCTCCTCGGGCGAGGCGGTCTCGAAGCTGACGTGCTCGAAGCCGTGAGGTGCGAGCTCTTCCATATTCCTGCGGTAAGCATCCTCAACGGACGGCTGTAGTCTGCGGACAGCAGTGAATACGGCGTCGAGCTGCTCAGAAGCAGTCATATCCGAGTTCCTGTCTTTTTTCTTTTTGCCCTTTTTCTTTTTCTCCTTTTCATCCTTTTCGTCCTCGGAGATAGACCCCACGCGAACCATGAAGAATTCGTCGAGATTGCTCTGATATATAGCGGAGAAAGCGATGCGCTCGAGCGAGGGGGTATCGGGACAGGTAGCCTCCTCGAGTACGCGCTTGTTAAATTTAAGCCAAGAAAGCTCTCTGTTTTCGAGATGATCCATAACGGTCTCCATTCTGCCAAACGGCATAATTTATAAAATAACGTTGATTAACGTCAATAATCTATACATAATTATTATATAGCTTTTTATACGTTCTGTCAAGTGCAATAGCACAGGAACGACAGCCTTGAAAATGAGCCGCTCGCCGCAGTCAGATTTCGGCAGGATACCCGTTTCTCCGTCCTTGACAAGCTCCGTTTGCAGTGTTATAATAAATCAAATCAAACGAACGGAGAGAAAGAACTTGAAGAATCTTTTATTCATCGGCGACGTTGTGGGCAGGACGGGCACCGACTTCCTGACCTCGAAGCTGAGCCTCGTGAAGCGCCAATTCGCAGTCGATATCACCATAGTCAACGGCGAGAATTCCGCTGCGGGCGACGGCATAACGCCCGAATCCGCCGATATGCTCATACGCGCGGGAGCAGACGTGATAACCACGGGCAACCACGCTTTCAAGCGCAGGGAGGCGTCCGACCTATTTGATGCCGACTATATACTCCGCCCCGCCAACTACCCCGAGGGCGGCGCTGCGGGGAAGGGAGTGTGTGTACTCGACATGGGAGCGTACTCCATAGCAGTGATAAACCTCATGGGCACGGTCTATATGGACCCTCTTGACAACCCGTTTACCAAGATAGACGAGCTCCTCACGGAAATTGACACGCCTAATATCTTCGTCGACTTCCATGCTGAAGCGACCTCCGAGAAAAAGGCTATGGGGCACTATCTCACAGGCAAAGTCAGCGGCGTATTCGGCACGCATACTCACGTCCAGACCGCAGATGAGATGATACTCGGCGGACATACGGCATATATTACCGACGCAGGCATGACAGGCGTTGAGGTCTCGAGTCTCGGCGCAGCGATAGAGCCCGTGCTCGAACGCTTCCGTTTCCGCACCCCTGTACGCTTCAAGGAGGCGGAAGGCGATTGCTTTATGTGTGCAGTTTGTGTCGAATTTGACGAGAAATGCGGCAAATCGCACAAAATTGAACGCCTGATTATAAGATAATCTACAAAGTTTCTTCCAAAGTATTGCAATTTGGGAAAAACTGTGATATGATGTATGTATGTACTAAAACTATTGCGTTATTTGCAAGAATTTTTGTATCAATTTTTAGCAAAAGCAGCAGCATCAGTGCAGACATCGGCTTATTACACACGAGAAAAACTAAATTCTATTACAGGAGGTCTTATCTATGGAAGTCTTAAAAGTATCATCACATTCAACACCAAACTCAGTTGCAGGCGCTATCGCAGGAGTGATCAGAGAGCAGAAAGCTGTTGAGGTACAGGCAGTAGGCGCAGGCGCGTCGAATCAGGCGATAAAAGCTATTGCTATAGCAAGAGGCTACCTTGCTCCTATAGGTATCGACCTCATCTGCATACCCGCATTCGCAAACATCACGATAGACGGCGAGGAAAGAACGGCTATCAAGCTTATCTGTGAACAGAGATGAATCTTCGGGCGGGCGCAGAACTCCTGCCCCCTAAACGGAGCATCTATCAGAAAAACCGAAACAAACAGTGCAAAGCCCGATACGGATGTATCGGGCTTATTTAATATTCGGAGTATATTCTCGGTCAGAAACAACAAAACAGATAGCTGATTTGCAATTGGTCAGTATTGATGCGGCAATTAAATATTGGAATTCGGTTGACACATCAATAGTAAGAACCAAATACAGCTTTCAGTACATTCAGGACCTTTTCACCCGTAGTAGTCGAATAGACCACCTTTGACGCACGGTCGGGACAGTCGGTTATGATATTGTCAACTCCGAGAGCCATCATTTTCTCCATCTCGCTCTGACTGTTGACCGTCCACACGAATATACGCTTGCCGTTCTGGTGCGCATTATTCACGACGGTAGCATTGACGAGCAAGTGATTCATGCTAAGTGCGTCGATGTTCTTCATCTGCATGAACGCCGTAGTTGTTGCGACATTTGCGATAAGCCCCGTCTTGATGTCTGGGTCGAGCTGCTTCACCTTTTTCAGTGCCGAATACGAAAAAGATGTGACATAGCACGAACCTTCGATGTCATACTCCTTTATCGCTTCGACCGTCTTTTCAACGGTGAGGTTCGTATCTCCGTGGTCTTTTATCTCAATATTGAACAGCTTCTCATCGCCTACGAGCTCGAACACCTCTGTAAGAAGCGGTATACGCGCATCGGGGAAATCCTCCTCGCTGACGTATTTGCTTATGACGTTCAGTTCCTGAAGCTCATCATAGGTGTAGTCACTGAGCTTTCCCTTGCCGTGGGTGGCACGGTCAAGCTTTTCGTCGTGGAACACCACAAGCTGCTCGTCCTTGGTCAGCTGGACATCGAGTTCAATGTAGTCCGTGTTGCTCTCGAGCGCCTTCTCAAAGGCGTAGAGCGTATTCTCGGGGGCGTCCTTCGAGCAGCCGCGGTGAGCCGTTACCTGCGTACGTGTGATTATTCCGACGTTGAGGTTGATGTTGCCCTTGTGGAGCGCACTGATGTAGGAGTAGTTGAGCAGCAGGCTCGCCGAGATTATCGAGACATACAGTATCACCCTCGCCGCCCTGCCGAGTTTGTAGGTCGTGCGCTCGGGGAGAGTTATCTTTGTATCCTCGGGGACATCAAGAAAGAATCTGCTCGTCAGCCAGCACATGACGATAGGCGTGGAGATGAAGGCTGCAATTGCGGCGAATATCTCGCCCTCGTACCTGAGCACCTTCAACGACGAGATGAGCGCCTTGTCAGAACTCGAGATGCCCTTGATGAAAAGCAGCACCGCAAAGCTTACTGTGAATGTGATAACGGCAATGGCTGCGATGATGAAGAGCGTCCAGAACACGAACGAGAGGACGTATTTCATCTTCTGTCCGATGATGAGCTTTCGGCTCTCCTGAATGCAGTCATAGAACGGCTTGTCGGTCAGGACAAGAAAATGCAGACTGTAGCTGCGGCTGACTATGAGTATCGCGAAAAGTATCTGCAAGCCGATATATACAGCAAGCGCTCCGCGTGTGTTTATCGCGCGGAATGCGTCGCGGAGTATCGGCAGTATCGGTGCGAGAAATATACCCGAGGAGATAGTGTACTGCGCAATAGGCATATACACCATGAATGTCAGGAAGCATAGCAGCCCCTTGCCGCGGAAAGCCTTCTTGAACGCGTGGTAGCCCGTTCGGAACATACCGATCACCGACAGCCGCTCTCCCTTGTAGTAACAGGAATAGCACGCCGTCAGTCCCGACAGCTCAACGAATGAGAACACCGCCGAAAAGAAGAGTATGAGCAGCAGCGCGATCAACGTCGCGGGGTTTTTGAGGTATATCCACACCTTCTCGTCGGAGAGATAGCGAACACGTGATATTTTCATGGTCAGCTTCAGAAGAAGCGTGAGCAGGGGAGCCCCAACAGAGAGGAGCAGGAGCTTGAAGATAAGCTCGTACAGCAAAACATCGGGCAGTGCTCTTATGAACACTCCGATAGACTTAAAAAAATTCTTTTTCATTCCGATATACTTTTTCCATTTTATTGTGCTCTCCCGAGAGCCGTTCGGAAGGCAGAGCCCGCCGTAAAGCGGCTGTCGGGCACACACTAATTATAAATCTTTGCCCGTGCGTTGTCAACAGAAATATTAATGTTATAGGTAGATTATATTGTTTTGTCGTCAGCTCCGATATCCGCACGCACAGCCGCAAACTATGAAAAACTTGTGTGAAAGCGGAAATGTGTGTGAAATCCGTTGCAATCCGCTGTTCTTTGTGGTATAATGTTTGATGTCTAATTATGCAGAAATGCAAAAAAGAGAGGGAAAAACATGAAAAACCACAAAAAGACGGCTGCTTTCCTTATGGGACTGCTTCTCTGTCTCGGAAATACCGCTCTCCCCATGATGTCGGGCTATGCTGCGGATGAGGAGACCTCCGCTGTCTCCGATGAAGCCGAGACTGCTCCCGACGAGGAACCCGAAGGCGAGGAGGAAGGCGGTTTCCGCTATATCGTTGACACTGACGGCAATGCCGTTATCATAGGCAATACTCTCGAGGACAAGGAGATCACGGTGCCCGATACCCTCGGCGGCAAGCCTGTTACCGAGCTCGCTACGGACGCGTTTCTCGGCAGCCATGCTGAAAAGATAATCATTCCCGTGGGCATAGAGTACATATCCACCGACGACCCATTCGCCTCCTGCCTCAACCTTACCGAGATAGAGGTCGCGGCTGACAACAAGAATTACCGCTCTGAAGACGGTGTGCTCTTCTCAAAGGATATGAAGAAGCTGTTGCATTATCCCTGTGCGAACGAGCGCGAAAGCTATGCTGTTCCCGAAGGGACAGAGGAAATAGGCGTCGCAGGCTTTGCCGAGTCAAGGCTGAAGAAGATAACTCTTCCGAGCTCGCTGAAAACTGTCGGACGCCATTCGTTCAGCTTCTGCTCCTTCCTTGAAGAGATAGATATGAGCGGCACAGCTATCGAGTACATCGATGTTATGGCTTTCATCAAGGATACCGCACTCACCTCCGTCAAGTTCTCCGACTCTACGACCGAGATCGCTCTTGCGGCATTCTTCGGCTGCTCGAAGCTCGCTGAGGTCGAGCTTCCCCCGCAGATAGCCGTCATCAGACAGAGCGCCTTCGCGGGTACCGCCCTCAAACAGGTAACTATCCCCGCTTCTATCGAGGAGATAGGCTACTGTGCATTCGGCTATGACGAGAACGAGAATATGGACAGCGACTTCGTCATCATAGGTACTCCGGGCACTATCGCCGAGCAGTACTGCAAGGACGCTGACAATGAATACGGCTATCAGAACGATTTCACCTTCAAGTCTGTTGCTGCTGCCGAGGCGGAGGAGGACTACAACAAGCTTGACAAGCACTCCTATGAGGACTACGAATACGCCCTCATAGACGGCGAGGCTTATATCACCTTCTGCGTGTCTATGGACGATGTCATCACCGTCCCCGCCGAAATGGACGGGCATCAGATAGTCGGTCTGTACAAGGGCGCTTTCGTTACGAATGAGGCGAGCGAGATAATCCTGCCCGAAGGTCTGAAAACTATCGGCGAGAATATGTTCTCTTCAAACCTGAAAAAGCTCACCATCCCTGGAAGCTGTGAGTACATTGAGGGCAGCGAACCCTTTGTGGACTGCGCCGCTCTTGAGTCGATAACCGTGACCGAAGGCGAGGGCGGAGCATTCTCGTCACAGGACGGTGTGCTCTATGATACCGACAAGAAAACTATCCACGTTTACCCCCGCGGCAAGCAGGACAAGAAGTTCACGGCTCCTGCAAGCGCAGAGGAAATATCCATGTCTGCTTTCTGCGGCAATCCATACCTCGAAGAGGTCGATATATCACACGTGAAAAAGATAGGCAGCTACGCATTCGAGACCTGTGACAAGCTCAGCAAGGTCAAATTTTCAAATGACCTTGAGTCTGTCGGCTACTGTGCGTTCTTCGCCTGCCCCGAGCTGAAAAGCGTGCGTCTCGGTGAGAAACTCGCCGACATCGCCGATTATGCCTTCGGCTACGTATACGACTCTCAGCTTGCAACGGAGATACAGAACGGCGTATCAAGCGCAGAGAACCCCTACTCCGTTATTGAGGGCTACACCATATACACCAATGAGGATACGACTGCCTACAAGTACGCTAAAGCTTGCGGCATAAACGTTGTCACCAATACTGTCGGCATCGCAGACGCGAACGTAAACAGGGGATTCCTGTACGTTATAATAGGCATTATCGCGGCGGCAGTGCTCGGTACCATAGGAGTTGTGACGGGCAAGTCGATGAAGAAGAAAAAGGCTTCCGCTCCCGCAGGAAAAAAGGCAGCTGTCAAGCCTGAAAAAGCAGAGGAAAAAGCCACCGAGAACGACGGAGAGGAGGCAGATGATGAAGCTGACGAAGAGGATAACTAAGCTCGCGGCGGCAGTGCTCTGCACCGTGTTGTTCGCAGGCTCGCTCACAAGCTTCCCCGCGTTTGCGGTCGTCGACAACGCAGAGGTCGGTGAGGAGCTCTCCGACGGCAGCTTCACCTATGAGCTCATAGACGGTACGTACACGATAACAAAATGCGATACGACCTCTATCCTTACCGAAGTGCCCGAGCTCCGCAACGGCTACGCTATAACCGCCATAGCTGACAATGCTTTCCAGAGCTGCACCTACATCGAGGAGCTCAACATTCCCGATACCATAACCGATATAGGTTCAAATGCCTTCGCAGGCTGCACCTCACTGAAAAAGGTGACGCTCCCGAGCCGTATCACCAAGCTTGAAACAGGTGTGTTCATGGGCTGCACAAGGCTCGAATCGGTGGATATCCCCGACAAGGTCAGCACGATAGGCAATTATGCCTTCTACAACTGCTCGAAGCTCAAAAAAGTCAAGCTCCCGGGCGAGCTCAGTTCTATCGGCGCTATGGCTTTTGCCCAGTGCAGCAGCATCACCGACATAGACTCCTCAAAATGCGGTGCTTTTGTGTTTGAGGACGGCATACTCTACAACAGCAGTATGCAGAACATCTACCGTGCATCCACAGACCTCAGCGGCGAGGTCTACATAAGAAACGAGGTCAAGTACATCGAACCCGGCGCTTTCTCGGTATGCGTTAAGATGACGGAGCTCTACCTCCCCTCGTCCGTGACAGACATCGGAGAAAGTGCTTTCAGCTACTGCACGAGCCTGAAAAAAATCGACTTCAACTCAGGTCTGACCAATATCGCACCTATCGCTTTCAAATACTGCACGGCGCTCGAATCGCTCGACTTCCCGATAACGCTCGACACTATCGGCGACGGAGCTTTCCTCGGATGCTCCTCTCTGAACAAGGCTGTCATCCCCGAAGGCGTGTCAGCTATCGGCGAGGGTGCTTTCCTTGACTGTCCCGAGCTCGCTCAGGTGAATATGCCCAAAAGCGTCAGCAAGATAAGTCAGCACGCTTTCGGCTATACCCTCGACGCGGAAGGGGAGTACGTCGCTGACAAGTCCTTCAAAATGAGCGTGTTCACAGGCAGTGCGGGCGAGAGCTACGCGCGGACAAACAAGCTCGACTTCTCCTACGTGGACAAGAGCCTGAAGCGGTACGCCTTCCTTATCGTGGCTGCTGCACTGCTGCTCGCCGCAATAGTGCTCGCGGTAGTTCTCATGGCAAAGGGCAGAAAGAGCCCGTCAAAGTCCGCTAAGAAGGCAGAGCAGGAACGCCTTGAGGAGGAGAGCTATGAAAAAATACTCGACGACTCGGACGAGGCCCCGAAAAACGAAAAGAATAAAGAATAAAGAAAAAGCGGGATAGATGACTCTATCCCGCTTCTTCTTTTTATATATGAGGAACTATTATGAATGAAACTGTCAATTTGATGTGCCGTCAAATACGTAGATGAACTTCACGCTGCCGTCCATATCATCCGACTTGCCCGAGAATGTGCCGTAATCCTTGGCAGCATCACGTACTGCCTTAAAGCGCTCGGTGATATCGGGCAGAGCCTCGTCCATGACCTCGCTCAGCTTGCTGATACCCTCGTCGTTGAACTTGTTCATGCCGTCGTTGAGCTGCTTTGCACCGTCCTTCAGCTGACCGATACCGCTTGTGAGAGCGGGTACGCTGTCGTGAAGAGTACCTATTCCCGTGTACAAAGCTCCCGCGCCGCTGTTGAGCTGCTCCGCGCCCGTGCTGAGCTTGAGCATATTCTGATATATCGTATCAGCACCGCCGCCAAGCTGACCGCTTGCAGTAACGAGCTGACCGAGACCGTTGTCAAGAGCATACGAACCCGCATAAGCCTGACCTATGCCGTCGTTGAGAGCTCCTGCGCCCGCATAGAGCTGCGCTGTGCCGCTCTTCAGGTCATATGCGCCCGCAGAGAGCTGTGCAAGTCCGCTGTTGAGTGAGGTATTGCCCGCGGAGAGCTGTGCGATGCCCGCGATGAGCTGCTCAAGTCCGCCTGTGAGGCTGCCGCTGCCCGACGAGAGTGCAGCTATGCCGCCGTCGAGCTGTACCGCACCGTCTGATACCGACTTAGCACCTGCCGCGAGCTGTAATGACGAGCCCGAGAGCTTGTCTGCACCCGCCGCGAGAGCTTTGCCGCCCTCGTCAAGCTGTGCCATTCCCTGCTGCAACTGAGAAGTGCCTGTCTGAGCCGCGCCAAGACCTGCGGAGAGCTTGTCAAGTCCGCCGCCTATCTCCTTAGCGCCCGCTGAGAGCGAGCCCGCACCCGTGTTGAGCTGACCTGCGCCCGCGGATACTGCTGCTGCACCGTCTTTGAGCTGCCCGCCGTCCTTCATGGAGGCAGCTATCTGCTTCTGTGAATCTATCGTCTTTTGTAAAGTGCCGACCGCGACTGCGAGCTCCTGTGAGGGAGAAGCCTGATACAATGCCTGCAATGCCGCGAGAGCCTGTTCGTTGGCAGCTATAGTTGCGTCAAGACCTTCACCTGCTGCGCCTATGCCCGCTGTGAGCTGTTCTGCGCCCTGTGCTACCTGTGATGCTCCTGCCGCGAGCTGGTCTGCCCCAGTTGTGAGCTGTGAAGCTCCCGCACTGAGCGTATCCGCACCCGATTTTGCGGAAGCTATACCTTCTGAGAGCGAGTCTGCGCCAGACTTTGCGGAGCTGATACCTGTTGAGAGCTGCCCCGCAGAGCTGCTGAGCGTTGCCGCGCCCTCGGAGAGAGCTGCTGCCCCCGTGGAAACCTGTGCGGAGCCGTCTTTGAGCTTGGAGCTGCCGTCAGCAAGAGTGCCGATACCGCCGCCGAGCTGCGCCGCCCCTTCGGAAAGTGCCTGAGAACCTTTATTCACCTCTGCGAAGCCTTTTACCAGTTCGTCGGAGCCTGTTTTTGCATCTGAAAGACCGCTTTCCAGTGCCTCAGCACCTTTATTCACCTTTTCCGCTCCGCTCACAAGTTCGCCCGAGCCGTCCTTCACCTGTCCGAGACCGCTCACAAGCTTGCCCGAGCCGTCCTTCGCGGAGCTGACTCCCTCGCCGAATTCAGCTGTAGACTCCGAGAGAGTCTTGGTACCGTCTGCGAGCTGCTTTGCGCCGCTGCTGAGGTCGCCCGTCCCCTTTTGGAGCTGCTGTGAACCGTCATAGAGCTTGTCGATACCGCTCGTGAGGTCGCCAGACTTTTCAGCAAGTTCACCGATACCGTCGTACAGCTTAGCTGTGCCTTCGGTGAGCTGAGCCGCACCGTCGCTGAGCTCGCGCAGCTTGCCTTCGAGGTCGCCCATATCGAAATTGTCATCGAGTTCAAGCTGCGAGAATATCTCGTTCGATACGACCGTTACGGAAGTGTTCATCTCGAAATTCTTGACGTCCGCAGAGAGCTCGAAGCTCTCGGGGAGCTGTATGTCCATTGACTTTACCTCGTCAAGAGCGAGGCTCTCGGTCAGTCCGGGGAATGCCGCTCCTACCGCGATGAGCCTGTTGCCGTCTGATATGACCTTTCCGTTTGTGACCTCAACATTCATGAATCTCTCCGTGTCGAGGACTGCTGCGCTCGCTGCCATGAAAGGCACGTAGAGCTCAGTCTTTTTGCCGTTTATTTCTTTTGTAACTTTCTGTTTGTTCGTGTAGTCCCAGCGGATAGTGATGTGACCGCTCTTACCTGCGAGTTCGGCGGGGGATATCTCCCTGCCGTCAAGGAAGTAGGTTATTTTCACGTCCACGGGAAGTTCTTTATCTGTAGTGCCCTTGTAATAGATATCGCTGCCGTCTGCGTTCCAGTCGAGGGAATCGCCCGACTGCGTGAACTTCTCATCGCCCTTGACATTGACGATGTCATTAAGGTCTGAGATGTCACTGATACTGCTCAGTGCAGGGGCGTTCTTCAGCCAGTCGCTGACAACAACATTCTTCACGGACGAATCCGTGTTGCAGAGGACGTACACTGTCTCGTCCTTGTATGCCTCGCTGTCTGAGGGAGTCCTTGCCGCCGACTGAGCGGGCTTGTCGGACTTGTCTGCGGAGCTGTCGGAACTCTCCGACTTGCTGCCGCTCTTCGCGTATGCGATAGAGCCTGTAGCTGCTGCCGATACTGCGACTGCAAGAGCCGCTGCTGCTATTCTCTTGAAATTTTTCATAAATGTCATTCCTCTCTATATGAACTGATATATATGTGTTCCTATTGGTTTCGTGCCTGAAGAAGTTTCTTTTTTCAATGGCTGAATACGTGCAGATGAGGTCTGTTTGAGCTTCTTTCCTCCTTCGGCAGGAAGCCCGCGCTCGTCTTGCATATCACCTTGTCAAATACCATAAACATCGACGGCAGCACCGCTATTACTACAACCATCGAGATGAGAGCTCCGCGAGAGAGAAGTACGCACAGCGATGATATCATTCCTATCTTTGAGTAGAGAGCTACGCCCACGGTCGCGGCGAAGAATCCCAGTGCCGAAGTGATGACCGAGCGCACCGACGTCGCCAGTGCTATGCCAACGGCTTCTTTTTTGTCCTTGCCGCTTGAACGCTCTGTGCGGTATCTTGTGGTCATCAGTATCGCATAGTCGACCGTCGCGCCGAGCTGTATGGTTCCGATAACGACCGAGGCAATGAACGGAAGCTCGGTGCCTGTGTAGTAGGAGATACCGAGGTTTATCATTATCGCGAGCTCGATGACAGCTACCAGTATCACAGGAAGCGATACCGACTTGAACGTGAAGGCGATTATCAGGAATATCGCTGCTATCGAAAGCACACTGACCACCTTGAAATCACGATTCGTTATCTCGATGAGGTCCTTTGTTGCGGGAGCCTCGCCGATGAGCATACCGTTCGTGTCGTACTTCTGAACAATGCTGTTGAGCTGAGCGACCTGTGCGTTGACCTCGTCGGATGCCACCTCATATTCCGAGCCGATGAGCATCAGCTGATGTCCCTCGCTCTTGAGCTTGCTCCTTATGCTGTCGGGGACTATCTCATCGGGGATAGCGGGTCCGACCAGCGTATTGTATCCGAGGGTGAACTGAACGCCGTCCACGTCGTTCATCTCATTGAGCATAGCCGTTGCTTTTTTCGCGTCCATATCAGAGTCAACGAGGAGGATATGCGTGCTGTTCATGTGGTACTCTTCCTCAAGCTTCATATTTGCGGTAACGCTTTCAAGCTCCTTGGGGAGCGTACTGTCGAGCTTGTAGTAAACTCCGTAGTGAGTGTATCCGAAAAATGCGGGTATCACCAGCACGACTGCGAGCGTGAGGAAAACTCCCGAGTGCTTGACGATGAATGAAGAAGTTTTTGAGAAGCTCGGCATGAAGTCGCGGTGCGAGGTCTTTTCGATAGACTTGTCGAAAATGAGTATCATCGACGGAAGCACTGTTATGCAGGCGATAACGCCGCAGATAACGCCCTTTGCCATTACTATGCCGAGGTCAAGTCCGAGCGTGAAGCTCATGAAGCACATCGCAAGGAATCCAGCGACTGTTGTGAACGAGCTGCTGACTACCGATGTTACCGTAGCAGCAATCGCGTGAGCCATAGCCTCGACCTTGCTGTCGGGGAAGTGCTCCTGCTGCTCCTTGTAGCTGTGCCAGAGGAATATCGAATAGTCCATGGTAACACCGAGCTGGAGCACCAGTGCGAGCGCCTGAGTAATAAATGATATCTCGCCCATCACGAAGTTGGTCCCGAGGTTCCAGACTATCGCGATGCCTATACTCAGCATAAAGAATATCGGTATCAGGAAGCTGTCCATCGTAAGCACGAGCACCGCGCTCGTAAGAATAACAGCGATGACAGCATAGATTATCGACTCGCTGTCGGAGAGGTGCTTCATATCGGTAGTTATGGCACTCATTCCGCTGATGAAGCACTGCTCGGAGGTGATGTCCCTCATCTCGTCTATCGCATTGAGCGTCCTGTCAGCGGAGGTCGATTCCTCAAAGAATACAGCCATGAGCGTCGTATCGCCCTTGTTGAAGAAACTGCGCACCTTGTCGGGGAGCACCTCCTTCGGAACATTGAGGTCTGTCAGTGATTCGTAGCAGACAACATTTGATACGCCGTCCACCCGAGAAAGCTTATCGGCGGTATCGGCGATCTCCCGTTCGGTCATTCCGTCCACCATCACGAACGAAAAGCCGCCTTGTCCGAACTCGTCTATCAGTATGTCCTGACCTACCATAGTGTTTATGTCCTTGGGCAGGTACGAGAGGATGTCGTAGTTGACCCTCGTATTAATGTACCCGAAAGCTGAAGGTATCAGCAAAAGCACGCCTATCAGCAGTATCAGGATACGGTGCTTTGCGATGAACTCACCAAATCTGAGCATAATATCGTCCCCCTTTAAAAATGGTTCATAATGATTTGCTTCTGTAATATAGTATATTCTAAAAATGACCAGAAGTCAATAATCTGGCAAGACAAAAATGACTTTTGGTCACAATTTTGTATACCTGCACAAATCAGGCTTTAAAAAATTGTGACCAATAGTCATTTTTGCAAGCTTGACACTGTCGGGATTATGCGATATAATGAGTTTGATGAAAATTTCGCACGATTCGCACGCGTGGGAGGAAAAAATGGGAAAAGTCGATGTAAACAAGCAGCAGAAGGAATCATCCCTGCTCAAGACCGCCTTCGAGTTCTTCACGACCAAAGGCTTCAGCAAGACATCTATCTCCGACATCGCAGGCAAGGCAGGCGTAGCCAAGGGCACGTTCTACCTCTACTTCAAGGATAAGTACGACATAAGAAACAAGCTCATAGCACACAAGTCCAGCCAGCTCTTCATGAACGCCATGAATGAGCTCGGCCCCGATATAAAGAAATACACATACGAGGAAAGAATACTGCGCATTGTCGACAATATCATAAACCAGCTCAACGAGAACCAGTCCCTGCTGACGTTCATCTCCAAGAACCTGAGCTGGGGAGTGTTCAAGTCTGCGCTGACGTCGCCAGCCTCCGAAAACGATATCAATTTCAGTCAGGTATACGAAATGATGATAATGGAGGCTCCCTACAAGCTCCGCGACCCCGAAATAATGCTCTTCATGATAATCGAGCTGGTGTCGTCGACGTGCTACTCGGCGATACTCTACAAGGACCCCTGCTCGCTGGCAGAGCTCAAGCCGTACCTCTACAATACGGTAAAGCTGATAATTGCTCAGCACAAGGCAGAAGGACCGAAAGAATAAGAAACGGCTGACAGGTATTATCTGTCAGCCGTTTTTTGTGATATTCAGGGACGTTTTTTGCCGCAATCGGGGCAGAATTTGCTTTTCAAGCCTGTTGTGCCGCAAGTGCAGCTCCAAGGCGTATCAGCTATCGGGCGCTTGGTACCGCAGTTCGTACAGAATTTGCCGCCTGTGCAGCGGCTGCCGCATACGCAGACCCATTCATCACCAACAGCAGGAGTCGGCTGCATCCCCATCATACCCATGTTGGGGATATTGCTGTCCGTGTTCATAAAGCTGCCCATAAATCCCAAAGCAGCGCCCATTGTCGCCATTTCCTGCATATTCTCGGGAGTGAGCCCCGCGTCAGGTGTTCCGACAAGTCCGAAATACTGCATAACGACACCTCCTTTTACCTCCATTATATAGATTCGGGGACAAATTGTCAATAGGTTTGCACAAATACTTGAATCCTTGTGAAAAATGTAGTATAATATGTATAACCAAATGAGGAGGTATACATATGTCCAAGATATGCCGCAACTGTAATTCGCTTCTTCTCGATACCGCAAGCTTCTGCAACAACTGCGGAGCCCGCGTTGCCGACAATGTATTCGACAGCGAAACCATGAAAAAATGCGAACACTGCGAGGCAGTTCTGCCCAAGAATGCACGGTTCTGCACTAACTGCGGACTTCCCGTAGGAGTTCCCGAGGCACAGGGATATGCGGGAAAGTGCGAACGCTGCGGAACATGGCTGAAAGTGAACGCGCAGTTCTGCACTAACTGCGGCAGACGCGTAGCCGTGCAAACGTACAATTTCACTCAGCAGCCGTCTGCTCCAGTACAGGCTGCCGCAGTCTCAGCCGCAGTGACGCCTGCCGTTACTCAGCCACCGACGAACGATACCGTATACGCTCCCATTGCCGAGGAGCCGCCGCAGCCGAAGGTACTGCCTCCCCTGAACAGCCGTCCTACGCGCAAGAACGACTACGAGGACGATATGAAGATAGACATGGATTTCGACCTTCCGCCTGCTGACATGATAGTCCGTCCCGAGCCTGCCGCAGAGGTCATCGACGGCGTTCCCGCAGAGGAGATAGCAGATATGACGCCCGCGGAGGAAGCTCCCGCAGACGAAACGGAGGTATTGTCGGGCGAGGTGATATGAACTTGCAGGGACGCCCTGTAAACCTACGCAAGTACACAGTATTTTCAACGAAAAAAGAGCACCGATGGTGCTCTTTTTTTATGTTAAGCATTGTTTTTGGGAACTTCGGGGAGACTTGTTATCGCCTTTGCATCGTACTTCTGTATCGCAAGTGCGTCCATTGCGGTTATACCGTCGCCGGGGTTGTAGCAGTCAGCGTTGTCGAGCCCCTTCCCCTTGAGCCCGTACTTGTCCTTATTGGCGATATATTGGAGTATAGCCACTGCGTCCGCAACGGACACCTTTCCGTCGGTGTTGGCGTCGCCGTACATAACAACGTCTTCGGTATTCTTCTCTGTTCCCGAAAGACCTGTTGTGCAGGTAGTAGTACCGCCGCCCTCTACGACCTTTACCGTAAAGCTGGTCATAGCCTGCGGATACGCCTTCGCGGAGACGTATATCTTATACGTGCCCGCCTTGGTGTTATCGAACCAGGAGGAGTCCACGATGAAATACTGCGAATCGAGCGGCTGTGAGAACGTATCCCACATCGCGCCCTCCTCGGAAATGCCCGAAGCGGAAGCAATTCCGCCCGTAAGGTCGAGCTCCTCGCCGATATTGTATGTGCCCTTTGTCGGGGGCTTTTCAATAATTACGTTTCCGGTAGCCGTAATCCTTGTAGACGGATGTGTGGTAGTTGTAGTATCGGGCTGGGTAGCAGTTGTTGTTGTCTGTGTGGTCGTTGTAGCTGTCGGAGCGGTAGTCGAATCTACGGGGACGGTCTGACCCGCACCCTTGGTGCCGCCGTTGATGTTGCTGCCCTCGGAGGCTGCATACTTGCCGTAGTAGTCGTTGAGCGAGAGTCCGTCTGCACCGAGCGCTGTCTGGTGGTCGAGACCTATGAACTTGCCCGAGCTGGAGGTCTGCCAGAGCGACTCCTCAAAGAGCGAGTATTTATTGCTGTCCCAGTTCATAAAGGTAGAGTCAAGAAGACCGCCTGTATCGCCCGAATTGGGGTTGATGCACCAGAAGGTGTGGTTGATGTGGTTTTTGATCATGTAGTCACGAAGGAGCTCCATCCACTTCTGGTTCGGACCCTTGTCCATATGACCGCCCCACTCGCCGATGAGCAGCGGAGCTATATCCTTGTCATTGATATATGCCCATGTGTCATACCAGTAATCGTCGAGGAGGGTCTGCTCGCTGAAGTCCTTGTCGAACCACGACTGAGCATATACCGACGGACCGTAGTCGTGCGGCGAGTATACTATCTGACCTGAATCGGGAAGAACGGGAAGGTCCTTTACTCCGCGGAGATTGCCTCCCCACCATGCGCCGTACCAGCGCTCCTCACCCGCTGCGGGCTGGAACTTGTCGGCGTCATTCCATGTTATGTTCCTGTCGAGCATGGGAGACTGCTCGATGCCCTCGATGAGTATAAGGGCGTGCGGATTAACCTTGAGGATCGACTTCGCGCACTCCTCGGAGGAATACTTCCAGTTGTTCTTGTCGGTGGAGTTATCCCACTTAGCCATATTCGACGGGCAGGTCGTGCCGTTGTAGCCGCGCTTGCCGTGGGGCTCGTTCTTGAGGTCGTAAGCGAGGATAGTATCGTCGTTCGCATACTGCTCGGCGAGCCATGTTATGGAATCCTTCCAGTCGTCCCACGTTATCTGCTTCTCGGAGAAGTGACCTGTTGCCATGCCTCCGCAATCCTCAGCCGTGGGCTCGTAGTACCAGAGGTTGTAGTTATGTCCCGAATTGTGCGAAGCGGGGCTGTGAACGTCGATGAGTGCCTTTACGCCGTACTTCTTGCACTTCTGGATGATGACCTTGAATATCTCGTAGCTGTTTTTGAGCGTCTTGCCGTCAGCTTCGACGAATTCGCGGTTGATGTTGCCGTATTTTCCCGCGGGAGTTACCGTACCGTCCTCACCTATCTCGTCCTGCGGCGGGTTATAGCTCGCCTGAACGGAGCTTACGGGGAGCGGGTCGCCGTCCATCCACGAGAGCAGGAGCTCCGTAGAAACGGGGAAACGAATTATATTGATACCGTGGTCGGCAATCGTAGAGAGCATATCGTCTACATCTCTGGCATAAAGTCCGTGAGGAACATTCTCGGTACAGTTCATGCCGAACCAGTTAGCTCCCGTGAGCCAAACCTGATTGCCGTTCATGTCGTAGAGCTTGCTGCCCTCTGCGTGGAGCCAGTCGTCATTGCAGTCGTCGACGGCTATGGAACTGATAGTTGGTGCTGTCGCTGCGGGCAGAGCCGAGCCGACCGCCGTTACCATAACGGCAGCGGACGACATCAAAGCCGCAAGCGCCCTTGATACTTTCTTCATGATTATTACCCCTCTCAAAACAGGACGATATTTTTGTTATCCTGTTCATCATAGTCTTATTCTAACATCTTCGGCAGGAATTGTCAATATTGATAATAATGAGGTCGTATATACCGTATAGCGACTCCGAGAAAGATTTGACATATCCGAATACTTATGATATAATAATATGAATATACTGCGAGGTATGAGCAGTATTAAAGCTAAAACTTTTATCCAAGGAGTGTCCGATGAAGGATATTGACATCTATTCGGCGATATATGACATCGTCGACGAGAATATGAAAAATTCGGGCGGTAAGCTCAGCACCTCAAAGGAGCTCGTCCTCAGCACCACCATGGCAGAGCCGGGCAAGGTCGACATTCTCAAGCTTTCGCGTGAGAGAAACAACGAGACCTTTGTCAGAAAGGCTTACATCTTCATGCTCAACCGCCAGATAGACGATACGGCTCTGCGCGCTTGGAAGTCGCAGTATAAACTCCCGCCCGAGGAGTTCCAGCACAATGTCGTTGCCACGATAAAGGACTCGGAGGAATTCTTCAAGAATCAGGTGAAGATGTACAACAACATCTACTCCGAGAACACCTCATTCGGCGGCAGGCTCTCAAATATGGGGCGCCCCGCAGGCATACCCGTCTCAGAACGGCTGCTGAAGGTCTACCGCAAAATGCCGCCGTTCATGAAGAACGCCGCCAAAAAGATACTTGGCGTAAAGCGATGAAAGGGATACCGATTAAATGAAGATATATATGGACCTCTCCACCATCATGCAGGTGGACTTCATCACAGGCATACAGCGCGTGGTGAGGGAGATAACCGTCAGAATGATGCAGCACACGGAGCACGAATTCTATCTGCTCACATACTCCTGCAAGAACAACTGCTTCCTGCGCCTGAGCAACGAGCGCTTCCTCGACTACTTCCTCGAGGGCAAGGGCGAAAAGGGCGCGATACTCACCCCCGAAAAGATAGGCTACCGTGATATTCCGTCGGGAGCCGTGTTCTTCGAGCTCGACAGCGTGTGGAACGCGCTGCTGAAAAGAAGCTTTCTTTTCCCTGTTCTGAAACAGAACGGCGTGAAAATAGTAACTCAGGTCTATGACCTCATCCCAATAACCGACCCGAAGTTCTGCCATGAGAACACCTGCACGAACTTTATGGTGTATATCGGTGCTAACCTCAAATACGCCGACCTCATCATCACCTCCGCGCAGACTACAATAGATGTACTCAACGACCTCACCGACAAAATGGGGCTCGA
This sequence comes from Ruminococcus sp. YRD2003, assembly GCA_900109435.1. Lineage (GTDB taxonomy): Bacteria > Bacillota > Clostridia > Oscillospirales > Ruminococcaceae > Ruminococcus > Ruminococcus flavefaciens_G. Next base: position 235,292 of record FNZT01000004.1, on the reverse strand, counting down.
CAGGAAAAATGCCACCGTAGTCGGACTTTCGAGCGATTTCTCGAAAAATAACGGCTCCGAAGGCACTGTTGACCCCGCAGTCGAAAAGATAACAGCGAACAGCAAGTACCTGCTCATGCTCGGCACGATAGAGCCCCGCAAGAACCATGCACTCGTTATCGACGCTCTCGAAAGCGGACTCGCGGATGCAGGCGTTAAGGCTGTCTTCGCAGGACGCATCGGCTGGAACGTCAAGGCGCTCGAAAAGCGTATCAAGACCCACCCGCTCTTCAACAAGAGCCTGTTCTTCGTTGAGAGCCCCGACGATGCAACCGTTGACTACCTCTACAAGCACGCGTTCGCAGTCGCGTTCCCGACCTTCAACGAGGGCTTCGGTCTGCCGATGATTGAATCATTCATGCGCGGTACTCCCGTTATCGCCTCCGATATACCCGTACTCCACGAAGTTGCCGGAGACTACGCCGACTACTTCGACCCGCACAGCAAGGAAGACCTTATCCGCTGCGTTAAAGAGCTCCTCAACTCCGAGGAGAAATATGCTGCGAAAAAGGCGCGTCTCAAGGATTACGTCCCCTATACGTGGGACGAAGCCGCCGAGGATATGCTCCGCGCGGTCGAGTCCGTAAATGAGGGCGTCAAGACCGTTCCCGCGGATATAAACGTCAAGCAGCTCGTCTGCCTGACCGCACGAAATGACGATATGCTGGCAACTCTCCCCTTCATCGAGGAATTCATGCCATTCATAACGGAAATGGTGCTCTGCTGTCCCGACAAGAACGTCGAGGAGCTCAAAGAGCGCTATCACGGCCGCCTCGAGCTGAAATTCCTCACGGACAGCCAGATACTCGACGGAAAGCCGCTCCCCGAAGACCACTCCACCCGCAACTACTTCCTGCGCTGTCTCGCGATGAGAAATCCGCTCATAGACGATGTCTTCATCATGACGGACGACGACTACCGCCCCCTCCGCACGCTGACAGTCAGCGACTTTGTCGAAGACGGCAGATACAAGGCTTTCTACTGCTACGACCTCAACGAGTGGCGCGGCACCTATAATAACCCGACATCCTTCGATAAATCCATGAAAAAGAGCTGCAAGTTCCTCAAGGACAACGGCTACCCGACGATGATGTACTCGTCGCACCAGATGCAGATGATAGACAAGCGCATCTTCAACGAGATGACCGCCAAGCATCCCGCGCTCATCAGCAGCGGCTGCTGTGAGTGGTCTACCTACTTCAATTACGGCGTGGGAACATACCCCGATATGTTCAAACCCGTGCCTTACGTGGCTATGGGCTGGCCCGGAGCAAGAAGCGACTGGGACGTATTCGTTCAGCCGACAGAGTTCCTCTTCGAGAACCATTACAGCGTCCTCTATGAACAGGGCAGGGTGTTCGAGGGGCTCCGCGACGACTTCCATGAGAACGTGCTCGAGGAGAATCAGCAGAAGATAATGCGCTTCACAGCCGAGCTTCAGAAGCAGATGGAGTCAAGACAGGTATATAAGGCTTACTGCGAGGCATACTGGCTCCAGTACAGAGAAATGCCGTCTTTTGCCGTTATTGCAGGCAGCAACGGCAACATAGCGATGTGTGCCCCCGTCTACTTTCAGGCGCGCCACAACGGCTGGACTTGTCTGCCGTTCGTAGTCGACAAGAATATAATCGACGTCATAGGCTCGCAGAAGATAGAGCTCACACACTGGTTCACCGATGATGCGGGACACCCGATAACTCCCACGGGAAGAATGTATATTGACCTCAGCGACCTTGATTTCCTCCTCCCCGTAAAGAGCCCCGATGTACCCGAGAGATGCAAGTTCAATATGCGCGTGCTGCTTGAAGATAAAAATATGGCAGCCGATATCACTATCCCCGCAGACATAACATAAACAAAAGAAAAAAGGAAAGGACAGACAAAATGCTTCAAGCCGTAAAAAATGGTATCGAAAAGATAAAAAAGCAGCGGTTCTTGTTTGAAGAGCTCGTCAAGCGCGACTTCAAGAAGAAGTACAAACGCACCGTGCTCGGTATGCTGTGGAGCCTTATCTCTCCGCTAATGCAGCTGCTCGTAATGAGCGTCGTATTCAAGAGCTTCTTCGGAGCAGGTCAGCCGCACTATACGATATACCTCTTCGCGGGCAACCTCACTTACTCCTTCTTCAAAGACTCGACCTACGGCGGAATGAACGCCCTCATGCAGAATGCGGGCATCATCACCAAGATAAACCTGCCGAAGTATATGTTCCTGCTCTCAAAGAACGTTGCCTCACTGATAAACTTCGGACTGACGCTCATCGTCTTCTTCGCCTTCGTGGCAGTCGACGGAGTGCCGTTCCACGTGAGGTTCCTTATGCTGCTTTACCCGATAATCTGCCTCATCGTATTCAACATCGGCTGCGGCTTCATACTCTCGGCGCTGTTCGTCATATTCAAGGACGTGCAGTACCTCTACGACATCTTCACGCTAATGCTGATGTACCTCTCGGCGATATTCTACACGACCGACAACTACAGCGAGAACGTGCAGAAGCTCTTCTATGCCAACCCCATATACGTCTACATCACCTATATCCGCCACATAGTCCTCGACGGCTATATCCCGGGACTCGCGACCCACGGGCTCTGTCTGCTGTATGCAGTCCTCGCACTCGGTATAGGCGCACTGATATACAAGAAATACAACTACAAGTTCATGTACTATATGTAAGGAGAGGGCAATGAAAAAGATAGAGCTTAACAACGTTTCCGTCTCCTATATAGTCGGAGACTTCTCGAACCGCGGTCTCAAAGATGTAGTCATACAGAAGCTGAAGGGACAGTCCACGGCAAAAGAATTCGTAGCCGTGAAAAACGTCACCTTCGCTATAGAAGAAGGCGACCTTCTCGGTATCATCGGCACCAACGGAGCAGGCAAGTCCACGCTCTGCAAGGTGATATCGGGCATCATGCGTCCGACCGAGGGCACTATGGCAGTGCGCGGAAATATCGCCTCGCTGCTCGAGCTCGGTACGGGCTTCGACCCCGACCTCACCGTCAAGGAGAATACCTTTCTCCGCGGAGCTATGCTCGGCTATACCCGCGACTTCATGAATAAAACGTATAAAAGCATAATCGACTTCGCTGAATTGCATGAGTTCGAGGACAGAAAGTTCTCGCAGCTCTCTTCGGGTATGAAATCAAGGCTCGCGTTCTCGATAGCCTGCCTCGTCAACCCCGAGATACTCATTCTTGACGAGGTGCTCTCCGTCGGCGACGGAGCCTTCCGCCAGAAGAGCGAGAAGAAAATGCTTGAAATAATCAAGGGCGGCGCGACGACTCTGCTCGTATCGCACTCGCTCGAACAGATACGCCGTATGTCGACAAAGGTGCTGTGGCTCGACCACGGCAAGCAGATCGCTTTCGGCGAAACACAGGAGATCTGCGACAGATACGCAGAGTTTCTCAAGACTAAGTAGGAGTAAGTCATGACTAAATATCAAATTCTTTTGACGCTCTATCATTTCCTCGACGAAGAGTTTCGGGAAAACAGCGACCGCTCCGAGACATTCAGGGAGTACCTCGGCAGCATCAACCCATACCTGTGGACAGACGGCAAAACTGCCGATCCGTCCTACTACGCCGACTTCATGGAAATAGCCGACACCCTCTTCGAGGACGAGGACTGCACCGTAGACGAGGGCTACAGCTACGCTCGGCAATACCTCAGCGAGCTCGACCGCCGCGAGACCGAAGAGTACGGAACAGGTATCGAAGAGGTCGTACAGGTCTTCTCAGAGTGTACACTTGAGCACTGGAACAGGATCGCCGATAAGCTCCGCGAAAACAAGACACGTAAGAGAAGATGTGCGTGCTGCGGCTGTTATACACTTGAGGAGCCTGAGGGCGGCTATGAAATATGCCCCGTATGCTTCTGGGAGGACGACGCCGTCCAGAACAACGACCCTGAGTTTTCGGGCGGAGCCAACAAGGTCTGCCTGAGAGAGGCACAGGAAAACTTCGAGGAATACGGAGCCTGCACGGAGAGCGCAGTCCCGTTCGTGCGTGAACCGAGTGCAGAAGAAATAAGCGGCATTATCCGCGAACCAGACGACGAAGAAGAATAAAAAGAGCCATAAAGAAGCTTCCGCTTCTTTATGGCTTTTGCTTTATCCAACAGCTGTAGTGGTCGTGGAAGTTGTGTCTGTTTCATTATCTGTGGTGTCGGCAGTGGTCGCAGAATCGCTTGTTTCCGTAGTATCAGTCGTCATTTCCTCGGGAGCAGTTCTCGTGAAGGTGTCGATAAGTCCTACTATCTGCGGATTGGATGACTCATAGGATACGACATACAGCATAGTCTCGTCATCATTGGCAATAAAGAGGCTGTACATGAGCTTGTGTAGCTCATCATACTTGAACTTGACGATAACGGCGTTCTTGCCGTCGATATCAGCATATTCGTAAGCGACCTCGGTAACACTCTGATCTTCCTCAGCAATACGGAGTACGCTCTCAACTTTCGAGTTCACATAATCAGCGTCGCAGGTCTCCATTATCATTGAATCCATAGCGTAATTGCCGTTGTTGATATAGGGCTCGTTCTCATATGTAATGACATCGTCAGAAAGCGCCGAGACGTCCTCATCAAGGAACCAGTCTTCGGGAACGCTGATGTATCCGAATTCATCATTTCCGACGGTCTTGACAGCCACTGTCTGCTCGTCATAGTCCCACGTTACAGGGCTGAGCTCGTCCACTATCCTTTCATCAAGTGACTTTTCCTTATTCTCGGTGGTAAGCTCGGTAACGTGCTCGGTCGTCGGAGCCTGAGTAACGATATTTGGCGGCTCGGGTTTGCTGAGCTTGGCATCATTAAGCTCAGAGTTCCCGCAGCCTGCTGTGATAACAGCCGCAGCCGCAATAACAGCGGCAAAAGCAAATCTCTTCTTCATTTCATATAACCCCTTTTTTCAAAATTTTACATTTCTGCCATAAAACTATAACATAATTTTGGGGCTTTGTCAAGACCAAGGAAAGCCTTAAGGCAATACCGCACAAAGCTTGTGCTGGAGATGCGCCGACAGATTTTTCGTCAGATTGTATAGAAATTCCGCAGGCATACTGACGTATGTCAAGGAATTTCTGTGCAAGATGACGGAAAATATGCAAGCATATACAGTACAAAGCCTTCTGGCGGGCTTTGTGCGGTGTTGCCTTAATAATAATTCATATACCTTATGAACAGAAAGGGACGCCTAAGTGGATGCCCCTGCGGCGGATTCGCAGGCTACTGAATATATGCCGTAACTTTACGACACGGTAGCCCGCTGTTTCCGCTAAGGGTATCAACCTAAAGCGTCCCTTTGCTATTAGTCTTTCTTTTCCTTCTTGTCCTTACTGCCTTCCTTCTTCCACCATGACCATGTTACAGGTGCAACGAAGAGCGAAGAGTAGGTACCTGAGATAAGGCCTGCCATAAGCGGTACAGAGAAGCTGAGGAGCGATGTGTAGCCGCTTACGAGAACTACTATCGTAACGACGAGCATAGTGCCGATCGTCGTTACAGAGGTTCTGATAGAACGTGTGAGAGACTGCGAGCAGCCCGTATTGATGAGTTCATTGAGCGAAGCCTTGGGCATGAGCGTTCTGTTCTCACGTATTCTGTCGTAGATAACGATAGTGTTGTTGATCGAGTAACCGAGTATCGTGAGTATAACCGCGACGATGTTTGAGTTGAACTCAAATCCGCAGATTATAGATACTGCAAGAGCTACGAGGATATCGTGGCAGAGGGCGAATATCGAGCAGACACCTGCCGACCAGCCGCCTATCCTGCTGAATCTGATCGCAATGTAGATGATGATGAGCACTGCTGCGAATACCATAGCGAGCAGGCACTTCAGGAGGAACTCACGTCCCGATGAAGGGCTTACATCGTTCGAGTCGAAGAGCTCGAGCTCGTTGTCGGGGAATGCCGCACGGAGATTCTCGGTGAGCTCATGCTGTCCGTCAGCGTTAAGCCCCTCGTTTGACGTGAACGAGATAGTTATCTGATAGCCGTCGGAATCGAGACTCTCACCGCGTCTTACATTGACGATCGAGTCAACATTCTTTTCAACTTCAGCCTTGACATCGTCTGTGCTGAGGTCGCCCGTGTAGGAGTAGGTCAGCATAGTGCCGCCCTTGAATTCGATAGCGAACTTTACGCCTCTGATGAGAGCGCCCGCGATGAGTGCGACTACTACGCATATCGCGATGATGAGTATCATTCTCTTCTTTGAACAGAAGTCGTAAACCTTTCCTGTAGCTACAGGAGCTGCTGTGTTAGTCTTTTTCTTACTCACTTCTGATCACCTCCGTAAAGAACTCTGTTGCCTGCGATCTTGGAGAGTGATGTAACCATGAGTCTGGAGAAGAAGACTCCGAAGATGAAGTTGCAGATAACTCCGACGAGGAGCGTGAAGCCGAATGAGTAGACAACGCCCTCGGCAGTAGCGCCGAACATAAAGAATATCGTTCTGTTGAGTATCTTCGAGAAGAAGCTCGAAGGAACGCCGAATGCGCCCATGAGGATAACTGCGATGATAACGTTTGTGATATTACCGTCGAGGATAGCGGAGAACGCTCTCTTGTAAGCCATGCTTATAGCGGAGTCGAGCGACTTGCCCGAGCGGAGCTCTTCCTTGATACGCTCGCCGGTGATGATGTTAGCGTCAACGCCCATACCTACGGCGAGGATAATACCAGCGATACCGGGGATAGTGAGCGTAGCACCCGGCTGGAATCCGAACCAGCCTGTAACAGCTGCGATAGAGCCTGACACCTGACCCACGAGAGCTATAACAGCTACGAGACCGGGGATACGGTAGAGGACTATCATATAAACAGCGATGAGTGCGAAAGCGATACCCGCTGCGAGAAGTATAGCATCGAGTGAACCCTCACCCATTGTAGGCGAGATGGTCTTGAAGCTCTTTGTCTCTATCTTGAAGGGAAGCGCACCGGAATTGATCTGGTCGGCGAGCTTCTTGGCGGATTCGCTTGTGAAATTACCTGTGATAACAGCATTTCCGTTAGAGATAGTGTCGTTTACGGTAGGAGCGGATATCATGGTGTTGTCCATCCAGATAGAAATAGGTGTGGACGAGCCTGCAAGCTCGGAAGTAGCGGAAGCGAACTTGCTTGTTCCTTCGCTGTTGAGCTTGAGAGTAACTACCCACTCATAGTTGCCGTAGGAATCAGGCTGCTGAGTGTAGCCTGCCTCTTCGATATCAGAGCCGTTGATGACTATCTCACCTGTAGGAGTGGCATTGCCCTCCTCGTCGGTGGTGGAATCGGTGCCCTTTCTGAAAGTGAGCTCTGCCATTTCGCCGAGCTCCTTAACAGCAGCCTCGGGGTCGAAATTGCTCTCGCCCGCCTGCCATGGGAAACGTACGATGATTCTGTCGCTTTTGCCGTCACTGTAGAGCTCATTGTCGTTGATACCGAGCGAAGCGAGACGGGTTTTGATGATCTCGGTAGCAGCGTCAAGCTGCTCATCGGTCGCGTCATAATCGCCCGCAGGAGCGAAGGTAACGTCAACGCCGCCCTTGATATCAATACCGAGACGGATATCGTCAACGCCCTTTATCACCGCAGTCGTATTATCACCGAACATATAATCAAGTCCTGTGACAGTCGAAACGGCGAACAGTGCGATCAAAGCAACGACGATGAAGAAAGTGGATTTGCCGGTCTTTTTCACGGTCATGTGCCTCCTATTACTTATGAACGTCCACTCCTGTACGGAGCTTTGAACGTCTTAAAATTTACACGGAAACGCTGATTCGGGGGCAAACTGTGACCTCGGTGCGAGTCTCCGCGACAATTACAATTATTGTACTATATTTCAAGAAAAAAGTCAAGTATATTGGAAAAACAACGCCCATATTTCTGAATAATGCACAAGTTGAGCCACGTTCTGTAATGCATTATGCATAATTAAGTAGGGGCGCACATCGTGCGCCCGTATATTTCCAGTTCGCTTGCACTTACTTAAAATGCTTCTGAGATATCTTCAAGCGGTTCATAGCGCGGTTGAGGGCAGCCTGCGTCTCGTAGTACTCGCGAATGCTCTGCTTCTGCCGAAGCTGTTCCTCGGCGCGTTCTCTTGCCTCCTCGGCGCGCTTGATGTCTATCTCCTCGGGCAGCTCGCAGGAGTCCGCGAGAATGACCGCCCTGTCGGGCATGATCTGTATGAAGCCCTCGGATATGGCAGCATAGTGCCACACGCCGTCCACCATATATTTCAGCTCGCCCGTCGGCAGCGATGTGACGAGCGGCTCATGCCCGGGAAGTATACCGAGAAGTCCGTCTATCGCGGTAATGACAAGGTGCTCGACATCGCCCTTGAAGAAGACTCTGTCGGTGGCTATTATCTCAAGGTAGAAGGTCTTTGCCATAGACTCACTCTCCGTCCCCTATCTGCTTAGCCTTAGCAAGCACGTCATCGATAGTACCCGCCATAAGGAAGGCAGCCTCGGGGTACTTGTCCATTTCGCCGTCGATGATAGCGCGGAAGCCCTCTATCGTGTCCTTGAGCGGAACGTATTTGCCCTTTAAGCCTGTGAAGTTCTCGGCGACATTGAAAGGCTGAGACAGGAATTTCTGTATCTTTCTTGCGCGGTAAACTGTCTGCTTGTCCTCCTCGCTGAGCTCCTCCATACCGAGGATAGCGATGATGTCCTGCAATTCCTTGTACTTTTGCAGGAGCTCCTGCGTGCGTCTTGCGACGAAGTAGTGATCCTCGCCGACTATCTCTGGCTCGAGGATACGCGAGTTGGATTCCAGCGGATCGACCGCGGGATATATGCCCTGCTCGACTATCTTACGCGAGAGAACGGTAGTCGCGTCGAGGTGGGCGAATGTAATGGCAGGAGCGGGGTCGGTGAGGTCGTCCGCAGGCACGTAAACCGCCTGTACCGACGTGATAGAGCCATTTTTCGTGGATGTGATACGCTCCTGAAGCTCGCCTACTTCTGTTGCAAGTGTAGGCTGGTAGCCAACGGCTGACGGCATACGTCCGAGAAGAGCCGAGACTTCCGAGCCTGCCTGAACGTAACGGAAGATGTTATCAATAAAAAGCAGAACGTCCTTGTGCTCGCGGTCGCGGAAGTATTCCGCCATAGTAAGCCCCGTCTGAGCGACTCTCATACGCGAGCCCGGCGGCTCGTTCATCTGACCGAATACGAGCGTGGTCTTGTTGATTACACCCGATTCCTGCATTTCGTTCCACAGGTCGTTGCCTTCACGCGAACGCTCGCCGACGCCCGTGAATATCGAATATCCGCCATGCTCGGTAGCGATATTGCGGATAAGCTCCTGAATGAGGACTGTCTTGCCGACACCTGCGCCGCCGAAGAGTCCTATTTTACCGCCCTTTGCATAGGGCGCGATGAGGTCGATGACCTTTATGCCCGTTTCGAGTATCTCAACAACGGGGCTCTGGTCCTGAAACGACGGAGCTTTGCGGTGAATGCCCCACATCTCCTCGGTTTTCACTTCGCCCTTCTTGTCGATAGGCTCACCGAGAACGTTGAACATACGTCCGAGGGTCTCCTCGCCGACGGGCACCTGTATGCACGAGCCCGTAGCTGTGACCTCCATATTCTTGCTGAGTCCCTCACTTGTGGCGAGCATGATGCAGCGCACGATATGGTTGCCCATATGCTGAGCGACCTCCATCACGCGGCGTCTGCCGTCGACTTCAACGGTGAGCGCGTCCCTTATCATAGGGAGTTTCCCCGCGGGGAACTCAACGTCTATAACAGGTCCGATGACCTGAACTATCTTACCTTTTTCCATATCTGCGGTATTCCTCCAAGCAGAGAATCAGAGGAGGCTTTCGCCCTCTCCCATGACGGCGATGTCGACCGCCTTTGCGTCCTCAAGGTGGAACGCCATGAGCTTATTGCCTGTAGAGTCGTTATATATCCCTTCAAGTCCCGAAGCCTTTATCATTTCATCGGCGTAAGAGCTGTCGCTCTCGAACACGGCTTTGCCCGTATATCTCAGCCAGTGACCGTCCTGCTTGCAGGCAGCTATCTCGCACAGCGGATTAGCGCAAAGCTGCTTATAGACGTCCTTGAAATCGCCTACACCGAATATTATCTTTCCGTCTTTTTCGAGGAAAGCTCCGAGCGGACGGAGCTTCGGCTGCTCGCCGTTATTTGTCGCGAGGAAGAAAACTCCTGCTTCCTTTAAGAATTCACCTATCTTGCTCATATTTGTTCCTCCTTTGAGAAATCTATGTAGGGGCGAGTTCCGCTCGCCCGTCAGTATCTTGGTTTTGCCGTTATTGTCGGGCGCACGGATAAGCAGCGCACCAAATCTTTGATTTGGATTGCGATGCTATATGCAGCTTTGCTGTAATGCGTCCCTACATGGGCTTAAATTTCGGTTTATCAGGAATTTGCGGAACGCCGAGGGCGGCGTTCCCTACGTGGTCGTTATGTAGGGGCTGCCTTTGGCAGTCCGCAAATTATTATGTGCCGTATATGATTATTTGTTCAGGCTCGCCGCGCCGCCGCAGACCTCGGTTATCTCCTGAGTTATGGCTGCCTGACGTGCGCGGTTATACATCAGCGAAAGGTCATGTATCATTTCCTTTGCGCTTGTGGTAGCGGCGTCCATAGCGGTCATTCGGGAATGCTGCTCACAGCAGAAGGCTTCGACCATTGCACCGTAGATTATGCCCTTTGCGTAGTTGGGTATCAGGTACTCCATTACCTTTTCGGGCGAGGGCAGGAACGCTGCCTTCGGGAGCTTTTTCATCGTACCGTCGGGAGCCTTGCCGAAATGGCGTCTCTCGAACGGCAGCAGGCGAACGGTGCGTGTCTCCTGTAAATTTGACGTTACCATGTCCGTGTAGAGCACGTACACCTCATCGAGCTCGTGCTTCTCGAACTTGTCGATGACGCGCTCGGCTATCTCACGCGCTCTGTAGAGTGTCGGGTTCTGCGTGGTATACAAAAACTCACCGTCTACTGCGGCATTTCCCTCGTTCATGCGGCGCTGGAAGTACATACGGCCGACCTGTCCGATGACGAAGAGGTAGCAGTTGTCGATGTCTGGAGCCTCCGCAAGGGTCTGCTCGGCATATTTGAGGATATTGTGGTTATAGCTTCCGCAAAGCCCCTTATCGGCAGTGATGATGATATAGCCTTTTTTTCGCTTCTCATCGGGGATATCCGAACGTCTGTCGAAGAAGAGCTGGCGGGTATGCGGAGTGTGCTCGAGAACGCTCTCGATAGTCTCCTGCAATTTATAGAAGTATGGCTCGGTAGAATCGAGCGCCGTTCTTGCCTTTTTCAGCTTTGACGAGGATATAAGGTACATAGCATTGGTGATTTTCAGTATCTGCTGTATGCTCGCTATCCTCTCGCGAATCTCTCTGATATTGGGCATTAGCTCACCCCTTACTCCTCGAACGCGGTAACGATGCGCTCGATGCGGTCGCCGAGTTCCTCGTCGAGCACCTTTTTCTCCTCTATCTCGGAGATAATGTCCTGTCCGTAGGACTCTATATAAGTCATGAGGTCGGCAACGTAGCCGCGAAGCTCACTGAGCGGTATGCCCTCGAAAAGTCCGTGCTGAGCCGCATACAGGAGTATCACCTGTTTGTAGTGCGGGAGCGGATTGTAGAGCGGCTGTTTGAGCAGCTCGGTGAGCATACGTCCGTGTGCAAGGAGCTCAGCGGTAGACTGGTCGAGCTCCGAAGAAAACTGCGTAAAAATCTCCATTTCCTTGAACTGAGCAAGGTCGATACGGAGGTTGCCCGCCGCCTTCTTCATAGCCTTTGTCTGAGCCGCACCGCCGACACGTGATACGGAGAGTCCGTAGTTTACGGCAGGGCGCTGACCCGAATTGAAAAGCTCGCTCTCGAGGAATATTTGTCCGTCGGTTATGGAAATGACGTTAGTCGGGATATAAGCCGAAATATCGCCTGCAAGCGTCTCGATTATCGGGAGCGCTGTCAGTGAGCCGCCGCCGTGCTCGTCGTCGAGTCGGCTCGAGCGCTCAAGGAGTCTTGAGTGCAGGTAGAATACGTCGCCGGGGTAGGCTTCACGTCCCGGAGGACGGTGCAGCAGCAGCGACATTGCACGGTAAGCTACAGCGTGCTTCGAGAGGTCGTCATACACGATGAGGACATCCTTGCCCTGCGACATAAAATATTCAGCCATAGCAGTGCCCGAATAAGGCGCGATATACTGGAAAGGAGCCTGGTCGCTCGCCGAAGCGCATACGACTACCGTATACGGCATAGCTCCGAATTTTTTGAGGTTGTTCACGACCTGTGCAACGGTCGAGGACTTCTGTCCGATAGCGACGTAAACGCAGATAACGTCCTTGCCCTTCTGATTTATAATGGTATCAATGGCGATAGAGGTCTTGCCTGTCTGTCTGTCGCCGATGATGAGCTCACGCTGACCTCTTCCTATCGGGAACATCGAGTCAATAGCGAGGATACCCGTCTGGAGGGGCACACTTACAGGCTTTCGCTCGATAACTCCAGGAGCTTCGCGCTCTATGGGGAAGTAATCATCTGCGCGGATAGGTCCGAGGCCGTCGATAGGTGCTCCGAGGGCATCGACTACACGTCCGAGAAGCTCATCGCTCACTCCGATACCTGCGCGCTTGCCCGTGCGGACTACGGTAGAGCCTTCGGAAAGCCCCGAATCGTCGCCGAGGAGTACTACTCCGACCGTCTTTTCCTCGAGATTCTGCACGATACCGCGGATGCCCGTCTCGAACTCGACAAGCTCGCCGTACATAACTCCGCTCATTCCGTAAACGGTAGCGATACCGTCACCGAGCCTCGTAACGAAGCCTGTTTCGGTCGCGCCGCTCTTGACCTCAAAGTCCTTGACCTCGGTCTTGAGCACGGATATGATATCACCCGACGAGAGCTTTTCCTTGCCGCTCTCGGCAACCTCTGCCGCCTTTGTCTGCATAAGCTCACGCATCGCGCGGAGACTTGTGCGGTAACTGCGGTCGTACTCCACATCACCCGCATTGAGGATAAATCCGCCGATTATATCGGGGTCGCGGCGATACTCTATGTCGACATCTTCCTTGACGAACTTCTCCATTATGAACTTGCGAAGGTCAGCCTGCTGTGACTCGGTAAGCGGCGTAACATAACGGACTACCGCCTTTATGCTGCCCTGCTTCTCGAGGAGTATCTCCTCATATTCCTCGAATATCTCGCCGAGTTCGTCTACAGCACCGTCGCGTACGACCGTGGACATGAATCGCTCGAGGGATTCGGGGAAAAGCTGTCTGATTATGCTGTGCTTCTCGTCATTTGTAACAAGAGGGTTCGAGAGAGTATCCGCAATGTCGGGACAGTCCTCGAGCACCGTTTTTGTCGCTATAATGTCCTCGCGGGATATATCGCGGCGGACGAGCTCGTTTACAAGCGCCTTATCGGAATCTCTCATTGCCTGCCACCCTCCTCGGAAAGGAACTCGTCAACAAGCTTCCTGTTCTTTTCGTCGTCGAGATTCGCGCCGACTATCTTCGATGCGGCTTCGATAGCGAGGTCTGCTATCTGCGACTGTGCCTGCTGGAGCACGCGTCTGCGCTCGTTCTCGATAGTCTCGCTCGCGGCGCTGACAATCTCGTCAGCCTCCTCATGCGACTTCTGTATTATATTGGAACGCTCGGTCTCGGCATCGTCATGAGCCTTCATGATGATGCGGCTCGCCTCTTCCTTAGCCTCGCTGATGGTATCCGAATACTGTCGGCGGAGGTCTTCTGCCTCCTGCCTTGCCTTTTCGGCGTCGTCGATATCCTTCTGTATCGACTGCGTCCTCTCGTTCATCATTTTACTTACAGGCTTGAAAAGGAATATCCTGAGCAGTATCATCAGTATGATGATATTTGCGACTGCCTCGAATATGCTCCAGAATTCAAATTTAAGCATTATTTGCCCTCCTTATGTAGTTTTTTGCTCCGACTTATTTGCTGCCGAGCATAATTATTATAAGGAGCGCTATAACGAAGCCGTAAACGGCGGTAGCCTCTGCGAGAGCACAGCCGATGATGAGCGACGTTCTGATGTCGCCCTTTGCCTCGGGCTGACGAGCGATAGACTCTGTAGCCTTAGCAGTTGCGATTCCTATACCTATACCTGCGCCTATGCCCGTGAGTACGGCAACAGCGGCGCCTAATGCGATAACACCCATTTTATTATACCTCCGTGTATGTATTATAATGGGACGGTGTCTCCGACGTCCCGTGACCCGAACGAGATCACTTGCTTCCGAGCATGATGATTATCAGCAGTGCGATAACGAAGCCGTAAACAGCGGTAGCCTCTGCGAGAGCACAGCCGATGATGAGCGATGTTCTGATATCGCCCTTTGCCTCGGGCTGACGAGCTATAGACTCTGTAGCCTTAGCAGTCGCGATACCGATACCGATACCCGCACCAATGCCTGTAAGTACGGCAACAGCGGCGCCTAATGCGATAACACCCATATTCAATTACCTCCGTGAAGTTTTTTGCGTTTTTTTGCTTTTTTCCCTTCGTGCCCCTCTTCGTCCTCTATAGCCTCAGCAAGATAAAGCGAGGTGAGGAAAGAGAATACATAGGCCTGAAGGATACCGTCGAAAATGTCGAAGTAAGCGCTCGCGATGAGCGGTACGCCTATCGCGGGGACGTGTACATACGTTCTTATAGCTATCTTGATAAGCTCCATAACGATATGTGCCGCAAGGACGTTTCCGAAGAGTCGCATACACAGCGACAGCGGACGTGTCACAAGGTCGAGCACATTCAGCGGGTTGATGAAGCTTTTCAGCCATTTCAGCGGTCCCTTCTTGAGTATGAAGGCGACCTGTACGAGTATGATAGCCAGTCCCGCAAGAGCGGCAGTCACGTTTACGTCCTTAGTCGGCGGCACGAATCCGAATATACCCATGATATTCGACACACCTATGTAGAGGATGAATGTCTCGAGAATAGGCACATACCTCTTTCCGCCCTCTCCGAGAGCCTCGGTAAACATCTTGTCGAGCATACCAATAAAGGATTCGAGGAGGCACTGCACTCCTGTCGGCACCCTTTTGAGGTTCCTCGTGAGTATTATCGACAGCAGTACAAGCACGCCCATGATTATCCATGTTACGACACACGAGTCGGCGATAGGGATACCGCCGAAGATCGGTATAGTAAAGGCGACCTTATTTTCGAGTTCTTCTATAAGCTCTTCTGCCATTATAGCACCTTCTTTCGCTCCAAAAAGTAAGAAACGGAGACTGCGTCTGTGCATATCTCCGTTGATAAGTCAGCAATAGTGGTATGCATTGAATGTTCCACAATACATATATAATATAACAAAACTTTAACAAAGTCAATACCTTTGTCAGATTTGTTACCGATTTTTGGCGTTTTTACCAATTCATCCATTAGCTGACAGCTTGTTTCACCTCTCAGTGTCTCCCTGTGCGAGACTTATCGCCCTGTTGAGGCGCTCGACGGCGCTCGTATTGAGCTTATCCGAGAGGCGCAGGCGATCGAGCTCCTTCTTGAAAGCACCAAGCTCCTCTGCGAGCTTGCGCATGACCTCCGCATTCTGCACCTGCTTATCCTCAAGGGCACAGACCCTCACGATGAGGTCGTTGATGTTTGCCGCAAGCACTTCATTCGCGGCATTCTGCTTCTCGCCGAAGTCGGTGAGCTTCTCGCCCGACTTGAAAACCCCTACCTTTTCGTGTCCGTCGAATGTGTGCATTTTCTCGTTTGTAAGCTTCATATCAGACATTTTGTTCACTCCCTCTTCTGCGGGTGTTTACACGCCCAATGATGTTCCGTAGTTTCCGAGTTTCTGTCTCCACCAGCCGAGCGTATCGGAGATAGTCTGCTCCATAGTTATCTCGGCCTTCCAGCCCGTATCCGCGAATATCCGCGAAACGTCGGGCTCTATTATCGGTATGTCGGACGCACGCATACGTGCGGGGTCCTGCGTCACGGTGATATCCGCTTCGGAGAGGCTCAGCGCCGTGTCGAGGATATACTGTATCTCCACAGCCCTGCCGCGCCCGATGTTGTAAACTCTGCCGCCGACACCTTTTTCCGCGAGCAGACGGTATGCTCTCACGACGTCGCGCACGTCCGTAAAATCGCGCATTGCGGAAAGGTTGCCGACCTTCATCTCGGGCGGACGCATACCTTTCTCAGCCTCCGCTATCTGCTTGCAGAAGTCGGAGATAACGAATATATCACTCTGCGCGGGTCCCGAATGATTGAACGCGCGCACCATAACGATGTCCATTTTATACGCGCGGACATATATGCGGCTTATCATCTCCTGACAAGCCTTAGTCGCGGCGTAGATATTACCCGGGTCAAGGGGCTCGTCCTCGCTGAGAGGGCAGGCGCCCTCCCTGATGAAGCCGTACTCCTCACCCGTGCCTATCATTATCACGCGGATATTCTTCTTTTCGGCGGCTCTCACGGCCTCGAGCACATTTATCGAGCCCACCACGTTGATATTCGCCGTCAGCTGAGGCTTCTTCCACGACACCGCCACGGAGCTCTGCGCCGCGAGGTGAAAAATCACGTCGGGGACGACCTCCGCAAGCAGAGCAGAGATGTCCTCCGCATTCATTATATCGAGGGTGTGTACCTCACACGCCTCCTTTATACTCTCGGACGGCAGGCAGGTAGCGTGTACCTCAGCGCCCGCCGACGCGAGCTCGCGGATAAGGTAGGCTCCAACGAAGCCTGCTCCGCCGATTATCAAAGCCTTCATAATTTTCCTCACTTATTCCGACAGGAACTCATAGAGCTTCCTGATTATATCCTTTTCGTTGAAGTCGCGCTTTACGCGGACAGCGGCATTTCTGCCGAGCTTCTCGCGCAGGGGCTTATCCTCTGCGAGCCTGTTTATCGCTGCGGCGAGAGCCTTCGGAGACGAAGGAGGCACTGTCAGCCCAGTAACGCCGTGCAGACTGACGTGCGGGACTCCCGACGGGAGGCTCGTATTAATGACAGGCTTGCCATAGACCATGGCTTCGAGCTGCACGATGCCGAACGCCTCACTCTTAGCGACTGACGGAAGTACAAAGATATCGCAGTCCGCATATGCCTGCCGAAGCTCGTCATCGGGCAGAAATCCCAGAAAATGCACCTTATCCGACATTCCGTGAGCCTTGGCATAGCGCTTGAGGTTCTCCTCAAGCTGTCCTGTGCCCGCGATGAACAGCTCGCAGTTTCGGGTGTGTCTGAACGCCCGCAGCAGCACGTCCACGCCCTTGTAGTAGACAAGCCTGCCCGTGAAGAATATCTTCACGGCGTTCTTGTCGGTGAGCTTGTCGGTCAGAAAGGGCTTGCGCTCTATCGCGAGGTATTCCTCGGGAACTATACCATAGGGCAGAATGCGGCACTTCTCCCTGAACTGAGGGAGCACGTCCGAGCCGTCGATATGGCCCTCGGTCGCCACGAAAATGACGTCCGCACGCCTGAGCAGATACATCATGAACGGGCGGTAGAAGAGCATGAGTTTCTTCTGCTTGACGATGTCGCTGTGCCATGATACCGCGACTTTCCCCTTGTATCCCGACACCAGCAGAGCCGCGTCCGCGAGCGGGAAGGGCACGTTTATATGCACCGCGTCGGCGCTTTTCGTCATTTTCCTGAACAGCCGCACAAACGACAGCGACAGCGGACACGAAAAATACGTGCCGAAGCTTCCAGCGCGGGTCAGGTCCACAGCGTTCAGCCGCTCATGTACGGTATAGCCCCTGCCGTCACGGCAGACAAGTGTACGCACCTGTGCCCCCAGCGGCGAAAGCTCCTCGGAATATTGGCGCACAAGGCTCTCGATACCGCCGATATGCGGATAATACGCCTTGTTGACCTCCAGGACTCTGAACTTCCTGCCCATTACTGAGCGAGACCGTTTTCATGGCAGTAGTCCATAATGTACTTCTGCATATCAATGCCTGCCGCCTTGCCGAGGTCCATGAGCTCGAGCGTCCAGTTGATGAAATCCTGGTCGGATTCGAGGGTATTGCTCGTAAGACGCTCTACGAACACAGGAATGTATTTCTCCATTTCCATACGGAACTCATCCTCTGCCGTCAGGAAGTTCGTGAAATCCGTCTCCTGCGGCTTCTCAGCCTCATTTGTCTCGGGGTTCTTTATCTCTTCGCTCATTTATTTCAGCTCCTTATAGATATCGTAAAGCATTTCCGCCGACCTGTCCCATGTAAACTGCTTGGCACGCTCTCTGCCGCGTATCCCGAGTTCTCGGCGGAGCTCCTCGGAATCGCAGAGCTTCTCCAGCCCGTCAGCGATGCTCTCTTCGGAGTAGGCGTCGCAGATGACTGCGCAGTCGCCCGTGACCTCGGGAAGCGAAGCCGCATCCGACGCGAGCACGGGAACTCCGCTCGCCATAGCCTCAAGCGGAGGCATACCGAAGCCCTCGTATATTGACGGGAAGACGAACGCGAGAGCTCCGCACATAAGCGGGTTCATATCCTCGGCGGGAACATACTTCGTAAAGATGACCTGCTCGGCAAGCCCGAGCTCCCTGACGCGCGCAAATATACCGTCGTACAGCCACCCCTTGCCGCCCGCGAGCACGAGCTTGGGCGCATCCTTATGCCTGCCGCAGAATATATGGTAAGCAGTGATGAGCCTTTCGAGGTTCTTGCGGGGCTCAATGGTGCCGACGTAGAGGAAGTATTCGCCCTCTATACCGAGCGATTTCTTGACCTGTGGTATGCGCTCGGGCTCGGTACATGGCTTGAACTTTTCAAGGTCTACTCCGCAGGGCACAACTCTTATTTTTTCTGCGTGCTGCGGGAAGTATTTGATTATCTCGCTCTTCGAGAATTCCGAATCGGTGACTATCATGTCCGCGCGCTTCATAGAGCTTTTCAGTCCCATATTCAGCATCATTTTCGTTCGTCCGCGGACAGTCTCGGGGAAAGCCTTGTAGACCATATCGTGAACGGTCACGACTGTCCTTCCGTGTACTCCCGGCGGGACGATGTAGTTGAAGAAGTGCGAGACATCGGCGTCGTTCCCGAAAAAGAAGCTGTACGGGAAAGGCACGAACGTGGTAGCGGCACGGTACATATAGCCTGAGAAGTGTATGAGCTTTGTGCCGATATTGTCGCCTGCGAACGGAGCGATCCGTTCCAGCTTGATGTGGTCGTCGGTGCGTGAGAAGAAGTTGTAGGTATACTCGTTCTCGGGGTGCAGGCGAGCCATAGCCATAGTCTGTCCCGCCTCGCACCAGCCGATGCCCGTGATACGGTCGCTGATGAGCGGGATTGCGTCAAATGCGATATTCAATCAATTTCCTGCTTTCGTAAATGTAAGCGCCGCCGCGGCTGCGGCGGCGTAAGTGGCTTTATTCGGTCATATTCTGTATATCGTCGCAGAGCTTGCGGAAGTAGTCCTCAACGTCCTGCTTGTTGAAGCCGCCCGTGACCACCTTCTTGAACTTGTGTCCTGCGACCTTTTCAGCCGTGCGTTTCAGCTCCGCGAGCGGGATAGCGCCATCCTCGAAAGCAAGCTTTGCGGCGTTAAGCGTGTCGAGCGTTGCGATGACGTCAGCCTTGTCATAGCCGCCGAAAGCCGCCGAACGAAGTATGTCCCTGTCCATATCAGCCTGCTATTTCCTTTATCTTTATCTCCTTCTCTACGCGGGCGAGGTCGTTCTTTACCATGCGCTCAACCAGCTCGGAGAAGCTTATCTCACGCTTCCAACCGAGAGCTTTCTCAGCCTTCGACGGGTCGCCGAGAAGTATATCGACCTCTGCGGGACGGAAGAACTTCTTGTTTACCTTGACGATGGTCTTGCCTGTAGCCTTGTCTATGCCTACCTCGTCTACGCCTTCTCCCTTCCACTCGACCTCTATATCAACGTGTCTGAATGCAGTCTCAACGAATTCGCGGACAGTTCTTGTCTCGTTTGTCGCGATAACGTAGTCATCGGGCTTATCCTGCTGGAGCATGAGCCACATTGCGCGGACATAGTCCTTGGAGTGTCCCCAGTCGCGCTTGGAGTCCATATTTCCGAGCTCTACATAGTCCTGCACACCGAGCTTTATGCGTGCAACGGCGTCTGTTATCTTGCGTGTAACGAACTCGATACCGCGTCTCTCGGACTCGTGATTGAAGAGTATTCCCGAGCAGGCGAACATACCGTAGCTCTCACGGTAATTCTTGGTTATCCAGTGACCGTAGAGCTTAGCCACGCCGTACGGGCTTCTCGGATAGAAGGGGGTAGTCTCTTTCTGAGGTATTTCCTGCACGAGACCGAACATCTCGGAGGTAGAAGCCTGATAGAAGCGGCACTCGGGCTTTACGATGCGGATAGCCTCAAGCATATTGGTAACGCCTACAGCGTCGATGTCTGCGGTGCCTAGGGGAGTGTCCCAACTTGTTGCAACGAATGACTGAGCGGCGAGGTTGTACACCTCGTCAGCCTGCGATATCCTCATTGCGGAGATGAGGGAAACGGGGTCTGTCATATCGGCGTAGATGAGTGTGACCTTGTCCTTGAGGTGAGCAATATTGCCGTAGTCGGCAGTCGCCTTTCTTCTCCATATGCCGTAGACATTGTAGCCCTTTTCGAGGAGGAGCTCTGCGAGATACGAGCCGTCCTGACCTGTGATGCCTGTGATAAGTGCGTTTTTCATATTTATACTCCTTATTTTAATTAGTTGTGCGTAATGTGTAATTGCGGTATCGCCTTACGGTGATGATATTCAGGTATATCCCGAAGGGACACCACGATCGCAAATTATGGATTACGCATCAGATAAACTCTGTTCTTTCCTGCTCCTTGAGCTGAGCGATGACCTTTTTTACGTCCTGAGTGTTGTTCTTCGAGCACACAAGCAGGACGTCGTCGGTATCGACGATGATGATATCTCTTGTGCCCACCGCAGCAATAAGGCGCTTGCCGCCGCAGACGGTCGTGCGCTTTGAATCAACGGTGATAACGTCGCCGTCGATAAAATTCTTGTCGTCGTCAGTCTCGTTTATACGCTCAACGGCGAGCCAGCTCCCGACGTCATCCCAACCGAAACTGCCCGGGATGGTGTAGATATGCTTTGCCTTCTCCATGATACCGAAGTCAACGGATTCGCTCCTGAAGGCGGTGAATTCCTTCACCAGCACCTCCTCGAATGCAGGGGTGCCGAACGCCTCTCCGATGCGTACCGCTCCATCGTAAATATCGGGCATAAGCGTCTTCAGATTGAACATTATCGAGGATATCTTCCACACGAACATACCGCTGTTCCAGAGATATCTGCCCGACGCGAGGTAGTCCTTTGCGGTCGCGAGGTCGGGCTTCTCCACGAATCGCTCTACCGCGTAAACGTCGCCCTTTTCCTCACCGAAATTGATATAGCCGTAACCCGTCTCGGGATATTCGGGCGTGATGCCTATGGTGACGAGGCGCTTGCCCTTTTCAGCAGCTTTGACGGCTTTTTTCAGCGTATTGATGTAGATGTTCTCATAGCCGATGAGGTGGTCCGAGGGGAGCACCAGCATTATAGCGTCCTCATACTTTCGGCTGATGACTGCCGCCGCAAAGGCTATACACGGAGCAGTGTTCCTTGCGCAGGGCTCCGCGAGGATATTCTCCTTCGGCACGTTCGGGAGCTGTTCGTGAACAAGTTCGACATACGCCGCATTGGTGACGATGTAGACGTCCTCCTCATCGACTATGGGAAGGAGCCTCTTCACCGTTTTCTGTATCATCGTCTCTCCGTCCTTGGTGAGCGAGAGAAACTGCTTGGGGCTTGCGTTACGGCTCTTGGGCCAGAAGCGCTCTCCGCGTCCGCCCGCCATTATGACCGCTGTTATCTTCATTTATTATCCTCTTCTCTTCTGCTCTCCTGCTCAATGAGCCCGTTGCCCGATTCGGCGTTGGACTTTGGCGGGAAGAGCATGGTCTTTATAGTCATGAGAATTATCTGCAAGTCCATACGGAACGAGTAATTCTCTATGTACATCAGGTCCATTTTGAGCTTGTCGTAGGGTACGGTGTCATATACTCCCGTTACCTGTGCATAGCCCGTAAGGCCCGCTTTTACCTTTAATCTGAACTCAAACTCGGGCATCTCCTTCTTATATTCCTCGGAGAGCTCGGGACGCTCGGGACGCGGTCCGACCACGGACATATCGCCCTTGAGTATATTCAGCAGCTGCGGAAGCTCGTCGAGCCTCACCTTGCGAAGGAACCTGCCTATAGGCGTGATGCGCGGGTCATCGTCGGACGCGAGCACGGGACCGCTGAGTTTCTCTGCATCGACCACCATACTGCGGAATTTCAGCACATCGAACACCTTTCCGTCAATGGTAAGGCGTTTCTGCTTGTAGAGGACAGGTCCGCCGTCGTGGAGCTTTATCGCCAGCGCCGCGAATATCATGAACGGCGAGACGAGTATCAGCGTTATCAGCGAAAACACGATATCAAACAGTCGCTTTATCACCTTCTGCTCGACATCGAGGCCGTAGTTCCTGCAAAGGAGGAGCGGCGTATCGAAAAGGCGTATGTCATCGGCACCTCTGACAATAATATCGGATATTTTCGGAGCGATATACGCTCTGACCGATTTTTCGTAGCAGAATTTGAGGTAGTCATTGCGCTGTTCCGCGGGGATATCGCAGATTATGACGCCCTCGTATTTGAGTATCAGCTCGCGTATCTTATCCGCGGGCTCAGTCACGCTGACGGACTCGCAGATCATATACTTGTCCACACGCTGGCTCATTTTCATTACCAGTGCCGCCGCCTGATGGCTCCCGTAGAGTATCATCAGCTTGCGCGGGGGGTAGATCATGAAGTATATCCTGCCGATACACAGCGTCCAGAGGGCAATATAGCCGAAATCCACGAAAGTCAGGAGCACCATTGGCATGACGGGCATGAAGTCGCGTCCTATAAGGCTGATGAGGAAGTAGGCAACGAAGTCCACCGCAGCTATTGATATGAGCTGCGAGTAGAGCATATCCGTCTTTTTGAGGTATCCGAGCTTAAAACCTCCGTAAACCCTGAAAAACAGCCATACCAGCATGGCATATATTCCTATCAGCACCCAGTTTCCTCGCCTGTAGTACGGGAGGACTATCACATCGCTGTAATATGTGTACCACACATAACCGAAGCCCAGCGCAAGTATACCCACCAGCACAGTAGCAGAACAAACGGAAATGAGCCTTTTGTATCTGTCTCTTTTACTAACCATATTATCGCACCGTTGTCTCTTTTATTTCTCTTCCTGCGGGAGGCGGCACCGCCCCCACCATACATTATATAAAGTAATTATACCAAATTGCACAGATACTGTCAATAGAGAGCGGCTACGATAACAAAAAACGCAGCACAAATCCGTCACTTTAAACAAAAAAACGTCCTCTCACCGAAAAGTCGGGAGAGGACATCAGACCCTATTTATACAGAGCCTTGTAAAAGCAGCGCTGCCGCTCAGGCAAAGAAAAGCTCCTTTATCTCGATATTGTCAGTGCCCTTGAAGCAGATAGTGACATCGAATCTGTCCTTATCGGCTGCGGCGGGGACGGAAATATCCGTCCATATGTCAGCAGGCGATATCTTGGCGCTCTGCCCGTTTATCTCGACGCTTCCCGCCCCGTTTCCGCGATAGGAGATACCTATGCGCTCGGCGCTGCCCGAAAAGTAGCGGAAGCGGATGAGCGTGCCGTCCGCGACCTCACTGATGAAGCGTTCGGTATAGTGCTCGATGCCGCGCTCGCCCGCACTGAGTGCGGAGTCCTTGCTGCCGAGTACACGGTGGTTCACATTCGGGAAGCTCTCGGTGAATATCTTATTCGAGCCGTGCGGCATATGACCGTTGGTGATATGACAGGCAATGGTCGCAGGATAGCGACCCTCAGCCCTGAGAGGACTTCCGTTGAGCCCACAGCTCGAGATCTCGACCTGCTTGATGCTGCCGTCGGGCGCGATAGTTATCGGCTCTGCGCAAGCCTGTCTGCTGTAATCGGACTTGTGAGTGAGACGATGGTAGAAAACATACCACTGTCCGTTTATCTCGATGATACTGCCGTGGGTAGTACCTGTCATATTCATTCTTGTATCGTCGCTGACGCCGTTGATGCCGACGTCGCCGTTGGATACGATAGTGCCGCCGAACACGAAGTCCCTGTCGGGGAAGTCGCTCACGGCATAGCACAGCTCGTGGTTCTTCTGAGAGGAATAGATGAAGTAGTATTTGTCGCCGACCTTGCGCATGGAGCTTGCTTCAAAGAACTCATGTCCGCCGAAATCCGCGTCATACGGGATGATATGGCGCGGCTCCCCCTTGACCGTCAGCATATCGTCCTCGAGCGTCACGACCGCGGGACCGTTCACATTATCGGGAGTTGACAGTATCTCGTCGCGGGTCTTATCGAAGCGGTGCATGACCTCCGCCATTTTCTCGTCATCGCTCGCGAGCTCGTCATTGCTCTCGTCCATATATTGTGTACCGTAGTAGATACGGATAGTACCGTTGTCGTTGAAGGCGCAGGGGTCGAAACAAACATATTTCTTCATCGGAGAGCCGTCGGGATAATGGATATAGCCTAAATATTCATATCTTCCCGCGGGCTCGTCACAGACCGCCACGCTTATGGGCCCGTAGTATCCGCCGAAGCCGAAATCGCCAGACATACAGTAGTAGAGGTAGTATCTGCCGTCGTTGCCCCTGACAACGTCGGGAGCATACATATACGGTCTGTCCTTGTAGTCGGGGTCCTGTTCGGCCCTGTAGATGACGCCGTCGCAGCGCCAGTCAGAGAGGTCGTCAACGGGCGCGGAATAAACTGTATAGTCGCCCATACAGAATGTTCTTCCGCCTTCAAAGTCGTGGGAGCCGTAGAGATAGACTCTGCCGCCGAAGATGTGAGGTTCACCGTCGGGGATATAGGCGTCCTGCGGCAGGAAGGGGTTAAATACCTGCTTTTTCATGTGTTTCTCCTTTTTGGTGTTGTAATGATATATTTTGCTTTATAAAAAGGGCGGAAAAGTGCCAATGTTTTCCGCCCAATATTGTATCCTGTTGATTCAGACTGTGTGGCCGTTAGCCTTGATAACGTCCACTACGCTACTGACGTACTTGCGGCAGGTAGCCTCGTCCTCAGCCTCGACCATGACGCGCACGAGCGGCTCTGTACCGCTCTCTCGCACGAGAATGCGGCCCGTTGAGCCGAGCTCCTCGCCTACCTTCGCGACGATA
Source organism: Ruminococcus sp. YRD2003 (assembly GCA_900109435.1). Taxonomy (GTDB): domain Bacteria; phylum Bacillota; class Clostridia; order Oscillospirales; family Ruminococcaceae; genus Ruminococcus; species Ruminococcus flavefaciens_G. Next base: position 210,039 of record FNZT01000004.1, on the reverse strand, counting down.
GCCTGTACGTTGGGGTCGTTCTGAGCAGCCTTCTTGTCCTTGACGCGGACATTTTCGAGCACCTGCGGATATACGACGAACGGAGCTGCAAGCTCACTGAGCTTCTTCTGACGTGACATTATCACCTGCATCATTTTGAGGCTGGTGAGTATGCCGTCGCCTGTGGAGGCGTACTTCGAGAAGATGATATGTCCCGACTGCTCACCGCCGAGGCAGCAGCCGTGCTCCTTCATATATTCGTAAACATACTTGTCACCGACAGCGGTCTTGGCGTAGTCGATACCTATTTCGTCAAACGCCTTGAAGAGACCGAAGTTGGACATTACCGTCGCGACAACGGTATTGTTCACAAGCTTGCCGCGCTCCTTCATATATCTTCCGTAGATATAGAGGATATGGTCGCCCGAGATGAGCCCGCCCTTTTCGTCGACACAGAGGCAGCGGTCAGCGTCGCCGTCGTATGCGAATCCGACGTCACAGCCGTTCTCTACCACGTACTTCTGAAGGACTTCTATATGAGTGGAGCCCGCATTGTCGTTGATATTAGTGCCGTTGGGCGCGGCATTGATGACGTGCGTTTCGGCTCCGAGAGCGTCAAATACAGCCTTTGCGATGTTCCACGACGCGCCGTTAGCGCAGTCGAGAGCCACCTTCACGCCTCTGAACGAATACATTCCGAGGGAGATGAGATAGCCTATATAGCGATTCCTGCCCGCCACATAATCAACAGACCTGCCTATCTTGTCACCTGTAGCGAAGGGGAGTTCCTTCCACTCCTGCCCGAAAGCATTAAGGTTTCCGTCAAGGTAAGCCTCCACGAGCTCTATGACTTCATCCTCCATTTTCTCGCCGTTCCCGTTGATGAGTTTCAGGCCGTTGTCGTGGTAGGGGTTGTGGCTCGCAGATATCATAACAGCGCAGTCAAAACCGTCCACGCGGGAGATATAAGCGACCGAGGGTGTGGTAGTAACATGGAGGAGGTACGCATCAGCGCCCGAGGCGGTAAGTCCGCCAACAAGAGAATACTCGAACATATAGCTTGAGAGGCGGGTATCCTTGCCGATGACTATACGAGCGGGAGTATCGTCACCGCTGCGGCGTCTGAGCTCACCGTAGTACCAGCCGATAAAGCGTCCGACTTTAAAAGCATGGTCGGCAGTGAGGTTCTCGTTTGCAGTGCCTCTGAATCCGTCTGTGCCAAAATACTTACCCATAATATGTCTCCTTAATAACATAATGATGACACCGCTGAGCTATTCTGTTGTGATTTGATTATAACACACATAAAAAGTTCAGTCAATATCATTTGTTGCTGAAAATCGCGGTTCCTAACTGATAATTGCGGTCTCAGCGTATCTCGAAGCCGTAGTCTCCGTGAAGCGGAAGGCTCCTGACGCTCATATTTTCGATACGAACAAAGGTGCCCTTCTCGATAGCGAGTATCATGTCATCTATAGCCTTTTCGGTGCCCTCGGCCTCCATTTCGACCGAGCCGTCAAAACAGTTTTTCACCCAGCCCGAGACGCCGTAGGTCTGAGCCGCGTGATAGGCGCGGTACCTGAAACCGACGCCTTGTACCGAGCCATAGAATATGATATGTCTGCGTATCCTCTCTCCCATATGACGACCGACGTCCTTACAATGATTCACACAATAATAAGTATAGCACTATCGGACACGAAAGTCAATGGCAAATGTATAAAAAGCGAAATCTATGCCGAGAGCAGTTGTGCGAAATGACGAAAATGAATAAAAGCCTTGACATTGGCGCACAATAGTGGTAAATTTATATTAGCACTCGAAGATGTAGAGTGCTAAACAGTATCAAGACAAAGTCTTATACAGAGAAAGGTTGTGTTTTTCGTGGACGACAGAAAGCTGAAAGTCCTCGCTGCTGTGGTTGACGAATACATCAGGACAGGCGAACCGGTAGGCTCTAAGACCATATCTCAGCTTGAACACATCAAAGCCTCATCTGCTACTATCCGCAACGATATGGCTGTGCTTGAGCAGCTCGGCTACCTCGAGCAGCCTCATACATCCGCAGGAAGGATACCTACGTATCTCGGGTACAGGCTCTATATCGACGAGCTGATGACGCTCCCCGAACTGTCGGACGAGGAAAAGAAAATGCTCGACGAGAGGCTCGGCGATGCGGATACCCCCGAGGAACTGCTGGTGCAGAACGCCGCAGCCGCCCTCACGGAACTGACGCAGTGTGCAGCTGTGGTAACGAATTCGGCGCCTCGGTTCTCGGTAATATCAAAAGTAGAGGTCATACCAACAGGAAAGCGGCTTTACGTTATACTTCTCATCACATCGAACGGAAATATAAAGAATAAAGCTTGCAGACTTGAATTCGACCTCAGCCATGAGCAGCTCGACTTCTTCACAAAATATATCGACGAGAATCTCAGCGGTATCTCCGTTGACGAGCTCTCGGAGGAGATGCTCGACAAGATGATAGCAGCAGTCTCCGCATATATGGTAACGCTCTCACCGCTCGTCAAGGGCATATGCGAGCTGTCAGCCGACTTAAAGCAGCAGGAGCTGACCGTCAGTGGCGGAGAAAAACTCCTCTCCTGCGACGACCTCGACAAAATGGAGGTAGTACGCTTCATCGAGCACAAGCACGAGCTCACCGACCTGCTGGAGGAATCCTTCAGCGGCATACAGGTAAAGTTCGGAGCGGGCGGAAATTTCGCTATCGGCAATTCGAGCATGATAGTCTCGAAGTACCGAAGAAACGGCGAGGAAGCAGGCTCTCTCGGGATAATAGGTCCTATGAGAGTCGACTATAAAAAAATAATCCCTTACATCGAATACCTGACAGGAAAGATATCAGACCTGATGTCGGGCGATGAGGACAATACAGTTACGGATGCGGACTTCACGCAGACGTAGAAAGGAGCAGACAGCAGTGAAGGATAAACTGAAAGAAACCGAGCTTCCCGAGGAGGAAATGTCCGAAGAGGCTATCGCCGAAGAATTCGACGATGCTGCCGACGGCGCCGAGCTCACCGACGAGGATGACGCTGCAAGCGAATACAATGACAGTGCCGCTCAGTACGCAGAGCTCGAGGATGCCCTCGCTGAGGCAAACGATAAATACCTGAGACTCTTCGCCGAGTACGACAACTACAGAAAGCGTACCGCGCGGGAGAAGGCAGACACCTACTCGAATGCCGCTGCAAAATGTATCGAGAACCTGCTTCCCGTCATCGACAGCTTTGAGCGCTCGCTCGAAGCGGAGTGCAGCGACGATAACTTCAAGAACGGCATGAGTATGATATTCGGTCAGATGAAGGACTTCCTCACAAAGATGAACGTCACCGAGATAGAAGCTCTCGGGGCTGAATTTGACCCGAATTTCCACAATGCCATTCAGCAGCTCGACGGCACTGACTACGCGAGCAATCACGTTTGTCAGGTTTTCCAGAAGGGCTACATGATAGGCGACAAGCTGATACGCCCCGCTATGGTGGCAGTAGCAATTTAGCAGGAAACGCCGCCACGGCATTCCGCAATAATCACAAACAAGTAAATCCGTCCGCAAAGCGGACACCATAGCTAATGGCTAAGAGCTAAAGGCTAATGGCTTATAATACAGGAGGAATCAATTATGGGAAAAATCATTGGTATCGACCTTGGTACAACAAACTCTTGCGTAGCTGTTATGGAGGGCGGTAACGCAGTCGTTATCCCCAACAGCGAGGGCGCAAGAACAACACCTTCCGTTGTCGCTTTCACAAACAACGGCGAGCGTCTCGTAGGTCAGGTGGCTAAGAGACAGGCTATCACAAATCACGACAGAACAGTTTCTTCAATAAAGAGACACATGGGCTCAAACTATAAGGTTTCTATCGACGGCAAGAACTACACTCCTCAGGAGATATCCGCAATGATACTCCAGAAGCTCAAGGCAGATGCCGAGGCTTACCTCGGCGAGACTGTAACTGAGGCTGTTATCACAGTTCCTGCTTACTTCACAGACTCCCAGAGACAGGCTACCAAAGACGCAGGTCAGATAGCGGGCCTTAATGTAAGACGTATCATCAACGAGCCTACAGCAGCGGCTCTCTCATACGGTATCGACAAGGAAGAGGAGCAGACAGTCATGGTCTACGACCTCGGCGGCGGTACATTCGATGTATCAATCATTGAAATGGGCGAGGACGTACAGCAGGTACTTGCTACAGCAGGTAACAACCGTCTCGGCGGCGACGACTTCGACCAGCGCATCATCAACTGGATAGTTGAGGAGTTCAAGAAGTCCGACGGAGTTGACCTCTCACAGGACAAAATGGCTGCCCAGAGACTCAAGGATGCAGCTGAGAAGGCTAAGATAGAGCTCTCCTCCACTACAACTTCCAACATCAACATCCCGTTCATCACTGTTGATGCTACAGGCACTCCCAAGCACCTCGACCTCACTCTCACACAGGCTAAGTTCAACGAGCTCACAGCAGACCTCGTAGAGGCTACAATGGGACCTGTTCGTCAGGCTCTCAGCGACAGCGGTCTTAACATCGGCGAGATAAACAAGGTGCTCATGGTCGGCGGTTCTTCAAGAATCCCCGCTGTTCAGGAAGCTGTCAAGAAGCTTATCGGCAAGGACCCCTTCAAGGGCATCAACCCCGACGAGTGCGTGGCTCTCGGTGCTGCATATCAGGGCGGTGTTCTCGGCGGCGACGTCAAGAACGGTCTGCTCCTTCTCGACGTAACTCCGCTTTCACTCGGTATCGAGACAGCAGGCGGCGTATGCACAAAGATGATAGAGAGAAATACTACTATCCCGACCAAGAAGTCGCAGATATTCTCAACATATTCCGACAACCAGCCCGCTGTTGACATCAATGTTCTTCAGGGCGAGCGTGAGTTCGCACGCGACAACAAGCAGCTCGGAACATTCCGTCTCGACGGAATCGCTCCCGCACCGAGAGGAATCCCCCAGATAGAGGTAACATTCGATATCGACCAGAACGGTATCGTTCACGTTTCCGCCAAGGACCTCGGCACGGGCAAGGAGCAGAACATCACTATCACTTCTTCGACAAATATGTCCAAGGACGACATCGACAAGGCTGTCAAGGAAGCTGAGCAGTATGCTGCCGAGGACAAGAAGCGCCGTGAGGCTGTTGACACCAAGAACGAAGCAGAGAACCTCGTATTCCAGTGTGAGAAGGCTCTTGCAGACTTCGGCGACAAGGTATCCGCAGACGAGAAGTCTAACATCGAGACAAAGGCAGCTGCACTTCGCTCTGCTATCGCTGCCGACAACAATGACGAGATAAAGTCTCTCAAGGACGACCTCCAGAAGGCGTTCTACGACCTCTCTGCAAAGATATACCAGCAGGCTAACCCCAACGGCGGAGGAATCGACCCCTCGCAGTTCGCAAATATGGGCGGCGAAGCTGATACAAGCAGCAATAATGACGACGGAGTAGTTGACGCTGACTTTACCGAGGTTTAATAAATGAGTGAGAGAACGAAAAAGTTCCTGATGACTGCTGTCATTATCGGCGGACTTGTTCTCGCGGTATGGTTCGGGCTGAAATGGTTCGGCGGACTCGCGAATGACAACCTCGGCGATTATGACGGAGGAAGAAGTCAGGGCGAAGAGATCGTCGAAAACCAGCTCAATGGTTGAATAAAGCTTTTTAGGGCAGCGGAAATACCGCCGCCCTAAAGGCATATATGTACTCCAATGCATAATTCCGAATTATGCATTATGAATTATGCATTTTAATGAACGGAGAATAGATTATGGCTGAAAAAAGAGATTATTACGAGGTCCTCGGCATCCAGAAGGGCGCTACAGAGGACGAGATAAAAAAAGCCTTCCGTAAGAAGGCAAGAGAGAACCACCCCGACCTTCACCCCGATGATCCTTCCTATGTTGAGAAGTTTCAGGAGATAAACGAGGCGAACGAGGTGCTCTCAGACCCCGAAAAGCGTGCCAAGTACGACCAGTTCGGTCATGCGGGCGTTGATCCCAACTACGGCGGAGCCGACGGCTTCAGCGGTATGGGCGGCTTCGGAGATATGGGCGATATACTCGAGAGCATATTCGGAGGCTTTGGCGGTTTCGGAGGCGGTGCTTCGCGCTCGAACGCTAACGCTCCCAGACGCGGCTCGGATATACAGGAAAGCGTGACTATCAACTTCATGGACGCCTGCAACGGCAAGAAGCAGGATGTCAAGCTCTTCCGTATGGCAGTCTGCGAGTCATGTCACGGCACGGGCGCAGACGCGGGAACCACTGCCGATATATGCCCCGACTGTCAGGGACGCGGCAGCATAAAGACAACTCAGCGCACTCCGTTCGGAGCAATATCCTCAACCAAGCCGTGTCCTCACTGCGGAGGCAAGGGAAAGATAGTCAAGAACCCGTGTGCGAAGTGCCGCGGCGTAGGCAGAGTCAGAGTACAGAAGACCGTTACTGTGGATATCCCCGCAGGCATTGATGACGGACAGACCATTCGCCTCAGCGGTCAGGGCGACTGCGGTATCAACGGAGGCCCCGCAGGCGATCTTCTGCTCAATATCACCGTAAGGAACCACCCTATCTTTACACGTGAGGGCTACGATATACACTGCGATATACCCGTTACTTACCTCGATGCTGTCCTCGGTGCAGACATAACTGTTCCGACTATCGACGGCGACGTAAGATACAACATCGCCGAGGGAACACAGAACGGTACTGTATTCCGTCTCAAGGGCAAGGGCGTCAAGAAGGTGAACCGTCCCGAGCGCGGCAACCAGTACGTCAAGATATACGTCGAGGTACCGAAGAACCTCACGAAAAAGCAGAAGGACCTTCTCCGTGCATTCGAGTCCTCGCTCACTGAGAAGAACTACGCAAAGCGTCAGAGCTTTTTCGAGAAGCTGAAGGAAAAGTTCGACTTCTGAACATATGCAGAGGCCGATGCTCACATCGCCCCGAAAACGGCGGGCTGATGAGGGCATCAGCCTCTGCTTTTTTCATGGAACGCCTTACCGCCGTATTTACCGAATCAGTCGGGTGCGCGGAATACGCCCCTGTATAAAACAAAAAGGGTACACCATCGTGTACCCTTTTTCTTCATATTTTGTCTGTTCCTTAGAAGAACATTACAGCACCGCTGTTGAGACCCTCCTGGAAACCTTCCATAAAGCTGTTAGAGAATGCCTCACCGCTGCCTGTAACAAGGTTGATGATAACAGTGATGACGTAGATAACGAGGGCTACTGCACCGAGGATAATACCTGCAAGAGCCATACCCTGCTTGGGAACGTTCTTCTTCTTTGCGATGATACCAACAACGATAGCTGCGATATCAAAAGGAACGCCGAGACAGCAGCAGCAGCTGAAAACGAGACCTACGATACCGAGAACGAGAGAAACGATAGAAAGGGTCGCCTTCTGCTCGGGCTCGGGAGAGTAAGCGCTGTAGCCTGTGCTGTAATCTGTTGTGGTCGAATAAGAAGTGTCTGTGCTCGATGTATCGGAAGCATCGGGCATACCTGTGTTGAAGTTGTCTTCCATAAAACCATCCTCCAAGATTTAAAATTTACATATATTATGTTATCATATTATTTCCGATTTGTCAAGAGATTGTCAGAGAAAAGTTTCTGACCACTGCCCATTTTTTGCGGTTTTACGGTGGAGCAAGCACAGGGAAAAAGTTGCGGAGCACGAAAAAAACAGCGTAGACCGCAATTATCGCTCCCCACAGCCACATCGACCGCGGCACTATCTTCACCTTTTTGCCGCATATATCGGAAATGAGCTCGATATAGAAGCCAAGCGGCACTGCGACAAGGAATGGGACATCGGGGTTGCTGCGGAACGCCAGCCACAGCCTCCCGTGGACGAGGTGGTTCACGGCACGGGTATTCCCGCACCCCGGACAAAGCAGCCCCGTCAGCTTATAGAACATACACGGGAAATAATGTCCGACAGACATTATATGATCACGAAGCAGGAAGAGCACGATCAGCGCGAGCGGTACTGCTGCCGCGATCATTATCTTACTACGCCTGCTGAGCGGCATATTGCGTCAAAAAGTCGCCCATTTCGGTATTTGTGAAGATATCGAGGACGCAGAAAGCGACATAGAGGAGAATGATAAGCAGGAAAATGCCTGTTGAAACGATACCGCATATCAGTCCCGCCATACCCTTGCCTCTGCCGTTCTGATTGGTCTTGGAATTCAACTGGAATATGCCCAGTATTATAGCTGCGATAGCGAACGGCATATTAGTGCCAGGAGCACAGCAGCTAAACACCACAGCCATCACAACCGATGTGATACCGAGCACCAGCGATACTATGCCGAGCGGATTATCACGCTGCGGAGGCGGATATGCTCCGTAGTAATAGCCGTTATGATTGTAGTACGGCTGCTGATCATAATTGTTCTGACTATTGTATTCGTTAGCCATAGTTTTCCTCCTTATGGGGGCTTGTAGAAAGGGTACACAAAGCTGTGTACCCTTTGATGCTTATGAAATTGGCGCCAATATCGGAAAAATGTTCCGCAGCACGTAAAACACCAGCAGAACTCCGAGCACAGCGAGCCAGAAGAACTGATTCTTCGGCATAAAGCTGACCTTTCTGCCGAAGACATCGAACGCGAGCTCCGTATAGAAACCGAGCCCTGTCAGTCCGAGCAGAATTATTATCGGATTGTTTCTGAAGGATATAATCGGATGAAGGTGCAGAAGCGCCTTTACCGCTCTTGTATTGCCGCAGCCGGGACAATGCATCCCTGTCAGCTCATGGAACACACACGGACCGAGCAGCCCGCTGAGCTGCATTATCGGTGTCCTTAATATGTATACGAGCAGCAGCAGTATCGGCACGCCGACGAGCACTGCGAGCTTTACTCGCTTAGCTTTATTCATTTTCAGTCAGCACTTAGTTGGCGTCAGCAACTGCTTTGATTATTGAGAGAACGAGAGAAATGATACCGAGCAGGATAGCTACAGCACCCATGATGATGCCTGCGAGAGCCATACCGCTGCCGGACTCGTTCTTCTTCTTGGAAATGATACCTGTAACGATAGCTGCGGCAGCGGGAATGATATTTATGCCCCAGCAGCAGCAGCTTACGATAGAAACTATACCGCAGACGAGCGATATGATAGCGAACAACTTGCTGTCCTCGGGCTGTCCTACGGGAGCGCCTGCGTTAGTGTAGATAGCGTTGGGCTGGATAGCCTTTTCAGCCTCAGTAGCACCGCTGTTAGCACCGCCAAAAGTCTCGCTGACAGTGTCAGCCACCTTCTCACCGAAGCTGTCAGCAGCCTCGCCGGCAGCGTTGACTACGCCTGCGACCTTATCGACGAAGGAATTGCCTTCTGTCTTTGCAGCGTCAGCAGCAGTATCGGCAGCAGCATCAGCAGCCTCGCCGGTGCCTTTTACAGCCTCAACGACCTTGTCGCCTAACTCGTCAGCACTCTCACCTGCGGCACCTACTACACCTGTTACGGTATCAACTACCTTACCGCCGATGTCTCCGGCAGCGTCTCCGATAGCCTCAACCTTGTCAGCGACTTTATCAGCTAATGTATCAGCGCCCTCCTGAGCAGCGTTGTTTACTTCCTCGGGAACGCCTGTGGGATTGAGTTTATTATCTTCCATGGTGTTTTCCTCCAAATAATTAAAAGTATAGGTATATAATAGCACAATAAAATGATAAAGTCAATATCTTGTGCCTTTTATTGCGAAAAAGTCACATCTTGCGTTATACGCAGCCTGTCACTTTACAGTTACGCTTCCGCCCGTCCAGTTTGTAAAGGCATACTTCTCGCGTGATTTATCGCCGTCAGTGCCGATGAACATATCCTCTCTCTCCTCGGTCGGAGGCATATAGTATATGCCTATCGGATAGACAGTCCCCTTCTTCGCATTTTCGGGCACTTTGAAGTAAAACTTCACTATCTCGCCGTCTCCGCCCATATCGCCGTCGAATATCTCCGTGAAGAAGATGCTTCCGAGGTGATTGTCGGTCAGTTCCTTTGCGACCTGATTCCTCCAGAGCATACAAACCGAGCCCGTCGAACGCTTCGACGCATCTCCGAGGTCATACTCCACTAAATTCTGTTTCTCGTCCGACATTACAGGCATCAGCTCGTCGCCGTATGTGATATGCAGCCCACACATCGACCACTTTTTTGCAGCACCGCTGACAAAGAGTGATACCTCCGCAGTCTCACCCGCAGCAGCCTCAACGTTTGAGAACATCAGCTGCGGACCCTCCGCAGCAGCCTTGATATCGTCGCTGTAGTAACCCGTAGGAGAAGTGGTATCCGCCTTTGAATCGGATGAAGGCGTATTTGATGAAGACGTACCGTCACTGCACGCAGCCGACAGCGCGAGCATTGCCGCAGCAGCGGCTATGGCAAATATTCTTTTAAAGTTCATTCTTCGGTCTGCTCCTTTTTCATTCCTGTAACAGTGATGGCACCGCCGTCTGCGGATATGTGTATCTCGCTGATACTTGAGGAATCGCTGATTATCATTTCCGCGACCTTGTCCTCGACGTCCTGACGGATAACGCGGCGAATGTCGCGTGCGCCGTAGGGCTTGCCGAAAGACTTCTCTGCGATGAGTGCAAGTGCCGCATCGTCGTAGCTGACAGTGATATTCTTCTCTGCGAGCGGCTCCTTCATCTCGTCTATCATCAGCGCGGCGATACGCGCGAAATCGTCCTTAGTGAGCTGCTTGAACACTACTATCTCGTCGATTCGGCTTATGAACTCGGGGCGCAGGAAATCGCGCAGACCCTTCATTGCCTTGTCGCGGGATATCTCATTCTCGGTGCGGTTGAAGCCTACTCCGACGCTCTTGTCGGTCGAACCCGCATTGGAAGTCATACAAATAATAGTATTCTCGAAGTTGATATTTCTGCCCTGAGCGTCGTCGATGTGACCCTCATCAAGTATCTGCATGAGGATATTCATGACGTCGGGATGAGCCTTTTCTATCTCGTCGAAGAGTATGACGGAGTAAGGCTTGCGGCGCACCTTTTCGGTGAGCTGTCCCGCCTCGTCATATCCGACATAGCCGGGAGGCGAACCTATCATTCTCGCGACGGAGTGCTTCTCCATGTATTCGGTCATATCGAGGCGTATCAGCGGCTCTGTTGAATCAAAGAGCTCCTCTGAGAGCGCCTTGACGAGCTCGGTCTTGCCGACGCCCGTAGGTCCGACGAATATGAATGAAGCAGGTCTGCGGCGCTTGTTGAGCTGCACTCTTGTACGCTTTATAGCACGGGTGAGCACCTCCACAGCCTCGTCCTGTCCGAGCACGCGCTTCTTGAGCGCTCCCTCGAGCTTGGATATCTTGAGAAATTCCGTCTCGGCTATCTTACTTGCGGGTATACCGGTCCAGAGCTCTACCACCTTGGTGATATCCTCCTCCGTGACCTGTACTCCCTCAGCCTTTTCCTTGAGCTGAGCCGCCTTGTCGCGGGCGTGGATGAGCTTGCTTTTTACCTCCGCGAGCGCCTGATAATCGGGCTCGCTCTGCTCCGAGAGGGTAGTCTCCATTCCCTCGAGAACGCCTATCTCCTTGACGATTTTCGCATACTCGGCTATCTCGGGCGAGCGTATATTCGCGTGAGCACAGCCCTCGTCCATCAGGTCGATAGCCTTATCGGGGAGGAAGCGGTCAGTGATATATCTCTCGGAGAGCACCGCGCACACTCTGATAAGGTAATCGGAGATGTGAACTCTGTGGTAGTCTTCGTAGTATTTCTTGATACCGAGGAGCACATTCACTGTGTCCTCGACGGTAGGCTCGGTCACAGTAACGGGCTGGAATCTTCGCTCGAGCGCGGAATCCTTCTCGATGTATTTTCTGTACTCACCGAAAGTCGTCGCACCAATGACCTGCACCTCTCCTCGGGAGAGCGCTGGCTTGAGAATATTGGCGGCATTCATCGAGCCCTCGGAATCGCCTGCTCCGACGAGATTGTGGACCTCGTCGATGAAGAGTATGATGTTGCCCTCTTTTTTGACTTCGTCCACAAGACCCTTTACACGGCTCTCGAACTGTCCGCGGAACTGAGTTCCCGCTACGAGAGCGGTAAGGTCGAGCAGATAGAGCTTCTTATCCGCGAGATTCAGCGGAACATCGCCCTCGTTTATCCTCTGGGCTATACCCTCGGCGATGGCTGTCTTGCCGACGCCAGGCTCACCGATAAGGCAGGGATTGTTCTTGGTGCGGCGCGAGAGTATCTGTATCACGCGCGCTATTTCCTTATCTCTGCCGATTATGCGGTCGAGCTGACCGTCCGCCGCCTTCTGTGAGAGGTTGGTGCAGTAGCTCCCGAGGAATTTCAGTTCCTTCTTCCTTTTCTCCTTCTCGGACTTATCGCGTCCGAAGAGTCCCTTTCTGCGCGGCTTATCCTCGCTGTCGGAAGCGGGAGAACCTCCGTCCTCCTTGGGCTCCTTACCCTCTTCGCCGCCGAACATATCCGAGATGAAGTCGGGCATGATGCCCTGACCGCCCATCTCAAAGGAATCCCCGTCGAGCATCCCCATCATCTGGTCTGAAAGCTGGTCGATCTCCTCGTCGGTGATCCCGAGTTTTTCCATATATTCAGATACCTGCGGTATCTTTCTCTCTCTTGCACAGGCGAGACAGAGTCCCTCGTTTTTCTTTTCATTGCCTTGTACAGAGGTGATGAATACCACGGCAGGTCTTTTTTTGCAGTTGCTGCACATTATCATAGAGTGTTCCTCCCATAGGATAGTCGGATAGTTTTACAGTGATGATACAAAGGTGTAGAAGTATTTGAAGACCAGTGAATCGTCGATGACGCTGTTGTTGAAGAACAGCATTTCGTCGCTGCCCAATATAGCCCAGACACGCACCAGCACGGCTGCTACCGTGACAAACAGGCAGCCCTTGATAATGCCGATGATACCTCCGCTGATATGCGAGCCTGCGTCGATGTGATCATCGTCTCTGGACATATACTGCTGGAGAATGAAGTATATCATAACAGCAGCCGCCACGAACAGTATCAGCACGCCTATCAGCTTGTATATCGTGACATAGGCGGGAGCTGTATAATTATCCGCTATGAACTTTGCAGCGGGAGCGCGGTCATCCTTGTTTGTCATCATCGGGATAAGCTCCTGCATCCCCTTGCTGTCCCTGCGTATCTCGCGGGCAGCGGTCTCTGCGGCGTACTTGCTCATATTCTGCGCCACGATGTCGCGGATAACGACGGCATAGCCCTCATGAAGTATATCGAGTGTCTGCTCATCATCAGCGATCTTGCGGCTGTTGATATTGTTCACATATTTCACGAGCCGAGCATCTATATCCGGCTCCTGACTGCTGAATATCCCATCCAGCCTTTCGGAGTCCACTTTCAGCGAATAGCCGAGCGATTCAAGGTACGATGCATACTTGTTGGTAAAGGTGTCTGCCTGTATTGCCTTTTCGATGTTCCTGATGCAGCTGCTCCGCATAGTATTGCGGTATAGTCCCTCTGCGGCAGATGTGCTTATACCGAGCGCCAGTGCGAGCGCTATTCCATATCCCACTGTGGTTATCGCAGCTTTCATCATTCCTTTTCTGCCTGATAAAAAAACGCAAATGAGTATTATCGCCGCAGCGATAACATCATAGAACCACCAAAATTGATTTCCCATGTTTTCTAACGTACGGACTTCAGCCCGTACAGCCTCCCTTCGGGCAGTGATCAGCTCTCATAGTTGATCCTGTCTATTTTGTTATAGCTTTTCAGATAAACGTAATTATCGCTTCTGACAAATCCCGTATACGAATCGTTTACCGCCGCTGTTGAGCGCAGCTTGCCGTTGAAGTCATAGGCAAGCACAGCATCCTTCTTCATGACGTAAGCCAGACCGTCCTCAACGCAGACGTCGATGAGCGGACTGTCGAATTCGATGACAACAGGCTCAGAGCTTCCGTCCTTGAACAGTGCCATTTCATAACGACGCCTGTCGTCGCTGTTTATGATGACGGCGGACTCGCCGTTTTCGCTCGAACCGCCCGCGAAGTCGCCCTCATAGCGGTAAAACGAGCTTATCTGCCCCTTGCTGTCGACATAGCCGCACGCGTCGATGCCCAGAACGAACGCGCCTCCGTCGAAGTTATAGACATCAAGTCCGAGCGTATCGAGTCCGGGAGAGTTCCATTTTTCCTTATCCTCGGTGAAGCTCGCCTCCTGTACCGATGTTACGAGGGCGCCGTTTTCAGCGTAGAAGTAGCTTATCACGCAGCCCTTGCTGCCCTCCTCGAAGCTGATATCGTTGACTCTCTCGACGCATTTTCTGCCGTATATCTCCTTGCCCTTGCGGTCGTAGACGAATATTTCGCAGTCGTAGTTATCAGAGGTAGTCACAACGGCAGTATATCCCTCTTTGCTCAGCCTTGCAAACATTATATTCTTATCGAGCCTGTCCGTATACAGGACGCCCGATTTGTCCTCGACGCTGAACTCCATACCGCCGCTCTCGAAGATGAGGGCTCTGCCGTTCACAGCTTCCATTACAGCATTTGACAGCGCGTGCTGACGGCGTTTTATTTCCCCGCCCTCCTCGTTATAGAAGTATATGTAGGCGTCGCTCATCACGATGATATTATCGTTCGAGCAGCTCAGCTGATACTGTGCGCCGCCGTTTATCTCCAGCGGGAAATTTCCCTCGGCAAGCCGTCCGTCATTTACGATTGTCTTGTACTGCGTTCCCAGTCCGCGCAGCTTAGGCAGCCACATCTCCTGCGTGAAGTAGAGTGCAGCCCCGAGCACAGCCAGTGCAAGTACGAGCAGCAGTTTTGCGAGCCTTCTTCTTCGTTTATCTCTGTTTTTCTGCTCAACGATGTCGTTGGCGTCATACATTGGCATTAAATTGCCTCCTTGCTTCTCTCTTTTATATATCGCCGAGGAGCTCGTCCTCGGAGTAGAACACACGGTTGAGGTAGAGCCCGTGCGCCATTGCAGTCCTGCCTGCGCGGAGACGGTCTCTTGCGGCGAGTATCTCAGGCATATCCTCGGGAGCGAGCTTGCCCTCGTTGATATCCAGCAGAGTCCCCGCTATTATCCTAATCATATTATACAGAAAACCATTCCCTTTTACAAGCATTATCACGGAATCACCACTATTTTCTATTTCAAGGGAATAAATTGTTCTGACGGTTGTTGATACGTTTGTACAGTCGGCACAAAACGACGCAAAATCGTGAGTTCCGACGAGATGGGCTGCTGCTGCCCGAGCCTTTTCAACATCGAATCGCCGCCTGTAGTGGAAAGCGAGGTCGGACGAGAACGGGTCTTTCGACTCGCGGCAGTGCATTCTGTAGATATACTCCTTTCCCTTGCAGTCGTACCGTGCATGGAAATCAAGCGGCACGTCCTCGCAGGAGAGTATGGATATATCATCGGGGAGCTCGCCGTTGACGCCACGGCAGAATCCGAGAGTACGTATCGAGCTCTCCGTCTTGACGTTGAAGCAGAAATTATTGGCATGAACGCCCGTATCGGTTCGCGAGCAGCCTGTAATGTTCACGGGCTCATTCAGCACTTTTGATACAGCTTTCTCGAGCACCTCCTGCACTGTAACGGCGTTAGTCTGCCGCTGAAAACCGTGGTATTCAGTCCCGCGGTAGGCTGTCATCACCTTCAGGTTCCTCATTTTTCACATCATCCGTTCCGTTGTTGGAGTCTGCTGGCAGAGCCGCCGCGCGGCGTGCTCTCCTGCGCTTATTTCTTGCTTTTTCGGCTGCGGCAATGAGAATGGCTATCACAGCCGCCGAGATGCTTATGATGATGCCCTTGCCGAGCCCATCGGGGAAGTATCTCAGCTCGACCTCGTGCTCTCCGGGACCTATCTCCGCGCCGAGCATCGCGTCAAACACCTTTTTTGTCGAAACTTTCTTGCCGTCGACGTAAACGCTCCAGCCGCGCTCATACGGTATCGAGAGGTAGAGTATGCCGCGCCTCTTGACATTTATGCTGCCCTTCAGCCTTGTGTCCGAGAACTCGGTCAGCACGAGCTGCTCGTCGGCAAATTCCTCATACGCACGCTCAAACGCCTCTTCGTCGAGTGCATAGACCTGCACATTGAACGAGCCCGTTTCCTTTTTCTCCTCAAAGTTGAGCACAGCCTCGACAGTGCTGCCCTCCTGACCGTTGCCCATGGGAAAAACTATCGGGTAATCGTCCGCTGAGATATTGCTGTCGGCGGTCAGGCCGTCGCACTTGACGTCAATCGTCTCTGCGGCGCCGCCCTTTGCGTAGCCGTAGAGATACGCCCCCTCAACGCCGTCGTAGGCAAGGGTCGCGGACGCCTTCTCATTCGGGTCGGAGACTTCATAGCTGTAAGTGCCTATCTCGTTTTTGAAGCCCGAGGCATTCTCAAATGTAAGTCTGCCGAGGGGCTGCCGAGTGAATATACCTTCATTCATCCCCGTACCGAGCATAACGATGTCGTTCTGGAACTCGAACGGATTATCCGCGGCAGCAAGCTCAAGCAGCGTCACTTTGCTGTTCATCATGAAGCCTATGGACATGGGATATTTGCTCCTGTACAGGTGTGACGAACCGTCCTCGGCAATGTGCTCGAGCGACATCTCACTGTTATTGAGCTCATTGCTCTTGGAAATAATATAGTTTATGCCCAGCAGGTCGTTGACCATAGGCGTAGAGTTGCGGTAGTAATAGCGGTTGCCCGCCTCGGAGGCATAGAGCCCGAGCTTTCGGAAATACCTCGTCACCGACACGTTTGCCATCGACGAGAACTGCGACACACCGTAGTATCCGTACAGCGAACTGTCGTTGAGAGTGTAAGTCGATGTCATCTCGGTACGTGAGAAGAGGCTGTCATCGTCCTCGCGCATAACCCCGAGGAGCTTCTGCACGCTGTCATTGAGATAGGGGTAGGAGGTATAGCTTGACGCGCCCACAGTCTTTACACCGATAATGGTATTGCTCGTGAGCTCCGCGATGACTGCCGCCGCGAGCGCGACATTTATGAAGCTCCTGCGGACGAGCCTGCCGCTGAAAGGGAAGAGCTTCCCCGCAGTGAAGATGAGCAGATAAGCTCCCGCGATGAAGAATGAAGCTCGTACAGCCTTCTCATTCGGAAATCCGTCCTGCGCCTTGACCGTCTTCCACACGTTCAGACCGAGGACGAGCGCGGGAGCGGGCACGAGCAGGAAAAGCTGGTATATGCGTATTCCTTTCGCGGTCATTACGTCATACGCTCGGAACGCCGCCGTAATGAGCACGAAGCAGAAGATGAAAGCGAATCGGTAGGGTATCTGATTCGTCGCATGAAAGCCGTGCCAGATGAAGTTGAGCACGTTCAGATTACAGCTCACAAATATCAGCGCGAGCAATGCTGTCAGCGATATTTTCTCGCGTATCTTTATCCCCGCCGAGAAGAGGAAAACTCCGAACAGCACCACTGCGAGCATTCCGCACGCGAAATTCGGGAGACCGTCTTTCTTTGCGGGCTCGCTGTAGGAGATAAGGTTCGCGATGATGTCGTACCACTTCTCGTACCAGCGGAGCTTGTCGGGGAATTTATTGTTTATGCTGTAGGTGAGCTTCAAGCCCTCATACGCAGGCAGGAGCATGAAAGCTCCGAGAGCGATGCCTATGACGGATGAGCGTATTATCAGCCACAGCTTGACGAAGAAGTCCTTGACGCCCCCACACTCCGTGACAGCCGCCGCGAAGAATGCAAAGAGCGTAAAAACGCAGGTGAAGTAGCCGATATAATAGTTGGATATCAGCGACAGCGCGAGCGCCAGCGTATAGAGCTTCCACTTTCTCTCGCGGCAGAGCGCAGCTACTCCCGTCATCACGAGCGGGAACAGCGCTATGGTATCGAACCACATAACGTTCCAGTAATAGCCGAGCATATAGCTGCACAGTGCGAACATCGACGAAAAAACGACTATCGAGAAGTCGCGGCGCTTGTAAGTATAGCGCAGGAAGCAGCTGAAAAAGCTCCCGCGAAGCCTATCTTCGCCACGAGGATAAACGTAAGCGCGTCGCGTGTGACAGAGTTCGGTGTGAACACTGACAGCAGGTTCAGCGGACTTGCCGCATAGTAGGATATCAGCGACAAGAAATTCGTACCCATGCCGTTCTGCCACGAATACAGGAACGAGCCTCCCGTTCGGAGCTTCTCACTGACCACGCGGAAGAACGGGTAGTACTGATGCCACAGGTCTACGACGAGCATCTGCTGCGAGCCAAAGGGGTGTATGCCTCGCTGCCCGAAGCCGATGAGCATCAGCACAGATGGTATTATAAAGGCGAGCGCGAAATAGAGCACGCCCTTGTCATACAGTATCACGCCCGCTCTGCTTTTTCTGAATCTCTCATATATCTCACGGGCAGACTTTTTAACCTTGCGTCTCATTATTATTTCCTTTGTTTTTCTCTTTGTTTATCTTTTATTGCGTTAATAGCTTGAAAACGATGCTGACCGCTATCGCCGCAGCATAGAAGATCAGCGTTATCACGAGCGCAATAACATCGCGGGGAGCAGCCCTCAGCTGCCTCAGCCTTGTGCGCCCCTCACCGCCGTTGTAGCAGCGGCATTCCATAGCAGTAGCGAGTTCGTCCGCACGTCTGAACGACGATATGAACAGCGGCACGAGAATGGATATCATATTTTTTGCCCTTGTCATGAAGCTTCCGGTGTCAATCTCTGCGCCTCTCGCCTTCTGTGCGGACATTATCTTGTCGGTCTCCTCGATGAGGGTAGGCACGAATCTGAGGGCGATCGACATCATCATCGCCAGCTCATGCACGGGGAATTTCAGCAGCTTGAGCGGCGAGAGCAGACGCTCTATCGCATCCGTAAGCGTAATGGGGGAGGTAGTATACGTCAGAAGCGAGCTGCCCATTATCAGCAGGACGATCCTTATTATCATAAAGACGCTGATGTTTATGCCGCCCGAAGTTATTTTCAGGAATTTCCACTTGAAGTAAACGTCGCCGCTGTCGACGAGAAGAATGTTCAGCACAGCCGTTATCAGCAAAAACGGCAGCAGAGGCTTCACGCTCTTCCAGAACATTTTCAGCGGTATCCGCGAGAGATACACCGCAATGAGCGTGTACACGGCTCCGACCGCGAGGCACACCACGTTGCTGCCCGTGAAGAGCATTAAAATGTATATCAGCGTAATGACGATCTTGAAGCGCGGGTCAAGTCGGTGGATGAGACTGTTTCCGGGGAAATACTGTCCAATGGTAACATCTCTCAGCACTGCCCTTCACCCGCCTTTCCCTGCAAGTGTCTGAGCAGCAGGTCACGCGCATAGGGTACGGTGTAGACCTCCTTACCGAAATCGAGCCCCTGCTTTTTCAGCTCTAAAAAAACCTTTGTTATCTGCGGCACATCGAGTCCTATCGCGGATATCTCCTCCGCTCTGCCGAAAACCTTCTCGGTGTCGTCGTAGCAGAAGAGCTTTGCCTTGTTCATGACGAGTATCTTGTCCGCGAAGCCCGCGATGTCCTCCATACTGTGCGAGACTATGAGTATCGTGTTCTTCTTTCGCTCGTGGTAAGCCTTTATGTGGGAGAGTATCTTGTCTCTGCCCGCGGGGTCGAGCCCCGCAGTAGGCTCATCGAGGATGAGCACCTTCGGCTCCATAGCCATGACTCCCGCAATAGCGACGCGGCGCTTCTGACCGCCCGAGAGCTCGAAAGGCGAGCGCTTGAGGAGCTCTTCCTTCAAGCCGATATCGTGGGCTGTCTCGAGGACGCGGCGCTTGATCTCCTTCTCGTCGAGCCCCATATTTCGCGGTCCGAACGCTATGTCCTTAAAGACGGTCTCCTCGAATATCTGGTACTCGGGGTACTGGAAAACGAGCCCGACCTGAAAGCGCACGTCACGAATTCTCTTCTTGTCCGCCCATATGTCCTGCCCATCGAGCAGCACCTTGCCCGAAGTCGGGCGGAGCAGACCGTTGAAATGCTGTATCAGCGTGGACTTGCCCGAGCCTGTGTGACCCATCACGCCCACCATTTCGCCTTCTTCTATTTTGAGGTCTACGTGGTCGACAGCCGTTTTCTCGAACGGAGAGCCGATACTGTAGGTATATGTGAGCTGCTGAGTCTCAAGAATTGCCAATTGTCATACCTCTTTCTATTGTAGGGGACGGCGTCCTCGACGTCCCGCATTTTATGTTGAACTTTTAGCCATTAGCTAACGGCTAATAGCTTTATTCTGCGCGAATAATTTCTGAATTGCCTCAACGCACTCCTGCTCGGTGATGATATCCTGCGGGATATCGCAGCCTGCCTTGCGGAGCTCCCACGCGAGCTCCGTCACCTGCGGTACATCGAGCCCTATCTCCATGACCTTCTCCACGTGCGAAAATACCTCGCGGGGAGTGGCGTCGAGCGCGACCGTACCCTTGTCCATGACGACGATGCGGTCGCACTGCGCAGCTTCATCCATATAATGGGTGATGAGCACGATAGTGATACCCTGCTCGCGGTTCATCTTACGTATCGTCGCCATGACCTCTTTTCTGCCCTGCGGGTCGAGCATGGCAGTCGGCTCGTCGAGGATTATGCACCTCGGCTGCATAGCAATTATGCCCGCGATAGCGATACGCTGTTTCTGTCCGCCCGAGAGCTGGCTGGGGGAGTGCTGGCGATAGTCGTACATATTCACTGCTTTGAGTGCGTCGTCCACGCGCCGTCTCATCTCCTCGTACGGTACACCGAGGTTCTCAAGCGCGAAAGCTACGTCCTCCTCGACCACCGACGAAACTATCTGGTTATCGGGATTCTGGAAGACCATTCCCGCGCACTGTCGGAGCTCGAAGATACGCTTCTCGTCGGCGGTGTCAATGCCTCCGACGACAACCTTTCCCGCGGTCGGGAGCAGTATCGCGTTGATATGCTTGGCGAGTGTGGACTTGCCCGAGCCGTTATGCCCGAGCACGGCGACGAATTCGCCTTCTTTTATAGTGAGGTCGATGCCCTTCAGCACTTCCGCAGCTTCCTTGCCGTCGTCTGCGGGGTAGCTGAAGTGCAGACCGCTTATTTCGATTATGTTTTCCATATCAGCCCTTATTTCTTAAATTTTTCTATCTCCTCAGGATCTGATATTACAGGCTTTCCCTCTTTGTCGAGAAGCGGAGTCAGTCCGCCCGAATAACCGTCCTCATGATAGAAATAGTTTACACCTGTTTCTTTGTCCACCCATATCTGTGAAACCGAAAACGTTCCCTGTGAATACACCTTTATGAATCTTTCACCTTTTGCCATAATTATTATTCCTTTTATTGTTGATACTCCGTAAAATCTGTCCTTAGTCTGCCTGCCAGATCGCGGTCGAGCCGCAGGGGAGTGTCATTCCCGTTGACTGCACAGGCAGCCCTATCTCGTCGAAGCTGACCTCGCCGCCGAACTTTTCAGTGAGCACGCTTCCGAGAATATAGCCCATTACCGACGGCGAAAGCCCCGTAGTATAGCTGTTTATGAGGAAGAACAGCGGGTCATCGGAGAGCACGCCCGAGCACAGCTTGACGAGGTCGTACACGCAGTCCTCAAGCTTCCAGACCTCTCCGCCTGGGCCGCGTCCGTAACTGGGCGGGTCCATGATAACAGCATCATACCTTCGTCCGCGGCGTATCTCACGCGCGATGAACTTCTCGCAGTCGTCAACTATCCAGCGTATGGGCTTATCGGCAAGCCCCGAAGCCGCAGCGTTGTCACGCGCCCACTGTACCATGCCCTTCGACGCATCCACATGGCAGACATTAGCGCCCGCCTCCGCACACGCGAGGGTCGCACCGCCCGTGTAGGCAAAAAGGTTCAGGACGTTTATCTCACGTCCTGCCGAGCGTATCTTCTCCGCCATAAAATCCCAGTTCACAGCCTGCTCGGGGAAAAGTCCCGTATGCTTGAATCCCGTGGGACGGATATTGAACGTCAGTGCTCCGTAGCTTATCTTCCAGCTCTCGGGGAGCCTCTTGCGGAACTCCCACTCGCCGCCGCCTTTGTTTGAGCGGTGGTAATGACCGTCAGCGCCGCGCCACAGCGGGTCGGTCTTATCGGTCTTCCAGATTATCTGCGGGTCGGGGCGCACGAGCGAGACCTTCCCCCATTTTTCGAGCTTTTCTCCATCTGACGTATCGAGTATAACATAGTCCTTCCAGTTGTTTGCAGTCCTCAAATCATGTACTCCTTAATGCTGCAAATTGAGCCGTTCCCTAATGGTATCGGCAATTTGCAGCGCCATAGTGTTTATCGTAGAGAAATCCCTGCCCTCTATCATAATGCGTATGACGGGCTCTGCGCCGACCTCGCGGACGACGACTCTGCCCTCCTCGCCGAGTATCTGCTCGAACTCGTCGATAATGCCTGTTACGGCGCGGTCGTTCTTCCAGACCTCACGGCATCGCTTGTCAATGGGCACATTGAGCATTACCTGCGGGCACTTCTCGATAACGGCGGCAAGCTCGCTGAGCTTCTTCCCCGAGCGCTTGAGCGTATCGAGGAGCCGTATCCCCGTAAGCTGACCGTCCGCAGACGGCGCAAGGTCAGGAAAGAGGAGATGTCCCGCGGGGTCTCCCGCGAGGCTGTATCCGCACTCACGCATACGCCTTATCATACTGCGCTCGCCCGGCGATGAAGCAGATGTGCCTATACCGTTGCTGCGGGCAAATTGCAGCAGCCCGAGATTATTCGCCTGAGTGAAAAGTATCGAATTATTGCGGAGCTTCTCGTGCTCCTTCATATCCTTTGCACATATCGCGACTATCATATCTCCGTCCACGATAGCACCGTTCTCGTCGACGGCAAGGCATCGCTCTGCCGCTCCGTCGAAGGCAATGCCGCAGTCGCACTTCTGCTCACCGACGAACCTCATCAGCGCGTCGATGTGGGTACTTCCGCAGTCCTTGTTGATATTGGCTCCGTCGGGAGCATTGCCCATGAGGACGACCTCCGCTCCGAGCGAGGAGAATATCTCCTTCGCAGTAGCGGACGCGCAGCCGTTCGCGCAGTCTATCGCGACCTTCAGACCGCTGAGGTCTGCGTCGGCTATCTCCCTGATATGAGCGATATATTTCTCGTTCGCCTTATCGGAGAACGTGAGTTTTCCGTAATTGCGGCGCGGGATAGGCATTATCTCACCCGGAGCGTCGAGGATAAGGCGCTCTATCTCTTCCTCACGGTCATCACTGAGGCGGCTGCCGCTTGATGAGAACAGCTTTATGCCGCTGAACTCGGCGTTGATATGTGAAGCGGTGACCATTATACCGCCGTTCGCCCCGACCTCCTTCACGAGCCATGCAAGTGCAGGAGTCGGCACCTCGCCGATGAGCTCGGCATCAGCTCCCGCGGAGCATATCCCCGCACAGAGAGACGCGGCGATCGAATCGGAGGAGCTGCGCGTGTCCATGCCGATAAGAATTTGTGTTTTCTCGGTATTATGTCCCGCGAGAACAACAGCCGCCGCACGGCCTATCTGCAATGCGAGCTCACAGGTGAGCTCCGTGACGGCGATGCCGCGCATACCGTCGCGTCCGAACATTCTTCCCATTTTTGCTCCCCCTTTTCCTGATTATTTCCAATTATTTTTGTGTAGGGGCGCATTACAGCAAAGCTGCATATAGCATCACAATCCAAATCAAAGATTTGGTGTGCTGCTTATCCGTGCGCCCGCGAATATGCAGAAAACGTCGGACTGCCAAAGGCAGCCCCTACAAGTGGTTTTCGTTGATGTTTCATTATAATGTCAGGCGAGCGGAACTCGCCCCTACAGTTATTTTTTCTTTATCGCGTATATCACGAGCGGCTTATACTTCCCGAATATTTTCTCGGGAGAGTCCGCATAACGAACGGTACCGCAGTTATTGTACCTGTTATAGACCTTTATCCGCTTTCCCTCGCGCACGCAGAACACCGTATGCGCGGAGGACAGAAAGGGTCTGCCTGTCCAGAATGAGATAATAAAGGCAGGCGTATCGCCTACCTCGCTGATACGCTCATACTCCGCGCCGTATTTTTCCAGCGCCTTTCCGAGACGGAACATATTACAGCCGAAAAAGCCCAGCAGCATACGATACTTCTCGAGGAAGAACGCCACCTCCTGCAAGGGCTGCGGCTTCCCAACATAGCGCAGGGCATTGTATACCGATATGACCTCACACCCGTTGAAGCTCATGCGGCAGAGCCCGTATCTGAGCTTTGACACATCACCGAGCCCCTGTCCGTTTATCATTCGGTCACTGAGCTTGCAGGCGAGGTTGTGGTCATAATTGGCTTTGCGAGTAGTCTGTATCTTCATAGCAACAAATCGGTCAGAACGAGAGCTGACCGTCGTCTGAGCCCGAAGTGCTCTGCTCAGGCGGAACTATACCGAGATGCTCATACGCAAGGCGTGTGGCAACACGTCCGCGCGGGGTCCTTCCGAGAAAGCCGAGCTGCATAAGGAAAGGCTCGCAGATGTCCTCAAGCGTGACTGATTCCTCGCCTATGGCGGAGGCGAGAGTTTCAAGTCCGACAGGACCGCCGCCGTAGCCCTTGATTATCATCTGGAGCATACGTCTGTCGAGGCTGTCGAGCCCGAGATTGTCTATCTCGAGCCTGCTCAGCGCGATAGAAGCTATCTCTTTGGTTATCTGACCGTTGCCCATAACGTCCGCAAAGTCGCGCACACGTTTGAGCAGTCGGTTCGCGATACGGGGCGTACCGCGTGCTCTGCCCGCAATTTCGGCAGCTCCGTCGGTATCACAGGGGATACAGAGTATCATTGCGCTCCTGCGGATGATGTCGGTAAGCTGCTCGGTCGTGTAGAGCTCAAGGCGTTCTATGACGCCGAATCGGTCGCGGAGCGGCGCCGAGAGCTGACCTGCCCTTGTGGTCGCACCTATAAGCGTGAAAGGCTTCAGGTCCATGCGTATCGAGCGTGCGGAGGGACCCTTGCCGATGATAATGTCTATGACCCTGTCCTCGAGGGCGGGGTAGAGTATCTCCTCGACGGCGCGCGAAAGGCGGTGTATCTCGTCGATGAAGAGGACATCGTTGTCATTGAGGCTTGTGAGGAGCGAGACGAGGTCGCCGGGCTTCTCGATAGCGGGACCTGTTGTCACGCGGAGATTTACCCCGAGCTCGTGCGCGATAATGGACGAGAGCGTGGTCTTTCCGAGGCCGGGAGGTCCGTACAGCAGAACGTGGTCGAGGGGCTCGCCGCGCTTTTTTGCGGCTTCGATATAGATAGCTATCTTCTCCTTGACCTTGTCCTGACCGATATATTCATGCAGATTCTGCGGGCGGAGGGATATCTCGATATCGCCGTCATCCTGCGTCACCTCGGGAGAAATGACTCTCGGGGCGAATTCAAGCTCTTCAGTTTCTATCAAACTCCCCGCCTCCTTTCAATGTTCATTCTGCTGACGGTTTATCTCTCGAAGTAGCGCTTCTTGCGGACATAGAACGGTTCAACTGTTTTTGCCGCCTTCTTGCCCATATCCTGTTCAAAGCTGATGAAGCAGAGGTGCTCGTTAGCCTTGACGGTCTTGGAGAGGTATTTCGAGAGCGGCACGAACAGTTTTCTTGTGCTGCCCATCATATCGAGGACTATGAGTATCTGCGGACGCTCGCAGCCCTTTATCATCTCCATAATGAATGCGCGGTCAACGTTCGGCTGTTTCGACAGGAATTTTGAAGCCGCCTTTGTTATATGCCCGACGGAGTGCTCGCACGGACGGTAGCTGATAGTATCAGCCTCGTTGTAGGAGATAGCCTTTATCTTGAGGTTGCGGGCTATCATAAGGATGCTCTTTATCTCCTGCGACGAGAACTCCTTGCCGTAGGAATTGGGGTTGAGGACTGCCGACACCGACTGAATAAGGTCAAAGAGGCGGAGGCAGTTTATCTTATAGCAGTCAACGTATCTCTTGGCGAACTGCTGGAGCGAGCGATAGCTCGTAAAGAACGGGATAAAAATATCTCCGTTGGGGTTCTGGGTAGTTATCAGCTCGAGCTGTATGCCGCCCTCCTCTCTGCTTCTGTCCTCCTTGACGGGGTTTTTGCAAATTACGTACACGTCGCTCTTTATCAGGGTCTGTAAGAAGAGCGAGCGCTTTGACGGGTCCTTTATAGCAGCCTTCAATAACTCGTCAAGATTCATAGTCAATCGTTCCTTTCGTGTGTTTTTTATGTTTAGCGCGTATTTTTCGCGTTCATTATTCTCAGAGTTTCCTTTATCATATCCTGCGTGGAGAGCGTCTGGTCAAGCTTGCCGAGTATCGGTGCAGCCTCGCCCTGCGTATAGCCGAGCACCATAAGTGCTTCGAGAGCCTCCGTCACAGCCGATGTCACTGCCCCACTCGGAGCAGCCGCAAAGCTCGCCGCGTCGACCGCGACCGAGCCGCCGATAGATTCCGCGGACATTTTGTCCTTGAGTTCGAGGACTATCCTCTGCGCCGTTTTAGCGCCTATGCCCTTAGTCTTGGTAAAGGTCTTGCTGTCGCCCGATGCGACGGTGAATGCGAACTTCTCGGGGGTCATATCCGAAAGTATCGACGTAGCCGCCTTCGGACCGACACCCGACACCGATATGAGCAGGCGGAAGCAGCTGAGCTCCTGCAATGTCGCGAAGCCGAAGAGCTCCACGGCGTCCTCCCTGACGTACAGGTGGGTATACACCGTGACCTCGCCGCCGATCTCGCCGAGCTGCGAGACGGTGCTGTACGATGTTTTGCACGCGTACCCGACGCCGCCGCATTCCACGACGACCATACCAAGCTCTTTCAGCGCAAGCTTGCCGCGCAGACTGTATATCATCGTTATCCCCTCCAAAGGTCAGCCCCAGCGAGTGGAGTGACCGTGACAGATAGCAATTGCGAGAGCGTCGGCAGCGTCATCGGGCTTAGGTATCTGCGCAAGCCCGAGCAGCTGGCGGGTCATCTCCATGACCTGTTTTTTCTCAGCCTTGCCGTAGCCTACGACCGCGGACTTCACCTGTAACGGCGTATACTCGAATATGGGCACATTTCTCTCAGCCGCCGACAGCACGGTAACTCCGCGCGCCTGAGCGACATCAATACCCGTAGTATGGTTGGTATTGAAGTAGAGCTTTTCTATCGCCATACAATCGGGCTTATACTTCTCGAAGATGAACTCCATATCGTGGTGGATAGCCTTCAATCGCTCGGGAAAGGGCGTGCCTGCCTCGGTGAGGACAGCTCCGTATTCCACGGGAGTGAAGTGCAGCCCGTCGTACTCGACCACTCCGAACCCGACGATAGCGTATCCGGGGTCGACGCCTAAAATACGTACTTTCTTCACAAATATCTACCTGTATCTCGTAAAATGTTCTTATGATTAGCGGGGAGCATCGGTAATATCAGTTGACGATATTGCCGCACACAGCCGCACTGTCTCACAATATACTTTATTATTATACCACATTCGGGACACCCATTGCAACAATTTAAACAATTTTATTTTGTTTTGACAAATATTCGTCAATATGCCGAATAATGCCCGATATGTTTGTGAGGAGCGCCTTTTTATAGTTGAAATTTCATAAAACCTGCACAACCTTTCACTGCATTATTTGTACATCTATACGATGCGCGGCAGCAGGTCACACCGAACCGCCGCCTGCACCTCGATAAGCTGTCCTTGTTGACATTCCCCGCGATGTATGATAAAATCAGAATGGATAATTATGATTTTTCGGAGGTTACCTATGGACTTACAGCAGCTTCGTAACGGCATAGATGATATTGACAGCGAGATACTCACCCTCTTTATGAAAAGAATGGCGATATGCCGCGATGTTGCGGAGTACAAGCGCCTTCACAATATGCCAGTCTTTCAGGGCGGACGCGAGCAGCAGATAATCGACCGCATACGTGCTCTCACGGGCGACCCGGAGCTTGAAGCAGGCACAGCCGCTCTCTTCACCTCGATAATGGACATCAGCAAGATACTGCAAAACCGCAAACTGCTCTCTGACAGCCCCGACTACCGCTTCACAGTCCCCGACTTCGCGGGCGCAAAGCACATTGGATGTCAAGGCACATCGGGAGCTAATTCCGAGACTGCCGCGAAGAAGCTTTTTGGCGATATACAGCCGATATTCTACAAGACCTTCGAGGACGTTTTCGCAGCCGTGCAGGCGGGCGAGCTTGACTTCGGCGTGCTCCCCGTCCACAATTCGACAGCGGGAAGCGTCAGCAGCACCTATGACCTTATGGCGAAATACAGCGTTTACACGGTCAGCGAGGTCTGCGTGGATATAAACCACTGCCTCGCCGCAAAGACCGACATCGCAGAGTCGGAGGTGACGACCGTCTACTCTCACCCGCAGGCGATAGCCCAGTGCTGCGACTACCTCACAGCGCAGGGCATGAAAACGTCCGAATACGGCAACACAGCGACTGCTGCGGCGATGGTCGCGGAGAGTGACCCCTCAGAAAAAATAGCGGCGATATGCTCGGTAGACTGCGCGGAAAAGCTCGGACTGCACATCATCGCCCGCGACATCACCGACTGCGCTCTGAACCGCACGCGATTCGTCTGCATATCGCGCGAATTGCAGGTATCGGAGGAATCCGACGCGATATCCGTAATGCTGAAGATACCGCACACCGAAGGAAGCCTTTACCGTCTGCTGACGAAGTTCTACGTGAACGGCATGAACCTGCTGCGCATCGAGAGCCGCCCGATAAAGGACGGCAGCTTCGACGTCGTATTCTACCTTGATTTCAGCGGCAGGATAGACGACCCGAGCGTCAAGGCGCTGATGAACGACCTCGCGGAAAACCTTGAATATTTCCGTTTCCTCGGCACATTCAAAAGCGAATAATAATACGGAGGGATAAGCCATGCCCGATAGATTCAACAAACTGCTTGAAAACAACAGCTTCGTCTTCCTCGACGGCGGTATGGGCACCATGCTGCAAGCCGCAGGGCTCAGCACCGACCACGTCCCCGAGCTGCTCAACCTTACCGCCCCCGACGCCATAATCTCGATACACTCACAGTACGTCGAAAGCGGCTCTGATATCATCTATTCCAACACCTTCGGAGCCAACAGCTACAAACTCGAGGGCAGCGGGCACACGGTCGCGGAGGTGGTATCCGCCGCCGTTGCCAATGCGAAGAAAGCCGCAGCAGGACGCGCGCTTGTGGCTCTTGATATAGGACCGATAGGACAGCTCCTCGAGCCCGCGGGAACTCTCCGCTTCGAGGAGGCATACGACTGCTTCCGCGAGGTTGTGCTCGCAGGAAAAGATGCCGACCTCATCGTAATCGAAACGATGACCGACCTCTATGAGGTCAAGGCAGCAGTCCTTGCTGCCAAGGAGAATTCCGACAAGCCTGTCATGGTGACGATGACCTTCGAGGAGAATATGCGCACCTTCACAGGCGTTTCCGCGGAGTGCATGGTCGCAGTGCTGGAGGGACTCGGTGCGGACGCCATCGGCGTCAACTGCTCTCTCGGCCCCGAGGAGCTCTATCCCGTAGTCGAGCGTATCTGCTCGCTGACGATACTGCCCGTCATCGCCAAGCCCAACGCAGGTCTGCCCGACCCCGTCACCAACAAATTCAACGTCGGACCCGAGGAGTTCGCGGCAAGCGCTGTAAAGCTCGCCAATGCGGGCGTGAAAATATTCGGCGGCTGCTGCGGAACGACACCCGCGCACATTGCCGCAGTTATCGCAGCTCTCGAAGACTGCGAATACTCTCCCCGCGAAGTCATGAGCGTGAGCAGGGCTTGCTCGGCAGTCAACTGCGTGACTATAGACTGCCCCCGCGTTATCGGCGAGCGCATCAACCCCACAGGCAAAAAGCGCTTCAAGGAAGCTCTCCTCGCGCACGATATAGACTACATACTCGGACAGGCAGTCGAACAGATACACGCGGGCGCGGAGATACTCGACGTCAACGTCGGACTGCCTGGTATAGACGAAAAAGCCATGATGGTGACAGCCGTCAAAGCCATACAGAGCGTGTGTGATACACCGCTACAGCTCGATTCCACGATACCCGAAGTCCTCGAAGCAGGTCTGCGCGTCTACAACGGCAAGCCGATAGTCAACTCCGTCAACGGCGAGGACGAATCCCTCGATACGATACTCCCGATAGTGAAGAAATACGGAGCTTCCGTTGTCGGACTGACCCTCGACAAGGGCGGCATACCCAAGACAGCCGAAGGCAGATTCGCAATAGCGGAAAAGATACTCGACCGCGCGATGTCATACGGCATCCCCAAGGAGGACGTGTTCATCGACTGCCTCACGCTCACTGCCTCCGCAGAGCAGGACGGCGTAATGGAGACTCTCGGTGCGCTCCGCCGCGTCAAGGCTGAGCTCGGACTTCACACGGTGCTCGGCGTGTCGAACATCTCCTTCGGGCTCCCCAACAGAGAGCTCATCACGCGCACATTCCTTACAATGGCACTTCACAGCGGACTCGACCTCCCCATTATAAATCCTAACATCGACTCCATAATCGGAGCGGTGCGCGCTTACAGGCTGCTTGCGGGGATAGACCGCGATTCCGCGGAATTCATCTCCATATACGCGAGCGGCGATACTGCTCCCAAGCCCGCTGCCCCCGCAACAGCGGACAAGGGTACGCCCGACCTCATCTATGCAGTCAGCAACGGCTTGAAAGCGGACGCAGTAAAGGCAGCGGAGGAGCTCCTGAGAACGACCGACGCAATGGTGATAATCAACGACTACCTTATCCCCGCGCTCGATTCAGCTGGCGATAAGTTCGAGAAAGGCAAGATATTCCTGCCGCAGCTCATTCTCACAGCGGGAGCCGCGCAGGCGTGCTTCGAGGTCATCAAGGACAAGCTCGCACTGACGAGCGGCGAGACGGTCTCCAAGGGCAAGGTCGTGCTTGCGACGGTAAAGGGCGACATACACGACATCGGCAAGAACATCGTGAAGGTGCTGCTCGACAGCTACGGCTTCACGGTCATAGACCTCGGAAAGGACGTAGACCCGCAGGTCATCGTCGATGCGGCGATAGAGCACAAGGTAAGCCTTGTGGGACTGTCGGCGCTGATGACGACAACACTCGGCTCAATGGCAGAGACGATACGGCTTCTCAACGAGCAGTATCCCGAGTGCAAAACGGTCGTCGGAGGAGCCGTGCTGACGGCTTCCTACGCAGAGCAGATACACGCCGACTACTACGCCAAGGACGCAAAGCAGTCCGTGGACATCGCAGCAAAAGTCTATTCATGAGCTGCATCTCGCGGAGAGCCCCTGCGGCAAATCATAACATATACCCGTGGGCGCACATTAGAGTGCTTCCCTTAGCGGAATTTGTGGGCTACCGAGCCGTAAATTTACGGTACATATTCGGTATCCTGCGAAACCGCCAAAGGGGGCTCCCCTTTGTGCGCCTCTGCATTTTCAAAGGAGCAAGACAATGAGCGCACCCACAATCACCACCGAAAGGCTTACCCTGAAACCGATGTGCAGCGATTACCTCGCGAGCACGCATGAATACGCCTCCGACCGCGAGACCTGCAAATTCATGCTCTTTCTCCCGAACGATACACTCGCGGATACGCTCGACTACCTCCGCGACGCCGAAGCCGAAGCCGCAAAGGAAAAGCCTTCATACTACGAAATGGCGGTGTTTTCAGGCGATACACACATCGGCGCGGTGAGTCTTTACCTCGGCGATGAGCCCGGGAGCGCCGAGCTCGGCTGGACATTCAACAAGCGCTATCACGGCCACGGCTACGCTACCGAGGCTGCGGGAGCACTGCTGAAATTTGCGGCGGACGAGCTCGGGATAAGGCGTTTCTGCGCACACTGCGACTCAGAAAACGCAGCTTCACGCCGCGTAATGGAAAAGCTCGGGATGAAGCTCGCAGGCGAATACGGCGGCAGGCGCAACAAGCTCTCGCCCGAAGAACGCCGCGAGTGCCTGTACGTGCTTGAAAAATGAGCTGATACAATAATAAACAACAGAAAGAAATGATGATATGTTCCTCGATGACCTGCGTTTCAGCCTGAACGCCACCATGCCTGTTTTCCTGATGATGGTATTCGGCTATTTCTGCCGCAGGGTAGGTCTGCTCGACGAGCACACCACGGCAAAAGTCAACAGATTCACCTTCCGCACGCTTCTTCCCGCGCTGCTGTTTGCCGACCTTTCAAAAGCGGACTTCCGCAGCGTATGGGACTCACGCTTCGTCCTCTTCTGTGTGGGAGTCACCCTGCTGAGCATCCTCACAGCGGGCGCATACTCGCTCCTGCACAAGGACAAATCCGAGCGCGGCGAGATAATACAGGCATCCTACCGCAGCAGCGCGGCAGTGCTCGGGATAGCATTCGTCCGCAACATCTACGGCGACTCGCTCATGGCGGCGCTGATGGTTCTCGGAACAGTCCCGCTGTACAATATCGCGGCTGTGACCGTCCTCTCGCTGACCTCTCCTGACAGGGAAAAAGGCGGAAAGCGCTCGCTCGCACTTGATACGGCAAAAGGCATCGCGACGAACCCGATAATCCTCGGCATTATCGTGGGAATGGCATGGTCACTTCTGAGGATACCACAGCCCGTGATACTCGAACGTTCGGTATCCTATCTTGCGAATATGGCAACTCCGCTGTCGCTCATAGCCCTCGGAGCCTCCTTCCGCACGAGCGAGGCAAGGGGCAGGATACGAGTTACAGCAGGCATCGCCTTCATCAAGCTCGTGCTGTTCTGCGCAGTGTTCCTGCCCGCGGCAATACATCTCGGATTCCGCGGCGAGAAGCTGATAGCGATACTGGTGATGCTCGGCAGCGCGACTACGGGAAGCTGCTTCGTAATGGCGAAGAATCTCGGACACAAAGGCGCTGTCACAGCATTTGCGGTCATGCTCACGACCCTGTGCAGCGCCTTCACGCTCACGACGTGGCTGTTTCTGCTGAAGACGTTCGACTACATATAGGCAGCACCGCACAATTCACAAAACACCCATTCGATTCTTGTGCAATAGCGGGATATTCGCGTTCATATGACCGTTTTCTCAGTTCAAGATTTGACATTCGGGCTCAAATGTGGTATCATATCTATATGGTGCGGCAGCCGTACAAAAGATATCAAAAAGACCCGAAGCTGCCGAAAAAGGGGAAAATTCCGCTAAGGAGCTTAATATAATGAACAGGATAATAAAAAAAGCGGCAGTAATACTGCTTGCCATAGCCTTCATATTCGCCGAGCCGAGCTGTATGCGCATACGCCGTTCTTATGCGGCGGAAGCGGTTTCAGCGATATGGCCGCTCGACAAGTCGTTCCAGAAGATAACCACATATTTCGACCCGATGAGGAACGAGAGCGACGTCGCGGGCTACCACAACGCGATAGACGTCGAGGCTGACTACGGCGCCGATATATTCGCTCCCCGCTCGGGAAAGTGCATTTCCGCAGAATGGATGGACGCCTACGGCAATATGGTGATCCTCTATCATGAGGACCTCGGCATATACACATTCTACGCACACTGCTCGTCCATGGACGTTACCGCGGGACAGGCTGTATCAGGCGGAGACGTGATAGGTCATGTCGGCAGCACGGGACAGTCGAGCGGCAATCACCTCCACTTCGGCATATGCGATAAACTGCTCAGCGGCTGGCCATGCAGAACTTACTACGACCCGCTGACCTACTTCACATTCGACGGCACGGCAGTAGCCCCCCCGAGCACCGCTCCCGCTCTCGGTGAGAGTTCACCCTCGTGCGACTGCACCACTGACTGCGCGGGCAAATACACGACCAAAAACGTTGTCACCTATCTGAACATAAGAGCAGGACACAGCGCTGACACCTCGGCACTCGGACAGATACCTGCTGGCTCGCAGTTCACCGTCACCAAGGGCAACGGCAAATGGGCTCACGTCGAGTATAACGGCATAAGCGGCTATGTGTCCATGGATTTCATCACGAAGGTAGCGGACGCCCCCGCAGAGAGCTGTAAGTGCTCCGAAAGCTACGCGGGCACATACACGACAACGGGAGTATCAGACGTGCTCAACATCAGAGCCGACCACAGCGCGAGCGCGAAGCTCCTCGGCACTATCCCCGCGAACGCAACGTTCAAGGTAACAAAGGCTGACGGAAGCTGGGCGCACATTGAGTACAACGGCATAATCGGCTTTGTTTCAATGACTTACATCAAAAAGGTGGAGGAGGAAAAGCCCAAGGTAACGGGCGACCTCAATAACGACAGCAAGGTAGGCATCGCAGACGCAGTCGTTATGCAGAATTACCTACTCGGCGGAACAAAACTTACCGAGGAGCAGTACGCCGCCGCCGATATGAACAGCGACAAGTCGGTCGATACATTCGACCTCATAATTATGCGCAAAAAACTCGTCGAGGAGCTCGAAAAGAACGCCGAGACAAAAACATGGTGACCACGGAGCATAAACGGCAGTGATACAAGTATTTAACGGGGAAG
This sequence comes from Ruminococcus sp. YRD2003, assembly GCA_900109435.1. Taxonomy (GTDB): domain Bacteria; phylum Bacillota; class Clostridia; order Oscillospirales; family Ruminococcaceae; genus Ruminococcus; species Ruminococcus flavefaciens_G. Next base: position 175,599 of record FNZT01000004.1, on the reverse strand, counting down.
CCCTTTCCGAACAAGGGCTTCCCCGAACTTTTTTCAGCAGTTGCTTATGGCACTATCGTAAATGTACAGCGGCGGGCAAGCATTTTGTGAATAATGTGTAAAAACTTCAAATAGCATTGACAAATATTTGTTGTTATGGTACTATTACCGTAGGATACTATCGGGATTGGAGCCATTGAATATGGATAAAATGCTTCTTATTGATGAATTAAAGCACAAAAACGAGATACTGCCCAATGAATTTGACGGAACATACCGCTGCGTGCGCAAGGCAGTGGAATACTACGCAAACCTGAGAAGGCTCACTGTCATCGACATCAGCGACCTCGAGCTTCTCTACTATCTCTCGCTGGGCTGCTGGGGCGGCAGTATGGGCAGGCTGAAAGAGCTCATACAGGAAAGTCACCTGCTGCACAGCGACAAGCATCTGCTTGAAACGACGGCAAACGCTATATGGGACCGTGAATCAATGAAGCTGTTCAGCCATATCGTAAGCAAGCAGGAAATGGAGTTCCTGACCGCTTCAAATTCCCTGAAAAGCAGCCCCGTGTCCAAGGACGCAGGAGCAATACAGTTCTTCCTGATGATGTGCATAAACATCTCAGGGCTCGAGAAGGACGACAAGCTCTTTGATACGGCGCAGGATATGCTCGATTCAAAGATAAAGTTCTCGGGAATGCCTGTATTCGTCATGTCGAGGATACTTCACTGCCTGAAGCCGTTCACCTTCCCCATAATCGGCGAAAGAGCCGTTGACAGCCTTGTTTACAAAACACTCGGGATAGAGCTTGACGACACGGGAGACATACAGAACTATATCCCCAACTCACGCAGGATACTCAAATTTCGGGAGGCTAACTTCAAATTCAGGAATATGCGAGTATTCGACCTTATGTCATGGGAGCTCCTCAGCACGAAGGACGAGCCTGCCCAGTCGGAAAAGCCTGTCCGCGAGAAGCGGGCAAAACGGGTCGAATCGCCGCTGAATCAGATACTGTACGGACCTCCAGGCACAGGCAAGACCTACAATGTCGTAAGGTATGCCGTGGAGCTTGTCGAGGGCGAGCGCATAGCCGAAGGCGAGCCCTACTCGGAGATAAGGGCAAGGTACGAGAAATATGCATCCTCGGGACAAATAAAGTTCACCACCTTCCACCAGTCGCTCGCCTACGAGGAATTCGTAGAGGGCATACGTCCCGTAGTAGTTGACAAGTACGGCAACGACTCCAACATCGCGCACGCCGATACTACTGTCATCTACCGTCCATACAACGGCGTTTTCAAGTCGCTGTGCGAGAAGGCGGCAAAAAGCCCGAATATGAACTTCGTAGCCGTCATCGACGAGATAAACCGAGGCAATATATCGCGTATTTTCGGCGAGCTCATCACGCTCATCGAAGAGTCGAAGCGCGGCACCTCGCTGATACTGCCGTATTCGCAGACCGAGTTTTATGTGCCCGCGAATCTGTATATCCTCGGCACCATGAACACCGCCGACCGCTCAATCGCCATGCTTGATATCGCGCTGAGACGCCGTTTCCACTTCATAGAGATGATGCCTCAGCCGTCCCTGCTCGGAGACTGCGAAGGCGTCGACCTATGCGAGCTGCTCACCGCACTTAACGAGCGCATCGAATACTACTACGACCGCGAGCACGCTATCGGTCACGCATACTTCATGAACAACAGCGGCTGTATAACCACGCTCAGCGAGCTGAGAGAAGTATTCTCCACGAAGATAATCCCGCTCCTTCAGGAATACTTCTTTGACGACTACGAAAGGATAAGGCTCATCCTCAACGACGAGAATACCTTTATCGAGTGCATAACTCCGAGGTATGTCAAGCACTTTGATTCGGGACAGCGGCTCTACCGCATAGGCGCCCCGACGAAGTGGAAGAAGGAGCACTTCATAAACATATACAGCGATAATTCCTGATGAACGGAGAATAACATGTACAGCAGACACATTTGCGTATCAGCCAATGAACGTATAGCGGAGCTGTCTCCCGAAAGCGGCGGACTCACAAAAGTGCTCGGCGAACTTGCGGAGGTCGGTGCCGCCGAGGGAAGAGAGGTCATAGTTCTCCGTCGGGAAAACGGCAGACAGTATTTCACTGCGGGGACATACTGCGGCTTTTCATGCTTCGCGGACGGCACTCTGCTCGAGATACTCCCGCCCGCCGAGGGCGGCACTTCCGAGGCGCGAAAGTCGCTCTGCGCCGAGTTTTGCAGGCGCTGCGGGTTTGAGTTCAGCGCAGAGACATTCGCCCCCGAGATGAACTTCATGGAATACTTCATCTCCGTATTTGCGGGCGAGACTATGAAGATAATCAAAAGCGGCGTGCTCTCGACCTATACGAGCCGCGAGGAGAACCTCACCACCGTACAGGGAACGATAATGTTTTCCGAAAATATCCGCCGCAACCTCACCCACCGCGAGCGCATCTATGTGCGGCACGACGTGTTTACTCCCGACCGTGCGGAGAATCGCATCATCAAAGCCGCCGCCGTCATGCTGAACAAGGTGACAGCAAATTCGCACAATTCCCACCTGCTGAAGGAAGCGCTGACCTTCCTTGATGAAGTGCGCGTGCCATACGACATTTCCGCGGAGTTCGGCAAATGCATAAACACACGCAACACGAGGAAGTACAGCACCATCCTCAGTATCTGCCGAATGCTCCTTGACAGGAACGAAGGGACGTCATTTTCTGGGAAGTTCATAACCTGCGCGTGGTTTTGCGGGATGAACCAACAATAAAACAGCCGAATAAACTCAGAGGGAGACCCCTTTTTCAAAAGGGTTCTCCCTCATGTGCTGTATTCATACAGAAGCATTTGCAGGCACTTATCGGCGGAAGAATCAGAAGAATGATTCTCCCCCATCCCGAAGCTCCATGCTCGCTCACAGCTCGGAATAATAGCTGAGAAACGCCTCAATGCAGGCTTTTTTCGGCTGAGGTTCGGACTGCCACACACCATCGCCCTCACATTCAAGGCTCAGCACATAGCCGTCGCACTGATCCCAGCCGTAGAGCAGATAGTCATTTCCGTTATATGAAAAGGCAATTTCATTTTCAGTGATAACAGCCTGTTTCAGTTCATTTGCGCTCATATTTTTCTCCGTAAATCTTAATAAGTTCAGCTTTGAGATACTCATACCGCTCACGCTTTTCAGTCTTGGCAAAATGAACTTCTCTGAACTGCTCGGGATTATCGGTATAATCCAGTTTTTCGCCGCCGAACTGCTCGCTGGTAAGGTCAAACACCACATCTCCCACAACATTGTAGCAGTGGAAATTACCGCCGCTGCGAGGCACTCCGTAAACTTTTCCGCCGAAAATATCCTGTGCTAAAAAAGCGGTTATGGAGCACTGCCCGAGAGTGATATTCTCCTTGCTCCACTTCTCCCGCAGTCGGGGAGCACAGGTGTACTCGCACCATATCTCCGTAAGAGCATCGTATAGCTCCTGCGGAGAAGCTATACTCTTAAAATCGCTGTTTATCGGCGAAACGACCGCCTTTTCCCAGCCATAAAAATTATATCCCATATTATTCTCCTGTTAAATGTACATAGCGTCCATAGCAGTGATATATTCCAGTGTCGGAACGAAAGTACCCTTGTGACGGTCTCCGCGGTGTACTTCCTGCCCCTTCTTGTAGGCTATCACCTGTGCCATGGGAAACGGTATCCACACTCCGTCATCGAGGGGCTTTGTAGCAAAAACGATGCCGTCATCAAGCCTTTTGAAGCAGAGAGTATTCTTCAGATTTTTGTGGACGTACAATAGCTCTCCGTCGTATATCATCAGATTGAGCTTGTTCCTCGGAGCGTTTTCAACAATGAAGTGATTGACTATCTCAAAACGCTCGCGCTCATTGGGAACGCTCCTTGCGATATGTTCATTAATGTTGTCAAGAAGCGAGAGGAAGAACCGCTCGGAATCGGTATCGCCCGCCTGTACGGCTGAATAACGGTGATTATGTCTGCCGTTGAAGATAGTTCCGTTGTGGATGAGGGTCCACTCTCTGCCCGATATATCCGAGCCTGTGAACGGATGGCAATTGCTTTCATTGACAGTTCCGACGGTAGCAAATCTTATGTGTGCGAGGGCATTTTTCTGCGGCGGCATACAGTCGATAATATCAGACAAAAACGAGCTGTTCTCAGCGCTGACAGCTTCTTTTACTATCTCGCGCCTGTCAGTTTCGTACATCATTCCCCAACCGTGAGGATTTTTGTCACTGTGGGAGAAAAACACGCGCAGATAGTCTGATATATCCGTATTTCTTGCCGAAGTGAAGCCAAGCAGCTCGCACATTTATGTCACCGCCTTATTTATAGTATTTGACCCTGTTACAGACCTTTCGTCCGCTTATTTTTTCCTTTTCAAAGCTGATGATCTCGATCGCTTTTTCGTTGTCACCGAAATGCTTTTCCATCTCCTTGATCACGCTTTCGGCGCGTTCTAAAAGCTCAGCATCAGGGTCGAGCCGAGCAGCATTTTTGTGTTCGCTTACTGCTTTCTCCTGCAGATCGGGAGTGAAGTCGATATCGGGCAGTGAGAGCAGATACAGTATCAGCAGATGTACAAATTCAAGGTCTCTGCCGTCTATCCCGAGAGGTGCAGACGGGTCGAGGTCGAACATTCTCAGCTCGATGTGGTCAACGCCGTTTGCCGCAAGATTCTCAAGGCTGTTCACACCCTTTGGTTTAAGACGTATCGGCAGATACAACTCACTTGCGGAATACAACGAGCCTGTTACGATGTGCTTCTTGATACTGCCTGTGAAAGTTCTCAAATCCCTATGGTCAAGGATAGGCAGGAACTTGTTCCAATAGCCGCGCTTGCTGTTGCGGAGCGATGAATACTCACTCATAATTATACCGCTTTTTCCGTCCTTGTCAAGGGAGGCATCATAATACGGGCTTGCTGCCGTGAGCAGCACAAGCAGATAGCTGTGCAGCATGAGCTGCTTGTATAGTCTGAGATAAAGCTCGTCTTTGAAGGCGCGGAAGTCCTCGTTATCGGTATTCAGCTCGTGCAGCAGCTCGTCGGGAAATGAAAAATTGAAGTGTATCCCCGAGAAAAGCATGAGCTTTTTACCGTATTTCTTCTTGAGCACTTCACGGTATGCCCGCTTTGAGGAAAGATCGCCTGTGAAGTCGGCGATCGGTATCTCGTCCTCACTGTCAAAGTGGGGAGGATTGCTGTAGAGCCATATGCTCTCGCGGTTTTCGGCGAGCTTTTTTCGTGCCCTTTCGTCGAGCTCCGCGAGATAGCCGAGAGCTTCCCTGATGCTGCCCGCAACGGGAGTAACAAGTTCCATCTGGTTCTCGCAGAAATCGCGTGTGATGTGCTCATCATCGCCAAAGGGGTGAGCAGTCCGTGCAAGTCTGCCCTGACTGTCGACCCTCAGAGTTTCCCGTTCTATCCCGAATTTTCCGCTGTAATAGTATTCACTCATGTTCCCACCTCATATATCTGTTATCCGCACTCGCCTGACATTTTTTATTTTTCTGAGCCTTCTCGCAAGGATCTCGGTATCTGTTCTTATGTCAAGCTCAACATCTGCACGAAAATGAGATATCGGAACGCCACTGCTGTCGGGAGCAACATTTGCCGAATGAGCAATAATATTGCCGTTTACACGGCTCAATATCTTTGATATCTCGCCTACGAGACCTATTCTGTCAACGGAGATCACTTCGATCTTTTTCATATCATCACTCCTGTAAATAAAAATAGAGACATCTCTGTCTCCGCGTCCGAGCTGTTTATTTGCAGGCTGAAAAAACCTATGATACAACAGGCGCGGAGCAGTTTATTACATAATTATTCATTTTACACATAAAGTTGATCATAACAAACACCTCCGCGAATGCATACTTAATTGATATGTTTATACTATACCATAATATTCTTACAATGTCAATAGGTTTTCTGTGAATTAGTTATTGACAAAAGCTCGCAGCCGTTATATAATCGACTTATATAAGGCTGCAAGCCTGATGTTCCTCGTCAAAAAGCTCCGTAATTGCGGGCGAATCGCCGCAGACAGGACAAGCCGCCACTCTTTTCGGAAGCCTGACCTTTCGCCATTCTGCTTTCAGCCCGTCAAATACGAGCATACTTCCCGTCAGAAGCTCTCCCTGTCCCGTGATATACTTTACGGCTTCAAGAGCCTGCATGGAGCCGATTATTCCTGCCATTGCCCCGATAACTCCTGCTTCGCGGCAGCTCGGCACAGCGTCCTTCGGCGGCGGAGCTTCAAATATACAGCGGTAGCAGGGACCTTTGTCGGGTACATAAGTCATAAGCTGTCCCTCGAAGCGCAAAATACCTGCATGGCAGAATGGTTTGCGCCCGAGGACGCAGGCATCATTTATCAGAAATTTTGCAGGGAAATTATCGGTACCGTCAATTATGAAGTCGTAATCCCTGATAATATCGGCGATGTTCGCACTCGTGATGCGGGTCTCGCAGGCAATGACATTCACGTCGGGATTGAGAGCGTTCATCGTCTCTTTTGCGGACTGCACCTTCGCCTTTCCGACATCATTCGTGCTGTGGATTATCTGCCTTTGCAGATTCGACAGCTCGACTTTATCGCTGTCAGCAATACCGATAGTACCAACTCCCGCAGCAGCGAGATACATCGCGGCAGGTGCTCCGAGACCGCCCGCGCCTATGATAAGGACTTTTGCGGCAAGGAGTTTTTTCTGACCTCTCACGCCAATTTCTTTGAGAGTGATATGTCTTGAATAGCGCGAGAGCTGTTCGTCTGTAAGCGCCATATTTGACCTCCTGAAAGGAAATAATGAAATGAAAAGCATAGAAGCGGCAAAGATATCCGCACTTGATACAAAAAAAGTAACATTGCTCGATATACGCAGTAAAGAAGAATATGAGCTCAATGGTTTCAACGGCTCCGTGAATGTACCTTTTGATGAAATATCAACGGGACTGTCAAAACTGCCGAAGGACAAACCCGTGTACGTCCTGTGCAGAACGGGCGACCTCAGCGCAGAAGTAGCCGAGATACTCGAAGACAGAGACTATAACGTATACAATATCGAGGGCGGATATGCCGCATACATCGCACATCTTGCAAGCAAAAAAATGTGATGTATGACCGCCGTGTTTATTACTGCGGCAATTAAATATCAAAAACTGCGAAAAAGAATTACGTGGTCCGCGGCGAGACGGAGGGGGAGATCGTCCCCATGAAAAGAAGGCAGGCGAGCGGATAGCCATGTGCTGCCCTCTTCCGTGTTTTTCGCCTCAGCGCAGACCGACGAAATACTTATGATTTTCTATATCCAAAGCAATAATAAGTATAACATTGCCCGCTGATTATTTCAAGCAGCGCGGATATAGTATTTTTCTATAGGCAGCACCGCACAAAGGCTGTGCTGAAGATGTGCAGTCGTATCATCCGTCAGCTCACAAAGAAACTCCGCAGGGATTACCCTGCGGCTTGCTTGTTATGCTCCGTCACTTGCATCACGTTCAAGTCCATTCCACCCAAAACGGACAAACGATACAAGTATCGAAATGATAGTTATGGACTCGCTCACAATGCCTCCCAGTGAATACACGATAACATCATACGCCAGCCAGCACGGTGAAGCACAGACCAGATTTACCATGCGTATCTTTCGCGGACTGTCGGACCAGTAAGCGAATGTGCTCGTGACTGAGGCAGTAAACGCCAGCAGACTGACAGGTCCGTTCCATGTGAGTATCAGCACAGCAGCAAACAGTACAGCTATCACAGCAGGACACCACTTGCGCCGCCTGTTACTACGGCTACTTTGTTTTTGAACATATTATCGCCTCATTTAATAATCTATAGCTATACTTTTCGGTATCAGCGAATTATCCTGATATATACTAAATATCTTCCATACCAATTTCAGTGCCATTATATCAAACCCAGAAATAGTTTTCCAACAGTAAGAACTATTCTTGACCGTTATTTGTCCAGTATCAAAAAGAGTTTCATAATCAACTTCTCTTTTAACTTTTTTAATCATGAGTTCCTTTTTCCCGTTAGGAAATCGTTTGATTTTTTCGTGTATCTCGGGTTCAACAAAAGCATTTTTCTTGATTGTAATCAGACCACAGAATGATTCTTTAGCAAGCTCGTAATCATCGTTATTAAGATTGTAACAAGCATATTCATACACAACTTCAGCTTCATTTTCGTTTTTGATTCTACACCGTGCCGCATAACCCATACTCATTTCAAAATCACTCTTTCCTATAAGTTCAGTAACTCCATCTGTTCCAATTAAATGGCTTTATATAAAACAATAATACTCTTTTTCATTAATTGGCGACTACCTCTCCGCTCCAGTCAATAATCCCTGATAATTACATTCTATCATTTTATCTTCAATAAAGCAATGGTTTATCGCTGAAATAATTGAGAGGCTATATATCCGAGCAGTAATATTCGCTCATCCTTATTGAAAGCCGCATATATCTGTGCTATAATGTATAGGCTAAGGAAGTGCTTATATGGAAAAAGGACAGATAGATTTTGCAAAAGACAGCATATGGAAAATGATATTCAGACTTGCGCCGCCCGTCATGGCTGCACAGCTCATACAGGCGCTGTATAACATCGTTGACAGCTTTTTCATCGGCAGGTGCTCGGAGGAAGGACTCACGGCACTGTCCATAGTTTATCCCTTACAGCTTCTTATGATAGCTCTCGCTGTGGGTTCGGGAGTCGGCATTAATACCGCAATGGCATTCTTCTTCGGAATAAAAAAGGAGAAACGAGCCGCCGAGGCCGCAGGTGTGGGAACTCCGCTTGCATTTATGCTCTGGCTGATTTTTGCGCTGATATGCTATCTGATAATGCCGTTTTATGCGAGAATTTCCACGGATTCGGAGATGATACGCGCCGATGTGGTGCGGTACGGCAGGATAGTATGCGTATTCAGCTTCGGACTTTTCTTCGAGAGCATATGGACGAAAATACTGCAATCCAAGGGCAATATGAAGCTGCCCATGACAGCTCAGATAATAGGTGCGGCAGTAAACATCGTACTCGATCAGCTGCTGATATTCGGCTGGCTCGGACTGCCGAAGCTTGGGATAACAGGTGCGGCAATATCCACCGTTATAGGTCAGACAGCCGCCGCAGTCATCGTAATGAAGCGCGGATTCTACAAGCCCCCTGCGCTGAAAAAATACTGGGTGAACATAAGGAACATTTACAGACTGGGTACGCCGAATATCCTTATGCAGTCTGCGTACACCTTCTATATTTTCGGACTGAATATGATACTTGCCACATTCTCGGACCAGGCAGTGACAGTCCTCGGTCTTTACTACAAATGGCAGACCTTCTTCTTCATACCTCTCGGCGCGTTGCAGACCTGCATAGTCCCCATGATAAGCTTCAATTACGCTCAGCAGAACACAAAACGCTGCCGCAGTATCCTGTGGGACTCCTTCATCGCAGGAGCTGTTCTGATGGGAATGGGAACGCTGTGCTTCCTGTTCATTCCGTCCCAGATGATACGCTTTTTCTCCCACGACAGCGAAGTCCTGAGAATAGGTGTTCACGGTTTCCGCATAATCGGACTCAGCTTTGTGCCAATGGCAGTATCCCTGCTGTTTCCCGTGTTCTTTCAGGCAGTGGGAAGTCCCTTCAAAAGCTCCGTCCTCACAGTGATACGGACTGTTTTCCTGTTCGTTCCTCTGGGTTGGCTGTTCGCCCGATTCGGACTGTACTACTTCTGGCTGACATACCCCATAACCGAGATAATAACCTCTGCCGTTGGATTTGCCATGTTCAGCAGATTCGGCAATACTAAAACAACAATGCCCTGCAAGGTTTAAGCCTGCAGGGCATTGTTGTTTTGTGTATGGTTTACAATTCATATAATACTTCATGCGCGAATCTGCGCGCGCCCGCTCGGCGCTGGAGCTTGTGACGGGACTCGAACCTGCGACTACAGGTTGTCACATAGAGGAAACAGTCGTTTCCTCTATGCTTATTTTACGCTGCTTTCTTTGTAGTCTGATTCAAATTTCCCACGAATTTATAATATATCTCGACCTGCTGAAAGGTCTTTCCGTCAATGTCTTCTTTATGATGGACAAATATCTTATCAATGAACTCATTTATGATAATATCATCAAGCTCTTTGATGTCAGTGTACTTATCAATGACACTTGTAAACTTTTCTGTCTCGTCAGTTGTAAGCTTATATTTTGCAAGCTCTGATGACATTTCATTTACCGACTCATTCAGTTTGGACTGTTCATCTTCAAATCTATTTGACATCTGAACATAACGGTTATCAGGAATCTTGCCAAGAGCGTTATCCTCATAAAGCTTATTCAGAAGGTGGTCAAGCTCGGCTACTCTTCCCTGTGCCTCATTGAGCTCATGTTTCAGCATTACTATTCTTTTACTGCTGATACCGCTGCATCTGTTTTCAAGGAAGGCTCTGAAACCGTCTTTGTTTTTACGGTAAGATTTCAGCAGCCGCCTTATGTCCTTAAGCACAAGGTCATAGATAACATCGTAGTTGATGTAATGCGATGCACAGTATTCCTTGCCGTGAGTTTTGTACAGCCAGCATGAATATGCTCCGTGGTATGTACCGTCGCGGCGTTTCTTTTGCGAGTAGGTAAGAGCGTGACCGCAGTCTGCGCAGTACAAGTGTCCCGCAAATATTTGGAACTCTCCTGTCTTGGTAGCACGACGCTTAACACTCATCATTCTGTGTGCGCTGTCCCATAGCTCCTGAGAGATTATAGGCTCATGACAGTTCTCAACTATTATCCATTCCTCACGCGGGCACTTGACCTTCTTCTTGCTTTTCATCGACCTGGTCTTCTGTTTTCCATATACGAGCTTACCTAGATAGACCTCGTTTTCAAGTATCACTCGGATAGAAGTAACGTGCCAGTCGAATTCCCGTCTCCAATAATCCGATTTGAAGTAGTCGGGATTATGAAGATTAAAGTAAGCTATTGGTGTGAGAACTTTTTCCTCACGGAAGATTTTGGCAGTCTTATTGTAACCAATCCCCTGTGCTGCCATTCGGAATATCCTTCGTACTGTCTCAGCGGCAGGCTCGTCAATCACAAGGTGATGCCTGTCATTGGGATCGAGCTTGTAACCGAACGGTGGCTTTGAACCGATGAACTGACCGGCCTTTGCTTTAGCTTTCTTGGCTGTTTTGGTTTTAATAGATGCCTCCCTCGCGTAGTAATCATTCAGCACGTTTCGCATAGGGAACATCATATCGTTTTCATTCTTCACCGAATCATAGTTATCGCTAACTGCAATGAAGCGTACTCCAAGCTCATTGAACTTTTCGACGTACATTCCGACTTCAATATACGACCTTCCGAATCGTGACTGGTCCTTGACCAGCACCATATTAATCAAACCCTTTTTGATGTCCTCATACATTCTCAGGAACCCAGGGCGATTGAAGTTAGTGCCGCTGTATCCGTCATCATCGTACACTTCGTAATTATCTATTGCATGATCCTTGCAGTACTGCTCCAGTAATAATTTCTGCGAGCCAATGCTTACGCTTTCGCCCATTCGCCCGTCGTCGACCGAGAGTCTGCAATACAGCGCTGCTTTTTGGGGCTGTTTGTTTTTCATTATTACTCCTTTCTCAGCCGTGCAGCAGCTCCTTACACGGACAGTATACCACATATCCGCTTCGGAATCCAGTGCATTCGACTGATTTCGTAGGACTGAACAAAAAACGTTTTCCGGTTTTTATACCAACTTGCTCTCGGTCTGCTTTGCATCAACGGCAGGAGTTCCATACCCCCTCTCGAGCTGTCGGAGCATGAGAGCTCCGAGTAAATCTTCAGCTCTTCTCCTGCCAAGGAAAGCAGACCAAACACGATAGGTGACACCGTCAACAGTACAGTCGTGATGCAATACGGACTGTACCTCGGGATCTTCACTGCAATGAGTCTTTTCAAGGTTTATGCTCATACATCCGCCTCCTCTAAAACTATTCAATTCAAATTCACAGGTACAAAATCAAATCGTACCGTCTTTGCTGAGCCTGCGTGTTACCAGCCCAGACTTTTTGAGCATCCCTTGCGAGGCCTACTCGGTTTTTTATCACTCCTCTCACAGCGGCAATTATGCTGCTCAGACGCCTCCCATATCTCCCTAATCATAGCCTTTATCTGACTTTTTTCTCAAAAAAGACGCCTGCTTTTTTGAAATTCCCAAGGAAAGACGCCTCTGCTTACGTCACAGGAAATGCCGAATAATCGGCGGGCACTGCCCGTCCGATGTGGAATGGCGGGCGCAAATGACGCCAGCCTTTTTCCTGCAAACCAAAAAGGGGCACGGGTTCTCCCGTTTCAGTGGCAAAAGGAACGCCGTTTGCTATGCTTGCCGGTCTTGCGGACCGACCTCCGTGACTCCAACTTTTCGTTTCTTTCGATATCTGTATAATCCCCACACTCGCTCCACGTTGCGCGACGATCGCGTTCAACGCGAGCGGTGGGGTAACTATACTATTTCCCTTTTGAGGACGGCAAACTCGGGGCTTTCTGCGTGTGTTTCAGATAAACGCTCCTTATACGCTGCTGTCACAGATATTATAGCTGAAGAAAAAAGGCGCTTACTTGATTTATAATTATCATGTAATATATATCTTCCTTCTTCGTATTAGTATTATTATATATTATCTTGTATACTTAATATATAAGCCTATGACATCATGACACAGCCCCTATGACAATTAACTTTTAAACAGCAACGCCAACTCTGCGTCACGGAGCTTGTTTTCGTCCATGTCATAATTCAGGAATGCTACCTCGTATGAGTTCTCGACCTGACGCCCGTTGTCGGCGTAGTTGTTGTGTATGCGAATGATATCCTTCTGCGCAAGAGTTTTCAGTGCGCGCTCAACATTGCTCAATGACATCGCAGTGTCTCTTGCGATACCTGTGCGGCTTATGGTCGAACTTTTCTTTTCCTCGTCATAGTGACAGAGTAATTCCATCACCACCTTGAACTCGGCAGGCGTAGTGATGTTGAGATACTCAAGCGGAGAGTTGACGCCGTTAGAGTAGCTTGTGCAGTTAGTCACGTTCATGTTTTTCATCTACATCTTCCTTTCGCGTTTCGAGTTTATTCTTGTGATGTCAAGAACTGTCCGGACGTCTTAACTGCATTCAGTATACACCAGTCCTTGACAGAAGTCAATAGATGTTGTATAATAACTCTATCGCAGTCAATCTATAATCTATTTTTATGAACAAATTGTAAACTTTTGATTTTCACTATTTACTATGCGTTTTCAGAATAAAATCGCAGAGTTTAGCACTCAGAACAAACAGAACACTAATTCTGAAAGGAGACATTATGTTTGAGATAGAAGCGCACTACCATGACAGAAAGATATATCTCTCCGACGGCAGAACATATCCGCTCGGCGAAATACTTCTGCGCTATTTTTCGATGAATTCAACTGCTCTCGAAGACTTGTATAACGTATGTGAACGCGCAAAGGCAGAGTTGAACATCAGTTCCTTGTTCTGTCCTGCCGATATCGGAAAGCGCGCACGCGATATCGAATTCACATACGACAGCATCATGGACATTGCAGAAACACTTCCGCCCTACGACAAGAAACACTTCAAGCGCGGTCTCCTGAGAAATCTGTTCGCGTACTACCACGATATTTTTGACGAACCATTTTACGAAGACTCAGAATTTGATTCCGACGACTACAACGAACACTTTGTCAACGCAGAGAGCACTCCTGTGTCTTATGAGGAAATGTATATCACAGAAGATTTGAATGAGCTGCGAGCACTTGACGATTATGACTTCGACAGCAAGAAAGTTTTCAGCAACTATGAGAACAGAAAAGACGCCGCCGACTTCACAACCTGTATCGAACAGATGACAAACGAGTTCGCGGAATTTGTTTCCGACCTTATACGAGTTAGGAATGTTTTTATGCCATTTGCAGACAAGCTCTGCGACCATAACAACTATCCGTCCAATCAAAAGGTGATTGAAGTCTTTCAGCAATTCACGGAGAAGTGTTATTCAGAATCGCATTTCAATCTTGTATCAAGCGGCAGTATGTGCTTGGGACACACACTTCTTGACACGAAAAAATGTCCCATACTCTGTGAGACTTATCGTTTCACATCGCTGGGAGCCTTTCTGTATTTTGAGTTGTTCAAGTGCATCGAGGAAAAGTTCATGCCTGTCAAGTGCCGCAACTGCGGTCGCTGGTTCATCATGAAGCATACAACGTTTTCGCACTACTGCAAGCGCTTAATAAGCAGTAATCCACCGAAGTCATGCCGTGACAATGCTATGCGTCACAACTTCAAAGAAAAGATAAAGAATGATCCTGTCTGGGAGATATATAACCGTGCCTACAAGCAGCACTACGCTCGCTTCATGAAAAAGAAAATGAGCAAATCCGAGTTTGCCGAGTGGGGTGAGTATGCTATCCAGCTGCGAACTAAAGCTGCTGACGGCGAGTTGGAGATTGAGGAGTATCAGGAACTTATTAGGATATAATCAATCCTACTATCTCCTGATAATTAAACGACCCGACATGGTACGCATAGCTTAGAGGCGTGTCGGGTTCTGTTAAATGTATTATACCCTATCTATGTAAAAAAGTCAATAAGAACCGATTTCCGATTTTATAAGCTATAACTGATAAAAATCTAAAAAATCTATTGATTATCAGTTATAACTGTGATTAGTGTTACGAAAAAGATGCTCGATAACTTTTCTAAGTATTTTGTTTCTACGTATGAAATTGATTTCAGCAGAAACGGGATAAAACATGTGAACATAAGGGTCTTTCTTTTGAATGGCGTTTGACAATTTGCGATTTCGTGGTAAAACCGCTTAAAACAATTTGCGAAAATGGCTGCTGACAAAATCCAATTATGGATTTGTTGAAAGCCGCAGCGAGTTATCCGAAACTGTTTAAAATATAGCATAAAATTGTTTTAACAAAGCTCTTGATTAAATCGCTCTGTTGTGGTATAATAACTACACTAAACGAAAGGAGGCAGAGCCATGACTTACGAACTTAGACACTTTGATACTCCGCTGATGCGCTTCACAGCAACAGAAGATACAAGCTCACCCGAGATAGATATTCTCTGGGTAAATGAAGAAAAAAAGGCGTTGCTGCCTCTTGATATGACTATTGACGGAGACAGCGTTTCAAGTTGGCTGAGACACAGGACTATACCGAAGAATCGTGCATACGTCCACAGCTTTCTAAGTAAATGTGGACTAAATCTCAATCGCCCTATGAGCATACTCAACGTATCAAAAGGTTTGTCGCTGAACGACTGCTACTGGGTTGTTGAGGAAGGCTTTGAGGGCAGCTTCTCGCAGTATAATCTGTATGAGAACAGGTTCAGCCGAGTGCTGGGACTTATCGCATTCACTGGCTATGGCAGCTCTGTGAGAACATCTCTTGCATCATGCCCAGAGTTCACAACTAATGGTATGCTGCCTAAGTGTTGGCGCAGAGAAAATGGTATTATACGACTTTACAAGGGTGGAACGAGCGGAGCTTCCAACACGGGGAACGAGCCATATTCAGAGTTCTATGCCGCTCAGATAGCAGATGCTCTTGGTATCAACGCTATCTCCTACGGACTGTCAAAATGGCAGGGAGAGCTGTGTTCCACCTGCGAACTGTTCACAAGCAAGGACTACTCGTTTATGCCGATAGGCAGACTTGTCAGCAAGGGCGGAATGAAAGCTGTTCGCGAATATTACGAGTCGCTGGGCGAGGAGTTCATAGCCGCACTTGATGATATGCTGGTACTTGATGCGATAATATGCAACGTGGACAGACATTTCGGAAACTTCGGATTTCTGGTGGATAACCGCACAAACAAGATAGCTGCTCCTGCGCCGCTGTTCGACCACGGCAACTCACTGTTCAATCTTGCAGGCAGGGACGATATTGTCTCCGATAAGGCACTCAGTGATTATGCGGATACGCTTGTGCCGTGCGTGTATGACGACTTCATCGGCACTGCTAAACATGTGCTCAGCAGCAGGCACAGAGAAGGACTTCGCCGCTTGATTGACTTCCGCTTTAAGCGCCATTCAAGATATAATCTCGACAGCAAGCGTTTGAAGCTGATTGAAGAACAGATCCACAAGCGAGCAAAGGAATTGCTGAAATAATCGTTTAATAAGTATAATAGCCGCAGGGAAAACTGCGGCTTGCTTTTTCATATTGCAAAATCTGCTTTCGTGTGCTATAATGAGAAAAAACGTCAGGAAGTGATAATGTGAAAGTATATATTCAATCCTATGAAAACGGTATTCCGCATAATTATAATTTTATGAACGCCTATCAAGGGTTTTATGAAATGGGATTTGAATTAGTACCGTTTCATGATAATGACAAATTTCAAGAAAGCAATAAAGAAGATGTCGTGGTCGGATATGTTGGAACGGTAAGAGCACGGCTTGCGGATTTTGGAATTATCACTCCTGAAATGGACTATCCCGACGAACTGCAAAAATATCTTGGACGTAAGATATGGCAGACAAAAAATGAACGAAGTAAACAATAATCCGGATTGTTGGCCTGTATTTGTTAAACCGCTTGAAGATAAACAGTTCACGGGTGTTGTTGTTCGTTCTCCAAAAGACCTTATCGGCTGTGGAATCCAAGGTGTTAATCAAGATGTTTACTGCTCCGAAATCGTAAAATTTGAAGCAGAATGGCGATGTTTTGTAAGATACGGACATATCCTCAGCGTAAGACCGTATAAAGGTGACTGGCGTAAGCACTATGATTACAGAGTAATTGAAAATGCTGTAAAGGAATTCAAATCAGCTCCCGCAGGCTACGCTATTGATTTTGGACTAACCGATGACGGAAGAACATTACTTATTGAGGTTAATGACGGTTATGCACTCGGATGCTACGGATTGTTTTATATAGACTATGCAAAATTGTTATCCGCACGCTGGGCTGAACTTACCGGAACAGAAGACGAATGTGCTTTTGATATAAGATAAAGAAAAGACCGCAGAATCAACTGCGGCCTTTTTATCATTTCAGCTCCCAGCCATTATCGCCGTGATATATCATCAGCTTGGTCATACCGCCGTCGATACAGATATTCTCGCCTGTGATGAAGCCTGCCTTGTCGGAACAGAGGAACATCACCATATTGGCGATATCCATTGGTTCTCCCACACGTCCGCAGGGTTGCTGATAAGCGTCGGGGCCGTCATAAACCTTGTAGGACGTATCTATCCAGCCCGGGGAGATGGAGTTCACGCGCACCTTTCCTGCAAGACTCACCGCAAGAGCATGAGTGAGGGCAGCTATACCGCCCTTAGCCGCCGTGTAGCTCTCGGTCTGAGGCTGGCTCATACGATCACGGGAGGACGAAATATTGATGATACTGCCGCCCTTGTTGAAGTGCGGCGCGAAAAGCTTCGACAGGTAAAAGGGCGCAGTCACACCGACTGACAGCGCGTACTGGAACTCCTCATAGCTGCACTCGTCAACACCCTTCATCAGCGGCAGAGCGTTGTTCACGAGGAAGTCGATGTGTCCGTGCTGAGCTATGACCTGCTGTGCGAATTCTTCAAGCACGGTCTTGTCGGAAATATCGCCGACGAAGTGGTCTCCCTCCGCTTTGTCGATAATGCACACCGCCGCGCCGTTTCTGCGGAACTCCTCGGCTATGCACTTGCCTATCCCGTTTGCGCCACCTGTTACTACGGCTACTTTGTTTTTAAACATTTTTACACCTCAATCTTTATTCGACTTTTTTCGGACAATAATTATTCTAAGCTCCTCAGTTTTTCTCGATAGTTGATATGTACGCTGCTCGTCATAATGGAGTTTTTCTGCTACTGATTGAAATAATTTTTCTCGTTTTTTATCATTGCTTTCATAAATATAGTCTATATAGCACTGATGACACCAATAATTACGGATTTCTCGTATTTCATCAATTACTTTATAGTCTTCCTCTGTTAATTGCGTATTCATTCCTTCTGTTTCAAGCCGTTTTAATTCTTTTATGATTTTTCCCAGATTCGTCTTGCTTATATTTTCATAGTTTTCGACAAAATTACCATTATGAATTGTAGCATAAATTATTTTAAGATTATGTTCAATACATTGAACCTGCTGTATGAGTTCGCTATGTATTAATTTGAACATATCTTTATTCATCTCAACATATTTCCCATTCTCATCAAATTTAATTTTAAAGTAATTATCCTGTATTTCTTTAAGTGCAGTTTCTCTATATTTTTTGAGGAACGAATTTAGTTCTTCACGATCCATCTTTTTAATAACTCTATATGTGTCTCTATCTAGTCCATTTTCAAATATGTCAACCATGATAATCACCTACAAAATCCTTCTATAATTTGTTTTTCGATGCTCCATTGTACGCCCTTTGCAATACGCTTCTCAGGCTCATTGAAGTGTCCTCCGTTGTTCCATTCAAGGAAATGACGGGACACGTTTTTGTCGGCGCACACAAGCTCATACTGCCTGCGAGTGCAGTCCCCAACAGTCGCCATAATACAGTCCCGAGCCTTTTTTTCGCGGTCGCCGAGACTGAGATAAACGGAGCTATTTTGCGGCGCGGTATGGCTCTCGGCGTAGCTTATCCAGTCCCCGAACCACAGCGAGCCCGAACAGCTGATAACTCCGCCAAACGCCTGGCTTTCGTAGAACACCCACAGGCTGAAAAGTCCTGCGAGGGAGTATCCGCAAAGGATACGCTCACCTGTAAGACCGTACTCTTTTTCGCAGTACGGAACACACTCGTTCACAAGCCAGTTAAGCGTTGAGCGTCCGCCGCCCGAAAATGACATTTTCTTGTTGAGTTTGAACTCCCACGGCGAGAAGTCGGCATTCCAGTCCTCGACCTCATAAACGACATAGTTACACTTTACGTCATCGCATAGCGCAAGGACTTTTTCAATAGTCTCGGAGCTGTTCTTCATCTCACCCCAGTATATCGTTGGCAGTTCATCGCCGTTTATTTTGATATGGCAGGTTCTGCCGCTTATGTCCATTATTTCCACTCTTTTCTATATATCATGATGCAGACACCGATTATTCATGGCTGTTTAGGATTTTCATAGAATAACACTATTTTCAAGAAGTTGCTTACTTTCCCGCAAATCAGGCAACATTACTTGTAGCAAGTTGTAAAACTGCTTTGAATGATTTGGATGAACAAAATGGCAGAACTCATGATACACTACATATTCAATGCAATTCTTCGGGGCTTCAATTAATCGTTTGTTTACAAACAATAAAATGATGTCTATAACACCTTGCTTGTACATATTATTATAACTTAAAAAGTGCAAGTTTTCAATATATAAATGTAAATATAAACAGCCGCAAGAGACTTAAAATCCCTTGCGGCTTTACTGTTACCGAGATAATTCTTCAACAATCTCTCCCAGAAGCTGACAGCTTTCGGGGGAGAGTTTTTTATTAGATGTTTCATTACCATTCCTGAATACAGAAATCAACTTGTTGACAATAGCAAGCTGCTGGTCTGTAAGGTTGTATGCTGAAATGCGTTCACGTTTCTCTGTACCTGACAAATAGTCCATAGATACGTTAAATATTGCGGCAAATGCCTTGACGGTGTCAAACGTAGGAGATTGCAGTCCCTTTTCATAACGGCTGATTATAGAGCTTTCCTTATTGATTTTACGAGCAAGCTGCTCCTGAGTGAGTCCTTTTTCTTTTCTCAGCTTTTGGAGTATAATACCAAAATCATATGCATCTTCCACAAATATCACCTCAGCAATTTGACTATATATCAAATTATACCCCATATATCTTGATAAATTTGCAGAATGATGATATAATATTTGATATATAAACGAATTTGCAGGTGCATATTTGAAAATATATCAAAAAGGAACCATTATGAACAAACAAGTAAAATCCAGGCAGCGTGTAGCCGACCACGGAGAAGTATTTACGGCTGAGCGTGAGGTAAAAGCCATGTGCGACCTTGTATTGCCCGAAACACAGCGAATTGACAGCCGATTTCTCGAACCTGCCTGCGGTGACGGAAACTTTCTCGCAGAGGTGCTGAGCCGCAAATTAGCTGTTGTGCGGAAGAAATACAGGCGGAGTACCATTGACTATGAAATGAACTCCCTGCTGGCTGTGAGCAGTCTTTACGGTGTCGATATACTGGCGGATAACGTTGCCGCCTGCCGTGAGCGACTCTATAAACTATGGGCGAAGCAGTACAAGTCGGTATGCAAGAATGAGTGCAGTGATGATATGCACCGTTCTATCCGCTTTATACTGGAGCGCAACATTGTCTGCGGAAACGCTCTCACGCTGTGCTGTGTTGATGAAAACTGTAACGATACCGATGAGCCTATCGTCTTTTCGGAGTGGGCATTCATCACAGGAACAAAAATTCAGCGGAGCGACTATACCTTTGCGGAGCTGCTAAGTCAGGACGAGGCTCAGCTCAGTATCAGCGGAGATGAGGGAACGTTCCTGCAAAAATATATTTGTCATTACAGGAGGTTAGGTGAAAATGGCTGAAGGACTATTTGAAAACGTTTACAATCCCGATGTACTGTCGTGTCTGGCAAATCTCTCCAACGATGAAGTTTTCACGCCTCCCGAGGTTGTCAACCAGATGCTTGATATGCTGCCGCAGGAGCTTTTCTCTGATCCCGACACGACATTTCTCGACCCTGCCTGTAAAACAGGAGTATTTCTCCGTGAGACAGCCAAACGGCTCATCAAGGGACTTGAACCGCAGTTTCCAGATTTGCAGGAGCGTATCGACCACATCTTCCACAAACAGCTTTTCGGTATCGCTATCACGGAGCTGACGAGCCTGCTGTCACGGCGCGGACTTTATTGCAGCAAGTATCCCAACAGCAATTATTCCGTCAGCCGATTTGACGATGCACAGGGCAATATCCGTTTCAAGCGAATCAGCCACAAATGGGAAAAGGGCAAGTGCGTTTACTGTGGAGCGTCCGAGAGCCAGTATGAGCGTGGTGACGAGCTTGAAACCCATGCGTATGAATGGATACATACTATAAAACCAGAGGAAATTTTTAATATGAAGTTCGATGTCATAATATCAAATCCGCCTTATCAGCTTAGCGACGGAGGAAACGGAGCAAGTGCCTCTCCATTATATCAATTGTTTGTTGAAAAGGCTAAAATGCTAAAACCGAGATATATAACTATGATAATTCCATCTCGTTGGTTTGCTGGTGGAAAAGGACTTGATGATTTCAGAAAAGAAATGCTTGAAGACAATCGAAATGTGCGTATAGTTGACTATGTCAATGCAAAGGACTGTTTCAACGGCATAAGTCTTGGTGGAGGTGTTTGTTATTTTTTATGGGACAGAGATAATCCTCGCCCATGTGAATTTACCAATATACATGACGATATTATTTCAACACAAATACGTGATTTATCAGAATTTCCAGTGTTTGTAAGATATAATGAAGCTATTTCTATTATTCATAAAGTTCAGAGTTTTAAAGAAAAAACAGTTTCAGAATTAGTTGGAACACGTAATCCCTTTGGATTATCATCCGCCGCAAGAGGAAGCGAATATGAAGATGAGATTTTATTATATTCAAGCGGTGGAAAAGGCTATATTCCAAAGAATATCATAACACAAGGAAATGATATTATAAATAAATACAAGGTAATGATTAGTAAAGTTACCAGTGAACATGCGGGTGAACCAGATAAAAGCGGTATGTTCACGGTTATTTCTACAACAAGAGTTTTGTCACCAAATGAAGTTTGTACCGATTCATATTTAATTGCATTTGTTTCCGACACGGAGAATGAAGCAATTAATTTTGCTAAATACCTTTGCAGTAAGTTCTTCCGATTTTTATTACTACAAGCCGTTTCTTCAATTAACCTTTCAAAAGATAAATTTCAGTTTATTCCTATCCAAGATTTTTCCCAAGAATGGCATGATGAACTATTATATAAAAAATACTCACTATCTAAAGAGGAGATAGATTTCATTGAATCAATGATTAAACCTAAAGAATTAGGCGGTGATTAATATGATCGAACAGGAATTTTTCCCTCAGCGCCCCTCGGCAGCACCTTCCATATACGCTTTCCGGCTCAATGATGTTGCCAGTCACAACGGCTACATAAAGGTCGGCTACACCGACCGTGACGTAAAAACCCGTATCCGTGAGATAATGCACACAAGCGGCGTCCCGTACACGATCCTGTGGTCGGATTCGGCTATGCGTCCCGACGGTTCGTGCTTTACCGACCACGACGTTCACGCTATACTCCGCCGAAACGGCTTTCACAGGCTCTATGAAGGCGAGGACGATAACGAGTGGTACGGCTGCTCCGTTGACGACGTAAAGGCGGCAGTCCGCGAGCTTAGAACAGGCGAGATAGCTGATACTCAGCGCACCCTCGACTTTCGTATGCGTCCCGAACAGCACATCGCCGTCAAGCGTACAATGGAGTATTTCCGAAAGGCGAAAGCTGATGAGCCGGACCGTGCACCGAAGTTCCTGTGGAATGCTAAAATGCGCTTTGGCAAGACCTTTGCGGCGTATCAGCTCTGCCGTAAAATGGGATTCAAGCGGATACTTGTGCTGACATTCAAGCCTGCGGTGGAGTCAGCATGGCACGAAGATCTTGTGACTCATGTTGACTTTGAAGGCTGGCAGTTCATCTCCAACAAGGACGCTCACAACAATAAGATCGACATGGACACCGCCTACCGCAAGGCTGATAAGTCGAAGCCTATCGTTGTTTTCGGCTCGTTCCAGGACTTGCTCGGCACTAACGAGAATGGCGGTATCAAAGCGAAAAATGAGTTTATACACACCGACAACTGGGATATTATCATCTTCGATGAGTACCACTTCGGTGCATGGCGTGAGAATGCCAAGAAGCTGTTTGAAAATCCCGACGACGAGGCTGATGCTGACTTCGACATGGAGAAGTACCAACAGGAAGAAGCAGGCAATGCCTACAACGAGAGCTTTCTCCCAATCACTACGGGACATTACCTGTTCCTGTCGGGTACACCGTTCCGTGCAATAAACAGCGGCGAGTTCATCGAGGATCAGATCTACAACTGGACATACTCCGATGAACAGCGTGCCAAGCATGAGTGGAAAGGTTCGGGCAATCCCTATCTTGCACTGCCGAGAATGGTTCTTATGACCTATAAGATACCCGAAAGTATCCGCCAGATCGCACAGCAGGGAGAGTTCAACGAGTTCGACCTAAATGTATTTTTCTCCGCCAAAGGAAAGGGCGAGGAGGCACACTTCGTATACGAAAACGAAGTGCAAAAATGGCTTGATCTCGTCCGCGGAGCATATCTTCCTTCCAGTATTGACGATCTGAAACTCGGACAGGACAAGCGTCCACCTATGCCGTTTTCTGATACAAGACTGCTGAATGTCTTATCGCATACGCTGTGGTTCCTGCCGAATGTAGCGTCGTGCGAAGCTATGTATAATCTCTTGCAGCAGAAGCAGAACGCTTTCTATCACGATTATAAGATAAACCTCTGTGCAGGTTCAAAAGCCGGAATAGGGCTTGACGCAGTTGCACCTGTTATCAGCTCCATGAAAAATCCGCTTGAAACAAAAACTATAACGCTGTCATGCGGCAAACTGACCACTGGCGTTACTGTAAAACCGTGGACGGGAATATTCATGCTGCGTAATCTTAAAAGTCCCGAAACTTATTTCCAGGCAGCATTCCGAGTTCAGTCTCCCTGGGTGATAACTGCCGAAAACGGCGAGGCTGAGATAATGAAACGCGAATGCTATGTTTTCGATTTCGCCCTTGACCGTGCACTTCGTCAGATCTCAGACTACTCCTGCCGTCTGAATGTTGACGAGTCAAATCCTGAGAAGAAGGTTGCGGAGTTCATCAGCTTCCTTCCTGTCCTTGCCTATGACGGCTCGACGATGAAAGCTATAAATGCACAGGACGTGCTTGATATCGCCATGGCAGGAACATCTGCAACACTCCTTGCAAAGCGCTGGGAGTCGGCTCTGCTTGTGAATGTTGATAATGATACACTGCAAAGACTTATCAATAATAAAGACGCCCTCGACGCACTTATGCGTATCGAGGGATTCAGAAGTCTTAATCAGGATATCGAAACTATCATCAACAAATCCGAAGCTGTCAAAAAAGCCAAGAAGGAAGGTATGGAAAAGCTCACACCCAAGGAGAAAAAAGAGCTTACCGACGAGGAAAAGGAATACAAGTCACTCCGCAAGCAGATACAGGAGAAACTTATCAAGTTTGCGACACGTGTACCTGTATTTATGTACCTTACCGACTATCGTGAGCGTTCACTGAAAGATGTTATCACTCAGCTGGAACCGGGACTTTTCAAAAAAGTCACAGGACTTGATGTCAAGGACTTCGAGCTGCTGTGCTCCATAGGCGTATTCAATGCAAGTCTTATGAATGACGCTATATTCAAGTTCAAGCGTTATGAAGACGCCAGCCTTGTTTATACAGGCATCGATAAGCACGAAAGCGACGAGATTGGTGGTTGGGATACTGTTATCCGCCGTGAGGAATACGAGAAGCTATTCTATAATCAGCAGGCAACTATGGACGCTCCTGAGAGCAATGAGTCTCCAGCAGACACTATTGCCGCTGCCGTTACAGTAACTTCACCAAAACAGGAGCTTGTTACTACACAGTACGGCATACCTACTCCTGACAATAAGCCTAAAAATCCTTCTGTTCCTGTGAAAACTAAAGCTGAATCCTTCGATATTTCAAAAGTTAAAGTCGGTATTAAGGTTTCACATAAGATGTTCGGTGTCGGCACTGTTGTCAAAAAGTATAAGTCCAATAAGTATGTTATAGTTCACTTCAAGGCAGGCGAGAAGCAGTTTTTGCTGCCTGATGCATTTACTAAGGGATTTTTAAATTTACAATAAGAAAAGCAAGGGTTACTTCCCTTGCTTTTTTGATTATAATTTTGGTTTTGGGGAATGATAATTTGTGAAATTAGCGATTAATATTTTAATTATATTATATAATCAACGCTTTCCCATTTATAAACTTGTTTTTTGAATATATATATATAGAATGAGTTGCAAAATATGAAATTGTGTATTTATGTAATAATATTGAAAAAGAAAGGTGTGTGTGATATAATATGTATATCAAGGTGGTGATTGATATGCAAAACAAAAATGCATTAATAGCTATGGCTAATGTTAGTCAAAATGCAGGCAATCCTTTTTTCGCTTTTGAAGAATATATTAAGTATTGTATGTTTATTAATCCTAAAAATGAATTAACCTTCAAAGAAATAGAGAATTCTATTGAACAAGAATTCGGACTAAAACTACCTAAGAACATAATAACAAGATGCTTAAATGATTTGGTCAAAGAAAAAATCATCTCGATAGAAGAACATCAATTTAAAAAAGTTGGTTCTTTTGACGTGGAAAGATTTGACGAAATACGAGTGAAATATCGAGAAACAGAATCTAAACTAATTTATTCACTAATTGAATATGCTAAAAGCTATAACAGAATATGGAATTATGATAAAGCAAGAGAATTGCTTATTAAAGTTTTGGACAGAAACGGCCTAGCTTTTGATATTTTCACCCAAAAACATACTGTAAAAAGTAATATCGAATCACTAATGCCATTTCACCAAACACAGGAATTACTACTTGATGATGATGAATCTTTATTATTCGATAGTCCAGATAACTCCTCATCTTCCACTGATAAGATTCCTCTATTTGATGATGTTTATTTTGTAGGACGTTTTATTGATAAAATTATAGAAGGCGATTCAATATATAAGGACTATCTTGTCAAAATATGTGCAGGATTAATGATATGTGTCGGTACATATCAATTACCAGGAACTAATTCTACAAATTCAGCAGCCATAATAAAAGGAACGAGTTTTTTCTTTGATACGAGATTATTGCTCAGATACCTTGGCTGTGCTGGAGAAGCAGCTGTAGAATCAGCAAAAGAACTTGTTAACCTTATACAATCCTTGGGCGGAAATATTTATTACTACCCTCAAACCTTGGAAGAAATGAATCGATCGTTTGAAAAGGCAATAAAACTCGTCCAAAAAGGGTATCCGCCCACGGATTATGAAATGCTTCTATATTTTCAAAGCATTAACAAGAGCATAGCAGTGTTAACTGCAAAAAAAGCATCTTTAGAAAAGGAACTAGCATCATCACACATTTATCTAAGGAAACTAAATCAGTATAATGAAAGCGATCATCTCAAATTTGGATTTGATCTTAGTTCTTTAAAGAAGTATATGTATTCTAAATTGTTTTGGGATACTAAAGCTATAGATAATGATGCCTTATCAATTTGGGAAACTCACATGAGAAGAGAAGGGAATTACAATGAATACTGCGGAACAAATAATAGAATTCCTGTTTTTGTCACTAACAATTCACGGCTTATCAGCATAGCATTGGGCTTTCGTTCTGAACGTTGTATCAGTAATATTTCAAATTGGAATCCAAATAGACTTCCTGTAATAACTGATGTAAGATTAACATGTAGATTATGGTCTCCAGCAACTAATTGTGAACGATTTTCGTTATTATACCTTACAGCTAATGCAGTTGCAGCACAAAAACCAACTCAACTTTATTACAACAGAATTATCGAATTAGCCGATGAATACGAAAAAAATGTTCCTGAATATTCTAATATTTGTCTGACAGAATACTTTGATGATATCGTTACCGAAGAAATACTGAAGGAAACACAAGGAAATGAGAAAAATCTAGATGCAGGTACGTTTGCTAATTCAATAGCAGAAATCCAAACGTTAAAAGCATTGGAAGTTGAAAGAGAAGCAAATAAGAAATTTGAAAAAGTGTGTTTAGAAAAAAATACCGCTATATCAGAGAGAAACAAAAAAGAACAAGAACTAAACAATCAAAGTCAAGGAATAATTGAAGCCGCAGTTGAAAGAAATAAAAACAAACTTGGTTGGCGAAAAATAGTTTTAGCTATAATTAAATGGTCACCGTTATTGTTTGTTATTATTCTTGCAATAATATCATCCTTGATATCATCTTTTTGTGGTAGTTGGAATTATATGGCAATTGCAGGTATCGGTGCTTTTCTTGCTTTGGTTGAATATATTTTAGTATCTGATTCCTTAGTAAAAAAGCTCTTGAAAAAAATCTTCCCCAAAATAAAGAACTCATATATCAAAAAAATAAAAAAGAATCTTTCTAATGTTGAGTTACCTTTTCAAGAAGAAATTATCAATAAATCTATCGAACAGACCGAATATATAATAAAAGTTAAAGACAAAATTTCAGAACAATAATAGTAATCGCAAAGAACCGCTTAGGATCACTCCTAAGCGGTTCTTTGTGCATGTGTTACAATATAGACCCCAACGATTTCTTTCCTAAAAATAGCAATTTTTGATCACTTAAAATAAGTCATCCATATTTTCTTGAGCCTGCTATCCTGATGCATCTGATGTCATCATAAATGTAAGTATTCAGCGGACGATCATACGCATTGAAGGTGTGAGCTGCGATATACGGGACTCCGCTGCGAACATTGATAACAATCAGACTGTGATGGAATCTGCCATTTGCTCCAAGCTGTATAACATCACCTGCACGGACCTGACCGAGTGATACAAGTATGCCAAATGGTCCGACACCTTTGTTATTTACAATGAATTTATAGAAATACTCCACACTTGTCCACGCAGCCGACCTGTCGTGAAGTGAATTGTAATACCAGCCTGTATCACGGGTATAGTTCATGACCGCTCCGCCTGCGTACAGACATTGGGACACGAAATTAGTGCAGTCTCCACCGATATTTTCAAAGTTGTAGTATGCAGGATTTGCCGAAAATGCCCACCTGCGAGCGTATTCTATCTCAGCCTTTATGTTGAGCGGATATTCTTTCATCTCATAACAGGTCTGATTATACCGCAGGCAATTTTCTCACCTGCGTTACCACTTGGCTGAGTGGTGAAATCATCGGGACTTCCGTGAATTATTATGGCTTTTCCTATCACATCATCAACTGTAAATCTGTTTGTCAGGAATATGGAAACTGCCCTACCGTTATTCCCGAAAAGCGGCGGCATATCTCCCGTATGGAAAGGGTGTATGCAGTTATCCTTATTCAGATGAGTTCCTGCATCAGCAAACTTATCTTTGTCATTACCTGTGCATGACTCGCCCTCATGTATGTGAAAGCCAAATACCTCCTGACTGCACCTATTGCCTGCATAAGGAAGTCCTTCAACATCGGCGTATACGAGCGTACCATTTTTCATCATATAGAATCTCACAACTCCGTAAATATCGGGATATTCATCGCTCCCCGTCAGTACAGCCGCCGCCTGCGGTCGTTTTTGTATAAGTGAAACTCCGCTGCAATTCATTCTGTTCATAGCATAATTCCTCCCGAAATATTATATGACGCTGAACAGTAATGCGTTCATTCAAACGGGTCGGCGCTTTGCTTCTTCACTTCCATAGGATACAGCTGAAGCGTTTTTTTCACTGTGTCTGCCATGCCGAGAAATATCTCCTTCGCATTATCAAATCCCTGCTCGTGAAGCTGTTTATCGAGCCACACTCGCTCGAATCCTGACTTTTTAAGATTGACATCGTTGATGTGTCCGTCGAGGATAACGTTCACCATTATTTCCTCCTGTTCAGGTTCAAGTTTCAAATCAGAAGGCTTGAGCGGTCTGTCGGAATCTACAGGGAGCAGACTCAGCGAACCGTTATACTCGAATACAGCCGTCCTGAGATTTGTAAGGTCGAAATATCCCTGATTGCGGCAGTGCGTGAGGAAGTCACTGATGTCGATACGCGCCTTTTTAAAATTGTCACGGTAAAGCTTTCCATTGTGGAAAAGGATAAGAGGTCTGCCGATAAGCACCTTACGGAAATACGTCGATTTTCCTGTTATTATCGAGACTGCATAAGCACTGAGAGCGTAAATCGTCATCGCCACTATCATACGCTCGGGGTGCTCGTCCTCAAAGGAGCACTCCGCTGCAATAGAGCCGATAGATATACCGATGATGTAGTCAAACATACTAAGCTGCGAAAGCTGTTTGTTGCCCATGAGCTTTGTCAGAAGAAACAGTACAATAATGCTGAGAAATGAGATCCACGCGGTTTTCAGAAGTTCCATATTTGCCTCCTTTTTAGTTTATTATGTGCAGTGAGATGTCAATTATTATCTGCGGACTGAAAGAATAAGACAGCGGCGTTTACGCACAATATATCCGAGGTGATTTAAATGGCAAAACAGGGTATGAAACGTCCCGACTATACTCATACAAAGCCTAAAAATGAGCAGTCCGCAGTGCCTGAGATACAGGGAAAAGCCAAACACGGAAATCTCATGTGAATCCCATTATCGCAGGAACCTCGGGAGCAGAGCAAAAGGTATGGCATAACAAGTCGTATTCCGAGGAAGTGCCGGTTTCATCGGCATATCCCGCAATCGACAACGACCTCGCACGCGACAACATCGAAAACGATATTCCTGCCGCTGATTTGCAGGACATCTGAAGGAGGTGCAACATGAATAGCTTTGAAATGCCTGTCGGACTCGGAATGGCGCTTGCTATGAATCCCGAGGCAATGGAAAAATTCTCATCCCTGACAGAACAGCAGAAATGGGAAGTAGTAAGCGGTACTCACGCGATACAGTCGCGGAAAGAAATGCAGCAGTACGTCCGCAATATAATCGAGGCATACTAAAACGAGGAGCAGCACATCGCTGCTCCTGTTTTATGGCATATTTAATTCGTTTGACGGCGGAAGACAAGTATTCCCCCTGCACACATAAAAGGTCGTCCGTCCATTCAAAAGCGGATATTTCTCATCTGCCTGTATAAATGTAACATTTGCAAGAAATGGCAGATTGGATATATCTGGTGAGCCTTTGGCTGAAATAATAACACGCGGCGGCGGAGCTTCATTCAGAAGCTTTGCCAGAAGGAACATACAATGTTCTGAGGGATAGTCCTGTGACTGCGCCGACATGAAATCAAGCTGTTTTTCCGCACATTCTCGATATTCTTCCTTTTCTGTGAGCTGATGCAGCCGTATAAGATCGTATGCCATAATTGAGTTTCCGCTTGGGACAGCACCGTCATACAGTTCCTTCGGATTTTTAAAAAGCTCAGTAGTTTCGCACATATTGAAGCCGCCGTTTTTATCAGAAAAGCGCTTTACTGCCTCCGCACAGAGTTCCTCTGCTCTCATAAGATATTTATTGTCAAGCGTAGAATTGTACATCTCAATCAGTGCGGCGATATAATAAGCGTAGTCCTCCAGAAATGCGGTATCTGAGCGTTTTCCGTCACGAAAGATTGTATAAATATGCTCTCCGTCCGACATATTCTCCTCAATGAAACGCTGTGCATTTTCAGCCGCACAGAGGTATTTTTCATAGTGTGACACTCTGTAAAGCATCGACATTGCCGCTATCATCATCGAATTCCACGAGAGCAGTATTTTGTCGTCGAGATGAAGCTTAGTACGTTTTTTGCGGTACTCATAAAGACTTTGAAATTCAGCTTCAAAATCGGTATCAAGGTCTCCGCTTTTCAGCAGATTTGGTATATTTACGCCCTCAAAATTTCCATGCTCTGTGATATCAAAGGCCTCGGAAAAGTGCTTACCCTTATCGCCAAGAACAGACATTATCTCATCAAGCGTAAAGGTGTAGTATTTTCCCTCAACGCCCTCGCTGTCTGCGTCCTGTGCGGAATAGAAGCCGCTTTCGGGAGAAGTCATCTCGCAGAGAATGTAGTCTGCTGTTTTGATAGTTGTTTCAAGATATACTTTCGAGCTCGTAAGGCTGTACATAGCGGAATATGCGATGATAAGAAGTGCGTTGTCGTATAGCATCTTCTCAAAATGCGGAGCAAGGAAATACCTGTCGGTAGAGTAACGCGAGAAGCCACCGCCGATGTGGTCAAATATGCCGCCTTTCCTCATTTGTATAAGAGTTTTTTCAGCCATTTTCTGTGCAGTTTTATCGCTATTAATCTTTGCGTAATACATCAGGAACATCAGCTCGTGCGGAATAGGGAACTTCGGTGCAGAGCCGAATCCACCGTAAATACTATCATAGCTCTTGCGGAGCATCTCAGCGGCAGTTTCAACTATGTCACCATTGACTTTATTTCCCTTGACCGATTCTGTATTTTTCAGCATATCGGTTATATTTTCCGCAGACTGAATGAGCTTTTCACGTTCTGTATCCCACTGCATTACGACCGCATTGAGTACATCGCGGAAGCTTGGCATACCAAAGCGAGGGGTGGTCGGAAAGTAAGTTCCTGCAAAAAAAGGCTTTTTGTCCCACGTCATAAAAACACTCATCGGCCAGCCGCCACTGCCGGTAAAAGCCTGACATACCGTCATATACACGCTGTCAATGTCGGGACGCTCTTCGCGGTCAACTTTTACAGAAATGAAGTTTTTATTCAACAGTTCAGCTGTTTCGGAATTCTCAAAGCTCTCATGTGCCATAACATGACACCAATGGCAGGTGCTGTAACCGATACTCAGGAAAACCGGCTTATCCTCCGACTTTGCCCGTTCAAATGCCTCGCCGCACCACGGATACCAGTCAACCGGATTGTCTGCGTGCTGAAGCAGATAAGGACTTGTTTCATTTTTCAGATGATTCATATACACTCTCCTTGTATTATTTGAGATTAGTATATGTGTGATCATTACTTGTATTCAATAATAAAGGATATGCTTGCCTTTATCCCTTATTATTAAGCAGTATTTTTCTCTTTTTCAATTTTACTCTTTCAAAGATATCTCTGCTGATTATTGGCTCATGATTATTTTCAATGAAATACATATCAAGTTCACCATTATTCTTTTTTCGTTTTCCTGTCAACGAGTTTTCAGTGAAACTCTTCTGCATAATAACATCTCCTACATATTTTTCATTGTCAAGTATTCTGTCAATAGTCGAAGTGCTCCACTCATATTTTCCCGTAACAGTCTTGATTTTGTTTTCTTCAAGATACTTTTTAATCTTGCGAACCCCCAAACCATTAAGATATAGCTCAAATATCTTTTTTACTATTCTTGCTTCATCCTCAACGATTACAAGATGTCCATTCTCATCTTTGGTATAGCCTAAAAATCGAGAACAGTTTAACCATACTTTGCCCTCACGCATTTTTCGACGTATCCCTTTTTTGATTTCATTGCTCTTACGATAATTCGTCATATTATTGACCTTCATTGTCATCAGCTCCTATAATTAATTATATGTAAAAAGGCGTATGCATTGATTTGCATACGCCATATTTATTGTTGACAAAAACAAAGCTACATTTTATGCATTATGCAACAAAAATGTAGCTTTCAACTTGGAGCTTGTGACGGGACTCGAACCTGCGACCGTCGACTGTTTTTAAAGAGAGCGTATTTTCTTATTGATTTACGCTGCTTTATCGACGGTCTGACTCAGTTCGCCCACGAATCTGTAGAATATCTCAACCTGCTGATAGGTTTTTCCGTAGAGCTTTTCCTTGTGGTGCACCACGATTTTGTCTATGAGCTCGTTGAGTATTTCTGCATCCAGCTTCTTTATATCCGTATATTTTTCGATGACATTTGTGAACTTCTCCGCCGCATCAGACTTGACTCTGAGCTTTGTGATCTCCGACGTCATTTCCGGTATTGACCTCTTGAGCTCAGTCTGTTCGGCTTCAAATGAATTAGTCATCTGTGTGTAACGATTGTCGGGAATTTTGCCAAGCACGTAATCCTCGTATAGTCTGTTCAGCAAGCGGTCTATCTCAGTTATTCTGTCCTGAGCCTTTGCGAGCTCATTCTGAAGTTGAATGATTTTCTTCCCGCTGCTGT
This sequence comes from Ruminococcus sp. YRD2003, assembly GCA_900109435.1. Lineage (GTDB taxonomy): Bacteria > Bacillota > Clostridia > Oscillospirales > Ruminococcaceae > Ruminococcus > Ruminococcus flavefaciens_G. The sequence continues at coordinate 142,623 of FNZT01000004.1, read as the reverse complement.
CACTGCATTTACTGTCGAGGTATGCTCGGAAATTATCCTTATTCTTTCGGTACGATTTCAGCACACGCTTGATATCATTGAGCACCAGCTTATACACTACGTCGTAGGTTATATAATGTGAAGCGCAGTACTCTTTCCCATGAGTCTTGTACATCCAGCAGGAGTATGAGCCGTGATAGGTTCCATCGTTGCGTTTCTTTTGTGAGTAGGTAAGTGCGTGACCGCAGTCGGCACAGTAGAGAAGTCCTGCGAACATCTGAACCTCACCTGTCAGCGTCGGTCGCCTCTTGGTACTCATCATTCGGTGTGCTTCATCCCACAATTCCTGTGTTATTATAGGCTCGTGACAGTTCTCAACGATTATCCAATCCTCTCTCGGAACTTTCACTTTTTCCTTGCTTTTCATAGACTTGCACTTCTGCTTTCCATAGATGAGCTTGCCAAGGTATACTTCGTTTTCAAGTATCACTCGGATTGAAGTAACGTGCCAGTCGAACTCTCTCCGCCAGTAATCCGACTTGAAGTAGTCGGGATTATGGAGATTGAAATACGCGATAGGAGTGAGAACCTTTTCCGCGCGGAAGATCTTTGCTGTCTTATTGTACCCGATACCCTGCGCCGCCATTCTGAATATCCTTCGCACCGTTTCAGCGGCAGGCTCGTCTATTACAAGGTGATGCCTGTCATTCGGGTCCAGCTTGTAACCGAACGGAGGTTTTGAACCGATGTACTGTCCCGCCTTCGCTTTTGCTTTCTTGGCTGTCTTGGTTTTTATTGAAGCCTCTCTTGCAAAGTAATCGTTCAGCACATTCCTCATCGGGAACATCATATCGTTTTCGTTTTTCATTGAGTCGTAGTTGTCGCTCACAGCAATGAATCGAACTCCGAGCTCCTTGAACTTCTCAACGTACATTCCGACTTCAATGTATGACCTTCCGAATCGTGACTGGTCCTTAACCAGAACCGTATCTATCAGTCCGTTCTGAATGTCCTCAAACATTCTCTGGAACGCAGGGCGGTCAAAGTTAGTGCCGCTGTATCCGTCGTCATCGTACACTTCATAATTATCTATTGCATGATCTTTGCAGTACTGCTCCAGTAATAATTTCTGCGAGCCAATGCTAACGCTTTCACCCATTCGCCCGTCATCGACCGAGAGTCTGCAATACAGTGCTGCTTTTTTAGGCTGTTTGTTTTTCATTAAAACTCCTTTCTCAGCCGTGCAGCAGATCCTTACACGGAACAGTATACCACACTTCCGCTCAGAAATCCAGCACGCACAGTTGATTTCGTAGGACTGCACAAAAAACAAATTCCGGCTTTTACACCGGATTACTCTCGGTCTGCTTTGCATCAACGGCAGGCTTTTCATCACCCCTTTCGAGCTGTCGGAGCATTAGTTCTCCGAGCGACTCTTCAGCCCTTTTCCTGCCGAGGAAAGCAGACCAAACACGATAGGTGACACCGTCAACAGTACAGTCGTGATGCAATACGGACTGTACCTCGGGATTTTCACTGCAATGAGGTTTCTCAAGTTTTACGCTCATACATCCGCCTCCTCTAAAACTATTCAATTCAATAAATCAAATATCGCTCGGTACAAAATCAGATCGTACCGCTTTGCTGCGCCTGCGTGTTACCAGCCCAGACTTTTTTGGACTCCCTTTCGGGTCGGCCCAGGTGTATCTATATCACTCCTCACTTCTCTGAAATCTTACAGCACTCTCGAAGTTTATTATGCCATTTATGCGTCTGACCTCATCTGTTACCATCTGCCGCAATTTAAAGAGTGTTGTATCTTCGATGTCGTTGATTGCCGCAAGCATATGAGTTTGTGCTCCGACTTCAACAGCAAGTTTGAATATTGCACGGGACAACCGCTGCTCCGAACCTTTAATATATCCGTCGATTATTGTTGAGAGTTGCGGAGCCAAGTATTCTATTGCTGTATGATCCTGTGTGTTGAGATAGCCGCAATAGAAACGGATGGCTCTTTCTATAAACTCCGACCTAGAAGTACAGCAATCTTTCTTATAAGCCGCATCGACCATCTCAAGCGTTTCGGGATACAGCTTCATCCCGAATCTTATCTTACCTGACGACAATGCGACCTCTTTTTCTGCGGAATCACCGCATCTTTTCTTATTATCCTCTGAATTATGCGACTCCATTTTCAAAAACCTCCGCTCCATGCGACTTTCATTATACTCCCAAAAGCCTTGAAAATTCGGTGGGCTTTGCCCGTCCGAGGTGAGCATCCGGGCGCTGAATGCGACCGGATTTTAACCTGCAAACCAAAAAGGGGCACGGGTTCTCCCGCTTCAGCGGCAGGCGGAATGCCGTCTGCTATGCTTGCCGGTCTTGCGGACCGACTTCCGCACCGCAGGTTTGTCCGTTTTTCTCCCTCTGATATATCCCCCAACTCGCTCCACGTTGCGCGACAACCGCGTTCAACGGGAGCGGTGGGGTAACTATACTATTTTGGTTTTGAAGGCGGCAAACTCGGGGCTTTCTGCGCGTGTTTCGGATAATCGCTCCTTACACGTTTCCTGTCATAGTTATTATTGCAAAGAAAAGAAGGCGCATAGTTTATATTATCTTTGATAGCTAATATATATCTTCCTTCTCTGTATTAAGTATCTATTATCTTGTATACTTAATATATAAGCCTATGACATCATGACACAGCCCCTATGACAATCAGCTTTTAAATTTCAATGCCAACTCTGCGTCGCGGAGCTTGTCCTCGTCCATGTCGTAATTCAGGAATGCGACCTCATAAGAGTTCTCGACCTGACGACCGTTGTCAGCGTAATTGTTGTGGATACGAATGATATCCTTCTGCGCAAGAGTTTTCAGTGCGCGCTCAACATTGCTCACCGACATTGCAGTGTCTCTTGCGATACCTGTGCGGCTAATGGTCGAGGTTTTCTTTTCGCTGTCGTAGTAGCAGAGTAGATCCATCACCACCTTGAACTCGGCAGGCGTAGTGATGTTGAGATACTCAAGCGGAGAGTTGATGCCGTTAGAGTACGCTGTGCAGTTGATAACGTTCAAATCTTTCATCTACATCTTCCTTTCGCGTTTCGAGTTTTTACTTGTGATGTCAAGAGTTGTCCGGACGTCTTAACTGCATTCAGTATACACGACAGCTTGACAAAAGTCAATAGATATAGTATACTATCTCTACCGAGTTCAATCTATAATCTATTTTTATGAACAAATTGTAAACTTTTGATTACAAGCTATTTATACAGCTGTTTTCAAAGCAATCCGCAGTGTTATGCGCTCTGACGAAATAGAACACTATTTCTGAAAGGAGTTATTATGTTTGAGATAGAAGCACACTACCATGACAGAAAAATATATCTTTCCGACGGCAGAGTTTATCCGCTCGGAGAGATACTTCTGCGCTATTTTTCAATGAATTTTTATGACTTGGGCGAACTGTTTGACGTATGTGAACGTGCAAAGTCTGAGCTGAACATCAGTTCCTTATTCTGCCCTGCTGACATAGGCAAGTGCGCACAGGAAATAGAATTCACATATGACAGCATCATGGACATTGCAAAGTCACTTCCACCCTACGACACAAAGCATTTCAGGCACGGTCTGCTGAGAAATCTGTTCGCGTACTACAACGACATTTTTGATGAGCCATTTTATGAGGACTCGGAGTTTGAAGTCGATGACTACAACGAACACTTTGTCAACGCAGAGAGCACTCCTGTGTCGTATGAGGAAATGTATATTACGGAAGAACTGCATGAGCTGAGAGCGCTATCTGATTACGAATTTGACAGCAAGAAGGTTTTCAGCAACTATGAAAACAGAAAAGACGCCGCAGACTTCACGACTTGTATCGAGCAGATGACGAACGAGTTCTCAACTTTTATCGAGGACATTATCCGCGTCAAGAAAATCTTTATGCCGTTTGTAGACGAACTATGTGACCACAACAGTTATCCGACAACTCAGAAAGTGATTGACACCTTTCAGCGTTATACAAGTATTGTTTCAAGCGGAAGTATGTGCATGGGACATACAATAATTGAAACGAAAAAAGGTCCCATACTCTGTGAGACATATCGTTTCACATCGCTGGGAGCCTTTCTTTATTTTGAATTGTTCAAGTGCATTGAGGAGAAGTTTATGCCTGTCAAGTGCCGCAACTGCGGACGCTGGTTCATCATGAAGCACACTACCTTCTCACATTACTGCAAGCGCCTTGTAAGTAGCAATCCTCCGAAGACTTGTCGTGATAATGCAATGAGTCATAACTTCAAGGAGAAGATAAAGAGTGATCCCGTTTGGGAGATATACAACCGTGCCTACAAGCAGCACTACGCTCGCTATATGAAAAAGAAAATGAGCAAGTCCCAGTTCGCAGAGTGGGGCGACTATGCTATCGAGCTGCGTCAGAAGGCTGCTGATGGTGAGCTGGAAATGGGTGAGTATCAGAAATTAATAAGAATTTAAACACCTTTCTCGAAACATGGATTCTGAATCTGTTTGTATTACAAAAGATAATTAGCTGTTCAGCTTTATATCCTCTTTCAGTTGATAAATCATTCATTTTTTATCCTTGTTTTTTCCATCGTCGGAATTCTCCTCTTTTTTAGATTTAGTATATGATTCTAACGCTTTAGTAATGTGTTCATTGATGTTTTCATGGCTAATCACTTCTTCAGGAAGTTCTTTCAGTATATCTTCGTATTGATACTGGAGTACATTTTCACGAGGATAAAGTTCTTGCTTAAGCAACGCCATCCATTGTGAATCTAAGGGAGAAATAAATGGTCTTTTAGGGATAATGTTATCTAAGCGTTGATTCAATATTCCATTATACAATGTATTTACGGTAGTTTCAGTAGCTTCAGCAGATACAGGATTGCTGATGATTTTGTTTATTTCACTGTCAATAAAGTCAATTGCCTTTTCAAATGTGTTTTTTTGTTTGAGATAATCAGCGTATGATATATTATGTGCGTGCATCGTATCATTTCTATAGTCAATTATATCAAGAAAGTGTTGCTTAATAAAATCGTCACTATTATTACCGATAACAATATTCCAAATTGAGTTCTCAGACAAATCGTTTAATATTTTCTGATAATACAGTTTTGAAGAGTTTTTCTCATTCACTTTTTTTCTAAACATATTTATCATTTGTTTATCAGCAAATAACAATTCGTATACCTTTCCTAAGTCTTCTTTTTCAAGCTCGGCTAATACTACTTTCGACTTATCATCTACATTGTCATTGTATAAAGAACATTTTAGATACAAAAGATGACGAAGTTTTCTTTCAAAATCATTGATTTTAGGAAATATTGCTTTATTGAAATGCGAAGCACTTTCGTTATGTAAAACTTTAGGATTAAATCTAATTATATCATCATTTATGTATGAAAGATGTTGAGCTGCTTCGAGAGTATCTTTTTGTGTTGTAAATGAAAGAATCCATACTGAAGAATCATCAAATTCCCGAATTTCTTTATGAAGGTCAATTGCTTCAAAAGCCTTTATAGCTTTTGTAGGAGTATATGTATAATCTGATATTTCCTGTTTATTCTCAGTATCTGAGAATAAGTATATTAATTTCATAGCTTAACCTCTATCTTTCCAATCGCATATCAAAGTTCCTAAAAGAAACATAGTTTCATTTATTCTAAATTCACGAACAAACCATTCATGATAGTATTATATACGTTATGTAATTTTACAACCCCTTATAATACTGCAATATAAAAACAAATACGTATTTCATTTATATTATTCTTTGGAATAATAATATATAATAATTCTTGAGTTGTTTTCATACGTTTCGCCTTTAATAAAATCTTCTTTACCGCTTATAGAAACATGTTCTACGGTGTCGCTCCAATCAAACAAACCTTTGGATTTTGTTGTTTTTTGTGCTGAAACATTTGTGAATCCAGCTTTTTTAAGCTTTTCAGCAACTTTTGAATACTTTTCACCTTTAAAATCATCAGCTGAGGCAGGTACTGCTATATATTCCCCATTGATGTCATTTTCTCTTTTCTTCTCTAAAATAAGATTAATATAATTCTCTCTTTTATCATTCCATGCTTTTTCTTCTTCAGATGACCAATTTGAAGTATAGTATAATTGATTTGCTTTCAGTAGAGCAGAATCATAATTCTGATTATCAATATCTTCAATTATTTGAGATTCTGTTTTCTCCAGCTTTTTAATTTCTTTTCTATGAGGAATACTGGACACTAAATACATAAGGCCAAGGGGACCAAGCGAAATAACAGGCATGAGTATTAATAATATAATAATTCTTTTGAAGTTAAATCGCTCCTGTTGATGCTCTTTATCCTTCATAAGAGCTTTATGTTCTAATTCTGTTTTATGAAGTTCCACATTTTTTTCAAGTTTCTTTATGTCAACCCTTGCTTGATATGCCGCATCACTCATTTCACTAATGATGATTTTACCACCGCAGTAAGTACAGAAAAATGTATCCAAACCGTCTTTTGGTTCTAATACAGCCCCACAATGAGGGCAATCAAGTTTGAGCATTTTCACAACATTTCCCTCCTTGAAACAGAAGCATAATAAAGCATATCAATATAATAGGCGAACCATTCAATCTTCGCCAATTCTTAAATCAAAGGAATCTGTTTCTTTAAAACTGTTTGATCTATTTCCACACCAGGCGCAAGTAAACTCGCCAGAATCATTATAGCAGGTAAATTTACCACAGCTTCCACATTGAACAAAACCTGTTGTGGCGCAATACGGACAGCCTGGATATGTATTTGCATAACCTATATTAACAGTCAATGATTCTTTATCAAAGCCCTCGTTTTGAGCTCTTTTTTCACTTATAGGAAACGCCCATGTAAGATCCCAAGCATTATTGTATTGCTGCTGTATCCTTACTCCGAACAGCTTTTTATTGTGTTGGCATCTCATAAGGACAACCTTTGCGTTTACAAACATATTCTTAATCCTCCGTAATCAGCAGATTTTGCTTATGGTTATGATTATTCATCATCTTTTTCATTACATTCTGGATTCTGAGCATTAGGTATGACAAGAGATTTGTTGATTATTGCTCCGATTGATACGTCATCACCACTGCCTTTTTGAGACAAAACCGGAAGGTATTCTTTTAATTCAAGCTTTGTTTTATCATATCCATACTTATCAAAAACAGATAAAATCCCCTTATAGAAGGAGAAGAGTTCATCCGTTGATGTGAACGAATCTTCAATTCCATCTGTTCCGCAGAAAAAAGCGACTGGTATATTATCAGTAAAGACGATATGTCTGAATTCGTCAATTGCGTTATCATCACATAGCGAGGTCGTAATGTTCAATTGACAGTTCTCATCTTCGGGAATCGGAATGCTTGCAGATAAATCTTTATCAAATACTACCGCCGAACCATCTCCGATCTGAACTCCGAATGCATATTTATCAGTAACGACAAAAGCAATCAAAGTCGTTCCGTATGCTTTATGCTTTGCTGCATCTTCTTCGGATTCGTAACGCTGTCTTGATTTTTCAGATAAGTCTGACAGTTCTTCTTCAGAAAAAGGATGCCGATCAATGTCGGCTTGAACCTTTTGGTGCCACTCTTTCAAAATGCTTTTTTCAAGTTGAAGTAGTATTTCGCCTTGTTTGTTTGCTAACATTTTTTCAAATAGTGCATTATCTACATTATTTACAAAATCAAATACTACCTCCATGAAAGCTTCTACGGCATATTTTGAACCTAAAGCTGTACGAGGATATTCTTTGCTGCCGTGACCGTCAGCAACAACGCATACAGATATACTCTCTTCAGAAAAGCAGTCTGATGCATCTTCACATTCAATATCATTTTTCTTATGGTTTGCCCCTTGAATTGTACAACTCAAGGAGTAATATGAAGTATTTTTCGATTTTATTTCAGTTACCATTCTCCCCATTCCTGTTCATCGTTACTTACTGATACGGCTTCTGACTCAATGCTATTTTTTACATCTTCGACAATGGCTGCTGAATCAAATTCCGGAGTTGTAAGCATATCGCTTGATGCTTTACTGTGACTCTGAAATTCAGAGGCTCTTACACTAACCTTATGAATCATGTTTTTAAGAGTGCTTTTATCCTTTGCGTCAAGTATTGCTTCACTATTACCCGTAAACTCAGTTAAAACATCTCTGTCCGAGCCGCTTTCAATGTCAATAGCAATTTTAATAGCGTGCTTAAACCAGTTGTTTTGTTTGATTTTGGTAAGTGCGCCTTTCCAGTCATCTGTAGGAGCACCATCGCTTAAGAGAATTATAACCGGAGCATAAGCGCCTGTTTGTGAACTTAGAAACTCGCTTCGTGAAAGTCGTTTATCCAATTCTGTAAGTGCAGCGCCTAAATCAGTAAGTCCCTGAGCTGTAAGGTCTCTCCAATTAGTTAACTGCTCCAAATCGGCAGGACCATTTTGCGGAGTAATCCATTCAAATCCGCTTGAAAACTGCATTATTGCAACTTTAATATCTGCGTCATCATTTGCCTGTGCAACTTCTCTTAATAATGGGATACATTCCTCCATTGCAGCGTTGACCGTGCCTATTTTAGTGCCTTTCATGCTACCGGATGAATCGATAAGATAGAATAAAGTCATAATTCTGCGAGGTGCGGGGGTTATTTCTTCTAAAAGCGACATAATTGATCCTCCTGTTAATTTATAGTTCCGACTTCGTTTTTATTGTTTGAAAAATGAATGGTATAGCCTTCTTTGATTGGCATTACGGTTGCTGGAGCAACTTCTTTTTGCGTTCCGTCAGGCAAATCAACAATCCAACTCTGATTGCTCAAGTTTTTTATTCCGAAAAGGTTAGGAATCTTTGGATTCATAATAACAATACCGACCTGGCTTTTTATATCCTGAGTCAGCGAGTCGATATGATAATGCATTATCTTGACTCCTGGAAATAGCGGCAATTCAAAAGATTGCAGTTTTAACGTATTTTTAACTACGATAGGCTTCTGACATTTCGGCTCGACGCAGTAATTCTTACCAATTTGAGTTAAAAAAGTTTCATCATGGCAATACGGACAAGTAATAATGCTTGCCTTTAATCTGAAAAAAGCGTCCATCCATTCTTTTTCGATGATTCTGTTTTCTCGATTCAGCATTACCTCTTGGCTGAACGCTTTTATAAACATCCGCTTTATGAATTCAGGATAAGCTGCCCAGAACTTTTTCAGATTGGCGTCTGTTCCGATAATAGGGCGATTTGAAGTTATATCAGGATCATATATAAAAATAGGTTCTTCGCCGTAATACTTTCTTTCAAATTCTTTTGTCATACACGGCGGAGTAGACCTAACACCTTCCAACGGATGATTGATAAACAGCAGTCTGAATAAAATTACCGATAACGAAAAACGATCAGAGTATTTGTCAGGAGCATTCTTTCCTGTTACAACCTCAGGAGCCATATATCGCTGTTTACCAAGAATCCCAAGGTTGATTCCTACGGGAGAAACGTTATCATTATCACATATTAGCACATTTCCATTTTTAGGATCAATGAAGAAGTTGCCGTTGTTAATATCCTGATAGCTGTATCCTGAGTTGTGCAACTCTCTAAAGCCCGATATTATATTAATAGCGGCGTTGACTACTGCATCGAATGATTGAAACCGAATTTGTTTTCTTCTTGCGGTATTTACAAAGAAGTCGGTCAATTCATAATAACCGTCTGGGCGAAGATCCATTAAATATCCAAATGAATTATCATAAGTCTTGGTTATATACAAAGGCCATAAAAAAGACGGAGATGGGGCGCCTTTAGTGATATTGTTTTCAAGATTTTTATAGAATTCCTCGCTTTTATCTCCAAATACGCCGGAATGATACCATTTTAAAGCGTACTCTTTACCATTGTATCGAACTCTGTATACTGTTCCTTGACCTCCGGAACCTAATTCTGAAACAACAACAGCATCGTCTCCATATTTCATTTTAATTCTATCGTTTGGTTTGAGTTTAGCCATCTTAATCTCCTTTTTTGGCATGGTATTTGATTACTACTTTTGCGCTTTTGGCAAAAGAATCACCTTTTTTAAAGCTCGTTGAATCGTTTATGGATACTGTTTCTGTTTCTCCAACTTCCGTGAACAAACCAATTTTAACATCCCGAATAGGCTTGCACTCAATATTAACAAATCCTGCTTTGTGTAACTCTGATTCAACATCAAGATAATTCTTGCCTTTATAATTCTTTGCTGAATTTGGAGCAGTAGTAAAATAGTCATCAGAGTAATCATGATATGATATTACGATTTTTGAATCAACAGGAATCATGTCTCCTTTATTAAAGCTATTGCTCTCATTAATCGAAATATCACTAATGGTGTTAAGATTAATCGTATTCTCATTTTTAATAGTTATATCCTTGACTTTTTCAGTTGTAATATTAGTACAGCCAAGATTTGAAAACTGCTTTTTTACCTGTGTGTAATCAGTACCCTTTAAGTTATTTAATGTATCAGGAATTGCAACATAGTTATTGATTGGATAGTCGTGATAAGTTATGATTATATTTGCGTTGAATGGAATAAGGGCATTACGATTAAAACTATCTATATCATCAATTTCTATTTTTTCAATTTTACCAATCATGGCACTTTGTCCAAGCTTTAAATCCTCGTTTTTATGAGTATTAATATTTTTAAAGCCAGCACTTGAAAGCTCGTTTTGAATCTTGTTGACGTCTTGATTTATAACTTCTTCCGAAGAAAACGGAATGTAAATTTTCAGGGTATCTGATAATCCATGATAGCTAATTACGATGAGTGTGTCTTTATCAAGCCATTCATCGTCATCATTTATTTTAACATCAATCACCTTGTTTTCGTTAACGGAAGGTGCTTCATTAATATCCTTAATTTCTTTCGATTTAATATTTGTAAACCCTAATTCTGTAAATTCATCATAGACTGTTTTATAATCATTTCCTTCATATAAAGTAGTTGGATTAGTGAAGTGTATTTTGTTTCTGTGATCATACCATGGTTTTATTTTTGAATAGGCGATAGTAACAATAATCGCAACTGCAATTATAATTGAAATCACCTTTATATGTTTAAAAATCCATTTACCGAAATCTTTAAGTCTTGTTTTTCTCTTTTCATTCTTTTCTTTGCGTTGCTTTTCTTTTTCAACATCGTTAGGAATAACAACATTCCAACCCAATGCGCTTACAAAAACGCTACATATTTCAGAGGAAGTAGATTCTTTGATTTTAGACTTGTGGACAAGTTCATGATTTAAACGGTTAATAGCTTGCTGTTTTGCAGAATCGTTGCGAGAATTTGCTGATATCAGCGTATTTATTAGTTCACAATCAAATACATATTTTATTAGATTAATGTCGCTCTTTTGATCAGGAATAATATCACTAAGCATATTAATGCATCTTCTGGAATCTGTTAAAATATTAATTCCATATTCCTGAATCAAATAGGCGAGAGCTTTGTCTATGCTTCTAAATTCTTTCATTTTTCATCCTCTAAGAGCTGGTTAAGACAGAATAGTAATTATTATATATAATTTTATCAGATTTTTACTTCAAATTCAATATAATAGATAAAAATTTACTTATATCTAACAAAAAACGGCATATTTTACAATGGCAGCGGCTTTCCTTTGTAACAAATAGCCGATTAGTTTTTCCTTCTACTGCTTCAATACTTCTACAAAACGGCAATCTTAAAGTTGTGTAATATAACTTACATTCTACGGCGTAAATATAATATAGTTCTCAAGGTTTATTCTTTTTACCCCGCTACTGATTCCGCCAAAGCTTTAGCAAAAACAAAAACCGCTTAGAAGTCTATTCTAAGCGGTCTTCTTGTGGAGCTGGAAACGTGACTTGAACACGCGACCTGCGCATTACGAATGCGCTGCTCTACCAACTGAGCTATTCCAGCATTAATTATTAAATTTTTTGTAAGGCCTGCACGGCTGTCTCTTTAAAATCACTCTGCGACCTGCTCATTACGAATGAGCTGCACTACCAACTGTGCTACACAAGCATATTAAATTTTTGAATTTGTAAGGTGCTGCACGGTTGTCGCTTTATTTTCAGTCCGAGACCTGCGCATTACGAATGCGCTGCACTACCAACTGTGCTACACTAGCATATTAAATTTTTGAATTTTGTAAGGGTGCTGCACGGCTGTCGCTTTATTTTCAGTCCGAGACCTGCGCATTACGAATGCGCTGCACTACCAACTGTGCTACACAAGCGTATTAAATTTTTGGATTTGTAGGGGACGCTGCACGATATTTTCACCTTTCGTCACTCCAATATAAACATTATACACCATTCTGGCGGACTTGTCAAGCATTTTCTTTTGTGTACCAAGCGGAGCGGGCTGTAGTTGACAATATAAGTGTAAAATGGTAAAATCAGGTAAAAGGCAGGAGGGACGATATGAAAATAGAGAACAATATACTTCGCTATTATCTGCGGAACGTTTACTTCATCACGGGCACGGCATATGCCGGAAAATCAACAGCTGTGAAGCTGCTTACGGAGCGGTGCGGACTCATATTTTGCGGAGAGAATTATTTTACGGAGGTCACGGATAAGGTGGCAGAGCCGTCGGTGCAGCCGGACCTTTGTTATATAAAGTCCCTTACGGATTTCAGGGACTTTGTGACACGCGCCCCCGAGGAATACGAGCGATGGATGTATAACACAGGCAGAGAAGCAGCGGGATTCGAGGTCGCGGAGCTCATCGCGCGCGCGTCGCAGGGGAGGGTCATCGCAGACACGAACATACCTCTTGACATTCTGCGTGAAATATCCGATTATGACCACGTTGCGGTTATGCTGTCGCCGAAGAGTATGAGCGTGGAGCGCTTTTTTGACCGTTCGGACCCCGAAAAGCAGTTCATACTCAGCACGATCGGGAGCTGTGAGAACAGCGATGAGGTAATGGCGAATTATCGCCGCGGACTCGAGCTCATCAACAGCAGGGAGCACTACGAGGAATACGCCGGGAGCGGTTTTTTCACCCTCGTCCGCGAGGACGACGGCAGAGATACGCGCGAGGAGGTATTTGAAAAGCTTGCACGTCACTTCGGCTTTATAGAATAGTGAGTTCTTTACGCCCGGCGAAGAATAATGCCAGTCTGACTTTGTCAGCGGAGCGTGATAAAACAGATCCAAAATGACATCGGAAAGGAAGGTGCGGATATGCACACAAGCGTACTCGTTATCGACGATGAGCCTGAGCTCGCGGAATACACGGCTAAATACTTCAATATGTCGGGAGTCCCGACTGAGTACGTCCTCAACGCGAAGGACGCCCTCTGCTTCCTGCGTGAGAATACTTGCTCGCTGGTGCTGCTCGACATAAATCTTGGCAAGGATTCAGGCTTTGACCTTTGCAGGGACATACGCTCTGCTATGGACGTTCCTATTTTTTTCATAAGTGCGCGTTCATCGGAGGACGATATGCTCCTCGCTCTGAGTATAGGCGGAGATGATTACATCTGCAAGCCTTATTCATTGGGAGTCCTGCTCGCGAAGGTGAAAGCTGTTCTGAAAAGATATGAAGACAAGCAGAGCAGCTCCGAAAAAACGGCAGGTGACTCACTCGTGCAGCTCGGCGAGGTGCAGTTCGATATGAAAAAAGCAGTGATAATCAGGGACGGAAAGAGCATACCTCTCAAAGCGATGGAGTACAAGCTTCTTGTTTATCTGCTGAAAAACAAGGAACGCGTCATCCCAAAGGACGAATTCTTCGCGAAGGTATGGGAGACGGACTGCGTCAGTGACGTGACGCTGAATGTACACATTCGTCATCTTCGCGAAAAGATAGAACGTGATGCAGGCTCGCCCGAGGTGATAAAGACTGTCTGGGGCGTTGGATTTATGCTGGAGGGCAACGATTGAAAAGGCGTTTCTTAATAATATACATAGCGGTCTTCACTCTGCTGAGCGTCCTGATATGCGCACGCATCGCTGCTTTCGGCGAAGGGGACACGATGCCGCAGTACACAACCGAGATAAACAGGCTCCTCATCAGTATCGGCGAGGACTGGGAGAACATCTCCGCCGAGTCTGAGCTCCTCATCGCGAGCGGAGAGGCATTCGATTATGCCGTTATCGACAGCGAGAGCCGTCTGCTCTGTTACACTAAAGAGGGGATCTCAGCAACAGTTTCCGCCGCGACAGGCAACTATGATATAATACGCGACATCGAGAGCGGCGGAAGAGTTGTCGGAAAGCTGATAGTACACAACGACTATGCGGAGCGCAAGCGCGCGGCAGACCGCAGAAATGCGGCGATGATAGGCGGAATGGCAGCGATAATGATAGCTGTATCGGCTGCATATTTTGTATTTCTGAGAAGGCGTGTCGTAATACCGTTCGGAAGGCTGAAAAGCTTTGCAGCGAGGGTGGCGGCGGGTGACCTCGACACTCCGCTCGAAATGGACAGAGGCAATATCTTCGGAGCTTTCACCGAGAGCTTCGACATTATGCGCGAGGAGCTGAAGGCATCACGTCAGCGTGAGGAAGCTGCCGTAAAGAGCCGCAAGGAGCTGATCGCCGAGCTCTCACACGATATACGCACTCCCGTTTCTTCGATAAAGGCGATGACGGATTACCTCGTGCTCGTTTCCGATGATGAAGCACAGAAGGAGACGCTTTCTGCGATAAACGGCAAGGCAGATCAGATAGACAAGCTCGTATCGAATATGTTCCACGCGGCACTTGAGGAACTCGAACAGCTTGAGGTAAAGCCCGAGGAGCTTTCGTCACGCGAGCTTGAACGGATCATCGCAGAGAGCGACCCGCTGAAAAAGGTGACATCCGCGGAGATAAGAGACTGTGTGATATATGCGGACAGACTGCGCCTCGAGCAGGTCGTGGGAAATGTGATCTCGAATTCGTACAAATATGCAGACACTGATATAACAGCCGAAAGCCGCTTCGAGGACGGCTTCTTTATTGTTGAATTCGCGGACAAGGGCGGCGGAGTTCCCGATGACGAGCTTGAGGTCATAACCGAAAAGTTCCGCCGCGGCTCGAATTCCGCAGGCAAGGACGGCTCGGGGATAGGTCTGTATATCTCGAAATATCTCATCAGTCAGATGGGCGGCGAGCTGATATGCCGCAATAACGGCGAGGGCTTTACAGTTGCGCTGCGGTTAAAGCTCGTTTAAGCATTATTAAAACAAACTAAAGAACAGTTAAAGAACTGACAAAGATTTTTGGAAAACAATGTGCTATAATAAGGTCATACAAGGGATAGAGCTCTTGTATGACCTTTTACTTTCGGAGGTTCGAGCATGAGTAATAAAGAAATAATCATAAAAACCGAAAAGCTGTCGAAGAGCTTCTCTGTCGGAGGCAAGCAGCAGCACGTCATCAAGAATCTTGACCTTGAGATATACAAGGGCGATTTCACAGTGATAATGGGCTCGTCCGGAGCAGGCAAATCCACGCTCCTGTACACGCTTTCGGGAATGGATAAGCCCTCGCTCGGCAGGATAAGCTACTGCGGCGAGGACATCACTGATATGAGCGATGACAAGCTCGCGGTGTTCCGCCGCAGACACTGCGGGTTCGTATTCCAGCAGATACACCTCGTTGACAGTATGAGCATTATGGACAACGCGGTCAGCACGGGAATGCTTACAGGTCAGAAGCAGAAGGAGCTGAAGAAAAAGGCACTCGGTCTGTTTGAAAAAATGGGTATCAGCGAGGAGCTCACAAAGAAGTTCCCTGCGCAGGTCTCGGGCGGCGAGGCTCAGCGAGCGGCAATGGTACGCGCAGTTATAAACGACCCTGACATCGTATTCGCGGACGAGCCCACAGGAGCGCTGAACAGTGCAGGAGTCAGAGCCGTGCTCGATGTGCTGACGGATATAAACAACTCGGGACAGTCGGTCGTTATGGTCACACACGATGTCAAATCCGCACGCCGCGGCAATCGCATAATCTATCTTCAGGACGGCGGCATTATGGGCGAATGCGACCTCGGGAAATACGTCAGCGGCGATGAGGGACGCCACGAAAAAATAAGAAAGTTCCTGGAGGAGATGGGATGGTAAAGCTTGTAAAAGCGGGCTTCCGCAAGGACAGAGCGATACTCACGGTATTTCTGCTCATAATCGTAATATCGTCATTTCTGCTGCACACAGGACTTTTCGCGTCGATGTATCCTAAGCTGTATGACGATTACGCAAGCGAGCAGGGGCTCTGCGATTATGTTATGTGGACAAGCGCGGACTATGACCGTATCGACAGCATTTTTTCCGACGCAAACGGGATAAAGTCCTACACAGCGCAGGATACGGTGAATATACCGAGCATAATGGTCACGACAAACAAGTGCAGCAAGGAAAAGAATGACGGTGGTTGGCTGGTGCAGCGCCTCGGCGACAATATCGGCTATGAGAAGACGGGATTCATACACCGCGACGATTCTGTCGGAGAAAAGAGGATATACCTCAACGAGTATACGGCAGCAGCATACGGGCTCTGTGTCGGCGATACGATATGCCTCTGCACCGATTCCGTAAAGCGCGAATATACCGTTGCAGGCACATATCAGCACCTTCATATGGGCAATTCATATTATATGAGGTCAGCTCTGCTCGACGAGGATTCCTTCCGTGAGCTCAGTGAAAGCACGGAGGATACAGGCTGTACGGATATGCGTATCGTTTTCGTCTATGCTTCGGAGGGCACAGACATAGAGGAGACGATGCAGCGTCTTACAACGGAGCTGCGCGGAAATGACGAGGTCTACGCGGACGGACACTCGATAGTGCTGAGCAGGAGCGGCTACACCGTCATCGTCAATATCCTCGCAGGCTTTATGGCTGCATTTGCGGCTATCATCATCGTGATATGCGTCATTATGATAGTTTTCACGATAAACAACAACATCAGCAGGGACATCGTAAATATCGGAGCACTGCGCGCTGTCGGGCACACCGTCGGGCAGATACGCGCAGCGCTGACGACGGAATATGCTGTCCTCGGAGCGATAGGCTCGGGTGTCGGTATCGCACTGTCGTATGCACTTTTTCCTGCCGCGGAGAAAAACTTTATCAGAGAGCTGAGCGGTATCATCTGGAAAAATCGCTTTTACCCCGTCCTCACCTTCGGAGTGATAGCAGGAGTGCTCATCGTGATAACAGCGGTCGCATTTCTGTCAACGGTGAAGATAAAGAAGCTCCATCCTGCAACAGCGCTCAGATTCGGGCTCAGGTCGAACAGCTTCAAGAAAAACCACCTTCCGCTCAGCGAAACCAAGGGCGAGCTGAACATACTTCTCGCACTGAAGAGCTCTATGCAGAATATGGGGCAGAACACAGCTGTTTTCTGCATTGTAACAGCAGTTGCGTTCGTTGCGACGTTCTCGGGGCTGCTCTATTATAATACAAAGGTAGATATAACGAATTTTCAGCGAATGGTGCAGGGCGATGCTCCGGACGCATATGTCTACCTTGCAGACGGCTCATACGATAAAGCGTGCGAAGCAATAGACGAGATAAGCGAAGTTGAAGGAGTATCACAGGCTTACGGTCTGCTCTCGGTGACAGCGGAGGTCGGCGGCGGAGACGTAACGCTCATCTACGTAACAGAGCCGGATTTCGTATACTGCGGTCT
Source organism: Ruminococcus sp. YRD2003 (assembly GCA_900109435.1). Classification (GTDB taxonomy): domain Bacteria; phylum Bacillota; class Clostridia; order Oscillospirales; family Ruminococcaceae; genus Ruminococcus; species Ruminococcus flavefaciens_G. The sequence goes on along the minus strand of FNZT01000004.1, from coordinate 124,957 downwards.
ATATGAAGGCGATATAATGCGAAGGGACAACGAAGTGGTCGTAGGAAGCTCCGTTGCGGAGAAGCTCGGTATCGGAGTCGGCGACGAGATAACAGTCGAATACGGCGAAAACAGCTGCCGCTATCTTGTCACAGGCTTGCAGCAGTCGGTAATGAACCGAAGACTGTATATGACCGACAAAGCGGCACAGCGGCTCGGTATCGACACGCGATATGATTTCCTCCGTGTGAGGATGCATGATGCGACGGCAGAGAAGGTCGATGAAGTCCTCGGCAGGATAGAAGAGCTCAGCTGCACGACAGAGACAGAGAATTACTACCGTCAGCAGAGGAGCTCGGAGAATACGCCTGTTTTCGCAGTCAGCTTCATTGTCGTGCTGATGATACTGCTGAGTATCGCGACGGTGCTGCTTGTGATACGTCTGCTGCTGAAGACGGTATTCATCAAGAAGGAGCGCGAATTCGGGATAAAGAAGGCGGTCGGCTTCACGAGCACACAGCTGCGCTGTCAGCTCTCGCTCTCGCTGATGCCGACAACGCTCACAGCCGCAGTGCTCGGCTCGCTGCTCGGATATTTCCTGCTCAATCCGCTGTTCACGCTGATACTCGGCGGCTACGGCGTGAAGAATGCAGACCTCCTGCTCCGACCGATGATGATAGTCGTTTCCGCAGCGGCAGTAACGGCAATGGTGTTCATTTTCAGCTTTGTGATGTCGGGAAGAATGAAAAAGCTTTCAGCATACAAGCTCATACAGGAATGAAAAAAGGTCCGGAGGCACTGTTCTTCGGACTTTTTTCGCATTGAAGAGAAAATCTTCATATTATAAGGACTTTAAGCTCTGATGTGCTATTATAGTATCAGCAGGAAAAAACGCAGCACTGACGGCGCGAGTGCTGACAAAACAGGCGAGACACAGGGGAGAAACAGACCTATAATTCAATACAAAAAAGCCAAATCGGGAGGTATTTTTGTAGAAAACTGCCATTTCGCAAAATTTTGATGAAAAAAATGATTTTCCACTTTATTTTTCTGACGGAATGTAGTATAATTAATATGACTACGTATAAGAACAGAATCGTATCTCCCGCGAGAGGAGAAATACAATTACGAGGTAACAAAATGGCGAATAAGCTCTCACTCGGTATCGACGTTGGCTCGACGACCGTAAAGACCGTCATCATAGACACCGACGGCAATATACTCTACTCGAAATATCAGCGCCATCTTTCGCGCGTGAAGGAGACTGTCACCGACCAGCTCAAGCTGATTCAGGCGGACTACCCCGATGAGGAGTTCACCGTATGCATCACTGGCTCGGCAGGACTGGGACTTGCCAACTCTGCGGAGATACCCTTCGTGCAGGAGGTACACGCTGCGTTTCTGGCGGTAAAGAACAAGCAGCCCGACGCCGACGCAGTCATCGAGCTCGGCGGCGAAGATGCGAAGATAATCTTTCTCACAGGCGGAGTCGAGCAGCGCATGAACGGCTCCTGTGCGGGAGGCACGGGCGCATTCATCGACCAGATGGCTACGCTCCTCGGCATCACGGCAGACCAGCTTGACGAGCTGTCACTGCGCGCACAGAAGGTCTACCCGATAGCATCGCGCTGCGGAGTATTCGCAAAATCCGACATACAGCCGCTCCTCAATCAGGGAGCGCGCCGCGAGGACGTTGCCGCGAGCATATTTCAGGCAGTAGTCGACCAGACCGTATCGGGACTTGCACAGGGGCGCACGATAGAGGGCAAAGTGCTGTTTCTCGGCGGACCTCTGCACTTCCTCAAGGGCTTGCAGAACGCATTTGTCAAGACGCTCGGACTTGATGAAGAGCACGCGGTATTCCCCGAGGACGGCCCTGTATTCGTAGCATACGGCTGTGCGGTCTATGCATCGGAGTCAGGAGATTCGTGGCACATCACCGAGATACTCAACAAGATAAAGAACGCAAAGGCGTCCGACGACATCGTCACGGGAGAGCCGCTTTTCCGCTCGCACTCGGAGTATGACGAGTTCATCGAGCGCCACAAGAAGTGCGACCTCGGATACGCAGATATACGTACATACAAGGGCGACGCCTACCTCGGCATCGACGCGGGCTCGACCACCACAAAGCTCGTCCTCATCACCGATGACGGGCGCATCCTCTTCCACTACTACAACTCGAATCAGGGACAGCCTCTTGACAAGATAGCGGAGCAGCTCCGCAATATCTACGAGGCGATGAACCCCGATATGACGATAAAAGGCTCGGCAGTAACGGGCTACGGCGAAGACCTCATCAAAGCGGGTCTCTCTGTCGACCACGGCATAGTCGAGACAGTCGCCCACTTCAAGGCGGCAGCTTACTTCTGCCCCGATGTTGACTTCATCATCGACATCGGTGGACAGGACATCAAATGCTTCCGCATCAAAAACCACAGTATCGACAGCATCATGCTGAACGAAGCGTGCTCATCGGGCTGCGGCTCGTTTATACAGACATTCGCGATGGCGCTCGGCTATAACATCGCGGAGTTCTCGCAGCTCGGACTTTTCGCCGAGCATCCCGTCGACCTCGGCTCGCGCTGCACGGTATTCATGAACAGCTCCGTAAAGCAGGCGCAGAAAGACGGAGCGTCCGTAGAGGACATCTCCGCGGGACTGTCCTCGTCGATAATCAAGAACGCCATATACAAGGTAATACGCGCAAATTCGCCTGACGAGCTCGGCAAGAACATCGTCGTGCAGGGCGGCACCTTCCTCAATGACGCAGTTCTGCGCTCGTTCGAGAAGGAGCTCGGCAGGAACGTTATCCGTCCCGCAATTTCGGGACTTATGGGAGCCTTTGGCTGTGCGCTCTACGCGAAGGAACGTGCGGAAGGCGAGTCCACGCTCATATCGAAGGACGAACTCGCCTCATTTGCCTATACTTCGCGCTCGGTGCAGTGCGGAGGCTGTACCGCTAACTGTCAGCTCAACGTGATAAGCTTCGGCAAGGGCAGGAACTTCATCTCGGGCAACCGCTGTGAAAAGGGCGGCGGCAAAGCAAAGAAGAACAACGTCCCCAACCTTGTCGAGTACAAATACAGCAGCATACTCGCCCTCGAAAAGACGGGGCTGCCCGCCCGCCCGATAGCTAAGGTGGGACTGCCGCTCGCACTCAGCTTCTATGAGCAGATGCCGTTCTGGCACGCCCTGTTCACGGAGCTCGGCTTTGAGGTAGTGTTCAGCGGCGAGAGCTCGCGCGAGATGTACTACCTCGGACAGCACACGATAGCTTCCGACACGGTCTGCTACCCCGCGAAGCTCACCCACGGACACATCGAGGACCTCCTCGACAAGGGCGCGGACTTCATTTTCTACCCCTGCATGAGCTACAACATCGACGAGGGCGACTCGGATAACCACTTCAACTGCCCTGTTGTCGCATATTATCCCGAGCTCCTGCTCAGGAACAACCCGCGCCTCAACGAGCAGAACTTCATCCACCCGTATATGGACCTGAATATCCGCAAGAACGTGGTGCGCGTGATGAAGGAGTCACTGAAGCGCTTCAATATCAAGGGCAAGGTAGCTGCGGCAGTCGACAAGGCATACGCCGCGCTCGACCGCTACCACAAGGACATCGCCGCGAAGGCTGACGATATTATCCGTCAGGCTCGCGAGGAGAACCGCAAGATAATAGTGCTTGCGGGACGCCCCTACCACATCGACAAGGAGATAAATCACGGTATCCACAAGCTCGTGACGAGCCTCGGAATGGCAGTCGTCACCGAAGACAGCGTGGCACAGCTCGCCCGCACGCCCAAGCTCGGCGTGCTCAACCAATGGACGTATCACGCCCGTCTCTACAAGGCGGCGGAATACGTCACCACCCAGCCCGATATGCAGCTGATACAGCTCGTATCGTTCGGCTGCGGCATAGACGCCGTAACGAGTGACGAAGTGCGCTCCATACTCGAAAGCAAGGGCAAGCTGTACACACAGCTCAAAATAGACGAGATAAACAACCTCGGCGCCGCGCGCATAAGACTGCGCAGCCTCGTTGCCGCAATGGAGGGCAGCACCTCCGTGAGCGAAGAGCGCCGTGTACAAGGAGAACAGAATGGCTGACTACGTTAGATTCACCGAGGATATGATAAAGACCCACACTATCCTCGTCCCCAATATGCTGCCTGTACATTTCAGGCTGCTTATGGCTATATTCGAGCACAAGGGCTACAAGGTCGAGCTGCTGGAGAACGACTCGCGCGCCGTCGTTGATGAAGGCTTGAAAAACGTCCACAACGATGCCTGCTACCCCGCTCTGCTGGTAATAGGACAGTTCATGGACGCGCTCAACAGCGGCAAGTACGACCCGAACACGACGGCTCTGATGATAACCCAGACTGGCGGAGGCTGCCGTGCATCAAACTATATCCACCTGCTGAGAAAAGCAGTCGCCAAGAACTATCCGCAGGTGCCTGTAGTGTCGCTCAATTTCAGCGGACTGGAAAAGGACAGCGCGTTCCGCATAACCGCACCGATGTTCCTGCGGCTGCTGTACGCGGTGCTCTACGGCGACCTGCTGATGACCTGCTACAACAAGTGCCGCACCTACGAGATAAACAAGGGCGAGGCAAAGGCAATGCTCGACAAATGGCAGAAGCGCCTCGGCGACATCTTCCGCAAGGGCAGCCGCGAGTACCTGAAAACGAAGAAGCTCTACCCGCAGATACTCAACGATTTCGGCTCGATAAAGCTGTCGGACGAGAAGAAGATACGCGTCGGGATAGTGGGCGAGATATACGTCAAGTATTCACCGCTCGCGAACAACCACCTCGAGGACTTCCTGCTCTCGGAGGGCTGCGAGCCCGTAGTGCCGTCCCTGCTCGAATTCGTGATGTACTGCGCATCGGGCACGTTCACGGACGCCGAATTCTACGACAACAAGAGCACTCAGTCGCGCATATACAAGCTCGGCTACAAGCTGATATACTCCAAGCAGAAGGAGCTCATAAAGATGATGAAGGAGCAGGGGAGCTTTGAACCTCTTCACGACTTCGAGCACCTCCGTCACCTCGCCGACAAGTACATCAGTCAGGGCGTGGTAATGGGCGAGGGGTGGCTTATCCCCGCGGAAATGGCAGCTCTTGCGCAGTCGGGAGTCGACAACATCATCTGCACACAGCCATTCGGCTGTCTGCCGAACCACATCGTCGCCAAGGGCATGAGCCGCGCGATAAAGCAGGACAATCCAAACGCAAACATAGTCGCCATCGACTACGACCCCGGCGCCACACGAGTAAATCAGGAAAACCGCATCAAACTCATGCTTGCGAACGCAAAAAGGAACTAATGATAAAGAAACGAACAGGCGAGGTCATCGTCACCAACGAAAAGCAAAACGAGCTGCTGAAAAGGCTGTACGGCACCGTCGGAGGCAGATGTCTGCTGAAGGTACTGACGCTGCCGACAGTGTCAAAGGCAGCGGGCGCATATATGGACTCCCCCCTCTCCAAGCCGCTGATAGAGCCGTTTATCCGCAAAAACGGGATAGACACCTCACAGTACATCATGCGTGATTTCCGCTCATACAACCAATTCTTCACGCGCAGGATAAAGCAGGGTAAGCGCCCGATAGACCGCACCCCGAGCCATCTCATCAGCCCGTGCGACTCCAAGCTCTCGGTCTACAGGATAAACGAAGAGAGCGTTTTCCGTATCAAGGGCTCGCACTACCGCGTGAAAGACCTGCTCTGCAACGGCTTTCTCGCGCGCAGATTCGAGGGCGGATACTGCTGTATATTCCGCCTTGAGGTCGACGACTACCACCGCTACTGCTACATAGATAACGGCAGCAGCTCGGACAGTGTTTTCATCAGGGGAGAGCTCCACACGGTGAACCCCGTCGCGATGAAGCATTACAACATCTACAAGCGCAACTCCCGCGAGTACACCGTCCTTCACACCGAAAATTTCGGCGATGTCGTGCAGATAGAGGTCGGCGCAATGATGGTCGGACGGATATGCAACCGCCGAGTCCGCACCTTTGTGCGCGGCGAGGAGAAGGGCAGATTCGAGTTCGGCGGCTCGACGGTCGTGCTGCTTTTTGAGCGCGGTACGATACTTCCCGACAGCGACCTGCTGAAAAACACGGCAGAAGGTTTCGAGACCGTGGTGAAATACGGCGAAAAAATAGGCATAGCCGCAAAATAAAAAACGGACGCTGAGAGTGTACACCTCAGCGTCCGTTTTGTTTATTTGGCTATCCTGCACAGATTTGCCTCGCCCGAGGAGAGGCTGCGGACGATACCGTTATCGGTCTCGACCATGAGATTCGCATTCCTGTCGATGCCGACGACCTTGCCCGTAATAGTCTCACTGCCTACCTTAGCGGTTATCATATTACCCGTGAGCATTTCTCTGCGGCGGTATTCGCGGAGGTACTCCCTGCTTTCGATCTTAGCGATGTGAGCGTCGAGACTGTTTATGACCGCAGCGCATAGCTCATTGCGGTCAAGAGCGATCCCCGTCTCATCCTCGATAGACGAAGCGCGCGAACTAAGCTCCTCGTCGAAGCTGTCGCCTATCCTGCGGACATTGATACCGATACCGATGACCGCGATATCGAGGGCGCGCATTTCCATATCCACCGAAGCTTCAGTGAGGATGCCCGCTATCTTCTTGTCGTTAATGTAGAGGTCGTTGACCCATTTTATGCGCACATCCGTCTTGCAGAGGGACTCTATCGCCTCCGCGGCCGCAACAGCCGTCAGAGAGGTGATGAGCGGAGCAGTCTGAATGCTGAACTCAGGGTGAAGGATAACGCTCATATAGAGCCCTTTTCCCGCGGGAGAAACGAAGCTCCTGCCCATTCTGCCCTTGCCGGCGGACTGCTTGTCAGCAACGATGACAGTGCCGTTAGCAGTTCCCTTTGCGGTGAACTCCTTGGCATAGTTGTTGGTAGAACCGACCTCATCGAGCACGATTATCCTGCTGCCTATGACCGAAGAGTCCAGTTTGGCGGCAATGAGTTGTTCAGAGAGGTGGTTGCTTCGTCCCGAGAGCCTGTAGCCCTTTGCGGTGACCGAGTCGATGATATAGCCCTCGTTCTCGAGAGCCTTTACAGCTTTCCATACGGCGTTTCTGCTTACGCCGAGCTGCTCGGCAAGTGCCGAGCCCGAGATATAGTTTCTGCCTGCTTCAGCAAATGCTTTAAGAAGTGAATCCTTTACGTTCATAAATAAGACCTGCCTATCGTCGCGTATTGTTGATGCCCAACCCTGCCTTGCCAAGAAAAGCTTGGCGAAGAATAATTGTCAGAGCAATATTATTGCAATTGATCACAGCGGTCCGTGATGAGAGCGAGGGTGAGGACCGTTTCTGCCTGAAAAACAGGCGAGCGGACAGCAGCACACTGACAAACCGTTCCACACATTTTCGCCACGGCACAGACCAATACAGACATTATACCATAGAATTGCGAGAAAATCAACATACGACCGAAAAAAAGCCCCTGTACGCAGACCGTACAGGGACAATTCGTCTTAAATCACTTTTTCTTCTTATTTTTCGCGCTGTTTTTCTTGGGCCTATCGGCGTCCGACTCATCATCAGCCTTTTCCGCCGACTCTTCCGCAGCATCGTCAGCCTTCTCTGCGGACACTTCCGCAGTATCATCAGCTGTTTCTGAGGACTCCTCAGCTATCTCGGCAGCCTCTTCAGCGATATCGTCGACATCGTCGTCGAACTCCTCAGCCTCCGCGGCAGCCCGCTCAGCCTCGGCAGCAGCTCTTTCAGCCTCAGCCTTAGCCTTCTCGGCAGCCTCCTTAGCTGCTTTTGCTTTAGCCTTCTTGGCAGCTCTTTCGTCGGCGTCCTTCTTTTTCTCAGTCTCCGACTTGTACACCTTTTCGGCAACAGCGCCCTTGGACTTGATTATCTTAGCCTTTTCAGCGGGTGCCTCCGCAGCCGCCTCGGGGTCTATGCCCTTTTTGCGGAGCTCGCGGTACTCGCGCTCCTGAACGAGTATGATGTTGTTTTTTCTGTCCTTGATGATGAACAGCACGATCACAGCGATACCTACGAAGAGGAGCAGCACGCCTGCACGGAATCCGGGAGGCGAATACTTCATCGTAACGGTATGGTGACCCTCAGGCAGTCTCAGACCTATGAGCGCGTTGAGCACGATGTACTCACCGTCGTCTCCGTTAGTCTCGTTTACAGCGAGGTTCATGCCCGAATCGGTGACAGTTTCCTTGAACTTCTCGTCGAGCTTCTTTCCGTCGACCTTGATAGTCCAGCCGGGCTCATATGGAATGGAGGTATAGAGTATCTGTCCCTCCTTGACGTCCACATCGCCCACGAGGTAGTCGTCCCTGGTCTTTTCGAGGTCAAGGCTCCACGGGTTCTCCTGAAGGTTGAGGACATCCTCGTGGAAAGCGTTGTAATCGAAGTGGTAGAACTGGAAGTCCTTTATCATGATATACTCGTTATTGCCCGTCTTGTCGCCCTGAATGATAGTCATACGTATCTCGATGTCTGTACCTGCGGGATACGAGCCGAGGTTGACGATAGAGTAATCATAGCCGTCGTAATACTGACCGAAGCCCTCGAAGTCCTCGAATTCGCCTGTCTCCTCGTTCTTGGTATCGGATACCCAGAGGTTGCACTTCTTGGGGTTGTCCGACTTGAGGAACATATACAGGCAGTCATCGCTCTGCGTCGTAAGGTGGATGCGGACAGTGGGGTCGCCTGCGCCCGCATTTGCGTTATAGCAGTGCTGACCGTTGTAGTTCGACTCCCAGCACTCGTTGAGCTCGACCTCGGGATTCTCCGCAATGCGCCAGAAGTACTGCTTCGGCTGGAGCGCGCCCGAATAGTCGGGGGTATTTCCTGTCAGCGAGCTGAGGAAGTTGTTCATACTGTTGAATGGGTTATCGTTTCCGAGGAAGCTGAGTCGGAGGATATCGTCATCAGCCATAAAGCCTATCGGAAGCGCATCGGGATTCTTGTACACTTCGAGGTCAGCGTCGTGACCGTCGTGAACATAGGTGCTTGTATAAACGAGGTCGTAGTACGGGCTGAGAAGCGACTTGCCCTTGGAGCTGTTTCTTGCGGGGTCATTGAGCACGTACTTGATACCGAGCAGTGAATCCGCAACGGGTGTATTGCCGTCGTATCTTGTCTCGTAGCTCTTGGTGGTATAACCGAGAGTCTCGATGAAGTTGATAGCTCTTGTATTCATGACCGAGCTCGAATGCGAGATACCCTTGAAGCCGTAGGCTTGGTTGTCGTTGACATTTCGGAAGAAGGTCTTTTCGGTGCGGTAGAAGCCGCTGTCGTACTCCTCGAGCTGAGCAGCCACATTGGGAGCGTCCATGATAGTATCGTAGGACTTCTTTGAGGAATAGTATACCTCCTTGTCTATCTTGAGGATAGTATCGAAGGTGTTATAGCCTGCCTCGAACAGAACGAACACTGCCATGCCTGCCGCAATATAGTTGCGGGTCTTCTTGGTCTTGGCGTGGCTGTAGCTGTAAACGAACGTCAGGTATATCGCCGCGAGGGCGGCGCCGAAAGCAAGCGTACCGAGCCAGAGGTGCTCAACGGACTGCCCGTTTATGTTGAGGGTAGTCTTGTACGGGAGCTTGGCAACGTACTTATAGCGCTCCTCGTTGTAGTTGAAGTTGGGCATAACGGCATCGAAGATGAAGATGAGCGCCGCGAGAACACCGAACACACCTGCGGGCACAGCAACATTGAGCTTGTAGCCCTCAAGCTTGGAGAACGTCTCAGCCGCCATAGAAACGACGATGAACGATACGAGGAAAGAGTATCTGTAGGGGAGCCAGTTCGGGTCCTGACCGCCGTGCCACATCATATTGACAGGCTTTATCCACATACTGAAGAACATGATGAAGAGCAGCAGACCGTAGCCTATCTTGCGGTTTCTCTTGATATTCTTATTGAAGAAGTAAAGCGGAGCGAGCACGAAGCTGAGCACGCCGCAGTAAACCTCGGGACGACCGTACATTCTCGTACCCTCGTCAACGTTTACGGAGTAGTACTGGTCGGGGAGGAAGGTAGCGAGGAGCTCGATGGGATTGAACATCGTGCGCAGGCTGTAATCGGGTTTCGAGAAGTCGAACTTACCGAGCGCGAGCGCGTTGTATACGGGCATTATCATGATGTAGCTGCACAGCAGCACAGTACCCGTAGCGAGTGCCATTCTGCCGATAACGACTGCATAGCCCTTTAAGTCGAACTTTCTCTTCGTACCGAAGAAGAGGTAGTATACAAAGTAGATACCCACGAAGATAGCGACCATGAAACCGATGTAGAAGTTTGCGATGAACATGAGCGCTGTGGGGATAATGAAGTTTACCTTTCTGCCGTCGTCGATCAGATACTCAAGACCGAGAATGATAAGGGGCAGGAAGATAGGGCCGTCCACCCACATGGGGTCGATGAGCTGGATGGCGACGAAAGCCATGAGAGCGTACATCGTCGAGAAGAGCAGTGACGGGAGAGGCGGTACGTTCTTGGACTTCTGAGCATAAGCACAGAAGGTAACGCCGCACGCGCCGACCTTACAGAGCTGCATTATCATCAGGCTCTCGATTATCATTTTTCTCGGGAGCAGGATAACGATGAAGGTAAACGGGCTTGCGAGGTAGTAACCGATAACGCCCTGATAGCCTCCCGAGAGGTTGCGTCCCCAGCTGTAGAGGGGATTTCTGCCGCTCCAGAAAGCGTCGCGGATATTTTCAAAATAGTAGACGTACTGACCGTTAAGGTCGAGAGTCAGTACAGAGCGTTCGCCGAAGGGATATACTCCGAAGAGCGCATAGGCGAGAAGAGTCAGCAGAGCGGGTATAAGGAAAGCCGCAATGTAGTAAGCCCACCTGTACTTGACGTACGCAGGCGGCTTTATCGGGTACTTCAGAGCGGCAGCGGGAGCCTTGCTGACGGACTTAGTTTTTGCCAATGTTGTTCCTCCTTTTTTTGTCGGGGCGGCAAAATATGCCATATTACCCGATTATAATATCTTAATAATTATACTACATTTCAGAAACTTTTGCAATAGCTGAGCCGCAATTTCGGCAATTTTTTTACAAGGCGCCGCCGCATTCCCGGATAAACATTGAAAAATAAAAAGACCCCGGTCAATGGCCGAGGTCTTTACCGCTTAAACAGCAGCCTTTGTATTCTCCGTCTTCGCATTCGGCTTGTCGGGGACACTGACCTTTTCAATGTCCGCACCCATTGCACGGAGCTTGCCCTCCATGCAGTCGTAGCCGCGCTCGATGTGGAAGATATCCTCTATCTCGGTTACGCCGCTCGCCGCGAGACCCGCGATGATGAGCGCCGCGCCTGCTCTGAGGTCGCACGCCTTCACGGGAGCGCCCATGAGCTTGCCTGTACCCTCAATGAGAGCGACCTTGCCGTTTACGGTTATATCCGCGCCCATACGTCTGAGCTCGTCAACGTAGCGGAAGCGCTGCTCCCAGATATTCTCGGTGATGATGCTCGTGCCCTCAGCGAGAGTGAGCAGAGTAGCTATCTGCGACTGCATATCCGTCGGGAAACCTGGATGCGGAGCGGTCTTGATGTTCGCCTTTACGAGCGGACCGTCCACCCATACGTGGATGCTGTCATCGAATTGTTCTATGTTCACGCCTATCTTCTCGAGCTTCTTGGTTATGGACTCGAGGTGCTTGGGGATAACGTTCTTGACGATAGCATCGCCCTTTGTAGCGGCGATAGCCACCATAAATGTACCCGCCTCTATCTGGTCGGGGATAACGGAATAGGTAGTGCCGTGGAGGTGCTCAACGCCTCTTACCTTGATGACGTCGGTACCTGCGCCCATGATGTTGGCGCCCATGGAGTTTAGGAAGTTTGCGAGGTCGACGATATGAGGCTCCTTGGCGGCATTCTCGATAATGGTAAGACCCTCAGCCTTTACAGCCGCAAGCATAGCATTCATCGTAGCTCCGACAGTAACGACATCGAAGAATATCTGAGCGCCCCTGAGCTTGTCTGCTCTGAGGTCTATCATGCCCTGACTGAGCGAATACTCAGCCCCGAGAGCCGAAAACGCCTTGAGGTGCTGGTCTATGGGACGGTCACCGAGGGGACATCCTCCCGGCATGGACACGCGAGCCTTATTGTACCTGCCGAGCAGAGCACCGAGGAAGTAGTAGGAAGCGCGCATCTTTCTCGCGTACTCATAGGGCACGCATACCTTGTTTATGGTAGTGGGGTCAATGCGGTAAGCGTTGGCGCCGACAGCCTCGACGCCCGCGCCCATCTCCTCGAGTATCTGTAAGCAGATATTGACATCGCTTATCGAGGGAACATTCTCGATAACGCAAGGCTCGTCGGAAAGTATAACAGCGGGAAGAATAGCCACAGCGGCGTTCTTGGCACCGCTTATGGTGACTTCACCTTCAAGGCGTCTGCCGCCCTTTATCACAAACTTATCCAAATGAATTCTCTCCTTATTTGTCGGGCTTCTATCTGTCTCCCCGACCTCTTTCTTTTGTTTTCATATGCACTCGGCACAGATCATACGGTTCTCTCGGTGGTCTCCTCTTCGGAAGCCTCCTCGGTCGTCTCAGCCTCGGTCTCCTCCTCGGAGGTCTCCTCAGCCTCGGTGCTGTCGCCGATGCCCTCATAATCGGAGGGATACCAGCGAAGCGGAGAACCGTCGTACTCCTCGACGGTCACAGATTCGATGATGACATCCTTGACAGGCTTGTCATTGTCGCCTGTCTCGGCCTTCTGTATCTTGAATACGACGTCAAGTCCGTCGAACACCTGACCGAACACGGTATAATTACCGTCGAGCCACGGTGCTCCGCCGTAAGTGGTGTACACCTTCTTTGCAGAGTCGGTACACTGAGCCGCACCTGCGAGCTCATCCTCGTCGAATACCGAACCTGTAACGATATAGAACTGACTTCCGTCGGAATCGGTGCCGCCCGAATTAGCGTAAGCGAGAGCGCCTGCCGCATGGATAAGGTTGAAGTATTTGCCGCCGTCGAACTTCTCGCCCCAGATGGACTCGCCGCCCGTACCTGTACCGAGCGGGTCACCGCCCTGTATCATGAACTCGTCGATGATGCGGTGGAAGGTCAGACCATCGTAATATCCGTCCTTAGCGTGGGTAACGAAGTTCTCGACAGCCTCGGGGACATACTCGGGGAAGAGCTTGAACTTTACTTCGCCGTAGTCCTTTATCTTCATCTTGACAATAGTCTCTCCCTCAGCGGGAGCAGTATAGTTCACGACGTCAGCCTTAGTCGGGTCGTCGTAGTTGTAATCCTTGAGATACCACTTTATCTCCTCGCCGTTATACTCGGTGACCTTAACCGAATCTATAACGAGATCGTTAAGGGGCTTGTCGTTGGCGTTTGTAGCGACATACTGTGCTCTGAACACCACATCGAGACCGTCGATGACCTGACCGAACACGGTATAATTACCGTCGAGGAACGGAGCGCCGCCCGCCTGCTTGAATATCTCCTTCTGCTTGTTGGAGAAACTGTAGCCGTAGCCCTCATAGGAGGCAAAGAGGTCGTCGGTTATATCCTGAGTACCTGTCACGATGTAGAACTGACTGCCGTCCGTCTCAGTGCCGCCCGAATTAGCGTATGCAAGAGCGCCCGATACGTGAGCGAGGTGCGGGTCTGTACCGCCGTCGAACTCGCCGCCCCAAACGGACTCTCCGCCGCCGCCCGTACCTGTCGGGTCGCCGCCCTGTATCATAAAGTCCCTGATAACGCGGTGGAAAGTGAGGCCGTCGTAATAGCCCTTCTTAGCGAGCTCAACGAAGTTCTCGCAGGCTTTGTCGGCGTACTCGGGGAAGAGGCGTATTTTTACGGTGCCGTAGTCCCTGATATTCATTTCAATGATAGTATCGCCCTTTTCGGGAGCTGTGAAGTTCATGATGTCGACCTCTGCGGGAGCAGCAGCCTGAGTAGTTGCCTCGACCGAGCTGCCTTCACTTATCTCGACATCCTTGCCGCAGCCTGCGAAGGCGGAAGACGCCATAATACCGCAGAGTGCGAGAGCCAAAAGCTTCTTTTTATTCATTGTTCCACTCCTTATATCGATCACAAACAGTCAATTTCACTGTAGTTACATTAATGTACAGACATAGATAGTTTACATCTCAACCCATTCATTATACAACATAATTTTGGATTTGTAAATACTTTGACGGAATTTTTTGGCAATTTCGGTCAAACCTTTGATAAAACCGAGCATCAAATGCTTGATAATCACTTGATATCGGCGCTGTTTTCGGCGGAATAGGTATCAATTTTGACAGAAAGGATCCTGATATCGTCCTTGGGTATCATATATTTCCCGTTATTTTCGGTCTCGAGGGAGGTCAGCTTGTCGATGACATCGAGCCCCTCATACACCTGTCCGATGACAGTCACCTGCTGAGAGAGGTTCGGCACGCCGCCGAGGTCGAGGAAAGCCTGTCCGAGCTCCTTATTGTCGGAGGCGTCGAGGAGCTCCTGCTTAGCCTCGTCGTCGAGCTCGACCTCGTCGATGAACATAAAGCACGAGCCGTTATAGAATTTACCGCCGCCCATGAGCTTATTTTTGAACGAGCTGTCCTTAGCGGTATTGACCATGCAGACAGCGCCGCGGAAAGTCCAGAGGTCCTGGCTGAGCTCGCGCTCGGTCCTCTCGCGTGAACTGTCCGCCTCGCCTGATATATCGCCGTTTTTCTGCTTACAGCCCACGGAGGCGTATATGCCCTCGCGTGAATCGAATACAAAGGTATCGTCGTACCAGCCGCTCTCGGCGAGCTCGGTGAAGTTCCTGACGGCATTCGGCGAGCGGTCGGGATAGAGGACGAAGCGCACCTCTCCGAGGGTAGTTTCGACAACAGCGATAGGGTCGCCCTCCTTCGGAGCCTCAAGCTGTACGAGCCGGATCGTATCGGGGTCGATGGTGATATAGCGGTCATTCTGCTGACGTTTAGCCGAAAAATAGAGCAAAACGACAGTCGCCCCGAGCAGTATGACAGAAGTTATAATTGTAAAAAGGAAAAGGCTTCGATATTTTTTCATTATGGCACCTCAAATAATATATAAACACATTATAGCATATTATTCGGATAATAGCAAGCCGCGCGGGAACAATTCGCCTTTTTCAGCTGTGCCGCGAAACTGCCCGAAAAACCCCCCCGCAATATTTGAAGAACGCCCGCCCGTCCCTCGGTGGTTCAAAGCGCTGAGATTTCCTTTCATAGGTAAAAATGCACAAATTTGTTATAAAAAAAAGTACACCGCAATTTTTGAAAAGCTATTGTAATGATGTAACGAATCTGTTATAATAGTAATATCGCGGAGTATATTCCCGCACAAGCATAGTAAAACAAAGGAGAAAAATTTATGAAGTTCGGATTTTTTGACGACGTCAACAAGGAATATGTTATCAATTCCCCTAAGACACCCTATCCGTGGATAAACTACCTCGGAAACCAGGGCTTCTTCTCACTCATCTCAAACACAGCAGGCGGCTACTGCTTCTATAAGGACGCTCGCCTCCGCCGTATCACACGTTACCGCTATAACAACGTTCCGATAGATATGGGCGGCCGTTACTTCTACATAAACGACAATGGCACCGTATGGAACCCAGGCTGGTCACCTGTCAAGACTGAGCTTGACGAGTATGAGTGCCGCCACGGTATGGGATATACCATCATCAAGGGCAAAAAGAACGGACTCAAGGCTGAGGTAACATTCTTCGTACCCCAGAACTACGACGGAGAGGTGCAGCAGGTAGTCCTCACCAACGACAGCGCCGAGACCAAGAACTTCTCGATTTTCTCAATAGCTGAATGGTGTCTCTGGGACGCTCAGGACGACTGCACGAACTTCCAGAGAAACTTCTCCACAGGCCGTGTTGAGATAGAGGGCTCCACTATCTACCACGTTACCGAGTACAGAGACAGACGCAACCACTACGCGTTCTATACAGTAAATGATACTATCGACGGCTACGATACAGACCGTGACGCCTTCCTCGGAAGCATCTACAACGGCTGGAACAACCCCGCAACAGTTGAGGCAGACAAGCCCTCCAACTCCTTCGCAGACGGCTGGTCGCCCGTAGCTTCGCACTACAAGAAGGTAACTCTTGCTCCAGGCGAGTCCAAGACACTCATCTACATCCTCGGATATGCCGAGAACCCGCAGGACAAGAAGTTCGCCTCCGAAAAGCCCGCAAACCTCCTCACAAGAGAGACATGGGTGCTCAACAAGGAGAAGGCTTATGCGATGATAGAGAAGTACAACACTCCCGAGAAGGTAGCGGCAGGTCTTGAAGAGCTCCGCAACACATGGGACAGCCTCCTCTCTATCTTCAATGTACATACTCCCAACGACAAGGTCGACAGAATGGTAAACATCTGGAACCAGTACCAGTGTATGGTAACATTCAACCTCTCACGTTCCGCTTCCTACTTTGAGAGCGGTATCGGCAGAGGCATGGGCTTCCGCGACTCCAACCAGGATATCCTCGGCTTTGTTCACCAGATACCCGAGCGTGCAAGAGAGAGACTCATCGACATCGCATCGACTCAGCTCTCCGACGGCGGCTGCTACCACCAGTACCAGCCTCTCACCAAGAAGGGCAACGCTGATATCGGCGGCGACTTCTCGGACGACCCGCTCTGGATGATACTCTCCGTTGCTTCCTACATCAAGGAATCGGGCGACTGGGGCATTCTCGATGCAGACGTTCCCTTCGATGACGACCCGAACGGCAAGCACACGATGCTCGAGCATCTCACAGTATCCTTCTACCACATCGTAAACAACCTCGGACCTCACGGTCTGCCGCTGGCAATGAGAGCTGACTGGAACGACTGTATCAACCTCTCATGCTTCTCCGACACCCCCGGCGAGAGCTTCCAGACATATACGAACCCCAAGTTCGCAGCAGAGGGCGGCTACTCCAAGATAGCCGAGTCCGCATTCGTTGCAACACTCTTCACCTACACAGGTCCCGCTTATGTCGGCATCCTCAAGCATCTCGGCAAGGACGACGAGGCTGCAAAGGCACAGGCTGAGATAGACAAGATGAAGAAGAACGTTATGGAGTCTGCATTCGACGGCGAGTGGTTCCTCAGAGCTTACGACGCAAACGGCGAGAAGATGGGCTCACACGAGTGCGAGGAAGGCAAGATATTCATCGAGCCCCAGGGCTTCGCAGTAATGTCCGAGATAGGCAAGGACGTCGGAGCCGACATCAAGACTCTCAACTCTATCGACAAGTACCTCAACTGCGAGTTTGGTCTCGTTCTCAATAACCCAGCATTCACAAAGTACTACATCCAGTACGGCGAGATATCCACATATCCGGGCGGCTACAAGGAGAACGCAGGTATCTTCACTCACAACAACGCATGGATAATCTGTGCCGAGGCATACGTAGGCAGAGGCGACAAGGCATTCGAGTACTACAGCAAGATAGCTCCCGCTTTCACTGAGGAGACCTCCGATATCCACAAGACCGAGCCGTATGTATACGGACAGATGATAGGCGGTAAGGACGCCAAGAACTTCGGTCAGGGCAAGAACTCATGGCTCACAGGTACAGCTGCATGGAACATGGTAGCTATTTCCCAGTACATTCTCGGTGTAAAGCCCGATTTTGACGGACTCAGCATCGACCCGTCCATTCCCGCAGAGTGGGACGGCTTCACAGCAGTACGTAAGTTCCGCGGCGCAACATACAACATCACAGTCAAGAACCCGAACCACATATGCAAGGGCGTAAAGTCCATGACACTCGACGGCAAGGCTATCGAGGGCTGCATAGTTCCCGTTTGCGAGGGCGGTGTTCACGAGGTCGAGGTAATCCTTGGTTAATTGTTGAACTGAATATAAAAAAGAGAGGACTCGCGTGAGTCCTCTCTTTTTGCGTTATTGAACGCCTCATACAGAAATCCTCCGTGTAGGGGCGCCCTTTGGGCGTCCGCACGAAATTCGACGTCGTATAATAATGCGGACTGCCAAAGGCAGCCCCTACAATTATAAACGTAACCGCAACAGATTGTAGGGGACGGAGTCCTCGACGTCCCGCCAAAACAACAAAGCCGTACTCAACGAGTACGGCTTTTCTGCGTTATTCAGCCTTTTTCTTTATCGTTCTCTTGACGATATGCTTGAGGCGCTGACAGGTATCCTGCGGGAAGTCTGTGATGAAGAGCAGGGCTTGGTCATGCGCCTGTTCATGCGGGAGCTTCAGGAACTTGTGGAAGAAGGTGTAAACCTCGTCGAAGCTGGCGAATATCGCGGAAACAGTCGCCTCCCCCTCGGGAGTGAGCACGACGCTGTTGCAGAAGTCCTCATACACAAGACCCGAATTAGCGAGGCAGCGCAGCATTTTGCTGACGCTCGCGCGGGAAACGCCGAGATGACGGGCGATACCGACGCACTTAACGTAGTCGTCGAGCTCCGAAAGCTCCTTAATCGCGACGAGATATTTTATCTGACCGGCACAGTGTTTCATAGCCTGCTCCTTTATTTATCGGTGTCGATGAGGTTCCAGTAGCCTTTGAGGTAGATAGCGCCCGAGATGACGGTGAGCACGGTAGATATCCATATAAGGGCGGGAATGAGCCAGATATCCACGACATCGCAGAACGCCTGCGGGAAGTTGAAGCTGAAATCGTAGCAGGCGCTGAGCCACACGAGGGCAGTGATGATAGCGACCATAGTGAAGGCAGTTTTGAGCTTGCCCCACAGTCCCGCGGCAACTACAACACCGCTGTTAGCGGCAAGGAGTCTGAGTCCCGAGACCATAAACTCTCTCGCGCTGATGATGATGAGCGGAACCGCCCCTACCCTTATATCGGGTATCTCAACGAACACGGCGAGTGCCGCGAGCACGAGCACCTTATCCGCGAGCGGGTCGAGGAACTTGCCGAAGTTGGTGACGAGGTTGCGGCTTCTTGCTATCTTGCCGTCGAGGGCGTCGGTAATGGACGCAGCGCTGAAAATAGCGAGGGCGGCGAGGTAGTGAAACGGGAATTTCACATACATACACACGAGGAAGAAGGGTATCAGGAACACCCTCAGCAGCGTGAGCTTATTTGGCAGATTCATTCTGATATCACCTCTCCGATAAGGTCGTAGTCAAGAGTATCCGTAATGCGAATGGTGACGTATTCACCGACCGCAAGCTTCCTGTCCGACGTAAAGAACACCTTTCCGTCGATGTCGGGAGCGTCATTCTGCGTGCGCCCGAAGAAGCACTCGCCGAAGCGGTCGAAGCCCTCAACAACGGCTTCAAAGGTCTTGCCGAGCATTTTCTCGTTGTTCTCGGCACTGATGAGCATTTGCTGCTCCATGATGATGTCGGCGCGGTGAGCGGCGACCTCGGGTTCTATCTGGTCGGGGAAGTCATAGGACTTCGTCCCCTCCTCGCGCGAATACGCGAAGCAGCCGAGCCTGTCGAAGCGCACGCGCTGCACGAACTCGGCGAGCTTACCGAACTGCTCCTCGCTCTCGGCGGGGAAACCCGTAATGAGCGTGGTACGCAGTATCACATTCGGTATTTTTTCGCGGATATGAGCAAACAGCGCCTCGAGCTGTTTTTCGTCGCCCCAGCGGTTCATGCGGCTGAGAATATCGCCGTCGCAGTGCTGTATCGGTATCTCGAGGTATTTCACGAGCTTGGGCTCGCTCGCGATAGTGTCGAGGAGCTCATCTGTTATGCGCTCGGGGTAGCAGTAGAGCGTGCGTATCCATTTGAGCCCGTCTATCCTGCAAAGTTCACGCAAAAGCTCGGGCAGCTTAGGCTCGCCGTAGATATCCTCACCGTAGCGTGAGGTATCCTGCGCGATGACAGTGAGCTCGGTAACGCCGTTATCGGCGAGACGCCTTGCCTCCGCGAGCACATCCTCCATCGGCACACTGCGGAACTTCCCGCGTATCTGCGGTATAGCGCAGTATGTGCAGCAGTTCGAGCAGCCCTCCGCTACCTTGAGGTACGAGAAGAAGGGCAGTGTTGAGATTATCCTGTCGCCCGTGAGCTCTGCATCGAGCTTAGGCGAGAAGCGGATAATGCGCTCGTCCTTCATAACGCTCTCGAGTACGTCCACGATATCCTTTGTATCGCCGATACCGATAACAGCGTCCGCCTCGGGGAACTGCTCGGCTATCTCGTCCTTATAGCGCTCGACGAGGCAGCCCGTAACGATTATCTTCTTTATCGTACCCTCTTTTTTGAGCTGTGCGAGCTCGAGGATAGTCTCGATAGCTTCTTCCTTGGCAGGCTGAATGAAGCCGCAGGTATTGACCACCGCCACATCTGCGAGCCCCGCCTCGGTGACGAGCTCATAGCCGTTCTTTCTGAGCTTGTATAACATTCTCTCCGAGTCCACGAGATTTTTCGAGCACCCGAGAGACACCATTCCAACTTTGATAGGCATTTTGCTATTCCTCCGCCTGTTCAGCGTCCTCGAAGTATTCGCGCACGGCTGCATTTATCTCATCGAAGCCGTAGCCGTAACGCACGAGAGCGCTTTTAACTTTTTCGATATTTTTTCTGTCGCTGCTGTCGGTAAGGAGCCGATAGTGCTTAGTCCGCAGCAGCTCCGCGAGGTTATCCCCGAAAGTATCCCCATACTGCTCAAGGGCTTCCGCGGCTGTATCCTCGCCGATGCCTTTCAGGAGCAGTTCTTTTTTAGCCCGTCGGAAGCCGTATCTGCGTCCTTCCACGAGCCTCCGCGCGAGCTTTTCGGCATAGCGCGCATCGTCTATGACCCCCGCCCCCGCGAGCTTACCGACCACAGCGCGGCAGAGGTCCTCATTTTTATAAGTCCCGATGAGCTTGCGAAGCATATCCCTCTCCGAGTAGTCGCGGTAGTCGAGGCAGTAGAGCGCATACTGATACGCCCTGCGGAAATTCGAGTCATAGATTATCTTCCGCAGTTCGGTCTTGTCGAGCTGCGAACCTTTTTTCAGCCCGTTGTCCGCGATTATGTCGATATGGAGATACAGTTTCCGCTCGCCGTCGAGCTCGACCTCAAACGTCGAGCCCTTGTATCGGCTTATCGAGGTTATTTCCATTACTCTTCAGCGGGAGTGAACTCCTCGAAGTCCTCGTCGATGTTTGCGAGGATATCGCTGTTGTCCTCGGCATTAGCCTCCGCCTTGTCCTCGGACTTCGCAGCCGCCTTCTTCTCGGGCTTAGCCGCAGCCGCCGCCGAGAGCTCGTCCTTGCGCGCGAGTATCTTCTCCTCTATCTCCTTCATAAGGTCGGGGTCGTTCTTGAGGAGCTCCTTTACGTTATCGCGTCCCTGCCCGAGCTTGTTGTCGTTGTAGCTGAACCACGAGCCGCCCTTCTTGATGATATCGAGCTCGGTCGCGAGGTCGAGCACCTCACCCGTGCGAGAGATACCCGTGCCGTACATCATATCGAACTCCGCCTCCTTGAAGGGGGGAGCGACCTTGTTCTTAACGACCTTGCAGCGTGTTCTTGCGCCGATTATCTGGCTGCCCTCCTTGATGACCTCGCCCTTTCTGACCTCGATGCGGACCGAGGAGTAGAACTTCAGCGCACGACCGCCAGGGGTAGTCTCGGGGTTGCCGTACATAACGCCAATTTTCTCACGTATCTGATTGATAAAGATAGCGACGCAGTTCGACTTCGAGATAGCCGCGGTGAGCTTTCTCATTGCCTGAGACATAAGTCTCGCGAGCTGACCCACGTGAAGGTCACCCATATCGCCGTCTATTTCAGCGCGGGTAGTCATAGCCGCGATGGAGTCGAGGACGATAACGTCGATAGCTCCCGAGCGGATAAGAGCCTCCGCAATTTCGAGAGCCTGCTCGCCGCTGTCAGGCTGCGAAACGAGGAGATTGTCGATGTTTACGCCGAGAGCCTGTGCGTACACGGGGTCGAGGGCGTGCTCGACGTCGATGAACGCCGCTTCACCGCCTGCCTTCTGAGCCTGCGCGATGACGGACAGCGCAACGGTAGTCTTACCCGAGCTCTCGGGACCGTATATCTCGACGATACGTCCGCGCGGCACACCGCCGATACCGAGTGCCATATCGAGCATCATCGAGCCCGTAGGGATAGCATCGACGTTGAGAGTCTTTGTCTGCCCGAGGCGCATAACAGCGCCCGCGCCGTACTTCTTTTCTATCTGCTTGATAGCGCCGTCGAGAGCGGTCTTCTTATCTTCCGTTGTAGTCGCCTTGACTACGGCAGCTTTTTTTGCGATTTCCTTTTTAGCCAT
The DNA here is from genome assembly GCA_900109435.1 of Ruminococcus sp. YRD2003. Taxonomy (GTDB): domain Bacteria; phylum Bacillota; class Clostridia; order Oscillospirales; family Ruminococcaceae; genus Ruminococcus; species Ruminococcus flavefaciens_G. The sequence goes on along the minus strand of FNZT01000004.1, from coordinate 102,708 downwards.
TGTTTTCCTCCGATTTCTGCGCCGTGACCGTGCGGATTATGCCTCCGAGGTCGCGGGTGAATTTAATATTTACAAAGCCGTTTTCGGCGAGAATATTTCCAACTTTGTCGTGCTGACCCATACCGAATTCGTAGCAGATGAATCCGCCGCTTTTCAGTGACCTTTTCCACAGCGGAGTCAGCCTGCGGTAGAATCCGAGCCCGTCTCCGCCTCCGTCTAGAGCCATTTCAGGCTCGCGTCTGACCTCGGCTTGCAGGTCGTTCATCTCCTGCGCGGTGAGGTAGGGCGGGTTGCTTACAACGATATCGAGCCCGCTCAGAGCCGCGGCGGTACTCTCCGCGAGCACATCTCCCGCGACAATGCCGACGTCCGCCTCATTTAGCCTGACATTCTGCCGCAGATAGGGCAGAGCTTCCTGCGAGAGCTCGACCGCGCTCACCTCCGCGAGCGGCAGTTCCTTTTTGAGCGTGACCGCTATACAGCCGCTTCCCGCACAGAGGTCTGCTATCTTCGGAGCAGTCAGACCGTTCCCGCGGCAGAGCTGTATGACGTTATCGACGAGAGTTTCGGTATCGGGGCGCGGTATGAGCACCCCCGCACCGACCTTGAACGGATACCCGTAGAACTCCCATTCGCCGAGTATATACTGCAACGGCTCGCCGCTGATACGTCTCTCAGTCATAGCGCGAATGAGAGCCTCAGCGTCTGTCGGAACAGCTTCAAGCGGCGAAAACAGGGGATTCCTGTCTCCGAGGCAGTCCTGAAAGATACACATCATATCGAACCGCGCGTCGGGATTCCCCGCCGCCTCGAGCGCCGCCTGACACTCTCTGAAAAGCTCGCTTCTGCTTACCATTTGTCCTCCGATTTATCCTCGGGAATGCACGGCGTCATAGCCGCGACAGCAATTTCTATCATATCGTCGTCGGGCTCGCGCGTGGTAATGCGCTGCATAGCGAGTCCTGGAGCGGAAAGTATGCGTGTGAAGATGTTGTCGTGATTACCCGCAAGGCGTATGAACTCATACGAAATGCCGACCACGAACGGCAGCGCACCGAAGCTGATAAGCGTTCTCTGCCACCACAGCAGTCCCTTAGGCACGAAGCACATCACGAAAATGCCGACGAGCAGCACAATGAATATGAAGCTCGTACCGCACCTCTTGTGGAAGCGGGTCTGCTTGCGGATATTCTCGACGGTGAGCGGCAGCTCCGCCTCATGGCAGGCGATAGTCTTGTGCTCAGCGCCGTGGTACATATACTGACGCTTAATGTCCTTCATCAGCCCGATGATGACCATATAGGCGATGAATATCGCTATCTTGACGATGCCCTCGAGCACCGACTGCAAGATATGGTGCTGCTCGATATCGGGGATAAGCCCCACGAGGAACTTTGGCATAGCCACAAACAGCACAACTGCGAGCACCACGCCCAAAATGCCTCCGAGCGTCATAATGACGTCGGTGATACCGCCCGACTTCTCCTCCTTCTTATCCGCGGGAGCTGTCCCGCCCTCTGCGGAGGGAGCGCCCTCGGGCTTCTCCCCGTCCTCCTCGTCGACCATCTGCTTCTCGGCGGACTTCATGGTGTACTTGTAGCCCTTGATGAGCGAGCTTACGAAGCTGAAGCAGCCTCTGACGAGCGGCACTTTCTTGTACCACGGAGCGTTCTTGCCGTTGTTCTCGTCCCATGTTTCGAGGTCGATGCTTCCGTCTGGCAGACGGCACGCCATAGCGCCCTTATTCGGACCGAGCATCATAATGCCCTCGACGAGTGCCTGACCGCCTATCTTGGACTTGAATTTTTCCTGTGAATTGCTTTTACTCATAGTATACAGCGGGGAAGCCCCGCACTCCTGTTATCAGTTATTGCCTGCCTTTGCAGGGAGGGAGATAGTTACGGTAGTACCCTTTCCCTCGCCCTCGCTGGCGATATCCATAGTACCGCCGTGCATGGCGATTATCTCGTCCGCGACCGCGAGCCCGATACCCGAGCCGCGCCGCGTGTGGTTAGCCTTATAGAATTTAGTCTTGACTTTAGCGAGGTCCGACTCCTTGATACCGCATCCCGTATCGGCAACGGAAACGATGACCCTGCCGTCCTTCTCGCAGGCGCTTATTGTGACCGTATCCCCAGGGGAGGAATACTTCACAGCGTTGTCGATGATATTGATGAACACCTGGCGTATGCGGTTCTTGTCTCCGTATACGAATGGCAGCATTTCGGGCTCGTCGTAGATTATCTCAATCTGTTCGCGTCTTGCCTTATCGCTGTAGATGAGGACAGCGTCCCCGAGCTCGGCGAGAATGTCCATATTGGCATTTCTCAGAGTAAAGTGCCCGTTCTGCATACGCGAGAAGTCGAGCAGCTCTTCTACCATTTGCGAAAGCCTCTCGGTCTCGGTGACTATGACGCCGACGCCCTTTTTCATGGTATCGGGGTTCTCGCCGCCGTCGACCATGAGGGTCTCAGCCCAGCCCTTGATAGCGGTGAGGGGCGTTCGCAGCTCATGTGAGACCGAGGAAATGAACTCATTCTTCATCGCCTCTGCGGACGACAGCTCGTCAGCCATATGGTTTATCGAAGTACACAGCTCACCTATCTCGTCATCGCTGTTGTTTGCGATACGCACGGAGAAATCGCCCATAGCGAACTTGCTGGTGATACCGCTTATCTGTCGTATCGGCTTGACGATAGAGCCCGCGAAGTACAGACCCGTTATGACGATAATGAGGATAATGACGGTGCAGACGACCGTCACGAGCAGGATATACCCTCGGATGGTATTGTCTATCTCGGTCAGCGAAGTGACCATACGAACAGCGCTGTATTCGCTGTTAAAGGAAGATATCGGTGCAGATACCGCGAGTATCTTCTCGCCTCCTGCGAGTCTGCCCGTATAGCTGCCCTCGCCGTTTTCCATAGCCTCCTCGTAGTCGGGCATGACGGCGTCGGCGTCGGGCGAGAAACCCGAAGACGTAAGCACGACTCTGCCCTTGGCGTTGACCGCCATGAGCTCTATCTTGTCCTTTTCGTTGAAAGTCTCGAGCATATTTCTCATCTCCGCGGAGAAGTTAGCGGAGCTGTCCTGCGAGTGAATGCTCAGCACGCTTGTAACGGCATTGAGCTTCGATACGAGGTACTGCTTTGCGGAGTTATAGAAATAGCTCTGTATCGCGTAGATAACGACGAGCTCGATAACGACGAGAGCGAGCACGATAACGCCGAGGTTATTGAATATCCAGCGCTTGGTGATACTTTTCTTAGCCATTACTGCGCGTCATTCCATTTATAACCGTATCCCCAGATAGTGATGATATACTTCGGGCTTGAGGGCTCCTCTTCTATCTTCATGCGGATACGTCTTATATTGACGTCAACTATCTTATCGTCGCCGTAGTAGCTGTCGCCCCAGATGTGGCTGAGGATGCTTGTACGGTCGAGAGCGGTATTCTTGTTGTTCATGAAGTATTCAAGTATCTGATACTCCACCTGTGTCAGCTCGATGGGTGCGCCGTTTTTAGTCACGGTACGGCTCTTGAGGTTGAGCACGAACGGCCCGCTCTCAATGACAGACTGCTTCTCGTTCTTGATGAAGCTCATGCAGACGCGGCGGTATATGGCGTCCACGCGCGCGGTGAGCTCCGAAGGCGAGAACGGCTTGGTGATATAGTCGTCGGCGCCTATCATAAGACCGCTGACCTTATCCATTTCCTGAGTTCTCGCGGTGAGCATGATTATGCCGATAGTCGAGCTCTTCTCGCGTATCTTCTTGCACACGGTAAAGCCGTCGATGCCGGGCATCATGATGTCGAGGAGGACGATATCGAAGTTGCCGTGCTCAGCCTCAAATGTCTTGAGAGCCGCCTCGCCGCAGTTCACGTCAACGACGTCATAGCCTGCGCGCTTGAGGTTGATGACGACGAATTCGCGTATGGTATCCTCGTCCTCACAGATGAGTATTCTTTTCATAAGTATCACTTCCTATCAGACAATTGCGTAGAATCCTATTTTAGTGTGGTCTTTGCTGATTATCATCCTGCTGTTATGCGGATGGTTAAAGTTTCCTGTATTGCTCAGAAGGTAGACTGTAGCTTCCGTATCGTCCCAGAAATCGCCGTTCGGAATGAGGTAATACTTTTCGCCGTCGGACAGAGGCTCAGAACTGATCGCCTTCGGAGCATATTTCTCCTCGTAAGCCTTGATGACGTCGGGCGATGCGGTGAAGAGGAGAGTTGTATCGCCTGCACCCTGGAGCATCGACGGCGTGTGGGAGAAATGATAATCGTTCAGCTCTTCGGGGAGAGAATCGGGAAAGCACTCTGTGGCGTTGCGGTAAATATTGATGTATGCCTTCTGATACTTATATCTCCACGGGGAATGAGATGTTATTCCGCACGGTATAAGGCTCATAAATGCCAGGCAGCATATTGCAGCAGCCGTTACGATCGTACCCAGTACGATACTTGTTTTTTTGTCTGCGACCACGGCAAAAAGAATGAGAAATCCGAGCGTCAATATCAGACCTCCCAATCGTAAAAAACCGAAGCCTGTGAATATGAACAGAACTGCAAAAGCGGCAGTCAGCACAAGGATAATGGCTATTTCGATGAATAGAAATGTTTTCTTTTTAGCAGGAACATCTGTTTCAACGGGTCGTTTATCCATAAACTATCCTCCTTCGTGCAAGTGCATGGTCATTCCATATATCTGAATCCTATCGCCACATCTCCCGCGGTGAGGGACAGCCCGTCGCTGTCGTCGCCCGACTGCGGTATAAGTGCGAGATAAGCAGGGTCTCCCTTGGTATGCAGGAGCATATACCCCGCGGACAGTCTGTCCTCGCGTGAAACGGGGTCGCCGGCATAATAGAGGCGCAGAAGCTCCCTTCCCGCGGCACCGTTCTCATAGGCGCAGAAGACTATCTCATCGTTGATCGCATCGCGCTTGGCAGTCACCCTGTCGCGCCACTTATACGGGAACACGAAAACGTATCCCTCACCGATGCTGTAATATGACGTATACTTGCGTTCGAGGCTGCCGTGAGCGTTTATGCTCATCCAGTCGGTGAGCTTTATCTGGTCTCCCTCGGATACATCCTCATAGCCCGCGGCGATGAACTGTACGGGTATCTCGAGCTCGCCGTCGCCGTCGATGTCATACGAACTGCACCCGGAAGGGCGGACAGTCGAATACGATATCTCGGAGGCTCCGAACACCTTTTTCAGCCCGTTCTCGTCCATGCTGATGACGTCGGTCTGAATCGAGCCCGAGCCCGAAACGGCGTCGATATAGAGCCCCGTTCTTCCGTCGGGCAGCCTGCCGTAGCTGAGGCTGTCGAACTCGGTGAACGAGCTGCTGAGCTCGCAGAGGTACTGGTGATACTTGCCCGCATCGTCGAGCTTATAGACCTCCGCAGCCGCCTTGGAGCTGTTGACGGAGCCCGACAGCAGCAAAAAGTCGTTGGTGCCGTCGCCGTCGAGGTCAGTGATATCAATGAAAGAGTACGACTCCGAGAAGGTCGGCACGATGCTTTCGGTCTCGCTGTCGTAATTGTAAATGGTGACATTTTTCTCGGAGCGGTTGATGAGGCTGCTTCCGATGACGAGGTTCACGCGCTCGTTGCTTCCGAGGCGGGATATCATGACTTTTTCTATCTCCGAGCCCGCCGCCGCGGTATCGCAGACCGACCGCCATCTGCCGCCGTCCTGGTCGAGGACATTTATGCGGAGCGTCCGCTCGTCCACGCCGAGACCGTTCCTCTCGTAGAACACGACCGCCTCGTTAGTGCCGTCGCTGTCGATGTCCTCGATAATGAACGCCGAGAGGTACTTGCCCGAGCGGGGGTATTTCAGCCTTATCCCCGAGCCCACAGCCTCGGTGAGGGCGCTGTATATCTGTTCCTGCTCGATGCTCTGCTTGGGCGGAGCGAGCAGGTTGTCGATGCTCGTGCCGAAGGTACAGCCCGTAAGCAGCACTGCCGCCGCCGAAACGGCCGCAGTCCGCGGAATGATACGTGAGAGCTTCACTTTATTCGCGCTCTTCGAGCTTTATGTACTCGTGCTCCTTGGCGATAGCCTTGTAAGCGGGGCGGATGAGCCTGTTGCCCGTGAGCATCTCCTCCATGCGGTGAGCGGCCCAGCCCGCCATTCTCGCGACAGCGAAGAGGGGCGTGAAGAGCTCATCGGGAATGCCGAGCATACGGTAAACGAGTCCCGAGTACATATCCACATTCGCGCACATAGTCTTGGTCGAGCCCTTCACCTCGAGGAATATCTCGGGAGTGAGGCGCTCGATAGTCTCGAGGAGCTTGAACTCTGCCTCGATATCCTTGCCCTTGGCGAGCTCGAAAGCCTTCTTTTTGAGGATAACGGCACGCGGGTCGGATACGGTATATACGGCGTGTCCCATGCCGTAGATGAGACCCGAGCCGTCGTTTGTCTCCTTGCGGAGGGTGCGGCGCATATAGTCCGCGACCTCGCCCTCGTTGTCCCAGTGCTTGATATTTGCTTTGAAGTTGTCGAGCATATTGATGACCTTGATGTTGGCACCGCCGTGACGCGGTCCCTTCAGCGAGCATATCGCCGACGAGTACGCGGAATAGGGGTCTGTGCCCGAGGAGGTGAGTACGCGGCAGGTGAAGGTCGAGTTGTTGCCGCCGCCGTGCTCAGCCTGTAGCATGAGCAGGGTATCGAGCATCTGAGCCTCGATCTTGGAATACTGTCTGTCGGGGCGCAGGAGCGAGAGGATACACTGAGCGGTATTCTCCTCATAGTTTATGGGGTGCATTATCATGCTTGCGTTGTCGAAGACACGGCGCTTTACCTGATAGGCGTTCGCCATGATGACAGGGAGCTTTGATATGAGGCTGATAGCAGTCCTCATCTCGCTCTCGATGCCCTTGTTCTCGCACTCATCGTCGTAGGAATACAGTGCGAGCACCGAGCGCGCGAGCTTGTTCATGATATTCTTGGACGGAGCCTTGAGTATCATATCCTCAACGAAGCCCGTAGGCAGGTCTCTCTTGAGCGAGAGGTAGGTGCAGAAATTCTGGAGCTCCTTGGGATTCGGCAGATGACCGAAGAGGAGGAGGAAAGTAGTCTCCTCGTAGCCGAAGCGGTCCTCCGCCTCAACATTTGCGACGAGGTCGTTGATATTGTAGCCGCGGTAGATGAGCTGACCGGGTATAGGCTCACGCTCGCCCTCGTTCATTATATAGCCGTGAACGTTGCATATATTGGTGATGCCGGCAACGACGCCGGTACCGTCGCTGTTGCGCAGACCGCGCTTGACGTGATATTTTTCATAGAGGTTAGGCTCTATAGCGGAATTATCTTTAAGCTCCTTGCATAAACCTGTAATATTAGCGCCTGAAAGGAATGATGGCATAAGAATCACTCTCCTAAACATATTCATAATTAATTATACACTATTCAGGCGGCAATGTCAAATAATATTTGCTTTGCCCCCCCTGAAAGCGCCCGCAGAGATACACCGCTGCTCAAAAAACGCAAAAAGGAGACAAAAACCATGAAAAAGCACCTTTTTTCCGCAATTTTCCTCAGCCTCGCGATAACCGCCATACCTGCCCTGCCGACCTGTCTGCACGGACGAGCCGCTGCTCCCGCCGAGACAGCGCCTCTCCCCGAAGCCCAAGCATCGGAGGCAGCCCCGCTCAGCTCCGAGCCCTACAAGGTGCTCGACGCCGCGACAGGCAAAGTTCTCATCGTGCCCGTGCGCGAGTACGTGATAGGGGCAGTCTGCGCGGAGATGCCCGCAAATTTCGGCACGGAAGCTCTGAAAGCACAGGCAGTCGCCGCCCACACCTACGCCGAGCGTCAGCGCACGCTTGCCCGTGAGGAGCCCCGCGCGGAGCTCTGCGGAGCGGACTTCTCCAACGACACCTCGAAGTATCAGGGCTACTTCACGAATGAGAAGATACAGCAGTATTTCGGCAAAAACTACGATGAATACTACCGCAGGATAAGCGCGGCAGCGGACGAAGTCCTGCCCTACGTGATAACCTACGCAGACGAGCCGATAATCGCGGCATTCCACTCGATGTCGTCGGGCAGGACGGAGAGCGCCGAAAACGCGTGGGGAGCCCCCGTGGACTACCTCGTCCCCGTTGACAGCCTCTCTGACACGAAAGCCCCGAAATACGAGGAAACGGTCCGCATAAACAAGGACGAGCTCCGCGACAGGCTCGAAGCGGCACTTGATGGCATACAGCTCGGCGAGGACATGACAAAATGGCTGACTGTAGCCGAAATATCGGATTCGGGAACTGTCCTGACCGCCCGTGCGGGAGACCGTACAGTCACGGGAAACGACATACGCACAGCACTCGGACTTCGCTCGGCGGATTTTGACGTGACCTACGACGACGAGCAGGCAGTGATAACGACGCGCGGCTTCGGGCACGGCGTAGGCATGAGCCAGTACGGCGCTAATGCAATGGCATCCGCAGGCAGCACATGGCGCGAGATACTCGCCCACTACTACCCAAACTGCACCATAGAGGAGGTAAAGGAGTGACCCTTCGCTCCCCACGCCATACCGCTCGCTCTCGAAGACAGGAGCTTCGCCGCACCGCTTGCATTTTTCGCTCAGACCTGCTATAATGGTTATAACCACAGACAAGGGGGCGTTAGCCATAAAAACGATAGAGATGTTCTCGGACGGCGCGTGCAGCGGCAACCCGGGTCCGGGCGGCTACGGCGTGATACTGCGGTTCGCAGGCAGAGAGAAGGAGCTCTCGGGCGGCGAGGCTATGACCACGAACAACCGCATGGAGCTGCTCGGCGTGATAGAGGGACTATCGGCGCTGAAAGAACCGTGCAGGGTGATATTGACCACAGACAGCAAGTACGTCGTCGACAGCGTAACGAAGGGCTGGGTATACGGCTGGAAGAAAAAAGGCTGGATAAAGTCCGACAAGAAGCCCGCGCTGAACGTCGACCTGTGGGAGCGTCTGCTCCCCCTGCTGGAGCGGCACGAGGTCACATTCAACTGGGTCAAGGGCCACGCGGGGCACCCCGAGAACGAACGCTGTGACCGTCTCGCAGTCGAAGAGCGCGACAAAGCAGCTCTGAAAGGCTGAATACAGCCGTACGAGCCCGCATTGAGCCATACGGATAAAAAAAGGGAGGATAAAAATGGAACGCAGCAGGATAATAGCGATAGCAGCCGCTATCATAGCAGGCCTCTGCGTGCTGATGGCAGGCAAAAGCTGTGCAGACGACGCGATAGCGCAGAAGAAGAGCAAAAGCACATCGTCGAACGCAGCCGCTCAGGAGCAAACTCACGGCATAGAGATAAGGACAGGTGCTCAGACCGAGACCGCCGCACAGGAGCTCGACCTGTTCGGCAGACCTGTCGAATCGAAAACCGAACCCGAAGATATCGAATACGACCTTTTCGGCCGTCCGATAACCACTGCTCCGCCCGAAACGGAAACACTCCCCGAGAACACCGACGAGAACGGCGAGCCCATAGAGGACACCTCAACCGAAGCAGTGACCGACGAGGAGACGCCGACAGATGATACATCGGCGGAGGGGACAAGCGATACCGAGGAGGACCTCACATCAGCATCGACGGCACCGCCGAAGATAAGCGGCTTCCACCACGGAGATTACGACGACGAGGGCAATCCCAAGCCGACAATTCCGCCTGATTTTGCGATAATCATAAGGTAGAGTGTCAGGCATTGCCGCCTCAAGCTCCCCTGAAACATTAATGCAAATTTTAGCCCCTATGGGGTACTCTCGCTGAAAACTCTTTCAGCATCATGAGAGCACCCCATAGGGGCAAACTTCGTATTAAAGCTCTTTTGGAGGAGCATCAAGGGCGCACCCTTGCAGGGCGGACATCCTGATAAAACAGACCATGCCGAGTGCAGAACCACACGAGCCTCCATGCGCGGGAGCGCGGCAGTATGAGCTGCAAGTCCCATTCGGGGTACTGCTTGCAGACAGTAACGGAGCTGTCCGTCACAAACGCGACAAAGGAGATAAAGTGCTCCTTTTGCATAACGTGGTCGGAGGTAACGAGCCATTCGCCGTCCAGGTCCTCCACTTTCAGGACGTCCGCCCCCACGGCTCTGCGGGGCTCAAGCGCAGTCAGCCGCGAGCCGCAGCAAGTCACAGCAGTGTCGGAAGTTGCGGTGATAATGTTCCCGCACTCTCTGCAAACGTAAAATCTCAGTTTTTTCATATTACCCTTCTCGCTTTCATTTTTAGTGACAGAGCCCGAAAGAAGGACCTGAACGTCCGTACCGAGGATATCGGCGAGCACTGTCAGGAGTGACACATCTGGGCAGCCGCAGCCGCACTCCCACTTTGAGACAGCCTTGTCGCTGACATTCAGCCTCTCGGCGAGCTGCTTCTGAGTAAGGCCCGCAGCAGTTCTCAGCTCGCGGATAAGCGCACCTGTTTTCATCTGATCCATGACCAACACCTCGCAAATAATTCTGATCTTATTGTAAAGCACCGCCGCAGAAAAGTCAATCCACGCTCCGTAGAGCGGGCTGACAGCAGCTAAGCAGGTCACAGCTCTGCCATACATTTTCAGCGTTCCGAGCAATAGCGCATAAAACAAAAAACCTCGCAGGATAGCCCTGCGAGGCGATTTTTCGTATAGTCCCGATAGGGATATGATTATCTCTTTGAGTAACGTGTATCGGCATTTGTAATTTATTCTATTGTTTGCAGAAATGCCTGTTTTACAGCACTTTCAATGTTTTAACTTCGCTTTTCTTTATCTTCCGTTTCCTGCGATTTTGTAACTTTGAAGACCAGATAAAGACCAGCGAAAGACCAAATCATTTTGGCGTACTCCTGTTATTATTTAATTCGATTGGGATAAATGATTTCAAGTTGCGATGACGAATATCTTAAATGAATAGTGGGATAGAATGTATCAGCACTTAATAATTATTCGATTTCGTGGTAATAGTTATTTATAAAATGCAAGGCAAGAAGGTATTAAAATGCAAAATATTTAACAAGCTACTTGAATGGAAGCGTGAGCCTGGAGGAAAAAACTGCACTTCTGATAACACAAATATGGTTTGTCAATACTATTCAAAGTTCTTCCAGCATTTCAGCTTCATAAATGCCGATATTTCAACTATGTCATCACTTTCATAGTATTCAACGAGCAGTTTCTTAAAGGTCGGTACCGCTTTTTCTGGTATAACAAGGAATCCCTGCCCCTGAGAAATAAGGTAATGATTCGCAAAAATAACAGAAGTTCTTTTATTTCCGTCCAAGAAAATCTGCGTTTTCATACAGTACAAGCATAGTCTTATAGCTGTATCAATAGCTGTTTCTTGCGTTGCTCCTACAATTTCGTCGATTTTAGTTTTAACATCCATCTCAATTGGAAGTGGCGGAATATATGAGCAACCTCCTATAGTCACTGGAACTCCGCGTATACGTCCTCCATTAGTAAAAAATCCCTCATTTATCAATTTCGCAATATGACAAAGCAGATAATAATCGCTTTTACTGCGTATAACATCTTTATCTAAAATAAATTCCCATGCGTGTTTAAGGTTTAATATCTTCTGCACATCATCTGCGCTCATACCAGTAACTATACCGTTATCGATGATTTCCTCAGTCTGCGGAAATGATGTAGCAACACCTTCCAATACAGCTTGGTCATATATATTGCTTTTCATATTCGCACGAGCAAAATCCAAATTTTGCTGTACTCTTGGATCAAGTTCCTCGTCTGTATAACCGAGAGCCAATAAATCACGGTTTACCTGTCGTAGTAGTTTCTCCAACTCACGTCTTTCACGCGAATTCCTCAACAATAATTGATGCAGCGTGTCAGAATATATATCTACATACGTTGATGTATTATGACCGCCTACGCGCTTTCTGACATATAAATACTGTTTATCGCCCTGTTTCTTGACTTCTGGAGTACCATCATAAGGAATTAATCGCAGACGAGCTTGTATGTCTGCTTTCTGGTGCAGCAGTTCTTGCACTTTATCAATATCTGACATATTATACCTCCAATTTTATAGGGTGCATTTTTGCGGCAACAAGTGTATTATGCACCCTATAGATAATATTAGCACACTCAATCTCCAATGTCAAGTATTCTTACTTATTATTCGATAACAGCAGCTTTTAGTTCTACTATCCTTTCCAAGTGTTTATTGATTTTTTCATTGTGCATTTACCTATCTGCGTTTTTGTATTGTAGGAATATGTCATATTCTTTTTAAAATTGTTTTGATGACTTTTCCTCCAACAATAAGAATTATAGCTCCAAATGCCAATCCTCCTGCCCCTTTTTGTCCAAGATCTCTGGCACAGTGTGAACATAGTCCGAGTTTATGTGCTTTTTTACCTACTAATGTTGCACCGCATTTTTTACATTTCTTTATATTGTTATCTTTCATCTTCCGAATCCTCCAATGTTACAATATAGGTTTCTCGGGTTTCCAATTGCTTAATATCTGAAAGCTTTGTTTTTAGTTCAATTGAGAAATCATACCAACAATCGACATTATCCTTGTTGTATCGAAAATTGTCATGCAACAACTCAATTGCTGTATATCCTGTATTTCCTATTTCATTTGATATAAAATCTGTCATGAAAGCTTGATATTGTTCCATTTCTAATTTGGCATTCTGTGACTGACCAAGGTATTCATAAACCTGCATCGTTATACCACATATTTTAGTAGAAAACTGAAGATCATCAGCAATATGCCTTGTAAGTGTATTTATTGTAGATTGTCTGTGAAACAGGGGCCTTTTTGAATACTTTGCAAGATGAGTTACTGCTGTATTCATCTCAGTTTTTATTCCATTTTTAGCTTCTCTCAATTGTTCAGCGGCTTTTTCGAGATACATATTTCGTTTTTCTTGTGTATCTGCATTTTGTGCAAGAAGAATACTGTCACGTGTATTTAGAAAAGGAGTAAAAATAGCATGATCTCTATCCTTGTCAAGCTGATAGCTTTGAATTTCTTGTATAGCAGCAAGCTTATCGTTGATTTGTTTCATTTGAAGCTGATTAGATATACTTCTTGTTGTTTCAAGCGTTCCTGGATTATTAAATACTTTTTTGAGTGTTATGTCTTTAACTCGAGTTCCATTCTCGTTTAAGATCACTGCTCGCATATTCCCATCAACTTGCTTAGATTCGCCAATAGAATAAATGCCTTTTTTGAGTTTTTCCCTTATATCGGATGGAAGGTGTTCAAAATCCGGTATTAGGCTTATATCTCCTTTTGCAACAATTCGAGCATGCTGAACTACTTCATTAATTATACCTATATTAGCAATTGGAATATCAACCATAACGCTTGTCAAAGAACTGTTGTTTAATGACGAAACCTGGAGTTTAGCATATTCTCCCATAAAGTCGCTCATTTTCGCAAGTTCAGTTCCATGAGTATCGGCATCTGTGACGAGAATATGTACTTTTTGTTCTGAAATAGGGACAATACTACTTTCATTAATATTGTTATTCTTTTCGATTTCATTGCTATCCTTTATCATTACGCTTTACATCTCCTGTTACAATATAATTGACTGGAGAATAAGCTTCTCTCTATTGAAAAGAAAGAAGATGTAACCGCCGAGGAAATTGCAGAACTGCAAACTCAGATAAGCAATATACCTATTTGCAACTTCCGAAGGAACGAATAATAAGACTATAACAGATATCATTATCAATCCGTATTTTTATAATTGAAGGAAACTGTCCTTTCCACATTTTGCACATTTTGAAGAAAATGCGCAAAATGTGCAGAATTCAGAAAACTAAAAAAGGAAGGTTATCATTATGAGTAATTCAGCAAAGACAATTATTGACAATATGTTAGATCAGCTTGTTGCTCTTCAGGAGAGTACCTAACAACCGCTTTTGCGAAGCTAATCGGTCAAAGTTGTTTAAAAACCGCAGAAAAATCATTCATCAGGTAGATATTCCATCTAATTGAAGATGGTAATTCCTTGTACTATATTTGCCATGCTCTCTAACTCCCGTTTTAATCATGAGAAAAGCACCTACCGAAACGATAGGTGCTTGTTATATACAATAATCAAACATTTTTATTTTCTCACTTTTTTCATTTTGATTCACTGATTACTGTGACAGGTCAATCCTGCATTTACTTGCTTTACCACTTCCACATTTTCTCAATATACTCTTTGCAGTCTTCAAAGCTCTTTTTACCTTGAGCAACATCCAAGAGAATGTAGAAAACATCCTCGTAGTATTTAACCGCCCCCTGTATTTCCCATATAGTTTCAGCAGGTCTTTCCTCAACCATAGAGTACGGAAGTCTAAGGCTATAGGCTATATCATTATAGTCATCCACATAAAATCTTCCGAAAGCCTTAACATATGTATTGATGATATTAATCGTATAGAGCGTTTCATCGTAATACTCATCGGTAAGCACCCGAGGACTTATAAATGTTAGGATATCACAATACTTCTCTGCAAAATCGAATGTCATCTGCAATTCATGGGTTCTGCTGTCCATTTTAAAGGTAAGATGTATTTTATGCCTACCCACATTGGTTTCTTTGTAGATGTAACCCAAATCAGTGCGCAAGAGTTCTTTTATCCTCTTCTTTGCCTCAATTCTATTATCCATATGCCGTCCTCCTTAGTGGATTTCGTTCAACAAAAGAATTTTTGCAGCGAACGAATTCCTTACAATTCCTGTATAAAGAGTTTTCAGATGATTAATAGCATCCTCAAGCTGTGATGTCGTGAAATTGTATGTTACACCACTTCCGGCGTTTGCTACCGATATAGGTTTTACCTTGAGCTTTTCTACATCAGCTCTTGTGAGTGCATTAAATGGATGTTTCATATGCTCACACCTCCCACTTAAGAAGAGCCGACTTTACCTCTTCAATTACCTTTTTGTCCTGTTCACGATTAAGCATAAGGATCTCTACAAGTATCTTTACCATCTCTGGTCCCGTTAAGTCTTCCTCTTTGGCTTTTTTCTCACCAACCTCCATAACTTCCTTTTGTAATTCGCACAGATAAATAAACCATATCAATTCAATTTCGTACTTAGTCTGCAAGGTTGTCAGATTCAATGCAGACATTATGTTTTCTTCAACTTCAGTCAATGCATCTTCAAGTTCTTCATCTACCGTAACCTGTAAAGCTGTAGGAAATGCCACGTCACTAGGAATTTTATTTTTAAACTTCTTTAATTCCTTCGCATCATTTTTCAGTTCCTCAAGTGTACGATTCTGTGCTTTTGGGATAGCACGGTTAAACTTCCCGTTCCTTGAAGTATCAGAATTAAAATCAATTTCATCAATTCTGTCTTCAAGATATCCTATACAACTGCTTCCTTTACATGATCTCTTTACCATAAAGAAATCCTCCTTATACGATTAGTCAAAGGAATATCTGTATCACCTTTGCTAACTATATTATAAGTTAGTTTTCGTAATTTGTCAATACCCTTTTATAACTTTTTTGAAAATTTACTCAGAAAACGCATCTGCAACGGATGGATTCCGCAGAATGCAGACATACAACAAGTGTGGTATGTCATACCACTTTTTTTATTTTCATATATGGCATACTAAGTACAGTTGGCAACAACAATAATTATTATCATAAGGTATACCGACGCTCATATCACCTTGACCAAGAACGGCGAGAAGAAAGGAATACGCGTCGACACTCTCGCGAGCCAGTTCGGAGGGAAGTACACTAAGGACAACCTCGAGAAACTCATGGGATATTATGTCCCTCAGCCCGAAAAGAAACCCGTCAAGACTCCAAGAAGACAGTTTCACTCAGCAGGCAGGAGCAATTATGAGCGGTACGAGCAGCACATATTTAAAGAAAACGGCTATCTGCCGTCAGTATCGGGGAAGATAGTCCGAGATAACAGGACGGAGCAGCTCATACGCAAGACGGAGAGGTCGCTGTTATACTCTCGAAGCCTGTTTGAATTTGTGATGAAAGCTCTGACGATACTTGTACTCATTCCGCAGCGGAGAAAAAAATACACCTATCCCGTGAGGTACAGGAAGGTGGAGCAGCTGAAGAAATCTCCGCCCAAGACGTATATCCCGTTCGGGAACATCAGCTATGACGAGCTGAAGACCACTGCAGGAGAAATCTATACTTGTAAGGTCGGGATAGAGAGGCTGCTGTATTTGGTGAATCAGCCGATACTGTATTCCGCGAAGATACACAAGGCTGATGATAGCGTGACTATCACAATAAAAGAAAAGGACAGGGACTTCCTGTTGGAGCTGATAGAAATGCAGGGGAAGGCAGACGAGCTCGACGCACAGAACGCGAAGCTTAGGAATCAGCGGATATACAAGGAATTGAAGGAATCAGCCGAGGAAAAGAGCGAGAAGCTGCAATATCTCGTTATCTCCGAGGAACAAAAAGGGATTCTGGAGGCAAACTATATCAAGTTCGCCTACTTTGAGAAGGGGGACAAGTTCAATATAGCCTTTCTTCCCGAGAAAGCCGAGCTTATAAAGAGGCTCATTTATGCTTCAAAGGAAAAAGAAGAGAGAATGGATTCCCGTGTAGATGAGCTGCTCAAAAAGAGCTCGGCGAGCCCGCAGAAACTCTCTTGATTCTTTTCTCCAAGGGAAGATATGGCATACTACCTTTATGTATCTTGTATTGACTTTAAAGCGTAGAAGTGATATAATGACAACATACAGGAGTATGCCATAATCTACGATATCAAAGGAGAATATCATATGGCTACTATTACAAAGAGAGGCGATACTTTCAGAATAAAGGTATCCCTCGGATATGATACAGAACACAAGCAGATTGTTAAATCGACTACCTTCAAGCCTCCACAGGGCGTTACGCCCAAGAAAGCTGAGAAGCTCGCACAGCAGTTTGCCTATGACTTTGAGAACAAGTGCAAGGACTACACGGAATTGAATGAGAATATGCGTTTCTCGGAGCTTGCCGACTGGTTTTTTGAGAACTACGCTCCCATTGAGCTGAAGCCGAGTACCGCCTACACCTATAAAGGGCAGTATAACAACCATATCAAGCCTGTTCTCGGTAATATGAAGCTCAAAGAAATCACTACTCCCAAGCTGACGAGGATCATGAAGTCCTATGACCTGAATCCTCAGACCGTAAAGAAGGTATATGTGGTGATACAGAGCATCTTCCGCAGGGGTGTTGAGCAGGGCTTTATCCGTGAATCGCCTTGTCACAACGTCATTCTCCCGAAGAAAAGGGACGAAAAGAAGAAAATGTCCCTTAATGAGAGCGAGATCAAGCGTTTTATGGAGCTTTTAGATACAAAGCCGTGGGACGAGGACTTTAAGCGTATCATCAAGGTGCTTCTCTATACAGGAATGCGTTCGGGCGAGTGTCTGGGGCTGATGTGGGAGGATATTGACTTCGAGGAAATGACTATAACGATCAATCACAACCTCACCGACATCGGCGGTAAACATAAGCTCGGCTCACCGAAAACGGAGAGCAGTCACAGGGTAATCGGTATGAGCGAAGTCCTTGCTTCTATTTTAAGGGAGCAGAAAGCCTATATCGACAAGATGTCGGCAGTACTCGGAAAGAAGTTTGCTCATCCTGAAATGGTTTTCACATCAGCCCTGGGCAACTACCGTGACAGACAGTCTGTCTATCATTCTCTGAAACGCTTTACAAAGGGAACGGAGTTTGAAGACCTCACCCTGCATAAGCT
Source organism: Ruminococcus sp. YRD2003 (assembly GCA_900109435.1). Classification (GTDB taxonomy): domain Bacteria; phylum Bacillota; class Clostridia; order Oscillospirales; family Ruminococcaceae; genus Ruminococcus; species Ruminococcus flavefaciens_G. The sequence goes on along the minus strand of FNZT01000004.1, from coordinate 84,987 downwards.
CCGCCATTGTAATGCTACGCTTTTATTGAACAGCGGAGTTGACCTTAAAGTCGTTTCTGAGCATCTCGGTCATCGGGACATCAATATCACAGCTGACATTTATGCTGATGTACTGAAATCCACTAAGTCAAAGGTGGCTGACCTTATAACACTGAAACTCTCATGAAAGTAAAAAATCCGTCCCGATAAACGAGACGGATTTGAAAATCTTTTCGATAAAGACCAGGCAAGTACCAAAGCACATTTGCAAGGTCTGAAAAGTGCCGAAAATACGGCGATTTGAGATAAGTCTGATTATCTCTTTGAGAACTGCGGAGCACGACGAGCGGCTTTGAGGCCGTACTTCTTTCTCTCCTTCATTCTGGGGTCACGAGTGAGGAATCCGGCCTTCTTGAGGACAGGGCGGAGCTCAGCATCGAACTCGAGGAGGGCGCGAGAAACGCCGTGTCTGATAGCACCGGCCTGACCGGTAACACCGCCGCCTGCAACAGTGCAAACGATGTCGAACTTATCGAGGTTATCGGTAAGAGCGAGGGGCTGACGAACGATGAGTTTGAGGGTCTCAAGGCCGAAGTAATCGTCGATGCCTCTGCCGTTGATGGTAACGTTACCTGAACCGGGGATTATTCTAACTCTTGCAACGGAGTGCTTTCTTCTGCCTGTTCCGTAGTAGTATTTTACTTTTGATTCGTACATTTCAAAGCTCCTCCTTATTATAATTCGTAAGCAACGGGCTTCTGAGCAGCCTGCTTGTGCTCTGCACCCTTGTAGGTTCTGAGTCTCTTGAGCTGAGCTCTGCCGAGAGTGTTGTTGGGGAGCATACCGTTTACAGCGATAGTCATAGCTCTGTCAGCCTGCTCAGCCATCATATCCTTGTAGGAGATGGACTTGAGGCCGCCGATCCAGCCTGTATGCCAGTAGAACTTCTTCTGCTCGAGCTTTCTGCCTGTGAGGACAGCCTTCTCGCAGTTGATGATGATAACGTGGTCGCCGCAGTCTACGTTAGGAGTGTAGGTGGGCTTGTGCTTGCCTCTGAGGATATGTGCAGCCTTGGCAGCGACACGACCGAGGGGCTGGCCCTCAGCGTCGAGGATATACCAAGTACGGCTTACTTCAGCGGGTTTAGCCAGTGTAGTTGACATAATTATTTCCTCCGTAAGAATTATTTTGGTCGGGGGATTCAAGCGATTTCCCGACAGTGCAAGACTAATTATACCTGATAGAGAAGGAGTTGTCAAGAGTTTTGCGAGATTTTTTTCAATCTATAATGAAGTTTCTCTTTGATTCTCTTTGTTTTCCTCTTAATCTCTCGCATTCTCGTGTTTCATTTCGGAATTTCGGCGACGAAATTGCGGCATACCGGAGGCAAAAAAACTGTCAAAAACAGACAAAAAGCCCTGCTGCGATAATACGGATACCCATATATAAGTTTTGCCCCGAAGCACTTCAACTGCTTCGGGGCATTGCATTTTATACGGCTGCTATAATCAGAGTTTACATTATCATATCTTATTTTGTAACTTGTCCCTTTCGGTATCTGCCGAAAAGAATACCGTCATCAACATATTTATCAGACTGAGAGACCCACATCGGAAATTTTCCTGTTGCTACAGCAGTCTGTCCGTTAAGCATTCCCGTATGAAACGAAATATGGCGGAATTGTCTTAGCACCAGTTCCATTCTCGTATGTTCACAGTTTTCGGGACATTCATATAGCATTTCATCTGTGAGAGAATCAAGATATGCGTATGTTTTTTTCTCTACACTGTCAAGATAATCAAGAAGCTGCTCATCAGACAAGACAACAGAAGCAGGCTTGTCGGGATTATCAAGTCCTTCTTCATGAAAAGGCGGTTCATCATATACACAAGGATTTATAAACCATTTATCAGCTGAATGAAGTGCATGATATGCCCATCTCCAACACGGAGCACCGCAGCATATCGCATCTCTGTCATAGGTCTGGATAGACGTTCTGATATTAAGGAAATTCGGTTTTACCATATCTTTTATTATCATACATAATTCGTTCACTATAAAAACCTCCTTAAAATTCCGTTTCCTGTCTGTGAACATTATAGCACAGCATAAATGTAGTGTCAATAAAAGCGCCATAGTACCCCTGACTGTATATCAGAAATACTATGGCTTAATACTTCTATATGGGTATCCGTATTACCGCAGCAGGGCTTTGAGCTTATTATGTTATATCAAAGCGTATCTATGACATCGAGCGAGTGTTCCTCATTCATAGTGCGGCACATCTCGATGAACTTATCGAGCGGCACGTTCTTGAGCTGTTTATTACCGCGGATATTGATAGATACCTGCTCGTTTGCAGCCTCGCTGTCTCCGATGATGACAACATACGGGTCTTTGAAGTCCTTGAACTTCTTGATCTTGTTCTTCATATTGTCGTCGGTGTAATCGGCTTCGACTCTGATGCGGTTCTTTTTGAGGAGGTCAGCGACCTTCTTTGCGTATTCGTTATGCTCGGTGCGGATAGGCACGATACCCACCTGCATAGGCGAGAGCCAGAACGGGAAAGCGCCCTTGAAGTTCTCGGTGATGATACCGATGAAACGCTCGAACGAGCCGAAAATAGCGCGGTGTATCATAACGGGCTGTTTCTCGGAGCCGTCGGAAGCGATGTACTTCATTTTGAAGTTGAGGGGAAGCTGGAAGTCGAGCTGGATAGTGCCCATCTGCCACTCACGGCCGATAGCGTCCTTCATCTTGAGGTCTATCTTAGGGCCGTAGAATGCGCCGTCGCCCTCATTGAGCTCATAGCCGTCGGGACCGTACTTATCCTCGAGGATAGCCTTGAGGTCAGCCTCAGCCTTGTTCCAGACGTTGATGTCGCCCATATAGTCGTCGGGGCGTGTAGAGAGCTCCGCCTTGTATTCGAGACCGAAGGTGTTGTACATCTCGGTCGCGATATCCATGATATCGTTTATCTCGGAAGCTATCTGCTCCTCGGAAACGAGGATATGAGCGTCGTCCTGTCTGAACTGCTGAACGCGGAAGAGACCGTTGAGCTCGCCCGACTTCTCCTTACGGTGGATAACATCGACCTGATTGAACTTGAGCGGGAGCTCCTTATACGAGCGCTGTCTGTTCATATACACCTTGATAGCATTGGGGCAGTTCATCGGCTTAGCGCAGTAAACTTCGTTATCCTCCTCAGCGGGTATAACGAACATACCGTCCTGATAGTGGTCCCAGTGGCCCGATGTCACCCACAGCTCCTTCTTGGAGAGTACGGGACCTGAAATCTCGGTGTAGTCGTGGTCCTCGTGAACGCCTCTCCAGTATTCGAGCAGAGCGTTGAACAGCTTCCAGCCTCTCGGGAGCCAGTAGGGCATACCTGGAGCTGTATGGTCGAACATAAAGAGCCCGAGCTCCTTGCCGAGCTTCTTGTGGTCACGGAGCTTAGCCTCCTCGATCATTTTGAGATACTCGTCAAGCTGAGAAGCCTTGGGGAAAGCGATAGCGTAAACGCGGCTGAGCATCTTGTTCTTCTCGTTGCCGCGCCAGTAAGCGCCCGTACATGAGATGAGCTTGAAAGCCTTGACAGCGGAAGTGTCCATAAGGTGAGGCCCCGCACAGAGGTCGGTGAACTCGCCCTGCTTGTAGAACGAGATAGGCTCACCCTTGCCGACGTGCTCCTCACAGAGCTCGACCTTGTAAGGCTCGTCCATTTCTTTGAGCTTAGCGACAGCATCGGCGGGCGAGAGCTCGAACTGCTCGAGTGCGAGCCCCTCCTTGACGATCTTCTTCATCTCGGCCTCTATCTTTTCGAGCTCTTCGGGAGTGAAGGGCTTTTCGAGGTCGAAGTCGTAGTAGAAGCCGTTGTCGATAGCAGGGCCTATAGCGAGCTTAGCCGCAGGGTAGAGGCGCTTTACAGCCTGAGCGAGAATGTGCGAAGCGGTGTGCCAGAAGGTCTTTTTTCCGTCGAGAACGTCGAAAGTACATACCTCGAACTGACAGTCGCTGTCGATAACGGTGCGGAGGTCCTTGACCTCGCCGTTTATCTTGACGCAGCAGGCAGCCTTATACAGACCCATGCCGATGCCCTTGATTATCTCGGACGCGGGCTGTGCCGATTCAATTTCGCGGACGCTTCCGTCCTTCAATGTTAATTTTATCATGGTTATCTCTCCTTATAATGTTATTCTTTGCTGAATAATTCGTCGTTTTCCCATGTCATCGGGTTCGTTTCGATGTATTCCCAAAACGCGCGGTATTCCTGCTCGTTTCGGATAATGCGGTCGTAAAACGATCTTTGCCATACGGAAAAACCAATGTTACGGGTCACATTTTCCTTGAAATTTTTGATTACTTGCGATAATGTAGGGGCGCATTCCGTGCGCCCGCCAATCACATCGCCTGCATTGATTATGATTATTGCATGAATGTGATTTGGCATAATTACATACCTATCAAAATGAATCATCGGATAATATGCCGCAACCGTTTTGAATGATTTTTTTACTGCAATTCCAAATTCGGATAATCGAATTTTGCTTTCACATCGCGGGCGCACGGAATGCGCCCCTACGCTTGGATTGTCGGTATCCGCCTTCAACGCCGTATATTTGTCATTATTCTGCCAAAATATACACATTTTATCCTTCGTACATATTGTCACGAAATACGCGCCGTTTCGGGAATAATCGTAATTCCCGAGGCGGATATCCTTTCGCACGGGTCTGTCCATATCACTCGACCCACCCCGTCAATTCAAACAACTCGCCGAACAGCTCGACGTGGGCGGGCGCCTTCATAAAGCCGTCGTCGGTGGAGACATCGAAGCAGAGGACGATATCCTCGTCATCGAAATCTACGTACACATTGGCGAGCGCGAGAATTTTCGCGAGGGCATCGGGGTCGCCGCCCTCGTAGAAGCCGTCATCAATGAGGAGCTCTGCGATCTGTCGGCGGCTGCCGTCGAGTTTAGCGAGCTTCGCGGCGACGTCTTTAAGGTTTTTGATTATATCGGCTTCCTCGCCGACGTAGAAGCGAACATTCGCAGTCTCGTCCCACAGCTTGTATGGGAGCTCGAAAGCCTCTTCCTGCTCGTTGTACTTGATATTGCTCAAATCTTCACCTCCCGCGCGCAAGGTGACAAAAAAGCCCCTCACGCCTGAAATAGGCACAAGGGACGATAAAATACCGTGGTTCCACCCTGATTCACACGGAGGTATGCTCCGTATCTCATTGGCTCTGTAACGGGAGCACCCGTCGCTTATTGGGCGAGCTCGGAGGCGGTGAGCGTTATCCGTGCAGCTGCTGCCTCGCACCGAACGGCAGCTCTCTGGAAAGCGGCGGAATGGATAAAGCCTTCCTCGTCAAAGCTTTGCTGTATAGGATATATGATACCACAAGCTTGCGTGTTTGTCAAGGGGGTACGAGGCAGCAAGGCGCATGGCGCGCATAAAAAGTTGCAAACGTCGGGGAAATGTGGTAGAATAGTAATCAGTTTGGGCAGCACCGCACGAAGCCCGCGCCGAGAAAGCGCGGTCAGCACCTGTGCAAAGCCGCAGGCTGACTTTGTGCAGCGCTGCCTTGATACGGAGGTAAGCCGAAATGTCAGTAAAGAGCAAGAAAGAGCGCAGCACAGTGTCCGAGCTGCCGCGCTATCGCAGGATATTCACGGTGACGGTCATCAGCGCGCTGCTGTTCGCGGTGTATGCGGTCAGGCTGCACATCGACAAGCTCACGGGGCGCTCGTCGGAGCTGTTCGCGAACACGAACGGACTGTACGCAGACTGGTTCCTGTACTGCAAGGAGGTAGTATATCTTGTCATCGCGTGCGGAGTATGCCTGTACGCAGTCGGAGAGCGCATATTCCCCGACGCGCCGTGCAGGGAGAACCGCCTGTTCACGCGCAGGGGGCTGCTTCCCGCAGTCTGTGCGGGAGCGTACCTGCTGTTCGCGTGCATATCGGCGCTGTTATCGGAGCACAAGGAAGTGGTACTGTTCGGGCTATGCACCGAATACGAGGGGCTTCTCGCCATATTCTCCTACAGCGTGATATTCCTTTTCGGCATCAATTACATAAGCGGCGCGCGGATGACGGGATTTTTCCGCAAAGCGTTCCTCACGCTCACGGCGGTATCGGCGCTGCTCGCCATATTCGAGTACACTGTAACGCCGCTTATGGAGCTGCCGTTCATGAAGTACCTGATAGCGCCCGCGAAGTACCGTACAGCGGCGGAGTCGCTCACTATCGGCAACGACTTCCGCGAATCGGTGCTGACCTTCTACAACTCCAACTACACGGGCGAGTTCTTCGTACTCGTTTTCCCGATAGCGGTATACGCCGTATTTGCGGCTAAAAAAGCGGCTTCACGCATAGCTGCGGGAGCGCTTGCGGCAGCGGTATTCGCAGCAGGCATAATGACCAACGCAACCGCCGCCTTCTACGTTATCGCCGCGGAGCTCGTATGCCTGCTCGCGTACTTCATCATCAAGCACCTGATACCGCTGAGAGCCGTATTTGCGGCAGCGGCGGCGTTTGCGGTGCTGACGATAGCACTCGACCTTGCCACGGGTCACGACTTCACCTCCAACATCATCAAGAGCGTCACCAACGCGGGCACATACGAATCCGAACCGTCGGTATACACGCTGAAAAGCGCGGAGATAGAGGGCAGGGAGCTCCGCATCGCCGCAGAGGGCTCGGGCTACACGATAACGCCCCCGTACGAGAGCGGAGAGACCCTTTCCGCGGTTTCGGACAAGGGCTTGAAGTACACGGCTGACAGCTCCGACCGCACCCACCTGCTGATACACGACGACGCGCAGGACGCCGACATCAACATCGTGCTTGTCGAGGGCATAATGTACGTCGACCTCGGCTACGACAGCTCTCTTGACTTTGCCGTCACGACCGACGGCTTGAAGCTCATCGCGCAGAACCGCACGCTCCTCGGCGACATCCCCGCCGCGCCCATGGCGAACAGCTCCCTCACGCGCTTCTACGGCATAGCTACGGGACGAGGCTATATATGGGCGAATTCGCTGCCGATACTGAAGGAGTGCATACTTTTCGGCAAGGGCATGGGCAGCTTCCCGTTCGAGTTCGTGCAGAACGACATAGTCGGTCTCAGCAACACGAACGGAACATACCACCTCATAGTCGACAAGCCCCACTGCCGCTACCTCCAGATAGCGCTGACCTGCGGCATACCCGCGCTCATCGCGCTTCTCGTGCTGTTCGGAGCCTTCCTCCTCGGCAGTGCGAAGAGCGCTCTTAAATGGGACAAGGAAGCCCTTCTCGCCGACAGGAACAAGCTGTTCTTCGTATGTCTGTGCGCAGGGATAGTCGGCTTCCTCACCGAGGGCACAGTCAACGACGGCAATATCGCAGTCGAGCCGACATTCTGGCTCTTCCTCGGAGCAGCATACGGAATGCTCATAGACTTCGGAAAGGAGAAGGCAAATGCATAAGCTCACAGCATTTATCGCGGCAGCGATGTGTCTGCCGCTGGCGGCGTGCTCGGACAAGGGGAGCGCACCGCATACATACTCAGCCCCCGCGGTAAAGGCGGCAGACGGCAGCGAATACACACTGCCCGTATCTCAGCTTTACGAGGTCAGCTACAGTGACCTCGACCCGTCAAAGCCCGAAGCCGTCTGCAAAGCGGCGGGAGTAAAGTTCACCCCCGAAAACGCAGACAGCATATACTTCGGCGAGAACGTTTTCGGCGTAGGGCTTGCCTCCGTAGTCTATTTCGGCAAGTACGCCTCATCGCTGACGGATGCGGAATGGCAGACAATGGCTGAGATAGCCGCCTCCCCCGCCGACTATGTGCCTGCACTCACGGGCGGCAGAGCAGCCTCGTCGGTCAGCCCGCAGGCTCAGTACGCGAACCGAATCCCCGACAACGCCTACTTCGACGCCATGACGGAACAGATAGTCACCGATATCGCCGAGCAGCAGGGCTGTGAGCGCGGCAGGGCATTCGAGCTCCTCTACTCCGACGGCGTGACGGTCGAAACGCCTTTTTCGCCCTCCATGCAGGCGGCAGTCGACGAGGTCTACGCCGACCCGAGCAGCTTTTCCGACGTGCCGAACATATTCCCGCAGTCAGCCTGCGCGGTGACGAATATGAGCGGCGACGTCATCGCCATTGCGGCAGGCAACCGCGGCAACACCGCCTACAACCGCGCATACCGCACACTGCACAGAACGGGCTCGTCGATAAAGCCGCTGTCCGTGTACTCTCCTGCGCTTGCGGAGGGCATGATAAGCTTTTCTTCGACGGTACACGACGAGCCGACGATAAACGCGAACACCCCGAATGCATGGCCCCGCAACTACGACCGCATCTACGACGGCGACATCACAGTGACCTACGCGCTCAGGCAGTCGAAGAACACCGTGCCCGTGCGGCTCGCCACAGAGCTCGGAGGCGACAGATGTCTCGCATTCATGCGGGAAAACCTCGGCTTCACTACCCTCACCGACCGCGACGCCGACATCTCCTCCATCTCACTCGGCTACCTTGAGAGAGGGGTGCCGATGACGGAGCTTGCGGCTGCATACAGTGTTTTCGGCAGGGGAGGCATATACTCCGCGCCGCGCTTTTACACCCGCGTGACCGATAAGGACGGCAACATCCTCGCCGAGCGTGAGAGCACCGAGATACAGGCTCTCACCTCAGCCGACGCATGGATAATGAATCGTCTGCTGTATTACAATATCTGCAAGGACGACGGTATCGCGCAGGCAGCCCGCCTCGATGACGGCAGCGAGGTCATCGGCAAGACAGGCACGGTCGACAACGACTACGGCAGCGATACGGACAGACTGTTTGTCGGAGCAACACCCGAATACAGCGCAGCGGTGTGGATAGGCTACGACGACGGCAACTCCGTCATAGACCGCACCGAGTACAAGCTCCCCGCGAGCATATGGAAAGCCATTATGGAGCGCGCGGACAGGCAGGTCAAGACTTTCACGCCCGACAGCAGCGTCATCACTGCGGAATACTGCACCGAGAGCGGCGGTCTCGCGCGAAAGGGGTGCCCGAAAACGGAAACAGGCTACTACCGCGAGGGCGAGCTCCCCGCCGAGTGCCCTCGCCACTGATCAAAGGGAGCAGCTTTAGGACTGTACCTATACGGAAGCATTACGGGATGTTTATCGGGGGAAACCTTTCTGAAGAAAGGTTCTCCCCCGAGCCCCCTTCCAAAGACTTTTAGTCCAAATTTTGCCCCTATGGGGTACTCTCATTGAAAAGAAAGACTTACTCTTTTCGTATCAGTAGAGTACCCCATAGGGGCAAAATTTAAATTGAAAGTTTTAGGAAGGGAGTTTGAGGGAGAACCCTTTTTCAAAAGGGTTTCCCTCAATAAATACTCCGTATTGCTTCTGTATGAATACAGTCCTAAAGCTGCTCCCTTTGTGTTAATGTTCAAGCATTTCCAGAGCGGTGTTCAGGAGATAGTCCTCGCCGCTGTCAAACAGTGCGCTTATCGCCTCTGAGCCGAACTCCACTATCTGCACGCCGTCGCCGTTGGAGCTCTGCCTGTCGGTACCCGAATCTATCATTATACTGCCGTCATTATCGAGAACGATGCAGTTCGAGAAGCTGATACTTCCGTTCCGCGCCGACTTCATTCCCACAGCCTGCGACGAACCGTTAGGGCCCGTGAAGCCGATGACCGTCATATTATCGAGACTCTCGGCCTCTTTTGTCATCATATCCGCGGCGCTGACGCTTTGGGAATTGACAATGACGATGACTCTGCCGTCGCCGAGGAGCTGCTCACCCTGATAGGTGATATCGTCCCCGCGGACATAGCTGCCGTCCTCGTTTCTTGCCCAGCAGGAGTTCTCCCTGTCCCACACGGCGTTGGTGAGGCTGTAGTGCTCGCCCTTGGGCGCGAACAGCGAAAGCACACCGTTGACCATATGCGGCGAGCCGCCGCCATTGCTTCGCAGGTCGATGATGACGTCCTTCACGCCCTCGGACTGATACCGTAGTATAGTCTCGCGGAGCTCGTACTTCATCTCGTCGTAGGCGTCGTCGTCCGCGGAGTCATAGGACTTCGAGTCGAAGCTCATGCCCTTGATGCGGAGGCAAGCGACAGTATCGCTCACCTTTTTCCACTGGAGATTACCGATATTCACGCCATTATTCAATTTTTTGAGCGTGTCGGCAAAGCGCTCGGCGTAGTCGCCTATTCTTGAGAGGCGGGCTGTCTGCTCCGAGCCGTCGTCGGCGATATAAGTTACCTCGACGCTGTCTCCGCCGATACCCGCCGCAAATATCGCGCTCCAGAAGACCTCATTGTCGATGTCGGGGAAACTTGCTATCTCGAAGTTTCCCTCCTCGATCTCCTCGTTGTAGGAGAAGATATTGCAGTCATACAGCGGCGAGGACTTGCTCACCTCGTCGGGAGCCTTGCCGTCCCACGCTGTTATCACGGTGCCGTTGTGTATGCCGTAAGCCGCGAGGCTGTCGTCCACATTCACCGCCGCGAAGCTCCCGTCCGTGCAGTGCATGACCGCGAGCCCGTAGTCGTTGCCGAGAGCCTCTTTCAGGGCCTTGTTCACATCTCCGACAGCATCCTTGCTGTAGACATAATTGACGTGACCGTCGTGGAACTCTCCGCAGAATCTTCCCCACACTATCGCGTTCGCGCCGACGTCCTGACGCTTGTCTATGTCGGCGAAGATTGGCTGATACTCGTCATAGAGGGCGTCCCAGTCGATGCCCTTGTGTTCGGTGAGAACGTAGTGTTCGCGCATACAGCCGTAGAGCTTCTCGAAGTCGCCCTTGAAGTCGCGGGCGCGATAGCGGGGATTCAGCAGGCAGACGGGGAAGCTCAGCGCCATGCAAACCGCCCCCGCGAGCGCGAGTACGCGCTTTGCCTGCTTTTTCTGCATAAAGAAGCCGAAGAACGCCACCACCGCGCCGATATACAGCGGTATCATCGAGAGCTCGGGCCCGAGCTTGTCTATCGGCAGAGCGAGCAGCGGCGCAAGCAGCCACAGTCTGCGCCATTTCGGGCTCTTTATCTTTTCCGAGCGTCCTGCCGCCCACCACAGTACGCCGCAGGAGACGATACACGCGCAGATTCTTATTATGTCCCAAAGCTTCATATAGTGCCGCCTCCTTTCAGTTCATGTCATCGAAGTGGAAATAGTGATAGCCGATGACGATGTACACCGCCGTCATCGCGAGCGAAAGAATCACCGTCAGAGCTATATTTCCCGCAGGTATCGACGGGTAGTACGTCATATACATATTCATATTCAGGTCGTAGGTGTACCAGCTGTCGAACGAGCCATAGAACGCGAGGTCTGCGACGCTGATAAGCCACGGGCGCTCCATGAGTCTGCTGAGAATTGCAGAGGACTGCGCCTCTCCCGTTGCAAGCCCGATGGTGATGAAGCTCGGCGCCATTGCAGCCGCAACTGTCAACATCGCATTCTTGGCAATGAAGGTGAGCATCGCCATAAAGGCGCACAGCCTCAGCATGGGCAGCATTGCGAGCAGGCACCGCACCAGCACCGCAGAGGCGGGGAGAGTATCTCCCCAGCCGTACAGCGCGCCGTACAGCAGGAACGGAGCTCCGTACACTATCAGCGCCACTATCGGAGCTGCGATGAGCACGGGTATCACGCGCCCGAGGTAGGACGCGGCACGGCTCCTGCCTGCCATTATCTCGTGGTTTATAGTCTTGTCGGACATATCGTCGCCGCTGACCATTCCCACGAGCGCCCCCGCCGCGAGAGCCGCACATCCCATGAATACCGACAGCATTTCGGGCACGAATTCGGACGCCTTAGTGACGGGGTCTTCAGCCGAACCGCTGAAAAACATACACATGAACAGAACAACGAATATCAGCAGAGTGATGGCATAGACTACCTTTTTCCTTATCAGCTGACGGAACTGAAAACGCATAATATCGAGCATAGCAGTCCCTCCTTATGAAATATCTCGCTTGCGGAACAGCATATAGCCGCCGAAGAGCCAGAACGAGCCTATCCCGAACGACGCAAGCAGCGAGCGCACAGCCGCCGCAGTCTCTATCGGAGCCTTGTATACGGTGATGTCCCTGCCGTCAGCGAAGCCCTGTGTTGTGTTCGAGAAGTCAATAATATGCACCATGTCGCTGAGCGCGAGGTGCCACGTCAGCTCGATATCAGCCAGATTCAGCATCGCAAAGACGAACACGAACATCAGCCCCGTGCCGACAACAGCGACAACGAAAGCGATGATATCGTTCCTGCACAGGAAGGTGAACGCCGTAAAGAAGCACAATATCCTGAACATTATCGGGTACACCAGCGCCAGATGCGCGGCGGCATTGCGGGCGCTCAGGCTCTCGCCCCAGCCGTTGAGAGCGGTCGGGAGCGCGATTATCACGGCGAATATCACGGTCATCACAGTGAAGCACGCGATAAGAGAGGCAATGAACCTGCCGAAGTAGACCTCCCAGCGCTTCTTGCCGAAGAGGAGCTCATAGTTTGCGGTCTTGTCGCGGAGGTCGGCTCCGCATATCCTTGCCGCCATCGTCCCGAGGATAATAGGCGTAATAATTGACACCGACTGCATAGCGAAGCCGAAAAAGCTGCTGCCCGTATCGGATGTCAGACCGTTATCGGTGAACACAGTGGCAAACATGATAAAAATGTACACCGCACCGAACCACAGCAGCTTGTCACGCCTTGTCTGCCTCAGCATTTCCTTTATTATGTTCAGCATTGTCATCACCTACCAATTTCATATAGTATGATTCGAGGTCAGCCTCATGTACGTGGAGCTCCACAGGCGTGAGCCCGTTCTCGTAGAGCGTCTTTGATATCAGCGGGAGCTCGTCGAGCCGCTCGAACAGACGGAGCGTACCGTCTTTGAGGACATCGCAGTTCTGTACGCCGAGCTTGTTCTGCAAGGTGACAAGGGCGAGCGGATCGTTGTCGGTGTGGATATGGTAGTATTCGCCGCACATCTTATGCAGCTCCTCCGCAGACAGCGTCTGCAAGAGCTTGCCGCGGCGTATGAACATATAGTCTGTGCAGAGCTGCGAGAGCTCGGCGAGGATATGCGAGGAAATGAGGATAGTGACGTCGAGCTCCTCGTTGAATTTTTTGAGCATATTGCGTATCTCGATTATGCCCTCGGGGTCGAGACCGTTTACAGGCTCGTCGAGCACCATTATCTCGGGCTTGGAGAGCAGAGCCCCCGCAATGCCGAGGCGCTGCCTCATTCCGAGCGAGAACTTGCCGACGTGCTTGCGCCCCGCGTCCGCGAGCCCGACCATCTCGAGCACCTCATCCACTCGTTTTGGGTCGGGGATACCCTTTTGCAGGCGGAGCTTCTCGAGGTTCTCGCGCGCGGACATCTCCTCCTTGGCGTATGGCGTTTCTATCATGAAGCTCATGCGCGAGCGGGCGTGAGCGAGCTCTTTTTCGGAGCTCCCGCCGAAGATGGTAAAGCTTCCGTCCGTAGGCAGCACGAGCCCGCCGAGCATTTTCATGATAGTGGTCTTGCCCGCCCCGTTTGGTCCCACCAGACCGCATATCATACCTTTTTTAATGCGGAAGGAAGCCCCGTCGACGGCTTTTTGCTTCTTATATTGTTTGGTCAGTTCCTTTGCCTCGATAACGATATCTGACATAGCAGTTCCTCCTTTTGTTGATTCGGAAATCATGTTTTCCCTTCTGACTCCAATGATAAAACGCAAACATAAAGAATTCATTAAGATTCTTAAAGTTTACAATTTGTTCACAATTTGCCGTTCCCCACCCGATAAAAAAAACCGCAAGGAAGCTTTTTCCTTGCGGCTTTATCTGTTACAGCTTGTTCTTCTCGCTCTCTATCATCTTGAGAAGGTCGTCGACCGACATATCCGACGGGTCCTTCGTCCTGGTTCTGGACTCGGTCTTGCTGATGATATCGGAGATATCGGGCGTACTGCTCTTTTTCGGAGCAGCCGCGGGACGAGCGGGAGCGGCATAAGCGGGAGCATCGTTCTTGGTCATCTGCTCCACAGCAGACGTTGAAAGAACGCCTGTATTATCGGGAACGTTGCTTTCGGCAGGAACGGTGAACTGACCCGAACGCTCTGCCTCGGCGGTTTTTCTGAGCATCTCCTCGCGGAGCGCATCGGCAGTAGGAGCTGTAGAAGACTGTGCCCCGATATTCCTTGCGGCGAACGAAGACTCTGCCGAGCCGCCCGCTGTCGGGAACGACATTGTATTGGTCAGGCTGCCCTTCTGAGCCTTGAACTGCATAGTGCGTTCTTTTTCCTTCTGGTAGGGAGAGTCGTGATTGACCTCTTTCTGGCTGAAGTTTTCCGCAATGGACATCTTCTTGCGCTCGAGCTCCGAAGCGGCGAAGTTCTCATGAGCGGCACTGTAAGCGGGCTCAGCGTTATTGTTGGCGAACTTCTTTCTCGGGCTCTCATTTTCGTCCTGATACTCGTAGAAGTCGAACTCCTCGTCGAAGTCGTCCTTGCCGTTGATAGTCTTGGCGATAGCGGCGATGATGAATACGACAAGTACAGCACCCGCGGCAACGAGCATTATGAGTATGCCCTTGATGCTCTGAGCGAATCTGATAAAAGCGCCGAGCTCGGGGCTCTCGGGGTAGCCCGTGCAGATAGCGACTACCTTGTCCTTTGCAATTGAATCGACCGTATCCTCGTGGATAGAATCCTTTGTATAGTATCTCTCCTCCGAGCCCTCCTCAGCCTCAACGATGTAGTTGATACTTCTGAGGCAAAGCTTGTCGGGGTTATCGGCGGGGTAGCAGAGCACGATATCGCCGACCGCGACACTGACGCCCTTAGCGTCCTTTGCGAGCAGAGCCGAGCCTGATGAAACATCGCCTGGCATGGGGTTATCCTCACCGACAACGTAGATATATCTGCCGAAGAGGTTGGGAGTTTTATTTCTGGTAAACAGGATATTCACTGCCAGCGAAACGATGACAGACGAAATGCATAAGATGATGATAAACAGCTTTAGAATGAACAGACCTTTTTTCTTTTCCATTGGGTATCATATCCTCTCTTTGTATTATCGTTTTGTCTCTACACACATTTTTTGTGCGAAAAATGTAAACACATATATTATATCATATAATTCACGGGATTTCAAATGTTTTTTAGATTTTTTACAAGTTTTATATTTTAAATATATCGCCGTGACATATAGTCAGTTTTTATGTATGCAAAATGCGCAACCCCAGCCCCGATATTAAAATTCATATTTTACAAATTGCACAATAGAAATCGGAATTATTTTTGCAGAGCGACGATTTTTGCAATGGTTTTTCAGTAATATGTAAATTGCGTTGATAAATATTTGTTGAATTATACAATTGAAAAAAACGCGAAAAAGTGGTACAATATCATATATACTACTTGTAATTGCAGCAGCCGCTGTCCGCAAATTATCGGCAAAAACAAAGGATGAAGTTTATACAAGTGGTAATAACGTCGCAACTTACGACAGAACGGAGATTTTATATGGCAAAGAAAACCAACCCTCTCATCGAACAGATAAAGCAGGAGTTCCCCCAGAAGCTCCAGTCGCTCTACAGCGTAACTCCCGAGGAGGCTTCGGATAAGCAGGTCTATCAGGTACTTTCCTCTATCATCGTCGAGATACTCGGCGCCAAGAGACAGAGCTTCATCAACCACACTCACTCTGTCGGCGGAAAGCAGGTATACTATCTCTCAATGGAATTCCTCATGGGACGTTCCCTCAAAACAAGTCTATACAACCTTGAAATAGCGGACGAGGTACGCGCTCTCCTCAAGGAGCACACCATCAACCTCGATATGGTATACGAATACGAGCCCGATGCAGGTCTCGGAAACGGCGGTCTCGGCAGACTTGCCGCCTGCTACCTCGACGGACTCGCCACCACAGGCTTCCCCGCAATGGGCTACTCTATCTGCTACGAGTACGGCATCTTCCAGCAGAAGCTGGAGGACGGCTGGCAGACCGAGCTCCCCGACAACTGGCTCCCGGGCGGAAGCGTATGGCTGGTACCCAAGCCCGAGCTCTCGATAGATATCCACTTCGAGGGCGACCTTCAGGAATACTGGGACAACCAGTACCACTATATCTCGCACGTAAACTACAATACAGTCGTTGCCACCCCCTATGATATGTACGTATCGGGCTACGGCGGAGAGGGCGTATCCGTGCTCCGTCTGTGGTCGGCAAAGGCACCGAGCTTCGACATGAAGATGTTCAACAAGGGCGACTACGCGAGCGCACTTGCCCAGAACTCCGTTGCCAACGCTATCTCCAAGATACTCTACCCCAATGACAATCACCTCGAGGGCAAGAGTCTCCGCCTGAGACAGCAGTATTTCCTCTGCGCGGCTTCTATCGGCGATATCGTAAACAACCACATGATGGTATACGGCACGCTCGAAAACCTCGCTGACAAGGTCGCTATCCACATCAACGACACCCACCCCACCCTCGCTATCCCCGAGCTGATGAGAGTCCTCCTCGACGACTGCGGCTACGGCTGGGACAAGGCGTGGGACATCGTCACCAAGACCTTCGCCTACACCAACCACACCGTTATGGCGGAAGCTCTCGAAAAGTGGGACGTAAACCTCGTAAAGCACATCATCCCGAGAATATTCTCTATCATAGTCGAGATAAACAACCGCTACTGCCAGTCTCTCATGGAGCGCAACGGCGGCGACAGCGCAAAGACCACGCGTATGTCCATAATCAAGGACAACATGATACACATGGCAACACTCTGCGTTGCGGCTTCGCACAGCGTAAACGGCGTATCCAAGCTCCACTCCGAGATAATCAAGCAGTCCGTATTCCACGACGAGTACGAGAACACCCCCGAGAAGTTCAAGAACGTAACGAACGGTATCGCCTACAGACGCTGGCTGTACCAGTCCAATCCCGCTCTGACAAAGCTTCTCAAGGACACTATCGGCTCCAAGTTCATCAAGGACGGCGCAGAGCTTGAGAAATTCCGCAAGTTTGAGAACGATGAGGAAGTCCTGACAAAGCTCCTCGGCGTAAAGAAGCAGGCAAAGGAAGAGTTTGCCAAGTATGTCAAGAAGGACAACATCATCCTCAATACCGACAGCATCTTCGACGTACAGGTAAAGCGTCTCCACGAGTACAAGAGACAGCACCTCAACGTAATGAACATCCTTGCAGACTACGCATATCTGCTCAGCAACCCCGACGCCCCCTTCACCCCCAAGACCTATATCTTCGCGGCAAAGGCAGCTCCTGGCTACTACCTCGCAAAGCAGATAATCAAGCTGATATGGGCTATCTCGGAGGAGATAAGGAAAAATCCGCGCATCTCCGAGAAGTTACAGGTCATATTCCTCGAAAACTACTGTGTAACGCTCTCCGAGCACCTCATGCCTGCCGCTGATATCTCCGAGCAGATATCCCTCGCGGGTACAGAAGCATCGGGCACGGGCAACATGAAGCTCATGCTCAACGGCGCTATCACCCTCGGAACTCTCGACGGCGCGAACATCGAGATAAAAGAGGCAGCAGGCGACGATAACATCGTCATCTTCGGCATGACGACCCCCGAGGTCAACGAGCTGAAGGCACGCGGCTACGACCCTCAGAGCTACTTCAAGAACGACGGCAGGATAAACGAGGCTATCGAGCGTATGTACCACGGCATCAACGGCTGCACATTCGTTGACGTCGCGGATTCTCTCCGCCTCCGCGACCCGTATATGGTGCTTGCCGACTTCGACAGCTACAGAAAAGCACAGGCATACATCACCGAATGCTACAACGACAAGATGAAATGGGCAAAGATGTCGCTCAACAACATCGCGGGCGCAGGCATATTCTCCGCAGACCGCGCAGTTACCGAGTACGCAGACAACATCTGGCATCTCAGATAATAGCAGGATTCAGGGGACGCCCTTCGGTGTCCCCTATTTCCCACTCAACAATTTGTATAATTTTTTAGCCTTTAGCCTTTAGCCCTTAGCCTTTAGCTTATGGTATCGCCTGACGGCGATATATTCAAATACCGTCCGCGTCAGCGGACACCACGAGCTAATGGCTAACGGCTAACGGCTAATTGCTTACAAAAGGAGGAGACCCCGTGAAACCTGTATACGACACATGGGACCTCGGCTGCAAGTCGATATTCGGCGCGATAAGGCAGTTCGAGACCTGCCGCTTCTCTATCAGGCTCCACAAGGATATACACCCCGATTTTCCGCCTGTGCTGGTGCTTTTCAGAACAGGCTTCAAGGAGCGCTTCATACACATGAGCCCCACGGGCACCGACGGCGACCTCACTGTCTACTCCTGCGAGTATGAGGCTCGCTACAGCGATGTCCACTACTATTACTTCTCGTATACGTGCGGCGGAATCAGACACTACATCAAGCGCGTCAACTGCCACGAGGGCGCCGAGCAGGAAGGCGAGCTCTTCCAGCTCACCGTCTACGCCAAGGAATACAGGACGCCCGACTTCCTCAAAGGCGGCATAATGTACCAGATATTCCCCGACCGCTTCTGCAAGAGCGGCAAGCCCAAGAAGAACATCCCCGAGGGGCGCGTGCTCCGCGATGACTGGGACGGCACTCCGTGGTATCGTCCCGACGAGCACGGTCACGTGTGGAACAACGACTATTTCGGCGGTGATTTTGCGGGCATACAGTCGAAGCTCCCCTATCTGAAGGAGCTCGGCGTGACCTGCATCTACCTCAACCCCATATTCGAGGCACACGAGAACCACCGCTACAATACGGCGGACTACACCAAAGCAGACCCTCTCCTCGGCACGAACGAAGAGTTCGCGGAGCTCTGCCGCGAAGCGAAAAAACTCGGTATCTCGGTGATACTCGACGGCGTGTTCTCGCATACAGGCGCAGACAGCATCTACTTCAACAAGTACGGCAGATACCCCGAGCCGGGAGCATACCAGTCCCGCGACAGCAAATACTACAACTGGTACAGCTTCATCGACTACCCCGAGCAGTACGAGTCGTGGTGGGGCATAGACACGCTCCCGAACGTCAACGAGAACAACGAGGACTACACCCGCTTCATATGCGGTGATGAGGGCATACTCCACTACTGGCTCAGCAAGGGCGCGGCAGGCGTGCGTCTCGACGTAGCCGACGAGCTCCCCGACCAGTTCCTGAACACCCTCCGCAAGTCCGTGAAAAAATTCGGCAGGGAGAAGCTCATCATCGGCGAAGTGTGGGAAGACGCCTCCAACAAGGAGAGCTACGGAGCCAAGCGCCGCTATCTTCTCGGCGACCAGCTCGACTCGGTGATGAACTACCCCTTCCGCGAGGCTATCATCAACTACACAAAGGGCGGCGACCCGCGCGAGTTCATCTACTCGGTGATGACGATACTCGAGCACTACCCCAAGCCGACGATAGACGTACTGATGAACTTCATCTCCACGCATGATATAGAGCGCGCCATAAACCGACTGGGCGGCGAATACTGCGACGACAAGAGCAAGGACTGGATGGCAGAGCGTATGCTGACGGACGAGCAGTACCGAAACGGCAAAAATATGCTGAAATCGGCGTTTGCGCTGATGTACTTTCTCCCGGGAGTCCCGTGCATATACTACGGCGACGAGGCAGGTCTGCAAGGCTACAAAGACCCGTTCAACCGCCGCTGCTACCCGTGGGGGAACGAAGACGGCGAGCTCATCGAATACGTCAAGGAGCTCGGACGCGTAAGGAAGTCGATACCCAACCTCAGGGCGGGCAGAACCTACTTCGCCCTCAAAGACGGCAGGCTCCCCGACGAGCGCCTCATGGTGTTCACCCGTCAGGGCAGCCCCATGGACTACATCTTTTTCATCAACAGAACAGGCGATACGATAAGGCTGAACAAAATAAACGAATTTTTCACCTTATTCACGAATATGGAGTCGTTTTACGGCGAATACGCCGACGGAACGCTGACAGTCCCGCCCTACGGCTACAGCATAGTCAAAGCGAAGTTCACAGGCTGAAAAAATTTAAGGTTATTTTAAGGTTCATTAAGTATATTATAAGTGGATCAAGTGATCCCCCAATTCCCCTTCTATATTTTGTTTCTTTTTCCTGTAGCTGTACCGAACGGCGGTAAACCGATAAGCAAGACGCAAAGGTCTGTTGAGAGCGGCTCTTTGCTTCTTGTTTATTCGGCGCCGTGGGTACGGCTTTTTTATTTTCACCGCAAAGCACAATATAAACCAACGGCTACACAAAAAAGGCTTCGGAAAACTCCGAAGCCTTTAAAAATTTACGCTATTCTGAGTGAGCCCACATCAAGCACACCCGCGTCGACCTTCTGAATGGTCAGGGCATCGTTAGCCGTCACGCCCTGCTGACCGTCAACATCAGCGTTTATCTTACCCTGCGGCTTCAGCTCGTACTTGTCTCTGTTTGCAATAGACTGTAGGATAGCGACCGCGTCAGCAATGGTGACATTGCCGTCGAGGTTAGCGTCGCCCGCCTTTGCGTCGGAGCTCTGAGTTGCTGCCGTAGTGGAAGTCTCCTCCTCCGTAGTAGTCACGGGAGGCGAAACGTAGTACGTTGTAGTGGTCGTAGTCGTAGTAGTTTCCGTCGTAGTGACCGTGGTGGTCGTAGTCTCGGGCGGAGCCGAAGCCGCTGTGTAATCCTCCACGATACCTGCCCAGAACTTACCTATCTTCTCATAGCCCTTATCCGTGGGGTGGAGCTTGTCGCTGTCCATATCGTTCATTCCGTCGAGACAGCCGTGAACGTCCGCGAACTGCACGTTCTTGCCTGCGCTCTGGTAATCGGAAGCGACTTTCTTAACGGTATTGTTGTAGTTGGCAACTCTCTGCGCGTTGCCGCCGTAAGCGGTAAATTCGGGTATAGAAGCGAGGAAGACCATACCGTCGGCGGGCATATCCGCGAGGATATAGTCGAGGAGAGAGTGCAGGTCAGTCTCGCACTCGCTCAGGCTGCGGTTAGCCGTCATATCGTTGGTACCTATCATAAGGAGCACGATATCGGGCTGAGCGCTCTTGATAGCGTTCTTTGCCTTGAGTTTTTCGAGCAGACCGTTTTCGCCCCAGCTGGGGATAGGATATTTCTGCACGATAGTATATCCGCTGTAGCCTGCGTGATTGTCGTCGTACTGAACGTTCTGACCGTTGAAGTTGAACGAAGCGCTGTTGCTTCCCTCGGGACCTACCATATCCACCTTAGTGAAGCCCTTCTGCTTGAGGTAATAGTCGAGGTACTTTCTGTAGCCGCCCGTGTGACCATAACCGAAAGTAATAGAGTCGCCGATAGGCATTATCTTTATCTGGTCGTTCTTTCCTGCGCTGCTGCTCGGAGCAGTCGAAGCAGCCGCAACGGTACCCTGTCCCGTAACGACGGGAGAAGCCTTGCCGCTCTTTGACACCTGAACTGCGTCGATATAGAAGTCACAGAGGTCGCCCGAGCCCTCGGTAGTCTCGATATAGAGGACGAGGTCGCTGCCGCCCTGCGGGATAGTGTACTCGGTATTCTCGAGCTTAGTCCACACGCCGCTCTCGGCAGTGCAGTCAGCTATCTTGTTGTAGGTCGTATCCGAGCCGTCGCTCTGCTGGAGCGAGAGCTGCATAGAAGCGCTGCTTCCCGACTTCTGTAGCACGCCCACGGAGAAGCTGTAGGTATATCCGGGCACGAAAGCGTTCGGGTCGAGAGCGATAGCCGCACCGTTCCACTCCTTGCTTCTGTCCGCTACGAGGAGCGACTTGCTGCCCGCGTAGTAGTTGGATGAATCGGTAGATAAAGTCGCGCCGCCTCTTGTCTCCCAGCCGTCCGAGCCTGACTCGAACGAGCAGGTGAAGTAGTCACCGTTGCTGTCGGGCTGTACCGTCGGGTTTGCGGGAGTAGTCTGCTGCGGCTGAGTAGTAGTCACAGGAGCCTGAGTTGTGGGAGCCTGCTTGCCTGCCCAGAGGATAGAGTTATCATTGATTACAGACATCATCGTGTTGATAACGGGCTCGGAAGCCGAATACCACGAGTTGGAGCTTCTGTTGAGGTAGCCGTGCGACTCGCCGCCGTTGCCGCCCTCGACGTTATTGTCCCAGAGCACGCAGGGTATACCCGCCTTTTTAGCCTGAGTGATATAATCCTTAGCCCACGCCTGACGGGCGGAGAGGTTATTGAAGTTCGAGGCGCTGAATTCGCCGATCACGACGGGGATATTCTTCTGATCCTCAAGCTGCTTGAGGTTGCCGAAGAAGGTGTTTATCGAATCGGTATAGTCCTCGCCCCAGCCGCTCTTGCCGGGATAGTTGTGATTTGCCTTGTCGTCATCTGCCATCGTGAAGTAGTAAGGCAGATAGGCGTGTACCGAATAAGCGACATTTCCGCAGCCCGACGGGAATGTCACAGCTCTGATAGCGTCCATATCGGACGAAGCGCAGTAGCCGGGGAGCATCAGCAGACGCTCCTTGTTTGCAGCCGAGCCCTGACCGCGTACGGTCTCGACGAACTTGGCATTGAGCTTGTTGATATAGTTCCAGGTATAGCCGCCGTCACCGCTGCCGTTGCCCCACTCGCTGACAGAGGGGTTGCCGGTCTGGCGGGGCTCATTCATGCCCTCGAAAACGAGGTGCTGGTCATAGTCCTTGAATGTCTCGGAGACCTGCTTCCAGATAGCGGTGAGCTTTGCCTCGGCGTTGCGGTAGGAATTGTCATTGAACTGAGCGGCGTTGACCCAATTCTCGTGGTGAACGTTGAGGATAACGTACATATCGTCCTTGATACAGTAGTCAACGATCTCCTTGACACGTGCCATCCAAGCGCTGTCGACGTTGTTGCTGCCGTCGAGGTGAGGGTACCATGTAGTAGGGATTCTCACCGTGTTGAAGCCCTTTTTCTTGACCGTATCTATCATAGCCTGAGTGGTCTTGGGCTGACCCCAGCTCATCTCGGTATTGACGCCCGAGTAACCGTTGCCGCCTGTCGCGTCGAGCGTATTGCCGAGATTCCAGCCTATTTTCATCTCGCGGGTGATATCGAACGCGCTCATACCGCTTGCAGCGTCAGCATCTGTCACTTCCATGATGAAAGGGAAGCGGAAGCTTGTCAGCAGACAGGCAGCCGCCGCGGCAGTACTAACTGCCTTTTTGATGAATAACTTCATCGTAGATCTACCTCCTTATAAGAATATGGTGTGTGGAAAAATCTTCTGATTACAGTGTCTGCACACACTGCTCTAATGCTATTCTAACACAATGCCAAAATCAAGTCAATGATATTTGTGCAATTTGTATACGTCAATACGTAGAATTAACGTGATAAATTTTATGGACTTTCACTAATCGCGTGACTTAAATCTCGGTGATTTAACGACACACTAAACCGCGAAGCGGAATCCGCAGGGGTTCGGGGTGAGGCTCTCACCCCGACAGGGGGTGACCCGAGGGGGACGGCGTCCCCCTGAGAAGCAGGCAGGCGAGCGAAGCAATGCCTGCCGACCGCTCCGTACATCTAAGCCTCGGCGCAGCCGACAAAGCATCCACCGATACTAAATATCAAAAAACCACGAAGCGGAGATCGCGGGGGTTCGGGGTGAGGCTCTCACCACGGCAGGGGGTGACCCGAGGGGGACGGCGTCCCCCTTGAGAAGCAGGCAGGCGAGCGAAGCAAAGCCTGCCGACCGCTCCGTACATCTAAGCCTCGGCGCAGCCGACGAAACATCTGCCGCTACTATACAATAAATATCCCCCCGCTAAGCGCAAACAAAAAAACGGGCGATAACGCCCGTTTTTGGTCATTTAGTCTTAGTTTTGTACATCAGCCAGATGAATTCGAGCACACCAATACCGATGAAAACGAACATTGTTTTCATGCTCGGCTTCTTGACCTTCACGCGCGTGATGAAAGCGATAGCAATGAGCAGCATCGCGCCTCCGTACACAGCGGGGAAGCAGTCGCCGATATCCTTATGGAAGCTGTAGAGCAGCGGCAGTATGAGCGAAACGCTCGTCACGGGCAGCCCCTCGTACACCTTGCGGACATCCGCAGTCTTTTTCTGGCGTGACTCCTCGGTAACGTTGAAGTAAGCGAGCCTGATGACGGCACACAGCGGGAAAAGAGCGAGTACAGGCACATCGGCCCAGCCGTCCAGCCCGACCGAATAACCTATCACCGCGGGCAGTACGCCGAAGCATATCGCGTCGCAGAGCGAATCTATCTGTATGCCGAATTTTTTTTCGTCGTCGGTACGGTCTTTCTTGGTACGAGCTATCTTGCCGTCGAACATATCGCAGAGTCCCGATATCATGAGGCAGATGATGGCGTATGTAGGACGCGGTTCTCCGCCGCATAGTCCGCACGCGAGCATGATGCCGATGATAGAGGAAACGAGGCTGAGATACGTCAGAATGACCGTATAGTTATAAAAACCTATCATTATTCCATCCTCTGGTGGTAAAATTTATCCGTTCCGTATAAAGCGGAGTGCTAACATGAATACTATTATAACATATAATTATGAAAATAGCAAGAGGCGCGGGGACAAATTTTGAGTTTTATTTTTCTCAGCCGAGATACCGCCAAGGGAAGCACACGGATAAGCGCCCCGAAGAGCATCCGCACCATGAAAGCGCTTGCCGCAGCGATTATGCATCACACGCCCAGGAGGGCTTTTTCGACGGCTTTGTTTCTCTTATCGGAGTTTTTGATGCCGCGTCTGATGCGTTTGAAGACGAAACCGATGACGAGCTCGACCGCGCCGATACCGAGAGCCAAAGCACCGAACGGGAGGAGAAGCGAAGCGCAAAGGTAGAAGATGAACCAGCCCGTAGCGATATGAGCGATAGAGGTACCCGCAGCAGCCGCAAGACCGACAACGAAGACGATACCGCCGCTGCACGAGAAGATGCTGCCGTACATACCGACGATATGCTTGCCCTTGCCGTCAACGATAACGGCTATCCAAACGAGGAGCACGATAACGAGACCGAGTAGGATGCCGAGTGTGACGTACGAAAAAACAAAGCTGAGGTTCGCAAGGTCGAAATGCACTTTTCTGCTCCATTTTTCGATAGAGAAGTTGTCGGCAGTGTCTTTCAGCTCGAGTCTTGTTCGTATCCTGTTATAGTCGGCTGTCCTGAGCTCGTGATCGAAGCATTCCTTAGCAACGTCGTCGTTCTGAACGAAGAAATCGGCCATATCGTTAGCATTCACGGAGGGGTCGCCTATCTCGCCCTCGATGAAGTAATCGGCGTAGTCTCTGACGAAACCGCCCGTATATTCGAGGAGATCGGTCTTAGCGAGGTAAGCTCTGAAATCAGCCTTGCTGACCTCCCCCTGCGAGGCGTCGCTGAAACCGACCTCGTTGTAAATTGCGTCGGAGAGCGAGCGCTTGCCGAGGTCAGCGTCGAGGACGGTATTGATATTCATATGCTTTGTTCGGTTTTCGAGCACCCTGCCCGAACAGCCTATCCTCAAACAAAACAGCAAGCTCACGAGGATGAGAAAGATAATGGTCACAATTGCGATAAAGCCCGCGAAGGAGATCCTGAGCGCGCCCACCTTAGCGGGAGCCTCTGCCTCCTCCTGTACAGGAGCATCATACTGCTCATTATAGGGAGCATACAGCTGCTGAGAATATGGCTGCTGCGGAGCGGTGCCGTCTGTTTGATTCTGAACACAGAGCGGAGCAGCAGTATCAGCGGGAGCCTCAACAGGCGGATTTTCGCGTTTTTTCAGAGGCTTTATCTCGGGAGCGGCAGGCTCGGGAGCAATCTCCGCCTCTATACTCTCCTCGATTTTATCGGCAGACTCCTCTGCCTTGTTCTTGATATCGTCGGCGAGGGCATCGGCGGTGTCGCTTATTTCCTCGGCAGCAGCCTCGGGGAGAGTCTCGGCCTGCGAGCTGAGCGCCTCGAGAGCCTCATCTATGGCAGCAACTGTGTCGTTCGTATCGGCGAAAACGGTATCGGAGAGGGGCTTTTCGTCAGCGGCATCCGTCACCTCCGAGACTATATCCTCCGCCTTGTCGGCAGCCATTTCCACGGCTTCAACAGGCGCAGAGACAGTCTCAACAGCCTCCTCCTTAACATCGGATACAGCATTGTCAGCGGACTTTATGTCCTCAGTGAGCGTTTCAGCGGGAAGCTCTATCTTTTTTCCGCACTGACTGCAATAGACAGCGTCATCATCGAGCTCGAATCCGCAGGATAAACATTTCATATTATGTACCTCCTTGTATGCAATTAAAAAAATGTGGCAAATAAACACTAAAAAACCGCGAAGCGGAGATCGCGGGGGTTCGGGGTGAGGCTCTCACCCCGGCAGGGGGTGATCCGAGGGGGACAGCGTCCCCCTGAGAAGCAGGCAGGCGAGCGAAGCAATGCCTGCCGACCGCCCCGCACATTTTCGCCTCGGCGCAGCCCGACGAATCATTTACCGATACTATAAAACAAATATCCCCCACGAAGCGGGATTCACCCCCGCCGAGCGGGACAGCGTCCCCCTTGAGAAGCAGGCAGGCGAGCGAAGCAATGCCTGCCGACCGCTCCGCACAATTCGCCTCGGCGCAGCCCGACGAAACACTTCCCAATCATTTGCCTGAGTAATCACACATTAATTATACAGTAGAACAATTAACTTGTCAACAGAAAAAAGCTCGAAAAAGCGGATCTGCGCAAAAAGGCTGCTATCCGGAGATAACAGCCTTATTATCGGAAATATGTAACTTACTTAGCCTTCTTGTTCTGCTCCTTGAGGAGGTCTCTTATCTCAGTGAGAAGCACCTCTTCCTTGGGCGGCTCAGCGGGCTTTTCAGCCTCTTTCTTCTTGCCGATGCTCATGATCTTGTTAACAGCCTTAACCATGAGGAAAATGCAGAACGCCATGATAAGGAAGTTGATGATAGTTGTAATGAAGTGGCCGTAGTTGAGGCAGAGCGCAGTAACGGCTTCGGAGTCGAGTCCTGCATAGTCCACCCACGGGAGCTTGATCTTGCCCGCTATCTCAGCGCCGCCGATAGAAGCGATGAGAGGGTTGATGAAATCGTCGGTGAGGGCGGTAACGATGTTACCGAAAGCGGCACCGATGATGACGCCGACAGCCATGTCCATAACATTGCCTTTGAGTGCGAATTCCTTAAATTCCTGAATAAACTTCTTCACTTTTCAGATCTCCTTTATAAATAAAAATTAATCTATTCCGACCTGCGGTATCGACGGTATTTCTATCGTCTCCTCACGCACAGTCTTCTTAGCCTGCATATACTCAGGGAGCTCGATCTTGTCAAGCTCGCTCTCATATGGGTTCTTCTTTTTCGGAAGAGCCTCTACCGCGTGCAGGTCGCCGTCCATCATGGAGGCCTTGTGCTCGGGGACATAAGCCTCGAGCGAATCGGGATTGGCTTCACCTGCTGTATACATAGTGATGCGCGACTTGCCTGTAAGCTTTTCCGAGAGCATACCCGCGTCGACCTGACGGGTCACACCCATACGGTCCTGAGTTTTAACGTGTTCGTTTGCGGCGAGGTCGTCAGCGTTGACGGTATCGGTCTGCCGCATATAGAATCTGTTGAACTTATCCGCGTCGTTATGGGCGAGCTTATTCGCGTCAACGATGGGGGTATCGTTCATATAGCTGGTCTTTTTCTTATCGTTGTGCCGAAGGCTGCCGAGGTCGCCCATACCGCCGTGAGACTTACCGAAGAAGTCCTCGGGGTCGCTCTCCTTATGCTTGGTAGCGGCACCGCCGTCGAAGAACTTCCAGAAATCCTCCGATACATCGACGAGTTCCTCCTGCTCCTGTTTCTGAGGAGCTTTTGGGAGCGCGGGCATACCGTACATACTGTTAGCGCCCTGCTGCGGCATAGAAGGCATAGCGGGCATCGCAGGCATCCCCTGCATAGGCTGCTGCGGCATCGCGGGCATCCCCTGCATAGTCTGCATACCCTGCGGCGCACCCTGCTGAGGCTGCGGCTCGGGAGCTGTCATAGGCGGAGCCTGAGCATAGACAGGCATACCGTTCTGGTCATAGCCGATTATCTGCGGCTGAGCGTACATCATAGGCTGCGGCTGGCTGTAAACGGGCATACCGTTGGGGTCGTAGCCGATGATCTGCGGCTGACCGTAAATGATAGGCGGAGCCTGAGCATAGACGGGCATACCGTTCTGGTCATAGCCGATAATCTGCGGCTGAGCGTACATCATAGGCTGCGGCTGGCTGTAAACGGGCATACCGTTGGGGTCATAGCCGATAATCTGCGGCTGACTGTACATCATCTGCTGCTGGTTCATATACGGGTTCGCGCCCATAGGAGCGCCCTGCGGCTGCGGGATACCGCCCATAGCGGGCTGATTCGGCAGACCGCCCATCACAGGCTGCTGCTGAGGCACGCCCTGCTGAGGCTGTAAGGGCTCGCTGCCTGTCTGCGGCAGATTGAGCCTGTCTGAATCGAGTCTTGGGATAAAGGGCTCGTCGTACATACTGAAGTCGAACTCCTCGTCCGAGTCATTCAGCTCATCGGCTGTGTAAATGTCAGAAGCGGAGGAAGCCGAAGTGCGGTCGTTTATCGTGAATGTACCGTTACCGACGGTAAAGCCCTTGCTCGCGGAGTTGAACTCCTCCTCCGTGTGATAGCCGCCCATATCCACCTGTTCATAATTGACTTCCTGAGGGTTTTCAAGATTGCTGCCGCATTTTACGCAGAACTTGAAACCCTTCTCATTGTTTGTTCCGCATGACGGACATATCATGAAATCACTCCTTCACTAAAAATGGAATGGAGGCTGAAGATGCGGTCGCACGATGCCGAAAGAGGTCAAGCGAACTGCACATAAGCGCATTCTATACGATTTTATTATATCATCAAAGTGCGGCATATGCAAGCGTTTCACGAAAGATTGTGAATTACAGCAGATTCGCCCCCTGTTCATTTGTACAAAATAACGTGGGTAACAATGACAAATAGTATATTTTGTCAATTTTATACAAAAACACCGAATCTCACGTTCTTTTCCACGCCTCACAATGTGCAAAATGCACTGTTTGTTTGTAAAAACACAAACCGATATTTGTCACTGATACAAATTTGACCGCAAAAAGCTGTTTTTTTCGCAGAAGTGTGATATAATATATCCTGTGTAGTGCGGAGCTTCCGCAAAAAAGGAACAGACAGCCGTGTTTTCGGCAGAATGGAGATGACGCTGATGCCAAAGGATATAAACAAAGAAAAGAGCATAAACAGAGCCAAGAACCTGACCCAGCTCGTGATATGTGCGGTCATTCTCGGCGCTGGCGGATATAACGTATACAGCGCATACAGCAATATGAAAACAGTCCCGTCGTCGAGCTATGTAAAAGCTGCGGAGGAGGCAGAGCAGGAAGAGCCTGCGGATATCCTGCCCGACGCAGAAAAGGTGGTATTCTCATACGCCGAAGTCCCGACAAAGGACAAATTTTACGGCGACCTCGTCCTCGTAAACAACGAGCACGAGTATTTCGGCATGGGCGAAGAAGACCTCGTGAACATCGCCGATATGAACAATGAGCGCGGCATAGACTTCTTCACTGTCGCAGAGAATACCTACACCATTCTCCGTCCCGCCTACGAGCCGATGGTGAAGCTGACGGAGGACTTCTACAAGCTCTACAACAATGATACGCTCCAGATATACGGTTCATACCGCTCGAAGCAGTATCAGCAGGAGATATACGACAGATACAACGGCGAGACCGACGAAGACGGCTTCCCGCGGGCAGCTCTCCCGGGTCACAGCGAGCACGAAACAGGGCTTGCCTTCGACTTCACCGAAACGACCGACCTCGACTATCAGGGAGAGGGCGATTTCGCATGGATAAACGAGAACTGCTATAAATACGGCTTTGTGGTGCGCTATACCGAGAAAAAGGAAAAGATAACGCAGATACGCTCCGAGCCGTGGCATTTCCGCTACGTGGGCGTCCCCCATGCGACCTATATGACCAAGAACGACCTGTGCCTCGAGGAGTACATCGACCTTCTCCGCGACAAGTACAATTACGAGAGCGAGCATCTGCAAGTCACAGCCGACGACGGAAGCCGCTACGAGATATTCTTCACCCCCTCCTCGGACGGCGACGAGACCACCAACGTACCCGTGCCGAGCGGCTGTAAGTACGATATATCGGGAAATAATTCCGACGGCTTCATCGTTACGGTCCACCTTGACGAAAAGACCGAGCTCGGACAGGAGACCGCCGATACTACCGAAGCAGCAGCCCCGTCCGACAGCGAAGAGCCCTCCTCCGAGGACGCAGAGACCGAATAACGCAAACAGCGCCGACTTCCGCATAATTGCAGGAGTCGGCGTTTTCCGTCCCGCCCGCGCTCGCGATTTCCACATAATCGCCCGAATAAAAAGGGATATTTCGGGCAAAAATCAGGATTGACATATTTTATTAACAGTGGTATAATATAAGTTGTCAGTTTTTTGACAATAAGCAGAATACAACGAAATACAAAGGAGAAACTATGGAAAATATTATAATGATGACCGCAGTATCTGCGGCAGCAAAACTTGCATACCTCGACCCGAGCTCCACAACGCTCATAATACAGATAGTAGCAGGCGTAGTCATCACAGTCGGTACCGTCCTCGGTATCTACTGGAGAAAGATGAAGAACGCCGTAAAGAAGAAAAAGCCCGACGACAGCACTCCCGCAGCCGAGATGAAGGGCGCAGAAGACGGCAAGGACGTTATCACAGCCGATGACCTCCTCGACGACGAGGACGACGAGTAATACAGGGGAGCACTGATGGTTGTAATAAGCTTTTTAGGCAATATCCTCGGCAAGGCGATGACGTTCATATTCAACATAGTCGGCGACTATGGTCTGAGCATCATCATCTTCACCTTTCTGACGAAGATACTGCTGTTCCCGCTGAATATGGTAACGCAGAAGAATTCGATAAATATGGTGCGCCTGATGCCCGAAGAGAACGCCCTCAAAATAAAATACATCGACGACAAGGACAAGCTCGGCGAAGAGCAGCTCAAGCTCTACAAGAAGTACCACTACCACCCGCTGCTGAGCTCGGTGCCTCTGCTCATACAGATACCGCTCGTACTCGGACTGGTGTACGTAATGTATCACCCGCTGACGTTCATACTCCAGTTTGACGCAGGTATTATCGACAATTTCAAGGACTGGCTCGCCACCTTCGCGGACGCCTCAAAGCTCGCGGAGAACTCCTACCAGCTCGAGATAGTCAGCCTGATAAAGGGCGCGCTCATCCCCGACGGACACGCCCTGCCCGATATGCTGCTCGCCCCCGCAGAGCAGATAAAGGAACTGAACATGATGTTCCTCGGCATAGACCTGAGCAAGACCCCGTCGTTCAAGCACGACTACATCCTGCTCCTGATACCGTTCTTCTCGGGATTCAGCGCATGGCTCATGTGCGTGATACAGAACAAGATAAACGTTTTGCAGGTATCACAGGGCAGCCTGAACAAGATACTGACAACGCTGTTCATGATAGCGTTCTCGACCTACTTCGCCTTCCTCGTACCCGCAGGCGTGGGTCTGTACTGGATATTCGGCAATCTGTTCGCTATCCCGTTCATGTTCCTTTACAACATCTGTATGCCGCCCAAGAAGTACATCGACTACGAGTACCTCAAGAAGATGAACGAGCAGCGCATAGAGAAGGAAAAGCAGCACAAGAAGTACAACGCCCGCGAGAAGGAGGACTACAAAAAGTTCTTCGCCGTACAGGATATGAAGCTCATGTTCTACTCCGAATCGAACGGCTTCTACAAGTATTTCAAGGGAACTATCGACTACATCTGCGAGCACTCCGACCTTGACATCCACTACGTGACGAGCGACCCGAATGACAAGATATTCGAGGATACCCGTCCGCAGATACACCCCTACTACATCGGCTCGGACAGACGCCTCGTTCCGCTGTTCATGAAGCTCGAATGTGACATGGTGGTAATGACCATGCCCGACCTCGAAAAGTACCACATCAAGCGCTCGCGCGTGAAGAAAGACGTCGAGTACGTATTCGCGAGCCACGGCATAGGCAGTATCGTCACCTTCCGAAAGGGAGCGCTCGACTGGTTCGATACGATACTTGTCCCTGGCATTGACCAGTTCGAGGAGATACGTGCTTCCGAGGAGCTGTACAAGACCCCCAAGAAGCGTCTCGTCGAGACAGGCTACCCGCTCATGGACGATATGCTCGAAGCGTACAACAGCACTGAGCATACGGCGAATGAGGTACCGAAGATACTCATTGCTCCGTCATGGCAGGCCGACAACATCATCGACCTCTGCATAGACGGCCTCCTCAGCGAACTCAGCAAGACGGATTACGAGATAATCCTCCGTCCTCACCCTCAGCAGGTCAAGCATGAGCCCGAGAAATTCGAGGACCTCAAGGAAAAGTTCAAGGATAACAAAAACGTAACGGTGCAGACCGATTTCTCATCAAACAACCCCGTAATGGAGTCGGACATACTCATCACCGACTGGAGCGATATCGCATGGGAGTTCTCATTCATCACAAAGCGTCCCGTGCTGTTTATCGACACTCCGATGAAGGTGATGAACAACGAGTACGACAAGCTCGGTATGCAGCCGATGAACCTTACGCTCAGGACCGAGATAGGCGCTGTTGTCAAGCCGGACGAGCTTGAAAAGACGAACGGAACGATAGCGGATATGCTCGCAAGGCGCGAGGAATATGCGCAGAAGATACAGAAGATATACGAAGAGCGCGTATACAACATCGGCAAGAGCGGCAAGCTCAGCGGCCGCTACATCATCAAACGGCTCACAGGAAAGTAAAGGCAACACCGCACAAAGCCCGCCTGAATGCTTTGTACTGGATATGCTTGCATATTTTCCGTCATCTTGCACAGAAATTCCTTGACATACGTCAGTATGCCTGCGGAATTTCTATACAATCTGACGAAAAATCTGTCGGCGCATCTCCAGCACAAGCTTTGTGCGGTGTTGCCTAAATACGTGTTTTTCGCACAAAAAATGAGGAAGAGTCCTTGCGGCTCTTCCTCAAACTTTTTTATCAATCGTCCTTGCCAGTGATCTTGTCGATAATGCTGCCTATCTTGCCGCCGATACCGTCGGCAGTCACCTTAGCCTTAACGCCGTCGACGATCTTGTTTATCTGGTCGTCGGGGAGGTCAACTCCGAGAACGCCCTCAACAGCCTTAACGGGGTCATCCTTGAATTTTGCGGCGAAGTCCTTGTCGTTCTTCACCTTGTTCACGAGTTCTTCGATCTTTGCTTTGATATCCATAGCGGAATACCTTCTTTCATAAAATATTACAATTATATGATAGCACGTTTCGCTGAAAAAATCAAGAGTTCAGCAGATATTTTTATAAAGATTGCCGTCTGTGCGGTTGACTTTTCCGACGCTCGGTGATATACTATTGATGCCGTCTTATTATCCGAAGCAATAGAAGACGTTGTACGAAGGGAGGCTGCTTAAATGCCCAAGCTTGCAAAATATCTTCTCTTTACCTTTGCTGCGTCGTGGCTGCTGATGGCAATAGGTGTCCGCGACTACGAAAACGCAGGCGCAGCAGGAATGATGACGTTCAGCTATTCGCTCTCGGCGTGTATGCTCATGCCGACGATAGGAGCTCTCATCGCAGGAGCTGATTTCCGCAAGCTGGGCTGGAAGCCTGTATTCGGAAATGGCGCAAGATATCTGCTTATCGCGTGGCTTGCTCCGACTGTTTTTGCTGTTCTCGGCGCGGTGGTGTACTACATCGCCTTTCCCGACGACTTCGCGACCGCGGGCAACTTCGTGCGCGATATCGACCGCGACAAATACATACAGTGTCAGGAGAGCGGCGGCTCGTACACGTGGTACGTGATACGCGAGTTATTCAGCTCGTTCACCTCGTTCTTCATAATTCCCTCGGCAGTATTGGGGCTGGGCGAGGAGATAGGCTGGCGCGGCTTCATGTATCCCGAGCTGAGAGAACGCTTCGGCAGAACGAAGGGCGTCATTCTCGGCGGAGCCATACACGGAGCGTGGCACTTCCCGCTCATGCTCCTTGCGGGCTACGAGTACGGCAGGGACTACATCGGAGCCCCCATTCTCGGACTGTTCGCGTTCACCATATTCTGCATTACCACAGGCGCCATCTCGAACTGGCTGTATGAAAAGACCCGCTGCATATGGCTGTGCGGACTGTTCCACGGAGCGGTAAATTCGTCGTTCGACCCGTGTATACTGCGGGCCGACGGACACTACGAACGCTCGGTGTTCGGACCTATGGACATCGGCTTGGTAGCGGGCATCCCCTATATGATAGCCGCCTTTGTGGTACTGTATATGCAGCACAAGCACGACGAAGCGGACTTCGCAGGTCTCGGCGAAATGGATTCATAGCCTGCTTTTCTGTTCAAACAAAAGCACGGGGAAGCCCTCGTAATAGGGCTTGACTATCTCGGGGTGGAGGTCGGCGTAGGCGAATATCTCGTCTGCCGCACCATTTTTCAGAAAGCCCACGAGCTCGGCAAGCGGGCGGTTGAACATCTCCTCGCAGTTGGAAGCTATGACGATAGCCCGCCTGCCTCCGACATACATTATCCTGTACGGCCAGATGCGGCAGTCGAACGGCTTATCGTCGCCGAGCATACAGCCCGTCTCGGTGAGTGCGGGACAGGTAAACAGACCGTTCTCGTCGAATTCCGAGACTCTGAGGATGAAGCCGCCGTCCTTGACGGCAAATGGGGTATCGGGCTTGAAAGCGCGGATACGGTCACGCTGTTCCTCTGTAAAAACGGGAGTCTCCCACGCGTCGTACCTGTCGAAAACGCAGCAGAACCTGCATTTTGCGCAGCATTTGGGGTCAAGGATTTTTTTCAGCATCGCAATTGTCTCCGTCGTTTATGAATTCCGCGACTATATAGCGCGGCCGCCGTTTTACCTCGGCATATATCTTCCCGATGTACTCGCCGATGATACCGAGGGCGAGTATCTGTATCCCGCCGATGAACCATATCGAGCACATTGTGCTTGACCACCCGAGCTCCGAATGCCCGAGCAGCTTGACGATGAACGCCCAGATAATGGCGCAGGCGCTTATCACGGACATTATGAAGCCGATAGCGGTTATGAGCTTGAGCGGCTTTGTGCTGAACGAGGTTATGCCGTTGACGGCGAATGACAGCATTTTCCCGAACGGGTATTTGCTCTTCCCCGCGAAGCGCTCATGGCGCTCGTAATAGACAATGCAGCTCTTGAAGCCGATGAGCGGAACGAGCCCGCGCAGGAAGAGGTTGACCTCACGAAACTCCGCGAGCTCATGCAGTACACGGGCGCTCATGAGGCGGAAATCGGCGTGGTCGTAGACGACGTCCGCGCCCATAGCCTTCATGAAGCGGTAAAAGCTCCGCGCGGTGAAGCGCTTGAAGAATGTATCGGTCTTTCGTGTGCTCCTCACGCCGTACACGACCTGATTGCCCTCGTAATAATTCGCGAGCATCTCGTCTATCGCGTTGATGTCGTCCTGAAGGTCGGCGTCCATGGTTATGGACACATCGCAGATGTCCCTGACGGACATAAGCCCCGCGAGCACGGCGTTCTGATGACCGCTGTTGCGGGCGAGGTCGATGCCCGAGAACACAGGGTCAGAGGCGTGGAGCTCCCGAATGATGTCCCACGTCCTGTCCCGCGAGCCGTCGTTGACGAACACGACCCTGCTGTCGGGAGAGATGAGCCCTGCGCCGATGAGCGAGGTATACTTCTCACGGAGCCGCCTTGCGGTCTCGGGGAGAACTTCCTCCTCGTTGTAGCACGGGACTATCATATATAGTTTGTCAGCCATAAATCATCCTCATTTCGGAACTGCATGAAAGCACGTTGGGGAGATGCAGACATCGCCCCGCAGCTTCGCAACATACATTTACAGAATATCTCCCAATAATTCTACCACTTTGCAGCGTTTAAGTCAAGCACTTGACAATGTGCGGCATATAGGGTAAAATTGAGACAGGCAATACCGCGCCAAGACGGAAAATATCCAAGCAGGTTCAGTGCAAAGCCGTCAGGCGGTCTTTGTGCGGTGTTGCCGATA
The DNA here is from genome assembly GCA_900109435.1 of Ruminococcus sp. YRD2003. Lineage (GTDB taxonomy): Bacteria > Bacillota > Clostridia > Oscillospirales > Ruminococcaceae > Ruminococcus > Ruminococcus flavefaciens_G. The sequence continues at coordinate 48,915 of FNZT01000004.1, read as the reverse complement.
TACTTTTTCTCAAGGAGGCACCCCATGCCCGAGCTGAAACCCAAAATGTTCACGGAATCGGAAAAATCGTCGGTTTCCGAGAACCTTGCCGCGAATATAGTCTCATTCATACTGATAATGGCGCTGATACTTGCCGCCGAGTCGGTGATACCGTGGATAATGGCAAAGGACGCCATAAACGAGCGTATCGACGAGCTCACGCAGTCGGGCAGCAGCGTGACCTTTTCCGCGATCCGCGACATCTCCTCCGCAGTGACCTCAAAGAGCAGTATCTACATCGCCATGCTGTTCTCAACGGTATTCGGCACGCTCATATCCATGATCTACTGCCGTTTCGGCGAGGCGCGGTCGCTGCGTTCAATGGGCGTCACCAAGCGCAAGGCAGGTCTGCACTATCTTCAGGGCATCGGCGTGGGACTGCTCCTGTCCGCGGTGGCACTTGTTACGGTACTGTTCCGCGTGAACGACATCAAACTTTGCAAAGGCGCCGACTATGTAACGATACTGCTTATCATGCTCGGCTTCGGAGTACAGGGCATGAGCGAGGAATTCATCTTCCGCGGCTTTTTCATGAACACGCTCGGCGGACGTCATCATCCGTTCGTGGCTATAGGCATCAGCTCAGCCGCATTCAGTCTCGCGCACGTCCTCAATCCGGGATTCGGCGTGCTCCCGTTCATCAACATCATGCTGTTCGGTATTCTCGCGGGACTGTATATGATACTTTTTGACGATATATGGGGAGCCTGCGCGATACACTCGGTATGGAACTTCATGCACGGCAGCTTCTACGGCATAAGCGTCAGCGGCTCAAACACAACTGAATCGGTGTTCCGCACGACGGCAAGAAGCACATCGAAGCTCCTCACGGGCGGAGATTTCGGCATTGAGGGCAGCATATTCACGACCGTGGTCCTCTTAGCAGGCATAGCAGTTTTGTGGCGGCTCTTGTCGAAGGCTCCTAAAGGCAAAACCTCTGACAGCAATATGGCATAAAATACGAGGAGGACGCTTTTTAAGGACTGTACCTATACGGAAGCATTACGGGACATTTATCGGGGGAAACCTTTCTGAAGAAAGGGTTTCCCTCAATTAATATCCGTATTGCTTCTGTATGAATACAGCCCTTAAAAAGCGTCCTCCTCAATTATAGATACGGCATACAGCAAAGCACCGCACGTACTTCGTGCGGTGCTGCATTTACGCATTATTTATCCGCGGGCTGACCGAAGCGCTCGACTATCTTCCAGTTGTTGAAGTCGGCGGCATCGCCTGTTACCTCGTATTTCTGGACGTCAGCGATATTGCCTATGCCCTTCCAGCAGTAAACGTGGAGGTCACGGGCGGGCGGGTTATCCATAGCCATTACGTCATTGAATGACTTGCCAATGTAATCGTTGAAGCCGAAGCCGCTCTTGTCCACGCCTGCATATTCGAGCACAGTAGCGGCGAATTCGCCGCTTGAGAGCTCAGCGTCGTGGTTGATGATGAGGGGAGCGTGCTCAGCGCCTGCGGGCTTGATGAGGACAGAAGTTCTTATCTCGCCGTCGATGAGCATGGTTTTCCACTCTTCCTCCTCGGCGTACTCTATCTCGGCGGGCGGTCTGCCGTGGTCGCCGATAAAGATGATAGTGGAGTTGTCGTAAACGCCTGCCTCCTTCATCTTGTCGAGGTATATCTTGAGGAGCTTGAAACCGCCGTACATATTCTGTTCTCTGTTAATACCTTCGCCGTTATAATCGGGGTCGAAGAAGGAGTACAGTTTTTCGTTATAGTCATGTGCGAAATTGAGATGCACGAAAGTAAACGTCTTCTGGTCGCATTCAGCCTTCATCTGGTGAGTGAGGATATAGTCCTTGAACTCTATATCGGTGTCAGGACCCACCGTACCGCCGAATGTAGCCACATCCTCGCCTGTGGAGGTGTAGAACTTGCCCGAGAAGTCGGATGTCATATCCTTGAGGAAAGCATTCTTGAGGAGGTAGGGTGTGAGCTTTCCGAGTGAGAATCTGCCCATAGTTCTGAGGATACCGCCCGAGCCGAAGTAATTGAAATCGACGTAGTTTACGGACGAGTGGATGTTATCGCACTGGTCTCTGATATCATCGTAGTCCGAATACGTTACGAGGTTGTCGATGAGCATATTTACCTTGTAGCCGTTGTCGTGGAGGCGTCGGGGAAGGGTCTCGCCCGCCCATGCCTTCTTGAAGTAATCGACCCAGTCCTCACCGTAGTACTCGCAGTTGGTGAGCATATTGCAGACCGAGGGGAAAGTATTCGTGAATCGACCGACGTTGTTGGAGTAGAAGGTGAAGCCCTCGAGGTCGTCCTTGATCTCGGGATACTCGTCGAGCGTCATTTCGAGCCAGCGCGCGTCGAGTCTGTCCGTGAGGAATACCACGACGTTGTTGTCCTTGCTGAGGTTCATGGTATCCTCCATAGAGAGGTAGTTATCGAGGCGCGAGTCATCGGTTCTGAGGATGCCTGTCTTAGCGACACGGCTCACAAGGCCGACGCCCTGCATGAGGAACACGATGACGGAGAGATAAGTCAGCACAGTGAAGAGGAAGCGTTTGCGCTTGCCTTTTTTGAGCTCGCCCGAGATGATGAGTACGATGAGCGGCACGAAGATCAGCGTGATATACAGGATAAAGTTGAGGTTGTTGGCAGAACTCCGCTCCGAGTAAGCGGTGGGGTCGCCGGTGATCTGTACCATTTTGCCGTTTGCGAACATCACCTGCCAGTAGCCCGCGATGAGCACGCCGCCGAGCAGGCACTCAACGATTTTCCAGAGCTTGATGTTTATGGCAAGGCAGATGTTGAGTATAAGTATCAGCGCAGCCGAGACACCGAGAGCGACACCGAGGAGCGGCAGGAGTATACGCGGCGCGCATACCATGAATTCGTTCTGGTTTGCGATAAACGTATCGGCAGGGACGAAGAAGCAGACGGTGAAAGCGAGAGCGAAGCTGAGAGCGCAGATCGCGAACTCGCGCTTTTTTGTGAAGCGCTTTTTCTTTTTCTTAGCGGGCTCCGCGGACTTTTCGGCAGCAGGAGCAGCCTTGGCGGTCTCGGAGTGAGCGGCTTTTTTATGAGGTTCTGCCGTATTCTTTTCGGACTTGTCGGCGGAATGCTTTTTTTCTGCTGCAGCGCCGTCCTTGCTGTTTTTTGAGTGCTCGGGCTTCTTGCTGTTATTGGCACCGCCCTTGGCATTTCCCGACTTAGCGGACTTTTTGCCGCCGCCTGATTGATTTTTTGGTTTGTCCGATTTTTCGGACTTTTCGGTAATATTTTCCGTATCTTTTTCCTTGTTATCCATAGTTATCCCTTCTTTGGTAAGGTGAAATAAACGTACGTTAAAATGATAACACTTTTCCGCCGAAATGTCAATACCCAAATGATGTCTGCGGCGCGGACCGAAAGCCTGTCTCAGCCCTTAACTTCGTGGCAGGACCGCACAAAAAAGCCGCCCAAAGGGCGGCATATGTACGTTATTTTCTTCTTGTACCGTTTTTTCTGTCGGTGCAGCGTTTGAGGTCACTGATACGCTCCTCGCTGGACTGCTTGAAATGTGACATCATGTCCTCGAATGACATCTCCGACTGCGGCACGACCCTCTTAGGCTCCCAGATATTGGGCTTGCTTCTGCGCTCTCTGGGCGGCGCGGGACGTGCGGGCTTATCCTGCGGCACTTCCTCCGCGGCTGCCTTTTTAATGGAGAGGCTCACCTTGCCCGCCTCATTGATGCCGATGACCTTCACGCGGACTTCCTGTCCCTCGGTGAGGTGGTCGCGGATCTCGTTCACGAAAGTGTTGGCTATCTCGGAAATATGCACCATACCGTTGCCGCCGCCGTCGATATCGACGAAAGCGCCGTACTGGGTGATACCCTTGACCTTGCCTGTGTATATCTTACCGATCTCAAGCTGCATACTGCTTCAAAACTCCTTGCTCAAATAATACGGATCCGTGTCAGTCTCTTGATGTGTCGTAGAAACGGCGTTCATTCGGATAGGCATAGCCTCTCTCCTCGAGCGCTATTTTTTCCATATATGCGGAGAGGTCGTCACTTTCGAGAGTTCTTCGCATATCCTCGTTCTCGATCTTATAAGCGTCTATCTTAGCCTGTATACGAGCAAGTTCTTTTTCCTTTTCGCTGCAGTCTCTTTCGGTAGTAATTATAAGCGCGGCACAGACTGTGATAATGACAGCTGCTGCGAGGTTGAACAGTCCGCGGTTGAACAAGCCTTTCTTTTTGATTTTTGTTCTAATTTTTTTTGGCAACGTTATTCACGTTCTTTCTCTTTTTATTTTCCATATCATTATAACGCAATGTCAGGTGATTTGGCAATAGTAATTTTAACATTTTATTAAATTTTGGCAAAATTTTGGAACTTCCCACAAATTTAAGCCTTGCTTTTTTACGTAAAAGTACATAGAGGCGCCTTATCGGAGCTGCCGCGAAGCTGAAAACGGCAGAGAGAGCGCCGAAGATCTTGCGGAAGAAGCGTATGACGATGCTGCCGAGGGTGAAATAGTAGAGCGTGAAGCCGAGAGCGTTGCCGACGACATAGTAGAAGCGGAGCTCCCCGCGCGCCTCCGCGGCAGCGAAAGCCGAAAGGAAGACCGCATATGCCGCAAGGAAGCCGATATCCTCGAAAGCGGTCAGCCAGATCCCGTGCCGTATCATCAGGCGGAGCGCTCTCAGCGCGTCATAGCACAGCCCTATCGCCGCCCCCGCGAGGCACGAGAGCCCGAACAGAGCGAGCTCCTCGCGGACGGAGAAGAAGGTCTCGGGCACGTTCATCGGAAGAGCCTCCCGAGAGCGGAGAGCGGACCTTTTCGGTCGCGGTCGCCGTAGATGACAGCCCATATGTCGCCTGTAATGGTCATATCGCCAGTCTCGACGCTCATGGCGTCGATGTGCAGCTCGCGCCCCTGCACGGTGAGCTCGCCGAGCTGCGTATAGAGGCAGATAGCCTTCTCGTCGAAGCTGTCGACGTCGGTGATGCCCGAAACGCTCATGCTTTTGCGGTTCTCGATGATGATATTGTGGTCTTTTTTGATAGTCTTGTCCTGCATGATGAGCCTCCCTTGTTTGATACTGAAAGGATATTCAGCGCGAGGCGGGATTATGCCTGTTGTGAAAAATCACCAAATTCGGCGGTGATTTTTCTCACGCTTTTTCGGAATACGGCTCTTGAAATGGGAGACGAGTTGTGATATAATAGTAAAGCTAATTGAAATATTCGGCAGGAGCCGTTTCATAACAAGAGAGATACGGAGGTATACAAAATGGAAGTATGGGAGATCGTCGGAGGAGCAGTGCTCCTTTTAATCGCAGTAATAACAATAATCATCTGTCTTGCGCAGGAGCAGAAGTCGCAGGACAGCATGACAGCCGCCCTCACAGGCGCAAGCACGGATTCGTTCTACACAAAGAACGAAGGCAGATCGCGTGAAGCGATACTTGCAAAGATAACGAGGGTGCTCGGTATACTGATATTCATCATCACACTTGCACTCAACATCGTGCCGATCTTCGTAAAATGATCGTTCCGCCCTGTGACAGAAGTCACGGGGCTTTTACTTTAGGAAAGAAAAGGGAAAATATGGCAGGAAAAGCAAAGAAAAAAGCGCCTGAAAAGAAGGGCGCGGCGGTGAGCGTCGAGAGCTACAAGCACAAGATAGTCACGTTTCTGAGGCAGAACAGCAAGAGCACGATGCCCGTAGCACAGCTCGAAACGAAGTGCCGCACCAAGAAAAACAACAGGGAAAACTTCGTCACAGCGTTCGCGGAGCTCCGCGACGAGGGCGTGATAACGGTCCGCAAGGGCGTCAAGGCGGCGCTCTGTTCCGACCTCGGGCTGAAAGTCGGCGAGGTGACGCGCCTGAGCCGCACATTCGGCTTTGCTGTGACAGACGACGGCACAGAATACTTCATCCCGGGCAAGTGTATGCTCGGCGCGATGCCGGGCGACAGGGTGCTCATAGCGGATATAGCCTCGCGCACGGGCGAGCCCGAGGGCGAAGTCGAGGATATACTCAGCTTCGGCAGCTCGGCACTCACGGGCAGGATAGAGAAAGCCGACGGCGAGCTCTATCTCGTGCCCGATATCGCACAGCGCAACCACATGATAATAGTCAGGGACGGCTCGGTGCCGTTCGCTGAGGGCGACAAGGTGCTCGCGGAGATAGTATTCCGCGGCAGACGCCACGCCGAGCACAAGGTAAAGATAACCTCGGTATTCGGCAGCAGCGAGCTCGCGGCGTCGTGTGCGCAGGCGATACTCAATATCCACGGCGCACCGGGCGAATTTCCCGCGGAGGCGCTCAGGGAGGCAAAGAAGATATCGGAGGGCGGCGTGCAGGAGTTCAGCCTGAACAACCGCGAAGACCTGCGCGGACTGCCGATATTCACCATAGACAGCGCAGAGTCGAAGGACCTCGACGACGCAGTATCCGTCTCGCGGACAGACAAGGGCTACCTGCTCGGAGTCCACATCGCGGACGTTTCACACTATGTCAAGGCTAACAGCGAGCTCGACAAGGAGGCTATGCGCCGCGGAACGAGCATCTACTACGCCGACCAGGTGATACCGATGCTCCCGAAGGAGCTCTCGAACGGCATCTGCTCGCTCAATCCCGACGAGGACAGGCTCACTCTGACGGCATTCACGGAGCTCGACAGCGAGGGGAATATCCTCGGATACCGCTTCTGCAAGAGCGTTATCCGCTCGCGCGTAAAGGGCGTATATTCGGAAATAAACGCCATACTTTCGGGAACTGCCGACAGCAGCATCACCGAGAAATACAGCTCGGTAGCGGACGAGCTCCCGCTGATGAACGAGCTTGCCGACGTCCTCATCGCGAAGAAGCAGCGTCGTCACGCCCCCGAGCTTGAAACGACCGAGAGCAAGCTCATCATCGGCGAGGACGGCATATGCCGCGACGTACAGCCGCGCGAGCGGGGCAAGTCCGAGCGCATCATCGAGGAGTTCATGCTCACCGCGAACGAGAGCGCGGCGAAGCTCGCAAGGGAGAAGCAAGTTCCGTTCGTGTACCGTATACACGAGACTCCGCCCGAGGAAAAGACGGCTGCGCTCTGCGAGGCGCTGACCAAGGCGGGGATAGAGTACCCGCATTTTCAGGAGTTCAAGCCCGCGCACGCCGCCGCGATACTCGACAACGTGCGCGGCTCCGATAAGTTTGAAGCGGTGAATATGATGGTTCTGCGCTCGATGGCGAAGGCGAAGTATTCCGAAGAGCCGCTCGGACACTTCGGGCTCGTGCTTGAGGACTACGCCCACTTCACCTCGCCGATACGCCGCTACCCCGACCTCGCGATACACCGCATAATCACGGACATACTCGCAGGCTACGACAAGGAATGGCTCAACAAGCGCTACAGCGGCTTTGCGGTCAAGGCGGCTGAGACGTCGACGAATGCGGAGCTCCGCGCGGTAGCGATAGAGCGCGAGTGCGAGGACTGCTACAAGGCAGAGTATATGAAACAGCACCTCGGCGAAAGCTTCACCGCGAAGATATCGGGCGTTACGGAGTACGGCTTTTATGCCGAGCTGCCGAATACGGTCGAAGGACTTGTCCACATACGCACCCTCCCCGAGGGCGAATACGACTACACAGAGCCCGTCGCGCTGACCGAGAAATTCAGCGGGGTTTCATATCGGCTCGGCGACACGGTGCAGGTGATATGTGCCGCTGTCAATGTCAGCGACGGCACGATAGATTTCAATCTTGACGAAGAAGAATAGGAAAGGACGAACAATATGAAAAAGTACATTTCAACGGTTATCGCAGCAGCCATGCTCTGCGGGCTCTGCTCCTGCGGGAACAAGACATCGGATTCCGACAGCATAGCACCGACCACAAGTGCTTCGACTACCTCGGCGACTACGACCGCGGCGACCACCACCGCAGCGGCAACGACCACAGCAGCTGCTACAACAACTGCGACAGCCGCAGCTTCCGTCGGAGCGCCGATAGAACTCGATTACACTCCCGAGGGTGCAGACCTCTCCGCTTTCCACTATAATGAGGACGGTGCTGTTGTATTCGATAAGCCTGTCGAGGAGCAGTCCGATGCGACGCTTATGGCGGCAGCGCAGGCGCTGTTCCAGTCCGCCTACAAGTTCAACACGCCGTTTGCTATGGGCAGCTTCCCCTACGATATCGACACTAACGGCGAATCAATAAAGAAAACCGACCCTATTGACGGACGCGAGCAGGAATACTTCCTCATCAAGGACGAGGGTGTGAACTCCATAGACGATATCATCGCCGACTATCGGAAGGTCTTCAGCCCCAAATACGACTATAACATAATAATAGACATCTGCTTCACGGAAGAGGACGGCAGGGTATATTGTACCTCAGGCGGACGCGGCAGCGATATCGAATACGTGGGTTCTGAGATAGTCAGCTATGACGGCACTGACGGCGACGAGATGAAGTTTACCATCTGCAATCACTACGACGGCACACAGTGGGGCGGCAGTACCGCCGACTATGACCATGATTTCACGATGGTCAATGATGCTGACGGCGTATGGCGCGCTGGAGTATTCATACAGCCCGATTAACACAGAAATTCACAGGAAAGGACGATAAATATGAAAAAACACATTCTCACTGTAATTGCAGCAGCCATGCTCTGCGGGCTCGCTTCATGCGGAGACAAGGTGACATCCGAGAGCGCGGGTCAGGCGACCACGGCTGCTCCCACGGAAGCGGCATCGACGGAGGAAGCAGTGACCGAGGCAGAGACGGAAACGACCGCAGCAGCCGTCACGGAAGCCCCCGCCGTAAGCACCGACGTACAGCCTGCATCCGCCCCCGAAGGAGCAGACCTCTCCGTGTTCCACAACAACGGCAGCGGAGCTGTCGTATTCGATGCCCCCGCAGGCGACCAGTCCGAAGCCACACTCATTGCGGCAGCTCAGCTTCTCTATGATTCGGCACATGAGACAAATCTGAAATTCACGATAGGCTGCCCCTATACCTGCGATACATCACAGTATGTCGAGGGAAGCTACGGCTGGCAGTTCTACCTTGTGACGCAGGATGGCATCAATTCCGTGGCTGACGTCAAGGCAGACTATCATAAGGTTTTCAGCGACAAATACCCCGACCACATCGACGAGACATACATGGACAGCAACGGCAGAGTGTACTGCCTGTCGGGAGAGCGCGGCACGAATATCGAGTACGTGAAGTCTGAGGTTGTGAGCTACGACGGCAAGACCGATGACGAGCTGTTTTTCACCGTCTGCGACTACTACGACGCCTCCGCATGGGGAGACGGTCCCTATACCGAGAACAGGACTTTCTCGGCAGTCATCGACCCCGACGGCACATGGCGTGCAGGGGTGTTCACCCTTCCCGACTGACCTGCAAAAAAGTATCAAATCATACAAGGAGGAATCACTATGTCAACCCCCCACAACAGCGCCAATAAAGGCGACATCGCAAAAACCGTCCTCATGCCGGGCGACCCGCTGAGAGCTAAGTACATCGCCGAGAACTACCTCACAGACCCCGTCTGCTACAACGAGGTGCGCGGAATGCTCGGATACACGGGCACTTACAAGGGCGTCCGCCTGTCCGTACAGGGCAGCGGCATGGGAATGCCGTCCATAGGCATCTACACATGGGAGCTCTTCAACGAATACGACGTAGAGAACATAATCCGCGTCGGAACGTCGGGCGCTATCGACGAGCACGTTGAGCTCCGCGACGTAGTCATCGCCGCGAGCGCGAGCACCGATTCCAATTACGGAGCGCAGTTCGGGCTCCCGGGCACATATGCTCCGACAGCATCATGGAAGCTCCTCTCTGCGGCTGTAAAGGCAGCAGAGGCTAAGGGAAGCCGTTTCCACGTAGGAAACATACTCTCGAGCGACAAGTTCTACGACGACGCCAACAGCCTTGCGATATGGCAGAAGATGGGCGTGCTTGCGGTTGAGATGGAGTCTGCGGCACTGTACATGAACGCCTCCCGCACAGGCAGGAACGCGCTGTGCATCACTACCGTGTCGGACTGCCCTCTCCGCGGTCTCGCGACCTCGCCCGAAGAGCGTCAGACCACCTTCCGCGACATGATGGAGATAGCCCTCGAAGCGGCAATAACCCTGTAAAAGCTGTACTCATACGGAAGCATTACGGGACATATATCGGGGGAAACCTTTCTGAAGAAAGGTTCCGCCAACAGCGGCGGTCCCCTCTGTCGCTTCGCGACATCTCCCCGCACTGCGGGGAGTCACCCCCGAGCCCCTTTCCAAAGACTTTTAGTCCAAATTTTGCCCCTATGG
>FNZT01000004.1:0-38574 GCA_900109435.1 Ruminococcus sp. YRD2003 | reverse complement strand
GAGAGTACCCCATAGGGGCAAAATTTAAATTGAAAGTTTTAGGAAGGGAGTTTGAGGGAGAACCCTTTTTCAAAAGGGTTTCCCTCAATAAATACTCCGTAATGCTTTCGTATGAGTACAGTGTGTTCGGTGAAAAATAAATGCACCCTCTCCCTTTTTCAGGGGGTATTATTATATGAGAGCCCGTTTCAGGGGCAGAACTTGCAAATAAAGGCAATACCGCCTGAAGGCTTTGTGCGGTGTTGCCTAAAGTATGGAGGTATGCGGTTATGCGCAGTTTAGAAGAATTAAAATAACTCGGTGAAAATGGCATGGAGGAACTTGCCAATACCATGCGAAGCCCAGACTTCGGCAAGCTCAGCTATGAGCAGCGCCTTGACTGTATGGCGGAATATCTCTGCCTGAAAGCACTCAAGGAGAATCCGAAACTACAGGAAGAAAAGCAGGAAAGACTGCACAGAGATCTGAAATGTACGGGAACTGCGAGGCGCTCGCTCTCAAGGCTGTTGACGAAGTTCACAGGCGAGCAGTGCCTTAACGAGCTCAACAGCGAATATTATTCCGACAGCATTTACGGAAAGCGCCTGATGTACGATTCCACAGGCTACATAAGCGGCTATACCGAAGCCCAGCTCACAGGTATATATATAAAGAGCAGGACAAAGAAAAATGTCAACATAGAGTATGATAAAGCGTTAGAAAAGGGCGATACTTCGGAGTTCCACAAGCAGTGGAACGAGGCGAAAGCCCAGAGACAGGCGGAGATCAAGGCACGTGAGCGCAGAAACAAGGAAGACGAAAAGCGAGCCGAGGAGGAGCGCAAAATACGTCTCGCCGAAGAGGAGAAGCTGCGTCAGGAAAAGGAAAAAGCCCGCCTCGAGCGCGAAAAGGAGGACGCACGCAAGCAAGCCGAGCTGCTCGAGGAATTCAATCGCCAAAAAGACCGTGCCGAGATCGAAAAGCACAAGAAGGAAGAAGCAGAAAATAAAAAACCCGAGCCCGAAAAGGAGGAGCCTGCTCCGAAGCAGGAAGAGCCCTCCGCGAGCGAGCTCAGGCAGGAGAAGCGCCGCTCTCTTATCAGCTACCACATCGACAAGATCACCCACGAGGACGAGCTCATAGAAAAAGCCGAGCGTGAACTTGAAAGCTTCGATTCACCCGATTCTAACAAGAGTAAGGCAGACGAGGAGATAAAGAAGCTGGATGATTTCAAGCGCGAAAAGGAAAGAGTCGCAGCTCAGCACGCTAAGAAGACCCGCGAGCTCAACGAACTTGAAGCGCAGATTTGTTCAATGGAAACAATAGTGCCGAACAAGGACACCAAGAAGCTGTTCAAGGATTATATGCTCCTTTTGGCTCAGTGCAGCGATACATACAGAAATATGAACAGTGACGAGCAGGAGCTCGCCGACGAAAAGATAAGGAACAAGATGAAAGCTTCGGATAAGACGTTCGAGATCATCACCGAAAACTGCCTAACGGGCTCAAATGCGATAATGATAATGAACACCGATTATGTAAAGAGCACGTGCTTCTCGGGCTCGGTCATGCCCAAAGTGAAGAACGCGTCCCCCGAAGCCGCAAATAAACAGAGCGATGAATTCTTCTTGCAGTTGAAGTTAGCCAACGAGTGGGAAGCCGACCTCGGAGGAAACAGTTTCCACACATACAGCGTACAGAAGCGCTCCGCTGCGGATATCGACCTGATAGGAGCCGACGCCAAAAAAATAGAGAAAAAAGAGGCGGAATGCACGATTAAGCTTGCCGAGCTCGGCGATAGCACCAAGAGATACCTGAAGAAGAAGGAAGAAGTCAATGACCTCAAGCTCAGAATGGCTGAGGAGCGCTATGAACGCGAGAAGGAGCTCTATACCGAGGGCGTACCCGAGTCCATGATAAAGGCGGAAGAGGAGAAGTACGTCGATGAGAAGGCGAAGTCTATCCGCAAGTCGCAGGAGCGTGAGCGATTCCTCGAAAACACCAAGCTCATCAACGAGCACAGAGCTCAGGTCAAGAAAAACGACATGATCGCACACCCCTACGACTATCCCTCGACCGAGACCATAGATGAGGCGATCGCGCTGGATAAGTCGAGAGTCGAGCCTGGTGTCGATTCTCCTCAGACGCTGCGTGCTATACTCCTCGACCTGACAGCCCTAAATATACAAAAGGAAGTAAGCGGCGGAGACGCTATGTTCGACAAAGACGTTCACACTCTCAACTACACCGAGCTCAGCAACGACTCCACGTTCGGGGATATGCTGAGCAGTATGTCCGAAAAAAAGCTCCTCGAAGCTATTAATGACAATGCGAAGTTCTACGAAGACTACAAGAAAGAGAAGAAGGCAGAAACCGAACTTGAGCCCTTAAACATCAACGCAGAGATCGAAAAGAACGCCGCCAACCTCAACATCGGCGAGGAGAAGGAAAAGGCAGTGAACGCTCCCGCACCCGATGACGGGCTCCCCGAAGCTCTCAGAGAGGAGAAGAAGGCAGAGGACGAGCTTGAGCCGCTCAATATCGGCGAGCTGCAAGCAGAGGCAGAGAAGAAGGCCGTAAAGCAGAAGAAGCATACCGAGGCAGCTCCCGTCGACATTATGCCCGAAGCTCCCAAGGATGAGACAGTCAAAAACGAGACAGTTTACGACGAAATAGTCTCACTCAAACAGGACACTGCGACCCTCAATAAAGAAGAAGCGCCCGACCTCGACAGCCTGCGCAGCGAGCTGGAGCAGACCCAAGCGAAGCCGAGGAGCAATTCTATCAAGCCCTCCGACCACCCTGATTTTGAGGACTTTATCCTCAACAACGAAAACCTTGATATCGGACGCGAGTCACTGAAAATAGAGGAGGAGCGCATCTCCAACAGACTTGACGACGACACCTTCATCAATAACAGACAAAGCGGCAAGGCGCGCCAGTCGATATACAAGAAGTCAGAGCCTCAGACCTCACCCACGGCCGAGAATAAGACCGAGCCGATAGATATCATGCCTCCCAAGGCGGTCGAGAACAACGTCATCGAGAACAATATCATCGAGAAGAAGGTCATCGGAGCAAAGAACGTATCCGAATTAATAAATCGAAAGTCAGATGATGCCGCGCTTGCGGATAAAGCAGTCGGCATCGCAGCCGCAGCTCGTCTGGCGTGCAAGGGCGTGTGGTTCGGAAGCGGCAAGTACAGCGATGCACTTTCCGCCATGGATAAGCTGAGCGCCGCAATGCAGGCATACACAGCGCTTGACACAGACCCGAACGCCACACTCAAGGAAAAGAAGGAGGCTCTCGAGAAAGTAACCGAACTCAACAAGCAGCTCAAGGAAAAATCAGAGCTGTACTTCGAGCGCAAGAGAGGACAGGGTCTCCTCACCAATAGCGGCGATATGCCCGAAAACTTATCGAAAAAGACTGCAAAGCGTATCAACGCCGTGAAGGACGCTGTAGAGCTGAGCAGCGACATTGACAAGCTGATAAGCACAAGAACGAAGGAGTACGACAGGCTCAACAGATCGAGAGACGAAATTATGAGCCATAATTATCCCCGAACGGAGGTACATAATACAGGCGATTTGATCGAACGCGATTATTTATTGGATGCATACACGGAGGCAAACAAAGCACGCAGCACTATCCGTAGGGCGGTCATATCGGGCAAGACAATGGATATGACCAAGAAGAAAGCGTGTATTGCAAAGATAATGGTCAACGAGGTCATGACCAATATGAAGTACCGCGAGGAGTCATCAGGGTTCGGCATCGGTGCATTAACAAATTATCTCCCGGAAGCTGCAATGGACCCAAAGACGATATTCTATAACAAGCAGATCGAGATGATGATACACGACAAGGTGTTCATCAATATGGTCTCAAAGCTCAACGAGGACCAGCTCGTCGAATTTGTTGCCAATCCGTCCGATCTGACAAGGAAATACGTCACCTCTCCCGATAAAGCAAAGAGCCTGATTAGCGTTAAAGAAGAAATAGAGAATGCCAAAGCATCTGTAAGCAAGAAAAAGACCAAAGATAAGACAAAGGATAAGAGCAAGGATAAGACCAAGAGCAAGACAACGGACAAAACAACGAGTAAGACAACGGGGAACAAAAAGGGCAATGAAAAGACCTTTAAAAAGAAGTGATCGGTAATAGTCTTATCCCCGAGCGACAGATATTTCAAGGAAGCAGAGCATGAACGAGAACGAGTTAAATCGCGCACTGTCAGCACTTTCGGGACAGCGTCCGAAAGCCCCGACGGAGCTGACAGAGAATATGGTAAAAGCTGCACGCCGCCTCGAAGCTGAGCGCCTGCGGCAGAAAGCCGATATCAGGAAGAGCAGCGAACCCGATACGGCTCCAACTCTCGGAAAGCCCGAAAAGAAAAAGAACAACACACTGTAACGCCCCCGACATAAGGACTGTATTCATACAGAAGCAATACGGATATTAATTGAGGGAAACCCTTTTGAAAAAGGGTTCTCCCTCGAGCCCCTTTCCAAAGACTTTTAGTCCAAATTTTGCCCCTATGGGGTACTCTCATTGAAAAGAAAGACTAACTCTTTTCATATCAGGAGAGTACCCCATAGGGGCAAAATTTAAATTGAAAGTTTTAGGAATGGAGTTTGAGGGTGACTCCCCGCAGTGCGGGGAGATGTCGCGAAGCGACAGAGGGGACCGCCGCTGTTAGCGGAACCCTTTTTCAAAAGGGTTTCCCTCAATTAATATCCGTATTGCTTCTGTATGAATACAGTCCTTATGTCGGGGGTGGAAGGGGTGTACTTGGCAGCGGACATAGAGACATATAAAAAATGAATGTTAAATCCATGTAAAATAAATCTGTTTTCTATTGACTGTCCGTTCCGTTTCGGTATAATATAAAGTAGAGAAAAAATAAAGGAATTGAAAAAAACGCAAAATGAGGTAATTTTGTATGAACGGAACGGAATTTTCAATATTTAACATCTTCACAATGCTCGGAGGGCTCGCCTTCTTCCTCTACGGAATGAACGTAATGTCGACGGGGCTTGAAAAGCTGACGGGCGGAAAGCTCGAAGTAGCGCTCAAGAAAATGACATCCAACAGATTCATGGCTATCATACTGGGAATGGTAGTCACGATAGCGATACAGTCATCGTCAGCGATGACGGTAATGCTTGTCGGCTTCGTAAACTCTGGGCTGATGTCGCTGGAGCAGACAGTCGGCGTATGTTTCGGCTCGGATATCGGTACCACACTAACAGCGTGGATACTCAGTCTTGCAGGAGTGGACGGAACGAACCCGTTCATAAAGATGCTCAAGCCGACATCATTTGCACCGATAGTCGCTATCATCGGTGTAATGCTGATAATGGGTGCAAAGAAGAACAAACACAAGGACGTGGGACGTATCCTTGTCGGCTTTGCCATCATAATGACAGGAATGTCGCTGATGTCCGATTCGGTATCACCGCTTGCCAATTCACCGAAATTCCAGCAGATACTAACAGCCTTCCACAATCCTATCCTCGGCGTGCTCGTAGGCGCAGGATTCACGGGAGTTATCCAGAGCTCCGCCGCATCCGTCGGAATATTGCAGGCATTCTCACAGACAGGCGCCCTGACCTACGGTATGGCACTGCCGATAATCATGGGACTTAACATAGGCACCTGCGTGACAGCGCTCATTTCGAGCATCGGCGTAAACAAGAATGCAAAGAGAGTAGCGTGCATCCACATTCTCATAAAGGTGCTCGGCACACTGATACTGCTTCCCGTAGCGCTTATCCTTCAGCACGTCGTACAGCTCGGCATTTTCGATGAGCCTGTCGGATATGTGGGCATCGCGGTGATGCACTCGATATTCAATATCGCCACAACGATTATCCTTCTTCCCTTCACCCCCATGCTTGTCAAGCTTTCGCGCATCATAGTCCGCGACAAGGAAGGCGGAGAATCCGAAACGGAGGATAATCGCCTGAGAGGACTCGACGAGCGCTTCCTCAAGACGCCCGCAGTCGCAGTAGAGACCTGCCGCAGCACCACCATAGAAATGGCGAACATCACGAGCGAGGCGATAAACGACGCGCTTGAGCTGCTTGTTTCGCCGTATAACGCGGAAAAGGTCCGCTCAGTCATAGACGCCGAAGACCTCATAGACCACTACGAAGACAAGATAAACAGCTACCTTGTACGGCTTTCCAAGAGCAGTATCACAGGCAAGGACAGCCGCCGCGTTGCGAAAATGATGCACTGTGTCGGCAACTTCGAGCGTATCTCCGACCACGCGGTCAACCTCATAGAATCCGTGCAGGAGTGCAAGGAAAAGGGCATCAAATTCTCGGATGAATGCATCAACGAGCTGAAAGTCATAACCGAGGCTATCTCCGAGAATATCTCGACAGCGTTCAGCTCATACATCACCAACGACCTCGGTGCGGCACATAAGGTAGAGCCGCTCGAAGAGGTGGTGGACAACCTCAGCACCGAGCTGAAAAACCGTCATATCCGCAGGCTCCAGAACGACGAGTGTACGGTAGAGCTCGGCTACATCTTCCAGGATATCCTGACCAATCTTGAACGTATATCCGACCACTGTTCAAATATTGCGGGCTGTCTCATCGAGACCGACGAAAAGACCAATCTCCACGCATATCTCCACGACGTAAAGGAGAACGACGAGACCTTCCGCAACGAGTTCCGCACCTATTCCGAGAGATACTTTGCAAAGCTTGAAGAAGTGGAAGCGAACGAAAGCTGAACCAAAACAGAAGCATACATATAAACAATCAGCCCCGCAGGGTACCCCCGACGGTGAGAAAAACCGCATTGTTCTCACTTCGGCAGTCCCCTGCGGGGCAAAATGTTTGTTTCACTGTTTTCTTCTAAGGAGCTTATTAGCCGTGAGCAGCAGCGCCTTATAGTTGAGCCCGACGACAGCAGCGCACAGCCCCGCAAGGATGAGCACCCACAGCTTGGGCGCGGCGATGATATCCCACGCCATAATAAAGAGCAGTGCCGTATTAATGAGCGAGCGAGCCGCATTGAACTTGAACGGCACGTAATATCTCGCGTCGATGATCCTCACCCAGAAGCAGACGTAATAGCTGAGGAAAGTCGCGATAGAAGCGCCCTGAATGCCCCATTCTGGGATAAGAGCGATGTTGAGCACGATATTGACCGAGCAGGCGACAAGTGCCGTCCAGAAGCTGTTCTTGGTGTGCTTGGTAGCGGAGTAGATACTGCCGAGGAACTGATTCAGCGACATAAAGAGCACGGCAGAAACGAGGATCGGCGTATAGAGGTAGACGTCCGCATATATCTTATAATTCGACGATACCACGAGGAAGCCTGTCAGCGGCTTGATTATGAGCAGGAGCGCCGCAGACGAGATGAAGAGGATAGCCTCATAGGCGTTATAGACCTTTTCGTAGAATTCGCTTCTGTCGGCGGAATCGTTCTCGGTTATCGCGGACATATTCCACGCCTGAAAGAAAATGGTCGAGACCATAGAGATGAGGTTCGGGATACGGTTAGCATAGCCGTACAGCGTAACAGAGCCCTCTCCGAGCTGAGCGCGGTCGCTGTGCATATTCTCGATGAAGAGTCGGTCGGAGACGCTCGTTATCGTCCACATAACGATAGTGGGAATGAGCGGAGCGGCATAGCGCATCATTTTCGCGCCGAGCTCCGTGTTGAAGTACCGCGGGTGCGCGAATTTGCCGAGGTCAGCAACGACGAACAGGAATATCGCGGAGAGCAGGTCGGAGAGAATGACCGCGAGCATAAATCCCGCGACTCCCCACTTGAAGCCCGCAATGAACAGCAGGTTGAAGAGGAAGAGCGTCAGCGTGGCGAGGATGCCGTCGAGCGAGAAGAGCTTGACCATATCCCGCGAGCGCACGAACTGCTGACACAGCATTCGCAGCGAGGAGGTCGTGACATACACCACGAGCAGCAGAGTGTACCCTTGAATGTAGTGGAGTGCGGGGATAAGGCTGAGAAGCGGGACGACGAGAGCCATTAACAGCATACCCGCAAGGGTTATCGCGCCCGAGGTAGTGAAGACCTGCCGCTTGTCGTATTCTTTATCGAGACCGAAGCGTATGAGGTACTCCTGAAGCGCGAAAGTGAATATAGGCTGCAAAAACAGCGCAGTAGGCTCGAGGAGCTCTTTGATATCGTTGCTTGCAGGGTCGAGATGACGGGAATAGAGGCGGGTCAGGAGAATGACGAGTATCTTCGAGCCGAAGCTGCCGATAGCGAAGATACCCGTATTCATCGCGAGCTTTTTATATTTATTCATTGCTTACACTCCGAAAAATGATTTCACAATGTACATTATAACACTAAATGGAAAAAATAGCAAGAAAAAAGAGCCCAGCTTGCCGCGCGGAGAAAACTGCCTCATTGAATAAACTGCCGCGCGAAACCGAAAGTTTCGCTCAAGCCTTTTCAAAGGCTTGCAGAGTCCAGAGGCGGCGCCTCTGGTCGCCGCTCACAGTTTATAAAGAGCGGCGAAATAAAACGAAGGCGCTCCGCAAGAGGTGAATCTAAAAACAGTCCAGTGGACTGTTTTTCGAGATAAGCTGCGTACCAAATCTTTGATTTGGCTTTCGCAGCTATATGCAACTCTGTTGCTGGGGACGCCCTGTAAGAGAGGGCGTCCCTTTGTGGAAGTCCGTAATTGGTATGCCCGCGGAATTATTCCGCGCATAATAACAAAGCCGTTTTTATGCGGAACGCCGAGGCGGCGTTCCCTACAGATATATCGTTTATTGCGGGCATTTCGGTAAAGTGCGGACGCCCGAAGGGCGCCCCTACAAAAAAATGCGGCTCAGTAAAACTGAACTGCGAATCTGCCTGCGGGGGCTTTTTAAATTTAGTCTATATGAACAAGTATGGATCGCGGGAAACAATTTGCGCCCCACATCAAGTGAGGCGCGAAATCGGGGTCGAGCTGACACAGCTCGTGGTGGACTTGAAGGGGATCGAACCCTCGGCCTCTGCGTTGCGAACGCAGCGCTCTCCCAGCTGAGCTACAAGCCCGTGTCCGAAGAACATTATAGCACATTATTTAGCGTCTGTCAAGAAATTTTTACGAGCGGTACATAAGTGGGACACCCTCCGACGCGCCGCTCTGAACATTCCGTCCCTGAGCCCATATATAATTTCAACAAAATCCGCAGAAAACTTCCGTGTATTTTTCCTTGCATTTTGTCGGGATATATGTTATTATATAAGGTAAGAATGTATACCATAACGAATGGTAAATCTATGTCGTGCATACTCTATGCACGGGTGAGGAGAACGATATGCCCAAAAAACAGGATATAAACAAGATCATGATCATCGGCTCGGGACCTATCATCATCGGACAGGCGTGCGAGTTCGACTACTCAGGCACTCAGGCGTGCAAGGCGCTGAGGAATCTGGGTTACGAGATAGTTCTTGTAAACTCTAACCCCGCAACGATAATGACAGACCCCGATGTAGCGGACATCACCTACATCGAGCCTCTGAATCTCGCGAGACTTACACAGATAATCGAGAAGGAGCGCCCCGACGCACTGCTCCCGAACCTCGGCGGACAGTCGGGACTCAACCTCTGCTCCGAGCTTGACAAGGCAGGCGTGCTGAAGAAGTACGGCGTACAGGTAATAGGCGTTCAGGTAGACGCTATCGAGCGCGGCGAAGACCGTATCGAGTTCAAGAATGCCATGAGCGAGCTCGGCATCGGAATGCCCAAGAGCGAGGTAGCGTATTCGGTAGATGAGGCTGTAAAGATAGCCGAGAAGCTGAAATATCCTGTAGTTATCCGTCCCGCCTACACAATGGGCGGCGCAGGCGGCGGCATGGTATACAACGTTGACGAGCTGAAAGTCGTATGCGCAAGAGGCTTGCAGGCATCCCTCGTAGGACAGGTGCTTGTCGAAGAGTGCATCTTCGGCTGGGAGGAGCTCGAGCTCGAAGTAGTCCGCGACGCTAAAAACAACAAGATAACCGTCTGCTTCATTGAGAATATAGACCCCATAGGCGTACACACAGGCGATTCATTCTGCTCCGCACCTATGCTGACCATACCCGAGGACGTCCAGAAGGAGCTTCAGGATATGTCCTACCGCATAATCGAATCTATCGAAGTTATCGGCGGCTGTAACTGCCAGTTTGCACGCGACCCCGAGACAGGCCGCATCGTCGTTATCGAGATAAACCCGAGAACATCGCGTTCTTCGGCGCTCGCTTCAAAGGCAACGGGCTTCCCGATAGCGCTGGTATCGGCAATGCTCGCCTGTGGACTCACTCTTGACGAGATACCCTGCGGCAAGTACGGCACACTCGACAAATACGTCCCCGACGGCGATTACATCGTTATCAAGTTCGCACGCTGGGCATTCGAGAAGTTCAAGGGCGCAGAGGACAAGCTCGGCACACAGATGAGAGCTGTCGGCGAGGTAATGAGCATAGGCAAGACCTACAAGGAGGCATTCCAGAAGGCTATCCGCTCGCTCGAAAAGGACAGATACGGCCTCGGCTTCGCCAAGAATTTCCACGAAATGACCAAAGACGAGCTCATGAAGGAGCTCCGCTACCCCACCAGCGAGAGACAGTTCGTTATGTATGAGGCTCTCCGCAAGGGCGCGACCGTTGATGAGCTCCACGAGCTCACAAAGATAAAGAAATATTTCATCGAGCAGATGAAGGAACTCGTAGACGAGGAGGAAGCACTTCTCGCAAACAAGGGCGCAGTTCCCTCAAAGGACGTGCTGAAGCAGGCTAAGCTCGACGGCTTCAGCGACCGCTACCTCAGCTCTCTCCTCGAAGTTACCGAGCAGGAGATACGCGAGGCGCGAATCGGCTTCGGCATCAAGGAGGCATGGGAGGGCGTACACGTAAGCGGCACACAGAACGCGGCTTACTACTACTCGACCTACCACCTCGACGAGGACAAGAGCCCCGTAAATACAGACAAGCCCAAGATAATGATACTCGGCGGCGGCCCCAACCGTATAGGACAGGGCATCGAGTTCGACTACTGCTGTGTTCATGCGGCTCTCGCACTCAAGAAGCTCGGCTTCGAGTCAATTATCGTAAACTGCAATCCCGAGACAGTTTCCACAGACTACGATACATCAGACAAGCTCTATTTCGAGCCCCTCACCCTCGAGGACGTCCTCTCTATCCACGAGAAGGAAAAGCCCGTGGGAGTTATCGCACAGTTCGGCGGACAGACTCCCCTCAACCTCGCAAGCGACCTCAAAAAGTACGGCGTAAATATCCTCGGTACAACTCCCGAGACTATCGACCTCGCTGAGGACAGAGACCACTTCCGCGCTATGATGGACAAGCTCGGCATACCCATGCCCGAGGCGGGAATGGCAGTCAATGCGGACGAGGCTATCGAGATAGCCAACCGTATCGGCTACCCTGTAATGGTGCGTCCTTCCTACGTTCTCGGCGGACGCGGCATGGAGATAGTCCACGACGACGAAATGATGAAGGTATATATGGACGCGGCAGTCGGCGTGACACCCGACAGACCCATACTCATCGACCGCTTCCTCAACCACGCAACAGAGTGCGAGGCTGACGCTATCTCCGACGGCACACACTGCTTCGTACCCGCTGTTATGGAGCACATCGAGCTCGCAGGCGTACACTCGGGCGACTCCGCGTGCATACTCCCGTCGAAGAACCTCACGGAGAAGCAGGTAGCAACTATCAAGGAGTACACGAAGAAGATAGCGGTAGAGATGAACGTATGCGGCCTTATGAATATGCAGTACGCTATCGAGGGCGACACAGTATACGTGCTTGAAGCAAATCCCCGTGCATCGAGAACAGTCCCGCTCGTATCGAAGGTATGCGACATCAACATGGTCAGGATAGCGACGGACATCATCACATCATCGCTCACGGGCAGACCTTCTCCCGTACCCGAGCTCAAGGACAGAAAGATAAACCACTACGGCGTCAAGGAAGCGGTATTCCCGTTCAATATGTTCCCAGAGGTCGACCCCGTCCTCGGACCTGAGATGCGCTCCACAGGCGAAGTTCTCGGTATCGCGAAGTCATTCGGCGAGGCATACTACAAGGCTCAGGAGGCAACAAAGAACCCGCTTCCCGAGGAGGGCACAGTGCTTCTCTCGGTATGCGAGCGCGACAAGCCCGAGCTTATTGATATTGCGAAGGGCTTCCACGAGATAGGCTTCAACATTCTCGCAACAGGCAGAAGCTACGAGATGATAAAGGAAGCAGGCATCCCCTGCAAGCGTATATACAAGATATACGAGGGCAGACCCAACATCGCCGACGAGATAGCAAACGGCGAGATACAGCTCATCGTCAACACCCCCGCAGGCAAGACGAGCATCTACGACGACAGCTATATCCGCAAGGCTGCTATCAAGCACCGCGTGAGCTACATCACCACCATGGCGGCGGCTAAGGCGAGCGTTGAGGGCATCAAGGCGAAGAAGCTGAACAAGTGCCTCGAAGTCAAGTCATTGCAGGCACACCACGGCGATATAGAATAAGGCGGGGAGTCCCCCCGCGGGCGGTTTCGCGGCGAAGTTTTCTTGAAACGGAAGCTGTCTCCGCGGAACACACTTGTATCAAATATGAAAAAAGCTATAGTTTTAGCTGTCGGAGTGCTTGCGGCGCTGCTGCTGAGCGGCTGCTCGGCAGTGTACGACACCTACACCGACAGCAAAAAAGCGGATGTTCTGAGAATTGCGGGCTTTACGTTCGGGCTTGCCGACAGCGGCAGGATAAGCACTGACGACAGCCTGACCAAGCGCAATATCGGCAGCTACACCGATAACAAGGACATCATCGGCATTTTCAGCGAGGACTATTACACCAACACGACGGTACTTCTCGATAATGACACGGTGCTCATAGAGCGCGACGTCATATTTCAGGGAGCCAAGGGCTATATCGTGACGAGGAATGATAAGAGCCTCGGCAGCCGTTCAACGCTCACCGTACCGCTCGGCTACGACGGGAACAGTGTCACTGTCACAGGCGAAGCCGATCTCGACTGTGACGGCGTGAAGGTGTACAGCTACTCCGCAGGGTTATAAAAGCAAAGAGGACTGGTTTTCAGTCCTCTTTTTTTGTATGTTTGGCGGATGATTTGTAGGGGCGGATATTATCCGCCCGCCCCGCCCGCAACAACCGTAGGGGCGCCCTTTGGGCGTCCGCGAATACACGAACACACCCGCGGTGACAATCTGTAGGGGGACGATGCCCAACGCCTCCGCCCCTACAATCGTTGATGAAACAGGTATTGACAAAAATAAAACAATGTGATATAATGAGACCAAGGTCAGTGGATGACCTATATTTTATTGATTGTAGGTTAGCTTTGTCTAACGAAAGGGATGACATCATGTTTATCGAAATCTGTGACATCAAAAAAGCCTTCGGCGAGGGCGAGAGCCGCGTCGATGTACTCAAAGGGATATCCTTCGAGCTTGAAAAAGGCGAGTTCTGCGTGCTTCTCGGACCGTCAGGCTCGGGCAAATCCACGCTGCTGAACATCATCGGCGGCATAGACCGCGCCGACAGCGGACACATCTCCATAAACGGCGAAAAGACGGAAGACATGAACGAGAGAGCCCTCACGCGCTACCGCCGCAAGCACCTCGGCTACATATTCCAGATGTACAATCTTATCCCGAACCTCAACATCAAGGAGAACATCGAAGTCGGCGCATATCTGGGCGACAACCCGCTTGACGTAGACGATATCCTGAAAACTCTCGGTCTCTACGAGCACCGCCACAAGCTCCCGAACCAGCTCTCGGGCGGACAGCAGCAGCGCACCGCCATAGGCAGAGCCATAGTAAAAAATCCCGATATACTGCTCTGCGACGAGCCCACGGGCGCACTTGACTACAACACCTCCAAGGAGATATTGAAGCTTATCGAAACGGTAAATCAGAAGTACGGCAGCACAGTCATAATGGTGACGCACAACGACGCGATAAAGAACATGGCAGACAGGGTAGTCAAGCTCCGCGACGGCGTCATCAGGTCGAACAAGCAAAACGAGCACAAGCAGACCGCAGACGAGCTCGAATGGTAAGGGAGGGCTGAAACATGAGAGACCCTCTGAAACGCCGCATCCCGCGCGAGATACGTTCCGAGGCGGGAAAATACATAGTCATATTCATATTCATGGTAGCGCTCATCGGCGTAGCATCGGGCTATTTTATTGCCGACGCGAGCCTGAAAGTCGCCTACGACGAGAGCTTCGAGACCTACAACATCGAGGACGGCTTCCTTGAATTCGCAGAAAAGCCCGACGAAGCGCTGCTTGAAGCCTGTGAGGAGGAGGGCATCACCCTCTACGACAACACCTTCAAAGACGAGCCCTGCGACAACGGCAGCACCGTCCGCCTGTTCAGGATAAGGGAGGAAGTCAACATTCCCTGCCTGCTCGACGGAGCCCTCCCCGAGGCAAAAGACGAGATAGCCCTTGACCGCCTGTATATGAAGAGCAACGGCATAAAACAGGGCGACACGATAACGCTCGACGGCGAGGACTACAGGATAACGGGAACGATAGCACTTCCCGATTATTCGGCGCTATACAAGAACGTCACCGACTTCATGTTCGATACGGAGAAATTCGGCGTCAGCGTAGTTACACCCGAGGGCTTTGACAGGGTCAGCGACAATTACATACACCGTTCATACTCGTGGAAGTACGACGACCCGCCAGAGGACCACTTCGGCAAGGAGGCAAAGGAGCGCGGCGAAGACCTCGCAAAGGCGCTCTCACAGAAGGCAGTGCTCAGCAATTTTGTGCCGACCTGCCGAAACAGTTCGATAAAATTCTCGGGCGACGACATCGGACACGACAGAGTAATGATGCTTGTCATGCTCGATATGCTCATCGTCATCATATCCTTTGTATTTGCCGTAACGACGAGCAATACCATAACCAAGGAAGCGAACGTCATCGGCACGCTCCGCGCCTCGGGCTATACGCGCCTCGAGATGATACGTCATTATCTTGCCGCCCCCGTCATCGTACTGCTTGCAGCCTGCGTAGTCGGCAACGTCCTCGGATACACGATACTGAAGGACTTCATGTCGAATATGTACCTCGGCTCGTACAGTCTTGTCAGCTACAAGACCCTGTGGAATGCCGACGCCTTCATAGACACGACAGTTATCCCGATGATAATACTCATCGCGATAAACGTCATAATGCTCGCGTATAAGCTCAGCCTTTCCCCGCTGAGATTCATACGCCGCGACCTCAAGCGTCACCAGCGCAGGAAGGCTTTCAAGCTCAATACAAAGATACCGATAATGACGAGATATCGTCTCCGTGTGCTTTTCCAGAACATCGGCGGCTACCTGACAATATTCACAGGCATCTTCTTTGCAAGCGTCATAATGGTATTCAGCCAGCTTTTCTCGCCGCTTCTTGACAAGTTTGCCGACGACAGCATCAACAGCATGATAGCTCAGCACACGTACATACTCAAAGCCCCCGTGCCGACCGAAAACGAAACAGCCGAAAGATTCGCGGCGGGCAGTCTGAAAATAGTCCGCGGCGACTTCTCTGAGGAGGTGTCCGTCTACGGCATCATCGAGGACAGCAGCTACTTCCACTCGGAGATAGGCAGCGGCACTGTTGAGATATCCTCCGCATACGCCGACAAGTACCGCCTGAAAGAGGGCGACAGCATCACCCTTGAGGACGAATACGGCGGCAAGGAGTACACCTTTGACATAAGCGGCATATACGACTATCCGTCGTCGCTCGTGGTATTCATGGACATCAGCTTCTTCAACGAGACCTTCGGCAATGACGAGGACTACTTCTCGGGCTATTTCTCGAACAGCGAGCTTGACGACATCGACGAGAAGCTGATTGCCTCGGAAATAACCGAAGACGAGGTGACCAAGACCTCGCGCCAGCTCAAACGCTCAATGGGCAATATGATGATAATATTCGTAGTGCTCGGCATATCGGTCATCGTGCTCGTTGTATACCTGCTCTCAAAGGTAATGATAGAGAAGAACGCGCAGTCGATATCGGTCGCGAAGATACTCGGCTACGAGCCGCGTGAGATAAGCGGCATATACCTGCGCACGACGACGATAGTGACCATAGCGTCGTTCCTGCTGTGCATACCGCTCGAAGGCAGAGCGCTCGACTGGCTCTGGCGCACGATGATGATGGAGTATCCTGGCTGGCTTGCCCCCGACGTGCCTGCGTCCGCGTATGTCAAGACCGTGGCGATAGGCATCGCGACCTACCTTGTCACAACTCTGCTCCTCAAACGCAGGATAAATAAGATACCCATGGACGAAGCCCTGAAAAACGTCGAATAAACGGCTAAAAAGTCATTTTCCGCCCCATTCCCTCATATATTTGAGAGAATGGGGTGATCTTTATGGAAGAAAAGAGCATACTTGTGGCGCTGGCGGGCAATCCCAATGTCGGGAAGTCCACGGTATTCAACGCACTTACGGGAGCGAAGCAGCACACAGGCAACTGGGCGGGCAAGACGGTAGCCTGCGCCGAGGGCAGCTACACACACGCAGGGCGCCGCTATACGCTTGCGGATATCCCGGGCACATACTCGCTGCGAGCGGGCTCAGCCGAAGAGCAGGCAGCCCGCGATTTCATCTGCTTCGGGGGAGCCGAGGCAGCGATAGTGGTCTGTGACGCCACCTGTCTCGAGCGCAGCCTCAACCTTGTATTGCAGGTGATATCGGTCATTCCGCGGACGGTAGTCTGCGTGAATCTCATAGATGAAGCCGCAGGCAAGGGCATCACAGTCGATACGGAAAAGCTCTCGGAGCGGCTCGGCGTGCCCGCGGTTTCGGCGGCGGCGCGCAGCGGAGTCGGACTGACCGAGCTGTGCGAAGCGGTGGCGGAGGTCACATCGTCGGAATCGGCGCCCGAGCCGATACGCGTGAAGCTCCCGCAGGAGATAGAGGAGGCGGCAGCAGGGCTTGCGGAGCTCATGGGCGGGAGCACGCACAGGGCGGCGGCACTGCGGCTCATGGAGGGCGACCGCAGCTTTATTGCCGAAGCCGAAAAGCACGGCGCGGTCAGCGTACAGGACAGCGAGCGGCTCGCGGAGCTGATAACGCGGCTGGATGAGGCGGGCTACAGCGGCGAGCACATCGCCGACAGCGTCATTGCGTCATATTCGCAGCTTGCCGCCGATATCGCAGGTGAAGTCGTCACATACGCTTCCGCCGAGCCCAACAGGCGCGACCGTTTCCTCGACCGCATTTTCCTCAGCCGCACCACGGGAATACCCGTAATGCTGGTGCTGTTTCTGCTGATAATGTGGCTGACCGTAGCGGGCGCAAACTATCCCTCCGAGCTGCTCGGCAGATTATTTGACAAAGGCGGCGACCTCCTGTCCTCGGGGATGCACCGCGCGGGAGCCCCCGACTGGCTCGAGGGGGTGCTGGTCGAGGGGATATACCGCACACTGACGTGGGTGATATCGGTCATGCTGCCGCCGATGGCGATATTCTTCCCGCTGTTCACGCTGATGGAGGATATGGGCTATCTGCCGCGAATCGCGTTCAATCTTGACGGCTGCTTCAAGTGTGCGGGAGCGTGCGGCAAGCAGGCGATAACGATGTCAATGGGACTGGGCTGCAACGCGTGCGGAGTCACGGGCTGCCGCATAATCGACTCCCCCCGCGAGAGGCTGATAGCGGTGCTCACGAACAGTCTCGTCCCCTGCAACGGCAGATTCCCGACGATAATCGCGGTTATCACGATGTTCATCGCAGCATACGGCGGAGCCTTTTCCCGCGTATTGCAGGGCGGAGCCCTCGGGCTCGTACTGCTGAGCGGCGTGCTGATGACGCTGCTGATGTCGAAGCTCCTTTCCGCGACGATACTCCGCGGCGAGCCCTCGTCATACACACTCGAGCTCCCGCCTTACCGCCGTCCGCAGGTGGGAAAGGTGCTGGTGCGCTCGCTGCTTGACCGCACAATATTCGTCCTTGGCAGAGCGTGTACAGCGGCGGCACCGTGCGGGCTGCTGATATGGCTCATGGCAAATGTCCGTATATCGGGCGAAACGCTGCTTTCCCTCGCCGCGGGAGCCCTCGACCCCGCAGGTCAGCTGATGGGGCTCGACGGCGTGATACTGCTTGCATTTCTGCTTGGCTTCCCCGCGAACGAGATAGTGGTCCCGATGATACTCATGGCATACCTTGCGAACGGCAGTCTCACAGAGATGAGCGATACAGCGCAGCTTCGCGAGCTGCTGACGGCGAACGGCTGGGATATGCGTACAGCGGTGTGTATGCTCATCTTCACGATGTTCCACTTCCCGTGTGCGACGACCTGTATGACGATACACAAGGAGACGGGCAGTCTGCGCTGGACGGCACTGAGCATCGTTCTCCCGACGGCAGCGGGAGCATTGCTCTGTATAGCGGCGAATGCGCTGTTCGGGCTGATGTAGGAACAGCCGCTCAGCCGACAGCAATATAGTGCTAAAAACGGAGTTAAAGCTGTCAAAAAGTTTTCAACAGACTGTTGAATGAGAGGTTGATTCCGCACTTTAGCTGTTGAAAATATTGTGGAAAGTGTTAAAACACACGTAAAATACAGTATTTTACAGTCTAAAAAAGTTGAAAACCCTGTGGATAAAAGGGGAAAACGAGTAAAGAATAAAAATGTATTGTGGAAAGACAGTCCACAATCAAAATAAAAAAAGGATATGATTTGTATGAAAAAGATTTTAGCAATAAGCTCCGTTTTTTTACTGTCAGTATGCGCGCTCACAGGCTGCGGAGCTGACCGTAACGACGGCAGGAGCGAGTCCTACTACGACCACTACGACTACGGCAGGACGGACGGCAGCACCGTTGAGGAGCACGCCCACGATGCAGTAGACGGCGCGAAAAATGCAGGCGAGGACGTTGTCAGCGGAGCAAAGGAAGCTGCTGATGATATCATCGGCGGTGCAGGCGATGCCGCACACGACGTCATCGACGGGCTCGACGGCGATATGAGCGGCACAAGCACAACAACAGCAAACACCACCAAAACCGCGACAACTCGGAGATAACAAAGCGCTGCGGATAGCTCTTTCCGCAAGCATTCGCTATACGGGGCGTATATCGGGAGACACCTTTTCTGAAAAAAGGCGCTCTCCCGAGCCCATTTCCAAAGACTTTTAGTCAAAATTTTGTCCCATAAGGTACTCCCGACACGAAAACAAAGCGGTCGTTTGTTTTTCGGGAACGCCTTATTGGGATATTTTTTTAACAAAAGTTTGAGGTGACTCCTCGCAGTGCAGGTAGTCATTTTCGCCGAAGCCGTACCCAAATCGCTTCACTTGTTGTTCGTACTCAACAGACATTTGTATGTGAATCGAGCACAACAGTGAAAGCAGGAGTTGGTCAGGAGCAGCATTGTTCCACGTGGAACAATAGTTCCTTTATGCCCCCGAGCAAAAAAATGACGGCAAAATTGCCGTCAAAAACAGGGAATTGTCAGAGATTAATGAGAACTCATTGCTATATTATATGCCCGCTCGGAACAGATAATACCTATCTTCAAATAATAAATGATTTAACCAGCAAGTACGTTCGCTGCTGTGCTATTTTTAAAAATATTAACGTTTTCGCAGTATGGTTGGAAAAACGGAAGAGAGCTCTGCTCGGGTTGCTATTTCCATAGATATATGTTATAATTAATGTGTCCTTAATAGCCGTTTTAGGCGGTTATTGCCACGAACTTCGTTCGGGGAGCGCAAATTCCCTTTATTATAAAGAATTTGCGCGTCACATTAATTGATGTCAAGCTCATTTTGCCCTAAAGGGCAAAACAAAGTGCAAGAAAAATTATCAATATCATAATTCTTTCTTGCACTTTGACAACAAAAAAACGGCTTTAAAAAGCAGAGAAAAGCCGTTTTTTTATTGTTGAGCAGACATTAATTAATGTGTCCTTAATAACCGTTTTAGGCGGTTTTTGTTGATATTTTTTTCTGCTTTAATAATCTGTATAAACCATCAGGCAGGTGATAACTTGAAAGCTAATATTGCTATAATCGAAGATGAACCCGATATACGCCGAATCCTCCGCGATTTTCTCGAGAAAAACGGCTGCACGGTCAGCGAGGCTGCCGATGGTCTCGCCGCCTCGGAGCTCCTCGCGGTCGGTCACTTCGACCTCATCCTCATGGACCTTATGCTCCCGAATATCAGCGGAGAACGCCTCATCGCGGAGCTCCGCACGCACTCCGATACGCCTGTTATCGTCATTTCCGCACGCTCTATGCTCGAAACAAGGCTCGAAGTTCTCCGCCTCGGCGCCGACGACTACATACTAAAGCCGTTTGACCTGAACGAGGTGCTCGTACGCATGGAGGTCGTCCTCCGCAGAACGGGCAGAGCAGAGCTCCCCGACACTCTCTGCTTTGGCGGTATAACGCTGTATCCCGCGGAAAACCGCGCCTCCTGCGGCGACAAGCCGATTCCGCTCACCGCTAAGGAATTCCAGCTTTTGCTCCTCTTTATGGAGCACCCGCAGAAGGTCTACTCCAAGGCGAATCTCTATGAATCCGTCTGGAACGAGGAATACTGCTACGAGGACAACACCGTCAGCGTACACGTCAGCAACCTGCGCTCAAAGCTGAAAAAGGCGGCAGGACGCGACCTTATCGAGACTGTCTGGGGTATCGGCTACAAGATGAAGGGAGAGCAGTAATGGAGCTTTATGTCCTCATCGCACTTGCCGCTCTCTGTGTCGGACTTGCCGCGTATATTGCCGTGATGAAACTCCAAATGCGAGCGCTGCGCCGTGCTTTGCACCGAAATCTCGACCCTTCCTATGACCGACAGCTCTCGGTATCGCTGCTCGACCCGAGCCTCAACTCCCTCGCTGCCGAGGTGAACAATATCCTCGACGACCAGCGCAGACTGAAACGCGATGCTGTCCGCGCAGAGGGCAATCTGAAGCAGTCTGTGTCCGATATCGCTCACGACCTCCGCACGCCTATGACCGTGATAAAGGGCAATTTGCAGCTTCTCTCGCAGGACGAGCACCTCTCGCCGCGCGGCTGCGAATACCTCGCGACGTGCAGCGAAAAGGCTGACAAGCTGAAGGAAATGGCGGACGCGTTTTTTGAGCTGTCAGTGCTCGAGAGCGACGATACTGCCGCCGAGCTGAGACAGGTCAACCTGACAAAAACACTTATGCAGTTCCTCGCCGACAGCGAAGCTGCCATACGTCTGCACGGGCTCGAGCCGCAGATAGTTTTTCCCGAAAAGACCGCGTTTATCTGCGCCGACGAGCAGATGCTCGTGCGTATGCTCGGAAATGTGCTGAACAATATCCTCAAGTACGCGCACGACAGCTTCAGGCTGGAGGTGGCGGCGGGCAAGGATTCGACTGCCGTTGCCTTTTCAAACCCTGTGCGGGCGGGAGAAATGCCAGATACAAGCCTGATGTTCGAGCGCAGCTACCGCGCGGACGCTTCACGCAGCGGAGGCTCGGCAGGACTGGGACTGTTTATCGTGCGGCTGCTCGCGGAAAAGCAGGGCGCAAAGGTGAGTGCCTCCGCGAAAGAGAATGTGCTGACGCTGCTGCTGGAGTTCCCGAATAATTAAAAAAGTTTGACCTAAAGCAATACCGCACAAAGCCATCAGGTGGTCTTTGTGCGGTATTTCCTTATTTTTCGGGGACGCTTTTCCGATGAATGCGGTTTTCTCAATTGCTGCCGCATAATTCGGCTATTGCCTCTGCCATGAGCTCCGCATTTTTCAGCAGGTCGGAGACGGTGATGAACTCGTCGGGACTGTGCATATGGTAGTCCGTATCGGGGAACTCTGCTCCGAATGCCACTCCGCCCTCTATCCCGTGGACGTAGGTGCCGCCGCCGATAGCGATACAGCGCCCTTTATCGCCCGTCACACGCTCGTACACGCGAAGGAGCGTCTGCACGAATTCGCTGTTGCCGTCGGTGCAGTGGGGTTCGACGCCCTCGCAGGAGTCGATATCAAAGCCCGCCGCGCGGAGCCTGTCGCAGATGATATCGCTTATCTCAGCCTTTGTGCGGTCTATAGGGTAGCGTATGTCGATGCCGCCGCGAAGTCTGCCGTTCTCGGTGCCGAGCATGGACAGCACACAGGTCATACGTCCCGATATATCGTCGGAGAAGCCGAGCCCGCAGGAGGTGCCGTCGGTCTCTCCGTGCGGGAACATATCCGCGAGTTCGCTCAGAAGCGGAACGTTTTTGCCGTGCTCCGCGAGGAATTTCGTTATCGCGTTCTCGCCCTTTTCGGGGGTGGAGGCGTGCGCGGAGGTGCCTTCTGTCGTTCCGAAAGTCATTTTCGGACCGTCACTCAGCGCCTCGACTACCGAGAATCTGCAATTTGCGGGGACTGCGTTTATCACGGTCCCTGCCTTTATTTCCACATTTTCGGGCGCTGCTGCGGAAAAGTACACCCTCAGCATCCCCTTCTCGACGTTGATGACGGGGTACTCGCCGTCGGGAGTGAACACCATCGGCGGCAGACTGCGCTTTTTGCGATAGTATTCGAGGTCGGCCGAGCCGTTCTCCTCGTTCGTGCCGAATATCAGGCGGACTCCCTTTTTCAGCGGTATTCCGAGCTCTTTCAGGGCTCTGAGCGCAAACACCGCCGCAGCGGCGGGTCCCTTATCGTCGATAGCTCCGCGGCCGATGAGCTTGTCGCCGTCGCGTGTGAGCGTGAACGGGTCGGAGCTCCAGCCCTCGCCCGCGGGGACGACGTCAAGATGCGTGAGTATCGCGAGGGCGGGCTCGCTGCCCAATTCAGCCGAGCCTGCGTAGTTATCAACATTTTCCACGGAAAAGCCGTACTCCCGACACTTTTCGAGCATTATCGCAAGGGCGCGGGCGGGCTCTGTACCGAACGGACAGCCGTCGGAAGCCTCGCCCTGCACGCTCGGGATTGCAACCAATTCGCGCAGAAGTGCTGTCATTTCGTCCTTGTGCGACTCTATGTAATTTCTTATCTCAGACATAGCAAACCTCCGTAATATGCAAAAAGCCGCAGCAAAAGGGTCACCCCCGCTGCGGCCTTTTGCCCCGATGCCATTGCCTTTATGGCATCGGATAGAAAGAAAGGATAAATATGAAAAGTGATAATTTCAATGTTATCAGTTGACGATAGCTCTCTCTGTCTCCTTGTCGAACAGATGGATCCTGTTGGGGTCGATAGCGACCTTGATCTCGTCTCCTGGTCTTGCTGTAGATCTCGGGCTTACTCTTGCTGTGAGGTTGTTGCCCTCGCATACGAGGTAGAGGTATGTCTCGGCACCCATAAGCTCGGTGATCTCGACATAAGCGTCGATAACGCCTGTTGTTGCGTTCGAGAGGTACATCTCCTCATCGTGGATGCTCTCGGGACGTACACCGAGGATAATGTCCTTGCCGACATAGTTGCCGAGCTCGTCGTTTACCTTGGACTCGGGAACGATTATCTGGTACTTAACGCCTCTGGAGGTCTTTGTATCGCTCGAGCCGAACTCTACAACGAACTGACCGTACTCTTCCTTGAGAGTAGCGTCGATGAAGTTCATCTGAGGTGAACCGAGGAAGCCTGCTACGAACTTGTTTACAGGGTTCTCGTAGAGGTTCTGAGGAGTATCTACCTGCTGAACGAAGCCGTCCTTCATACAAACGATACGGTCGCCCATTGTCATAGCCTCAGTCTGGTCATGAGTTACGTAGATGAATGTTGTACCGAGCTTCTTGTGGATCTTGGCGATCTCGGTTCTCATCTGAGCACGGAGCTTAGCATCGAGGTTCGAGAGAGGCTCGTCGAGGAGGAATACCTTAGGTGAACGAACGATAGCACGGCCGAGCGCAACACGCTGACGCTGACCGCCCGACATAGCCTTCGGCTTTCTGTCGAGGAGGTGTGAAAGGTCGAGTATCTT
This sequence comes from Ruminococcus sp. YRD2003, assembly GCA_900109435.1. Taxonomy (GTDB): domain Bacteria; phylum Bacillota; class Clostridia; order Oscillospirales; family Ruminococcaceae; genus Ruminococcus; species Ruminococcus flavefaciens_G. The sequence goes on along the minus strand of FNZT01000004.1, from coordinate 14,663 downwards.
AGCTGCCTCGTTTACCTTTCTCTCTATCTCGTCCTTGGGAACTTTACGGAGCTTGAGTCCGAAAGCCATGTTGTCGAATACTGTCATATGAGGATAAAGAGCGTAGTTCTGGAAAACCATCGCGATATCTCTGTCCTTGGGAGCGATATCGTTTACGAGACGGTCGCCGATGTAGAGCTCGCCCTCGGAGATCTCTTCGAGACCTGCGATCATTCTGAGAGTTGTTGACTTACCGCAGCCGGAAGGTCCAACCAGAACGATGAATTCCTTATCCCTTATCTCTAAATTAACATCCGAAACCGCTACAACGCCGCCCGGATACTTCTTGTAAATGCCCTTGAGTGTTAAGCCTGCCATTTAATCCAGTCCTCCAGTTCAAAATTTCTTGCTGAAACACAGTATCAGCTATATTAATATAATACCATTGTTCGTTATATTTTTCAAGAGTCTAAATTGACAAAGTTGCATTTATATCTTTATTAAGAATGCTGAAAAAACGCCCGAAAATTCCCTGCAAAAAGCATCAAAATCAGGGGGTGTGAACAAGTTTTCAACATCTTTGTGCAATAATTCCATAGACTGTCCCTGCGCCAGTTTTTCGGGCAAAATGAGCCCTCCGACGGAAACTCTCATGAGCACTTCTACGTGGTTTTCCACAGCGGCGAACATTCTCTTCACCTGATGATATTTCCCCTCGCACAGCTCTATGAAAGCCAGTTTTTCGGAGCTTTCAACATTTTTAACCTTTGCGGGCAGACATTGATAACCGTCTGACAATGTTATGCCCTCCGCAAACAAGTCAACATATTTACTTTGAAACGAATCGGCAAGTTTCACAATGTATATCTTCGGGATATGATTCCTCGGAGACAGCATACGATGGGCAAGTTCGCCGTCGTCCGTGAGCAGCAGCGCCCCGAGCGAATCCTTGTCGAGCCGCCCCGCAGGAAACATATTCTTCGTCCTTTGCTCGGGCGGGAGCAGCTCCATTACGGTGGGTCCGTCGTTTTCCTCCGTCGAACTGACATAGCCCGCGGGCTTGTTCAGCAGGACGTATTTATAGCGCTGAGCGGCTATCCTGCTGCCCTGTACCTCGACGATGTCGCTGTCGGGGTCTATCTTTGTGTCGGACTTCCTGACGACCGCGCCGTTCACTCGTATCTGTCCCTTTGCGGCGAGCTCCTTTATCCTGCTGCGGGTGAGCTCTCCGCGCTCGGATATGAATCTGTCAAGTCTGATAAGCGGCATAATTACCTCCGTTGGTATAATTTGCGGGTATGTACGAATAATTATTAGTAGCTGCTGTCCAAAAGCCGAAGGAGGTCTCCCATATGTCAAAGAAAACCATGTACATCCTTATTTCCGCGGCAATAGCACTCGCCGCGATAGTCCTGTTCTTTCCCGACAACAAGCCCGCGGATGTCCCCGCGAGCGCTCCCGTCGATGCTTCCTCGGCGAGCCGCCGCATCGACTACTTCGCCTCTCACGGCTGGGAGGTCGAGGAGATAGCCGAGAAGAATATCACGATACCCGCCGATTTTTCGCAGGATTACGAGCAGTATGCACAGCTTCAGGATAAGCAGGGGCTGCCCCTCCGCGAGTATGCGGGCAGGAACGCTCAGCTCTACGTATACGATGTAAAAAACTACAGTCCCGAAAGCAGGAAAATGCTTGCGGAACTGCTTGTCTGCGACGATACGGCGATAGCCTCCATGGTCTACAGCGAGGACGGAGGCTCGCTCCGCCTTGCGGTGAGCTGATGTAGGGAACGGCGTCCTCGACGTCCCTTTTGCAGGACTGAATATCTGCGGGCGAGCGGAACTCGCCCCTACAGTGTTTTCAACATATTACTTGAATACGTTGATAAGGTTGCCCAGAACGGGAATGCGTATCGCATAGCCCTTCCATGCTCCGACTGCAAGGAATGCCTCGCAAAGAAATATGAACAGCGGTATCACCGTGCCGATAAGTCCGAAAGGACCGCCTATCATGCCGAGTATGCCGCCGATAGCGCTGAGTACCGAGGACACGATGAACCAGCACAGCGACTGGTTCGCGTGGAACTTGCAGAACTCCGATTCCTTGTCAATGGCAAAGGGCAGGAAAAAAAGTATGGGGATTATATACGGGAGTATGACATATATCTCGTATTTCCGCATATCCTCGCCAAAAAGCATCTGAGCTTCGTCATCGTTGAATTTATCAAATAAATTATCCATTTTTATCTTCCATTCTCTTTCGCTCGACTTCATTGATGACTTCGATGAAGCTGTTGACATCGGTGAAGTCTTCGTATACCGAGGCAAACCGTATGTACGCGATAGGGTCTATCTCGCGGAGGCGGTCGAGCACTATCTCGCCTATCTCCTTCGAGCGTGCCACGCTCTTGAGAGCGTTGGCAAAGTAGTTTTCAACATAGTCGGCTATCTCGTTGACAACATTTATCGGGATAGGACGCTTGCCGATGGCGTTGTATACTCCCGTTATCAGCTTCTTGCGGTCGAACTCCTCGTAGCTGCCGCTTCTCTTTTCGACCATGAGGAGCGGCTTTTCCACCTCCTCGAAAGTCGTGAACCTTGCTCCGCAGTTGATGCACTCTCTCCTGCGTTTTATCTTGCTGTCCTTCGGCCGTGAATCAATTACCTTTGAATCGGGGAAACTACAGTACGGACACTTCATTTTTCTGCCTCCTGTTCATATTGCTCGGTCATGTTCACGAGCACGTTATAGCTCGATATAAGGTCGCTTATCCCGCCGAAGCCGCTTCTGTACAGCTCGAGGATGACGTTCGCATCGGGGTTCAGGGCGTTGAGCTTGTCGAAGAACTGTCTGAATCTGAATCTGCCCTTGCCTATGAGAAGACAGTCGCCGAGTTCGCCGTTATCGCTGATATGTATGTGCTCTGTGCGGCTTCCTGCGGCGTCAAGGAAGGTGAAGGGGTTCTCGCCCGCGCGTATCGCCTGCTTGGTATCGAGGACGAACGCAAATTCGCTGCCGAGCATTCCCGCGACCTCCCGCACAAACGCGGATGAGCCGCTCCGACAGCGCGAGACGTTCTCGAGAGCGACCTTTACGCCGAATTCCTGCCCTGTGCGGTAGAGGCGGGAGTAGCGCTCGCAGAAAAGCTCTGCGGGCTGATTCGCCTTGCTCCCGTGGAGGACGAAGATGTCGGCTCCGACTATATTCATAAAGCGGAAATAGAGCTTGTAATACTCCATGGCGTCCTCGAAGCGGCGCTCGTAGTCGGAAAAGAACATGAGCTGTTCTATCTCGCAGGTGAAGGGGTGAAGAGCGCAGCATTTTATGTCGAACCGTCTGAGCAGATTCGCGACGCTGTGTGCGTAGCTCTTTTTCAGCTCGGAATGGGTATTGATGAATATTTCGAGGTTTGCCACGCCGCTGACAGCCAGACGGTATATGCTCTCCTCGAGCAGCTCGGGATATAGGCACGCCGTTGATACGCCAGCCTGCATAGCGGTTCACCTCCGATAAAAATAATACTATGAATTTATTTTAACATAGAATTGTGAAAAAAGCAACAGGCGCGGCAAATTTTATCGGTTTTTCCGCACCGATGCGGCAGGCTGCTCATTTATAACGTATAGGCAACACCGCTCAGAAGAGTGCCTGCACGTCAGCAAAGCTCAGGGTCGGCTGCAATGCGAGGTTTATCCCGAAGGCTATGAGCTGAGAGGCGCGCTCGGTCAGGCGGTCGATATCCCGCGGAGTCACCAGCATATTCGGCAGCTCGGCACCTATATCCCTGCCCGTGAGGCTGCGCACTATCGTGTGCATATCCACTACGGTCGGCACTCCGACAGCTATCACGGGCACGCCGAGCTGCACCTGCGAGAGCTCGCGCCGTGCATTGGCAACGCCGCTCCCCGGAGAGATGCCGCTGTCGCATATCTGTATCGTCGTCCCGAGACGGCTGACGTCCGAGCACGCGAGCGCGTCTGCGGCGATGACTGCGGCAGGCTTTATCTCGGTGCATACCGCGCGAACCAGCTCGGCTGTCTCTATGCCCGTCTGCCCCATTACTCCGCCCGCTACGGAGCTCACACGCCTCAGCGATGTCAGGAAGCCCGCCTCCTCGTCCGTGAGCTCGTCGCGGAGATGACGCGTCGCGAGCACCTTCTCGGCTATGCGCGGACCTATCGCATCGGGCGTGATATCGCGGTTCCCGAGCCCGACAACGAGCACCTCGCCCTCGGGTATCAGCTTTCGGAGCTCGGCTGCAATCTCTTCCGCCATTTCTTCATATTCATCGGAGAAACGGCTGAGGTCGCCGCTCTCGAGCGTGATATATCTGCCTCTGCCTTTGCCGAGAGTCCCGCGGAAGCTGTCGTCGGGTATGACTATCTCGGTTATGCTGAAGGCTTCACCGCGGCTTGTGACCGTCACACCCGCAGGAATGTCGTCCGTCTGTATCTGCTCGACGGCAAGGTCTGTTCTGATATCCATGCTGTTACCTCCCGAAAGTTGTGCATATTGCTCTGAAATCCGCGTAAAATGTCTGCTTATTGCTCCATTTTGCCTATTGCTTTTTTTTGGCGGAAATGGTATAATATTTACTGTCTCAGTAGGGGCACTGTGCGTTGCAGTCCCCGCGCATACGTTACCGTATGCTTATTATATGAATACAGACTGCGGTTTATCCGCGGATACGCTCAGGAGGTGTAACAAAATGCCGAACATTAAATCTGCAAAGAAGAGAGTAAAGGTTAACGCAACCAAGGCTGCTGCCAACAAGGCAAGAAAGTCCAATCTCAAGACTGTTATCAAGAAGGCTGATATCGCTTGCTCAACAGGTGCTGCTGACAAGGCAGAGGCTGTAAGAGTAGCTATCAAGAAGGTTGACCAGGCTTGCGCACACGGTCTTATGCACAAGAATAAGGCTGCAAGAAAGAAGTCTCAGCTCGCTAAGAAGCTCAACGCTGCCGACTAAGCCTTATACAATATATAATAAAACGCCCCTGTGTATCTCACAACACAGGGGATTTTTTTATGAAAATGATACCCGCTCCCGCGGGCACGCCGACAGTCCTCATTCTTCGCCGTCGGGAGTTTCCGTGGGGAGTACCTCGATGACCACTTTCTCGACATTCTGCTCGCTGACCTCTGCGGCTGTGAGCCTGAATACGCCCGAGTCCGCACTTTCTCCTGCCTCGGGGATATGCTCGAGTATCTCCGTTATCCACCCTCCGACGGTGGAATACTCGGTCACTATCATGTCCTCGTCGAGACCGAGAGTCTCGAGAAGGTCGCTGATATTGAGGTCGCCCGCGCACTCGTACTTATTGTCCGCGAGCCTGACTATATTCGTGATTATCTCGTCGTCTTCGTCGTATATCTCGCCGACGAGCTCCTCGATGATGTCCTCAAGCGTTATCATTCCCTTGGTGCCGCCGTACTGGTCAGTCACGATAGCAAGGTGTACCTTCGAGCGCTGCATCGAGCGCATTGCCTCGCTTATGAGCTTGGTATCGGCGATATGCGGCACTTCCTGAATGATGCCGCGGATATCGTCCTTGCCCTCGATGAGCATTTTGAAGAACGCTTTGTTGGTGATGATGCCGATGATATTGTCGAGGCTCTTCTCATAGACGGGCAGACGCGAGTACATCTCGCGGGTGAAAGTCTCCTTTATCTCGTCGATGGTGTCGGTGACGTCAACGCCTATCATCTTCACGCGCGGGATAAGTATCTCCTCGACGGATATCTCGTCAAATTCGAGAGCACTTTTTACGAGCTCGCTCTCCTGCTCTTCGATGACGCCTTCTTCCTCTATCTCGTCTATCATATATTTGAGCTCGTCCTCGGTGACGGTAGGTGCTTCGTCGCCCTTCGAGAACAGCGACGAGAGCTTGTTCAGCGCCCATACGCACGGCTTCAGCAGCACTATCAGCACCCACAGCGGCGAGGCGAACGCGAGGGATATCTTCTCGGCGTTCTTCTTGGCGTAGGACTTGGGCAGCACCTCGCAGAATACGAGCACAAGCACCGTCACAACAGCCGTCGAGAGCCCCGCTCCCTTGCTGCCGAATATGCTGACGAAGAGGAGCGTGCTGACCGACGAAGCGGCGATATTGACGATGTTGTTGCCGATGAGGACGGCGGTGAGCACCTCGTCGAAGCGGTTGGCGAGCTTCAGAGCCTTGGCTGCTTTTTTATTTCCCTGCGACTCGTAGTTTTTCAGCCTCAGCTTGTTCACGCTGGAGTAGGCGGTCTCTGTGCCCGAAAACAGGGCTGAAAACGCCATCATCGCTGCCACGAGTACGACCTTCCAGATATCAGATTTTTCCATGTTCATCCTTTCTGTCATACAGACAGGTTTATTTTACCATATTTCGGCGAATAATGCAAGCAAAAAAACAAGAAATGACACGGCAGCAGAGTTTACTATGGGCAGCACCGTACAAAATGTGCGGCTCAGCTTGTCAATAAACCTGTTTCGGAACGCCGAGGGCGGCGTTCCCTACAAAAACATCTGCGTAGAATAGCCAAATTGTAGGGGCTGGCGTCCTCGACAGCCCAATGATTTACAATGAAATATGACTTTTTTGACAAGCTGCACCACACAAAATGTGCGGCTGATAATTGTCTGTTCTGTATATGGTCAAGCTGCCGTGAGGAGTCTCCCGTGTAAAAACAGACAATAAAGTCTTGACAAGAACGCGCCGATGTGGTAAAATAATATGTGGCGTTTGATGCGCCGCTATAATATTTTTAAGGAAATTCCGAAATATAGATGTGCGGGCCCTGTGCAACAAGACACCGTGAACCATGTCAGGCGGGAGACCGAGCAGCATTAAGCGGATCGTCTCGTGTGCCGCAGCAAGCCTGCACATCTATGTTCCGGAATTTTTTTCGGGGCGGTGATGAAAGTGTTGAAGGCTTTTTTCGGCAGGCTCGCTGACGCTGTTATGCAGGCGGCTCCTATAGGGTCGCTTCTCGGATTGATATTGTTCTATCTGTTCGTGCTTGCGGCTGAACTGCTGCGCTTCGAGCTGTCCGTAACGGTGCTGCTCTGCGTGCTTGTGGCACTGCACATCGCTGCTATGGCGCTGATGACGCTGCTCAGGCTCGCTGCGGGCTTCCATAGGTACGACATGGACATCGTCGGCAGAAACTTCGTCGGCATAAGCAAAAAATGCCGCATTTTCAGCCACGCCCTCGAGCTCCACTTCAACCGCAGGATAAACGCCTCGCTCGACGAGTTCAGGCTGCTCGGCTCGGAGTACGAGAGCCGCCTCACCGACAGCGAAAAGGCTCTGGTCAGCTTCTATACGGGGCGGTGCTATGACCAGCTCCGCTACTATCCGAACGCGCTGATGTGCTACGAGCGCGCCGCAGAACAGGGATTCGACAACAGCATACTGCCGTTCCTGCGCGCAAGATGTACGGGCGCCAACGGCGATACCGAAGAGGCTATCGGACTGTATAACAAGGTGCTCTCGGACGAGAAAAGTCCCTTCCGCAACCTCGTGTACAACGACATCGGAAGAATGTTCCTCGACCGCAATGAGCCTTCCGAGGCTCTCGGCTGGTACAGCAAGGCTATCGCAAACCGCCACTCCGTTGCGGAGGCTTACGGCGGCGCGGCTATCGCGCAGGTGATGCTCGGCGATATAACCGAGGGTGAGCGCCTCTTCCGCGAGGCTCTGCTCAACCACATAAAAGACCCCAAGGGCTTTACCGATTACTACAGGCGCATCCTCGACTCGGTCGTACACGAAAAAGAGACCGAGAAAAGACTGCAAAAGCTCGGGGATACGAAGTGAAAGGGAGGGAGATAAATTGTATAAGGCGCTTTACCGCAAGTGGAGACCGCTCACATTCGACGACGTTATCTCCCAGCAGCATATAACAGATACTCTCAAAAATCAGATAAAGAACGACAAGACCGCTCATGCCTACCTCTTCACGGGCTCGCGCGGTACGGGCAAGACCACCTGCGCGCGTATCCTCGCAAAGGCTGTAAACTGCCCGAATATGAAGGACGGCAGCCCCTGCCTCGAATGCGATATCTGCCGCGACGCCGACGAGGGCGCTCTAACCGATATCATCGAGATAGACGCAGCCTCCAACAACAGCGTCAACGATATACGCGACCTCCGCGACGGAGCCATCTACTCCCCCGAGCGCTGTAGGTTCAAGGTGTATATCATCGACGAGGTGCATATGCTGTCTATGCAGGCGTTCAACGCTCTGCTCAAAATTATGGAGGAGCCGCCCGAGTATGTCAAGTTCATACTCGCGACCACCGAGATACAGAAAGTCCCCGCGACCATTACCTCGCGCTGTCAGAGATATGACTTCCGCCGCATAAAGCAGAAGGATATCGCTGCAAGACTGCTGTATATTGCCTCACAGGAGGACATTTCTCTCACCGATGACGGTGCGGACATGATAGCTAAAATTGCCGACGGCGGTATGCGCGACGCGGTCTCGCTGCTCGACCAGTGCTCGGTCACTGCCGAAAAAATCGACGCCGCTGCCGTATCAAATACGGCGGGCATAGCGGGCAGAGACAGCCTCTATGTCATACTCGAAGCCGTCACCGATTCGGACGCTCCCGCCGCTCTTGCGGAGACGGACAAGCTCTACAATATGTCCAAAGACCTCACGAATCTCTGCGAGGAGCTGATATTGCAGCTCCGCAACATCATGCTCATCAAGGCTTCGCCCGAGAGCGCCGCGGATATCCTCGTGTGTACTCCCGAGGAGCTCGAGCGCCTCAAAGCTATTGCCGAGAGGTCGGAGCTCGGAGAGATAATGAGCCGCATCGAGGCTTTGCAGGTCTGCCGCGAGCGTATGATGAGAGTGCTCAACAAGCGCGTCGAATTCGAGATGACGCTCATAAAAATATGCGGCAGGGTAACAAATGCCGCCGCTGCTATTGACAATTCCGAAATTTATGATAAAATAAAACAGTTGGAGGACAAGCTCAACGCTATGCCGACAGGCAGCCATCAGCCCGCCGAGCCGAGCCGCGATACCCGCAGAGTTTACACCGCTTCGAGCCCCGCAGCCGACAGCGAGCCCGCTCCCGATACGAGAGTCGATATCGGCACCGTCAGGGAAGAGGAGCTCACTCCGTGTGAGAAATGGGACGAGATAATGGATGAATTCCGCAAGCTCAACCCGTCCTGCGCGGGGAGCCTTGAGGGCTCTACTGCCGCAACAAAGGGAAATGTGCTCTGCATCTTCACCCCCAACAACTTCTTCATATCGCTCTTCAAGAGCAACAAGGATAACGCGGTATCGCTCGGACGTGCGATATTCAACGTCCTTGGGCAGAAGTACCGACTGACCGCGCGCTGCACCACTTCGGTCGAGGATACCAAGAACCTCGCCGAGCAGCTCATTCAGAAAGCCGTTAACAGCAATGTAGAAACAGCTGTTGATAATAATGCAAACCAATAAAACCTAAAAAGGAGAAATTACAATGAAAGCAAGAATACCTAAGAATATCGGCGGCGGCGGCGCCCAGAACATGAACCAGATGATAAAGCAGGCTCAGAAGATGCAGGACGAGATAACCGCTCTTCAGGAGGACATCGAGGCTCGCGACTTCACCGCAACAGCAGGCGGCGGAGCTGTAGAGGTAACTCTTTCGGGCAAGAAGGTCATAAAGTCTCTCAGCCTCAAGCCCGAGGTCGTTGACCCCGAGGACATCGAGATGCTTCAGGACCTCATCATCAGCGCTGTCAACGAGGCTGTAAACAACATCGAGACTACCACTGAGTCTGAGATGAGCAAGATAACAGGCGGCGTTTCGCTTCCCGGTCTGTTCTGATAGCTATGCCCGACCATAACGCTCTTCCGCTGGTCATACTGGCGGAAAAGTTCGCTTCTCTGCCGGGTATCGGCATGAAATCGGCTCAGCGGCTCGCCTACCACGTCATGTCTATGGACGAGGGCGCGGTAGAGGAATTCGCACAGGCTCTGCTCGACGCGAAGAAGAACGTGCGCTGCTGCAATATCTGCCAGAACCTCACGGAGCGCGAGATTTGTCCCATATGCGACGACGACGAACGCGACAGAAGCGTCATCTGCGTGGTCGAGGGACCTAAGGACGTGACAGCTTTCGAGCGCACACGCGAATACAACGGCGTGTATCACGTGCTGCACGGGCTGCTTTCGCCTATGGACGGCGTGACTCCCGACAAGCTCCGTATCAAGGAGCTCCTCGCACGTATCGCAAAGGGCGGCGTGGAGGAGGTCATCATGGCGACCAATCCCACGGTAGAGGGCGACGCTACAGCTCTGTACGTGGCGGGACTGCTCAAGCCGCTCGGCGTGAAGGTGTCGAGGCTGGCGTTCGGTCTGCCCGTCGGGGGAATTCTCGAATATGCGGACGAGGTCACACTGTATAAGGCGCTCGAAAACCGCAATAATATGTAAAAAAGCTGCCAGGGGGAGTGCTCCCCCGGCAGCCTTTTTTTAATGCAACACCGTACAGATACGGCGGTCAAAGCTTTGTGAAAAAGCGCTGGTGGGACTTGAATGTCTCGCCCGGCTTTATCTCGCGGTAGCCTGTCACATCTGCGGGAAGGCTGAGATTCGGCGCGTCTATCATCGCTGTCATGGGCTCGGGACAGAAATAGTGGTTGAAGCCGCGGTCGTTCCAGATTATCCAGAACTTGTACTCGTCCGATACCTCGTAGCAGAGCTTCTTGCCGCTGGCGATATCCTCGGCGATGACGCCGTGGAACTTCTCGTGGTCGAGCTCGGCATACTCGCCGAAATACATATCGTTGTCGACTACCTGCAATACGGGGCACTTGTTGCCCGTCTTGTATTCAAGGTCCCACATTGTGAGGGACTTGAGCTTCTCCGTCGGCAAGCAGCGCTCGTTGAGCTCACACTTCTTGCCTATCGGCACTGTCAGGCGGATATCCGACTCCTTTGCACCGTCAACGAACGGAGCGTTTATCGCCGTGTGCGAGGCTATGGATATCGGCATCACAACATTGGAATTGTTCGTGAAGCTGATGTTCTGCTCGAGTCCGTTCTCCGAGAGGGTGAAGGTGTACTCCGCGACGAAGCGTATCGGCAGGTATTTGAAGAACTCGTCGTTCTCGTCGTATACGTAGCGGGTCTTGACCCACGCACAGTTTCCGTCGGCATTGTGCTCGACCAGCTCGTGTACGCGCTTGTGTATAAAGCCGTGGATGTGGTTGTTATAGGGAGCCTTCTCGTTGACGGGGAGCTGATAAACAGCGTCCGAGGTCTTGAGCACGCCGTCTGCGAAACGGTTGGGCAGATAGAGGGTGGGGAGTCCCCATACCTCTGCGGACTGCCTTATAACGTCCGCGTCGTTGTCGTCGGAGTAGCGGAAGAATTCGAGACCGTTCCTGTTATCGCGCAGACGGATAACGTTGGAGCCTATCTCGTATGCTATCAGCGCTTCATAGCCGCCTGCACTCAGCTTGACGCAGGTCATGCCCCCCCAGTTGATGAGCTGTGTTGAATTTGCCATATACATCATTCCTTTCATTAAAGCCTGTCCGCGGGAGATGCCGCAGAACAGCATAATTACCTTTTTTCAGCCGAACATTGCCAATATACGGTCGAACACCTCGCCTGCCGCTGTACCTGCTTCGGCAAGCCTGTCGAGCTCTTTCGCGGCGTAGAGCTCACGCGCGGCGGAGACTGCCTCGGGCATATACGCTTCAAACTTATCGAGCACCTTCGGGCTCGCGCCGCTGTCGACGTATCTCAGCTCGCGGTAGCTCTGCACGGTGAGCTGAACGAGCTCGACCTCGCCGAGCTCAAACGTGAAGTCGAGGCGCTTTTCCGCATAGTACGGCTCGGTCTCGGCAAGGTGTACCATACCGCAGTAAGGGTCGCGGGCGGCGGAGCGCAGATGCCTTATCCCCGCCATAACTGCCGTTCCCATGCACATGGGACACGGCTCCATCGTAGTATAGAGGGTGAGGCTGTGCAGGTCGCCGACGGAGGTGTCGAGCCGCCTCAGCAGATTCGCCTCAGCGTGCGATATACGGCGGTTTACCGTATCCGCTTCATTCGAGCGGTTGCGGTCGCAGAGCAGTATAGCGCCGCTTTCATCGCAGAGCGCCGCACCTATCGGGACACTTCCCGTGCGGAAGGCTTCCCATGCCTCCTCAAAAGCTGCTCTCCACGGAGCAAAAATATCTTTCCACATATTCAGTTCCTCGGCTCTCTGCCGTACTTGTTGGGCTCATGCTGACCGTCGAGACAGCATATCACTATCTCGTAAACCTTCAATCCGAGCGGTATGAACATTGTTCCGCTCGCGATGAACAGCATTGCCAGCCAGCCCTCGATGGATATGATATCATCGTCTATAGCACCGAATATCGCCAGCATGAAGCATATGACCACAGCCGCACTCAGTATGCTCCATAAGCAGCACACTATCGACTTTATCAGCGGGAAGATGCCTGTTCTGCCCGTATCGTGGAAACGCCTGTAGGTTATCGCAAGGGTCGGCAGAAAGAATGCCAAGCTTGCAAGATAAGACAGACCGGGGATAACAGCATTCAGCAGCCAGCAGCATATCTTTATCATCGTCACGAACAGGAAAGCATACCAGTATTCGCTTCTCGTCGAGCGCGTTTTGAAGTTGACATAGTTCACGAAATAGAGCTTTATCGCCTCTCCGAAGCCGACATATTTCGGCGAATCCTTCACGCTCTCCTGCGGCTGAGCATAGCCGTATGCAGGCGGCGGAGGCGGAACGGGTGCGGGATATGCCGCGGGAACGTCCTGTTTCTCGCCGCATATCGGGCAGAATTTCGCCCCGTCGGGTATCTCATAGTTACACTTTTTGCAAATCATACAAATCCCTCTTTTTTGCGTTCCGAACCGAAAATCAGTCCATGCGGTTCTCCATATCGGTGTACTCGCGCATGGGCGAGATAGCCTTGTATGCGGGGCGGATTATCTTGTTCGAGTTGATGAGCTCCTCTATGCGGTGCGCCGACCAGCCTGCAATGCGCGAAACAGCAAATATCGGCGTGAAGAGCTCGTCGGGGATGCCGAGCATACGATATACGAAGCCGCTGTAGAAGTCAACGTTCGCGCACACGCCCTTGTATATGCGGCGCTCCTCGGCGATGACCTCGGGAGCAAGGCGCTCGACCAGCGAATACAGTGCGAATTCGTCGTGCCTGCCCTTCTCGGAGCTGAGACTCTCAACAAAGCCCTTGAACACCTTCGCACGCGGGTCTGACTGCGAGTATACGGCGTGTCCCATACCGTAGATGAGCCCTGCTCTGTCGAAGGCTTCCTTGTGAAGGAGCCTGCGCAGATAACCGCGCACCTCCTCTTCGTCCGTCCAGTCGCTTACCGACTGCTTCATATCGTCGAACATCATAGCTACCTTGATATTGGCTCCGCCGTGCTTGGGGCCCTTCAGCGAGCCGAGTGCCGCCGCTATCGCAGAATAGGTATCCGTGCCCGACGAGGACACTACGTGTACAGTGAATGTCGAGTTGTTTCCGCCGCCGTGCTCGGCGTGGAGCACGAGCGCGAGGTCGAGGATACGCGCCTCGAGCTCGGTGAAGCTCTTGTCGGGGCGGAGCATATACAGCAGATTCTCGGCAATTGAGAGCTCGGGGCGGGGGTCGTGGATAAAGAGACTGCCGCCCTCACTGCTGTATTTGTACGCGTTATAGCCGTAGACCGCGAGTACGGGGAAGAGCGTTATGAGCTCCACGCACTGGCGAAGGACGTTCGGTATCGAGATATCATTCGCGTTGTCATCATAGGAGTACAGCGCAAGCACGCTCTTTGCGAGAGTGTTCATCATATTGTCGCTGGGAGCCTTCATGATGACGTCGCGGGTGAACGATGACGGGAGCGTGCGGAAGTCCGCAAGGAGCTGTCTGAACTCCGCAAGCTCGTGTTCACTGGGCATGGTGCCGAAGAGCAGGAGGTATACGGTCTCCTCATAGCCGAAGCGCTTCTCCTTGATGAAGCCCTCGACGATGTCCTCAACGTCGATGCCGCGGTAGTAGAGCTTGCCGTCGCCGTGATTGGGCATACCGTCGCCCATATCGAGCACCTTTATCGTGCTTATATTGGTAAGACCGGCGACAACACCGTTTCCGTTTATGTCGCGCAGTCCTCGTTTAACGTCATATTGTGTGTAAAGTTCGGGGTTTATTTTATAGCTGTCGATAGAACGTTCCGCGAGCTTGGTTATCTCGGGAGTTATTTTAGAAAATCTGTAATCCATTTTTATCGCCGTCCTTTCTGTGTCTGTGGAAAATGAAGCCTAAAGATGTTATTATTATAATACATTTCGCCAAAAATGTCAAGGCGCGGCGAAACGGTGCGTGCAGTTTGTATAAAATCAACAGTGTCGGTATTTGTAATTGTTTGTTGAATTAGCACGCTTTTCTGTCAACGGTGCAGAGGCTGATGCCCGCAATGCGCTTTTCGGCCTCTGCCGCAAAAGATTTGTGCACAATGTACTTGACATTAAAAAATGTATATGATAAAATGCGTTATGGCGGTTATTTTAGAGCCGTTAGCTGTTAGCCTTTAGCCATTAGCTTGCGGTGTCCGCTTACGCGGACATAATTTGAAATATATCGCCGTCAGGCGATACCATTAGCTAACGGCTAACGGCTAAAGGCTAAAGGCTTATGATAAAATGCGTTATG
>FNZT01000005.1:135293-250543 GCA_900109435.1 Ruminococcus sp. YRD2003 | reverse complement strand
GGACTGTATATCCTTGCAGGCGCACCGAAGATAGGCAAGTCGTGGTTAGCATTGGACTTATGTTTGTCTGTCGCTAACGGCGAGCAGTTCCTCAAACATGATACAAATATTGGTCAGGTATTGTATCTGAGTCTCGAGGACAACCTCCTGCGCTTGCAGAACAGGATATACGATCTCACAGATGAACCTTGTGAGAACTTGAACTTCGCAATAGAAGCGCAGTCAATAGGCAACGGTCTTGAGGAAGAACTTGAAAAGAGTAAGCAGGAGCTTCCGAATCTGAAAGTGATTGTTATTGATACACTTCAGAAAGTAAGGTGCAACACAGATGTCAACTATGGCTCAGACTACAAAGAGCTCTCTGTACTGAAAGCGCTTGCGGACAAGCTGAAAGTCGCAATACTTGTCGTGCATCATACCCGCAAGTGTTATGACAGCGATCCGTTCAATATGGTCTCTGGCTCGACAGGTATCATCGGCAGCGTCGACGGAATCATGGTCATGATAGAACAAAGGCGCGGCAGCGGTAAAGCTAAACTGCACTGCGCTGGTCGTGATATCGAACACCTTGAATTGAATTTGGAGTTTAACAATCACAGGTGGAATGTAGTTGATGATGTGCCTGAGCGTCAGCCAGACCTTTTCTCTTTCGCTATACATGATCTCATGGTCGATGAGAAACGTTTCACAGGTTCGGCGACTGAGCTCTGCAAACTTATGTACAAACACTTCGGACGTGAGTATGCTCCGAACTGGATAACGAGAAATCTTGTTCAGCACACGAATGAGCTCAAAACATACGGAGTGCTTTTCACAGCTCGCAGAAGTCATGGTGCACGAATACTGGAACTCATTTATGACCAGTCGGGTGACAGTAAAAATGGAAGCCTGCTGTGGGTAGAAATTGCTGACCATGCCGGCACCCGAAACTCAGAATACGTCTATTTACCTTTGTTTGAGGCAGGTGACGGTAAAAATACGGGTGACGGCATAGGTGCCTCAGGGTGACGGTATAACGCTCTCGGGTGACGGTAAAATCACGCACAAAACGCGCCGTTTCTGTCGCCGATGCCAAATTCGGGTAGTTATCCCACCAGTGGCGGTGAAAGCGGTTGTCGCGCAACGTGGAGCGAGTGTGGCGATACCGCACAGATACTATCGACAGATGAGAAAAGTGGCAGTACCCGAGAAAAATCTTCCCTTCTGGGAAGGCAAGCATAGCAGCTGGCATTCCGCCTGCCGCCTTGCTTGTCGGGCAGAAGCCCGAACCCACTTTTTTGACATAGGAAAGAAGGAGGTAGACACATGAGAAAACGAAACACAACCATAGCGATACGCTGTACAGAGGAAGAAAGCAGGCGTATCCATGAACTGGCTGAAAGGCACGTCTTGAAGCTCAACGACTTCGTAATCCGCTGCGCTCTCGGCAAGAAAATCGTTGTCGCGAACGGCGTCGACGAGATAGTAAAGCAGCAGAAAGCTATCGGACGTAATCTCAACCAGATTGCTACACTTGCAAACATGGACAGGCTGACTGCCGTGAACTTTCAGCCGCTCCTTGATGAACACAGGAAGGTCACGGAGCTGATAGGTCAGCTTCTGAGGGAGGTGAAGTAGTGGCGACGGTCACTGCGATAAGCACGAAATGCGGTGGCGGCGGCAAGAAAAGTCTCGACTACATCTGCCGAGACGACAAGACCGAGGGCAAGAAATATGTGACAGCTTTCAACTGTTCGCTGCCCACTGCGTACCAGGAGTTCAAAAATACAAGAGAGATGTATGGCAAGACTGACGGTATACGTTACTATCACTTCGTCCAGTCTCACCCAAGCGGCTACAAGATAGAGCCTGCACTTGCTCATAAGATAGCTGTTGAGTTTGCGGAGAAAGCATTCCCGGGACACGAAGTTGTGGTGGCAACTCATACCGACGCAGACCACATACACTCACACTTCGTACTCAATGCAGTCAACGCAGAGACCGGTCTGAAGTACCACTCAAACAAGTTTACACTGCAAGACCTACGTCAGCTCAGCGATGAAATCTGTCAAAAGTACGGAGTGACAACGCTCGGCAAACCTGAGATACACAAGCAGAGCAACGGCGTTACTAATGGTGAGTATCGTGTTGCAATGCGAGGTGAGAGCTGGAAAATGGCTCTCTCCAATACCATTGACATGGTCATGAAAAGAGCAAAATCAAAGAAGCAATTCCGCTTCTACATGAAGCAGTGTGGCTACGATGTGAAATGGGAGGACAGCCGAAAGTACATTACATACACTTGTCCCAACGGCAGAAGATGCCGCGACAACAAGCTTCACGAAGCGAAATACAGGAAGGAGAATATGGAATATGAATTCGAAATACGAAGAAGCGAAAGAAGCCTCCAAGCAGAATTTGGAGGAGACACAGGATATACCAACTATGGTCTGCGTCCAGGAACACAACTGGCTGGCGCTGATATCACAGCTGAAACTTCTGACAGATACGCTGTTCGAAGTCAAGGCTCAGACAGACGAAACTATGACATACGCGCAGATGGAACGGTACCTGCAAAATCAGCGGACGATATACAATCAGCTGCTGGAACAGGGAAAGGAGATACAGGAGCAGACGTCACAGAACGTGACGGCAGAGGTGTCGAAGCTGGATCAGGCGGCAAAGGACCTCGTCTCACAGGCTGGGAGCCTGAACGAGCAGACCTTATCGCAGCTGAAATGCTCCGAAGAGCAGAGCAGAAGTCACGGCTTCAGACTGCTCCGACTGGTGGTGCTGATAGAAGTGCTGCACCTGATATCGTCAGTGGCATTGCTGCTGTGGCTTCGCTGATAGATGACGAGCCTGCCGACGATACCGAGTACGCTCGGGAGCACATTGACAGCAAGGCACTCGCCGAGGAACGAGAACGAAAAGAAGCTCACGGAATACACATGGGCTGATGCCCAAATTTAAATCGAAAGGAATCTTTAAAATGAACAATTTACATCACATAGGAAACATGAACGAGAGATATAAAAGGAGAGTTTTATATTGGGAAGAACTATTAAAGAACCGCAAATCAGAAACATCAATGTCAGATTTAATGGAGACACGCAGGGCTTCGAATTGTTCATAAAATCGCTGCTCAGCGACTATCTCCATTCGGGTGATATAGACAAATGTCCACTGACAGATGTTGTTGATAAGGTCGAAATATCAGAAACAAATGAGAAATCAGTAGACTTCTGAGGAAGTCTGTGGTATGGTGTGTCGTAGCACCAACCGAGGTGCTGCGACTGCCAATACGAATGGAGGTATAAAAATGAAAGCATCAGCATTAAACAAAATTGGATCCTATGACTGCGAAGAGCACAGCATCGTACAGGTTCCGCAGCAGATACGTCTGGACTATGTAGAGCAGTACGACGATGACACAGGAGGTATAACGCTTGGAGAAGAAGTGTCATACTGCAGAATAAAGGAGCCGAAGATCAGAAATATTATCGCCAAATTCAACGGCGACCGCGAGAGCTTCGAGCTGTTCATCAAGTCGCTTCTGAGCGATTATCTTCACGCCGCCGAGGTCGAAAAGTGCTCGGCAGAAAAGGAGGCAGATGAATGAAAGCATGGTTATATTACAGATTGTCCCGAGATGAGGACGCTGAGATGAACAGTCTTCAGAATCAGCGGCAGATACTTGTTGACTACGCCGAGCAGCACGGCTACGAAATATCGGGCGAGAGCTTCGATGACAATGTGTCGGGAATGACGTTCGAGAGAAAAGGACTTCATCAGATAGAGCTCGCGGTGGAGGACGGAAAGGTCGATGTTCTGCTTGTCAAGGACTTGTCCCGACTTGGCAGACACCGAACTCGCACGGCACTGTTCATTGACTACTTGCGCGAGAACAACGTCAAGGTGTACTCGGTGACCGAGGGTATCGACTCATCGAACGAGAATGACGATATGATAATCGGCTTCAAGCAGCTCGTCAATGATTTCTATGCCAAAGATATAGGCAAGAAAGTCCGTACAGGCATACGACAGAAGCAGAAAACAGGAATGCCTGTGAACCTGCCAATGGGTTACTACAAGGACAAAAATACAGGTGAGGTGCTTGTCGATGAAACGGCAGCGGCAATAGTCAGGGAGATATTTGAAAAGTTCTTCGCAGGCTACGGACTCAGTACAATAGCGAAAGACTTCAACCGCCGCGGAATAAAGTCTCCCGAATTCTTCTCGCATAGGAAGAAAAATCCGCGACATACTGAGGTTGCGAGAAAGTTCCTGTGGGTGCAGACTTCGGTCAAGCGTATAATTCAGAACGAGGCGTACACAGGCACTCTCGTCAACCACAAGACAGTTACATCAAAAATTTACAAGACTGTTGACGTCATTCCGCCCGAGGAACAGTACCGCCACGAAAACTTCATGCCTGCGATAATCGACCGCGAGACATTCAATCAGGCACAGGTGCTTCTCGAGAGCAGACTCAGGAGCGGTGTCCGTGCTAAGTTCGGAAACACTATCCACAGATACTGCGGTATGATAAAATGTGCTGAGTGCGGAGCGAACTCTATCGCCAAGAAGAGGACAGTCGCAGGTAAGTCGTGGGTGGAGTACACCTGCAACAGCAATCACCGTTACGGCAACGAATATTGCACCGCTCACACTATCCGCGAGACTCAGCTTGACGAGATTATCCACACGGAGCTTGTAATGCTCCGCCAGGAGATACTGGATTCCAGTCAGAAGTACGACGAGATAGTCAGGGAGTGGAACAAAAAGAAGCCGAAGTACGATAAAATGATAAAGGACTACACCGAGAAGATAGCCAATCTCAAGGTCCAGATTGAACAGGTGATCATTGAGCGGATCAATGACCGCGAACACGCTAAGGTCTACAACTCAATGATTGAAAAGCGTGAAGCTGAGATAGCGGAGCTGACGCAGAAGATAGAGGATTGCAGGAAGTTTGACGAACTCAGTAAGAAGCGCCGCGACGAACTGATGTCCACAGCAGAGCTGCTCGACGAGGTGCTGCTCGAGCCGTACATCTCGGATGCGAATTTGCGCCTGCTTGTCCGCAAGATAAACGTCCACGAAAACGAGGACGGCAGTCTTGATGTAACGCTTGAATTCAACGGCGATTTCAAGGATTCGAGCTCGGTGTGCTTTGAGATCAATGAATAGGTATGATAAAAGCCGCAGGGAGACCTGCGGCTATTCCATTTGTCGGAATACACATGAAATACACGTTTTGTGTCTCATTACCTGGTACCAAGATAGGAATAGAAGAGAGCAAAAGAAAAAAGCCCGAATAATCGGACTTTTTGAATGTGCAATTTGTGCAAAATGAATGTAAAGTCCCTATATAGAAAATTTCCGGAAAAGTTTACATTGAAAATGCACATTTTGCACATCAGGTCAATCATTATGCTTTTAGCAGTGAACGGAATCTTTTCATAGCTTCAGCTGTATTTTCCTTGCTGTTAAATGCTGTCAGGCGGAACCAGTTATTGCCGTTCTGACCGAATCCCGCACCTGGAGTTCCGACCACTCCCGCCTTTTCGAGCAGGAAGTCGAAGAACTGCCAGCTGTCCATGCCGAAGGGGCACTCGAACCATATGTACGGCGAATTGATTCCGCCCGTATAGCGTATGCCGAACTCGGTCATGGTGTCGGAGATGACCTTCGCGTTCTCCATATAGTGGGCTATCATTGCGCGAGCTTCGCTCATGCCCTCCTCGCTGAAAACAGCCGCGGCGGCACGCTGTACGATGTACGGAACACCGTTGAATTTGGTACACTGGCGGCGGTTCCACATCTTATTGAGGCTCATTTCCCTGCCGTTCGCAGACTTCGACGTTATCGCCTTCGGGACTACGGTATATCCGCATCGCGTACCCGTGAAGCCCGCCGTCTTGGAGAGGGAGCAGAACTCCACCGCGCACCTCTCCGCACCCTCTATCTCGTAGATGCTGTGCGGGAGGTCGGAGTCCGAGATGAAGCACTCATATGCCGAATCAAAGAGGATAACGGCGTTATTCTCGAGGGCATAGTCCACCCACTCGCGGAGCTGAGCCCTGTTGTAGCACGCGCCCGTGGGGTTGTTCGGCGAGCAGATGTAGATGATGTCCGCGTGGACGCTCCTGTCGGGCATGGGGAGGAAGTCGTTCTCCGCAGTGCCGTTGATGTAGACGATTTTCCTGCCGTTCATCGTATTTGTGTCGACGTAAACAGGATACACGGGGTCGGGAATGAGCACCGTATTGTCCTTCGAGAACAGGTCGGTGATATTGCCCGTGTCGGACTTCGCGCCGTCCGAGACGAATATCTCGTCGGTGTCGAGCTTAACGCCGAAGCTCTGATAATGTCCTGCTATAGCCTCGCGGAGGAAGTCGTAGCCCTGCTCGGGACCGTATCCGCGGAAGCTCTCCGCCCTGCCCATTTCATCAGCGGCAGAGTGCAGAGCCCGCACCACCGTCTTTCCGAGCGGGAGGGTGACGTCGCCTATGCCGAGGCGTATCACCGACCTTTCGGGCTCTCTCTGCTGGAACGCAGAAACACGTTTAGCTACCTCGCTGAAGAGGTAGCTTTCCTTTAAGTCTAAGAATTTTTCGTTGAAATCAGCCATTGTAATACTCTCCGTCAAATGTAAATTCTGCAGGACCCGTCATATAGATGTGACCGTCCGTCTTCTTCCACTCTATCGTCAGCTGACCGCCGAGTAGGTCTACCATCACAGGCTCATACGGGCTTATGCCGTTCAGACAAGCCGCCGCCGCAGTTGCGCAGGTGCCAGTGCCGCAGGCGAGTGTCTCACCAGTGCCGCGCTCCCAGACGCGCATTTTCAGATGTGTCGGCGAGAGAACATTCACGAACTCGATGTTCGCCTTGCGCGGGAAGCGCTCGTCCTGCTCGAAGACTCTGCCGAAGCCCTCAACGTCGAAGCTGCTGACGTCCTCGTCGATGAAGATAACAGCGTGGGGGTTGCCCATAGATACGCAGGTCGCGGTGAACTCCCTGCCGAACGCCTCCAGTCGGAGGTCCTTCACGGGCGAGCTCACGGCAATGACTGGTATCTCCGCGGCAGTAGTTATCGGAGCTCCCATATCCACCGTCAGCGTGCGCGCGATGTCGTTCTCGTCGGTGTTGACGGCTATCAGCTTTATCCCCGCGAGCGTATCAACGGCGATTTTCTGCTTGTGGATGATGTCCCTGTCGTAGACGTACTTTGCCACGCAGCGTATGGCATTGCCGCACATCTCCGACTCGCTGCCGTCGGGATTGAACATTCTCATTTTACAGTCGGCGACCTCGCTCGGACATATCAGAACGAGTCCGTCCGAGCCGATGCCGAAATGCCTGTCACTTACCGAGCGGGCAAGCTGCTCGGGAGAGCTTACGCTCTCCTCAAAGCAGTTGACATATACATAGTCATTGCCGCAGCCCTGCATTTTAGTGAATCTCATTTATATCACACTCCGAAAAGAAGCTTGTCATATGTCGGGAACGGATAGTAGTCCTCAGCGGTCATAGTCTCAGCCTTGTCAGCGGCGCTGCGGAGCTTATCCATAGCAGGCAGCATAACGTCGCGGACGAATTCGGAAGTCTCGATTATCTCAGCTATGCCCTTGAACTTAGCGATAGCAGCCTCGAGTTCAGTTGTAGCAGCGTCCATATCGTCGATGAGCTCGGACAGCTCGGTAACGAGCTTTGTCTCATACTTGCAGGCTGCCTTGGATACGCTCTTTTTCACGGATACTGCGGAAGCTGTATCGGACGCAAACTTTGCGACTGCGGGGATTATCTCCTTGCGAGCCATATCTACCATAGTCACAGCCTCGATGTTGACGGTCTTGACGTAGTTCTCGAGCATGATATCGCGGCGAGAGAAAATCTCAGCTTCGGTGAATACACCGTGCGCTGTGAGCATCTCGACGTTCTTCTTGTCGCAGATGCGGGGCATAGCGTCGGCTGTGGTCTTGAGGTTGAGCAGACCGCGCTTCTCAGCCTCCTTAATCCACTTGTCGTCGTAGCCGTTGCCGTTGAAGATTATGCGCTTATGCTCCTTGATAGTCTTCTTGATGAGGTCATGGAGCGCCTTGTTGAAGTCCTTTGCCTTCTCGAGCTTGTCAGCGAACTGCTTCAGCTCCTCAGCAACAGCTGCGTTGAGGTGGATGTTCGCGCAGGAGATGCTGTTGGAAGAGCCAAGCATACGGAACTCGAACTTGTTGCCTGTGAATGCAAACGGAGAAGTTCTGTTTCTGTCGGTGGAATCCTTGCTGAACTTGGGCAGAACGTCAACGCCGAGCTGCATCTTCTCCTTCTTTGTGCCGCCGTAGGGCTTGTCGCTCTCGATAGCGTCGAGAACAGCTGTCAGCTCGTCGCCGAGGAAGATAGAGATAACTGCGGGAGGAGCTTCGTTCGCACCGAGACGGTGGTCGTTGCCTGCGGTAGCAACTGAGAGGCGGAGGAGGTCCTGATAATCGTCAACAGCCTTGATAACAGCCGCGAGGAAGAGCAGGAACTGCGCATTCTCAGCGGGAGTCTCACCTGGAGAGAGGAGGTTCTCGCCTGAGTCTGTGGATATAGACCAGTTGTTGTGCTTGCCCGAGCCGTTCACACCTGCAAAGGGCTTCTCATGGAGGAGGCAAACAAGTCCGTGGCGGAGAGCCACCTTCTGCATGACCTCCATAGTGAGCTGGTTGTGGTCAGCGGCGATGTTTGTTGTATCGTAGATAGGAGCAAGCTCGTGCTGAGCGGGAGCAACCTCGTTGTGCTTAGTCTTTGCGAGGATACCGAGCTTCCAGAGCTCGCGGTCGAGGTCAGCCATGTACTCGGCAACTCTCGGCTTGATGGAGCCGAAGTAGTGGTCATCCATTTCCTGACCCTTGGGAGGCATTGCACCGAAGAGCGTGCGTCCTGTCATAATAAGATCCTTGCGCTTCTTCCACATCTCACGGTCAACGAGAAAGTACTCCTGCTCGGGTCCGACTGAGGTCTTGACGCTTTTGACCTTGTCATTCCCGAACAGCTTCAATATACGCAGAGCCTGCTTGTTGAGCGCCTCCATAGAACGGAGGAGAGGTACCTTTTTATCGAGAGCTTCGCCCGTATAGGAGCAGAATGCAGTCGGGATATAGAGGGTGCCGTCCTTGATGAAAGCGTAGGAGGTCGGGTCCCAAGCCGTGTAGCCGCGAGCCTCGAATGTAGCGCGAAGTCCGCCCGAAGGGAACGATGAAGCATCAGGCTCGCCCTTGACGAGCTCCTTGCCCGAGAACTCCATGATAACGCGTCCGTCGGGAGCAGGGCTGATGAAGCTGTCGTGCTTCTCAGCAGTCACACCAGTCATAGGCTGGAACCAGTGTGTATAGTGAGTTGCGCCGAGCTCGATAGCCCAGTCCTTCATAGCGGCTGCAACAGCGTTCGCTACGGAGATATCAAGCGGTGTGCCTCTGTCGATAGTGCGCTTCAGCGAGCGGTATACCTTCTCGGAGAGTGTCGCTTTCATGATTCTGTCGTCAAATACCATTGAACCAAAATAATCTGTTACCTTTTCCATTTTTATTTCCTCCGTTTAATTATTTATTTTCGAGCGATGCTCTTATGAAATCCGCGAACAGCTTGTGCGGCTTGTTCGGACGGGATTTGAATTCGGGGTGGAACTGCACTCCCACGAACCACGGGTGGTCGGGGAGCTCAAATATCTCCACGAGCTTTTCGTCGGGAGAAAGTCCCGCGATGTGAAGACCATTCGAGGTCAGCACCTTGCGGTATGCGTTGTTGAACTCGTAGCGGTGGCGGTGGCGCTCGTAGATGAGCTCATCGCCGTATATCTCGCGGCATCTCGAGCCCTCGGACAGCTTGCAGGGATAAAGTCCGAGCCTCATCGTGCCGCCCTTTTCGGAGATGTTCCTCTGCTCGTCCATGATGTCGATGACGGGGTAGGGAGTTTCTCCGAACTCGGCGGAATTTGCTCCGCTGAGGTTGCACACATTCCGCGCGAACTCGGTAACTGCCATCTGCATACCGAGGCAGATACCGAAGAACGGGACATTGTTCTCGCGTGCATAGCGGATAGTCTCTATCATGCCCTCCACTCCGCGGTGACCGAAGCCTCCGGGAACTATCAGACCGTCGCATTCAGCGAACGTCTCTGCGGCATTGTCGGCGGTTATCTCCTCCGAGTCTATCCATCTTATATCAACGGCAGCGTCATTGACGATACCTCCGTGGCGGAGCGCCTCCGCTACTGAGAGATATGCATCGTGGAGCTCGACGTACTTGCCGACGAGTCCTATCGTGACCTGCTTGTGCGCATTCTCGGCACGGTGTACCATTTCCGTCCACTCGGTCAGGTCGGGAGCATTGTCCGTGAGACCGAGGTGGCGGCATACCGAGTGCGCGAGTCCTTCATTTTCGAGCCATAGCGGCACCTCATACAGCGACGGAGCTGTGAGGTTCTGTATAACGTCCTCCTTGCGGATATTGCAGAAGAGTGCAATCTTTGCAGACATATCATCGGGGATGCGCTTCTCTGTGCGGCATACGATGATATCGGGCTGTATGCCTATCGAGAGCAGCTCCTTTGTGGAGTGCTGAGTCGGCTTGGATTTGAGCTCCTCCGAGCCCGCGATGTACGGGACGAGGGTAACGTGTATGTAGCATACATTCTCGCGTCCCTGCTCCGTTCCGACCTGACGTATCGCCTCGAGGAAAGGCGTGGACTCGATATCACCGACCGTACCGCCTATCTCCGTGATAACAACATCAGCGTTTGCCTCCTTTGCGGCACTGTAGACCCTGTCCTTTATCTCGTTGGTGATGTGAGGAATTACCTGCACCGTACCGCCGAGGTAGTCGCCGCGGCGCTCCTTCGTGATGACGTTCCAGTAGACCTTGCCCGTCGTTACGTTCGAGTGTACCGAGAGGTTCTCGTCCACGAAGCGCTCGTAGTGTCCGAGGTCGAGGTCGGTCTCGGCGCCGTCGTCGGTGACGAAGACCTCGCCGTGCTGGAAGGGCGACATAGTACCGGGGTCGACGTTGATATAGGGGTCGAACTTCTGTATCGTGACCTTATAGCCGCGCTGCTTGAGAAGTCTGCCGAGCGATGCAGCCGTGATACCCTTGCCGAGTCCCGAAACGACTCCGCCTGTTACGAAAATGAATTTTGACATTAGCTTTATGCTCCTTGAAATACATTTATGAGAAAGGCAGTCCGCAGACGGTGGAGAATTCATCTGGAATTTTTTTAGGATTTCAGTGTATCTGCGGACGCCTTAGTCAGCTTATGCTTTTTCCCACTCTGCCGAGTCGTGGAGCGCGTTGTAGCCCTCCTCGCCCGTGCGAATCTTGATGACGTTCTCGATGTCGTAGATGAACATCTTGCCGTCGCCGTAGTTGCCTGTATACAGAGCCGACTTGGCAGCAGCCACAACCTTGTCAACGGGAACCGCACATACTGCTATCTCAGCCTTTACCTTCGGGAGCAGGTTCATTTCGACCGTAGTACCACGGTAGTAGTTACGCTGTCCGTTCTGCATACCGCAGCCGAGAACGTTCGTTACCGTGATGCCCTTTACGTCGATAGCCTCCATAGCCTCGATGAACTGCTGGAGCTTCTGCTGCTTGAAGATGACCACGATGTTCGTCATCTTGGGAGTACCGTCGGGAGCAGGAGCAGAGTAGTTCTTGACTTCTATAGCCTCCTCAACGGGAACTGCGGGAGCCTCGGGAGTGCCGACCTTCTGAACGCTCTTTGCGTCGTCCTTAGTGTAGCCGTACATTGCAGCGTCGCTCATAGAGGGAGCAAAGTCAGCGTAAGAGGAGATGAGTCCGTGCTCAGTGATATCGAGACCGATGATCTCCTCCTGCTCAGAGGCACGGAGTCCGATAGTAGCCTTGATAACGAGGAATACAACAGTCATTGTGATAGCTGTGAATATTGCGATTGCAGCGAAGCCTGTGAGCTGTCTGCCGAGCAGACCGAAGCCGCCGCCGTAGAAAAGACCTGCGAGCTGGTCGCCGTTCTGGTCTGCGAGTGAGTAGCCGGGGACCTCAGGGTTAGCGAGGAGTCCGACTGCGATAGTGCCCCAGATACCGTTCATCATGTGGACTGCAACTGCACCAACAGGGTCATCGATGTGGAGCACGTAGTCGAGGAACCATACGCCGAAGCAAACGAGTAAGCCGGAAACTATACCAACTATTGTAGCACCGAGGCAGTCTGTTACGTCACAGGGAGCTGTGATACCTACGAGACCTGCGAGTGAAGCGTTCAGACACATCGAAACATCAGGCTTGCCGTACTTTAGCCATGTGAAAATCATGCAGGTAACTGTTGCGATTGCGGGAGCGATAGTAGTTGTAAGGAATACTGAACCGAGCTGGTCGATAGAAGTACAAGCCGCACCGTTGAAGCCATACCAGCCGAACCAGAGGATGAATACGCCGAGAGCGCCAATTGTGAGGTTGTGACCGGGGATAGCGTTTACCTTTGTCTCGCCGTCCTTGGTCTTGTGGAACTTACCGATTCTGGGTCCGAGTATAGCCGCACCAACGAGAGCAGCTATACCGCCGACCATGTGGATGTGTGCGGAGCCTGCGAAATCGTGGAAGCCCCACTGGCTGAGCCAGCCGCCGCCCCAGCCCCAGTGAGCCTCTATCGGGTAGATGACCGCACTGATGACCGCCGAGTATACGCAGTAAGACAGGAACTTTGTACGTTCTGCCATAGCACCCGAAACGATAGTAGCTGTTGTTGCACAGAATACGAGGTTGAACACGAAGTTCGACCAGTCGAAGTTTGCGTAAGAAGTAAATATGTCAAAACCGGGCTGACCGATTATACCTACGAGGTCTTCTCCGAACAGGAGTCCGAAGCCGATGAGTACGAATACGACCGTACCTATACAGAAGTCCATGAGGTTCTTCATTATGATATTGCCTGCGTTCTTTGCACGGGTGAAGCCTGTCTCCACCATTGCAAAGCCTGCCTGCATGAAAAATACGAGAGCCGCGCCAATAAGGAACCATACTCCGAATACTACGCCGTTTGTGCTCTCAGTCACTTGTGATATGATTGTCTGAGCGTCCATAGGGATTCCTCCTTAAAAATTTACAGCATAAAATTCAAAAGGGTGCATGATGCCACTACTGACATCATACACCCCTTTGTGTATGGAATTAGCGCTAACCAAAAAAATAGAGCCGAGGACTATGTCGTCCTCAGCTCCGTTGCTGTTTACAATGCCATTATAGCGCTTCGTGAAGAGTTTGTCAATAGCTTTTTTGAAATTTGACGTATCGCATATTTTCTCCACATTGTTAGCGTAAAATAACTGTTAAATTTCAACGAAACCGCTAAAAATCCCTGTTTACCTATTGACATTTCCGCTTTAACGTGCTAAGATTAATTAGAAACAAGGACGTTTACGCAGACTATCTGTCTGCGCGGACGTCCTTTTTATTTTGTGATACGAATCAACGGCGCTTCGTATCGGAAAGGCAAGTGAAGGATATGGACAATTTCAGAGGTGAAGCTCCATACGAGCAGCAGGGTCTCTACGACCCGAGATTTGAGCATGATAACTGCGGCATAGGCGCAGTAGTGAACATCAAGGGCGAGCCGTCGCGCTACGTCGTAGACAGCGCCCTTACTATAGTAGAGAAGCTCGAGCACCGCGCGGGCAAGGACGCCGAGGGCAAGACAGGCGACGGCGTCGGCATACTCGTGCAGATGCCCTACAGCTTCTTTATAAGTAAAGCGAAGGAGCTCGGCTATGACATTGGCGGCAAGGGCGACTTCGGCGTGGGAATGTTCTTCTTCCCGCAGAACGAAATGAAGCGCGGTCAGGCGATGAAGCTGTTCGAGCTCATTATAAAGAAGAACGGCATGGACTTCGTCTGCTGGAGAGAAGTGCCCGTATCCTCGGATATCCTCGGACACAAGGCGCTGAGCAGTATGCCCCACATCATGCAGGCGTTCGTGAGACGTCCCGAGGGATGCGCTCAGGGACTCGACTTCGACCGCAGGCTCTTTATCGCAAGACGCGAGTTCGAGCACTCGAACGAGAACACATACGTCTGCTCGCTGTCGAGCCGTACTATCGTATATAAAGGTATGTTCCTCGTGGACGAGCTGAGGAAGTTCTACACCGACCTCCAGAGCAAGGACTTCACATCTGCTATCGCGACGGTGCATTCGCGCTTCTCGACGAACACGAATCCGAGCTGGCAGAAGGCTCACCCGAACCGCTTCATCGTCCACAACGGCGAGATAAACACGATAACTGGCAACGCCGACAAGATGCTTGCACGCGAGGAGAGCATGACCTGCGACGCGCTGAAGGCAGATATGTACAAGATACTCCCCGCGATAAACGCAAACGGCTCCGACTCCGCGCGCCTCGACAACGCGCTTGAATTCATGGTAATGTCGGGTATGCCGCTTCCGCTCGCGGTTATGATAACCATTCCCGAGCCTTGGAAGAACGACAAGACGATTTCCAAGTCCAAGTACGACCTCTACCAGTACTACGCAACGATGATGGAACCTTGGGACGGACCCGCCTCTATCATCTTCTCCGACGGCGAGGTCATGGGAGCAGTCCTCGACAGGAACGGACTTCGTCCGTCGCGCTACTGCGTGACCAGTGACGGCTTCCTGATACTCTCGTCCGAGACGGGCTGTATCGACATTCCCGCTGACAGGATAGTGAAAAAAGACCGTCTCCGCCCCGGAAAGATGCTTCTTGCGGACACAAAGCAGGGACGTATCATAGAGGACGACGAGATTAAGTCCATGTACGCCTCACGCCAGCCCTACGGCGAGTGGCTCGACGCGAACCTCGTCCGCCTGCACGACCTCCATATCCCGAACAAGGGCGTGCAGACCTACTCCAAGGAGGAGCTTGCAAAGCTGGAAAAGGCATTCGGCTACTCCTACGAGGACATCAGAACATCTATCCTGCCTATGGCAGAAAAAGGCGCAGAGCCTATTGCCTCCATGGGAAGCGACATACCGCTCCCGCCGCTCGACAAGCAGTCTCCTCCCCTCTTCAACTACTTCCGCCAACTCTTTGCGCAGGTAACTAACCCGCCCATGGACGCGATACGCGAGGAGATAGTCACCGACACGAGCGTATACATCGGCAAGGACGGCAATATCCTCGAGGAGCGCCCCGAGAACTGCCACGTCCTCAAGATAGAGAATCCCATACTCACCGAGACGGATATGCTCAAGATTAAGGCGCTCAACGAGGACGGACTGAAAAGCGCCGTTATCCCGATAACCTACTACATCGGCACATCGCTCGAAAAGGCGGTGGAGCGTCTGTTCATCGAGGCTGACAAGGCATACCGCGACGGCGCGTCGATACTCATACTCTCCGACCGCGGCGTAGACGAGTTCCACTGTCCGATACCGTCACTGCTTGCAGTAGCGGCGCTCCAGCAGCACCTTGTCTCCACGAAGAAGCGCACGGCTGTAGCGATGATACTTGAGTCCGCAGAGCCGCGCGAGGTACATCACTTCGCAGCTCTCCTCGGCTACGGAGCCTGCGCGGTCAATCCCTACCTCGCACACGAAGCTATACGCTCGCTCATCGAGGACGGCACGCTTGACAAGGACTTCTACGCAGCCGAGGACGACTACAACAGTGCAGTGCTCCACGGCATCGTCAAGATAGCCTCGAAAATGGGCATTTCCACGATACAGTCCTATCAGGGCAGCAAGCTGTTCGAGGCTGTCGGCATATCGCAGGAGCTCATCGACAGCTGCTTCGCGGGAACTGTCAGCCGTATCGGCGGCATAGGACTTGCCGAGATAAGCAAGCGCACGGAGAAGCTCCACACTGCGGCATTCGACCCGCTCGGACTCGCAGTCAACTCCAACATCGGCAGCGCTGGCAGCCACAAGCTCCGCAGCGGCAAGAGCGAGCACCTCTACACACCCGAGACGATACACCTCCTCCAGCAGGCGGCATGGACGGGCAGCTACGAGACATTCAAGGCTTACTCAGCCGCTATCACACGCGAGGACAACGAGCTCACGCTCCGCAGCCTGCTCGACTTCAATTTTCCCGAGGACGGCGGCATATCCATTGATGAGGTCGAGCCCGTCGAGGAGATATGCAAGCGCTTCAAGACAGGCGCGATGTCCTACGGCTCTATCTCGCAGGAGGCTCACGAATGTATGGCAGTCGCGATGAACAGCATCGGCGGCAAGTCCAACAGTGGTGAGGGCGGCGAGAGCCCCGAGCGCCTCAAATCCGACCGCTGCTCGGCGATAAAGCAGGTGGCTTCGGGACGCTTCGGCGTTACATCGGAATACCTCGTCTCCGCGCAGGAGATACAGATAAAAATGGCTCAGGGCGCAAAGCCAGGCGAGGGCGGTCATCTTCCCTCGGGCAAGGTCTATCCGTGGATAGCCAAGACCCGCCATTCTACGGCAGGCGTGGGACTTATCTCGCCTCCGCCTCACCATGACATCTACTCTATCGAGGACCTCGCACAGCTCATCTACGACCTCAAAAATGCCAACGACAAGGCTCGCATCTCGGTCAAGCTCGTATCCGAGGCTGGCGTAGGCACAGTCGCAGCGGGCGTAGCAAAGGCAGGCGCGCAGGTAATACTCATCTCGGGCTACGACGGCGGCACTGGTGCTGCTCCCAAGAGCTCGATATACAACGCGGGACTTCCGTGGGAGCTCGGACTCGCCGAGGCACATCAGACGCTCATGCTCAACGGACTTCGCTCACGCGTCCGCATAGAGACAGACGGCAAGCTGATGACAGGACGCGACGTGCTCGTAGCGGCTCTGCTCGGAGCTGAGGAATTCGGCTTTGCAACGGCTCCGCTGGTAACAATGGGCTGCGTGATGATGAGGGTCTGCAATCTCGATACCTGTCCTATGGGCATCGCGACGCAGAATCCAGAGCTCCGCAAGCGTTTCCGCGGCAAGCCCGAGTACATCGTGAACTTCATGCACTTCATCGCGCAGGAGCTCCGCGAGTACATGGCAAAGCTCGGCATACGCACGGTAGACGAGCTCGTCGGACGCAGTGACCTGCTGAAAACGAAGAGAGAAACGGAAATCGACTTCACGAATATCCTCTCGCACAGCGAGGCAGGCGGTAAGCAGCACTTCGACCCTGCGGATATTTATGATTTTGAGCTTGACAAGACCATAGACCGCCGTGTTATAATAAAGAAGCTGGGAAGTGCGCTCAAGAGCGGTACTCCCAAGACTATATCCATAGATGTTGTCAACACCGACCGCTCCGTCGGCACACTGACGGGCGCGGAGATAACACGTATCCACGGCGAGAACGTTCTCGCTGACAACACCTACACTGTTAAGTGTACGGGCAGCGGCGGACAGAGCTTCGGCGCGTTCATACCGAAGGGACTGACACTCGAGCTCGTCGGCGACAGCAACGACTACTTCGGCAAGGGACTTTCGGGCGGCAGACTTGTTCTGAGCCCGCCCAAGAACTCGGCATTCAAGGCTGACGAGAACATCATCGTCGGCAACGTAGCGCTCTATGGTGCGACCTCGGGCAAGGCGTTCATCAGCGGCATCGCAGGCGAGCGCTTCTGCGTGAGAAATTCGGGCGCATCTGCTGTCTGTGAGGGCGTGGGAGACCACGGCTGCGAGTACATGACAGGCGGACGCGTGGTAGTGCTCGGACGCACGGGAAAGAACTTCGCGGCTGGAATGTCGGGCGGCATAGCCTATGTTCTCGACGAGGAGCACGACCTCTACACGCGTCTGAACAAGGCTCTCGTATCGCTCGAGACAATAACGCGCGAGGTAGACATCGCAGAGCTGAAGGCTCTCATCACGGAGCACGCGGAGGCTACGGGCTCGGAGAAGGCAAAGGCAATACTTGCTGACTTCGACAGCTTCCTCCCCTGCTTCAAGAAGGTCATCCCGCACGACTACGCAAAGATACAGACCACGGTCAGGGAGCTCGAGATGTCGGGCGTATCACACGAACAGGCTGAAATCGAAGCCTTTGAGCTTATCAGAAAGGAGGCGTGAGCCATGGGAAAGGCAACAGGATTTCTTGAATTCACACGTACAGAGGCGACTGCAAAGGAGCCGACCGAACGCATAAAGGACTTCAACGAGTTCCACGTACCGCTCTCCGAGGAGCAGCGCCGCGAGCAGGCTTCACGCTGTATGGACTGCGGAGTCCCGTTCTGTCAGAATGGCAAGATGCTCTGCGGAATGGTGTCGGGCTGCCCGCTGAACAACCTCATCCCCGAGTGGAACGACCTCATCTACCACGGACAGAAGGAGCAGGCGCTTAGCCGTCTGCTGATGACGAACAACTTCCCCGAGTTCACGTCGAGGGTCTGCCCCGCGCTGTGTGAGAAGGCTTGCATATGCGGAGTATACGACAGCCCCGTCACGGTCAAGGAGAACGAGAATTCGATAATCGAGTACGGCTTTGAGAGCGGACTTATCACACCTCAGCCGCCCGCTGTCCGCAGCGGAAAGCGTGTCGCAGTCATCGGCTCGGGTCCGTCGGGACTTGCCGCCGCAGATACGCTCAACAGGCGCGGACACAGCGTGACGGTATACGAGCGCTCCGACCGTGTGGGCGGACTGCTGATGTACGGTATCCCGAATATGAAGCTCGAGAAGCACATCATCGAGCGCCGCGCAGAGCTCATGAGAGCAGAGGGCGTGGAGTTCGTGACGAATGCAAATGTCGGACAGGACGTCTCAGCGGACGAGATAATGAGCGGCTACGATGCGGTAGTACTCGCGTGCGGCTCATCGAACCCGCGCGATATCAAGGCTGAGGGACGCGACGCCGAGGGCATTTACTTCGCGGTAGACTTCCTCAAGGCTACGACAAAGAGCCTGCTCGACTCCGACCTCGCGGACGGCAAGTACATCTCCGCTGAGGGCAAGAACGTCGTTATCATCGGCGGCGGAGACACGGGCAACGACTGCGTGGGCACGTCGGTACGCCACGGCTGCAAGTCCGTGACGCAGCTCGAGATGATGCCGAAGCTCCCCGACGAGAGAGCCGCGAGCAACCCGTTCCCGCAGTACCCGAGAGTCTGCAAGACCGACTACGGTCAGGAGGAGGCAATCGCGGTATTCGGTCACGACCCGCGCATCTACTGCACGACCGTGAAGGAGTTCATCAAGGACGAGAAGGGCGCGCTTTCGGCGGTCAAGACGGTGAAGCTCGAATTTGTCAGGGACGAGGCTTCGGGCAGGAACGTTCCCAAGGAGATAGCGGGCAGCGAGGAAGTGCTCCCGTGCGAGCTCTGCCTCATCGCGGCGGGCTTCCTCGGATGTCAGAGCTACGTTGCCGAGGCATTCGGAGTTGAGCTCAATCCGCGCACGAACGTGAAAACGGCGGAGAACAGCCACGCAACGGGCGTTGAAAGGGTGTTCACGGCAGGAGATATGCACATCGGACAGTCGCTCGTGGTACGTGCGATACGCGAGGGACGCGACGCAGCAGCAGAGGTTGACGAATATCTGATGGGTTACACGAATCTAAAATAACGGAGGCTAAAATGGTTTATTCGGAAAATGAGATATTGCAGTATATCGAGGAAAACGATGTCAAGTTCGTCAAGCTGACGTTCTGCGACCTGCACGGCAGACTGAAAAACATATCCATACTCTCATCGGAGCTCGCCGTGACCTTTGAGCGAGGCGTCCGAATCGCTGCGAAGAAGATATCGGGCTTTGAGGCTGCAAACGGCAGAGACCTCTACCTTTTCCCCGACGCACAGACGATGACCGTCCTGCCGTGGAGACCTCAGCAGGGCAGGGTGATAAGAATGTTCTGCTACATTCGCTATGCGGACGGTACTCCGTTTGAGGGCGACGGAAGATACTTCCTCAAAAAGGCAATGAAAGCGTCAGTTTCAGCGGGTTACTGCTTCCGCTTCGGGACTTCCTGCGAGTTCACTCTTTTTAAGAATGACGAGAGCGGTACACCTACCAAAATTCCGCATGACCATGCCGGATACTGTGATACTGCCCCCGATGACAAGGGTGAGAATATCCGCCGTGACGTATGCCTTACCCTTGAACAAATGGGTATACACCCAGTATCATCGCGTCACGAAAGCGGCTGCGGACAGCATGAGATAGACTTCAATGCTTCATCTGCGCTTAAAGCTGCGGACACATTTCTCAGCTTTAAGTCTGCGGTAAAATCAGTTGCGGAAACTCACGGAGTACACGCGAGCTTTATGCCGAAGCCGCTCAGAAATGACTGCGGAAACGGTATGCATATCAGCTTCAATATTTTCCACGACAGCGATTTCCTTGAAGAAAAAAACTCCGCTGCTTTTGATGAACTCAAAAGTGCAGCAGCAGGTATAATGGAGCGTATCCGCGAATTCACCATGTTTATGAATTCTACGGTGAATTCCTTTGAAAGACTCGGCGAATTCACTGCTCCGAGGGATATATTATGGGCGGCTGACGAGGGTTCACAGCTTATCAGAATGAACCCCGAAAGCGACGAGTATCCTGCAGAGCTGAGAGCGGCTGACTGCGTGTGCAATCCTTATTTCGCATTCGGACTTATGGTATACGCTGCACTTGAAGGTATTGCTGAAAAATCTCAGCTTCATGCGGAAAATGAGAGCGTCGGCAGACTTCCGTTATCGCTTGAAGAGGCGGCAGACTGTGCAGAAGATTCGGACTTTGTTAAAAAGTATATTCCGGCTAATATACTCAATGCATTTATTTCTCACAGCAGAAAAGAGTGGAAGGAGTATTCTTCTGCATACGACAAGGAAGCATTTGAGGAAAAAACATATTTTTACAGTTTATAACGGAGGTCGGCTTTGGAAAAGGTACTTGTAATATCAAGCAATAAAAGCGCCTCTGAAGCTCTCGTTAATTTCATCCGCGATTCATTCAGGTGTACTCCTAAGCTTGTTGAATCAGCTTATCAGGCTAAGACCTATCTCGATGCAGAGCCGTCGGTTGAGCTTGCTGTCATCAACTCTCCGCTTATGGACGAATCAGGTTTTGCTCTTGCAGAGTATATCATCGAAAAAACTGCCGCAAACTGTATCTTTATGATAAAGGAAGAGAGCATCGAAAAGATTAGTGACCGCGCGGAAAAGTGTGGTATCATCATCGTCGGTAAGCCTTTCAGCAGAACTCTTCTCTATCAGCTTGTAAAAACACTCGACATTGCTATAACACGTTCAATGGCGCTATACAGTAAGAATCTGCAGCTTGAAGAGAAAATACGTGAGATACAGACCATCGACAAGGCAAAGTTTATGCTTATGGAGTACAGGAAGATGACAGAAGCGGAGGCTCACGCTTATGTTGAGCAGTACGCGATGAACAAGCGGAAAAAGAAAAGTATTGCGGCTCTTGAACTCATAGATAAGTTGAATGAGCAGTATCTTTAAGAGGTGTGAAAATGTTTGATTCCATACACGAGGAATGCGGAGTTTTCGGTATATACGAAAACGGCTGTGCAAACCCTGCTTCCTCAGCATATTTCGGACTCTATGCGCTCCAGCACCGTGGGCAGGAAAGCTGTGGGATTGCGGTGTGCGACGACGGAGTTTTCAGGCATAAAAGGGCTGACGGACTGGTTTCAGAGGTGTTCAGCCGTAAGGAACTTGACAAACTCGGCAAAGGCAATATGGCAGTTGGACACGTCCGCTATTCCACGACTGGCGGACATAATCCAAACAATATACAACCACTCGTTATCCGACATATCAAGGGTAATATGGCACTTGTTCACAATGGAAATCTCGTCAATGCGGCAGAACTCAGACGCTCGTTTGAGATGTCCGGAGCGATATTTCACGGCACTTCAGACACGGAGGCTATTGCTTATGAGATAGTGCGTGAACGTCTCAAATGCCACTCGACTGAGGAAGCTGTAGAGCGTACTATGCCGCGGCTGAGGGGAGCGTATTCCTGCATACTTATGACCGCAACAAAGCTCATTGCCTTCCGTGACCCTGATGGTTTCCGTCCGCTTTGTCTCGGAAAGACACATGACGGAGCGTATGTTGCGGCTTCAGAGTCATGTGCACTTGAGACCGTCGGAGCCGAGTTTGTCCGTGATATCGAGGCAGGGGAGATAGTTGTTATCAGCAGTGAAGGCGTGAAGTCTATCCGTACTAACTGCGGAAAAAGGCAGAACATATGCATTTTTGAGTACATATACTTTGCGCGTCCGGATTCGGTCATTGAAGGTGTATCAGTCCACCACGCAAGGCTGAAAGCCGGTGAACTTCTTGCAAAGCACAGTCCGGTTGAAGCGGACATAGTTATCGGAGTCCCCGATTCGGGACTTGATGCTGCACTTGGTTATGCTAACGAAAGCGGTATCCCTTACGGTATCGGCTTTATCAAGAACAAGTATATCGGCAGAAGCTTCATTCAGCCGCATCAGTCACAGCGTGAAAATGCCGTGAAGATTAAGCTTAACGCAGTACGTGAGACAGTTGCAGGGAAGCGCGTTGTTATGATAGACGATTCGATAGTACGCGGTACTACCAGTGCGAGAATAGTGAAACTCCTGCGTGACGCAGGGGCGAAAGAGGTTCATGTGCGTATATCATCTCCGCCGTTTCTGCACTCATGCTATTTCGGTACAGATATAGACTCGGAGGAGAATCTTATCGCAGGCAAGTGCCGTTCGACTGAGGAGATTGCTGAATATATCGGTGCAGATTCGCTTGCATACCTGCCGGTTGATGCGCTTGGAAAACTCATTGACGGAAAGTGCGGCTACTGCTGCGGCTGTTTTACCGGCAATTATCCTGTTGACATTACAGGTGCAGGCAGCAAAAATAAATTCGACGAGAAGATACACGGGTGAGAGCATGGACGGGATACTGTATAAATGGACTGTACCTGATGATGAGGACTTTCGCCGCTTCTATTTTATAACTGAGGACTATTATGACAGTCTCGTCGGCGGAAAAGGCAATCGCGCCGGATTTGTACCTTACAATTTATCAGAGACCATTCAGGATGTGCTTATTGCATACATAAATGATGAAGCAGTCGCTTGTGCAGGGCTTAAAAAATACAATGACAGCGACGCAGAGATAAAGCGCGTCTGGGTCGAGCCTGCATACCGAGGAAAGCATATCGCTTCAGCAATGATGGATATGATAGAGGGGAGAGCCCGTGATAATGGCTTTCGCAGAACTATTCTCCAGACAAGAGAAAAGATGACTGCTGCTGTCGGGCTCTACATCAGCCGCGGCTACTGTCATATAGATAATTACCCGCCCTATGACGAGCTTGAAGGGGCGGTTTGCCTTGCAAAGGATCTTTACTGAGCTCTGTTAATAAACGCCGCACATCAATGGCGATGTGCAGGCTGACATCATCAAGCATTCGGAGGAATAGAAAATGTGTACGATAATGGGATACTGCGGCAAAGGCGGCGGTATGCAGAAGGTTTCGGAAGGGCTTACAGCTACAGTGTCAAGGGGTCCGGACGACGAGAGAATAATCGACCTCAAAGACGGTGTTCTGGGATTTCAGCGGCTTTCCATAATGGGTCTTACTCCTGAGGGAATGCAGCCATTTGAGCTTGACGGCAATTATGCCGTCTGCAACGGCGAGATATACGGATTCAGAAAGTTACGCGATGAACTTATTGCCAAAGGATACAGCTTCACAAGTGACAGCGACTGCGAGGTGCTGCTGCCCATGTATAAGGAATACGGCACGGAAATGTTCTCCATGCTTGACGCGGAGTTTGCCTGTATCATATACGACCATGAACAGCACGAATTCATTGCTGCCCGTGACCCCATAGGTATCCGTCCGCTGTATTACGGCTATGATGGCGATACGATAGTCTTTGCAAGTGAAGCAAAGAACCTCGTGAAGATATGCAAAAAAATAATGCCATTCCCGCCCGGACATTTCTGCAAGGACGGAGAATTCCATTGTTACTGCGATATTACGGCAGTGGATAATGTCATTCACGACGATATTGATACAGTATGCGAAAACATTCACGATAAGCTTGTGGAAGGAGTAAAAAAGCGACTTGACGCAGACGCGAAGGTGGGTTTCCTGCTGTCGGGAGGACTTGATTCGTCTCTTGTATGTGCAATTGCTCAGCGTGAAACGGATAAGCCTATACGTACATTCGCTATCGGCATGAATACCGACGCTATTGACCTCAAATACGCAAAGCAGGTGGCAGACTATATCGGCAGTGACCACACTGAGGTCATTATCACAAGGGACGACGTTATTGATTCACTGGAAGATGTTATACATCTGCTTGGAACGTATGATATAACTACTATCCGCGCAAGTATGGGAATGTATCTGCTCTGCAAGGCTATCCACAGTCAGACTGATATCCGCGTGCTTCTTACGGGCGAGATATCCGATGAGCTTTTTGGTTACAAGTATACTGATTTTGCTCCATCGGCGGAAGCTTTTCAGGAAGAGTCTGTAAAGCGTGTACGGGAACTTCATATGTATGATGTACTCCGTGCGGACAGATGTATCTCCGTAAATTCCCTTGAAGCAAGAGTACCTTTCGGTGACCTTGACTTTGTGAAATATGTGCTGGCAGTTGACCCTGAAATGAAGCTGAATAAGTATAATAAGGGAAAATATCTCCTTCGTCACGCATTTGAGGGAGACTATCTGCCTCACGATATACTCTATCGTGAAAAGGCGGCTTTCTCTGACGCTGTCGGACATTCAATGGTGGATTATCTCAAAGAATATGCCAATAATTATTATTCAGATGAGGAATATGAACTGCTCAGTACAAAGTATTCACACGCAAAGCCGTTCACGAAAGAATCTCTGCTGTACCGTGAGATATTCGAGAAGTATTACCACGGCAACAGCGAAATGGTGGCAGATTTCTGGATGCCAAACAAGGAATGGGAGGGTTGCAACGTAAATGACCCGTCCGCACGTGTGCTCTCAAATTATGGAGAGAGCGGAACATGAAAAACATATAGGACAAGCTTTAACATAAAAACAAGTTGTTGTAGTAATTGATTTAATGTACAATTCAATGTGAGACTTTTTATTATGCTTTATACTGCATATCACTGATATTGTCCAATCTCAATAAACTATTATCAGTTATAATTCAGAATAATATCTAACGAATTCGTCAATACAATCAGCTTTAGACATAGGTGCTGACTGCCATACAAGCTCACCCTCGCATTCAAGGCTGAGGAAATAGCCGTCGCACTGATTCCAGCCGTATAAAAGATAGTTTCTTCCGTTATGAGAAAAGCTCAGTTCATCGTCCGAAATAACAGCTTTTCTAAGCTCATCTATGCTCATAGTCACGATCCGCAGCCCCTTATTTGCCTCATATATACATTGCGTCCATAGCCGTGATGTACTCTAAAGTCGGCACAAAAGTACCCTTGTGACGGCTTCCGCGATAGACCTCATGCCCGTGCTTGTATGCAATGACCTGTGCCATTGGAAATGGTACCCAAATTCCGCCATCAAGCGGCTTTGTGGAGAATATAATACCGTTTTCAATTCTCTTGAAGAAAAGGGTATTTTTCAGATTCTTATGAACGTAGCGCATATCGCCTTTCATTTAGCAGCGTATTGCTCAATGTAGTTTATCAAGGGAATAACAGCAGTCAAAAGAGAGGATATCTCCCGTCTGTGTATCCTTTGCAGATGTTATATTTCCGTCAGTGTCCCTGCCTGATTCTATGAAGTTGAATTGCTTGATAAATCTTTCAGCAGCTTCAATTGAAACAGCCTCGTCAACAGGCTGTCCGCTGAGGTTTACTACAGGCATTTCGATCTCGACTCCAATATAGTCGGGACGATTTATTTTTGTCGGTGCAATATATTTGTCATAAATAGCTTGTCTGATCTCATCATTCATATATCTCACCTCGGATTATTTTGTGGGGTATGAGTATATTATAGCTACATAAAGCTACTTTGTCAATAAGTTTTGTAGGAATAAGATATTGACATATTCTTTAACTTGATATATAATCATATTATAACTATAAACTTACTATGACAACGAGCGGAGTCAATTCAGCGAGCAAGCCTGCTGTTCTTCGTCGAATAGTTCTTTTATTGCCGGAGAATCGCCGCATATGGGACAGAGGGAATTCCTTTTCGGGAGTTTTACTTTTCGCCACTCCATTTTCAGCCCATCGAATACGAGCATACTTCCTGTAAGCAGTTCACCCTGACCTGTGATGTATTTCACGGCTTCAAGAGCCTGCATTGTCCCGATTATACCTGCCATTGCACCTATTACTCCCGCTTCACGGCAGCTTGGTACAGCGTCTTTCGGAGGCGGAGCTTCAAATATACAGCGATAGCATGGGGATACATCTGGAACATAACTATTAATGAAATGATTGATAAGTATTCTGATGCATATGGAAATAGTATCGTTATTCTTACATGCTCGACCGTTGAAAACAGTTTGTTGTCATCATTTAGAGATGGAGAGTATTACCGATATAACGGAAAGAAGGTTCTCTTTACCACCTGCCGAAAATTCAAAGGACTTGAAAGTGATGTAGTAATACTGATAGACGTTACTCAAAAGTTTATGCTTGAACAAGAGTATAAGAATATAGTATATGTGGGTACATCAAGGGCACGATTTGAACTTTGTGTTGTTACATCATTGAGTGATAATGAAATCAGCGAAGTGCTTGCTACAGAGAATATAAAAAAAGCGAAGAATGCTGAAAAGGCACTTGCGACTCTTTTGAATACTAAACTATTGAAGTAAAGAGGATAAGCCGCAGGGAGACCTGCGGCTATTCTATTTGTCGGAATACACATGAAATACACGTTTTGTGTCTCATTACCTGGTACCAAGATAGGAATAGAAGA
Source organism: Ruminococcus sp. YRD2003 (assembly GCA_900109435.1). Taxonomy (GTDB): domain Bacteria; phylum Bacillota; class Clostridia; order Oscillospirales; family Ruminococcaceae; genus Ruminococcus; species Ruminococcus flavefaciens_G. The sequence goes on along the minus strand of FNZT01000005.1, from coordinate 223,689 downwards.
GAGCAAAAGAAAAAAGCCCGAATAATCGGACTTTTTGAATGGTGCACCTGACAGGAATCGAACCTGCACTCCTTTCAGAAATAGAACCTAAATCTATCGTGTCTGCCAATTTCACCACAGGTGCAATATTGAATTTTGTTGATTTTTCACAAAGGATTGATTGCCTTATAATTCCAATGACGTAGCGCGAACGAAATCTGACGTGTCTGCCAATTTCACCACACCCGCATACCAATACTAATTATACCTATTTGGCAGTGGTTTGTCAAGAGAAAAGCTGCGGACGATCATGACCGCAGCTTGTTATACTCATTTGAAGCCGCTTATTCGGCGTTGGGGGCATCTGCCTTCGGAGCCTCATCGGCCTGCTTTTCCTCGGCTTTTTCAGCGGGTGTCTCTTCTTTTTCGCTCTTGGGAGCTTCCTCCGCCTGCTTTGCCTCAGCCTCTTCCGCAGGAGTCTCTTTTGCCTTATCCTCCTTGGGAGTCTCCTCTGCCTTTTTCTCTTCTGCTTTCTTGTCGTCGGACTTCTTGCCTGTTGACTTCTTCTCGGCAGCTTCGATCTTCTTGAGCTCTTCCTCCTTTTCGGCGCGGTCGCCTGCGGACTCGATATAGAGCTCCTCATCTGCGAGACTTCCTACGAAGTTGAGCTGTTTAACGGGGATCCTCTTCAGAGGAGAGTAGATGAACTTGCTGCATGAATAATTTGCATCAACAAGACCTCTCTTCTCGCAGAGCACCTTGTTGCCGTCCTTTGCACGCTTGCCGAAACGGCAGTAATCGCACTTGGGTTCAATATGTTTATCGAAGTATTTACCGCTTTTAAAAATGGAGAAAAGATCCATAGTATCACCTCAAAAAATAAGTTTACAGTTTATTATAACATAAATACAAGGATTTGTCCAGTGCTTTTTTCAAATTCACACAAAAAATTATTATTTGGAGCAAATCTGCACTGTGGCAACTGTTTATTGTTTTAAGTTTTAACGCCGAGCTTTGTCGAACTTCGCCGACGACTCGGAGAAAAGTTTGCGGAACCCCTTGCATTCTGCGGGAAGGTGTGGTATAATATCAGTATGCAGATATAGTATAGCGGTTATTACTTCAGTTTCCCAAACTGAGGAGGCGGGTTCGACCCCCGTTATCTGCTCCAGCGCCGAGCGGGCGCACGCAGTTTCGCGGTTCAGTTTTTCTGAGCCGCGAATTTTTTTCCGCGTTCCATACCGTATCTAATTTGTAACACATATACAGCGCCGAGCGGGCGCACGCTGTTTTGCGGTTCGGTTTTTCTGAGCCGCGAATTTTTTTGTATCCCGAAAACAACAGCCGCAGAAAATCACTGCGGCTGTTTTGTATTATCAGTCTACGCTTCTTATCTGGTCTATGAGCGAGGTCTTCTGCATCCTTCTGAGCGGTATAACTGCTGCGAGCACTGCCACGATAAACGCGAAGCCCGAAGCTGCGAGAACGCGCCATATCGGCTCGCCGTAGCTTATGAGCATACCTTTGCTTTCGGGTGGCATGACTTCAACGGCTATGAGCATATTCTCGGTGAGGAAGATACCGAGCAGGCAGAGAACGATAGCTCCGACTGCTGCAAACAGGGTATACTGCAAGCCTTCGATGACTGCCATTTTATAGAGCTGTCCGCGCGTCATGCCGACACACTGCATGGAGGCGAGCTCGCCGCGGCGGTTGACAATTCCCGTAGATACGATGTTTATCATATTGACGATAGCGATGAGGGCGATAAGACCCGTGATGAATGAGGCGGCTATCCTGTAAGCTCCCGCTGAGGTGCGAAGCTTCTGCACCTCGCCGAACATATCCCAGAGCAGCTCTATTTCGTAATTCTGCTTGATGTATTTCAGCGCTTTCTCGTATACCTCGGGTGACTTTATATCGACATCGACCCATGTTCCCGTGTACCGATAGTTGCCGTAGAGTTTATATTCGCCTGCTTCGTACTGGTCTATCGACGCTATGAGCAGTTTTTGCCGATGCTCATCGTCACCGTACCAGCCGTCGTCGATGATGAACGGGTTTGCATGGTCAGGCTTGGGAGCCTTGCATGAAGCCGCTATCTTGAAGGTGTGATTTGACTGCTTACAGGTATCCTTTGTGGCTTTGACAAGGGCTGAATAGCTGCTGTGGAGCTCGACCTGTCCCTCCTCATCGTCTGAGTTTTCCTTATTTGCGGCATTTTTCCTTGCTTCTTTCAATGCCTCTAAGTCAGCTGCGAACGCCTCCTCATATTCCTTCTTTGCTTCTTCGGAGGCAATGAGCTCGTATACTTTCAGCTTAAGCTCCTTGAGACTGTCGTCGGGCTCGTCGGCACCTGTGATATAGAGGTAGCTGTTCGAGTCTCTCAGCTCCTCGTAGGTCACGGGAGCCTTGCCGAAGGTAGTGCTTTCAAACTCGTCCTTGCTGAGGTACAGGATCAAGTATGTTTGATTGCTGTCAAGAGATTTGGCATTATTGGTCACGCTGTAGTAATATTTGCTGAAATAGCCGCTCTTTTCGAGGTAGTCGACAGCCTTTTTATAGCCTGTCAGGTCGAAGCAGCTATAGTCGTTGTGCAGCTCGAGGTCGTGACCCATTTCGGAAAGAGGCTCCGTGAGAATATCGGTGGCAGCTTTCATAACGCTTCCCACTCCTGCGAACATCGCGAGCGAGAGAGTGAGCGAGAGGATAGTCACGATGAAGCGCTTTTTCTGACGGCGGGCATTGCGTGAGGTGAGCTTGCCTATCCAGCCGAAAAACAGCCCCATAAGGGTATGCCTGCGGACTTTCTTGACGGTGTTGCTTCTCGCAGAGATAGCCTCCACGGGTGACTTCTTGATAACGCGCATACCTGTACCGTAAGCGGAAAACAGCACCCACGCCAGACCCGTTATCGCCGCAATTACAAGCATTAAGGGGCTTATGTGGAAACGCACGATATCTCCCGCCTTGTCGGAGGTGAAGAACGCGTCAGCGAGACCGTTGCTGACAATGCGCCTGAAAGCGATATACGCACAGCCGATACCGAGCAGTAAGCCTATCGGTATACCCACCGAAGAGAGCATGAGTCCCTCGGCGGTCATGATGCGGACTATCTGCTTGGGGGTAGCTCCCACCGACTGCAAAACGCCGAACTGCCTCTCTCTCTCCTTAGAGGACACTTCAAAGGCGGTGTCGATGATGAGACGGAGCATCAGCGCTATTATCACGATAAACACATAGAAGATACACAGTGTCCGTACAAATGCGAACCGCGCGCCGTCGTCAACGAGGTCGTCGTTCATAAGCTGGGTGTTGGTGTCAACGTGTGCGGTTATCCATACGGGCACGTCCTCTAATTTAACGCCGAGCTTGTTTGTTGCGGCATCCTGAAGGTATCCGAGAGAGTCTTTCATGCTCTGCTTTTTGAACAGCACCTCGACGTCGTATGTGCCGTCACCGAGCTCGTTCTTGCCTATATTGTAGGACTCGACCTCGGGCAGCTTTTCGATGGCATCAGCCTGCTCGTAGGTGACGCCGATAAAGCTCATATGGTAGGGCTTGGCGTCGTAGTGGGCGTCGCGCAGACAGCCGAGCAGAGTCGCAAAGCCTGTGAACAGCATACTCATCAGCGTCACCGCGACGGCAATGCTGCATATAGTGAGCGCGGAGTGGCGCTTCTGCGTGGTGATGTATCTCCGCGCAAGCAGGAATTCAAACATAGCTGCGCCTCCTTACTTTATGTCGTTGAGCTTGTCGCTGACAATTTTTCCGTCAGAGAGTGTGATGATGCGGTCGCACTGGAGAGCGATGTTCTCGTCGTGGGTGATGATTATCATTGTCTGCTCGTAGTCGCGGTTGGACTTTCGGAGCAGCTTTATTATCTCGGCACTGTTTTTGCTGTCGAGGTTGCCTGTAGGCTCATCGGCGAGGATAACCCCTGGAGACGTGAACAGCGCTCTGCCGATGGATACTCTCTGCTGCTGTCCGCCCGAGAGCTGCGAGGGCAGGTGGTGGCGGCGCTCCTTGAGCTGTAAGAGTTCGAGAAGCTCGTCAAGGTGCTTGCTGTCGGGCTTTCTGCCGTCCATGATAAGGGGGAGCGTGATGTTCTCCTCGGCGTCGAGGACGGGGATGAGGTTGTAGAACTGATATATCAGTCCGACCTGTCTGCGGCGGAAGATAGCAAGATTCTTGTTGTCCTGCGCAAAGACGTCCTGCTCATCGAGGAAGACCTTGCCCGAGGTGGGGCGGTCAACTCCGCCGAGAATGTGGAGCATAGTCGATTTGCCCGAGCCGCTCGGTCCGATGACAGCGAGCATCTGCCCCTTGGGGACGGTGAATGAGACGTTGTCGAGAGCCTTGACTTCGTTCTCGCCTTTACCGTAAGTTTTGCAAAGATTTTCGATACGCATTAATTCCATATGTATACCTCCCATAACGGTCGAGCCGTTTATTTCACTGTTAATATTATAGCACGTTAAAATTACTTTGTCGTGACTTTTTCATTACAATTATGTCACTTTCAGAAGGCTTAGCCCCACTACTTGCTAAATCTTACAGCTTGTGGTATACTGATATAACAAAGAGGTGATACTATGCCAAAGATATTACTCGTCGAGGACGATATACAGCTTGCGAAAAATCTCTCGCTCTTCCTGACGTCTGAGGGATATACCGTTACCCATGCGACAGGTCAGGCTGCGGGCATTGAAGCCTTCGAGAGCGGCTCGTTCGACTGCGTGCTGCTCGACCTCTCGCTCGGTGACGGAAGCGGCTTCACGGTCTGTGCTGCGATAAAAGCGGCGTCTGATGTGCCTGTGATATTCCTTACAGCCTCCGCCGATGAAGCCTGCACGGTGGCGGGATTCGAGGTGGGAGCGGACGACTACATCAGCAAGCCCTTCCGACCGCGTGAACTTGTCGCCCGAATGAAGAACGCAATGCGCAAGAACAGCCGAAATTCTGCTGTTCTGACCTGCGGCAACGTCACTGTTGACCCCGCTCGCGGCACTGTAATGAAAAATGGGACGGAACTCTATTTATCGGCGCTTGAATACCGTCTGCTGCTCGTCTTTTTCAGCAACAAGGACAAGCTCCTCACCCGCGACCGCCTCACCGAAGAGCTGTGGTCGGTGTCGGGCGAGTATGTCTCCGACAACACGCTGAACGTCTATATGAAGCGGCTGCGTGAGAAAATAGAGGACGACCCGCAGAGCCCCTCGATCATCCTGACAGTCCGCGGAATGGGCTATAAGGCGGTGGATAAATGAGTTCCGACAAGCTCCGCCGAGTGCTGCACATCGCACTGACCGCCGTCGGAGCGGCAGTATGCGCGCTTTTCAGTATTCCCGCGGCGGAAGTGCTCGTGCTTACGTCAGCAGCGGTCTTCCTCGCCGATGAGCTCATTCAGCGTCAGCGAAGAAAAAAGCTGTTTCAGCTCTGCGACGATATAGACCGCATCCTCAAAGGCAGTGATTCCGTGAGCTTCGAGGACTACAAGGAGGGGACGCTGAGCATCCTTACAGCCGAGATACACAAAATGACCATAAGACTGCGCGAGCAGAATTCCGCACTGAGCGCCGACAAGCAGTTCATGAAGGAGTCTATGGAGGACATTGCTCATCAGCTCCGCACGCCGCTGACCTCGATGATGCTCCTCGTGGAGCTGCTCCGCGATACGAGGCTCGCTCCGCAGCAGAGGGCTGAGTATGTGCAGGAGCTGTATTCGCTCCTCTCGCGCATGAACTGGCTCATAGACACTATGCTCGGACTGTCGCGCATCGACGCGGGAGCAGTGAGGTTCCGCGAACAGGATATAGATTGCCGCGAACTTATCAGCAGTGCCCTTGAACCCATTTCGATATCGCTCGAGCTGAAGAACGTATCTGTCGACGTCGACATCACGGGCGAGCCGCATTTTATCGGCGATATGCAGTACTTCACCGAGGCTCTGCTGAATATACTGAAAAACTGTATGGAGCATACTCCCGAGGGCGGCAGGATAGCCATTTCTGCTGCTGAAACACCTATATATGCGGGCATTGTGATTACCGACAGCGGGAGCGGCTTCAGCCCTCATGACCTCGACCGAGTTTTTGAACGGTTTTACCGCTCGGGCGAGCCGTCGAAGAGCGGATACGGCATTGGTCTGGCTTTCGCGCGGAGGATCATTGCTTCGCAGAACGGCAGCTTGCAGGCGTATAATTCTCCGAGCGGAGGCGCCTGCTTCGATATGAGAGTCTACAAAACATCGGTCTGATATGAAAGGAAAGTGATGATATGGAACTTGAAGAAGAGTTTTCCCGAAACAGAGCTGAGATGAAAAGGATAAAGCGCGTGTCGACCACAGCCGCCCTATTTTATGTGCTGTTTTCGTGTTATGTGCTGTTTGAGCTGTTTTATTCAATTATGGTGACGCCGTTCTTCCTTTTGGCGGCACTGCTGGTCGCGGCGGCGAGCGTGACGGGCTTCCTCGGCGTATATAAAAAGGATAACCGCTTCATCATCGCTTCGATGGTGCTTATCGCAGTGCACGCGATAGCCTTTGAACTGTTGGTCGGAGTTGATCTTTTGGGTGTTGCCCTGACCCTTATTATGAACGGTGGATTTATGATATGTCCGATAAAAATGATAAATGCCAACAAGAGCTACCATTTCCTTGAGGAACAGTTCGGGTTCCCGAATTTCGAGGTCAGACAGGCGATGTACGATCTCGACAAGAAGCAGCGCGAGATAAAAGACCCGTATGCAATCAAAAAGGAAGAGATAGAAAAACGCAGTGCCGCGCATGGCGGAATGGAGGAACTATGAGGAAAACGCGGAGCATTGCGGCTGCGGCTGCCGTGATGATGACGGCTTTGTGCGTGCCGCTCGGAGCTTCTGCCGCTTCGGGAGCTCACTTCACGCTCGCCGATGTGGAGAGCGTGGACAGCAGTACCATTGATCTGGGCGGAGAGAAATGGTTAAAGGTCAGGGAGCTCGCCGATGACAAGGACTACGTCATAACAGTGAAAAACAGCAAGGGCGAGCAGCTTGCGGTGACTGTGGAGGACGACGAAAAAAAGGGGACGGTCTGGCACTATTTCAGGCAGACGATGGTCTCGAGCTCTTCACCGCGTTTCACGACGCTCGCCTCTGGGAAATATTACCTTGTGTGCAGCGGTGATAAGCTCCGCACGGCATATACACGCTCTGTCAGCGGCGACCTCGTCTGGGAGCACTCGGGCTCGGCTCTGCGATATACCGAGGGTAATGATTATTACTACCTGAAATACGACGAGGACAGTGACGAGCCGCTCTCGGTCACGACTGAGCTGTCAGAGGCGGCGGAGGTCAGCATATACACAAACGGCGAGCAGCTCGAGCGCTGTATTGTTGAGCAGCCGCACGCCGAGAGCTATGTTATCGAGGGGAGCGGATATTCCGCGCCGCTGTTTACGGTCGGGCTCGCGGACGTTACTGCGGACAGCGTGAGCTGGTATGTCGACGGTGAGCGGCAGGACTGCGCGGAGCTCAGCTTTGCAGCGGAAACGCTCAGAGGCAGGTCGGCGGGGATACACCGCGTAAGCTGTCTCGTTGAGGCGCACGACAGTGAGGGGGTACGCTACCGCGAGCGCTCCGAGGACGCGGTGTTCGTCGTTGCAAAGGGTGTCGTGCCCGATTCTGTGCTGACTTTCTCGGACGTGCATGAGGAGTACGGGCTCATCGGCGACGCCATAGGCAGGGTCATAGAATTCACCGACGGCTATATACCGTCGCTTATAGTGTGTACGGGCGACCTTGTGAACGGTCCGAAGGCGGACACCGATACGATGCTTGAAAGGTACTATCCGCGCATTATAGCGGAGCTCGGCGGGCTCGATGCCGTGTTCGCGTCGGGCAATCACGATGACGGTATGGCTGCCGCGGTCATGTCTGCGGAGGCAGGACTCGGGGCAGGGGAGCCATCTGCGGCGGGAGGTGTGATATTCCGCGGAAGTTCGGAAGCTGCTTCCCGCAACGGCAAAAACAGCCGCTCGGCAAAGGGCGTTGCAGTGTACGGGCTCAATCAGGAAGCTGTCATGCTGCTGAGAGACGGCGCGACTGCCTATACCTACGAAGACGCGCTCGGAGACCTTGAGGCATTCCTGCGCGAGACCGCTGAGGATTACAGCGGAGAACTCGTCATTATCTCGGCGCATACAGGTCTGCATACCCTCGGTATACAGCCTGATTCCGTCAACAGGAACGGTGTTGGGCTCACTGACTGGGTGGGCGAAAACCAGTACAATATCGACAGGTCGTATGACCTTGCGGCGTTGATAAACAGATACGCGGAGCAGTACGATATGGATATAATGTACCTCTTCGGGCACGACCACTCGCGCGGAGAAACGGAGCTCTTGATGAAACGCGGCAGCGAGCTCATAAGCACGCAGAGCTACTCCGAAAGAACGACGGGCAGCCAAAAACTCGGTTTCACCTACGCCCATGCAGGCTACCTCTCGACCGCGATAGGCAGTGCCGATACGAATTTCAGCTTCATCTACAGGGACGGAAACGGGTTTGCTTACGACCTTGTCCGTGCCTCCGACGGCTCGGTCAGACATACCGATGTCGAGGCAAGATTTGTTTCGGCGGAGACAACTTCTGCCGCGGCTTCAACGACGGAGACTTCAACTGCGACTGCTTCGGCGGCGTCCGCGGGGAAGACGGAGAATCCCAAAACCGGTGACAGTATGCACGCGGCATTGCTGCTGCTCCCGATCGGCGGGCTCCTCCTCAGCAGAAAGAAAAAAGTCTTCACAGAAGGGGAGCCCCCTCGGGCAGTTTCGCAGGATACCGAAAACGGCACGCAAGTTTGAGGCACGGTAGCCCACTTTTTCCGTTAAGGATAGAGCGCAGATGAGCGCCGCTCTTAACGGAGCAAATGACGATCCAAACTGAACAGAAGCAAAGCAGCGGCACCCGATATGTATGTAACGGCAGGAGAGAGGCTCTATGTCGTGCGTATTGGGAGCTCTTTCTGCTTGACTTTTCCTCTTTGCCGTGTTATAATCCCGATATGGGGAAAGCATGGGCTTTCTGCTGAAAATCGAATTGTAAAGGTGGGTGTGCATATGAATGTGCGGGAGTATCTGGATATACTGCATACAGCCGAAAGATTAAAGGATACGCCTCGGCATTGTACAACTTCCCGCGGAAGGACAGAGAGCGTTGCAGAGCATAGCTGGAGAGTGTCTCTTATGGCATTCTTGCTGAAAAAAGAGTTTCCCGATGCCGATATGAACAAGGTGGTGGATATGTGCCTGATACATGACCTCGGGGAGTGTTTTACGGGTGATATCCCCACATTTCTGAAAACAGATGCTGACAGAAAAACAGAGGATTCACTTTTTCAGCAATGGATAGATTCGATGCCGACTGAATTGTCAAAAGACATTTCAGCTTTATACCGTGAAATGGAAGCACAGGAAACTACAGAAGCAAAAATCTATAAAGCACTTGACAAACTTGAAGCACTTATACAGCATAATGAATCTCCGCTTGATACATGGGCGGATAATGAATTTGAGCTGAATAAAAAATACGCATTCGATGCGGTCGCTTTTTCAGAATGGCTTACCGAACTGAGAAAAGCGATCCTTGAAGATACTATCGAAAAACTTTCCGCCAAAGAAATCTAATGGATTTTGATTCGGAACATTATTGCATACACGTTAAGGCAGCACCGCACAAAGCCGTCAGACGGTCTTTGTGCGGTGCTGCCTTAATGAATTCCGAGATATTCTATTTCAGTTTATTGTAATCCTCATCAGACAGAGCCTCGCACCATTCGGTACTGCTGTCCTCTCCATTGATCTCTATTGCAAGATGAGCGAACCAGCTGTCCCTTGCTGCACCGTGCCAGTGCTTGACATTGGCAGGGATATTGACGATATCGCCTGCGTGAAGCTCTCTTGCTTCCTTGCCGTACTCCTGATACCAGCCGCGCCCGCCGATACAGATAAGCATCTGTCCGCCGCCGCTTTTTGCGTGGTGGATATGCCAGTTATTGCGGCAGGCAGGCTCAAATGTTACGTTCCATATCGGTATCTGTTCTGTCGATACAGGTGCAAGATAGCTTTGTCCCACAAAGTAATCGCCGTAAGGATTCGGCTCGCCTATGGGAAACATTATCTCGTTACGGAACCTGTCCTTATCGGAAACGGCAGGAGCATTCTCCGCATAAACTTCTTTAGCAATATTGAACACCGCCCATGCGTGAGGCCAGCCTGCATAGAAAGCGGCGTGCGTGACAGCTCCCGCCATTTCTTTCTGCGATACGCCGTGATTTTTCGCATTCTGAATGTGGTAGCGGATAGAATTATCCGTCACGCCCTGCGACATAAGGGCGACCACAGTGATGATACAGCGTGTCTTCAGGTCAATATCGTTATTGTTCCAGTTCTCACCGAAAAGGATATCATCGTTAAAATGCGCAAAGTCAGGAGCAAAATCTCCGAGTTGGTCTCTGCCTGCTGTCTGTACTATCTTTTCAGTCATAGTGATACCTACTTTCTGATGAATTTCTTGTCGTTGTCGGGCAGACCTTCTTCGTCGCTGATATATCGCTCCACAGTCATATGAAGGTCGTATTTATCCCGAAGTTCAGCTATTTTTTGCATCATAGGGGAGGCGTGGTGACGGTCTATCGCCGCCTGTTCCGTCCATTCGTCTATCAGCAGAACTGTCTCCGGGTCATCGAGGGAAAGATAATACTCATACCGCAGATTGCCTTCCTCTTTTCGTATTGCTTCGACCGTTCCGCTTGTGGTCATTTCCTCCGCAAAGGCTCTTGCTGAACCGTTTTTGCCTTTATATCTGAGATTTACCGTAATACTCATTTCCCGCCTCACATCTTACAGCCATTTCTCGATCGTGCTTTTTGACGTCCTGACCGAGCTGCCTTTGATTGCAAGCCCTTTGCTGTCAACATTCGCACCCTTGCATATTCTCCTGATATCATCGACCATACTGCCAAGTCCCGATCCTTCGTGAGTGCTGATGACTCTGACAGTCTTGCCGCTGAGATCCAGTCCCGCAAGCGCTGTTTCAACTTCCGGAGCATAAGTCCCCCAGTAGACGGGACTCATGATAAATACTGTATCATAGGCGGAAATGTCGCTTGGCTTTTCCTTGATGGGAGCGTTCCCGATACGCTGCTTTGCCTCTTCGATACAGGTATTATAGTCAGCTGCGTATGGCACAGACGGCTCGACCTTGAACATATCCGCGCCCGTAAGCTCCTGCACGAACTCTGCGGCGATTTCTGTGTTGCCCTTGTCGATGTAACCGACAGCATAGTTTTCATCTGCTCTGCTGAAATAGATAATAAGTGCTTTCATGCTCGCTCTCTCCTCGGTATCAGATATTTCTGCCTAACTCATAGGCAGCCTGTAAGTATGACTCGTTCTTTTCCGCATCGTCAGGCTCGGAAAGCCCGCCGCCCGAAAGCACCTTAACGAGCCTTGCCTTCTCAAAGCAATCCACCCAGCCCTGAATACCGCCTTTTGCTGTATGGTATACTTCCTCGCCGTCCTCGGCAGAAGCGGTTATCAGATACACCTCTCTGAATCTGTAATCAGAAGGGAAAAGCGGGTTGCATCGGTCAAGCAGGGTCTTGAGCTGACCGCAAAGCTCATAGTAGTATATCGGATTTGCAAATACAAGCACATCGGCATTTCCGACCTTCCTGCAGATCTCGGACGCATCGTCCTTGATAACACAGTTCATTGTTTTCTGACAGGCAAGACAGCCTTTGCAGAAATTCAGTGTTTTATCCTTCAGCGTGATGAACTCCACGTCGTGTCCCGCATCCTCTGCGCCCTTTGCTGCCTGTTTTGCCAGCATTTCGGAATTACTGCCGTTTCGCAGACTTGATGATATTACAAGTACCTTCTTAGCCATAGTTTCGCTCCTTATTTCAGATTGTCTCTGTAAAACGCTTCGATCTTATCAAACGGGATAGCATTTTTGCCGCCGCCGTCGTACAGATCGGTATGGACGCAGTCGGGAATGATCATAAGCTCTTTATTGTCGGCATACTTGCTGTCCTTTGTCATAGCAGCATAAGCATCCCTGCTGAAATAGCAGGAGTGAGCCTTTTCGCCATGTATCAGCAGAACAGCACTTCTGATCTCGTTTGAATAGGTATTGATAGGCTGATTCATGAATGACATACAGCCTATGACATTCCAGCCGCCGTTGGAGTTGAGCGAACGCGGGTGGTAAGCTCTGCCCTTGTAGTATTCGCTGTAATCCTTCACATAGAACGGCATCTCTTCGGGTACTGGCAGAGGCAGACAGCCGCCGCCGAGAACATACTCGCCCGACTGATAGTCCCTGATACGCTGAGAATTGAGAGCGGTCTTTTTCTCATAACGCTTTTCTTCGCTGTCCTCGGAATCGAAATAGCCGTTGGCATTCACACGTGCCATATCGTACATAGTAACAGCGACTGTAGCCTTGATACGGGTATCAAGAGCTGCTGCGTTTATCGAAAGTCCGCCCCAGCCGCAGATACCGCATATTCCGATACGGTCTGCATCTGTATTATCCTGAACGGAGAGAAAATCAACAGCCGCCTGAAAGTCCTCGGTGTTGATGTCAGGTGAAGCCATATAGCGAGGCTGACCGCCGCTTTCACCTGTAAAGGAAGGATCAAATGCAATGGTGAGAAAGCCGCGTTCCGCAAGTGTCTGGGCATACAGTCCGCTGCACTGCTCCTTGACGGCACCGAACGGTCCGCAGACAGCAATAGCAGGCAGCATGCCATCAGAGTTCTTCGGTATATACATATCTGCTGCGAGCGTGATGCCATAGCGGTTGTGAAACGTCACTTTCCTGTGATCCACCTTGTCTGATTTCGGGAAAGTCTTGTCCCATTCCTGTGTTAAAGTCAGCATTTCTTCTTTCATCTCAGATACCTCCGTTTTTAATATGATAGCGTTACGGTGATATTTCCCTCGCCGAACAGCTCTGCAAGTTCCTCGGCTGTGATATTGTCGATATGTCCGAGCTTTGTATAGCTCCATGAATTTGAGTTATAGAAGATCGTCATCTGATCACCCTGATAGAGCATGATATCGCCCGCTTCGGTCACGATGCTCTCGTCTGTTCTCGTGAGCGGCCACGGCAGCTTGCCCACCTTTTCAAATCCGCCGTATTCATTCAGAGTTACAGTCACAGGTTCAGCTTTCAGCTTTTCCGCGAGCTCCTTTGCAGCGGTGCTGTCGGCAAGTGTTGCGGTAAGGTCGGTGTCGTTGACAGATATTTTCAGTTTCATATCCTCATTTCCTTTGTTTAGCGGAAGCGTATCATACCACGCTTTCACATCATCCTTGCCTGCACCTGCGGGGAAACGTCTGCCTTCAAGCTGGTTCCCGATAGTTACAAGTTCAGATATGTTCTTCTCACTTGTACCGATACCGCTGCTTCCTGATGTGCAGAACGGGATAACGGTCTTGTCCGAGAAATCGTAGCTTTCAAGGAATGTATCAATAATGCGCGGCTCTTCGCCCCACCATATCGGATAGCCGAGAAAGACAGTATCGTAGCTGTCGATAGAATTGAGCGGATCTGCTATCTCGGGACGAACCGTCTTGTCATTCTGCTCCTTATTGGCTCGGCAGTTGTTGTCCTGATATTTGATATCCGCATCTGTATACGGAACAGCCGCTTCAATAAAATAGCTGTCGGCATTGGTGAGTTCGATCAGGTAGTCTGCGATCTTTTCGGTGTTTCCCGTGCGTGAGAAGCAGACAACGAGCGTGTCGTTATCGGGGGCGGGATCCGTATTTCTGATCACTTCACTTCTCATCAGGCACAGATCAAAAGTGTCCCAGCGGCCGTCGCGGTCCAGATCATAAGGCTTTCCCGTCAGGACCTCTTCGGTTGGCTTCCCGAGCAGAAAGTCCTGTAAATTGCAAATATCCTCTGCGGTATATGTGTATCGTGAAGGAGCAGCTTCGGTATTTTCCGACGCAGAAGCAGCCGCCTGATTCGGTGCGGAAAGCGAAACGGCAGTTACCTCTGCGGAAGCCGTACTGTTTTCTGCAACAGCTCCGCAGGATGTAAAGCCCATAACAGCGATACTCATCAGCAATAGGCATATTTTTTTCATAGTCCACCTCCATGTTCTGTACACCATATCAGGTTATCGAGCTTGTCAAGCACAGCTTGTTTCTCATGTATCGAATCAAGCAGAGCCGTCCTTATTTTTCGCAGGATACGCATCTTTTCCGCATAGCAGCTGTTGTTCTTGAAGCGTACGATGAGTTCCCTTGTCTCAGCTTCATCCATTCCTGAGTTTTTCAGCAATTCAGCAAGTTCCTTGTCGGATATTCCGGAGATCGTCACTTTCATAGCATCACCTCCGCTAAAAGAAATGAGTACAGGTCTATGTCCTGTACTCAGTATAACACATATTTCCAAATATGTAAAATGCTTATATTTTATACTTCGGTATGCTCGGAATGTATACTTTCGATATATTCAAGGAATTTTCCCGCCGCCCCCGAATACGGGCTCAGTTTCTTCCACGCAAGCACCGAGGTCATGGAAAGCTCGGGTTTCAGCGGACGGAACGCAAAACGTGCAGGATCGAACATATCCACAGCTCCCTCTATCGTCAGCACGCAGGCTACTCCGCGTTCCGTAAGCGGTGCGGCGTTGTTGATGAGATTGTGCGTAGCGACTATGTCAAGCTCCGATACGGGGAATTTCAGCCATTCTTCGATCTCGCTTTTCAGCGCAGTACGGCTCGTGACGATCAGAGGCAGGTTTTTCAGCTGCTTTCGTGTTACAGCCTTTTCGGCAGCAAGACGATGATCGGCGGGCAGAAGAACGCCCCACTTTTCCTTTGACGGAAGACGAAGATAGTCAAACTTCTCTATATCAACAGGCTCTAACAAAAAGCCAAAGTCAAGCAGGCCGTGTTCAAGGCGCTCTTTGATATTGTCGGCGTTGCCTGTGATGAGCTCAAAGCTCACAAGCGGATAACGCTCACGGAAATGCTCTATCAATTCAGGCAGGATACCTGCCGCTTTCAGACCGCCGCTGCCGACGGAGATAACTCCGCTGACTTCCTCCTGTTCACGAAACTCGCTGTCTATCTTGTTGATCAGCGATACGACCTCCTCGGCACGTCTGCGGAGCATCACACCCGAATCGGTCAAGGTCAGCCTTTTGCCTCTTATGAACAGTGTAGTGTGCAGCTCATCCTCAAGCTCTTTCATCTGACGGCTGAGTGTCGGCTGTGTCACATGAAGTACCTCAGCGGCTCTTGAAATGTTCTCTTCACGCACTACCGTAAGAAAGTATTCGAGTAATCGCAGTTCCATCTGTTCGCCTCCCTTGAATAGGTATATTTGGATCAATGTCTGCTCATCAGCTAAAACCGGCATTATTCAGCTTTTTGAAGTCGGTTGTTTGTTGCCGAAGTGCAGGAAAGATAGTGGTATTTTCTTGAACTTTGTTTGCCCTTTGAAGCAAATGATCCTGACATCAATTATAACACACCTCGCGCAAAAGGTCAATCGGAAGCACCTTCGCTCACTAAATCCATTCGTTACATTTTCCTTGTGTTCGCCTATGACAGCAGCAAGCAGAGCAATGTCATCAAGCCCACAGGCTGCCTCTGAGTTTATACTGTACGATTGACTTTTCTCTGTTCATGTGATATGATTAAGGCAGCACCGCACAAAGCGTCAGGCGGTCATTGAGGACACATTGATCATAGGAGCATTGAAGCTGAGGTGGTATGATGCACGATATATGGAATCCGTGGCACGGCTGCATAAAGAAGAGCGAAGGCTGTGACAATTGCTATATGTATTTTCTGGATAAAATGCGCGACTGTGACGGTTCGCACATATACCGTACAAAAGCAGGCTTCAACTATCCTGTCCGAAAGGACAGACAGGGCAATTACAAGATAAAAAGCGGCGAGATGATACGTGTGTGCATGACCTCCGATTTCTTCCTTGAAGAAGCCGACAAATGGCGCGATGAAGCGTGGGAGCTTATGCGTATACGCAGCGACGTGATATTCTTTCTTCTGACCAAACGTCCCGAACGTGTCGCCGAACATCTGCCAAGAGACTGGGGTGACGGCTGGAACAACATCTTCTTCAACGTTACTGCCGAAAATCAGCGCCGTGCCGACGAGCGTATCCCCATATTACTGGAACTTCCGTTCAAGCACAAGGGCGTGATGTGCGCTCCGTTCATCGGACCTGTGAGTTTGCGGAAGTATCTTGAAACGGAACAGATAGAGCAGGTCCTGTGCGACGGCGAGAACTACGACGGAGCACGTCCCTGCCACTTCGACTGGGTGCGCTCACTGCGGCAGGAGTGCGCGGACAACAACGTGACCTTCGTTTTCTGCGGAACGGGAAGACGCTTCGTAAAGGACGGCAGGCTCTACAAGATAGAGGGCAACGCTCTGCAAAGTCAGCAGGCGTATAAGTCGGGCATGAGCTTCAAGGGCAAACCCGTACATTTTGACCTCTTCAACGATATGGGCTATCCCATTCCCGACGAGGACAGATACAAGCCGACGTTCAGGGAGCGCTGTGATACCTGCGGTATGCGCCTCACCTGCAACGGGTGCAGCAACTGCGGTATGTGTGAAAAATGAAATATGAAATAAACGATGAATACGCCCGTATCCGCGGCTGTGCGTCGAATGATCGGGCGGCAGGGGCAAGTTCCCGATATTTAGGCAACACCGCACAAAGCCCGCCTGAAGGCTTTGTACGGTATTGCCTTAATACCGATACAGAGTGAGGTGTGCGATGGACAACGGATTTTCCATATTGATGCTTATTTTCGGAGCAGCAGTTATGCTGTACGCCGCTATCCTGTCATCGGGGAATCACAAGCTCCTGCCGCTTACGGTCCAGCCCTCGCTGAGAAGCAAGGATAAAAAGGGGCAGACCAAACATATTGCGGCTGTAACAGCTGTCACGGCTGTTCCGATAATACTCGGCGGACTTGCAGGCGCTTTTTGGGGTAATATCGCCTGCCTCATCACTATGGCAGTTTCTGCGGCTGTGATCATAACAGCTGCGGTCATTCGTCATAAGCACAGGGCAGATCGGGATACCGCGGATGAGAGAGATCCCGAAGAAAATGATGACCCGATACGATAATGCGCCGACGTCATAAAGGCAACACCGCACAAAGCCCGCCTGAATGCTTTGTACTGGATATGCTTGCATATTTTCCGTCATCTTGCACAGAAATCCCTTGACATACGTCAGTATGCCTGCGGAATTTCTATACAATCTGACGAAAAATCTGTCGGCGCATCTCCAGCACAAGCTTTGTGCGGTATTGCCTAAAAAAGGTGACATTGCGCAGAGCCGAGAGCTTTTGCGGTAAGATTTTCACCTGTTGAACACAATTCCAAGCTAAAATTCCACATTTCAGAATGATAATTCCACTTTAGTTTCATTGTATCTTCAAATATCCGCGATATAATATGATCATGGAAACAAAAACACTCTACCGACGAAAGGAAGTATCATTATGAAAAAAACATATATTACATCAGCATTCATTATGACTTTAGTTGCAGCTTCAATAACAGGCTGCGGCAACAGCAGCACGGTATCCGAGAGCAGTTCATCAGCTGCAAAAGAAAGCACCTCTTTTGCAGAAGCGGCTGAAACGACCGAAGAAGCAGCTGAAACGACCGAAGAAGCAGCTGCCGATACTACTGCACCCGAGAACACAGACTCCGATGAGGTACGACAGCTCTCAAACACGGCTGACAGCGATCTGTTTACCAAGCGTGACCTTGAGCAGACCGCAGATACAAGTAAGGCAAAGAGCATCACCGTTGCTGACAACAAGACCATTGATATCAGTTCCGAAGGAGTGTATACGATAAGCGGCAGTGCTGAAAACTGCACTGTACGGATAGACGCAGACGAAACAGCAAAAGTGCAGCTCGTACTTGACGGTGTTGATATCGAGAACGAGGATTTTCCCGCCATATACGTTCTTTCGGCAGATAAGGTCTTTATAACCACGACCGACAGCGAGAATACGCTCACGGTCAGCGGACAGTTCACATCTGACGGCGAGAACAATACCGACGCCGTTATCTACTCCAAGGATGATATCGTGCTTAACGGTACGGGTACTCTCAGTATCACGTCAAATTACGGCAACGGCATAACCTGCAAGGACGATATGAAGATAACAGGCGGTACATATGATGTCAGGTCTGCTCTGGACGCTTTCGAGGCGAACGACACTATCTCGGTATGCGGCGGAGACTTCAATATCTCAACAAATAAGGACGGCTTCCACTGCGAAAACGACGAGGCTGAGGGAACTGTCACTATCTCGGGCGGCACTTTCACTATCAGCGGAGCAAGCGACGGCATACAGGCTTGTGCGGTGCTTCAGATAGACGGCGGAGTATTCGATATCACCGCTGCGGAGGGACTTGAAGCGACTTACATAGTTATCAATGACGGTGATATCACCATCTCCGCGAGCGATGACGGCATAAACGGCTCGAATAAGAGTTCGGCGGCAGGAACTCCCGCTGTAGAGATAAACGGCGGCAGTGTGACTATCACAATGAGCGGCGGCGATGTTGACGCGATAGACGTCAACGGAAACATAACCGTTTCGGGCGGCACGATAGATATCTCCTACCCTCAGCAGGGACCCTCCGAGGCATTCGACTATGACGGCACCGCGACATATAACGGCGGCACGATAATCATTAACGGCTCGCAGGTCGACTCTATCCCGCAGTCCTCCATGATGGGCGGAGGCTTCGGCGGCGGATTCGGAGGAGGCTTCGGCGGCGGACGCGGCGGCAGATTCTGATGAAAAAAGCGCTCTTTACAAAAGGGCGCTTTTCAGGTATAATAATTATAATAATTTTGCGGAGGTGAATCATGCCAAAGATACTTATAGTTGACGACGAACCGAATATCGTCACTCTCATAAGCCGTTACGCTCAGCGCGAGGGGTACGATACCGTTACCGCTTCCGACGGAAGAGAAGCCATAAACAAGTGCAGCACCGACGATTTTGATGTCGTGATCATGGACGTGATGATGCCCGATACCGACGGCTTCACTGCCTGCAAAAAGATAAAGGAGTCAAAGGATATCCCTGTGATAATGCTCTCGGCAAGAGGAACGGAGTTCGACAAGCTCTTCGGATTTGAGGTCGGGGTCGACGACTATGTCACTAAGCCTTTCTCGCCTATGGAGCTTATGGCACGCATAAAGGTCATACTCAACCGCAGCGGGAGCGCTGAGCAGAAGTCCGACAGCGCAGTGCTTGCTGTCGGCGGGATAAAGATAGACACGCTCGGTCTGACAGTCACTGTTGACGGAGAAAGGACCGAACTGACCGCTAAAGAGTATGCGCTGCTGCTTCTGCTTGTAAAAAACAAGGGCATAGTTCTTTCGCGTGACAGAATACTAAACGAGGTGTGGGGGTATGACAGCTTCGGCGTAGACAGGACTGTAGACTGGCAGATAAAGCTTCTCCGCAGCAAGCTGGGAGCATACCGCGACAGCATCAAAACGGTTCGAGGGGTGGGATATAAATTTGAAGCGTAAAACCCATTCGTTCCGAAAAAAACTGCTCGGCTGCTTCGTGTTCTTCACTATTGTCATATTCACCGTACTGTGGCTGTTGCAGACAGTTTTCCTGCAAAGTTTCTACAACAGTATGATAATCAAAAACACAGTGAAGGCAGCCGAGAAGATAAGCGAAGAAAGTCAGAGCAGCGATATAACATCGTACATCGACGATCTGTCCCGAAAGAATTCCGTACTCGTTTTCGTTACCGACAGTGACGGGAATATACTTTACAGCTCCGACGAGTACAAAAAAGCACATAAATTCCGAGATGTACCCATTGGTGCTCCCGACAAGGAAGATGACACGGGTATGCGGTTCCGCTACAGAGAACTGCCCGAAAACTACGCGGAATTTCTTGCGGCAGTCAACGCGTCCGATGACGGCTTTGCCGAACTGAAAAGCGAAGATATTTATGTCTGCGGAAGAATGATAGATTTTTACGGGAGCGATAAAAAATCAGTCCTGTACGTCGGAACTACTCTCAATCCCGTGGGCTCTGCCGCCCGCATCATACGCATACAGCTCATATGGGTGACGCTTCTGTCGGTGATCATAGCCTTTGTGCTCGCTCTGTTCATGTCCGAGAGCTTCTCAAAGCCTGTTTCACAGCTCAACGAAAAGGCTCACAAACTCGGAGAAAACGATGACGGCGCAGATTTCAGCGAGGGCTTCTGCGCAGAGCTCGACGAGCTGAACAGGACCCTTGATGCCACGTCGGAAAAGCTGAAAAAGAACAGGGAATTCCAGAATGAGCTCCTTGCAAACGTATCACACGACCTGCGTACTCCGCTCACAATGATAAAGGGATACGCGGAAATGATAAGAGATATCTCACGCGAAGATGAAAAGCAGTGTGCGGAGGACGTTGCCGTTATCGTTGAGGAGGCTGACAGGCTCACTGCTCTGGTGAATGAGATACTTGAGTATTCCGAGCTTCAGATGTCCGACCGCGAAGCTGTGATGAACGACGTTGACCTGAGTGAGACCGTGACATCGGTCGCCGACAGCTTCGGGAAGCTGTATTCAAAGGACGGTTACATCTTTGAACGCAGTATCGCGGATGATATCCGCGTCAAAGGCAATGCCTCGCGTCTGCAAAGAGCGGTTTATAATCTGCTGGACAATGCTGTCCGCCACGCGGGCGACGACAGATGGATAGGTATTTCACTAAGGACCGATAATGATAAGGCAGTCATCGAGATATCCGACCACGGCAGCGGTATCGCGCCGGACGAGCTTGAACACATCTGGGACAGATACTATACAAAGCGTCAGCGCGGCGGCAGGGGAGTTTCGGGCGTCGGGCTCGCTATTGTCAAGCAGACCGTGGGGATGCATGACGGCAGCTGCTCGGTGAGCTCGGAAATCGGGAAAGGCAGCACGTTCAGGATAGAATTAAAGCAATACCGCACAAAGCCCATCTGACGGCTTTGTGCGGTATTCCTTAAATATAAAATGTTTTTTTCGGCAGCGCGTGAAAGTCCTCACAGCGTCGGAATATACTGCATTTGACTCGTCGGACGAAATGCGGTATAATGAGCATATAAAACGCAGAAATGAGGTAAGAAAATGCAGTCGCTCCGCAATGAAACAACAGACTATATCAAGTCAAAGTATAACGCCGAGCCCGAATATCTCTGGGCAAAGTTCCCGAATTATGCGGTATTCCGCCACGGCGACAATAAAAAATGGTTCGCGCTGATAATGGATATCCCATACGATAAGATCGACCGCAGCAAAAGCGGCAGGGTGGAAATACTGAACATCAAGGTCAACGACCTCCTCCTTCGCGACCTTCTGCTTCGGCAGGAAGGCTGCTACCGCGGATATCACATCAGCCGCGGAAACTGGCTGTCTGTCGTGCTCGACGGGACTTTCCCGCTTGAAAATATCATGTCTCTCATCGACACGAGCTTCAGTACGACTGCCTCAGCCAAAAAAAGGCAGGAAATGCGTCCGCCTAAGGAGTGGCTCATCCCCTCAAACCCGAAATACTATGACGTCATCAGTGCCTTTGACAACAACGACATTATCACATGGAAACAGGGCAGCGGAATAAAGAAGAACGACACCGTTTTTCTGTATGTGGGTTCACCGATATCGGCGATACTCTACAAGTGCAAGGTCATCGGGACCGATATCCCCTTCGACTTTCAAACGGAAGGTCTGACCATAAAGAAGCTGATGAAGATACAGCTGCAAAAACGATATCGGGCGGACGATTTTACATTTGAACGCCTGAAAACGGAGTACGGTATATTTGCTGTAAGAGGTCCGCGCGGAGTACCTGACAGCCTCAGCCGCGCGTTGAACGGAAAATGAAAGCAGCGCCTTGATCTGCACTCCGTTCACAGCTTTGAAAGCCTTTGCATGATGATCCATGTGTCTGCAATGACTGCCTGACGGCGGTTATTGCCCCGAACTTCGTTCGGAGGGCGCAAACTCATTTTTACCGCCGCATTATGTACTCTTTCACCTTTTCAAATATCCGCTTTTTTATTTTCAGAGGCGGTATGTCTTCGAGCTGCCCACAGATAAGTTCTGTTTCTTCAAGTACCTCCCTGCGGGCGCATTCCTCAAAGCTCTATCCGATCTCCATTGAACCTGCGGGATAGTCACGGTATCTGTTGTCGGTGCGCCTGCCAAGAACGCAGGCGTTCATCAAAGAGCCGATAAGCCTGTTCAGTCATTTCATGCCGAATATTTCGTCCTGTATGGATTTCAGCACGCTCAGCTCTCATCTCCGAGCAATTCTGTCAGAATTTCCGCCGCCGTCCTTACCATTTCGGGACAGAGCGTTCTGAACAGACCCTTTGACCTTGCGAAGGACCTGCCTTCGTCTGTTCTGAGGTCACAGCCAAGAATGTCACAGCAGACATACGAGCCCTTGCGCTTCTCGAATTCGTCAAGGAACTTAACTGCCATAGCACCGCCTTTGGCACGGCTCGCTGTGTCATTGAGGTCGAACTGTCCGTACTTCATTCCGAGAACCATGAGAGCTCCCGTACAAGCTCCGCAGACCTCGCCCTTGTTCATACCGCCGCCGAAACAAGCACCTATCTGAAGTGCCTGCTTTTCTGTAATGCCGAACTCCTCCGCAAACGCCGCAAAAACCGCCTGCGAACACATATAGCCATTCTCATAATACTGTACTGCTTTAGTAATATTATCCATTTCCTTCTCCTCCGATTGTTATATTTAGATGTATCGATTTGTTCCCGCTGTTTAAAGCCGTATAACCATACGGCTTACTTGTTACAGCAATTACATTCGTTTTTATTCACTGCCGTGATCTCTTTCAGGCAGTCCATAGCGATCTTAGCACCTTCCTGCGAAATAGAGTAGTGCATCCACTTGCCCTCTTTTCTGCCGATCACAAGACCGCTGTCGCAGAGTACCTTCATATGGTGGGAAAGCGTGGGCTGACTCAGATTCATATCCTCAAGAAGATGACAGGCACATTTCTCGCCGTTTTGCAGAAGCCTGAATATCTGCACTCTGTTTTCATCGCACAGGGCTTTGAATATTACGGTGATCTGCTTGTTTGATAACTCCACGTTCTCACCTCACATTGAAGATTTTCTATATTATATCATACGCATAGAAAAATGTCAATATGTTTTTCTAAATTCTATTATAATCCCAGTCCATATCCTGCACCTACCCCTATCACCGCAGACAGCAGAATGACATTGATCGGGTGTACCTTTTTGAACGCAAGCACGGCAGTAACGGCAAATAATCCGAGAAATACCCAGAAGCTCGCAGAAGAAAAAACAGATACGCTCAAACCTGCCGGGAAGAATACCGTTCTTGCAACAGATATAAAGGCTGCACCTATCATTCCTACCACCGCAGGCTTTAATCCCGACATGATACCGCCCACCGCTTTGCTTTTCTTGTATTTTTCAAAGCACTTTGCGATGATAAGTATGATGATAAAGGACGGCAAAACTATACCGAGGGTAGCTATTATCGCCCCTAAAACGCCGCCTGTTCTGATACCTACAAAGGTCGCCATATTGACTGCAAGGGGGCCGGGCGTGCTTTCGCTAAGAGCAACGAAATCCACAAGCTCCTCCTGCGTCAGCCAGCCGTGACGTTCTGCTTCCGCCTGTATCATAGCGATCATTGCATATCCGCCGCCGAATGTGAACGCACCTATTTTCAGAAAGGCAAGAAACAGTTTAATCAGTACCATTGCTTTGCTCCTTCCTGTTCAAAAGCGACCAAATCAAACCAAACAAGCCGCAGCCGATAATGACAAAGACGGCATCAATTTTCAGAAAAGCAGTCAGTACAAGAGAAAGTCCCATGATCGCATAGGAAAAAGGTTTCTTTTTCTTCTTCACCTGATTAAACATCATCCACAGTGCCTTCAGTATCAGTGCAAGTACGGCTGCACGGATACCCATAAAAGCATAACGGACTGCTCTGATGCTTTGAAACTGCGTCAATATCATGGAGATAAGCGAAATTATAAGGAAAGACGGCAGAACAACTCCCAGCGTAGCCATACACGCTCCGAGAAATCCCGATGTCTTATATCCTACAAACGTTGCGGCATTGATAGCGATAGGCCCTGGTGTTGACTCTGAAATTGCAACAATATCAGATATTTCTTTTTCATTCAGCCATTTTTTGTTTTCGCATACTTCCTTCTGGATCAGCGGGATCATTGCATAACCGCCACCGAAAGTAAAAGTCCCGATCTTCATAAAGGTCAGGAACAATTCAAGATTCTTATTCACAATATCACTCCTACAGAAAATTATACCAAATGAAGTAATATCAGTCAATATCCGAAAATGCCAAGAATATACTTGACATAAGTCAATAAATATGTTATAATCGACATAAGTCAGAAAGGAGATGCTGTTATGCCAAGACCACAAAAATCACGCCGTATCTGCTGTTATCCCGATTACTGGAGCTTTGCGCCCGATCAGGATACAGCAAACGATACGGTCGTTATGTCGCTTGATGAGTTTGAAACGATACGTCTGATAGATTATCAGTCAAAGACGCAGGAACAGTGTGCTCAGGAGATGAACGTGGCGAGAACGACCGTCACAGCGATATATGACATCGCAAGAAAAAAACTTGCTCAGGCTTTGGTCGAGGGCAGACGCATCGTAATTTCAGGCGGAAATTATACTCTTGACAACACTATCTCAGAGGAGATAACTCAGAAAGGAAGCACAATTATGAGAATTGCAGTAACTTATGAAAACGGACAGATCTTTCAGCACTTCGGCAGAACAGAGCAGTTCAAGCTGTACGATGTTGCCGACGGCAAGATAATAAACGAGCAGGTAGTCGGAACAATGGGTGCAGGACATGGCGCTCTTGCAGGGTTCTTGAAAAACGCACAGGCTGACGTTCTTATCTGCGGAGGTATCGGCGGAGGCGCACAGATGGCTATGCAGGAGGCAGGCATTGCTCTTTACGGCGGTAATATGGGAAGTGCTGACGAAGCGGTACGCGCTTTCCTGGCACAGACACTTGTTCAGAACGAGAACCCTACCTGCGATCATCACCATGAACACGGCGAAGGTCATTCCTGCGGAGATCATGGCTGCGGCAGTCATAGCTGCGGTAATCACTGATGAGAATTGTAACCCTTGTAGAGAATACCTGCGGTACTGAAAACTGTATCGCAGAGCATGGACTCAGCATCTATATCGAAACAGAAAAACATAAACTCCTGCTTGACACGGGACAGACGGACGCAATCGTGAAGAACGCCGAAGTTCTCGGCATTGACCTGTCTGCTGTTGATACTGTGATACTCAGCCATGGTCACTACGACCACTCGGGAGGTATTCTGCCATTCTCGCAGATAAACCATACCGCACAGATAATCATGCAGAAGTCGGCTGCCGAGCCCCACTTCAATGGCGATCGCTACATCGGCATTGATACGGATATACTCAAACTGCCGAATATTCAGCTCATAGACGGCGATATGGAACTTGATGACGAGCTGTTCCTGTTCAGCGGTATTACAGGCAGACGGTGCTATCCACAGGGAAACAGAAAGCTGTCCCGTATGGAAAACGGCATACAAGTCCCCGATGATTTCGCACATGAACAATGCCTTGTCGTTACACAGAACGGCAAACGCTGGCTGCTTTCTGGCTGTTCGCATAACGGTGTACTCAATATCCTCGATAAGTACAGGGAGATATTCGGAAACGCTCCCGACTATGTTGTTACCGGCTTTCACATGATGAAGAAGGACGGCAAGCATACCGAAAAAGAAAAAGCGGTCATCATTCAGACAGCAGAGGAGCTTTCGCAGCTCGATACCGTTTTTTACAGCGGTCATTGCACGGGTATCCCTGCATTTGAACTGATGAAAGAGATAATGGTAGATAAGCTCATTGCTTTGCACAGCGGAGAAGAAATACTATAATAAAAAAGCTCTCACAGCCGAAACTGTGAGAGCTCTATTTGTTTATTCAGATAAACACATTAACGTGAATATCACGCCAGCTTAGTATCCTACGCTTCGTAGACTTTGCGTAAAGGTATTCTTTAGCATCGTCCAGATTCAGCGTAAAATCGCCGATTTTGATATAGTCGTGAATTACTTCTTTTCGTTGATTGCAGCCTGAGCAGCAGCCAGACGAGCGATCGGAACGCGGAAAGGTGAGCAAGAAACGTAGTCAAGACCGATCTTGTGGCAGAACTCAACAGAAGTAGGATCGCCGCCGTGCTCGCCACAGATACCGCAGTGGAGCTTGGGATTCGCAGGCTTACCGAGCTTGATAGCCATTTCCATGAGCTTGCCTACGCCGGCCTGATCGAGCTTAGCGAAGGGATCGTTCTCGAAGATCTTCTTATCGTAGTAAGCGCCGAGGAACTTGCCGGCGTCGTCACGAGAGAAGCCGTAAGTCATCTGAGTGAGGTCGTTAGTACCGAAGCAGAAGAAGTCAGCGTTCTTAGCGATCTCGTCAGCAGTAAGAGCAGCTCTCGGGATCTCGATCATAGTACCAACCTCATACTGGAGGTCAGCGCCAGCCTCAGCGATAACAGCGTCAGCAGTCTCAACAACGACCTTCTTAACGTACTTGAGTTCCTTAACGTCGCCAACGAGCGGGATCATGATCTCGGGCTTAACGTTCCAGTCGGGGTGATTCTTCTTAACGTTGATAGCAGCCTTGATAACAGCCTTTGTCTGCATCTTAGCGATCTCAGGATATGTTACAGCAAGACGGCATCCTCTGTGACCCATCATGGGGTTGAACTCGTGGAGAGAAGCGATGATGTTCTTGATGTCCTGAACTGACTTGCCCTGTGCCTTAGCGAGAGCCTCGATGTCAGCTTCCTCTGTAGGAACGAACTCGTGGAGAGGAGGATCCAGGAATCTGATTGTAACAGGGTTGCCCTCGAGAGCCTCATAGAGAGCCTCGAAATCGCCCTGCTGCATAGGCTCGATCTTAGCGAGAGCAGCTTCTCTTCCTTCAACTGTATCTGAGCAGATCATCTCACGGAAAGCAGCGATTCTGTCAGCCTCGAAGAACATATGCTCTGTACGGCAGAGACCGATGCCCTCAGCGCCGAGCTCACGAGCCTTCTTAGCGTCAGCAGGAGTATCAGCGTTTGTTCTTACCTTGAGAGTTCTGTACTTGTCAGCCCAAGCCATGATGCGACCGAACTCACCTGCGATCTGAGCGTCAACAGTGGGGATGATACCATCATAGATATTACCTGTAGTACCGTCGATAGAGATAGCGTCGCCTTCCTTGAAGGTCTTGCCGCCGAGCTCGAACTTCTTGTTAGCCTCATCCATCTTGATGTCGCCGCATCCGGAAACGCAGCACTCACCCATACCACGGGCAACAACAGCAGCGTGAGAAGTCATACCGCCGCGAACGGTCAGGATACCCTGAGCAGCCTTCATACCTGTGATATCCTCGGGAGAAGTCTCGAGACGAACGAGAACTACCTTCTCGCCCTTAGCAGCCCACTCAACAGCGTCATCAGCAGTGAATACTACCTTACCGCAAGCAGCACCGGGTGAAGCGCCGAGACCCTTGCCGATAGGAGTAGCAGCCTTGAGAGCCTTGGTATCGAACTGGGGGTGGAGAAGAGTATCGAGGTTTCTGGGGTCGATCATTGCAACAGCCTCAGCCTCAGTCTTCATGCCCTCATCAACGAGGTCGCAAGCGATCTTGAGAGCAGCCTGAGCAGTTCTCTTACCGTTTCTTGTCTGGAGCATATAGAGCTTCTTGTTCTCAACAGTGAACTCCATATCCTGCATATCGTGGTAGTGATTTTCGAGAGTCTGGCAAACTTCCTTGAACTGAGCGAAAGCCTCAGGGAAAGTCTCAGCCATCTGCTGGATAGGCATAGGAGTACGAACGCCTGCAACAACGTCCTCGCCCTGAGCGTTTGTAAGGAACTCGCCCATGAGCTTCTTCTCGCCTGTAGCGGGGTCACGAGTGAACGCAACGCCTGTACCGCAATCGTCGCCCATGTTACCGAAAGCCATAGACTGAACGTTTACAGCAGTACCCCAAGAGAACGGGATATCGTTGTCACGTCTGTATACGTTAGCACGGGGGTTGTCCCATGAACGGAAAACAGCCTTGATAGCGCCGATGAGCTGCTCCTTGGGATCGTCGGGGAAGTCTGTACCGATCTTAGCCTTGTACTCAGCCTTGAACTGTCCTGCGAGCTCCTTGAGGTCGTCAGCATTGAGCTCAACGTCCTGAGTAACGCCCTTCTTAGCCTTCATCTCGTCGATGAGTTCCTCGAAGTACTTCTTGCCGACTTCCATAACGACGTCGGAGTACATCTGGATGAATCTTCTGTAGCAGTCCCAAGCCCATCTGGGGTTGTTGGACTTTTCAGCGATTGTATTTACAACAGTCTCGTTGAGACCGAGGTTGAGGATAGTGTCCATCATACCGGGCATGGAAGCGCGAGCGCCTGAACGAACGGAAACGAGGAGCGGATTCTCCTTATCGCCGAACTTCTTGCCTGTGATACCTTCCATCTTAACGATGTACTCGTTTATCTCTGCCATGATCTCGTCAGAGATACCGCCGTCCTCGTAGTACTGTGTGCAAGCCTCAGTAGTGATCGTGAAGCCCTGGGGAACGGGGAGACCGATGTTTGTCATCTCAGCGAGGTTAGCGCCCTTACCGCCGAGAAGCTCTCTCATGTTAGCATTACCTTCTGAGAAAAGGTAGCAATACTTGTGTGCCATGGGAATATACCTCCATTTTAAACTTTGCGGAGCAGGGCACACCAAAGCGAGCCCTTTCCGACTTAGATATATTATAACATAAAATGTAAGAAAAAGCCATATAGAATAAGGTAAAAATTCTTGGTTGAATTTGTTACACATTGCACAAAAAATCGCGGCAATGCCATAGGGCGGAAGGATGCCGCCCGCAAATTCACGAAAACGACCGCGGAAACGCTTTGTAGGGGCGAGTTCCGCTCGCCCGCCGTATAACAATATGTATGTGGAACGCCGAGAGCGGCGTTCCCTGCGTGATTGCCTTGTATGGGCAACCTTGCGGTTGGCTTGCTATTTTTTTGCATTTATGCTATAATCATTGTAAATTGAAGGGAGATACAAGCTATGACTGATATCATACTTATCATATTGTGCCTGATAATAGTAGTCCTGCTCATAGTGGTACTGATGAAGCAGTTTGCCGCCGACGGGAAGGGCAGGGGAGCGAAACTCGAAAAGACGCTTCGTGAGGGCTTTTCGGCATCGCGCCGCGAGATAAACGCCGAGCTCAGCGGAGGTATGCAGACTTTCAGCCGCCTCCTCACGGACAATCAGAATCAGGCGTCCGAGGCGCAGCTCCGCCAGCTCGCTAACCTCGAGAACCGCTTCAAGACGCTTGAATCCGCGAATAACGAGCGGCTTGAGAGTATGCGTCTGACGATGATGCGCCAGCTCACTTCCATACAGGACGAGAACCAAAAAAAGCTTGATGTGATACAGAACACTGTCAATGAGAAGCTCGAATCGCAGCTTCAGAAGTCGTTCAAGCTCGTCAGCGAGCGGCTGGAGAAGGTATACGAGAGCCTCGGCGAGATGCAGAGCATAGCGTCGGGTGTCGGCGACCTTAAAAAAGTTCTGTCCAATGTCAAGACCCGCGGTATACTGGGCGAGATACAGCTTGGCAGTATACTTGAGGAGATACTCGCCCCCGAGCTCTACGAAACGGAAGTCGCGACCGTCCCCAACAGCCGCGAGCACGTAGAATTCGCCGTGAAGCTCCCGGGAGTGGCAGACGGCTCGAGCATATACCTGCCCATAGATTCAAAGTTCCCGGGCGATACATATGCCGCTTTGCAGGAGGCGTACGGCTCGGGCGAGAAAGAGCGCATCGACGCTGCGAAGAAGAACCTTGTTGCCGTGATGAAGAAGTGTGCGGGAGATATCCGCTCAAAGTACGTATCACCGCCGTATACGACCAATTTCGGCATTATGTTCCTGCCGTTCGAGGGGCTGTACGCCGAGGCGGTCAACCTCGGGCTCGTCGAGACCTTGCAGCGCGAGTACAGCGTGAGCATAACAGGTCCGTCGACCATGGCAGCCATGCTGAATTCGCTGCAAATGGGCTTCCGCACACTCGCGATACAGAAGCGCAGCAACGAGGTGTGGGAGATACTCGGCTCGGTCAAGAAGGAGTTCGGCAGCTTCTCCGAGGCGCTTGAAAAGACGCAGAAGCACATCCGACAGGTAGATGACGACCTCGAAAAGCTCATCGGCACCCGTACCCGACAGATAAACCGCAGTCTCAGCAAGGTCGAGCTGCCGAGCGGGGAAGGAGACTCTGTGAGGCTGCCTGATACAGAATGATGAAAAAACCTCGCTAAAGTGCATTTAGCGAGGTTTTGTTTCAGTTCATGGTGACGATGAAGCAGACGCTCTTGCCCTCGGCGTTGTCGACGAAGAGCTTGAACTTATGCTTGTCGATGATGGATTTCGCGATAGCGAGACCGAGTCCGTAGCCGCCCGTAGCCCTGTTTCGGGAGGCGTCGCTGCGGTAGAAGCGCTCGAATATCTTTTCTTTTTCCTCTTCTTTGAGACCTGTTCCCGTGTTGTACACCGAGAAGCGTATCTTTCCGCCGTCGTTTTTGAGCGTAACGCGCACGGTGCCGTTCTCCTTTGAGTATTTGAGAGCGTTGTCGATAAATATGGCAGCCATCTGCTTGACGTGCTGTTCGCTGCCTGTTATCCTTAACCCTTCCTGAATGTTCAGGACGAAGTTCTTGCCCGCTTCAAAGGCACGGCACTCGAACGGGAGCGCGGTATTTTCGATGGCCTTGCTCAGGTCGAATTCGGTCGGTATGAAGTTGGAGTTGTTCTCCAGCCTTGTGAGGTTGAGGAGGTCGTTGACGAGCACGTTCATACGGTCGGCTTGATCCTGAATGTAGGTCAGCCACTTGTTCTCGCCTATCTCGCCCTCGAGGACGTCGGCGTTCGCGGAGATGACTGTCAGCGGAGTTTTCAGCTCATGGCTCGCATCTGAGATGAACTGCTTCTGCTTATCGAAAGCGACCTTGATGGGGCGCACGATGAGACCGCTGAGGAAGTATGCGGCGGCAGAGAGTATGACGATGCTTATGAGCCCGACGATGACGGTCGTGCGCTTGAGCTTGTTCATCATATCTATCTCGGCGCTCTTGTCTGTGAAGACCATGAGAGTGCCGTTGTCCTTTTTCTCGGTGCAGAACTGATAGTTGTTCGCCATTCCCGAGCTGACGTTCCTGCTGAGTATCTCGTTTATGTACTCCTGAGCGACAGCGTCCGACATTTCGTCGTTATTCTGGATCCCTGCGAGTTTGCCCTCCTCGTCAGCCATGATGATAAAGAAGTCGATAGAGCCGAGCGAACGCGGAACAGCGTTGTTGTCGTAGCCGTCGTCCCTGCGCCTCATCGGTTCGCGCGGCACGGGGGGGGCAGTCGTCGTGTCGGCGGCAGTTGTGACGGTGGCAGCGGAGTCGCTTGCATTAATTATAGTATATCCGTCCAGCACGGGAGCGAAAG
Source organism: Ruminococcus sp. YRD2003 (assembly GCA_900109435.1). Taxonomy (GTDB): domain Bacteria; phylum Bacillota; class Clostridia; order Oscillospirales; family Ruminococcaceae; genus Ruminococcus; species Ruminococcus flavefaciens_G. The sequence goes on along the minus strand of FNZT01000005.1, from coordinate 192,035 downwards.
AAGTGTTTGCCATTCCGTAAACGGCACCCTGCGGCATCGGGCAGTTTTTGTTCTCCTGACAGCGGTCATCGTCGTCATCGTCATCGCTGCTGCCGTAGTTATGGCCGTCGTTGATATCTCCGTCGCCGCCGCCGTTGAGCCACGGGGGAGGTCCCCACGGCGTCCACGGACCCCACGGACCCCACGGTCCCCATACGGGCTGATCGCCGTTATGGTCTTGCCGAGCCGTAGTCTCGGGCGGCTGAGTCTGAGGCGGCAGCGTTTGCGGAGGCTGTGTCTGCGGGGGCTGAGTCTGAGACGGTTGAGTTTGCGGAGGCTGAGTATGAGGCGGATGAGTGCGCTGAGCCTCGGTGGTCGTGGGGACCTTGTAAGCGGTCGCACGAGTTGCTTTTTCCCATGTAGGCTGAGTTTCAGGAGCGCGCGTAGTCTGCGGCTCCACAATATGAGCCTCGGTCGGAGCAGTCGTCTGCGGAGGCAGAGTTTCCGCCGCAGTCAGAACTTCTGATGTTGTCGTTATCTCTTCGGAAGTCTGCGCCTCTGACGTAGTTCCCTCCGTCTGCACGGTGGTGGGGATTGACGGCATGATATCGGGATCCGCTGGCGGTTCGGCCCGCTGATAGTCATCGAAGCGCTGCCAGTTCTTGTCGTCGGGGCGCTCGATGAAGAATTTCTGTGATACTCCGTCGTAACCGACGCCTGCCGCCACCTGCTCAAGAACTATCCGCGTCTGGTTCTCCATGACAGTGTCCATGATGATGTTGACAGAGCCGAGCACGGCGATGAATATGGCGAGGAGAATGGAGGTTATGATACCGAAGAATTTAAGCTGTACCTTTCTGAACAAAGGCGTACACCTCCGTAAAAAATCGTGATGTGGTTATTTTTCGGTGCTCTCGATGGAGTAGCCGATACTGCGGGCGGTCTTTATCTGTGCGTGAGCCGATATCGCGTTCAGCTTCTTGCGCAGGAACGAGATGTAGACTTCGATGTTGTTGTAGTCCACATCGCTCTCGTAGCCCCATATTTTCTCGATGATGCGTTCTTTTGTGAGTATCTGCTTGGGGTTGGCGATAAGCAGCTCCATGATCTGATACTCCTTCAGGCTGAGCTTGACGTCATTGTCGCCATAGCTTATGGAGCAGGTGTTCTTATGGAGCAGCAAGCCGTTGAACTCAAGGCGGTTGTCGTCCTGTATCTCGCCCTTTCTGCGGGTGAGAGCGCGGATACGCGCGAGGAGCTCACCTGTCACGAACGGCTTTGTGAGGTAGTCGTCAGCCCCGCAGTCGAGCCCGTTTATCTTGTCGTCTATCTCGCTTCTTGCGGTCAGGAGGAGCACGGGCGTATTGATCTTTTCGGCTCTGAGGTTTTGAAGGACTTCGAGCCCGTTCATTCCGGGGAGCATGATATCGAGGATGATGCAGTCATAAACGCCCGTGAGAGCGTTATCCAAGCCTTCCACACCGTCGTATACCGTGTCCACGGAGTACATATTGCGTTTGAGAATCTCGCTGAGCGCGTCTGCGAGCTGTATCTCGTCCTCAACAACGAGGAGTTTCATAAATATACCCCCTTAAAAAATAACATCCCTGCATACTATTATAGCATAAAACCTTTAAATAAGCTTAAAAGCCGATAAAGTTAAAAAGATTGATTTGGAAAAAATAAAAGATGTTTTTTGTGCAAAGTTCCAGTTTTGCCCGAAATAGATAAACAATTGTTGACTAAGTTTAAGATTTATGCTAAAATTATTGAGTAAGACAGAAGCGCCTGCATACAGATATGGCGCACCTGACAGAATTACTGCGGCGGCTTTGGCACGGGCCGCATGAGATAAAGGGGTGTTGATGATGCTGTCACCACAGGAACGTGAACGTAAAAAAGGAGTGTTCGCAAAGGCACTTCGTTCGGGCGGGAATGCCGATACCAAGAGGTATATGGAGCTGTACGCTGATTTCAGCGAGCTCGGTTATACGCGGGAGCTTGCCGAGAATTATGCGGACGCATTCGTGAACGAACACAAGAAGCCGCTCGCTGAGGATATCCTCCAGACCGTAAGGCTCTTTGACAGGATACGCGACTTCGGCAGTGCGGAGTTCTACCTCGATATGCTCAAGGATAAGAAGCTGAATAATGATGATAAATTCGGCTACTGCATAGAGGCTCTCAAAAACAAGAGCAAGCAGGGGCACTGGCGAGATGCAGTTGATTTCCGCACCGAGAACATCAACTTCATGCAGAACCACTCCGAGAAGGTGGACATGAAGCAGCGCGCGGACCTGTATATCGCGCTTGCGCTCGTTGACTGCGCGGCGAAGAAATATATGCAGGCGTTCAAGCTCCTGATGAATTTCGGCTACAAACCGCAGGGCAGGAACGACTCAAAGCTGCTTGAAATACTCATTACGGGCATATACATCTGCTCGCATACGGGCAATCAGGAGAGCATAGACAACGCCGTTGAGAACGCACACGGCGCGATGAAGCTCTTTACGGAGTACGAGCACCCGTGGCTGAAGGCATTCTACGAGAAGCAGATAGAGGATGCCGCGCAGGGGATCATATGACTTAGAATAATATTGCAGGAGCTCACGGGCTCCTGCTTTTATTTTTGTGAACACAAGATGAAAAAAATTCCACATCAGCAGATGGTTATAAATTATAACCTTTGTAAGTGCGAGGGTTTTGTTGTACAGTGATAAAGCGTGCAGTTTGGAGCACCCGAGCGGCAGAGCATTGGATGACCTCGCCGAAAACAGCTGTATCAAGCCAAATAAGCAAATTGGAATACACTTTTGACCAATACACAATATGTATAATTTCACGAATATGAACAGAATATGTTTCTGACATAATATATTTTATATTAACCGAATATTAATATTTTTCATTCAATATTAAAACGCAATTTTGTCCTAAAAATGAGCAATATTATAGGTTGATTATCTTGCGGGATTATTTTATAATACAAGTGTCGGTAACGAAAAACTGCCAAAAACAGGGCTTCACCCGACAGCACAATAAGATATGAAATTATTGTGTCCTGTGATCAACGGCAAGTACATTTTATCTGCTTTACGGTTTAAACTCCGCCGTATTTTGTTCTCACCACCAAGTTGCAGCAAACGATTCGGCAAGCGGGGCTGTTTATTAAACATTAATGCCTATAATATGTTTGATCGCCTAAACTCAGCCATGCAAACGGTTTACACGATTTGAACTCTACCCGCCACAGCAGATGGATGTATGGATACTTCGGATTGTATCTGCCGTAGTCGGGAATGCGTATAGAGGGTGCGCATTGCTGACGCTGAGAGACGTTCTTCACTGACTTTTGAGAGGGTGTCGGTGAAGAGCGTCTTTTCATTTTACCGAGAAAAAGGCTGCCTTTAGGCAGCCTTTTTTAATACTGGATACTTACGCGGTACTGTATAGGCGTCATTCCGACGACCATGCTGAACTGTCTGAGGAAGTATTTGCTGTCGAGATAGCCGCATTTCTCGGATATCTCGATGACGTTCAGAGTTGTAGTCGCGAGGTAATATTTCGCCTTTGCGATACGGGCGATGATGCAGTCCTTGTGGAAGCTTATGCCGAAGCACTGCTTGAAAACGCTTCTGAGGTACCCCGTGCTGCCTGGGAAGAGGTTGTGGAGGCTTTCGCTGTCGAAGGTCTCGGTCGGGCGGGAGTATACATAGGTACGTATCTCCGCCATCTCCCTGTAGTGGCTGATTATGCGCTTCTCGTCGAGCGCCTTTGCCTTTATATCGGCTTCTGCCGAGCACCTGTCGTATATTTCCTTGTAGGGGACTCCCGAGCACTGTTCGCACACGCACACGAACGAATCCGAGCCGTAATAGCCCATATACTTCTTGTGCTGGAGGAGTATCGCCGATACACAGTCCGCGAGCAGCTCGGGCGGAGCATTACGCTGAACCACGCAGATGAGCGTATTGTCGTTGATACGACCGCAGATATCGTGGTTTCCGCAGAACTCGTCCAGCGCACGCGAAGCGTCGAGTATAGCTTTTATCCTGTCGTCGGTGTTCTCGATGGAGATGCTCTCTTCCGAGAGGCATATCCTGAGCATGATGAAGTAGAGTTCCTTATTCCCGTGCAGAACAGCCGAATTATAGGACTTTTCGAGGCCTGTGGCGTTGTACATACCCGTGAGTGTATCGCGCTGCTCGGAGAGGTTCTGACAGCTTGTGAGGTAGCGGATATCGTTCTTCATTCGCAGGAATTCGAGGCATATGGACACAGATTTGATCCAGTTGCGGAAGATATCATCGTAGGTGTCGGGTACGTCATAGCGGATAATGATATGACCGAACATACGCTGCCCGAAGAAAATGGGGTTGAAGTAATAGACAGCGGGTGTCTGGCAGCGCGAGAATATCTCCGCGAAGTCGAAGCGGTGCGCCTCAAACGGTGAATTGTCGAGCCACGGCATAATGTCGCGGCAGGTCATTATATCGGAGATATCGGCTGTGGGGTCGTACCAGTTGGATTGCAGGCACAGCACCACATTATACGCGTCGCGTATCAGCCAGTGAAATTTTCCCAGTATCCTGACGAATTCGTCGAGGTTCTTGCTCTCGGTGATCTCCTGGTCGAGAGAGCTGAAAAGGTTCCACGCCTCGAAATCGCTCTTGACTTTTACTGTGTCGAGCTCCTCGAAGTATGTGCTGAGGTCATTTCCGCAGGAGCAGCTGTCGCCGAAGATGAATTCGCCCTTTGGCGGAGTAAAAGCGGGCTCTTCCAGTCCCTCGAGCCTGCTGCGGATTATCTCGACAGCGCGTCTGCCGAGGTCTGCGCGGTTGCGGCGGTAGGTCGAGAGCAGCGGATAGTGCATGAGCCGCTTGTTTATGTACTCGTAGCCGATGACGGTAACGTCCTCGGGCACACGGACATTATTGCGCCTGAATTCATCGAGCAGACCGTAAGCCATATAGTCGTTCGCGCACGCCACAGCCTGCGGCAGCGGCAGCTGACCGCTGATGTATTTTTTTGCGAGCTCCTCGCCTGAATTCATCCAGAAGTCGCCGAAGTGGATCTTTTCCTCGCTGACTTCTATCCCGTGCTTGCGGAGCGAGCGCTTGTAGCCCTCGGCACGCTTGCGCGAGAGCTCGAGGTAGTCGTTCCCCGAGAGGTAGTCGATATCTGTCAGTCCGTGCTTGTCAATGAGGTGATCGACTATCGCCTCGGTATCGTCCTCGTCGCTTGTATTGATAAAAGTGAACTTCGAGTCTGTGAACTCTTCGAGGTGCGCGCCGAGAATGATCATGGGCACGTCCTTTTTGAGCATAGAGTTGGCGATAGCCTCGCGTATCTGCTCGTTCACGAAAGACTCGGAAATAAGTATCACGGCGGCTATCTGTTCGGACTGCACGAGCTCGTATATCTTATTTTCGCACTCAAGTGAGTTTACACTTATATTCGGGTTGTATATGTTTGAGAGCACAGCGGTATCGTAGCCGTACTCCTGCGCCTTTTCGATGATGCCGTACAGTATCTGTCTCTGCTCGATGCTGTTGGCTTCAGCTGAAACGACGCAAATGATCGGTCGCTTTGGTTTATTCATTTCAGACCTCCAGTCGGTCGTTTGTCCGCCTATTGCGGAACGTCATCCCATCAGACACGATATGGCGGGCAAGCGTTTTGTTCACCTCAACCGTCATAAATGAATGTGTCTATACTTATTATAGGATAAATGTGCGAATGTGTCAATACTTTTTGGCAATAAAAGCATAAAAAGTCAGTGTTTTTGTCCACCTTTCCTACACATTGTGGGTTTACCGATAAGGAATGTTAACGTATAATGAACTTATCATATATATAATGCAATTAATATGCAGTCAATAAGAGCATCGGACATCATGTGAAAAACGGACATTTTATCATGTAAAAAGCTCTCAGTCAGGTAAGTATTCAAGGAGGAATCAGAAATGAGCAAGATCAGAGCAATAAAGTCTGTGCTTGCGGGAATGCTTGCAGGAACAATGGTATTTTCGGCGGCATCGGTATTCCCGACAGGCACATTCACACAGGAGCTCGACGCAAATGCGGCGGGAGCCTGCACTATCAACACAAACAAGCTGTACCAGCGAATCCGCGGTTTCGGAGGCATGAACCACCCCGAGTGGCAGAGCTACAATGCGCAGAACGGAGCTCCCGGAGACATGACCGCAGCGCAGGTACAGACAGCATTCGGCAACGGAGCCAACGAGCTCGGACTCACAATACTCCGTATCTTCGTAAGTGACCAGCAGAACGCATGGAACAACGCTATCCCGACTGCACAAAGGGCTTCGGCGCTCGGAGCCACAGTTTTTGCGACACCGTGGAACCCACCCGCTTCGATGAGAAGCAACGGTTCGGGCGGACCGCGCGGAGGTCAGTACGTGCTCAACAACGGCGCGGAGGCGAACTACGCAAAGCACCTCAACGACTTCATCAAGTTCTGCAACAGCAAGGGAGTAGAGCTCAACTCCATTTCTGTACAGAACGAGCCTGACTGGTCGGGCGAGTGGACATACTGGGCACCCTCACGCTGTGCCTCATTCCTCGCAAACTACGGCAAGACCGTAACAGCAGGCACCAACACCAAGATGATGTCGCCCGAGAGCTTCAGCTACAGCAAGGATTATTACAACGCTATCCTGAACGACTCGAAGGCTATGGCGAACTGCGATATGTTCGGAACCCACTTCTACGGCACACAGCGCAGCGCCATGGACTTCCCCGCACTCGAAAACTGCGGCAAGGAGATATGGATGACCGAGGTCTACGTACCGAACTCGGACGCCAACTCGGCAGACCGCTGGCCCGAGGGCGTTGCAGTTGCGGAGAACATCCACAACGCAATGGTTGTCGGAAACATGAACGCGTACGTTTGGTGGTATATCCGCCGTCAGTACAGCCCGATGTGGGACACAGGCAAGATATCGAAGAGAGGCTATGCAATGGCACAGTTCTCGAAGTGGGTACGCCCGGGTGATATGCGTATCGACGCCACCGAGCAGCCCAACAGCAACATACTTGTTTCGGCATACAAGCACAGCGATACACAGGCAACTATCGTCGCTATCAACAAGGGCAGCGGCGAGGTATCGCAGCAGTTCACCCTCAGCGGCAGAAGCATCACCAACGTTGACCGCTACAGGACATCGGGCAGCGAGAACATCGCGGCTACAAAGGGCATGGAGGCAAACGGCGAGTCCTTCTTCGCCCAGCTTCCCGCAAACAGCGTATCCACGTTCGTAGTGACCATGGCGAGCGACGGCAAGAACCTCCCCGCCGACACAGACGGACCTGTTCAGCGCGACCCCATCACTCCCGACGCTAACGGCTACTACTACCACGATACATTCGAAAACGGCACAGACGACTGGGAGGGCAGAGGCGGCGCATCTGTCTCAACATCAGGCGGCACAGCTTATGCAGGCAGCAAAGCTCTGACAGCATCTGACAGAGGCAGCGCATGGCACGGTGCGATGAAGTCCCTTGACTCGCTTACCTTCAAGGCAGGCGAGACCTACAGCTTCAGCGTAGCAGCGAGCGGCTCGGGCAATATGATGCTCTCGCTCCAGTACACGGACGCATCGGGCGAGACCAAGTACGACCACATTGCAAACGGACAGTCCGACGGCAACTACGTACAGCTTGCAAATACGAATTACAAGCTTCCCGATGGCTCGGGATATATCCTCTACGTTGAGACAGAGGAAGGCACCGCAAATCTCACAATCGACGAGGCTATCGTCGCAAAGGCAGGCACTCAGATAGACGGACCTAAGCCCGCTGAAACAACTACAACAACAACTACAACTGCACAGCCTGAAGTAACGACCACAGCAGCTCCTTCGACGAAGACACTTTACGGCGATGCAAATCTTGACGGCAAGGTAACTATTGCTGACGCAACGGCAATTCTCCAGTTCCTCGGAAACAAGGACAAGTATAATCTCGATTCACAGGCTCTCGACAACTCCGATGTTTACAACAGAGGCGACGGCGTAACAGCAAGAGATGCACTGTCGATACAGATGCTCGACGCAGGCATTATCGACAAGCTCCCCGAGAGTTACAGCGAGGGTTATGTTGAGACTACAACAACTACAACAACTACAACAACAACTACTACAACCACCACAACAACAACAACGACAACTACTCAGCCTGTCGCTAATCATCTCTCAATGAAGGACTTCACAGCCAAGGTAGCAGGAAATATAGCCGAGAAAGAGCCCAGTTCGGCAAATGAGGCTAAGAACGGCGTTACCTACGGCGAGATACAGAACAAGACCTACTTCTCAAGTGTCTGCAACAGAAACAAGAAGTACAATGTTCTCCTGCCTCCCAACTATGACCCGAACAAGAAGTACCCTGTAATGTATATTCTCCATGGTTACTGGGAGAACCCCGACAGAATGCTCACACAGGGCAACGCTGTGATGCATACCCGCGAGATGCTCGGCAATGCTATTGCAGAGGGCGCAGCTAAGGAAATGATCTGCGTATTCCCCGATGTTTATTCGAGTGCTACTCAGGATGCCTGCTCGGCTATGGATAACAACAACAACGCTGCTTACGATAACTTCATCAATCAGCTCACAAAGGATCTCATGCCCGAGATCGCAAAGAACTACAGCGTTCTCACAGGCAAGGACAACACAGCTATAACAGGCTTCTCCATGGGCGGACGCGAGTCACTCCTCATCGGAATGAAGATGGCTGATCAGATCGGCTACATCGGCGCTATCTGCCCCGCTCCCGGAGTTACGGGCTCATTCAAGTGGGACAGCAACAACGAGCCTTACTTCCTGATGATAACAGGCGGAAGCAACGACCAGACTGTTTACGACAATCCCAAGAATTATCACAATAACTTCGAGAAGAACGGAGTTCCTCACGTATGGCACTATGTAAACGGCGGTTATCACGGTGACAACTGCATCAGAGCTCACCTGTACAACTTCTTCCGCATAGCATTCCAGAACTGACCCACAGTAATACTTCCTTTCAGTTCAATAAAAGATACGGCTGCCGAGAGTAATTCTCGGCAGCCGTATTTCTTGCCTCTGTAATTCAAAGCAGCAAAAAGGCGCTCAGAAGGGAGCGCCTTTCATATTGTACATTTTTAACCGAGAACTACCTTTATCTCGTTAGTGTCTGCAAGCTTGTCCGCAGGAACATAGCTGCCTTCGAGCTTTGTACCGTTGAGGTACAGCTCCTTGACGCCCGACTGCACGTGAGCCGAGTTGTCAACAGTGATGTTGAGCTTCTTGCCGCGGAAGTTCTTGAATATCTTGAAGCCGTCCCATGAAGCGGGTATAGAAGGAGCGATATTGAGACCGCCGAGATCGGGGCGCATACCGCAGATACCCTCAACGCAGCCGACCATAACAGTCGAAGCAGTACCCGTGAGCCAGTGAACGTGCGAGCGTCCCTCATAGGGAGAAGCCTTCGACTCGGTGAACTGACCGTGAACATATGGCTCCATAACGCGTATCTCAGCCTTGTCGTTCATAGCGGCAGGCGAGCTCTCGAGGAAGTACTCGAATGCGCGGTCGCCGTGACCGAGGAGAGCCTCGGCGAGAATCAGCCAGCCCTGCGACTGCGAGAAGATACCGCCGTTTTCCTTTGTATCGAGGTTGAACACCTGCATGAGCGCGCCCTCGAAGTGGTGGTACTTGTAGGGGGGCTCGAGGAGCTTAGCGCCGTAGGGTGTGTTGAGTATATCGTGAACGCTGTCCATAGCCTTGTCAGCCTGCTCGGCGGAGGCAAAGCGCGAGATGACGGACCAGCTCTGCGGGTTGAGCCACATATTGGCCTCGGGGTCCTTCTTGGCACCGACGATGACGCCGTTATCGCGGATACCGCGGATGAAGCGGTCCTCGTCCCAGCACTTTTCGAGCGCGGAAGCAAGCTTTGCCTTAGCCTCAGTGATGAATGTGACGTACTCATTGTCGCCGCGGCTCTGAGCGAACTCGGTCATAACGTTCATAGCGTAGTAGAGCTGGAACGCAACGAATGTGGACTCGCCCTGCTTTCCGAGGCGGAGGCAGTCGTTCCAGTCAGCGTGGAGACCTGCGGGCATATCGTGGCTTCCGAGTCTTTCGAGCGAGAAGCGGATAGCGTTCTTGAGGTGCTCGTAAACGGTAGCCTCACCGCCGCCCTCCTCAGCGTAGGTGATGACCTCATCGAGGAAGCCCTTGTTTCCGCTCTCACCGAGGTACTTAACGATAGTCGGGAAGAGCCAGAGAGCGTCGTCAGCGCGGTACGAGGGGTGACCTGTTTCCTTAGCGTAAACGCTGTGCTCGTCGTTCTCGTCGGGACAAGTCTCGTGACCTGCGTTGTGGTTGAACTTAACGAGCGGGAGACCGCCGCCGTTGCTTACCTGAGCCGAGAGCATGAAGCGTATCTTCTCAGCGGCGAGCTCGGGGTCGAGGTGGATGATACCCTGAATATCCTGAACAGTGTCGCGGTAGCCGTAGCCGTTGCGGAGACCGCAGTACACGAAGGAAGCGGCTCTTGACCAGATGAAAGTGATGAAGCACTGGTAAGCGTTCCAGACGTTTATCATGTTGTTGAACTCGTCGGACGGAGTCTCGACCTGGAAATTAGCGAGCTGACCGTGCCAGTAGTCCTTGAGTTGCTTTATCTCGGCGTCAACTTTGCCTTCAGCCTTGTACTCATCGAGTATAGCGGCAGCCTCAGCGCTGTTTCGCTGACCCATGATGAAGACGAACTCCTTTGTTTCGCCCGCAGCGAGGGTGATATCGCTCTGGAGAGCGCCGCATGAATTGGAGTTGTAGTTCATAACGCCGTCGCACTTGCCTGATTCAACAGCGATAGGATTTGAGAAAGTCCTGTATGGACCGATGAAGTTGCTGAGCGAGCCGTTATAGCCTGTAACGGGCTGACCTACCATACCGAAGAAGCGCTCCTTGTGGTTAGAGCCTGTTTCGTCGAAGCCTGTATTCTCGTTCATATGCTGGATGATACGGTTCTCCTCGAAGCTTGTACGCGTGATGAACAGCGTATACTGGAGGTTTACCTGGTCCTGCTCGTAGTTGGGCTCGTTGGTGAACTCCACCATGCCGTAAACGGAGAGTTTTCTCTCCTTGTCGGAGGCGTTCGTCACCTTAGCGCGCCATACCTCATAAGTCTTGCCATAGGGGACATAGTAAGTCACCTCGGACTTGATGCCTGTATATTCGGCAGAGATGACAGTGTATGCAGTACCGTGGCGGCATTCGCTCTTATACTTGTCGAGCGGCTTGCCGACGGGCTGCCATGAAGCCGACCAGTAGTCGTTGGCGTCGTTGTCGCGGATGTAGATATAGCGTCCTGGGAGCGCCATTTCGGAATTGAAGCGGAAGCGAGAGATACGACCGTTAGCGCCCGACTTCACGAAGCTGTAGCCTGCGGCGTTGTTGGATATCATAGCGCCGTACTCGGGGTCACCGAGGTAATTGGCCCATGGTGCGGGAGTAGCGGGATTAGTGATGACGTATTCCTTGTTTTCAAGGTCGAAATGTCCGTACTTCATATAGATTAACTCCTAACTCGTTTTTACCGCAAGACCGCAGTGCTTACAGTCAGACGGTATGATATAAAAATATTATATCATACTATTTATAAAAAAGCAACAGTCGTAAAAAATATTTTTCCATTCTGTAAAAAAGTGCTCGGAGCGCGTCGCACGGCAGGAGCGGCATTGACAGCAATAGGTGTATACCGCACGCAGACCGCTTCCGCATTGAGGCGATCGCGGCGTGAAATAATGTGTCATGGGAGCAGTGTTCCCGTGCGGAGAAAGTCGGGGGCAGGCGGATACCGTAACCGAAGCCTTTTTGTTGACTTTTGTACATAAATGTGGTAAAATAGAACATAATGTCAAGCGTATCTGTGTATACATACAGTCGGACGGAGGTGAGCACATGGAGCTCGTCATAGCATTGATAGTCATAATCGTATTCTGCAAGATACTGGGCGTGAGCAACGAGATGCTCGTATTGGGCGGACTTGTACTTATAGAGCTGGCTATCGTGCTGATGATGTTCATGTTTGCGTTTTTCTGTGTGCGAATGCTTTTCACCAAGCGCACCGAGGCAAAGTTCATCCGCGTGGACAAGTCACCGAAGGGCAACTTCAAGGTGGCGTATTACGAAGTTGAAGGGACCGAGTACCCGTGCATATTCCCGAGCGAGATGATACTCAACGACAAGATGTACCGTACCGACCGCACATACCACGTCCTGTTCAGCCGCAGGAGCAGGAAGGTATACGATATATGGACGATACTTACGTGCGTGATAGGATTTGTTTTCAGCACATTTGCTGTTTTTGTGACGATGCAGATAGTGTCGGTAATACCAATGTTTTAAGGAGAAGGAAAATGGAAGAGCAAAACACCGCAAAAAAAGGGAGCATCGGCAGAGCTGCGGACGAAATGCCCGACGAATCGGCACTTTACGACGCGGCGGAGCTGCTGAAGGTTTTCGGCGACCCGACAAGGCTCAGAATAATTGCCGCTCTGTGCAGAAGTGAACTGTGCGTGTGTGATATCGCACGTCTGCTCGGGATGACTCAGTCGGCTATCTCGCATCAGCTCCGCGTACTGAAGCAGGCGCGTCTTGTGGCGACACGCCGCGAGGGCAAGACGATATTCTACTCGTTGTGTGACGAACACGTACAGCGTATTTTCTACTGTGCGCTCGACCACGTAATGGAATGAGCAATTTAATTAACAGTTTGTTCACATTTTAAAGGTAAAAAAATAACATTATACAAACCCGATTATGGTATAATATAAATTAGCATAGAGTCGCATTTTATAGCAAGGAGGTGGTCGGATGAGTGATGAGAGCAAGAGTGGCATAGTAGACGTTATCGGCGAGTTCGACTACTCTACCCAGCATGATTCATACAACGAGAAATACAAGAAATGGCGACGCAATAAGGACAATCACTGTGCCTTCAACTATGCCGCCAATAAAAACGAGAAGGTCTATGTCGACAGCAAGGGCTTTGTCGCGCACTCGGTCGAGGAGGCGGAGAAAGAAACGCTGCCGCACATTTTCTATATCATCGGTATATCCGCCCTGATATGGGTGTTCACCGAAGACGTCATCGGCAAGCTCGGCATATCACTGTTCACGCTGCTCGGCTTCGATATACATACCAACTTCTTCAACTCCTCCATTTACGGCGGCAGCATGGAGATAGTAGCGGCACTGATTTCGGTATCGGTACTGAAGGTGGCAGTACCCGTGCTGTATGCGCATATCAAGTTCAAACTCCCGAGCAAGGTTGAGTTTATGCGGCACATGAACAACAGTCTTGCGCTTGTCGGAGCGATAGCCATGACGCTCATAGTCTGTACGGCGGCGAGTCTGCCAACGGCGTATTCGAGCGAATCGAAGGAGATATACGACTACTTCCGCAGCATAGACGCCGACCTCTACGTCTGGGACCAGAATGAATTCCTGATGTATACGATATTCGACGTCGTGATAATGTCGATAATATCGGAAATGTTCTTTCACGGAGCGATGTTCGCGGCACTGAGACAGTTCGGCGACCCGTTCGCGATAGTAGTCACCTCGCTTACGGCAGGACTGCTGACACAGGACTTCCGCGCAATGCCGGTAACGATACTCGTATCGCTCGTTGCAGGCTACGGAATGGTCAGCAGCGGCTCGCTGTTTACAGCGATATCGGTCAGCATAGTCTACAAGATGTACGACCTCGCCCTGATCATACTCGAGACCGACAGCACAGACAAGATGCCGCTCACCCGCAACCTCTTTATGATGACAGCGCTTGCAGTCGGAATAATCGGCTTTATTGTGTTCTGGATAGGGTTTGTCCGCAGGAAGAAGGGCGGTATCGCGCGGTACAGCTCAGAGTATTCGCGGTGGAAGAGATTCGGCTTTGCGATAAAGACCTTCCCGTATTCGGCAGTCGTGCTCATCTGCCTTGCCTACGCCTGTGTGAGGCTGACGCAATGACAGACAGGTATATGGAGCGCGCCCTTGAGCTTGCACGCGCCGCATTTGCGGCAGGGGAGGTCCCTGTCGGAGCGGTGGTCGTGAAAAAGGCGACGGGCGAGATAGTCGGCGAGGGACGGAATATGCGTGAGGGAGCGAAAAACGCTCTTGCCCATGCAGAGATAATGGCGATAGACGAAGCCTGCAAAAAGCTCGGCGGCTGGAGGCTGCCCGACTGTACCCTGTATGTCACACTGGAGCCGTGCCCGATGTGCTGCGGGGCGATAATAAACTCGCGGATAGACACGGTATGCTTCGGCGCATACGACCTGAAAAGCGGGTCGGCGGTGTCGGTGCAGAGGATGTTCGAGTACCCCTACAACTACAAGCCCGAGGTCATCGGCGGGATCATGGAGGAAGAGTGTGCGGAGCTGCTTTCGCAGTTTTTCGCTGAACTCAGGCTGAAACGGAAGAATAAACAGTAAAATGAAAGGCGCTCTTCGGAGCGCCTTTTTTGTGTAGGGGCGCATTCCGTGCGCCCGAAAATGCGAAAAATCACGGGCGAGCGACGGGACGCCGAGGGCGGCGTCCCCTACACATTTTTTCTTCTGCACTTCTCATACTTCATGAACACCATCACCGTCATCACCGCGAGCAGCACCGACGGTACAGGCGACGGAGCGCTGTGTACCTTTGTTACCACGGCAGCGGAGACCGTCTCGCCAGCGATGAAGAGCGGCAGCAGCAGCCTGCACGCGGCGAAGCTGACAGCAGCAGCCCCGAGGCGTAACACGGCTGTGGGGAGCAGGGACAGTTTTCCGCGGTATATAGCCGCGAGCTGCATAAAAACGCAGCCGCCCCCGAAGGTGACGAGCGCGGATATCGCAGGCAGGAGCGTGTAGTCGCCTGCGGGGAGGCTGCCGACGGCGGTAACGTCGAGAGCCGCACAGATGAGCCCCGCAGAGGTCGTGAAGTCTCTGCCCGTGAGCCGTGCGAACAGCTCAGCGGCAGCAGGCAAAGCACCCGTGCGTATAAGGAGAGCCGAAATCACGGCAAATCCCAGAATAGCGGCGCATATCTCAGCCATAGCGCGTCCCGCCGAGGATACGCAGTCGGGGAGCATCTCCGCGTTGAATGTGACTACCGAGCGCGGCGGAGCACCGTGACCGTGTCTTCGCAGATACACCGACATGACGACCGCGCACAAGAGGCTGCCTGTCGCGGTCGAGAGGCTGATGAGCAGTCCCGCTTTCGCCGAGCGGTAGAGCTGCCCCGCGATGCAGCCGTAGATGAAGGCGGGGCCCGCCCCGAAGCACACCCCCGCAAGGAGCTCAGCCTCGCGTTTTGTGAGCCTGCCCGTCTCATAGCAGGAGATGAGCATACGGGCTCCGACGGGGTATCCCGCGATGTTTGAGAAGAGGAAAATAAGGAAGATATCGCCGTCCATGCCGAGCAGGAGCCTTCCCGCACGATGTACGAGCCTTCCCGCGGCAGTGACCGTGCCGCTCCTTATGAGCAGCCCCGAGACAGCGATCATGGCAAACAGAGACGGTATCACGGCGGTCAGGCAGCGCTGCAAAGCAGCGTATACCGCTGCTCCGACAGTATCTGCGGCAAGAATGCAGAGCGCGGCAGTCCCCGCGAGCAGGAGTGCTGTCAATAAATCTCTTGTTTTTTTCATAAATATCACCCAGTCAATCATATTATTTGAAGGGTGATAATATGTTTGAAAAGCTATCGGGCAGGGCAGAGGAGCTCCTCTCGCCCGTGTCGGGGATACATATTGAAGGCAACCGCGAGCTTGTTGTCGAGAACTGCCGCCGCATAGAGGAATGCGACGAAGTGTTCATGCAGTTCATATCGGGTCATCTGCGCGTTCAGGTATGGGGGAGCGGGCTGCGCGCCTACGACCACAAGACGGGCGGACTTGTCATACGCGGGAGGATAACGCGGGTAGAGCTTGCGGAAAGGAGAGCGGGACGGTATGAGAGAACGGATTCGGGGCATAGTTAAGATAAACGCCGTGGGACGCGACCTGTACGGCTTCATAAACGCAGTCCATGAGAGCCGCATAAGCTGCTATAAGCAGTACGTCAGCCGCGGCAGCTTCTGTGCGGAGATATACCGCTCCGACCTCGGACGGCTCGGGGATATCGCAGAGGAGCACGGCATAGAGCTGACGAGCTACGAATACGATACCCTTTCCTCGGAGGTCATACACCGCCGCAGACGATTCGGGCTCGTCATCGGACTTGTGCTCGTGATAGCGGCGTCTCTTTATTTTTCGGGGACAGTCGTCACAATAGACATACAGGGCAACGAGACCATAAGCGACGAGACGATACTTGCGGCGCTTGACGAGCTCGACATCCGCCGCGGCACGCCATTCGGACAGATAAACTACATAAACTGCGAAAATCAGCTTCAGCTGATGGTGAACGGACTGTCATGGGCGGGTATGCACAGGACGGGACACAGGCTCGTTGTAGAGGTCACTGAGATAGTGGAGAAGCCGAAAATGCTGCATTCGCGGATACCCTGCAATCTTGTCGCCGCCCACGAAGCAGAGATAGTTTACACGACAGTGCTTGACGGCCAGCTCATGCACAAGGTCGGAGACTACGTAATGCGTGGCGATATGCTTGTGAGCGGAGTGACGCGCGACGACACGGGTCACACCACTCTCCACCACGCGCTCGCCGCGATAACGGGTATATACCGTGACGAAGCCTCATTCACGGGCGAGCTCGTACAGGAGCGTCTTGTTCCCACGGGCAGAACGGATACGCGTCGGAGACTGAGGCTGTTCAGCCTTGATATACCGCTGTATCTCGGCAGGAACGACTATGAGCTCCGCGAAGAGGAGTGCGTGGTCAAGCCCGTGAGGGTGTTCGGGAAGAGCCTGCCGATAAGCATAGCGCGGTACAGCTATACGGAGTATGCGCGCACTGAGACAGAGCTCACGAGCGAAGAGCTGACCGACGAGCTCATGCAGAAGGTATACATCTACGAGAAGAACTTCCTGTCGGACTGCGAGATAATGGAGCGCGAGGTCACGCCTACAGAAAAAGACGGCACGCTGACGCTGAACGTCGCGTACCGTCTCAAAGGTGATATCTGTGAGCAGAGGGAGATACTGATAAAATGAAGTTTTATGCAGGGGCACACCCTGCATATTTTATGGCATCGGCTGATTACGGATTACTTTGCGCCTTCCATTATACCCGCGAGGATAGTGTCATTCCACTTCTGAGCGCCGCGGTTATAGATACCGAAGCCGTCCTTGCCCGAGCGCACGCCGTTATCCCAGACGAAGCACTTGATGCCCTGCGCCTTGGCGGCAGAGATATAATAGCTGTAGTAGTCCGCACGAGTAGCGTCATCTGCGACAGCCACGCAGCCGAACTCACCGATAATAACGGGAGTGTTGCCGAACTTGCTTTTCATCTTGGCGAATTTGGCGTCGAGCTCTGATTTTTCGGAGCTGCCGAACGTGGTAGTCTGACCGTCCGCGAACTTCCACGGAGCGTAGTAGTGCAGCGACACAATAACGTGGCTGTCGTTCGGCACGACAACGTCGTTCATCGCGACGTCCTCTGCGGAGGCGGCATAGCTGGTGATGACAAGAGTTCTTTCGGAGTTGTTTCCGCCTGATTTTCTGACGGTATCAACGAAGTCCTGCTCATACTTGTTGATTATTTTCCTCTCGGCAGCAGTACCGCCCATCCATTCGGCTGAGCTTCCCACGGTACGTGGCTCGTTCATGCCCTCGAAGAGGAGGCGGTCGCCGTAATCCTTGAATTCGGCGGATATCTGCTCCCAAATCTTTATGAGCTTGGCGCTGTCGCCCGCGTACTCGGAGTCATTCGGGTCGAACCAGATGTAGTCGTCGTGGTGCATATTGAGGATAACGAACATATCGTTGTTGTAGGCGTAATCGACGACTTCTTTCACGCGTGCGAGCCAGTCCGCCTGAATGGTATCACCGTCCATGTGCTCGTCCCACGTAACGGGTATACGAATGGCGTTGAAGCCCGCCTCCTTAACGCCGACTATCATTTTCTCGGTGGTTTTGAGGTTGCCCCAGCCCGTCTCGGTCGAGAGGCCTTTTTTGCCTGTATTGTAGCTGTCGAGGGTATTTCCGAGGTTCCAGCCGACCTTTATATCGCCGACTATCTCAGCCGAGCTGCGGAAGCCCGTATTTGCGGGAGCAGGGGCAGTCTCCGAGCTGTTTTTGGTCGTCACGGGCACGGGAGCCGACCCGTCGCTGCTGTACTTCACGGTAACGTCGCCGAGAGTTACCGAAGGCTGTTCGCTCCACCAGTATCCAAGCACAAGCTCACCGTCCTCTGCGATGTAGTTTTTAGCTTCCTCGGGCACGAACCACGTCAGCGTAAGGGACGAGCTGTCCGTAAAGACCGCGGTATCGGGCGACTGACAGCTGCCTGCCGAGGAGCTGTAGCCGAAGCCTCCCGTGAACTTTTTAAGACTGCCCGCCGCGCTGACATTAAAGGTCACCGCCTGCGGGACAGCGCCCTCGGGGAGGAAGCCTGCCGTAGGTATCCTTATCGTATTATCTGAGCCGCCATAGCTGACGCTCCTGCCTATATTCTGTGTAACTTCGCCGTCAACGGGGATATCTCTTGTTCGTGTATAGGTGCATACGACCTCTTCGATGCGGATACTTCCCGCGCCGCCCCACCAGTAGCCGAAAAGCACCTCTCCCGCAGGAGAGATATAGTCGCGTATGTCAGCGGGCACGTCCCACCTTATCTCGCCGTAGGTACCCTGTGTGGGGGCAGCGAAATCGTCGGACTGATACCAGCCCTCATCTGTAGCGGCGGGACAATCACCTGTTACGGAGATACCGCAGCCGCCCTTGAATTCGCCGATATTGCTGCCGTCGTCGGAGTAGATGACGAAAGTGAAAGAGCTTATCCTGTCGCCCTCCTCGATGAAGTCGGCGAGCGGGAGCTTGAGAGTATTGCTGCCGTTTTCGCGGGAGATGGTCCTGCTGACTGTCTGCTGAGTGGCGCCCTCAGCTGAGACAGTCTCCACAGGGCTGATATGCAGCGTGGCAGCCTCAGTTGCAGGCTCGGTCTTGGTCTCAGACCTGGTACTCTGCGTGGTTCCCGCGGTATTGCTGTCGGTCATGACAGGCTCAGGCTCATCAGGCTCATCGTGCGGCATTCTGCAAGCTCCCGCTGCGACGAGCATACAGAGAGCAGCGACAGCAGCAGAAACTGTTATCTTAGTTTTTTTCATATAAACCTCACTTATTGTAATAATATGTCATTATACGCTGATTATAGCATAATTTTTCGGATATTGCAACGTTTAAAGGAATTTTTTAGTATAAATAAAGTAAGAATTGGTAATATCATCAAAACAAATGCAATAAGAGGCATAAAATAAATATATCCCCGAATTTTCGGTAAGACTTGACAACTGTGGAAAGATATGTTATTATGAATCCGTTGTATTGTATCCTCTTCGGAGGAATAATAACAAGGAGGAAAAATCAAATATGAAAACAAAGTTCAACACCCGTTCAATGGTACTGTTGGGACTTCTGATGGCGATCGTACTGCTTTTCTCGCTGACGCCGATCGGAACTATCCCCATAGGACCGCTGTCCATCACGCTGAACATCATCCCAATTGCCGTTGCAGGCATCGCGCTGGGACCCGTCGGCGGACTCATCGTAGGCACGTTCTTCGGAATATTCAGCTTCCTGCAGTGTTTCGGCATCGGACCACTCAGTGTTATGGGCGAGACACTCGCTCAAATCAACCCCGTGTTCGCTTTCATTCAGAGAGTTGTTCCCCGTGCGCTTGACGGACTTCTCGTCGGCTTCATCTATCAGGGCGTGACAAAGCTCAAGGCTAAGCGTGCTTACTACGCTGTTGCGGGACTGGTAACGTCATTCTTTGGTATCGCGCTGTTCCTGTCGATAATGCAGTTCGCATTCTCGCACTCGGTAGTAGGCGAGGAAGGCAAGAAGGTATGGGTACGCGACAAGGTCATGGACGACCTGATGTCATCGGGCGGACTTATCTGGTATATATGCATCACGGTAGCGCTGCTGCTTTTCTGCATCGGCTACCTGCTCGTCAGCGGACGCAAGCTCACGCGTATGCAGGTATCGAGTGCAGTAACGGGCTTCTGCTCGGCGTTTCTGAACACCCTGTTCTTTATGACGGCACTGGTACTGCTTTTCGGCAGAGACGACTACGTAAAGGACCTCATCGACTCCAAGGGCAACGGCAACGTGCTGCTTTTCGTGGTGGTATTCGTAGGGATCAACGCACTGTTTGAAATGGTGGTGTCCACAGTCATCACAACGGCAGTCGGCACAGCTCTCCACAAGGCGAAGCTGGTCGAGGGCCCCGAGGAAGAAAGCAAAGAATAAAATACGATACAACAAAGCCTCCCGCAAGGGAGGCTTTTTCAATCGCAGGGGACGACGTTTCATACTGATAGTCCACCTATCACTATGACGTAACGTCAGGGTTGGCATTACTGATTTTTTGATCTGTCTCAAATACTTGCTATTTCCCCTGATGTGTGGTATAATAATAATGTATGTATTCATGCACGAAAGGAAGATGAAGATGAAGCTCCTTGCAATAGACGGCAACAGCATACTCAACCGCGCATTTTACGGAATAAAGCTCCTCTCGAACAAGAAAGGCGTGTTCACGAACGCCATATTCGGCTTTATGAACATATATATGAAGAATCTCGACGACGTCCGCCCCGACGCGGTCGCGGTGGCATTCGACCTCAAAGCCCCGACCTTCCGCCACAAGGCAGCGGACTACTACAAGGCGAACCGCAAGGGTATGCCCGAGGAGCTCGCGCAGCAGCTCCCGCTGATAAAGGAGCTTCTCGGTCTGCTCGGTATTAAGGTCATCGAGTGCGAGGGCTACGAGGCAGACGACATCCTCGGCACGCTCTCGAAGCAGTGCAGCGACAGCGGGGACGAGTGCTATGTCCTCACGGGCGACAGGGACAGTCTCCAGCTCATCGACGACAAGGTTACGGTGCTGCTCGCCACGAACAAGGAGACTATCCACTACACGCCCGAGCGTTTCCGCGAGGACTACGGCTTTGAACCGATACGCCTGATAGACCTGAAAGCGCTCATGGGCGACAGCTCTGACAATATCAGGGGCGTGGCGGGCATCGGCGAAAAGACGGCAAAGTCGCTCATACAGGAGTTCGGCACGCTCGAGGGCGTATACGCGGGCTATGAGGCGTCGGGACTCACAAAAGGCGTGAAAGCGAAGCTTGCAGCGGGAGCGGAGTCCGCCAAGGAGAGCAAGTGGCTCGCGACGATAGTGCGCGACGCTCCGATAGGCGCGGTTCCGACAGACTGCAAACTCGGCGAGCCTGATAATGCGGGAGTAAGCCGCCTGCTTACAGAGCTGGAGATGTACAAGCTGCTCGATAAGCTGGGGATATCTGCTTCTGCGGGCGAGGCAGCTCCCGAGGTGAAGCAGGATGAGCACATCCCCATAGAGGTGACGGAACAGGAGCTCACATCCGCCGATATATCTGGATTTACTGATGTCTGCTGTCTGTTTGACGACGGTGAGCTCTCGGTACTGAGCGGCACGACAGTCTACACGACCGCCGACGAGCAGCTGATATGCGAATTCTTCGCCTCAGACTGCGAAAAGACCACATTCGATGCGAAGCCGCAGTACCGCTATGCCATGGCACACGGCGGAGAGCTCCGCAATGTACGCACAGATATCCCGATATGCGGTTATCTGCTGAACACCTCGGCTTCCGACTACGCCGCAGACAAGCTCTGTGCGGAGTACGGTGTCCACTACTGCACGGAGAACGGCGTCCATGCCGACCTCGTCTCCCTGCGCGGACTTGCGAAGAAGCTGCGCTCCGAGATAGAGCGCGAGGGCATGACAGACCTCCTCGAAAACATCGAAATGCCGCTGACGGAGGTGCTTGCCTCCATGGAGCATTACGGCGTGATGATAGACAAGGACGGCGTAAAGTCGTTCGGTGCCGACCTCTCAGAGATGATAGAGGAGACCCGTCAGATGATATACGACGATGCGGGGCACGAGTTCAACATCGCATCTCCGAAGCAGCTCGGAACGGTACTCTTCGAGGAGCTCGGGCTGCCCGCGAAGAAGAAGACCAAGAGCGGCTACTCCACGAACGCGGAAGTCCTCGAGGAGCTCCGCAACTACTCGCCGATAGTGGACAACGTGCTGAAATACCGTCAGTACACGAAGCTCAACTCCACCTATGTCGAGGGCTTGCTCGACAAGGTCGCGGAGGACGGCCGCATACACACCAGTTTCCGCCAGACGGAGACGAGGACGGGGCGCATATCGTCCACCGAGCCGAACGTGCAGAACATCCCCGTCCGCACGGAGCTCGGCTCGCAGATGAGGAAATTCTTCACGGCATCTGAGGGGCGCGTCCTCGTTGACGCGGACTACAGCCAGATAGAGCTGCGCGTCATGGCGCACCTCTGCGGCGACGAGAATATGATATCCGCATTCAGCTCGGGCGAGGACATCCATACTTCGACCGCCGCACAGGTATTCGATATGCCGCCCGTCATGGTGACACCAGAGATGAGAAGCGCCGCCAAAGCCGTAAATTTCGGCATAATCTACGGTATCGGAGCCTTCTCTCTCTCGAAGGACATCGGCACGTCCGTGGCACAGGCGAAGAAGTACATTGCCGACTACCTCGCGAAGTACCCGAAGGTAAACGACTTCATGGAGTCGACAGTTGACGGCGCGATGAAAACGGGAGAAGTCACGACGATGTTCGGGCGCAAAAGGCGCATTCCCGAGCTTCTCTCGTCGAACAAGATGTTACAGGCTGCGGGCAAGCGCATAGCCATGAACACTCCCGTGCAGGGCACAGCCGCCGACCTCATAAAGATAGCGATGATAAACGTATACCGCCGCCTCAGAGCTGAAAATCTCGCAGCAGAGCTGATACTGCAAGTACACGACGAGCTCATCATCGAGTCCGACCTCTCCTGCGCCGACCGCGCCGCCGAGATACTGAAAGAGGAGATGCAGGGCGTGTACGAAATGAAGGTGCCGCTCGCCGTAGACGTTCATCAGGGCGAGAGCTGGTACGAAGCGAAGGGCTGATACTATGAGATTTGAGATAAAGCGAGCACCGTTCACCGATGAAACTTTCGGGCAGATGTCGCTGCTGGACAAGTATTGCTTCGGAGGCTTCGGCTGGTCTGCCAAGGCATTTGCGGACGCGGCAGAGCGCGAGGGCGGAGTTGTTCTCGCCGCTTACTGCGGCGATGAGCTCGCAGGCGTATTTGCGGGCTTTACGGCTTCCGATACAGGCGAGGTGCTCACCGTTGCGACTGCTCCCGAATACCGCAGAATGGGAGCAGCGAGGGCGCTTCTCGGCGAATTTCTCGCGAACGTGCCCGAGGAGGTCGAGACCGTCGCCCTTGAGGTACGTCAGTCGAACGCCGCTGCGATAGCCCTCTACGAAAGCTTCGGCTTCGTGAAGGAGGGCACGCGGAAGCGGTTTTACCGTGACCCTATCGAGGACGCGGATATAATGGTCAAAAACATGAAGGAAAGTGCAGAATAATGCTGATTTTAGGAATAGAAAGCTCCTGCGACGAGACAGCCGCGAGCGTGATAGAAGACTGCCGCACGATACGCTCGTCGGTAATATCCACACAGATAGAGGAGCACAGGAAATACGGCGGAGTAGTGCCCGAGATAGCCTCGCGCCGCCACTGTGAGAACATCCTCGGCGTGACGCGGAAAGCGCTTGCTGACGCGGATACCGAGCTTGCCGACCTCGACGGCATTGCCGTTACATACGCCCCTGGGCTCATCGGAGCCCTGCTTGTAGGCGTTAATTTTGCGAAGGGGCTCGCCCTTGCCTCGGGCAAGCCGCTGATACCCGTCCATCACATCGCGGGACACATCGCCACGAACTATCTCAGCCACCCCGACCTCGAGCCCCCCTACCTCTGTCTTGTCGCGAGCGGAGGTCACAGCCACATCATCGAGGTGCTGAGCTACACAAAATTCCGCGTAGTCGGACGCACCCGCGACGACGCAGCAGGGGAGTGCTTTGACAAGTGCGCCCGTGCCATGGGCTTCCCGTATCCGGGAGGCGTCCACGTCGACAAAGCTGCACAGTCGGGCGACCCGAAAGCGTTCAGACTTCCGCATCCCGCGGTCGCGGGCAACGAGTTCGACCTCAGCTTCTCGGGACTAAAGACCAACGTGATAAATCTGCTCCACCATGCCGAGCAGAAGGGCGAGCACATCGACAGGAACGACCTGTCGGCGAGCCTTCAGGCGACGATAGCGGAGATACTCACGGGCAAGACCATGCTCGCGGCTGAAGCACTCGGCTATAAGAAGATAGCGCTCGCAGGCGGAGTTTCCGCGAATTCGGGCGTCCGCGCGGCAATGGCGGAAGCGTGCGAAAAGCGCGGCTACAGCTTTTATATGCCCGAGAAGAGCCTCTGCGGAGACAACGGCGCGATGATAGGCTGTCAGGGCAGCTACAACCTTATAGCGGGCATCACCGCGGACGAGAGCCTCAACGCAGTAGCTACTCTCTCAATGGACGAAATATGATTCGGAGGATAATATGAAAAGGATAACAGCACTAATACTTGCAGCCGCTATGGCGGGAACGGCACTTGTCGGCTGTTCAGGCAAGCAGACGGACAGCAGCTCTAAGGAGGCGCGCGTGAGCGTCACGGACATAGACAGTGCCATTCTCGGAGAGTGGAGCAGCGGAGCCAACGGCTACATTTTCGCCGAGGACAGGACAGTTTCGCTGCCGATAGACTTCAGCTCGTCCGCGCATTTCAACAGTGACGGCACGTTCTCTATGGAGACTACGAAAGTCGGCAAGGAGGAGATAGAGTACGACGGCACGGCTCTCAGGGTATCGCACCGCTATGACGAGGCAGAGGAGGGTCAGCAGGACATACTGCTGCTCGATATGAAGCGCACGGGAGCCGAAAACAAGAACAGCTACGACGGCGAGTACGAGCTGCTCGGCGGCTCATACCGCGATATGCTGGCATATAATCTTGCCATAAGCACGGACAAGATAAACGTGCTCGCCGAGATAGAGGGCGAGGACCTCAGATTCATAGTCAAGGATTACTGCTATTTCGAGACGAACGACGGAACGCTCGAGCTGTTCAGCGAGAACATGAATTACGTAAAGCACGTCGACGACTCGGTTAAGTACACATATAAAATAGACGGGGACACCCTCACGCTCACCTACGAGGACGGAGCGAAGGAAGTCCTGAACAAGGTAAAGTGAGGGAAACGCCATGAACAGAAGGATAACAGCCATTTTAACCGTTGCTGCGGCGGTTCTGTCTCTGGCTTCGTGCGGAGACAAAGAGGAGCAGTCAGTCAGACCGATAGTTGTCGCGGGGAGCACCGAGGCACCGACATCCGAGGCTGCATCGGAGCCGACGTCCGAGCCGACCACCGAGACGGCGACCTTCCATGAGCACCACGACTACGAGGACGGCGTTCTTGTGGGACGCTGGGCAGGCGACGAAGCCGATATCGTATTGCAGGACAACGGAAAGGTGAGCGCGGAATTTGACATCTCCGAGGTAATGATGCTCAGGAGCGACGGTACATTTATGCTCAGCGGCGAGGAATTCCCGCCCGAGAACACAGAGTACGACGGTACGGAGCTCGTTATCTATACGACTGACGAGGAGAGCGGCGAGCGCGTCGAATTTCTCAGGATGCAGCGTCGGGACGACCCTGCCCCCGACAGCTATGACGGCTTGTACGATATCGTGACAGACCTTTTCAAAGAGAAGCTTGCGGGGCTTATCACGGGAGAAGAGACATCAGAGCTCGAAGTTCAGATGAGGATAAGGCGCGGGAATTTCATAGTGTTTCTGCCCGAGTTCTGCGAGTATACGCAGAGCGGCGACGAGTTCAGCCTTATGCTCCCGAACGCAGCGGACGGCAGCCTTGCCGACGAGCTTGGCGACAGCACCTTCGTGCTTGACGGAGACCAAGTCACCTTCTACAACGGAGAGGGCATTACCGAGCAGTTCAAGAAAATGGAGTGATATCGGCTCTTTTGCCGCCTTTCGGCTGTCAGTGAAAAATTTTTCTCCGACTACCCCGCTTTGGGAAAATACTCTGCGTAAACTATAATAAGATACGGGGGTGATCTGAATGGATCCGGATACACATCAAATCATAACCCAAGTCTATCAGGCAAAAAAAGATAACGCTGCTGCTGACGAGCTTATCGCGGCGTATATGCCATTCATCAGGTCGGAGACAGCAAAGTTTCTGAACCGTCCGCCCGAGCAGAGCGACGACGAGCTGAGTATCGCCATGTTTGCATTTTACGAGGCTATCCGTACATATTCGAGAGTTCGCGGTTCATTTCTGAAATTTGCCGCAATGAAGATAAAAAACCGACTGATAGACCACTACCGCAAAGAAAAAAGGCACAGGATAACGGTCTCGCTGGACGAGGAGTCCGAGGACCGTCCCGATTTGATAGATACAATAAAAGACGAGCACGACAGCTTTGCAGAGGGAGAGATACGCGAGGCGACAAAGCAGGAGATAGCCGAGCTATCGGCTCAGATGACGGAATTCGGAGTCTCCATGCAGGACATCGCCGACAACTCCCCGAAGCAGCAGAGAACGCTGGAATGCTGTCAGAAGGCGGTATATTACGCCCGCCATAATTCCGAGATACTCGAGGATTTTCTCCGCACCAAGCGTGTTCCCATAGCAAAGCTTGCGGAGGGAGCGAATGTCGAGCGCAAGACGCTCGAACGTCACAGGCGCTATCTTGTGGCAGTGCTGCTGATATGCACCAACGGCTACGAGATACTGCGCGGACACATAATGCAGGTACTGAAAGGAGGGGGAGAGGCATGAAATATCTTGTAATGGAATGTCATGAGGGCTATGCGGTCCTTATGGACGAGGAGTCCCGCTTCGTGAATGCGGCTAATCTGCATTACGAGGTCGGTCAGACCGTGACCGAGCCGATACTGTTTGAGACCGAAAACAAGCAGAAAACGGGCGGCAGGCGCATCATCATGCGTGCCGTGAAGACGGCAGCAGCCGCGGCGTGCCTGACTTTAGTAACAGTCGCGGGATTCAGCTTCTTCGGCAAGGAAAAGCCCGCTCCCCGCTCGGTAGTATTCGTATCCGCAGCAGCGGAGATAGAGATGGAGCTCGATGAGAAGGGCAGCGTAGTAAGGCTGAAAAGCGACTCCGAGCAAGGCAACGAGATAATCGAAAAGTACATCGAATCTCACGGCAGGACGACCGACAGAATGGATACCGCCAACGACATCCTTGCTATACAGGTAGAGGACGGCTATATATCGGGCGGAGATACCGTTGATGTATATGTCCCCGACGATAATAAGGGCTTTGAGGAATACAAGACAGAGCTCGAGGGCAGGGTATCGGAGCTCGATATCAATGTCAATATCAGGAAACTTGAAACACCTGCGCCAAAACATGATATGCCGACTCCGCCCGCAGTGACAGAGAAAAAGGCTCCTGTACAAGAGGAGGCTTCCAAGCCGACAGCTCCGACGCCGCCTCATGAGGCGCCCAAGCCTGATGAAAAGCCCACAGCGCCCGCAGCCGAGCCGCCGACACCTCCCGAGGAGCCTGTCCCGCCCGCAGTTACGGATGAAAAGGCGACTGCACCCGAGCCGCCCACCCACGAGCATCCCGAGCATCCCGAGCCTCCGCACGGCAATGAGGGCAGAGCAGGTCACAGACCCGCAGCGCTCCCTGCACCGCCCGAGGCCCCCGAGCCTCCCGCAGCTCCGAAGGCAGCAGCACCCGCCGCCGAAGAGCCGTCCAAAGCCGAGTTCCCGCAGGAAGCGAATGAAAAAGACACCATCGATTCTCATAAATAACCACCACCTCAATGTCGGAAGGCTGCCAACAGGCAGCCTTTTGGCTTTATGAAAAATCTGATTTTTTGAAAAAATCGCAAATACCCCTTGACAAATCCAAATTTATGATGTATAATTATAAAGCTGCTTGAAAAAGCGGTGCATATCGTATTCTAAAGACAGCTGGCAGGTTTTACCGTAAGTCCCGCCGAGGAATTGCAAGTGATATCAAAAAGCTATCATTGTCCTTTCCCGAGCTGTCGGCAAAGGACATTTTTATTGCACTCTGAATACGATACATAAATTATTCGGAGGTGAATACACAATGCCAAGCAATGCAGTTCTCGAAGCAAAGAAGGCAAAGGTCGATCAGCTCACAGAAGTCCTCAAGAATGCAGTATCAGGCGTTCTCGTTGACTACAAGGGTATCACCGTTGAGGAGGATACCAAGCTCAGAAAGGAGCTCCGTGAGGCTGGTGTCAACTACTTCGTAGAGAAGAACACAATGCTTCTCCGTGCATTCAAGAATGTCGGAATCGAAGGCCTCGATGAGTCGCTCAACGGTACAACCGCAATCGCTCTCTCGAACGAGGATCAGACTGCTCCCGCACGAATCCTCGGCAAGTTTGCTGAGAAGGCAGGCGACGAGAAGTTCAACCTCAAGGCAGGCTTTGTTGAAGGAGAGGTATACGATCAGGCAGGAGTTATCGCTCTTTCCAAGATCCCCTCAAAGGACGTTCTGCTCGCACAGCTCGTTGGTTCTCTTCAGGGCCCGATGCAGAAGCTCGCAGCTACTCTCAAGGCAGTTGCAGACAAGAAGTCAGAGGAAGCTGCCTGATTTCTGTAATCAACATTACGCAGCTTAGAAGAATGGCCGTATATCGGTAAAATTAATTAAAAGGAGATTATTATCATGGCTTCAGAGAAGATCACAAAATTTGTTGAAGATATCAAGACTCTTTCTGTTCTCGAGCTTGCTGAGCTCGTAGACGCTATCCAGGAAGAATTCGGCGTAACAGCAATGGTTGCTGCTGCTCCTGCTGCTGGCGGTGCAGCTGGCGGTGCAGAGGCTGCTAAGACAGAGTTCGACGTAGTTCTCACATCCTTCGGTGATGCTAAGATGGCAGTTATCAAGGTTGCTAAGGAAGTTCTCGGTCTTGGTCTTAAGGAGGCTAAGGAAGTAGTTGAGTCTGCTCCTAAGGCTATCAAGGAAGGCGTATCCGAGGCAGAGGCAAACGAGCTCAAGGCTAAGTTTGAAGAGGCTGGCGCTACGATCGAGCTCAAGTAATCGAATTACTTACGCTTACAAGGGACTGTACGATGTACAGTCCCTTTTATTTTGCTAAATAAAGCCATTTTCTTTGTGACAAACGTAAATGCGGGGAAGGATTAATTGTGTATTTCTACAATTTTTTTGCTTCTCGTTGACAACTTATCATCAATTGTGGTATCATAAGCTTATATAGAGCAGAGGAGGTCGCCGCAATGAAAAAGATGTTGAGCATAATGGCAGCAGCCGTCATTGCGGCTGCGGGCATAACGGGTGTCAGCGCACAAGCCGCGGGCGTCAGCGCGCCGACCCTCACTGAGCATAGCATGACCATTTCTGCATCCGAGCTCTCCGACTACGCTAACGAAGTTGCAGTCATTGTGAACAAGGAGCGCAGCGCGAAGGGGCTCAAACCGCTGAGGGTATTGCCCAAGCTGCAAAGCGCGGCACAGGTCCGTGCGGAGGAGATAACGCAGGTATTCGACCACCAGCGTCCCGACGGCACGTCCTGCTTCAGCGTAATAGAGCAGTTCGGGCTCGACTACTACTACATCGGCGAGAACATCGCAGCAGGGCAGAGCTCGCCCGAGCGCGTAATGAACGCATGGATGAACTCCGAGGGACACAGGAAAAATATCCTCGACCCTGACTTCATGTACATCGGCGTAGGCGTCGCACAGAAAGGGAATACGCTTTACTGGTCGCAGATATTCCTGAAATACAATGAATTTTCCGAGGCATACATACCGAAGGAGAAGGAAAAGACCATGAGCTACGGCGACCTTGACTCCGACGGCAAGGTAGACAGCCGTGACGCATCAAAGATACTTGTTGAATACGCCGCAGCTTCATCGGGAGGCTCATCAAAGCTCAGCTCCGACCAGAGAGAGTGCGCAGACATCGACTCAAACGGCAAGATAGACAGCAAGGACGCATCGTACGTCCTCGGCTTCTACTCGTATCTCTCAGCAGGCGGCGGAGAGACCGACATCAAAAAATGGCTGTAATATGAAATGGAGAAGCAACATAAGGACTGTACCTATACGGAAGTATTACGGGACATATATCGGGGGAAACCCTTTTTCAAAAGGGTTTCCCTCAATATATACTCCGTATTGCTTCTGTATGAGTACAGCCCTTAGGCGCGGTATTTGCTTTCCCAATATGTGTATGCGGAAGTCTTTTCTACTTCGTGAACATTTCGTGGAGCTTTGTCAGATACGCCGCTTTCCACTGCGTGTACTGCTCCTCGTCCTCGGGAGAGGGTGGATCGCCCTCGTTCAAAGCCGCGAATACGCGCTGTCCTGCCTCTGCGCCGCCGTGCGGGAGCTCCGCGGCTTTAGCGGTACAGGGCAGGAGCTGCCCTGTCGTGACTTCGCATGAGCAGTGCGGAGGCAACCCCGCTGAATCAAGTATTCTGCGGTCGCTGTCCGAAACGGGCTGCTCCGTAATCTCAAGGGCGAGAAACGGCGGCAGAAGCACCTCCGCTTCCTCGGGCTTTGCGTAGAAATCAAGGGCTGACGCTACGTCGATACACGGCGTCCCCTGCGGCAGTGTCAACCTCATCAGCGCGATGCCGCGTCTGTCGCGGTACTCGCTCAGGAAGCCCGCTGTTGAGGTCGATGTGAAGGAAAGCGTTGCGCCTGCCGATTTGCAGAGGGCGTAGTCAGACCACCGCTCCACGCGGTATGTGCGGAGCTCCGTCTCCGACGAGCACTTCCCGAAAGCCGAAAACAGCTCCGCGAAAAGCTCCGTCAGCCGCTCCGTATCCGCAAGTATCGCGGGATTCAGACGCTTGCCCTCGGCGGCGCGGGAGCGTTCGGTCGCTGTTCCCGCAAAGAAGAGCGAGTTCAGCGCCGTGTATGCCTTGGGGTCGCTCCAGAACTCAGCGTTCCCCGAAACATCGCCGATATAGTACCGCAGCGCGGCTTTTTCACGCCCATTAAGCTCTGACATACCGTCCTCCTAAAATTTAAGCCGACTGAATACTGAGGTTCAGTCGGCTCGTTTTTTACCATGTGCCTGCGTCGGGTGTTACCGAAGGGGTGGGTGTTGCGCCCTGATTCGGGTCGGGAGTTACACCACCCTGATTCGGGTCGGGAGTTACACCGCCCTGATTCGGATTGGGGGTCGCACCGCCCTGATTCGGGTCGGGATTCGTCACGCCCTGTCCCTGATTCGGGTCAACGGGATTCGTCACGCCCTGTCCCTGATTCGGGTCAACGGGATTCGTCACGCCCTGTCCCTGATTCGGGTCAAGAGGATTGCTCGGGTCTATCGGCTCGCTCGGGTCTACGGGCGTAGTGTAGGTCTCGGTATATCCGGGCATACCGCCTGTCGGGATGCGTCCGTTCATCGAGAAGCCCGAACCTGTGGTGATATTGATCGTGAAGGTAGTACGTGCGCGGGTCGTGTGCGGCTTCGTGGTCGTCACTTTTGTCGTTGTAACGGGAGCGGTGGAAACAGTGGTCTCTACCGTGGGAACGCCGCTCTGTACGGGCTCGCCGTTCTCCTGGAACATATTCTCGCCTCTGCCGATGTTGGTCATTATCTTCTCGGACGGGGTTATCGGGAACAATATGAAAAATGCAAGGATGATCATTGTCATCACTACGAAGCTTCCGCACGAAAGCACGGTTATCTTCGTCGATTTTTTCAGACTGTCGTAAAATCCTGTAAATTTGCTCATTTAACTAACACACTCCAAAAATACTCTGAGGTTTGACTGCGTACATTTTATTTTATCTCAAACGTCGGGAAATGTCAATAGGCAAAAGTGATAAAACGGCGAAATTTGTCCCCTCACTTGCGGAGATAGTCTATCAGGTCTCCGAGGCAGAGCTCGAAACAGCTCCCGTACCATACCTCGTCGGCGTGCGGTAGAGTTGCCGTTATGCAGTCAGATGTGAACCTGACTGCGAGCTCGAGCGCCTCGCCGAGGTCTTTTCCGAGGGTGACGGCTCCTGTGAACACGCTTGCGAAGATGTCGCCCGTGCCGTGGAAGCGCCTGTCTATATGGCGGCAGTATGCGCTGTGATATCTGCCGCTCTCGGAGTCGTAGGCGACGGCTCCGTGCTCGTCACCGCGGCGCACTCCCGTCAGGACGGGACGCTTGCAGCCGAGCTCGGCAAGAGAACGTAGCAGTCTGCGCGAATGCTCCTCGTCGGGGCTCTCTTCGTACGGTATATCGAGCAGAAAGGCTGCCTCGGTCATATTCGGTATCACGTAGTCAGCCTTGGTGCAGAGCTTTCGCATCCCGCTGACGAGCTCGTCCGTGAATCCCGCGTACAGCTTCCCTGCATCGCCCATTACGGGGTCGACCACGATGAAGTTGTCCTCGCGCCCGAAAGTATCAATGAAGTCGGAGACTATCTGCACCTGTGCGGGCGAGCCGAGATATCCCGTGTATACCGCGTCAAAGCCGAGTCCGAGCTTTTCCCAGTGGGAGGCTATCTGCGGGATGTCTCCCGTGAGGTCGCGGAAGGTGTAGCCGCTGAAGCCGCCTGTGTGAGTCGAGAGCACGGCTGTCGGTATCACGGCGGTCTCTATGCCCATTGCCGATATTATTGGCAGTGCTACGGTCAGGGAACACTTCCCGAAGCACGATATATCCTGTATTGTAACAGCTCTTTTCATAATTATCTTTCCTTGCAGCAATATTATATCTATTTTACCGCAAATCCCTCTCATTGTCAAGCCGCGTAGCTGAACCCCTGCCCTTGATTAAACCAGACCTTTGTGGTATAATATGTGTATTGTCACCACTCGGAGGATAGAAATGAAAGCAAATGACCTCAGATATACACGATATACCAAGGAACGCTATCTGACCGCGTTCCTGCTCGGAGCTCTGACGCTCCTGCTCGCGCTGCTTCCTGTTATGCTCTGCGAGCGCGGATACTTCATCTACTACGGCGACTTCAACGCTCAGCAGATACCCTTCTACAGCCTTTCTAACGACGCCGTCCGTGCGGGACAGCTCGGCTGGAACTGGTTCACCGACCTCGGTTCGGACTGGCTCACATCTTACTCCTTCTACCTCGCCGCAAGCCCTTTCTTCTGGCTGACGACGATACTCCCGCGGGCTGCCGTACCCTACTCGATACCATTTCTGCTCGCGCTCAAGCACGGTCTCGCATCGCTGACCGCATATGCCTATATCCGCCGTTTTGTCCGCAGCAAGGAGGCATCACTCGTCGGGGCTATGCTCTATGCGTCCTCGGGCTTTCAGGTTTTCAACCTCTTCTTCAACCACTTTCAGGACGTAACTGCGCTCTTCCCGCTCATGCTCATCGCTCTCGAGGAGAACATCAACAACCGCAGACGCGGCTGGTTCGCGGTAATTGTGGCGGTGATGGCGGCGCTCAACTACTACTTCTTCGCGGGTGAAGCCGTCTTCCTCATCATGTACTTCTTCATGAGGCTGCCGTGCAGGGACTTCCGCGCATCGTGGGGACGCTTCTTCGGTCTGTTTTTCGAGGCTGTCATCGGCTCCTGCATTGCCTGTGCGGTGCTGCTGCCGTCGGCACTGGCGATACTCGGGAACTACCGCGTCAGCGAGCACGTCTGGGGCAGCGACTGGCTGTTCTACCCCGAGCCGTCACGCATTATCCGCGTGATACAGACTTTCTTTATGCCGTCCGATGCCCCTGCAAGACCGAACCTGTTCAAGAGCGAACAGGCTAAATGGTCGTCGGTGGGCGGATATTTCCCGCTCTTCGGGATGCTCGGCGTCATCACCTTCATCCGCACTCACCGCAGACACTGGGCTGTGAGAGTGTCGCTGTTCTGTATGGTCTGCGCTTTCGTGCCGATACTCAACAGTATGTTCTATACCTTCAACGCCTCTTACTACGCACGCTGGTTCTTTATGCCGATACTGATACTCGCTGTGATGACGGCGGTCGCACTCGACGACGAAAAGGCGGATTTTGCTCCCGCTGTAAAGCTCTCGGCGGCGGCACTCGCCATATTCGCTGCGATATCTCTGATACCCGAGAAGACGGACGGCAAGCTCAGCTTCTTTACCTTCCCGAACGATATCATCTATTTCTGCATCCAGCTCGCGGTTGCCGTGATATTCCTTGTATGTGCGGCATTTCTGCTCAGGCGGCGCAGAAAAGGTCTTGATCACTGGTGGCTTTCCGTAGCAGGCACCGCTCTCGCAAGCGCGATCTGTATCCTGTCGGTAGTGGTGTACGGCGCCGTAACTCCAAAGGATGCGCGGGAATATATTGATTCCGCCATAAACGGCAGGGACAGCGTTTATGAGAGAGTCTCGGACGAAAACTTCTTCCGCACCGATATCTCCGAAAACTGCGACAATTACCCCATGCTGTGGGGACTGCCGTCCATGCGGTGCTTCCAGAGCGTGGTAAGTACCTCGATAATGGAGTTCTATGACAATATCGGCATTCAGCGCGATGTTGCTTCACGTCCCGATATTTCGCACTATACCCTGCGCGGTCTGCTCTCAGTCAAATACTTCTACAGGGAGATAAAGGAAGGCTATTCGTTAGAAGAGATGCAGGCAGGCGTGAGTCCGTCCTCTTCGTCCGAGGGCAAGGACAAGAAGTTCGAGCTCGAAGCCGCAAAGGTCGATATCACCAAGTATCTGACGGGGTTCGAGTATGTCGGCTCGAACGACTTTTTCGAGATCTACGAGAACAAGCTCTTTGTGCCGATGGGATTCACGTACGACTCTTATGTTGCCGAATCAACTGCGGAGGATATGTCCGATACCGCGCTCGAAAAGCTCCTGATAAGGGCGCTCGTGCTCAATGACGAGCAGATAGAGAAATACGCCGATATCATCGACAGACTGCCGAATGAACAGGCAGTGAAGATGAGCAAGTCGGACTACGAGCGCTCATGCCGCGAGAAACAGCAGCACTGCTCCGACTCGTTCACCTTTGACTCGCACGGCTTTACGTCCGAGATAACCCTCGGCGAGCCGAGACTTGTGTTCTTCAGCGTGCCATTCAGCGAGGGCTGGACTGCCGAGGTCAACGGCAAGCCTGTGGACGTCGAGAAGGTGTCATTCGGGTTTATGGCGGTCAGGGGCGAAACTGGCGCGAACAGGATAGTGTTCCGCTACAGGACGCCGGGACTCCGCACGGGAGCTCTCATCACGCTCGGGTCTGTGCTGATACTGGCGGCTTACCTGCTCATTATGCGCTTCGTAGACCGCAGACGCCGCGAGCC
Source organism: Ruminococcus sp. YRD2003 (assembly GCA_900109435.1). Taxonomy (GTDB): domain Bacteria; phylum Bacillota; class Clostridia; order Oscillospirales; family Ruminococcaceae; genus Ruminococcus; species Ruminococcus flavefaciens_G. The sequence goes on along the minus strand of FNZT01000005.1, from coordinate 156,640 downwards.
TGCGCTCAGACACTTCTACGATTACGAATCATTGCAGAAGGTGACTGCCTCCGAGGTCTATACGAGGAGCTTCATCAAAGATAATAATACGAAATGAGGTCTTTTTATGCATCTGGAAGAAAAAACACTCAGCAGCGAAACAGTCTTTGAGGGGAAAATATTCACCATAACCCACGATACGGTCGAGCTCGAGAACGGCGACACCGCTATCCGTGACTGCCTGCTCCACCACGGCGGAGTATGCGTGCTCCCCGTGAATGAAAATAATGAGGTCTTCCTCGTCAGACAGTTCCGCTACCCGTTCCGAACAGTGACACTCGAAGCTCCCGCAGGCAAGCTCGAAAAGGGCGAGGACCACGCTGAATGCGGCAGACGCGAGCTCCTCGAGGAAACGGGCTGCACCTGCGAGGAGTATACCTTCATCGGCGAGATGTTCCCCACTCCTGCGTATAACTCCGAAATTACCTATATGTACCTCGCACGCGGGCTCTCATTCGACAAGCAGTCGCTCGACCCCGACGAGTTCCTCGACGTCGTGAAAATGCCTCTCGCCGAGGCTGTGGAACGCGTCATGGACGGCTCTATCCGCGACGGCAAGACGCAGATAGTCCTGCTCAAAGCAGCGCGGATACTCGGTCTCTGAAAAGTTCTGCGGCGGACACGTTGGTGGGCTTGTCTTAGTTTGACCATAAAAAAAGAGCGCCTGTGAGCGCTCTTTTTTTATTCTTCTGTTTCTGTATGCTCGTCCGACTCATCTGCGGTGCTCATTGCAATCTGCCTGTCATACGCCTCAAGTATCGTCTCCTCGAACATCTTGCGCGCCGAGGACGATATGGGGTGGATTATGTCGCGGAAGACGCCGTTTTCGTCCTTTCGGCTCGGCATTGCGACAAATAATCTCTCGTCGCCCTGTACGACCTTGATGTCGTGAACTGCGAGCATATCGTCGACTGTGACGGATACTACGGCGCGAAGCCTTCCCTCTGACAGCATCTTTCTTATTTTCACGTCTGTGATGTTCATGCATATACCTCCCGTGTGGTATTTCCTATTCTCTTTAAATGAGCAAATTTTTTGCATATCGTCTATGTTCACACATCATATAATATGCTTTTGCATTATTATAACACATTAATCTAAAAATTGCAATACAAATTTGAAATAATTAAATATATATTCATCACTGTAAACCTTTATAGCAATAAAGCGGTGACATTTATCAAAAAACAGAACATTTATTCAAATTAGCACTTGAATTATTTACTTGAATATAGTATAATAATAAAATAGGTATAATATTGCTAAATTTACAAATCAATGAAAAGGTGATCTCAATTGGATAATTCTATCCTCAATATTCTTGACGGAAAAAAACATATACACTTCATCGGTATCGGCGGCTCTGGAATGTACCCCCTCGCGCAGATACTCCACGGACAGGGCTACTACCTCACAGGCTCGGACAACAACGAGACCGAGACGCTTGACGCTGTACGCAAAATGGGCATTCCCGTTTTCATCGGTCAGCGCGCCGAGAACATCGAGGGTGCCGACCTCATCGTCCATACTGCCGCGATAATGGCTGATAACCCCGAGCTTATCGCCGCTAAGGCAAGCGGTGTTCCTGTGCTGGAGCGCGCCGACCTCCTCGGGATCGTCACGAGTTGGTACAGCAACGCGATATGCGTTTCGGGTACGCACGGCAAGACCTCCACGACCTCAATGATAACGCAGATACTCTGCACCGCTGATATCGACATTTCTGCCTATATCGGCGGCAAGCTCCCATGCATCGGCGGGAGCGGCAAGTCGGGTTCGAGCGATATCCTCGTGTGCGAATCGTGCGAGTTCGAGGACCACTTCCTCAAGTTCTTCCCCGATATTTCGGTTATCCTCAACATAGATGCCGACCACCTCGACTACTTCGGCACACTCGATAACATCATAAAGTCCTTCCGCAAATTCAGCGAGAATACCTCGAAGTGCATCATCGTCAACGGCTCGGACGCTAATTCAATGAAGGCTATCGAGGGTATCAACGGCAAGGAGATTATCACTTTCGGCAGAGACAGCTCCTGCGATTACTACCCCGAGAACGTCAAGCATGAAAACGGTCTGCTCACGACCTATGACGCAATGTACCGCGGCGAGAAGCTCGGCACGGTGACGCTCCACGTCGCGGGTATCCACAATGTGCTCAACTCGCTTGCCGCTGTTGCCGCCGCAAGATACGTCGGCGCCGACTTCAAGGCTGTTCAGAAGGGTCTGGAGGACTTCCGCGGGGCAAAAAGACGCTTCGAGAAGCTCGGCTGCGAAAAGGGCATCACCGTCGTCGACGACTACGCTCACCACCCGACAGAGCTCGAGGCTACGCTCAATGCGGCTATGGAGATGAACTTCCGCAACGTGTGGGCGGTGTTCCAGCCGTTTACGTTCAGCCGCACCAAGCTCCTGCTCGACGACTTCGCACGCGTACTACAGATACCAGACCATGCAGTGCTGACCGATATCATGGGCAGCCGTGAGAAAAATACCTACGGCATCTTCACCCGCCACCTCGCCGAAAAGATCCCGAACTGCATATGGTTCCCGCAGGACGAGAGCGCGGAGTGGACCGACGAACGCAAATACGCCAATTTCCAGCAGATATGCGACTACGTTTGCGAGCACGCTCAGGAGGGCGACCTCGTCATCACGCTCGGCTGCGGAGACGCCTACAAGATAGCAAAAATGATACTGAAAAAGCTTTCAGAGGAGGTATAATATGTCCAAGGAAAAGGAACTCGAGGTCTTTAATTTCATCAAGAGCCGCCTGAGTGAGGGCATATCCCCGTCAGTGCGCGAAATAATGGACGCTGCGGGATTTAAGTCGACTTCAACGGCACATCGCTACATCAATGCGCTCGTTGACGAGGGACTTATCGAAAAGTCGGACAGCCTCAACCGCTCGCTCCGTCTGCCGAACTGCTCGTCTGCTTCCGTGCCGATAATGGGTACGGTGACTGCTGGGCAGCCTATCACCGCTGTTCAGGATATCACGGGCTACCTCGGATTCGAGGCTCCGGGCTGTGACCCGAACGAACTCTTTGCGCTCAGAGTGCGCGGCGAGAGCATGATAAACGCAGGTATCCTCGACGGCGATATCGTCATCGTGAAGCAGACCGACTACGCCGAAAACGGTGATATCGTCGTCGCTTTCGTTGACGGCGAGGAGGCTACTGTCAAGCGCTTCTACAAGGAGAAGGGGTATTACCGCCTTCAGCCCGAGAACGATACTATGGAACCCATTATCCTCGATGAGTGCGAGATACTCGGAAAGGTCATCGGTCTGAAAAGATACTATTGACCCCTAAAGGAGCTTTGCTATGATACCCAAAAGAAAAGCAGCAGCTGTCACCGCAGCCTGTTTTATAGCAGCAGCACTCGCCTCCTGCGGACATGAACCGCTCATGGAGGAGGAAATAGAAATACCCGAGCCCGTCACGACCGCCGAGATGCCGACCGAGGAGGAGACCGAACCTCCAACTGAGGAGGAGACCACAGGGGAGTGTCAGCCCGAGGAACCTGTTATCATGCTCGGCACGGGCGGAGACACTTTCACCGTCGTGGCGTGGAATCGCGATGAGGCTCCGATACTTATCGCTGACTGGCTCGGCGCGGACGTCAATGACGTAAAAAGCGGCAAGAGCTTGAAGGCTCCGTCGGGAGCAGAAGTGAACTTTGTCTGCTTCAACACGGGCGGCTATGATGCTTTCGACTGCTACGACAGGATGTTCAGCAGCGGTGACGATATCGACGTTTACCTCTGCGAGCCCGACTGGGCGAGGAAGCTCACCGACGACGATTCACGCTCGGCACCGATGTCGGCGCTCGGCATCACCGAGGAGGTGCTCGGCGATATGTACCCCTACACCATTGAGCAGGGCAAGAACAGCAGCGGCGTGCTGAAGGCTCTCGCGTGGGACGCTTCTCCGGGCTGCTTCACCTACAATGCGGAGCTCGCTAAGGAGTACCTCGGAGCTGAGACTCCCGAGGAGATGCAGGCGCTCATCAGCGATTGGGACAAGTTTACGGAAACCGCTGAGTTAGTCGCGAAGAAGTCCGATAAGAAGACAGCCCTCGCCGATTCCCTCGGCAGTATGTGGCAGGCTTACAGCAGCGGCGGCTTCTCAATGCCGCTCGTTGTCGGGAATAAGCCCGTCATCGGCGACGAGGTCAGGGACTTCGCAGATATGGCGAAGAAGCTCTGGGAATGCGGCGGGGTTTCGCACAACTCACAGTGGACGGACGACTGGTATGAAAACGGCAGGAACGGCGGCTGTATGGGCTGCTTCATCCCTGCGTGGGGCTTCGCTGACGGAGCTTTCGGCTTGGAGATGACGGGCGGCGATACGCTCGGAAAATGGGCGCTCTGCGAAGGTCCGCAGCCTTATTGGTGGGGCGGCACGATGCTCGCCGTCAACCCCGCGACCGACAACGGTGACGAGGCTTACGATCTCATCTACTCCGCCGTTTTCGACGAGCTCAACTTTATGGACTTCGCCTCGCAGACCGCATATCTCCCGAACTGCCGTTCCCTTGTCGGCTACCTGAAAACAAGGGAATGGGAGCTTTCCGATGAGTTCAAAGCCAATGACTTGATATGGCAGCACTTCACCAACGGCGGTGACAGGCTCAGCATTCTCGATAAAAACGCTAAAGCAATAGACCTCACGGACAAGATAACAAGGTACGATGCGGATATCAGCTGTGCGATGTTCGATGCGATAGAATACAAGTACATCAAGGACGGCAGGAGCTGGGAGGACACCGTCTCGTTCATGCAGGACGACATCGCTGTATCCTGTCCCGAACTTGACTAAGATAAACAGTGCGGCTTCTGCCGCGGAAAGGAAGATACAAAAATGCTTAACGAAGTGAAAGTGATGATTTGCGGAAAGGAGTACAAGCTCAGAACGTCAGAATCACCGAATTACGTGTACTCGCTCGCAAGAGTGCTCGAGGCAAAGATAGACGAGATAGTCAACGCGGGAAGCGGCTCTTCGCCGTATACGGCTTCTATCATGGTCGCTCTTGCACTGCTCGACGACCTCAACAAGTCGAATCAGAGGCTCGAGAATATCCGCACTCAGACCAAGGAGTACGTCGACGAAGCGGGCAAGACCCGTATCGAGCGCGACGCCGCTGTCAAGGAAATAGAGGCGCTCAAGGCGAAGATAGTGCAGCTTGAAAATATGGTCAAGCTCAAACAGCTCAAAGACAGCATATGAGAAAAAAGCCCGAGATACTCGCTCCCGCGGGCAGTCCCGAAACGCTGACAGCCGCCCTCAGAGCGGGGGCTGACGCCGTTTATGTCGGGGGGAAGCGCTTCTCCGCAAGAAGCAGTGCCGCTAACTTCTCGGACGAGGAGCTCGCGGACGCCCTGCGGCTCTGTCACAGCTGCGGCGCGAAGCTCTATCTTGCAGTAAATACGGTCATTTCAGACAGCGAGGCTCCGCTCTTCGCCGACTATATCCGTCGCACGTCCGAGTTCGGAGTAGACGGCTATATCGTGCAGGACCTCGGCGCGGCAGCGATAATACGCGCAGTCGTGCCAGATGCGGTGCTGCATGCCTCCACGCAGATGTCGGTGCATACCGCCGCCGCCGCAAGACTGCTCCGCAGTCTCGGCTATGTGAGAGTCGTTCCCGCGCGTGAGCTCAGCAAAGATGTGCTCGGACGCATCTGCCGCGAGGACGTCGAGGTCGAGGTCTTCGTACACGGTGCGCTGTGTATGTCGGTCTCGGGACAGTGCTATATGTCAGCGATGATAGGCTCGCGCTCCGCGAACCGCGGCTGCTGCGGTCAGGCTTGCCGACTGCCTTTCTCGGCTGTCGGGAATAAGAACACCGCCGCCCTCTCGCTGAAAGACCTGTCTCTCCTCGGACGTGTGGACGAGCTATGTGAGACAGGCGTGGATTCGCTGAAAATAGAGGGCAGGATGAAGCGTCCCGAATATGTGGCTTCGTCCGTCAACGAGCTGAAAAAGGCTCTCGGCGGCGAGGCGCCCGATATGCAGCTTTTGCGAGGGATATTCTCGCGAAGCGGCTTCACAGACGGCTATTTTTCGAGCAAAAGACAGGATATGTTCGGAGTCCGCGAGAAGGACGACGTAACTGCTGCACGCGCGCTTATCCCGCAGATACATGAGCTCTACCGCTCGCCGAGGCAGGTGCATACCGTCGATATGCACGCCGTGATAAAGAACGGCGAGCCTGTCTCTGTGACGGGAGTTTGCGGCGATATTTCGGAGACTGTGACGGGCGAGATGCCCGCCGCCGCTCAGAACCGACCGACTGATATCTCTGCCGTGGAGAAGCAGCTCACGAAGCTCGGAGATACTGTGTTCAGGCTCGGACGCCTGACCGCCGACATCGACGACGGTCTTTTCGTGCCCGCAGGCAGGCTCAACGAGCTGCGCAGACAGCTCGCCGACAGACTGACAGAGGCGGTCATTGAGCGCAATACGCCGCGTTATCATGCGGACGGCGCTCTCCCCGAGCTGCCGATGGTGAAGCGTTTGCCGCGTGCGGGGGAGCTGCCCGTCAGGACTTACTGCCGCACGGCAGAACAGGCTGTTGCCGCCGCAGAGCTTTCGCAGTTTGTGATAGTCCCCGAAAGCCTCGTCAGCGGGGAGCTCATCGCGCGTATCGGCGCGGAAAAGCTCATTATCTCCCCGCCGCGCTTTATTTCCGACGAGGACAGGCTGCTTGCCCGTCTCACGGAGCTGAAAGAACTCGGCGCGGACAGGCTCTTCTGTCATACGCCCGACAGCATCGCGCTCGGTAAATCGCTCGGAATGAGGCTGCACGGCAGCTTCACGCTCAATGTGTACAACTCGTACAGCGCGGAATGTCTGCGCTCGCTCGGGCTTGAGGACTGCGTGTTCTCTATTGAGGCGACAGCCGAGCAATTCGCAAAGGTGCGTACCGTGCTCCCGCTCGGTGCTGTAGTGTACGGGAGGCTGCCGCTCATGCTCACGCGGAATTGTCCGATAAAGAACGAGGTCGGCTGTCAGAAGTGTACGCGCCGCCTAATCGACCGCACGGGGCGCGAGCTGCCCGTCGCGTGCTCGAAGGAGTACGTCGAGGTGCTAAACTCCGATGTGCTGTTCATGGGCGACAGGCTCGCGGAGCTGTCAGGAGCCGACTTCGGGCTGGCTATGCTCCACAATGAGGACGCGAAGGAGACCGTTGCCGCTGTTTTGGGCAGAAAGCCCCTAGGCAATATCACACGCGGACTTTACTACAGAGGTATCGAATAATGAAACTGACATTCAAAAAGCTTAGCGATAAGGCGGTCATACCGTCGAGGGCTACTGCGGGCAGCGCGGGTATGGACATCTGCGCCTGTCTCGACGAGCCCGTCACTCTCGCGCCGAATGAGATCCGTATGATCCCCACGGGGCTGACTGCCGAGTCCGACTGTTCGGATGTGGCTATGCTCATATACCCGCGGTCGGGGCTCTCGACTAAGTACGGCGTTTCGCTCGCGAACTGCGTCGGGGTGGTCGACAGCGACTACCGTGGTGAGTGGTTCATACCGCTCATCAACCACGGAAGCAGAGACTTTACCGTCGAGCACGGCATGAGGATAGCTCAGCTCATTCCGACTAAGGTCATTTTTCCCGAGATAGAGGTCAGCGACTCCCTCACCGAGACAGAAAGAGGAAGCGGCGGCTTCGGCTCTTCGGGAATATAGCATACAGACAAAATGTAATACAAAAGTAAAGGAGAATCATTATGAACAAGGTAATCTATATGTCATTCCTCGCAGTAAGCGCTATTGTGCTCGGAGGCTTCCTCGGCGGAGTCGTCGACGGTGCGGCAGGGCTCAGCTTCCTTTCCTACGCCAAGACCTTCGCTTTCAATCCCGGGACTATCGACCTCGGCATTTTCAGCTTCACTTTCGGTGTGAGCCTCAGTATCAATATCTCGCAGATACTGCTCATTATCATCGCCATCATTGTATACTACAACACCGCTCCCAAGCTTTTCACTCCTAAAAAATAATTCACAGTTTTTGTGACTGCCCGCATACATATGTGTCGGATTTTCTACAAATTTCCCGCAAGGATAAATTTCTCAGCAAAAATTGTTGTCTATTTGCGGGTTTGGTGATATAATATTAAAGATTGAGAAAAAGACAAAGGAGCTGCACAATGTTTACTAAGGACATCGGAATTGACCTCGGTACCGCCAATACGCTCGTGTATCTGCGCGGAAAAGGCATAATAATCAGAGAGCCTTCCGTGGTCGCTGTAAATACAAGAACGGATAAGACACGCTATGTCGGCATGGAGGCAAAGGAGGTCATCGGACGCACCCCGGGCTCTATCGTTGCTGTCCGCCCGCTCAAGGACGGCGTTATTGCTGACTTCGACATAGCCACAACTATGCTTCAGGAGTTCATCAAAAAGGCTCTGAAGGGCACCATCCTCACTAAGGCTAACGTCATAATCTGCATTCCCTCGGGCGTTACGGCTGTAGAGCGCCGCGCCGTCAGGGAGTCCTGCAAGAAGGCAGGCGCAAACAACGTCCTCATCATCGAGGAGCCTATGGCTGCCGCTATAGGTGCGGGTCTGCCGACCAATGACCCCGCGGGCAGCATGATAGTCGATATCGGAGGCGGTACCAGCGAGGTCGCTGTGATCGCGCTCGGAGGCATCGTAGCTTCACGCTCTATTCGCTGTGCGGGCGATGAGTTCGATACCGCTATCATCAACTACATCAAGAAGAAGTATAACCTCCTCATCGGCGAGAGGACTGCCGAGAATATCAAGATAGAGATAGGCTCGGCTTTCCCAAGCGACAAGGAGGATACAATGGAGATAAAGGGCAGGAACCTCCTCAACGGTCTGCCCGAGAACGTGACTGTAAACTCCGCCGAGATACGCGACGCGCTCGTTGAGCCGCTCGCTAAGGTCATCGACGCCATCAAGGCGACCCTCGAGGAGACTCCGCCCGAGCTCTCTGCGGATATCATCGACCACGGCATTACTCTCGCAGGCGGCGGCGCTCTGCTGCGTGGTCTCGACAAGCTCATCAACCGCGAGACAAGTATGCCCGTTTATATCGCCGAGTACCCCCTCGACTGCGTCGCTGAGGGTACGGGCAAGATACTTGAAAATATCAGCGACTATCAGGACGCGCTTACGGATAACGTCAAGTATTACTAAGGAGGCTCTCAATGCGTGAATTTCTGAAGAGCACCAGATTCAAGGTGCTGCTTGGCTTCCTCGCATTCCTCGTGGGTATCATGATATACGCCGTTACTAAGGGCGGCTATTCGCTGTCGGGGGCTTCGTTCGTGCAGACCGCGACCAAGCCCTTCCGCTATGTAAGCAACGGCATATCCATGAAAATGGAACGCGTGACCGACAGGATCAGCCACGCCGATGCGTACTACGAGGAGAATATGCGCCTCAAAAAGCAGATAGGCGAGCTAAATAAACAGCTCACCGACTACGATGACCTCAAAAAAGAGGTCGAGGAGCTCCGTAAGCTCGTGGTCATCAAGGAACAGCACCCCGACGAGGTCTTCTCAGAGCCCGCGGAAGTGCTCGGATATATCACAAATGACCCGTTCAAGGGCTTCACGATAGACAAGGGCTCGTCAGACGGTATCATGCCTTACTGCCCTGTCATCACGCCCGAGGGTGTCGTCGGCATCACTATCGAGGTGTCTGCTACGACCTCTACCGTCCGCACGATACTCTCCCCCGACCTTTCAATTGCGGCGGTCTGCTCGTCTACAAGCACTGACTTCGGTATCGTCGAGGGTACCGTGCTCACCGCCGAGAAGAGCACCACCAAGCTCACTCACCTCAGCAAAGACCACAAGCTCAAACAGGGCGACCTCATCATCACTTCGGGCAACAGCGGTCTCTTCCCCAAAGATATGGCGATAGGCACCGTCAGAAATACGGGCTTTGAGGCAAACGGCCTTTCCGCCTGCGCCGAGATAGAGCCCTGCGCCGATATCACCCGCCTCAGTACGGTCTTCGTTATCCTCGACTTCACAGGCAAAAAGGAGGACGCAGATGCGGCTAAAGACACCCCGTGAGAAGCGTATCCTCTACACTAAAACCACTGTGCGCTGGATACTCTACTACCTGCTCATATTGCTTTTTTTCACTATAATGACCTCGGGCACGTACACTAAGCCTATGCTGCTCGTGCCTGCGGCTATATGCGTCGCTATCGGCAACGATGTCATGGCTGCTGCTGTGACGGGAGCTGTCTGCGGCTTCCTTACGGATATGGCGTGCGGCAGGCTCTTCGGCTATAACGCTGTGCTGCTGACTGTCTTCTGCGTCGCGGCTTCGCTCATCTTCGAGCTCTACCTCCGCAACAAATTCGTCAACTACCTCTGGATAACCGCCGTCGCGTCGTTTTTGCAGTGCTGGCTCGACTATAAGTTCTACTACGAGATATGGGACTATGAGAACGTCAGCCGCATTTTTACACACGTGAGCCTTAAAGTCTGGGGACTAACGGTCGTCGCGTCGGTCGTGGTGTATGCGCTCTACAAGCTGATAAACCACTTCCTTATGCCAAAAGAACACCTCACCATCGAGGAGGTCATCAAAACTTCATGATACAAAGAGGGCGGATAATATCCGCCCCTATGATTTGCTGCAAAGGAGCAAAATGTGAAAAGTATTACCGATAATATCAAATCAATCATTATCGTCACCATCGTCGTTCTGCTCGGTACGTTCGCGTCGATGAGACTGATGAAGATACAGGTCGTCGGAAGCGAGAATATCGTCACCCATAAGACCTACGGCAGCGATGCACTTACCTACGTGCGGGAGATCACTCCCACGCGCGGCGAGATACTCGACTTCAACGGGAATGTCCTCGTCGAGAATACCACACGCTGCGACCTTGTGCTGCGCAAGGCTTTCTTCACCGAGGATATCGCCGAGGGAAACAGCTGCCTGCTCGAGATATACAAAGCTCTTCTTGAGCATGGCTATGAATTCGAGGATACCCTACCCATTACCAAGACCATGCCCTATGAGTTCACCAAGGAGGACGTCGCGGAAATGGTCGGATCACTCAACCTCAACCCCTACGCGACCGCCGAAAACTGCATTGACAAGCTCATATCCGACTATAAGATAGACGAGAGCTACTCTCCCGACGAGAAACGTATTATCGCGGGTATGCGCTATACCATGATGGATAAGGACTTCTCGTACAGCCTCGACCTCGTGCTCGCCAAGAATGTTGACCACCAGACTGTCATTGATATGAAGGAGCTCGGTAACTTCTGCCGCGGTATCGAGGCTGTCGACGCCGCCGAGCGTGAGATAGTCCGCGGGGATATCCTCCCCCATGAGATAGGCGTTATCGGTCCTATCTACGCCGAAGAGTACGATGACCTTAAGGACAAGGGCTATGCCATGAACGACTATGTCGGCAAGAGCGGCATCGAGCTCGCTATGGAAAAAGAGCTCCGCGGCAAGGCAGGCACCGAGGAGGTCACTGTCGTTGACGGCGCTATCGTCGACGTCAAGACCCGCGAGGAAACTGTCCCGGGCGAGAGCGTCAAGCTCACCGTGGACGGCGCTTATCAGCTGAAATTGCAGGGCATTCTCGACAAGTTCCTCAAGGACCGCCCCTTCTACAACGGCAATAAGGTCAACAAGGGCGCACTTGTCGTGCTCGATGCGAAAACAGGCGCTGTTAAGGGTATGGCTACCGCTCCGACCTATAATCTCAAGGATATGACCGAGGACTATGAGAGCCTCGTAAAGGCGGAAAACTCACCGATGTTCAACCGCTGTACGTGGGGACAGTACCTCCCGGGCTCGACCTTCAAGACCGTTACAGCTACCGCGGGTCTGAACGAGGGCGTCATCACGGGAAATTCCACCTTCAACTGCACAAGGAACTATGAATTCTACGGCGGAAAATTCCAGTGTACAGGCTATCACGGCGCCATATCCGTAAGGCGCGCGATAGAGGTATCATGCAACATCTTCTTCTACGAGACCTCGCGCAATCTCGGCATCGACAATATCACCAAGTATGCAAAGCTGTACGGACTCGGAAGCAGTACGGGTATCGAAACAGGCGATGCGGCAGGCTTTCTCTGTAACCCCGAGACCTTCGCCGAGCGCGGCGAGCCGTGGTATATCGGCTACGTAATACAGGCAGGTATCGGCAACCAAGCCTGCGGATTCACGCCGCTCCAGCTCGCAAATGTTGCCGCTACGATAGGCAACCGAGGTGTGCGCTATCAGCCTTATCTCGTGGACAGCCTCTACACCTACGGCTCGAATGAGCTCGTCAAGAAGACAAAGCCCACTGTCGCTGACGAGATAGACCTCAACTATGACTACGTCTATGACTACATCATCGACGGTATGATAGACGCGGCAAGAGCCTGCCCTGCGCCATATCAGCTCACCGACCTCGGTTTCTCCGTGGCTATAAAGACGGGTACTCCGCAGACCGATATGAACGATAAGAACAAGCAGAACTCCGTATTTATCGGCTTCGCTCCCGCTGATGACCCCGAGATAGCCTTTGCGGGCGTCATCGAGGGCGGCGAATACTCGAAGTACATGATACGCGATATCATTCTCTCGTATCAGCAGTGCTACGGGCTCAACGGCGTAAAGCCCACGGCTCAGCTGCCCGCGGAGGTACGCAACGGCACTACGGCTGCTGCTGCGGCTGCCACCACGACAAGCAGCAATACTGCGGTCACTTCCACGACTGCAACAACTTCCACAACGGCTGTTCCCGCGCAATAATGCACAAATCCCCGCTGCATATGACTTGCAGCGGGGATATTTTTATGCGAGATATTCGGGCAGGCTCTTTGTACCGCCTGTCGAGATGTAGGAGTAGTAGCCGAGTATCGCCGAGGCGTCCTTAGCGTCGATGAGGGCATCGCCGTTTACATTGGCTGCCTTCTTCTGCTCTGCCGACAAGCCCGTGTCTGCGCCCGTTGACGACTTCGAGTATGCTGTGAGTATGAACGATGAGTCCTTGGCGTCTATATTGCCGTCGCCGTTGGGGTCGCCGAGCTTAATGCCGCTTTCCTCGGGAGCTGTTGTCGCTGCGACCTTATTGTACGTTGCAAGTGCCGCGGCTGGATAGCCTGCCTTGTCGGCAAGCTTGTCGTAGGTCTGAACTATGAGGTCGCCGCCTTTGTCCTTGGTACCTATAGTGTCAATGACCTTTGCCGCTATCGCTACGTGTCCCGCCTGTGTGGGGTGGAAGTCCATTTCGGAGCGGTCTCTCTGCATATTGGTGAAGTACCAGCTGTACTTCGCGCCCGAATCGTCGAGAGAGGTAAAGTCTGTGTATACGTCTGCGATGAGCGCGCCGCCGAGGTCAGCCTCCATAAGCTGTTCGCGGAAGGACTCGGTCACCGCTCCGAATACGGGTCTGAGAAGGTTCATGACCTTGAGAGCGTTGCCTGTATAGGTCGCTTTGTAGTATTCCTCCTCGAACTGGGCGGGGTCGTATATGGTCTGATATACCACCTTCGCCTCGGGATTCAGCGCCTCGATATCGGCGTTTATCTTCTTGATGTTCGGGATAACGCGCGTTTCGATAATACAGTCATATGCAGCATGATCTGCCTTCTTGAATACCATGTTGCCGCGCAGCTTCTGGATATTCGAGTTCATCGGCACGGGATTCTCGGACGCATAGGTCTTCAGAGCCTCTCTGTCAACAAGGCGGTCGAGGTCCGCAAAGGTGGGCTTCTCGGGGATATCTGCCTTTGTGTAGCCGCTCTTCAGCACTCCGACATTAGCGCAGACTTTGAGCAGGTAATTCGACGCATATTGCAGCATATCATTGCCGCCGACGGATACTATCACATAGTCCGCTCCCTTTATCGAGGCAGACAGCTCCGTGGTGGGAGATTCGAGCGCGGCGATGAGGTCGGTCGTGGCATCGCCCGATTTAGCGTAGTTGTCGGTCTTGGCGCCGTAGTAATTGCCGACTATCTCGCCGTAGGTCTTTTCGCCCTCTGCAAGTCCGTAGCCCGAAGCTATGCTGTCTCCGAGGACTACTATGCTGCTGATATCTTCAGCGGCGGCGGCTGTTCCCGAAAAGGGAAGTGCTGCTGACACCGCTATTGCCGCTGACATGATCGCGGACAGTATTTTTTTCATATTTTTTCCTCCTGTTTCTTTCGGCGGAACAAGTCCGCTGTATTAAAATTATATACTAAATCAAAAAATAAGTCAAGTGCGACAGTGTGAAAATTGCTGGAAATCAAATGATAATAATGGCGGGCGGCAGGGCATTTTGTAGGGCGCGGGCGCACGGAATGCGCCGCTACTTGACAAGCTGCGTTTTTTATGATATGATACTATTAATGTTTTTATCTGAAATCAGCTTCGGAGGTGAGAATCTTAATGGACAGTACCCCTGACGGGTGTTATTACCGATATTCCTTTGTTATATCCGATATCTCAAGGCATGGTCTGTTCCCATTCAGGTTATAGGCTATGCCTTTTCGTGCTTGTTTTTGACTACTGATAATAACGGAGGATAATTATGTTAGGGCAGATAATTCTGCAAATCGTGCTCATCGCTCTCAACGCCGCTTTCGCCTGCGCTGAGATCGCGGTGATCTCTGTAAACGACGCAAAGCTCGACAAGCTCGCCGCAAGCGGCAACAAAAAAGCTGTCAAGCTTAAAAAACTTACAAGTCAGCCGGCCCGCTTCCTCGCGACGATACAAGTCGCTATCACTCTCTCGGGCTTTATCGGTGCGGCGTTCGCTGCCGATAACTTCTCGGAGCGCCTCACCGCTGTCATAATGAAAGCGGGTATCGGTTTCCCCGAAGGCGTGCTGCGTACAGTCTCGGTCATCGCGATAACGCTCCTGCTCGCGTACATTACGCTCGTTTTCAGCGAGCTCGTCCCCAAGCGCCTCGCGATGAAATACTCCGAGAAGCTCGCGCTCGGTATGGCAGGGCTGATACGCTTTACTCAGGTGCTGTTCGCTCCGCTGGTGTGGATACTCAATATCTCCACCAACGTCGTTCTCCGCTTGTTCGGCGTCGACCCGAACAAGGAGGAGGATACTGTTACCGAGGAGGAAATATTGATGATGTCCGACGCGGGCGCCGAAAAAGGCACTATCGACGAGGACGAGAACCGCATCATCAAGAACGTTTTCGCATTCGATGATACTACCGCCGAGCAGGTCTGCACCCACCGCACCGACGTTTCCGTGCTCTGGAGCAGCGACCCCGTCGAGACGTGGGAGGAAACTATCCACCGCACCCGCCACTCCGTATTCCCGATATGCGGCGAAAGCGTGGACAATGTCATCGGTATCCTCAATGCCAAGGACTACTTCCGCCTTGACAACAAGAGCCGCGATAACATCATGGCTCACGCCGTACATGAGCCGTACTTCGTCCACGAGGGCATGAAAGCGGACGCTCTCTTCGCTCAGATGAAGAAAAAAGGCGCCGACCACTTCGCTGTGGTCGTGGACGAATACGGCGGTATGACGGGTATCGTCACCGTTACCGACCTCGTTGAACAGCTCGTAAGTGAGTTCGACGACGACGAAACGGGCGAATCTGAGGCGGAATTCGAGCAGATAGCCGACGACCAGTGGCTCATCCCTGGAATAATGCCGCTGAGCGAGGTCTGTGAGGAGCTCGGCATAACGCTCCCCGCCGATAAGTTCGATACCTTCGGCGGTTACGTCATCGCGGGACTCGGTGAGATACCCAAGGACGGCTCCAAGACCTATCTCGAATGTGATGGGCTGCGCATCGACGTGCTTGAGATACACCACCACCGTGTTGAGCTCTGCCGCGTGAAAAAGCTCCACACCGAGGTCAGGGACGAAGACGAAGAATAAAAAGGGATATGTCGGTGAGGCTGTCCCACTTGGACACGCTCTCCGCTTACGCACGCACTGCGGGGAGTCACCCTCAAACTCCTTTCCTAAAACTTTCAAATTAAATTTTGCCCCTATGGGGTACTCTCATTGAAAAGAAAGATTTACTCTTTTCGTATCAGGAGAGTACCCCATAGGGGCAAAATTTGGACTAAAAGTCTTTGGAAATGGGTTCGGGGGAAACCTTTCTTCAGAAAGGTTTCCCCCGATACATATCCCGTAATACTTACGTATAGGTGCAGCCCTTATTGGCGCGGCACTTTAATATGATAGAGTGTATATCCGAATTATCGGGCTCAGCCTGCGAGCGGAAGGTCTTTTTCGGTGAGGACGCCGGCGTCAACTCTCTGGATAATGAGAGCGTCGTTAGCAGTGATACCGCTCTGACCGTCAACGTCAGCATTTACCTTACCCTGAGCCTTGAGCTCATACTTATCCTTGTTGGCGATATGCTGGAGGATAGCAACAGCATCGGCAACGGTGCACTTATTGTCGAGGTTAGCGTCACCGATAACAGTTACGCTGAGAACATCGCCCTCAGTAGTAGTAGTTGCAAGAGACGAATCAGCTGTTGTTGTAGCTGTTGTAATTGTTGTGGTTTCTGTTGTAGTTGTTTCTGTGGTGGATACAACTGTGCCGGGCTGTTCTGCAGAGAAATCATAGTCCTTCATATCAACGAGCTCGGGCTGATACCAGATCTGGCACTCAGCGGACTTGAGGTCTGCGGGGAACTTTGTGCGGTCGATCTCAACAGTGAGCTTACCGTCAGCATCGGTCTTGCCTTCCCACTTTACCTCTTCCCAGCCGTCGCCGTTGAATCCAACAGCGCCGTTGGTAATAGTATTGGGCTCGCCCTCGAAGTAGAGAACGAGGCTGCCCTCGTCCTTGGGAGCGTTTGCAAAGTCGATCTTGTACTTTTTGGTCTTGTCAACGGGTACGTCTATCTGTACCTCGGGAGCGTTGAGGATGACCATCTTCTCGATAGTAGTAACCTTGTCAGTTCTTGCCTGCATATGGTTAACAGTGGAGAGATCCTGCCATGCTGCGGGGAGCTGCTGGCTTACGAGGTAGTAAGCGATGCCGTTCTCCTCGTCAACTGTGTAGGGCTTGAACTCTGTCCAGTTGCCGTATTCAGCATCTGAGAATGCGAGTACGGGAGTTGTGCCTGTGAACTTGATAGCAACTTCCTTGCCCTCGAGCTCGCTCCAAGCGATCTCCTGACCGGGAGTTGTGTTCTCGTAGGTCTTGGACTTGGAAGCATCTATCTCGATAGCCTCGTCTCTGAATACCTTACCTGCGGAGAGGTCCTGATGTGTGTATGTGGGAGCCTTGCCCTCGCTGCCCCAGACGATAGAATCATCGTTCATTATCTCCATCATCTTGTTGATGATGGGGAGGCTTGCCTCGTGCCATTCACCTGTTGTACGGTTGATGTAGCCGTGGCACTCGCCGGGGTCCTTGGGGTTCTCAACAGTGTTGTTGTCCCAGAGACAGCAGGGGATGCCGTACTTCTTTGTAGTTGTGAAGTACTGTGTAGTCCAAGCAACGCGAGCCTCTGTGTTGCCGAAGTTTGAAGTACCCATCTCACCGATTACAACGGGGATATCCTTCTCGATGAAGAGGTCGCGCATACCCTGAAGAGTATCAGCGAGGTTCTGAGCGTAAGCACCTGTGAAAGTTGAATGGTCCTCAACGGCGGTGTTCATTGTGAAGTCATAAGGAGTATAAGCGTGGATAGAAACTGCGAGATACTTGTCGTTCTCGGGGAGCTTTATCTCCTTGAGGAATGTCTGCTCAGCGGAAGCAACGTAGCCGGGGAGCATGAGGAGACGGGTCTTTGCGTAAGGACCGTCCATGCCTCTGATGAGCTTTACGAAGTCAGCCTCGAGCTTGTTGATGACCTCGCACTCGGGAACAGGCTCAGCAGCCCACCACTCGTGGTCTGTACCTGCTGCACGGGGCTCGTTCATGCACTCGAAGATGAGGTGCTGGTCGTAGTCCTTGAACTCGGTAGCGATCTGAGTCCAGATCTTCATGAGCTTGGGCTGCATCTCGTCGTAAGCGTTGGCGAAATCAGCGCGGTTTATCCAGTTCTCGTGGTGAACATTAAGGATGATGTACATATCGTTCTTGATACCGTAGTCAACAACTTCCTTGACACGAGCCATCCACTCGGGGTCAATGTTGTTGTCGGCGTCGAGGTGCTGGAACCATGTTGTAGGAACGCGGACAGTGTTGAATCCCTTAGCCTTGATAGCGTCGAACAGCTGCTGGTTAGCCTTGGGGCAGCCCCATGAAGTCTCGGTTTCGAGACCTGCTGTAGCATAGTCTCCGTTCTTGTCGCCCGCCTTGGCGTCAAGGGTGTTTCCGAGATTCCAGCCGACCTTCATGTTCTCGGTGATCTCGAAAGCTGTCATCGTATCAGCGGCAACAGCCTTGTCCATAACATTGATGGACGGGATCGAGGTGAACACCATAGCGATTGAAGCGACGGTGCTCACAGCTCTTGAGATGAATTTGTTTTTTAGCATAAATACCCTCCCATAGATTTGTAATTTTCCATTTGGCGACACAGTGCAGGAAGCCGCCATGGCTTAATGCCTGTCTTGATTTTATCATATTGCACTAAAGAAGTCAAGCGGATTTGGTGAATTCGCCTGTCAGTCAGTCGTAGAATTATCGCGGATCCTTTTAGGCAAAACGCACAAAGAGAGGAAGCCATTTTAGTGGATATCGCAACAGAAATGTTATATATTTATTAATAAAGCATCGTAATTAACGATTATTCCCGATAAAGAATGACCGGCGGAAGAACCCCTCCGTCGGTCATTTCTTTACTATTTGTTATCAGGTTATCGCAGAGTGACTGTGTATCCAGAACTCCTCCTGGCTTGGCTGCCAGCCCTTCACCTTTGGCGGGAAGAGCGCATCGAACTCGGCAACAGCCTTCTCGTCGTCGCACGGAGCGTCAACATCGGACGGGTGATAGAACCACTTTCTGCCGTCGAGAGCACCGTCGGTCAGCTCTTTGACGAGGAGCGCGGCAGGGAAGACATCCCCCTCGAAGCAGACGTTGAACTTCTTGCAGCTCTTGTAGCCGCGTGCGACGTAGTTGTCGGGGTTGCCGAAGTTGACCACCGTATCATAGCCCATATCCCGAGCGACAGCGAACGTATGCTCAAGCAGAGCCTTGCCGATGCCTCTGCGCTGGAACTCGGGGAGCACGCACAGCGGACCCATAGTGACGATATCCTTCACGCAGCCCTGCTCATCGACGAGCTTAGACTTGCAGTACATGACAGCGCCGACGATCTTACCGTCAGCGACGGCTACGAAGTCGAGCTCGGGGATAAAATCGGGGTGATCGCGCATTATATGGATGAAGTAGTGCTCGAAGCAGCCGGGTACCGAGAGGTTCCAGAAAGCCTCACGAGCGAGATTTTCGACTTCACAGAAGTCGTTTTTGTTTTCTCTGCGGATGATGATGTCGGTATTATTCATTATTTTTCCTCCTGAATATGGTTGACAAGACACGGGAGGTTTGTGTGGGATAGTATTCGCAAACCGCCCGTTTACGCTGCTATCTCCTTTTTCATCGTATTTTTCAAACACTTTCTCCTTAAAGATATTGCGGACTGACCGCTGAAGACATTATATCACGCGAGCCGAATAAAGTCAAGGCTTTTCACAGCAGGGGAGGCGGTGCCCTGAGTAAGATCGGAAGCACCCGAGAGATCACGTATCAGCCGCATCGGATACGGAGCGATTTATCGGCGTTTATGGTGAGCCAAAAAAATCGCGTTCCACAAGAAGTGAAACGCGAAACTGCGCGTCTGTTCGACGCTGGTGCGAGTAATGGGACTTGAACCCATACGTCTGTCGACACACGCCCCTCAAACGTGCCTGTCTGCCTATTCCAGCACACTCGCATACAGTATCAATCGACTGCTTTAATATTATACCAGAGATCGGAGCGCTTGTCAAGCATTTTTTGAAAAAAATTTCAAAAAGCGGAAAAACAGCATCGGGAGGAGGGGGTTCACGGCGAAAAAGACCGCAGACACAAGCCTGCGGTCATGTTCATTATATGTTGTTGTTCTCGGAGAGCACCTTCATCGACTTTATCTGATAGCCCTCGCTTGTCTGGATGAGCTTGAACTCGACGGATTTCGACGAAGTTTTAGGCAGCCACTCGGGCAGCTCGTCGATGTAGTCGACGGTCAGTGTATACTCGCTGCCGCTCTTGGTCACGGACTTTATCTCGGGCGAGTAAGTGAAGGTAACGGGAGTGAGCGGAACATTGTACGACTCCTTCTCCTCGTTATAGTAGAATCTCGACTCTGCGGGTCCCACGGTCGTATGAGTGAGCTCGGGGAGGTCATCGCCGAAGAGTTTTACGGCATAAGACTCAACGTCAACAGCAGGCACTCTCACGACGTCGAACGTTTTCTCGTAGCTGTCGAGCGTACCGTCGGACATTATCATTGACCATATAGCCGCCGTTATGACTTGGTCGGAGGTGAGCTGCGAAGGCTCATCGAATGACTCGATATCCATGATAACAGCGGGATAGACCACATCGGCGAATCCTGTTTTCTTGGAATCGCCCGATGTGAACGAGCCGAGGAGCTTTACAGCCGTAGCGATCACGGTCACGAGACCGACGCACGCAAGCACCGCGAACACGATCCCGAAGACGGTATACAGGCGTTTTTTGAGGCTTTTGCCGCCCGCGGCATCGGACTCGTCCTCTTCTGTTTTTTCGCTTCTCTCAGCGATTATCTCGTCGGGGTCCTCGTCCATTATTTTTTCGAGCGCAGAGGTTATCTTGCCCTTGGGTTTCTCGGCATCCTCGGCAGGAGCCTCCTCTTCGCCCGCTTTTTTCTTTTCAAAGAAGCGTTTTTTGCGTTCTTCCGCCTTGTCCTCCTGCTCATTCTCGGGCTTGTCGGAGGTCTCCTCATCTGCGGGAGCGTCCTCCTCGGGCTCGGGAGTCTCGTCGAGCTCGGAGAGCTTCTTTTCCGCGTCCTCGCGGATAGTATCTATCATATTTCCGACAGGGTCGGACTCAGGCGCATCAGCGTTTTCCTCGGGAGCATCCGCGGTCTCTGCCGCCTCATTATCGGTGTCGTTTTCAGCCGCAACAGCCGCAAAAGCCGCAGCCATGAGCTCGTCAACGGTAGGCTCGCCGCCGAGGCTGTCCTCGGTCTGCGAAGAAGTGACGACGTTTATCTCCTCCTCGAAGGAGAATGCGGGAGCTTCCTCGGCGTCCTCGGCAGCTTTTTTAGCCGCTTCGAGCCTCTGCCTTTCGGCTTCCTCGGCAGCCTTCTTAGCCGCTTCGAGCCTCTGCCTCTCGGCATCCTCGGCAGCTTTCTTAGCCGCTTCGAGCCTCTGCCTCTCAGCTTCCTC